>NZ_JBBMQP010000002.1:0-1830066 GCF_038900115.1 Hoeflea sp. AS60 | reverse complement strand
CAGGCGCCACTTGGTCTTGGTCATGCCGTTTGGTGTGCCCGCGATATTATCGGCGACGAGCCTTTTGCCTTGCTGCTTCCCGACATGGTCATGCGCCACAGTGTCGGATGCCTTTCCGGCATGGTTGAGCTTTACAAGAAAGTTGGCGGCAATATTGTCGCAGTGGCGGAATGTGATCCGGCGCTGGCTCACAAATACGGCATCGTTGGCAAGGGCGAGGAACTGGACGGCGGCTTCCGCATCACGCAGATGGTTGAAAAACCTGCCGAGGGGACCGCGCCATCAAACTTCTATATCAACGGCCGCTACATCCTGCAGCCGGAGATCTTCGATATCCTGTCGAAGCAGGAACGTGGAGCGGGCAACGAGATCCAGGTGACCGACGCAATGCTGAAGCTGGCGGACGATCAACCTTTCTCGGCCTATGCTTTCGCTGGTGACACCTACGACTGCGGATCCAAGGCCGGATTTATCCTGGCCAATGTCGCATTCGCGCTTGAACGCGAGGACATCAAACCGCTGGTGGCGGAAGAGCTGAAAAGCCTGATTGCAAAAGCCTGACCACCATCAACCGATAGCAAGATGAGGCGCCGACCTGAAAAGGCCGGCCCTCATCTGCGCAACTTGAGGCCTAGTCCGAGACGGGCTGTTTCTTCGTCGGTGCCGCCAGCTTCCCTGGTCTTCTCGTAGCTCGCATCTGCTTCCAGATCGAGATATCGACCAGCGCGCTCCGGCCTTTGAAGCAACCATTCCTATCCGCGACTGACATTGGCGACGGATATCATTCCTACCGTTTGTGACCACCAATCTCATTGGTAGTGCGGATCTAACAGAACACTGATCGGTTGCTGCGGCAGAAGGCCGATCTAATAAGCGGTAGCCTCAGGCGACCGAAATTTGCTCTCTTTCACCGCCATTTGCCGTTTCTGCCGACAGGATTGATAAAGGGGCACGAACCTTCGGTGTAGATGGCACAAATGAATGTCCGCTATTACACGTCTCAACCCCACAAGCGGTCATTCCCCTCCCGGCCCCAAACGAGCCGGGCGGGAATTCGCCTCTATCTCGGCCGTTCCGGTGGACTCTGCCTCAACCCAGAAGCGGACCTAAGGGCGGCTCCAGCTGTAGATATGCCGAAAGTTGGCGGCTTTGGATCATTCAATTCAGCGCGACAAACTATCGCTGGCTATGAGGCGATGCTGTGGTTGAGGAAGGGATTCGGCTTATCCGGCGGCTGGACCGTCAACGACCAGAATGATCTGCCGGCGCGCCTCTTCGGACTTCAGAAGGTTAACAAAGTATGAAAACGGAGCAAACCACGGGGTAATTGCGGCCGAGGAAAATACTTGCGACACCCCCAAATTAACAAACGAGAAAAGTAGGAATGTGACCGCAAAACCAGGTCCGAAACCTAACTGCAAGGCGTGTCAGATCTTGGTGGAAATACCGCGTCAAATCTCGGTGGAAATCAACATCATGGCAATGGTAAGTCGCGGCCGGAAGTCATACCCGCGATCAGATCGGCCAGTTCATCACCATCAATTGGTTTTTCCAACCATATGATGGGATCCAGCAGATCGCCAGGCGGGGTTTTTACCAGTTCCAATCGGCCTGACATCACGATGGCGGGATGACGGATGCCCTTCGCGCGAAGCATCGCAAGAAGCTCCACGCCGTTTCCGTCGTGCAAATGAACGTCGAGAATGAGGACAGCATTGGGCTCGTCAAATAGCTGCTCTGCAAAGTCTCTCGCGGACAAGGACGTATGCACCTTTGCGCCGGCAAGGGTCAGCACGACCTCCAAGGACTCAAGCACCGGCGCATCGTCGTCGACAATGTAGATTACCGAGCCCGACAGCACGCCCCGCTGAAAGTCTGCATGATTGTTAGTCATCGCCAATTTTCAGCCAGAATGCATGGCACCGCAATGCGTATAACTACTTAACGTCCAACCCAAGGCCGGCCTCACGGGCCAACATCAACAATTCTGCCAAAGTTCGTGTGCCTGCTTTGCGGACGATGTTGGCACGGTGAATTTCAACGGTTCGGCGAGAGATGCCAAGTTTGTCGCCGATCAACTTGCTTGAACATCCCGATGCAACCATGTCCAGCACCTCCATTTCTCGGGCCGAGAGAGACGTCAGCCTTTCCTCAGCCAGTTGACGTGCCATCCGTTTCTCGCGTTGAACACGACCATGTTGCAGGGCATTTGCGACCGTATCGAGCAACAACTTGTCATCAAATGGCTTTTCGATGAAATCGAAAGCTCCCAGTTTCATGGCTTCAACGGCCGACCTGACTTCGCCATAGGCGGTTATGATGACGATCGGAAGAACTGTGGTTTCAGCCTTCAACCGCTCCTGCAGCTCCAACCCGGTCATCTCCGGCATTTTCAGGTCAAGGACGAGACATCCTGCCTCCGGTTTGGCTGCCTCGAGAAAGGCGCGTGCGGAACGAAAGGACATGACGTGGTAGCCTTCGGTTTCAAGAAGTATTGTCAGAGAGTCCAAGACGCTGAAATCGTCGTCGATAATGTAGACGGTAGTGTCAATAATGGGCATCATCAGGCCTGCTGCTTTGGTAATGTAAAGCGGAACGTGGCACCGCCGAGGTCGCTGTGAACTTCCATCTTGCCGCCATGGGTCTCTACAATTGACCGGGAGATGGTCAGCCCTATTCCCATGCCATCTTCCTTGGTCGTGGAGAACGCTTCAAAGAGGTGGGTCCAGGCATCGTCGCTGAGACCTGGACCGGTATCGCCGATGATCACTGCAACGAAGTCTCCAGCATCTGCGGTTTCAACTGTCAGGGTACGGGTCGAGCTTTTTTCCATAGCCTCGACCGCATTGCGCAAGAGGTTTGCTACCACCTGTTGAATCTGAATCCGGTCTATCGGTATTGTAGAAAGCTGTTCGGCGTAATTGCGCTTTATCTCTATCGGCTGTTTCGGTTTTTCCAGAAGAGCCGCTTCCAGTCCTTCTTCGATGACCTGATTGATATCCGCACGTTCGACCTTCTGCTCCCTGTTGCCAATGAACTTGCGAAGACGACGAATGATGCCGCCGGCGCGTTGCCCCTGATCGGCGGCCTTGTCTATGTATTTAATAACATCATCGTCGGCGGGAAAGTCGCGTTTTGCCAGAACACGTCGGGCAGAGCGGGCATAATTGACCATCGCCGTTAGGGGCTGGTTGAGTTCATGGGCCAAAGCGCCAGCCATCTGACCAGCCGCATTGATCCTGGACGCATGCGCTGCTTCCGCCTGGAGCCGCCGGAGGCGTTTTTCATCCGTCAGTTTCTGGGTAATGTCGCGTCCAATGCGCGACACTCCAACAACCAGTCCGGCAGCATCCCTGATCGGCGCCATGGTCAGCGACACGTCATGCGCGATCCCACTCTTGTCGATCTTTACGGTTTCGAATTCGGAGATTTTTTCTCCTTTGGCCACGCGGCGCATGCCTTCAACCAATTCCTCGCGGCGATCTTCCGGAACCAGACTATCTATCTGCATGCCGATCGCTTCGGTTGCGGTATACCCGTAGAGCTTTTCAGCAGCCGGATTCCAGGAGTTGATAGCACCATTGAGGTCGACGCTCACCATTGCATCGACAGAGGAGTTGACGATAGCTCCGAGGAGAGCTTCCTTCTCCAGATAGCGCCCGAAAGCCCGAGCAATTGCGCCTGCCTCGCCATCTGCAGAGTCTGGAAGGTGCACCGGTCGCCCCGCACCTGCGTCACCAATAGCGCCAACAATCGCGCGCAGCGGACGGGTGAGCGAGGCAGCAATACCGACAGCTGCGACAATGGCGAACAACGTGGCCAGAAAACCGGTGATCATACTTGATTTGGCTATCGTGGACTTCGCGCCGAGCAAGGTTGACAGCGGTATCATCTGGATAAGCGTTACCGGCAGCTCTCCGGCAAGGCGAGTGGGCCACGCCGCATACGCCAATGGCGTGCCATCCTGTGCTGTGGTCAGGCCAGTTGCCGGTTTCTCCGAGCTTTCCACTCCACGCAGTGAAGGCCAATCGTTTTGAAAAAGGGATGGATCGCCGAATTCAAAGTCAAAGGCTTTGCCCGGCTCCGGGCTGATCAGGTATTTACCCTCACGGTCAATCAGGTAGATCGAGCTATCCCGAGGCGCTTTCTTCGGCAATTGCTCAAGCACCTGACGCATGTCCAGATTGATGATTATCATCCCCGGTGAGGATCCAGTTGCGAAGGGTAGCGGCGTGGCGATACGCAAGGTGGGAATGTAAGGCTTTTCCAAAGTCCCATATTCGCGATTATAGTTCAGGTCCGATACGTAGATGGCATCATTTGGAAGTGCCATAACTGCGCTGAAATAGTCTCGACCCGCCTTGCTCTGGAGCTTCTCATCGGGAACAACCTCCAGCGAACCATCCAGCCCTTGCCGATTAACGCGAACGAGTTCTCGTCCATCGTCATTGGCTCCGATGAGCCGGATCTGCGCGTATCTTTGCTTGGCTCTTCCGATTGCCAAAAAGTCAGCAGAGAGTTGCTGACGCAAGGCATTGATGTCTTTCCCGCCGACCACACCGCCGGTTCTGTTTAACTCGGCTATGTTTGAAACAACTTGCATATGGCTCAAGGCAAACACGTCTTCCTGCGCATTGCCCACATAATCGTCGAGGCTATCGGCAAGCACTCCCGCTTGAGCTTCGAGGTTCTGGAATGCGATTGGAGTGATCGTGTTCACACTACGCTTGTAAATAAGTATCCCGGTCGCGGCTGCGGTTAGAATCGCCAAAGCGGACATTGTAATCACAAGTCGGAGCATAAGGCTCATGGCAGGTTATCCGCATAGAGCCGTTTTCTCACATCAATTGAGCAGGCTCTCTTTGCCACGTTTCCCTTGTCTCCCAGCAAGTTCAATATCTTATGCTTATGTGAAACGATTTTCTCCGGACTTCTCTTGGTATATAAATTCGGCTGCTATCATAACAAGATTCAACACTACTTCGGTTTTGAAGGCAATTCAATATTAGGATGGTCTCATGCAGTTCACGATTGCATGTGGGCGCGCACGCCTGAATAGGTTCAGAGGGTCTTCCAAGCCTCAGCAAAGGTGGTGATGTCCGTTTGAAGCTGGGTCCAACCGCCCCCAAGCATTGAGCCTTCGGAAACCAGGACCTGCTTTCCGCTTGCAAGTTGCCACACAGAATCCACGGGCTTTGCAGCGTCGGTGGCCGGGCAGGGAGTTCTGCCTTGCACGAGATCGAGTTCGGTCATCTTCTGAATCACAGATGACCAGGAGTTACCGGTTCGCAAGAGAATGGAAAGTTCGGGGTATAGCTTGCGATAAGCGTCGTTCACACCAATGATCTGGTCTGAAGCGTCAACGATTACAAAGCCCTGAGCCAACGCTTCGATAGCTTCGCGAAGCTGCGCCTCTGCAACTTCGGCTCGCAGATAGGTCTCGACAATCAAGGTTTCGTCGGTTGCGGTGCCGCGATAACCCGCAAATTCGCCATCCCTGTCAAAGACGGGAATCCCGTTCATTGACACATGATATTCCTGTCCGTTCGGTGACTGGAAACCGAAGCGGAAATCGTGAAACGGCTTGTGGCTGTCCATTGTACGCAGGTGTTCGCGCCAATTTTGGTCATGTTCAGGATCGGCCTGAACAGCTTCGCAATGGGTTCTTTTCAAACTGCGCAGCGGGGCTGCCCATTCTGCCTGATCCCGTCCCGCGATATCAAGGCTAAGCCGGTGGTCACGGTCTGTTTCCCAGACCCAGTCCGCCGTAGAAACAACCATATCGCGGAACCTGATGTCGCTTTCCCTGCGCGCCCTTTTTTGTTCAGCTGCCTTGAGCTCACGGCGGATAGCCGGCACCAGCCGGGACAGATTGTGTTTCAGGATAAGGTCGCTGGCGCCGTCGCGCATGAGCGAAACCGCAACTTCCTCTCCCACGGCACCCGATACCACGATAACCGGCAGGTCAGGATCCTTCGTCTTGACCAGATCCAGAATGTCGGAGAAATGTGTTCTGGGCAGATTGTAGTCCGAAAGAACAATGTCCCATGCGTGGTTTGGCAGCACATCTGCAGCCGACGCAAAGTCGGTGGCTATTTCCACCTTGGCAGCTTGGCCACCTTGCTTGAGTGCACGCAGCAATAATTCGGCGTCGTCGGCGTTGTCCTCGATGATCAGTATTCGGGTTTCTTCTTCCGGGCCGCTCATGCCTTTGCCGTCTCCTGAGGCAAGTCCGGGCACTGGTTCAAGACCAGCCAATAGATCCCGAGCTGACGTGCCGCCTCCACGAATTGCTCAAAGTTTACAGGCTTTCTGACATAGCTGTTGCACCCGATCTTGTAGCCAGTCGCGATATCCTGCTGTTCCTTTGACGACGTCAGCACGACGACCGGAAGCATGCACCTGACCACGTCGGCGCGAATGCGACGCAACACCTCCAGCCCACTGATTTTTGGCAGATTGAGATCCAGAAGAACGACTTGTGGTACCAGCGGACCCTTGTTCTTGTAAGGACCTGTTCCGAACAGCAGGTCGAGCGCTTCGGCACCATCGCGCGCGACAATGATCTCGTTGAGAATATTATTCTTGCGAAACGCCCTGATTGTAAGCGCTTCGTCATCAGGGTTGTCTTCGACCAGAAGTATCGGCTTGGATGTCATGATCGTTCCTTTCCGAGTGTGAAGTAAAAGGTCGCGCCCTTGTCCGGCGCGGCTTCAGCCCATATTCGTCCGCCATGTCTGTTGATGATGCGCTGTGTGGTGGCCAGGCCTATCCCGGTGCCGGAGAACTCCTCCTCCGGGTGCAGGCGATGGAATGCATTAAACAACATGTCTGCGTAAGCCATGTCGAAACCGGCACCATTGTCCCTGATAAAGAAAGGCTTCCCCGCGATGGTCCTGTCCTGACCGAAGGCAATGTGTGCATCTGCCTTGCCAGAGGTGAATTTCCAGGCATTACCAAGCAGATTCTCGACCAGGATCCGGACCAGACGGGGATCACCGTAACCTCTGATATCGTCAGGGATTGTCCAAGCGACTTGTCTGTCGGGTTCCTGAGCCTGAATACCGTCTGCTACATCCCGTACTTCCGTGCTCAGATTGATGTGGCTTGCCTTGATGGTGCTGCGGCTTACACGCGACAACGCCAGCAGATCATCAATCAACTGCCCCATGCGTTGGGCCGCCTTGCGTACGCGGTCGAGATAGTTGCGACCGGTCTCGTCGAGACGCTCACCGTAGTCATCCAGCAAAGCCAGAGAGAATCCGTCAATCGATCTCAACGGAGTTCGAAGGTCGTGCGATACCGAGTAGGAGAACGCTTCCAGTTCCGAATTGACAGCCGCCAGGCTCTGATTGTCGAGATCAAGTCGTCGGTTGAGGTCGAGCACCATGTCTTCGTCATGAACGCGACGATGCCAGTGATAGCCAGTCCCTATCGCGATGACCAAAAGCGCGAGATAGATTGCGGCCTGGAATTTGCGCAGGCGAAGCCCGTTCCCATCAATAATCTCTGAATACCGTTCAGGCGATAGATGGGCGACAACATACCAGTTGGGTGAAATCACATTGTTCGATAACCCGACCTGATCACCCGTTTGGCGGTTCAACCGATTTGTAGACGCAAAAGTGAAATGACCGGCGGCGGTTGTGAACTGTCCAATATCCGAGGTGTCAGAGACCGCCCGCTTCCAAGCCTCGGGAAAGGATGTGGCAAACCCGACGGCCTCGCGTTCGGGATACATGAAACCCCACTCGGTTGCAGGATCTGGTCCCTTGAGCCAATACCCGTTCTCATCAACAAGCCAGATCTCGCTGTTGCGCAGAGCGGCTTCTTGGCTCATTTCGTCGAGTTTGGACTGGGCTGGCCTATTTACGGCGACTATGCCTCTGGTCTGGCCTTCAATGTCATGGACAGGAGCCGCAAACCTGAGCATCGGCCTTATCGGCTGCTCGATCCTGCCGTTTTCGACGTTGAGATCAAGGGGCGAGACATAAGCTGTGCCTGCGGGCAATCCGATGGAATCGCGGAAGTAATATCGCTTCGTTTTTGACTGCAGTTCGTCTGGCGGAAACGCTCGCACCGATCCATCAGGATGCCTGTCGATGCGGACCAGTTCATCGCCAACCTTGTCTATGAGACGAATTGAATCGTATTCCGGCTTGTGGCTCAAGAACGAAACATATTGCTCCGATAGGCTGGACCTGTTTTCAAGGCTTGTGTCCGCCAGCCAATCCTGCAGCATTTGCTCGCGCGCCAGAAACCGGATGTCAGATATGCCCGAAGAGATACCGGAGTTGAAATTGACGACAATGATCTCTGCGATCTGCTCCTGCACCTTGTCTGTGATCAGGCGCTGAGCTTCCTGGTCTTTCACAGAGACAAGCCCGAAAAAACCTGCGGTGATTGCCGCAAGCGGGACAAAGACGAGCAGCGAGCGAACCGGAATGGAACCCCATCCCGCTACGGGAAGCGATTGTCTTATTCGGGCCAAACGCCCTAAGTAGGGGCGGATAAACGGCTTGCTGCGGCCAACATGCGAAGCAGCCGCTGGTTCGGTCATGACGCCGCCGTTTTGGCCATGCCGCTGTGTGCAGACAGATGCTTTTTGACCTCTTCGATCAGGTCGTCCATGAACAGGGGTTTGTAGAATATTTTAGTCGGTCCGCCAAAACCAAACAGGTCGTCGTCTCTCAGGGTCGTTTTCTTGCCAACGCTTGTATCACCGGTAACGACGAGGACGGGGATGCCGGCGGTCCGTTTGTTTGCGCGCAGCCGCCACAACATATAGTGCCCCCCACCTTCGGGCATCAGATAGTCGGAAATGATGACATTGGGTAGCTCTCGACTTGCCATCCTGTAGCCGTCTACGGCGTTTTCCGCCGTGAATACGGTCGCGCCGAGTTTGCGTAGCCGCGGCTCGAGGAATCGAAGCATATCCTTGTCGTCTTCGACCAGCAGGATGCGCGGCCCATCGGAAGGCACCCCGGTGGTCTTTTTTTCAAGCGACTTTTCAATTTGCTGTGCACGCGTGTCATATTCGGGCGCCTTGATGCCCAATTCCCGGCTCAGGATCGAGCCGATGGTCTCCCATGCCTGCGAGGACTTGAGAACATGGTAGGTTCCCAAGGCATCACAGCGCTCCAGGGTCTCCTGATCTTGGTTTCCGGTCAGCACGATGACATTGAGCCTCGGTCGACCTGGATCCAGCAACCAGTCGCAGACGTTGAAACCGTCAATCTCTGGCATGTTGATATCGACGATCACGAAGTCCGGGAAATCCTGCTTTGCTTTCAGGATGGCCAGCAATCCATTGCTGGCCGTAATGACCTCTGCCCCCATTCTTTTGCAGCGGGCAGACAGCACGCGCACGACGCCGGGATCATCATCGGCAATCAGTATCTTTGGCGGGCCTTTGGTGGGCTCCGCAAAATCCGGCTCTGCCTCGTTATGTTGACTTGGATTCATAGGTTATCCCCCCGCACTGGGCTCACTTCTTCAAGAAACTGATCTTTCCGGCCTTGGTCCTGCTGATCAGCCGCCGTGTCTGACACTGCTGGCAAAAACATGGTGAAAGCACCGCCTTTCATGTGACGGGTGCAATTGATATGCCCTCCAGCGTGGCCGATCAGAGCGTCGGCCACCAAAACTTTGAAAGCGGCGTCTGAATTCTCCAACGCCACCTGGCTCGCCGGGTCGGTGACAGTGGCCAATATTTTTTCCGTCCTCACTGGTAGATCTGATCTCACCATTGCCAAGTGGATGCCTCGGCCCTCATTGGCCGGTGCCCCAATCACGAAGATCTGGACTGGACAGGTGGCTGTGTTTGACAGTTCTGTAACGATTGCGGTGATGGCGCGCTTCAGGGCTGAGTGGCTGCATCTTGTGATCGGGGTTTCAGGATCACAATGCAAAGTGAGCGCGTTGTCCCGCTGGCTGACGATAGCCTGCAATACGGGTTCGAGCTGGTCGAGAACATCCGCAATGGCAAGCTGACGCGGGTTTGCATCAGACGGCTGCATCGAAATCCGATTGAGCTCGTGGTAATCCGCAATATAGCCTTCTATCTCGACGACGCGCTTCGAAATCAGGCGCAGGAAGTCGATGGTTTCCGTGGGGTCCTCGGAGTTGAAATCCTCACGCAGGAGATTTGCAAGCTCTGCGATCACTGCAAGTGGTGTCCTGCAATCATGACAGAGCGCATTTATCAACCTTGATCGCGCCGCTTTCGATCGGTGAACCGCGGGCTCGATTGGCAGGGTGTCAAGGGCGGGTGTTGCTGTCATGAAGTCACACCCTCGATTCGGGAAAATACCATCTCGGCCATGTTGCGAACCGCTCCTGCCTGAAACGGCTTGGTCATCGGAGGCAGCATTCTGATACCCAGGTCCTCACCCGACAGCTCCAGGGTTTCGAGTTCCTGCTCGCTTCGTCCGCTGATGAGTTGAACCCAGCCATTGCAGCGACGCTCCGCCAGGAGGTTCAGCACATGGCCGCCGTCGGAATGCAAAAGTCCGACGTCGAGCACGATCAGGTGCGGGCAGGTGTGATCGAGAGCCTCTTTGACTTCGTTCAGGCTCGAGCATTCGAGCACATTGAAGCCTGCGCGGGACAGCGAATGCCGAAGCACGCGGCGCAGGTCCGGATCATCGTCGACGAGGAAACAATGTTTTACCTCAGTTTCGGTCATCTCAGCTCTTCCCAACGCTCGGCACGTTTGCATCACCAAGAGAGCTGGCCAGATTGTTCGACGCACACTCCATCCGTTCGAGGGCCAGCCTGAGCTTCACCGCGAGCTCTTGCCGCCTGTACGGTTTTCGGAGCACTGGCGCCTGAGTTGTCATCGCCAGCTTCTCGTACTCCTCCGTGTAACCGGTGGTCAGCAGGACCCTGAGACCGGGTTGGAGACCTTGGGCCTCTTCGACCAATTGAAGTCCGTTTGTACCGCCGGGCAGAATGAGATCGGAAAAAATGAGATCTATTCCATTGGTTTTCTTGAGTGCGGCCATGGCCATCGCGGCATTGTCCGCCTCGATCACGGAGTAGCCCAGCCGCGCGAGCAGCCGAGCAACGAACCGGCGAACCTCGATCTCATCCTCGACCAGCAGGATCCGCTCGGATCCCTTTGGCATAGGTTCTTGTGATTGGGTTTCAGGCACTCTTGGTTTCGGCTTCTCTGTCGTAACTGGAAGGAAAAGGTTCACGCTGGTCCCTTCGGAGGGCTCGCTCTCTATGCTGACGTGACCGCCCGATTGTTTTGCAAATCCATAGACCATCGCGAGTCCCAGTCCGGAGCCGCGACCAACATCCTTGGTTGTGAAAAAGGGCTCGAACGCCTTGGCAAGGACGTCGGGAGACATGCCGATACCGGTATCGCGCACAGTGACCTTGATGTATGCGCCTGGGCCGAGGTCGGCGGGGCGCTGCCCGTCGGTTTCCCACAAGACGTCGCTCGTGATGACAAGCTTGCCACCATTGGGCATCGCGTCCCTGGCATTCACGGCAAGATTGAGAAGGGCTGATTCAAACAGGCATCGGTCGATCATGGTCAGGTGTTCTCCGGATTGGTCATCTGTGACGAGCTCAACCGGCTCGCCGAGCGTTCGTCTGAGCATGTCTGCAAGTGAATGGAGGACCTGACCGATCGCCAGTGGTTCCGGGCTGAGCGCCTGTCGGCGGCCGAATGCCAGGAGACGTTGGGTGAGGACCGCGCCGCGCTGTGCGGTACTCATGACGAGTTCAATGGCTTGTCTCAGTTCCCCGTCTTCAATGTCTTCGAGAAGAATTTCTGAATTGCCGAGAATGATTGCCAGTAGATTGTTGAAATCATGAGCTATTCCGCCTGTCAGGTGGCCGATCGCTTCCATTTTCTGGGCTTGGCGGAGTTGGGATTCCAACTCAACGCGCTCGCTGACGTCAGCCATGATGCCGACATGCTGTGTAATTTCGCCCGCCTCGTTGCGCACTGGCGAGACGGTGAGTTCATTGCTGAACGTGCCGCCATCTTTGCGATAGTTGATGAACATTCGGCGGCAGGTGCCACCCGATTTGACAGCTTCGCGGATGTCGTTGATTTCGGGCTTGGCGGTATCTTCACCGGCAAGAAATCGCGGGTTCTTGCCCATGGCTTCCTCGGCACTGTAGCCGGTTAGGCGCTCGAAGGCCGGATTGACGTAAATCAGCGGGTCGTCCAGCCGCCTGGCGTCGGTGATCATGATGCCCTGCTCAAGCGCTTCGAGCGCGCGGTTGCGCAATTTCAGGGTTGCTTCAAAACGCTGCCTTTCCCAGACCGCAGCCAGAATGAAGGCGATCGTCCGCAAGAAACTGATTTCCGCCTCGTCGAACTCACCCGTATCTTCACGCGCAGTTATGGTCAGGACTCCGGCACGCTGATCGCGATTGCCGATCGGAAGAGCGAGGCCATTTCCGCCAACCCTTGTTCTGGCACCAAAGACGTTGAGCGCGTCGCCACGGGCAAACCTGACAGCGTCTTCGGCATAGATGGCTTCATAGAGAGGGCGGCAGACGGCTGCGGGAACTGACTTTCGCCCGATTGTATTCGCTGGCCAGCCGCACCCTCCGCATAGCCGAAGCGTGCGTCTGTCTTCTGAGATCTCAAAGATACCAACCTGGTCGGCACCCATCGCTGCAGCAACTATGCGCGCGCTGTCGCTGAACAGGAGATCGATTTCGGCTGATCTCAATGCAAGCTGAGTGATCTGGGAGAGGGCAAACTGGCGCGCCTCGCTTGCCTCGCGGTATTGCCGATTGTCTGAAACGGAGGAGCGCGCAGATGAGCTGAGCGAACTCTTGTTGTTTCCCACTATTTTTATCCCCCGGTATTCGCTTCAACCATTATCGCAGGTCGGATTTGCAGGCTTCCTCAACGCAAATACTTTGCGAACAATAACGCTGCGATTACAGGATTGAAAACATATGAATGTTAGGGGGCTAGTATTAGCTACGTATATATTACTAGCGTCAATGAACAGTTGGTCAAATAGGTATTCTTACAGATATGTGATGCGTAGCAGTAGTGTTAGTTTTTTTCGAATCACATGTGATTGGAGGTGCGGCGTTGGTTGATCAAGATACTTTGGCTGACTTTATTGTGCCTAGCTGTTTTGTGATGCCTGGAAGGATTGCAGTTGTCGATGACGACGCGGATTTCCGGCAGGTTTTTCTGCTTCTTCTCGCGAGGCTAGGTGCAGTAGGTGTTGAACTCGGCCCGAGCGCAGATCTGGTCGACAAGATCATGCAATTCAAGCCACGGCTGGTCTTTCTTGACCTCAGTCTCGGTACAGATGATGCTGTTGGAATTCTCAGGTCACTCGCTCGACGCGGATTTCCCGGGAAGGTGTCGCTGGTGAGTGGGCATGATTCGCAAATTCTCGACGAAGTCAGTTCCTTTGGAGCGCGCAACGGAATTGCCATGCTGCCGTCAGTGGAGAAGCCGGTTGACAAGGACAAACTGATCGGTGTTCTGCAAACGGCGACCAGGCATGAAGGGCAGCCTGCCAATTCCTTCCAGGCGAAACACACTCCACCTGTGCGGATGAATTTGGCAGAGGCATTGAAAAACGGATGGATGACTGTCTGGTACCAACCGCAATACGACATTGCCACCAGGACGGTTTGTGGTCTTGAAGCGCTTGCCCGCCTTGAGCACCCCAAATTCGGCATCGTTCCGCCAGAGAGTTTTCTAGGCGATGCGACGGATGAGGCCATGGAGGAGCTGACGGCCTTCGTCTTGTCGCAGGTCGCCCATGATTCAGGACGCCTGGGAACAGCCCACGGCTCATTGCGGATTTCCGTCAATGTCCCACTGCATGTCATGCAGAAATCGAATTTTTTGAGTCTCGTCCAAAGATTGTGGATTGGCCCGACTGGTGCGCGGCCTCTCATCTTGGAAGTCACAGAGGACGGGGTCTCGACGGAACTCGACAAAATCACCGACCTTGGCCTGCAACTCCGTCTCTATGATGTAAAGCTGTCACTCGACGACTTCGGTTCCGAGTTTTCTTCGTTTCATCGACTTCGGCAGATACCGTTTGCGGAACTCAAACTCGACAAAAACTATGTAATGGGCTGCGGAAGTCGCGAGGATCTTGGTGCTATCTGCCGTTCAACAGTGGATATCGCCAGGCATTTCGGACTTCAGAGCGTGGCCGAGGGTGTCGAGTCTTTAGACGATCTGCAAATGGTTGCCACTGCCGGCTTTGATATAGCTCAGGGCTACTTGTTTCATCGGCCCGTTCCGCTGCCAAAGATAATGGAACTTCTGTCCGAAGAAGCCGCATCAAGTCCTGAGCAGAATGGAGAGGCTGACCTGAACCGCAATTTTGGTAGTCGGTCGACTGGCGTTTCTCGGACATCGTGTTGATGCCGCTTGAAATTGATATGCAAGTATTTGAAATTATTTTTTGATTTTTGAATCAATTTGAAAATAAAATAGTCAAAAATAACAATAGTAAATCAAAAAAAGCATCATAATATTATACATATAAAATATATATGCATGAATCAGTATTCTTGTTTGGTTAAAATATTGATAATTTTAGGCATTTTTACGTATATTCCGATTTCTATAATAATGTATATTTAGTTATGGCTAAATATCTAAATTTTGTTTGGCAAATCTTGCAACTCTATTGAAAATGGGAGAGGGCTGAACAATTGGACTCGGCGGTCAACAAAAGAAAACCGAAAGGCGCAATTGCCAAATTCTGGATTGGAATTGGTGCGTCCGCCGGCGGGCTCGAGGCGCTCCGCGGGCTGGTTCGCAATCTCCCCCCCAATGTTCCTGCAGCATATATTGTTGCCCAGCACATGGCGCCTCAGCACAAGAGCATGCTCACGGAGATTATCGGCCGTGACATATCTTTGAAAGTTGTGGATGTGACCGACAATGTCGTTCCGCGCCCCAACGTAATCTACATCACCCCGCCTAACAGGAACATCATTGTCGATGGTGGTAAATTGCGGCTGGTTGATCCCAGCCGAGAACCAGCCGCACCGAAGCCATCCGTTGATACGTTCTTCAAAACACTCGGTGCGGAGAAGGGGAAATACAGTATCGGAATCATCCTTTCCGGCACTGGATCGGACGGGGCCATTGGGACCGCAGCGATCAGAGCTGCAGGCGGAGTGATGATTTGCCAGGACGAGTTGACGGCCAAATATTCCGGAATGCCCGTGTCGGCTATGGAGACCGGATGTATCGATCTGGTCATGTCGCCTGAAGAAATCGGTGCCCAACTTCCCAAGATCCTCAAGATGCCGCGCGATCTGGACGCGCTGAGAGCATCACCGCTCAGCCTGGACGGCACAGCAGAACTGGTCGGCTTGCTGCTCAGCAGAACAAAGGTAAACTTCCTTCATTACAAGACAGCTACCTTTCAGCGCCGTGTAGAGCGGCGCATGGCTTCAAGGCGCGTTGAAACGCTTGATGAATATGTGGAGATTGCCAAGAATACGCCCGAAGAAATTGATCTCCTGTTCAAGGAGCTACTAATTTCAGTCACGTCGTTCTTTCGCGATCCGCACGAGTTCGATTCGATACGGGGGTATATCGCAAAGATCGTCAAGGCCAAGAAGGGGGAGCAGATCAGGGTCTGGGTGGCAGGGTCAGCAACAGGGCAGGAAGCCTATTCATTGGCGATGGTGTTTGCGGAGGCGGCCCAAGCGAAGGACCTTGAAAGTCTGCGGTTGCAAATTTTTGCGACCGACATCGACATGAAGGCAATCGAAGTCGCTAGGCGCGGATTTTACAGCCACGCAGCGATGGAACAGGTTCCAACCGAGTACATCCAGAAGTATTTTGACCGTGCGCCAACGGGGTACATTGTCAAGAAAAGCCTTCGCGAGAAGATTGTCTTTTCCTATCACAATATCTCTCAGGACCCTCCGTTCCTGAACATCGACATGATCAGTTGCCGCAATCTGCTGATCTATTTTCAGGCGTCGTTGCAGGCCGAGGTTTTTGCCCGGTTCCACTACTCACTTGTGCCCGGAGGATTGCTGTTTCTGGGCAAGGCAGAAGCCGTCACCGCCTCAGAACAGCTATTCAGGCCCGCAGACAAGGAGAAGCATATTTTCTTCCAGCGACCATCGGGAGAGAAACGACCGCCGCGCGAGGCACTTTATCAGACACCTTTCAATGTTCAGCGCGGCGAGTCCTCGAAAATCGTCGAAAATCGTAAACTTGAATTGATTGCAGCGACCAAGAAGTTTGATTCACTGGTCAACGCGATTGGTCCCAACGCTATTCTGCTAAATGCCGATTTGAATATCGTGCGGGTTTTCGGAAACATGGACCGGTATGCAAAGTTGGCTGCTGGCGCGGTCGATACAAGAGTGGCAACACTGTTGCGCGACCCTTATCGGCAGGACATTCAGGCCGCTACTCCGGGCGTCATTCGCAAAAAGCAAAATTATCATGGCATAGCGCGGAGTGACAAGGCCGACTGCAGGCGTATGACCCGCATCAACATTTACCCGGTCGACGCTGGCGAGAACCAAGACGTTCACGCACTGGTAGTGTTTGCCGAGTGGCATGAGACCCTTCCGTCCAAGGACATTGATGCTAAGGATCAGGTCGCTCCGGAATTGGCACGTCAAATCAGCGAGCTTGGCAACGAGCTGGCCACGACCAAAGAAAACCTGCAACAGACGGTAGAGGAGCTCGAGACCTCAAATGAGGAAATGCAAGCTCTCAACGAGGAGCTGCAATCGAGCAACGAAGAGCTTCAGTCAACCAACGAGGAACTGGAAACATCCAACGAAGAACTTCAGTCGACAAATGAGGAATTGTCGACGGTCAATGAGGAGCTGCAGGTCAATGCCCAACAGCTAAATGTCGTCAATCAGAGCCTGTCGAGCATTCTCGAGAACATCTCCATTCCGTTGCTGGTGGTTGATCGCGGATTGGTCATAACCAATGCAAGCAAGGTCTCGGAGACCTATTTCAAGATATCTCCGGACATCGCCTT
This sequence comes from Hoeflea sp. AS60, assembly GCF_038900115.1. Lineage (NCBI taxonomy): Bacteria > Pseudomonadati > Pseudomonadota > Alphaproteobacteria > Hyphomicrobiales > Rhizobiaceae > Hoeflea > Hoeflea sp. AS60. The sequence goes on along the minus strand of NZ_JBBMQP010000002.1, from coordinate 1,813,078 downwards.
GCCGCATGTCAGCAGATGCAGATTGAGACCCGGCTTTCCAGACCTGATGGAAATTCTCGAAAAGGCGATGATGACTGGCAGTCCTTGTGAAGCTTATGTCGAGACCGAGGAAGACAATGCGATCCTGAGTGTCGTTCCGCATTTGACGAGCAGCGGTGAGATTATTGGAGCAATTGTTCTGATCAACGACAACACCGCGGCTTTGACCTCGACGCGGAATGAGCTGCAGTTGATCTTCGACAATGTGCCCGCTGCGATTATGGTTCGTGACCAGAATGGAACCATTCTTCGCGCCAACCGCATGAGTGCTTCCTTGCTTGAATCGACACCCGAACAGACTGTCGGCTCGAACTTCTTTGATTACTTCGACGAACCTACCCGCACTGAAATGAAGGGAGACCACCAAGCACTCCTGACGACCGGTTTGCCTCAGGTTGGTGTTCAGAGAAAACTCCGTTTCAAGTCGGGGAAGGAAATCTGGGCGCAGAAGAGCCTGATCAGCACCGGAGACGCCAAGCGCGGAGATCTCAAGATATACTCCATGCTGCAAGACGTAACAGAGGCACGCGAGGATCAGGCGCGGATTGCCGAAAACGAAGTTCGTTTGGCTCAGGCGACCAAGGCGTCAAAAGCCGGGGTGTGGGATTGGAATATCGTCTCGGGCGAGGTCTATTGGTCTCCCGAGTTGATGGAGATCATGAAAATACCAGAGGATGGATTTGGTGGCGCGATCGAGGATGGTGTCGCGAGCGTCCATCCAGATGATCTCGAGCGAGTCATTTCTGCGCGCGATGACCATTTGGCCGGAAAGTGCGATTACAATATCCAGCATAGGTTGATGAGGAGCGATGGTGTTGCCGTCTGGGTGCATTCCTATGGCCAGGCGATTTGGGACGAGAACGGCACCGCCATCCGGATGGTCGGGGCTTCACGTGACATAACTGAAGAGCGGGAGATCCAGAATTCCGTTGCCGTTCAGAAAGATCACCTTGAACTTGCAATCGCTCTTTCGTCGGTAGGCCACTGGGAAATTGATCCCGAGGGCAAGATAATAAGCTGCTCTTCAGAGGCGTTGAAGATTCTTGGTGTAAGCGAGAAAGACGGCCATTCTGAACTCGAAAGCGCCTACCTGTTTTATCACCCCGATGATCTCAAGCGGGTTAAATTGTCTGTCCGCTATGCCATCAAGACAGGACGTCGGTTTACTTGCGAAGCTCGCCTCGTTCGCAGCGATGGTGAGGTTCGAAAGGTGAAATCCAGCGGCATGCCAACCAGGGACCCCGAGGGCAATATCGTCGGGATCTTCATTGTTTTTCAGGATATTACCGAGATTTGGCTGCGTGAAGAGGAACTTGCAAAGTCAGTGGCGGAGCTCGGGCGGTCGAATGAAGAGCTCAATAGATTCTCCTATGTCTGCTCCCATGACATGAAGGAACCGGTTCGGATGATCGAATCCATGACCGAGTTGCTGACCAGCGAGGATTTCGAGGCCGACGACAAACTGCGCGCCGAACTGATCGGTCGCATCGGCAACAACACGGCCCGGCTCAGAGCCATTATCGACAGTCTGCTCGCCTATTCGAGAATTGACGCCAAGATCACCCGAGATCACATCGATCTCAATGACGTGGTTCATGATGTGCTGGGGGTTTTGTCGCTTGCCGTGAAGGAGCGCAAAGCGACAGTCAAATTCGGTAAATTGCCCAAGATCTATGGCGCCCGCGTCCACTTCATGCAGATTTTCCAGAACCTGATCGGAAACTCGCTCAAGTACTCCGACAAGGACGAACCGTTGATCGAGTTGACTGCGGAAAAGTCGAAAGACGGTTGGACTTTCCGTCTTGAAGACAACGGTCCCGGCATACCGGAGAAATCCCGAACCGAAATATTCCAGTTGTTCAGCCGGCTTGAGCGGCGCGACGAAATCGATGGAACCGGCCTCGGACTGTCCATCGTGCAGAAGATCGTGTTGCAGTATCACGGCAAGATTAGCTGCGAAGCCAGCGAACTTGGAGGCGCTGCTTTCGTTATCTGGCTTCCGTCCAAGGAGGTAGAACGATGAATGAGGTTAGCCTATCCGATATTCACTTCGTTGAGGATTCCAATGATGAGGTGTTTGTCAGCCGACTGCTCCTCAAGAAGCAGCGAATTGGAATAAACCTTGTGCATCATAGTGGCATGTCATCCTTCCGAGCAGCGCTTGATGCCAAGCCCGCCGATGCGATCATGCTGGCGTTCGTTGATCTGAACATGCCCGCGATGAAGGGCACCGAGATCATTGCAAGCATTCTCGACAAGGCCAAGGACGACGTCATCATGGGTATTTGCAGCGGCTCGGAAGATCCAGAAGACATCCGTTTGTCCTTCAATGCGGGAGCCAGCTTTTTCGTCAACAAACCATTGGGGCGACAGGCAATCGAAAATGTATGCAAGTCTGTTTCGCGCCTTAGCTTGCGTGAAAACGCAGACGAGAGTGTTGATATAATAGTGCGTTCCTAGTTGGTGCTGAGTAGGTAAAGGAGTTATGACTTTCAATTAAAAAGAAGACCAGAGGTATCAGTGAATGAAAAAACTGCTTCTCATCGATGACAACATTCATCAGCATAAGCTGTTCCAGTGCTATGCAACAATGTGCGATGATCTTGAGCTTGATTTCGCATTGAATATAGAAGAAGCGCTTGATCTCTTGCGCTTTGATGATCCTGACATTGTTTTCCTTGATAACCGTCTGCACCCGTATGAAAGTTACTCGGAAACGGTCCCAATGTTGCGAGAGCGCGGCTTCAAGGGGAAAATCGTTGTCATCTCCGCGAATGTAACAGTCTCGATGGCGGTCGAATTCAAGTCCAAGACGGTCGCTGCCATGCTCGACAAGTCAGATCTCAACCTGAACAATTTCAATGAGAAAGTGGAATCTCTCTTGTTGAATTAGGCAGAGTGGTCAAATTTTTGCGCTTTGGCTTTCTGCCTCCAGCGCCGAGGACTCTGGTTCTAATCGCTCTGGTCCGAATGGATCAGCACCCGGTTGCTCGGCTTTCTACGCCACACGGCCATGAGCAGAGCCTGCAAGACTACATACGTCGTCTGACGGCTCTGCATTGCCCCGCCCACAACACGGCGGCAGTAGACATCGATCAAGACCGTCAGTTACGCAAAACCTTCTAGCGTTCTGATGTAGGTTAAGTCCGTCACCCAGACAGTGTCTGGCGCATCCACATCGAACTGCCAGGCGAGTGTGTTGTCCACCTGTCGGGAGCGTGATGTGGAAGTGGGAAACATTCGTCTCCAAGTCAATACTAACAGGTATATCTGTCGTCACGATTGCCGTATTTCCCTATTCATGGTCGTGCATGGGATTGTCAGTCGCGCTTTCTCAAATACATGAATTGTGCCCCAATAATGTAATATCCTTCAAAGAAGCAGTGATGATTGTCGTATCTGCTTATAAGTATTATTACTTAGAGGCAATTGTAATTCTGGTCCATTAATCCCCTCAAACTAAGCACTATGCGTTAACCATAAATTAGATACGCGTAAATAAATTTGGTGCGAATGTGAAGGGAACCCGTAATGTCAATCTCATTCCTGAAATCTGCTGACCAGAAAAACATCCTTGAAGCACTCGGGCGCTCCCAGGCGGTGATCGAATTCAACCTTGACGGAACGATCCTGTCCGCCAACGAGAACTTCTGCAAAGTCCTGGGCTATAGCGCCGAAGAGATCATCGGCAAGCATCACAGAATTTTTGTTGATCCCAAAGAAGCAAACTCGCCCGAGTATGCGAGCTTCTGGAAAAGCCTTAATTCGGGGAAGTTCGATAGCCGTCAGTTCAAGCGCTTTACAAAATCGGGTGAGGCAATCTGGATCGAGGCCTCCTACAATCCGGTCATGCGTGGCGGAAAACCTTACAAGGTGATCAAGTTTGCCAGTGACATTACAGGCGCAAAACGCCGCGAGCTTGACAGCAATGGCAAGCTGGACGCGCTTTCGCGGGCTCAGGCAATCATTGAATTTACTCCCGACGGCGAGATCCTGACCGCAAACGAGAACTTTCTGAGTGTTCTCGGCTACAAACTGGAGGAAGTCGTCGGCAAACACCATTCGATCTTCTGCGACCCGTCCTACGTCGCAACGGAGGAATACACCGATTTCTGGAAAGTTCTTCGCAGCGGCAAGTTCCACAGTGATGAGTTCAAACGAATCGCAAAGGGCGGAAAAGCCGTCCATATTCAGGCAACATACAATCCCATTCTCGATGACACCGGATCAGTTATCAAGGTCGTGAAATTCGCGACCGACGTGACTGGCCGCGTGAAAGCCATTCAAGAAGTGGCAGGCGGATTGGGACGGCTTGCCGATTGTGATATTCGAATGACCATCGATGAGCCGTTTACGCCTGAGTTCCAGCACCTTCGTAATGATTTTAACATGGCGATCGGAAAATTTCAGGAAACCCTCGTTCAGGTTCTCAACGAAACCGGAGAGCTGTCTTCAAAGAGCGCCGAGATGAAAGAAAGTGCCAATAGCCTTGCGCACCGATCGGAGCAGCAGGCAGCGGCACTGGAAGAAACGTCGGCGGCGCTGGAGGAAATCACGGTCACGGTGAAGGAATCAAGTACGCGCACAAGTGACACCCGCAGCCTCGTGCATGAAACCCGGGAAGCGGCATCAGAATCGGTAGGCGTGGTCAAGGCGACAGTTTCTGCCATGGATCGTATCGAAGGCGCATCCAAAGAAATAAGCAACATCATCAGCGTTATTGACGAGATTGCTTTCCAGACGAACCTGCTTGCATTGAATGCGGGTGTAGAGGCTGCCCGAGCCGGCGAAAGCGGAAAGGGATTTGCGGTGGTCGCGCAAGAGGTACGCGAACTCGCCCAGCGTTCCGCTACCGCTGCGAAAGAGATATCCGCCCTGATCGCAAAGTCGTCGGTCGAGGTCAAGGAAGGCGTCCGCCTTGTCGGGGAAACCGGCACTGCACTGCATCGCATCGAAAACTTTGTGGAATCAATCAACGGCAATGTTGAAGCGATCGCGACCGCAGCGGCGGAACAGGCTACGAGCCTCACCGAAATAAATTCTGCCGTGAACTCGCTGGACCAGATGACTCAGCAAAACGCTTCAATGGTTTCAGGTGTGAGTTCGGTCAGTGATGCGCTGGCCCGCGGCGCAGCTCAGCTTGAAGAGCTGGTGGGCACATTCCAGTTGAACCGTCGTTCTGCCATTCGCGAGCCGGGCTCGGCAGCATATCTTAGGGGTCCGGAGGATCGCAATCGTTCTGCCACCCCAACATTCGGTGCTTCACAAAAATCGAGTGCGGGGCACGCCGCTCCACGAGCGGTCTCTCAGCCCAGGAGTGTCGCGATCGGAAATACGGCTCTCAAGGACGATAACTGGGAAGAATTCTGACATCACGCCAAGAGACATGACCAGGTTGAGTTCACACATTGAGTTCTCAATCCGAGGGAAGCGTGACTGAAGGTTGCGGTATTGCCAGACAACTTGCTTAAGTGGGGCAGGGCGGTTTCCTACCCTTTGACCACGACAGAAAACAACCTGTTCCGTTACTTCCCAGTCCGATAATTCGTCTGACCATGATGAGCGATGTGAGGTTCCCGCTATGGCTGACCTTGCATTTGTGCCCCGGTCGGCAGCAGTGGCGCAATTGTCGTTTTTCATTCCACAGCATCGGAGACCTGACTTAATATAAGTATATCTTAATGTTGAGCCATCATATTGAAATTACAACGCTTGGTTCATTCAGACGATCCCAATTTGAAAGCGACGCAAAGTCATGAAGAGAAACAGTATTGGCATGTATCTGGTACGGATCCTTCTGATTGCCGGGCTCTATTTTGTATTCGGCCGGCTTGGCCTGTTTCTCGCTGTCCCGCCCGGCTTCGCCACCGTCATCTGGCCACCGTCGGGCATTGCTCTCGGCGTATTGGTCATTTGTGGGTGGCGGCATTGGCCGGGTATTCTGCTGGGCTCGTTTCTGATCAACTGCTACATATCGAGCGCCTTTTCCCTCGAGTCCGGGCTGGACCTCGCAAAAGCGCTGACGGCATTTGCTATCGCTGCAGGATCAAGTCTGCAAGCCGTGGCCGGATACGCGCTGGTGAAGCGCTTTCTGGGGCTTCCGCTGAGTTTTGACCGGCTCAAGCAAGTCATTGTGCTGTTCGTTATTGCCGGTCCCATAGCCTGTCTTGTCGCTGCCACAGTGGGGATTTCTGCCTTGTATGTCGGTGGCGTTCTGAGACCAGACCAGATTGTCGATAATTGGCTTACATGGTGGTCCGGGGACATATTCGGCATCATCGTGTTCCTGCCATTGATGCTGATTGCGCCTGGCAACCCGAAACGGCTCTCGTGGCGCGGTTCAGCAGTGGGCAATCTGCCGGTAACAGCAATGCTGATCTTGCTTATTCCTCTCGGCCTGACTTTCTATGCCTGGAAAATCTCTTCACAGTCCGCTGCCGAAAGGGGTGAGATCCAGTTTGAATCGCTTGCCGTAGAAAGCAAGAAGGCATTGTTGAGCAGGATTGATTCCTATCAGAACGCTCTTCAGGGCGGTGTTGCCTACTTCCAGAGCTCTGAGCACATATCGCGAGATGAGTGGCGCCGTTATGTCGAGCAGCTGCATGTTCAAGACAACTTTCCGGGCATCAGCGGAATAGGATGGATCACTTCCCTGGCGGGGGATGAAGAGGAAAGCTATCTGCGAAGAACGCGTGCCGATGGAGCCAAGGATTTCGATATCCATCCTAAAGATGTCGAGGGTGGTGATTACATCATAACCTATATAGAGCCGGAAAAGGCAAACAAGCAGGCCCTGGGACTGAATATAGCCTTTGAGGCGAACAGAAAGCAGGCTGCCGACCTCTCAAGGGTAACAGGCAAGCCGGCAATCACAAAACGCATCATTCTCGTGCAGGATGCTGAAAAGACGCCTGGATTCCTCTTGTTGCACCCGATGTACAAGGAAATGGTGAACTCGAGGCCGCCAGCCAAGAAATGGACCGAGTTTGACGGCTGGATCTATGCTGCGTTCATTGCCAAGAATTTCATGAATGAATTGACCCAGAGCCAGGGCAATACTCTCAACTTCCGCATCTACGACGGCAGCTCCGACGACCCTCAAGCTCTTATCTATGACAGCCGGAAAGTTCAAAACACCGAATATGAGCCCGCATTTTCCAAGCGGGAGCAGATCGATATCATGCAACAGAGCTGGCTGATTGTCTGGGAGAGCACGCCAGGTTTTGAACAGAACGCCGGTACAAGCAATCCGATTCTGATCCTGACCGGCGGCTTCCTGATCACGTTTCTGCTGGCGATGTTTCTGGTGGTGACGAATATCCATCGAACCGAAACTATCGAGAGCATGATGGGCCGCAGAGCCCTTATCCTCCCTGCCGTGGTTTTTCTGGTTCTCGCGGCTGGATCGGTTTCGCTTTACCGGGCGCTGATAGAAAAAGAGTTGGGTCATCTGCAGGCTCTTCTGACCAGCGAAACTAGCAAGATCTATCTGTTGATTGCTTCAGAGACCGATGGCAAGCTCTCGGCGCTCAGGCGCATGATCGGCAGAACCGAGCTTGATGCTGATCAGCCAATCTTTTTCTGGCAGGCTGATGCACGAGCCTACATTGAGGATCTTATGGGTCTCAGGGCTCTGGTGAGGGTCGATGCGAATGGCACAGTGATTCAGGCTGAGGAGGCTGCTCGTAACGAGCGGCTGGTCTGGCTGTATTCCGTCCTGGAAGGCGCAAATATCGGGCTTGCGCGCAGCGCGATTCAAAGGAACATCCCCGTATTGAGTTCGCCTGTCAAAGTGACGGACCAGGAAACCGCCTTCATTGCTTTCATGCCGCTCAGGGTACGCGGAGAATCCGCAGGCTACCTGGCAAGTGTGTTCTCGGTCGGTGAGTTTTTTGGCGACACGATCTCGCCGGAGGCCGTGGACCGATACCAATTCCGCGTTGTCTTCGACGGTCAGGTCTTGAACCGTTTCGGTAACATGACCAGTGAACTGGCTGAAGACTGGAAGCTGAAAAAGACAGTTCAAATCCTCGACAAGAAATGGAATGTCGAGATCATTCCGACAGCGAAATTCCTCGCATCGCAAAACACTTCGCTGCCCAACGTCGCCCTGATTGCTGGATTTCTGATCTCCATTCTGTCGGCGGTCACCGCGCATATGACGCTGCTGTCCCGGCTCAAGACGTCTTATCTGCAAAAGTCCAATCAACGTATCTCGCAGGAGGCAACCCGGAATTCCACGGTCATGAACACGGTTTCCGACTGTGTCATAACGATCAATGCAGCGGGTCTTATCGAAACGATCAATCCGGCCGGTTTGAGTATTTTCGGTTATTCTCTCGATGAGGTTCTCGGAAAAAACGTCACGATGCTGATGCCACCACCTTATCATGCCGACCACGACGGCTACATGAGCAGGTTTCTTAGGGAGGGCGATCCAAAAGTCATAGGCCTGGGCAGGCAGGTCAGCGCAATGCGCAAGGACGGCTCCGTCTTTCCGATCGATCTTTCCGTCAACGAAATGGTTCTTGATGAAAAGCGCATGTTCGTCGGAACCATCCGCGATACCAGTGCCGCGATGGCTGCAGCCCAGGCCTTGCGTGAATCCAACACCATGAAGTCAGCCATTCTCGCCAGCACCGAATACCTGATTATCGCGACAGACCTGCATGGCAACGTGGTCTTGTTCAATGAGGCCGCAGAAAAGGCGCTTGGCTATTCAGCCGAGGAGGTTATGGGAAGGCAAACGCCTGCCTTGTGGCACGACCCGGAGGAGGTTGGCGAACGGGCGCGAGTCCTGTCCGCCGAGCTCGATAGTCCGGTTGAACCAGGATTTGACGTGTTTGCCCGCAAAGTCGACCTCTTCGGCATGGACGAAAATGAATGGACATATATCCGCAAGAACGGATCCAGATTTCCAGTGATGTTGACCGTCACCGCGCTGCGCGACGAATCGCAGACCATAACCGGCTATCTCGGTGTGGTGCTCGATATCACCAAGCGCAAGGAAGTCGAACGCCTGAAATCGGATTTTGTCTCCATTGTGAGCCACGAATTGCGCACGCCGCTGACGTCTATTCGCGGTGCACTCGGTCTGGTCGCTGGACCCATGGCAAAGGAGTTGCCGGAAAAGGCAAATCGCCTCGTCGATATCGCGTACAAGAATTGTGAACGGCTCACCCTTCTCATCAATGACATTCTTGACATCGACAAGATCGAGTCAGGCCAGATGCGATTTGAAATGAAACCGGAAGACCTTGATCAAATCATTCACCAGGCCATCGAGGTCAATCAGCCGTATGCCGAAAAGCTTGGCGTCATTTTGAAAGCGTCAGAGATTGAACAAGGACACAAGGTGAATGTAGACGCAGCGCGGCTCTCCCAGGTCATGGCAAATCTCCTCTCCAACGCGGCCAAATTTTCCAACAGGGACGGAGAAGTCGAGGTCTCCGCTCACTGCGTCAACGACAGGATCCGTATTTCAGTGAAGGATTACGGAGCCGGAATTGCTGACGAGTTCCGACCCCAGATTTTTGGCAAGTTCTCTCAGAGCGATTCATCTTCGACCCGGGTCAAGGGCGGCAGCGGCCTGGGCCTTCATATCAGCAAGCAGATCATGGAGCGGATGGGCGGAAAGATCGGTTTTGACACAGAGTTGGGTAAGGGGTCGACGTTCTGGGTCGAACTGCCAACGCTGGTGGAAAACAAGTCGGCAGGCACAGAAGATCAACCGGAGGTTCAGCGCGACCTGTTGGATTACCAAGATCGGCAGGTGCCAACGCTTCTGCATGTCGAGAATGACAAGGATTTCAGCCGGATTCTCGCTCTGACGCTTCAGGGAAAGGTCAAAGTGGTGACGGCGAGCACCTCGAACGACGCCGAACGATTGCTCCGCGAGATGCGCTTTGATCTCGTCGTTCTGGATGTTGAGTTGCCAGACGGTTCGGGGCTCAAGCTTCTCAAGATGATCTCCGAACTGGAAGGGCCATCCATTCCGATCATGATCTTGTCAGCCACTGAAGTATCAAGCGACATCGAACAGACAGTTGCGTCGGTAATGGTCAAATCCCGTGCAACGGAAAGCCGTATCATTGATAAGATCGAAAGCCTCGTCGCAGCATGAAAGTTGCCGGGGTGTCTTCGACGTCGCAATTGGGCCGGACAATGATGGGAAGGCGTTTTTCGTATTCAACGAGTGGATGAATCGGGTTGGATTCGTTCCAACAAAGCCATGGTGAACCGCAGAAGGAGAGTAATGAATGACTGAGCCCATCAACGTGCTTTATGTCGATGACGAGGACGACATTCGTGAAATTGCGGTCATGTCGCTTGAGCTTGATCCGGATATCACGGTCAAGAGTTGTTCTTCTGGCCCCGAGGCTTTGGAAACCTTACAGAACTGGTTGCCAGATCTGATCTTGCTCGATGCAATGATGCCGGGCATAGATGGACCCGAAACAATGGTCCGGCTGCGGCAGAACCCGGTGAACGCAACAATTCCCGTGGTCTTCATAACCGCGAGATCCCAGCCAGAAGATATTGAGCGATTTATTGCTCTGGGCGCGCTTGGAGTGATTTCAAAACCATTCGATCCGATGACGTTGCCAGAGCAAGCCAGAGCTCTGCTTGCTTCAGTCAAAGGCTGATTGCCGAACCCTCGTTGCTGGCAATTGTGTCGTGTACCGGATCAAACCAAACATTGGCGATGCCGGTCCCGGGATAGACGAGGAGATGCAGCTGGGTCAGCCGAGCATCGTAAGCTCGGCAATCAGTTCGTCGGCCGCCTGCTCGAAATCCGCCTCGCTGTAACCAGCTTCTCGCAGGATGTTTTCGAGCTTGAACGCCGCGTTTCCGATGCCCGGAAAGCCGAAGATCCCCGAAGCGCCAACCATGGAATGGGCCAGTTTTATGAGGTCTGCATCCATGGTGCGTGGATCTTCAGCTCCTGCCCGTTCATCCAGCAAATGCCGGATTTGCGCCAGCTGTTCCATTGACCGCTCGATGAAGAGAAGCCGCAATTGCTGGATCCGGTCGCGCGCTGCTTCCGGCAATTGTTCAAGCTTGGTTGCATGCGCCGTCTGATTGGACATTGGATTTATCTCCTGTTGAGACTAGGGAACGCCCATACTTGACTTGGTCAACCCCCCGTGCGCGCCGGCTTGGCGTGATTGCGCAATGGTTGGATTATTTCGTCTCGTCACAGAACTCGACGCCGATTTCATCATTGACGTGCCAGCATTTCCGAACGCGCCGCAATTGCCCCGAGGTAGCGATCTTGAGCAGAAAGAATTCCGGCAAAGCCAGGGGGCGTTCAAGCCGGATGCGCGCGCCGCCTTCAGATATAGTGCGCACCGTGCAATTGATTTTCGATGACCATTCTTCCAGCGCTATAAAGGCCGGCTTCAAGGTTCGCATGCGGACAGACTTACGCCGCTCGGCGGGCTCTTGAGCGCCGGCAGCGGCCGGTTCTGACCCAGGCAGCGAACTCCAGTCTTCTGCCGCTTCTCCGAGCCCGCGGGCATCGCGCTGGCGATCAAGCTCCTCGGAGAGGACCTGCAACATCTGAACGCGATCGCCATTCACGCCGGAAACGGCAAGCGCGAGCGAGGGCGATATCTTGAGCTCCACCGACTTGATGTGGTGTGAAAAGGTGAGCTGCTCTCTAAACCGCTCTACCTGCTCCTGCAGACTTGCTTGCGACGTGTGGCGGTCCATGACGTAGTGGAAGGTGTCTTGATCAAAGCGGCCACAGAAATCTTCCTGTCGCAGGTTTGAGCGAATTCTTCCTGCGAAACCGCGAAGGACCTCATCCGCATTCGCAACCCCGAAACTCGTCGAGATCTTTGTGTATTCGGCCAAGCGGATGGACAAAATCGCAAATCGCTTGCCGCTAAGATTGGCGGCACTTGAGAGCAGCTGGAGCTTTTTGCCAAGTTCGTCAGAGCTGTACATTCCTGTCAGATCGTCAAGCATGGCGTTCTTGCGAAGCGCGGAGATCTCGCCATCCCGCGCAGTTTCCACTTCATGCTTGGCGATGGATTTCCTGACGGCAGCCGTGATCTCATCTATCCGCAGATTGCGCTTGGGAAGGAAATCATAAAGCCCCATGCGAAACGCCTTGATCGCCGTCCGTTGCGACTCATCAGCCGACAACATGATGACAGGCGCGAGGTTGGGGAAGCGCAACTTCAATTGCTCATGAAGCCGGAACCCGTTCTCGGAATCGAGATTGTAATCGAGGAGAATGCAATCGGGCATTTCCTTATACAGAACCGCGTTCAGGCTGCGGCTATCCTCTGCCTCCATCGTCCTGAGATTGGCTTGACCCAAAAGTGCTGAAAGATGCAACCGGAACAGACTGTCGTCATCGACAATGCATATCGAGCGTCCGTCAAGGATTATGCCTCCGCCGTCTGCAGTTGTCTCGTGAGCTCTCTCATATGTAAGGTTCATTGGCTTGATCCAATCCGTCGGTGACAATACCTGCGCATGCAGTTGGAACGATAATGGGGATGCGGTTCAAAGGGCGTCATTGACGGCCTTCACCCGAGTTACTCCCTGACCTTCTGATTTTGCTGAAGGCTCGGTTTTGGGGGCGATGACAAGCTGATTGCGTCCGTTGTTCTTGGCTTGATAAAGTGCACTGTCGGCGTCGGCAAAAAGCGTGGCTGGGTCGTCTTGTGACCCGGTGCCGGCGACACCGATACTCAGTGTCAGCGAAAATGTTTCGGGTCGGCCATCGAAGACAATTTTTGCAAAATGCTTCCTGAAATTATCCAGGACTTCAACGACCGCTGCCGGAGAGGTATCAAGCAGAAGAACAGCGAATTCCTCGCCACCGTAACGACCCACCACATCAGTCTTGCGCACCCAGCCCACCAGGGTTCGTGCGAGGATTGACAGAACCTGGTCGCCGACCGGGTGTCCCCAGGTGTCGTTCACTTTCTTGAAATGATCAACATCGATCATGGCCACGCAGAACGGCTGACCCGTGCGTTTGAAGCGCGCCATTTCATGCCCTACGCGCTCTTTGAAACGCTTGTGGTTAAGTAGGCCTGTCAAACCGTCCCGCTCGATGAGAGAGCGCATCATCCTTGCGCGCTGCACGCGTAGATGAATGATCGAGACAAGCACATCGAGATCTGTCTGCTTGGAGATAAAATCATCGCCCCCGAACTGGCGCGCTTTCATCTGAATCTGTTTGTCTTCTTCCGAGGATAGAAAGAGGATGGGTATCGAAAGATGGCTTTGGAACTGCCGAATGATTTTGGCAATCTCGATGCCATCAGTCCCGGGCATCTGCAGATCCATGATGATGATATCGAAATTGGCGCTGTCGATTGTCTCGATTATCTTGAGCGGCTCGTTCAGAATCGAGACGACCATACCGTGAGCCCGCAGCAGCTCGGCATAAACCGCAGAAGCGAGCGGATCGTCATCGACCAGCAAAATTGAGGCTGGTAGTTCGGATTGCTGCCCGCCGAAATGCTCCAGCCAGTGAATGAGTTCCGCCTGAGCAATCGGGTCACTGATGATCGTATTCACATTCGAGCGGGCGCACCGTGCCCGGAAGGAGAATGTTGTTTCAGAAGAAACCAGAATTATTGGAAAGCTATCACCAAGGCTTTCGCAGGTCTCAAACGCGCCAGGTATCGACCCATCAATCACGAAAATTGGTTGTGAGCCCTTAGTCTTGAGCGCATCAAAGCTGAATTCGGCAGTTTCGGCGGCGTAGTTTAGCGGCCCCAGGATAAGCGACATGTCTTCAATGAAAGCTTCACGACCTATCACATGCACAGATGGCATGGATTCATTTCTGAAAATCGTTGTATTTTGCGGAAATGTCTCTTCCGCAGCATGGTCGGCGGGATACAGGATGCTCAACATAACAAGAACTTCTCTCAATCTACACGAAAACTACATGCGCATAATGCCCTGCCGAACCCACGATTTTGCCAGTGCTTCAACTCTACAAAACAACACGTGCAACGGGCTCCATAATGAGGAATGCATATTAAACTTAGATTAAATTAGCGTTGTTTAATTTATGTACCCATGTTTCGGGCGGCCGGCCGCGCCCTTAAAGAGCAGAGAAGAACGTCATTCATAGCCCCATCCTTAGGCCAGCATCTGACGTGCGACCGATGAATGCTAAGTAGCGAAACATGATACACAGTTTGCTTGTTTCCGAACTCGGAGATGCGGGGACGCCCTTGCATCTATATTGCTGCGCACCCGATGAATCGGCCATTCGAAACTGGACAATTCTATTTTGGAGCCCGCTGGGGACAGAAGCTTAGTATCAAAAAGGCATCGAAGTTTTCAGACGGCGCTCAGTGCAAAGAAGGCGACAGCGTTCTTTACGCCATATCTGACGACGGACAGGAAATGATATGAAAATCATTGTTTTGCTACCCCGATTGAATGGATCAGGTGTCCACACAGCCGACCTTGGTGCCTGATGTAGCGAATTACCGTTCGTCGCCCAAAGTTGCTAAATCCTCGTTGGTAATTTCGGCCCATGTTCACCGTTGGCTAGCTTCTGGATCTACGATGAGTTGCTAATTCACATGCAGCATGCCTAGCTCCCGTATGACTGTGTCGGGCTTTACGGTCCGCAAACTCTTGTCTCTATGCTGGGTAAAGACCTGAGGTGTGATGCGGGCGAGGGTGAGTGCGGTCCATTTCGCCCGCAAGAACTCTTCGATGCGCTTGGCTTCGTTGGCATGCCCGCGTTTTTGCCGCGTCACTTCGTTCTTGTAGCGCGCGAGAAGGTCCGCCACCGTGATCTTTTCGAGTGTTGCCGGGTCGTAGGCCAATGCCATCCGGTCGAACTCTATTTCGGTTTGGCGTATCCAGCGTTGCGCGTCTGTTCGATTGTGGAAGCTCTGTGAACGTGGATTGTAGCCAACCCGGCGGACTTGTGCCTGCCACTTGTCATTGCGTTTTCTAAGGGACGCCATGAGCGTAATTCCTTTCGTTGTGACCAGATTGTGACCGGTGCACGAAAGGTGTATTCACGAGGGGGACTGGACTTGGCTAAGCCCTTGTAGATTAAGGGCAGATCAGTGGCGCACCCGACAGGATTCGAACCTGTGACCTCTGCCTTCGGAGGGCAGCACTCTATCCAGCTGAGCTACGGGTGCATCCGTGGCGCTTGGCTCGCTTTGTTCATCCCGGCCTACGGAATGAAACTCGCGCCGCAAAGCAGCTGATACCCGGTCTTCTAGCCGATCACGCGCGGCGCATCAATGGGTTTATCAGGCCGATTTGTGGCTTCTCCTCAGGCATGTGTCACAGGGTCGAAACCTGTCGCTGCGCCGCGTGTGCCGGGATTGTGGCGGCACTGTTTCACTGCAGGATGGAGTGACGCGCGGCGAGTGGGGGGCTGTGCCGGGGTTCACACATTCTCTATGCAGATGCATTCTTCGCCAGGTGGCGCACGCGGGCATGCTCGCTAAAATCCGCCAATATTGATTGCAAGAAACTGCGGATACTCGACCGCGAAACTCGCTCGGATATTGAGTCTTCGTTTGAAGCTTCTACGAAGCAGTCGCATAAGGCATCGCATATGACCATACACACAGAACCACGCACACCCCGTCTCGCCGTCTTGATCGACGCCGACAACACATCAGCCAAGATCGTCGATGGCTTGTTTGAGGAGATCGCCAAGATCGGGGAGGCGAGTGTCCGGCGGATCTACGGCGACTTCGCCAGCCCCCGGTCAAAGGGCTGGACGGAGGTTCTCGCCCGGCATGCGATTATCCCGCAACAGCAATTTGCCTACACGAGCGGCAAGAACGCCTCGGACATCACCCTGGTCATCGACGCGATGGACCTTCTGCACAGCGGTCGCTTTGATGGGTTCTGCCTGGTCTCGTCCGACAGCGACTTTACCCGGCTGGCATCACGCATCCGCGAACAGGGCGTCGATGTCTTCGGCTTTGGCGAGCAGAAGACGCCAGAGAGCTTCCGGCAGGCTTGCCGCAGGTTCACCTACACCGAGAACCTGCTGCCCGAACTCGTATCCGAGAACAGCGACGCCGCGGACGCGTCAAAATCGCTCCAGCCACCAAGTGCTGCGACACCGGTATTGCGGAAGATCATCACGCAGATGGAGAGTGAAGACGGCTGGGTTCCTCTCGGCGCCCTGGGAACGCAGCTGGCCAACCTCTCCTCCGACTTCGACCCTCGAACTTACGGTTTTCGCAAGCTGAGCGATCTCGTCCGGAAGACCGGCGCCTTCGAGCTCGACCAGGGGGATGGGAAAACCTTGCGCGTTCGGATGAAGCCGTCTGGCCGAAAAAAGTCGGCGTCTGATTAGCTGGCACGTCTTGGAGGCGGGTCGATGGTGGCGCTCGCCCTGAACGCGCTAGAGGCTGACCTGGTAACGGCTTGAAGTTCTTGGACTCATATTTGTCCTTGGGGTAGTGTCCTCATGCAATCGACAGCGGTATCAATGGCATCGAAAACGACACTTAACGCAAAGAACCTCGAAGCACTCGGCACGCAAAGATTGGCCGAGTTGCTGATCGAAATCAGCACCGGCAGCGCGGCGAGCAAGCGGCGGCTCCGCATTGAACTCGCAGGTAATCACGGCAGCGCCGAGGTGGCCCGCGAGGTGCGGAAGCGGCTTGTAAGCATTGCCCGTGCCCGCACCTTCATCAATTGGCGCAAGGTGAAGGCGCTCAAGAAGGATCTCGAGACGCAGCGGATGACGATCGTCGATACGCTCGCACCTCAGGATCCGGCGGAAGCCTTTGAGCTTGTCTGGCAGTTCCTGGCCTTGGGTGATTCAATCTTCGCCCGATCGGACGACGGCAGCGGCACTCTGATCGAAATTTTCCATCAGGCCTGCACGGATGCCGGCGTGATCGCCAGGTTGGCCCGTGTAAATACCGATTTCCTTGCCGACAAGATCTTCGCTGCAGTGCAGGACAATGGGTATGGCCAATATGACCGACTGATCACGGCGATGGCGCCGGCGCTCGGGAAGGACGGGTTGGAACAGCTGAAGTCCTTGTTTGAGCAATTGGCGAAGGAGCCAAAGGACAAATCAGCCCAGCACGAGCGGCAGGTCATCGGCTGGAGCAGTAAGGGGCCGGTCTACGATGACGACTTCTACGGCAATCACCGGGAACTGACGGTGCGTGTTGCCTTTCAGGAAATCGCCGATGCGCTTGGTGACGTTGACGCCTACATCGCTCAGCAGCCTGAGAACACGCGTAAGGTTCCAATGATCGCAGCAGACATTGCCAATCGTCTGCTTGTGGCTGGCCGAGCCGAAGAGGCTCTCACGGCGCTCGATCGGGTGGAAACGCGGGGCCGAACCGACGTTCCCGTCGAATGGCAGCTGGCCCGCGTCAAGACGCTCGAAACCCTGGAGCGCGGCGACGAGGCGCAGGCTTATCGTTGGAGCTGTTTCGAGCATTCACTGAACGACCAGCACCTGCGCGACTTCCTGCGCCGTTTGCCTGACTTCGATGACATGGAAGCCGAGGAAAGAGCATACGGTTACGTTCAGGCTTTCCCGGACGCCAATCGGGCTCTCGCTTTTTTCCTGCGCTGGCCGTCACTGGAAGAGGCCGCAAAGCTTGTCACGACACGGCAGGTTGAGCTCGATGGTGACCTCTATGAATTGATGACGGCGGCCGCCGAGGCCCTGCAAGAGAAGCATCAGCTCGCGGCAACCATCTTGTTGCGTTCCATGATCGACTTCACGCTTAGCCGTGCACGATCCAGCCGCTACAAGCACGCAGCGCGGCATCTCGCGGAATGCCAGGCTCTTGCTCCGCACATTGATGATTTCGGCAACGCCCAATCCCACGACGCCTACGTTGCCGGGCTCAAATATGGGCACGGCAAGAAGCAAGGGTTCTGGAAGCACCTGGGTTAGATAGCTGAGCTCGCGAACGAGCCAATGTCGGCGCCGACAAAGAATGCAAGAGGAGGTGCGAAGGCGCTCGATTTACCAGGCAGGCGGAGTTGGAAAGGTCACGAGTAGCACCAGCTCCACGGGGCCTTTGTCCCCCAGCGCCTCGCGCCCTCAATCCCAGGAATGCGTTCTTCGGTCCGGATTTGAAGGAGGCTGGATCGGATGCGCCGCGCGTCTGGCGAAGATCTATTTGCATGACGCCGAAGGGGTCCGCACCTATGCCGTCATAAGGGCCGCACGGTTTCCCGGCTGTCGCTTGCTCGTTTTGCCGGTGTCGGCGGAAGGCCCGCAGGCAAAGCCTCAGGCTACCTGCCGCCAGCTTTCGTTGCGGACAAATGCCATCAGTTGGTCCGAAGTCATCGGACGGGCCAAGGCATAGCCCTGAAGTGTGTCGCAGCCAATATCGCGCAATATGGCGGCGTGCTTCATCGTTTCGATGCCTTCGGCCACCACCTTTATGCCCAAAGATTGGCCAATGTCGATAATCGAGGCAACGAGATTGCGCTGGCTTTGCGATTCGACAACCGGCGCAATCAGCTGCCGATCGATCTTCAGACGTGTCGGCTTGACCTGCAAAAGACTGACGATTGAGGCATACCCGGTGCCGAAATCGTCGATTTCAACGTCGATGCCAAGCGCTTTGAGCCGCGCAATGTTGGCGATGATGGTTTCGTTCTTGTCGTCTAGAAAGATCGACTCGAGTAACTCGAACGAGAGCGTTCCAGGATCGAATGCCAGGCCATTCAGGCTTTCGATGAGGTCATCATCGTAAAGCCTGCCCGCCGAAACATTAACCGACATTTTGGGTATCGAGAGACCTGCCGCCTTCCAGCGGGTAGATTGCCACAAGGTCTGCTCAAGGATGGCGCGGTCAATTTGCGGCACAACATTGAGTTCGCCCGCGGTATTGAGAAATGCGTCCGGCGCCAGCACTCCCTCGCTTGGATGGATCCACCGCACCAGCGCCTCGACGCCGACAATATCGAGCGTCTTTGCGTCGAATTGCGGCTGGAAATACGGAATGAACTCGTTCCGGTCTAGGCCGTTGAGAATGTCATCTGCGACGCGCTTGGTGCGGATGATTTCGGCTTTAAGCGAGGCATTGAAAAACTCGTGGCGGTTGCGTCCGTTGCTCTTGGCCCGGTAGAGCGCGATGTCAGCATCGATAAGCAGCCGCTTTCCGCAATGCGTCTTGTCCGGGTCAGCCATAGCTATCCCAATGCTGACGCCGAAACGGCATTCGTGTCCCTCGTAGGGCACGGGCTCGCGCATTTTCATGATGATCCGGCTGGCAAGCGCCGCCAGTTGCGCCTCGCTGGTCGCGGATGCAATGGCAATGATGAATTCGTCGCCGCCAATCCGGGCGACAAAATCGCCGGCGCGGACGCTGCTCGACAATACCGAGGCCGCATGGGTAAGCATAGCGTCTCCCGCAGCATGGCCCAGTGTGTCGTTGATTTGCTTGAAGCGGTCGAGGTCGATATGCAGCAAAGCGGTAACGGTGTCCCCGGCCTTTGCGCCAGCAAGCTTCTTGTCCAGAAACCGGCGGTTTGGCAGTCCGGTCAGACTGTCATGTAGCGAGTTGCGCTCCATCTGGGCGCGTGCTCCTTCAAGCTCCTTGTTGCGTTGCTCGGCGCTTTGTTTGGCTGCGAGCAGGCTAGCGTTGAGCTCGATGTCTGCCGATACATCCCAATTCACCCCAACGATGTAACGCTGGCCGCCGAGGTCTGTGTGCACGGCGCCGATGGAGCGAATCCACTTCGTCACACCTTCGCTCGTGATCACACGAAAGTTGGAGTGGAAAGTTTGGTGCTCTTTAACCGCCAGGTCGAAAGCCATCTTGGCTGGCAAACGGTCTTCGGGGTGAACCGCCGCGCGCCAGGTGTCAAGCGTGACTTGCCCGACATCGCTGGAAACACCATAGAGTTCCTTCATCCGGCTGTCCCATGTCAGTTCCAACGTGCCCAGGTTGAGCTCCCAAACACCGATCCTGGACGTTTCGAGGGCGAGCTGGTAGCGTTCTGAAAGCCGCTGAAGCTCTCGCTGCCGCCGCGCGAGTTCCTGCATGTGGGTATGGCGCAGATCATTCAGGTATCCGGCAATCGAGATCGGCAGGATAACCAGCAGTCCGGCAAGCAGGATGAGAAACCGTATCGGCCAGGCGTTCTCGGGTGTGCTGGACCAGCCGCCTGCGGGAATGGCTGCAATCTGCCAACTTCCGCTTGGCATGGAAACCTCTGATATCACCGGATCATCGTTGAAGATTTGCGGATCGCCAAAGAAAATGTCGCCCTCGCCACCAGTCGCGTCCTTTCCGCGGATGGCAATCCTGATAGGCAGGTCAGCAGACAGGAGGCCGCTCGCTGTGTAGAGCCGTTCCACGTCGACCACGGCCGACACCAGCCCCCACAGCGCCTTGCTGCCGGTATCGTCCCGTACAAAAACCGGAAAACGGCCAACAAATCCCTGTCCGCCCTGGAGCAGGTTGACTGGTCCGGCCAACACCATTTGCTCCGAGCTCACCGCGCGCATTGCAGCTTCGCGCTGGTTTTCGTTCTTTCGGTAATCAAGGCCGATGGCCTGCTGGTTGCCCTCTATCGGATACATCAGGCTGATGACCATGCCGGGAGCGCCAGCAATGCTGCGCAATTGCGAGTGTTCCCCAACCAGTCCCCTGGCGATATTTGCAAAGCGCACCTGGTCCATGTCTGGCTGCGTTGCAATGACCGCAACCAGTCCGCGGATCAGTTGAATATTGCTGTTGATGTTGCCTTCCAGTTTTGCACGCACCAGTCCAAGCTGTTCGCTGACTTTCGCCTGGGAACTCTGATAGTGAACAATGCGGTTCTGGTATTCGGCAAACACTCCGGTTGCCACGATAACAGCAAGCGCAATTCCCGCAGCCAGGATAGTCGGTCGTGACAGCAGGCGCGCACGCCGTAATTCGGGATTTGAGTTGCTCGGCATCGTAGTCCACTTGTTATCTGGCTTGAGTTCTGTGCGTTCGGCAGCAGCATCAGAAGCTGCATTGTTTCAAAACAATGCTAATTCAGAAGTATGTAATAAACACCTAAGGCGGGATTGCTGCAGGTAACCGGTGCCAAACGCTGTCTGCTCGCAACCCCTTTGGAACGAGACCGTGTCTGGCTCTGTCTATGCGACCCCCTTTATCGCCATCGAGCAGGTGTTCGACATCGACCGCGCCTAGAAGCTGACTGACGTCAAGACGTGGATCGTTTGCAAAAGCCTACAGATTGAGGTCGCGAGAGGTAAATTCGCCGACGTCGGCTTCGAGGTTTGCCTGCTATGCCAGTCTGTCCACTCAGTTCACGGCCCCGACGGGCTTCGCGGGAACAGGGTCGACGATGGAAGCGGGGGCGGCCTTTGAATATGCGATTTGCCTCGTATTCAATTTTCCCACAACGCGCATGACAAACGAAATTTCAGGTGCTTAAATGATTGAGCCGACGGCTGACCGATCTTGGGAGAAGGATGGGAGAGGGATACCGCCGGCTACATTTTGTGCGCAAATGAAAGCGCTTGCATATTGAATTTTCTCGGGAGGAAAGCATGCTTAATCTGAAAACCGTCAAGATATTGGTGATCGCCTCTGCGGTCTCGCTGGTCGCTGCGACCGGCGCCATGGCGTTTCCGGACAAATCGGTCGAATACATCATTCCGTTTGGACCTGGAGGCGAGTCCGATATTTCCGCCCGGTTCCAGCAGCCGTTTTTCAAGGACAAGTTCGGTCAGGACCTCGTGGTTTCCTACAAGCCAGGTGGCGGTGGCGCGGTCGGCTGGGCCCAGCTCAATTCGATGGCGACCGATGGCTACACGATCATGGGCGTCAACCTGCCGCATATCGTTATTCAGCCCGCGCAAAAGGATGTCGGCTACACCACGGAAGACATCAAGACATTCTACATGTTCCACTACACGCCAGATGCGATCGTGGTGACTGCCGATAGTCCCTACGAGACGCTGGCCGATCTGATTGCCGATGCCAAGGCCAATCCAGGCGCGCTGACCATGTCGGGGTCCGGCAAGGCAACAGCAAACCATCTGGCGCAGATCCGTTTTGACAAGATGGCCGACATCAAGACCACCTATGTGCCTTTCAAGGGCACCGGCGCGTCTGTCACCGCCATGCTCGGCAAGCAGGTCAAGGCGCAATGGGGCTACACCACGGTAGGAGCTGCCCAGGGAGACGCGGTCCGGATGCTGGCAGTCGCCATGGAAGAACGCCATCCCTTGTTCCCGGACGTGCCCACCTTCAAGGAACTCGGGTTTGACATGGTCGGCGGCGCCTATCGCGGCATGGCTGTTCCCAAGGACACACCGGACGAAACCGTCAAGGCGCTTTCTGACGTGTTCGGCGCAATCAACGCCGATGAGGCCTTCCGCAAGCAGATGCTTGATGGCGGCTTTGCCCTGCTTGATGTTGGCATCGATGGCATGGCCGACTTCATGAAAGCCCGCCAGGACGAGTATATCGAGGCGGCAACGGAAGCAGGCCTGCTCAACTGATCCATCGCTTTGCACCCGGGCCTTTTTGGTCTGGGTGCTCCTTTCATGAAGTGTGGCACCCTGCGCGCTGCGGGCCGCTGACTGCGGTGACTGGCCTGCGAGCGGGATATCGCGCCCAAGCTGAATGGAAAATCCCCTATGGATTTTGAACATCTGGCCAACGCTCTGACACTGACCAATCTGGCACTCGCATTGTTTGGTGTTGTCGCCGGTACGATCATTGGATCGATACCGGGGCT
Organism: Hoeflea sp. AS60; assembly: GCF_038900115.1. Taxonomy (NCBI): domain Bacteria; kingdom Pseudomonadati; phylum Pseudomonadota; class Alphaproteobacteria; order Hyphomicrobiales; family Rhizobiaceae; genus Hoeflea; species Hoeflea sp. AS60. The sequence goes on along the minus strand of NZ_JBBMQP010000002.1, from coordinate 1,790,335 downwards.
ATCGGCGACCATGGCGGTCGCGGTGCTGGTTCCCATCACCTTTTCCATGGCGCCAGCGTCGGCGCTGATCCTGCTTGGCGCCATCTATACGGGCGCGATCTATGGCGGGGCCTATTCCGCCATCCTGCTCAACACGCCGGGCACACCCTCGGCCATCGGCACCACGTTTGACGGCTATCCCATGGCCAAGCGTGGCGACGGTGATCTCGCGGTCGCAATCGCATGCTATGCAAGTGTTTTTGGCGGGATGGTCGGAGCTCTGGCGCTGCTGCTGCTGGCACCGCCCCTGTCCTCGGTCGCGCTGGCCTTCGGGCCGGTCGAATATCTGTGGCTGTCGATCTTTGGCCTGTCGCTGATCGCCTCGTTATCGACCGGCAATGTGCTCAAGGGGCTCGCCGGTGGAGCCCTCGGTCTGCTCCTGTCCTGTGTCGGCGTTGCTGAAATTTCGGCCGACATCCGCCTGACCTTCGGCAGCCCGACAATGATCGGCGGCATCGAGGTGGTCGGTGCGCTGATCGGTCTTTATTGCATCCCGGTACTGATTGACCTGGTGGCAACGCCCGAGCGCCATCTCAAGGTCGAGGAGGGCGGTCGCGCGGTCCGTTTCCGCGAAGGTGCCATCATTGCCTGGCGCTCGCGTTTGAATCTCTTACGCTCCTCGATCATCGGCACCGTGATCGGTATCCTGCCGGGCGCAGGTGGCTCTGTTGCAGGCCTCGTGGCCTATTCCGAGGCCAAGCGCACCGCGAAGCCTGGGCAGAGGTTCGGCGAGGGTGAGCCAGACGGCGTCATGGCGACAGAAGCTGCCAACAATGCCACTGTCGGTGGCGGCTTTATCCCGACGCTGGTGCTGGGAATTCCAGGGACGCCACCGGATGCGGTCATTCTTGGAGCGCTGCTGGTTCAGGGTGTGCGAACAGGTCCGACGCTGTTTGAGAGCGGCGGCTCTATTGTCTACACCTTCATTTTTGGTCTGTTCATCGCCACCATCCTCATGCTGCCGACGGGATTGCTGATCGGGCGCTATGCATACAAGACCATTGTTACCATCCCCAAGACCATTCTGGTGCCCGCCGTTGGCTTCATGACCATAATCGGCACCTTTGCCATTCGCAATTCGATCTCCGATGTCATCATCATGATTGTGCTGGGAACAGTTGGCTGGGTGCTGTCGCGCTTCGGTTTTGCCGCATCGCCTATCGTGCTTGGGCTCATCCTCGGCCCGATTGCCGAGCAGGGCTTCGTGCAGGCCTGGATCATCGGCGATGCCACCGGCAACCTCACCGGCATGTTCTTTGGCCGGCCAATCTCGCTGGCGATCATCGCCTTCACCATCCTGTCACTGATCTACCCGGTGATTCAGGACAGGCGGGCCAAACGTCTTCTCAAACTGCAGGCCAATGCAAATGATTGAAACAGCAACCAGATCCACGAGGAAAGACGTCGGGACAATGATTGTCGCGAGCCTTTTCATCGGCATCGGCCTGATCACGCTTTACGATGTGACGACTTATTCAGACAGCGATTCCGTGGTTTTCCCGACCTTTGTCGCCTATGCGTTGATCTTCTGTTCCGTGCTGGTGATCATCGCTTCCTGGCTGCGGCCCAGCCAGGACAATGGTTTCGGCAGCGGCGACTGGTGGCGCAGGCTGCTGCTGGTGGCAACCATGCTTGCATGCGGTTTCCTCATGCCGGTCAGCGGTTTTTTGCCCGCCACGGCAATTGCCTTCGCCGGCGGCCTGATCGCCGCGCGGCATGAGGGCTGGGACGCCAGAAGCGCGGTCGTATTCGCGGCTTCCGGCGTCTTCATCATGGCTGGTTTCTACAGCCTGTTCAGGTTCGCGCTCGGCGTGCCCCTGCCATGATAGGCAGAGGCTCAGGCATTGGGCTACTTCACATATTTGCGCCAGTTGTGGTCTTCCTTAAAGCCCAGCATCTCGCGGATCTTGAGGTTTGAGTACAACGCTTCATGCTCGCCCATCTCGCGGGTAAACGGCACGCCGGGGAAAAACTGCTCGGCGATCTTTGCTGTCGGCATGTCGACCGAGTTGGTGTCATTGCCGGCGTTGAAGATCTGATATCCGAGCCCGTCGGTCTCAAGGCACCGATCGACGATCTGGCCCAGATCGCGCGCGTCGATATAGCAGAAGATGTTGCGGCGACGGACGCCAGGATCGACGAAGAAGCCGGGGAACCGGTCATATTCGTCGGGCTCCATCACGTTGCCGATACGAAGCGCGTAGATGTCAAAGCCCGAGCGGCGCTGGAAACTGCGCGCGGTCTGTTCGTTGACGACCTTGGACATGCCGTAGGAATCCATCGGATTGACATCCATGTCTTCTTGCACCGGCAGCGATGCGGGGCTGACCTCGCCATCGGCAAAGCACACGCCATAGGTGGTTTCCGACGAGGCGATGATGATCTTGCGGATGCCAAGTTTCACCGCTGCTTCGATCACGTTGTAGGTGCCCACCGTGTTGATGCGGAATGTCTCGTTGTCTGGGCGGATAAGAATCCGCGGCACGGCGGCGAAATGAACCACAGCGTCGAATTTCGGCACGCCGGTTCCGGGCTCCAGCTCATCGAAATTGGCGTAGCTGGTCATGGCATTGAACATCTGACCTGAATCGGTGATGTCGGCGGTCAGATTGTCGACGACTGGATGATCGAGCGGCGTGAGGTCTACATTGACCACGTGGTGACCGCGATCAACGAGATAGGGCACCACATGTTTGCCGGCCTTGCCGGACCCTCCGGTGAACAATACTCGCATCGCTGTCTCCTTCGCTTTTTTCTTGTCTGATGCAGCGCGTCAGGCGCTGCGGCCGGCTGCGGCCCCGGAAGACCAAGCCCATTGAAAATTGTGCCCGCCGAGATGACCGGTCACATCCACCACTTCCCCAATGAAATGCAGCCCCGGAACCAGGCTGCTCTCCATGGTTTTCTGATTGATCCTGGCCGTGTCGACCCCACCCAGCGTGACTTCCGCCGTGCGGTAGCCCTCGGTTCCGCCGGGCATGATACGGAAATTCCGCAGGCCGGCCACTATCTCTTCTATCGCTACATTGCTCAAGTCCGCCAGCCGTGATGCCGTCTCCCCGGCCTCATTGCCGAGCTGCTGCGCCAGCCGCTTGGGCAGAACCTCGCCCAGAGCGGTCCAGATCGATGCCTTGGGACGAGACGCGCGTTCCGCTTTCACATGCGCTGCAAGATCAGTTCCGGGTGTCAGATCAATGGCGACACTGTCGCCCTCGCGCCAGTAGGATGAGACCTGCAGCATCGCCGGCCCGGAGAGCCCGCGATGGGTAAACAGCATGGCTTCGCCAAATGCCGCGCCATTGCACGACGCATGCACATCAAGCGAGAGACCCGACAGGCTGCCCCAGCTGTCATGCATGTTGGATGCCCAGGTGAAAGGCACAAGCCCGGCCCGGGTTTCGGTCACCGCATGCCCGAACTGCTTGGCTAGGTCATAGCCAAGTGCGGTTGCGCCCATCTTGGGGATGGATTTGCCACCTGTGGCAACGACCAGCGACTGCGATTGCCAGGTGCCCGCGCTGGTGCGTGTCTGAAACCCGCCATCCACACGGCTGATCTCCAAAATGGCTGTTGTCAGTTCCAGCTGCGCCGAGACCTCGCGCATGTCATCGGTCAGCATGGCGATGATTTCGCGTGCCGATCCGTCGCAAAACAGCTGACCCAGAGTTTTCTCATGAAAGGCAATGTTGCGGGCTTTGACCCGATCGATGAAATCGTGCTGGGTGAAGGATTTCAGCGCCGAGATGGCAAAATGCGGGTTGTTTGAAATGAAGTTCGCCGGTGTGCAGTGCAGATTGGTGAAGTTGCAGCGGCCGCCGCCGGAAATGCGGATTTTCTCGCCCGGTGCCTGTGCATGGTCGATCACTACCACCGAGCGGCCTCGACGACCCGCCTCGATGGCGCACATCATGCCTGCAGCGCCAGCGCCCAGCACAACAACATCGGTTTTGGTGGTGGCTGACATGCAGTCTCCGGAGTGAGGCGAACTGGCTCGGACCGAACGCCTTGATTAAGACCGAAGCCATTAACAGACCGGGCGCTTGCAACAAACCCCGGACTGGCAACTTCGCTTGACGGGCGCAGTTGCCAGCTATGCATCAGTAGCGATAGGAAAGCTGCAGCCCCAACGGATTTGACCATGGCCCTGCATTCCTTCGAACTCGACCCCGTTTCTCTCAGCATTGACTTGAGTGTCGGCCATATCGTTGATCTGAAGATCAAGGACGGCGACCGCATTCTGTCTCCACTTCACCGCGCGCCTTGGGTTGATGAGCCGGCGGCCGAGTTCCCCGATGGGACCGCACCGAACGTGAAGCGTCTTTCGGGAGATTTCTTCTGTGCGCCGTTTGGCCGGAACGACGCGGAGGAGGGGCCATCGCACGGTTGGCCAGCCAACAGTGCCTGGGACCACATCGAAACCATCAGGCAAGATGATCGTATCACGGTCATTTTCCGGCTCCAAAGGCATGTCATGGGAGCCTCCGTCGAAAAGCGGATCACCTTGGTCACCGGTCACCCCTTTGTCTACCAGGAGCACCGGTTCACAGGAGGCGCGGGCGGGGTCTCTGCTGCTCACCATGTCATGGTGCATATGGCCGATGGCGGCGAGATCGCTTTCTCTCCCAAGCAGGGCGCTCAGACACCGCCCGAAGCGCTGGAAACCGATCCGGAACGTGGCCGTTCCATTCTTGCCTACCCCGCCGAGACTGAAGACTTGCAGGCCTTTCCGCTGGCAGACGGCGGAACCGCAGATCTCACCGTCTATCCGCTAGCTGAGGGGCACGAGGATTTCCTGACACTTATAGAGGCGCCGGGACGTGCGCTGGGCTGGACTGTTGCCAGCCGCAAGGCTGAACAGGACAGGATCATTGTGCTCAAGCGCCCCGATAGTCTTCCTGTCACGATGCTGTGGATGAGCAATGGCGGGCGCGACTATGCGCCCTGGTCCGGCCGCCACACTGGTGTTCTGGGGATTGAGGACGCACGCGCGTCCCCGCTCGGACATGCAGACTCTTGCAGGGAAAACGATTTGAGCCGCCGAGGCATTCCGACTGCCTTTGCGCTCTCAACCGGTCAGACAATAACCGTTCGCCAGGTGATAGGCGCCTGCGCATCCGGGTCTGACGAGAGCTGCGTGGGCGATGTGAGGGCCGAAGAAAGTGCTTTGATGCTGTTATTCAAGGATGGTGGCAGTCGCAGCCTCGGCTATGATCCGGATTTTCTGGCTGGATAGCACGCCAGCTACGTTTGGCACCATCTCTGGTCGTCAACGAAAAATGCAGCCCCCGACTATGGTCAGGGACTGCATCTAACTTCAAATCATAACCGGTATTAGCAGCGGGCTTCGTAGCTGCCGCCGCGGCCGTCGGAGTAACGGCACATGCCGGGAGTGGTAGCCGCACCGAGAAGACCGCCAGCAGCTGCGCCGATCAGGGCACCACCTGCAACATTGTTGCCGGTTGCTGCAGCGATAAGTGCGCCGCCTCCTGCGCCGACAGCTGCGCCGCCTGCTGCCCGCTGCTCGGTTGTCGTGCAACCGGCTGCTGCCAGAAGGGATATTGCTGCGAGGGTGGAAAGAACGAGTCTGGTCATCAAAGGCTCCATCATGGGGTGCTATTTTTTACTTGGAGGCAAATTCACTCGAATGGTGAAGTCTGCTTCCGGGCCACAGTTTCATTGTAGAGGATAACGATGGCGGACACCATCATGGAGATGCTCATTGCAAGTGCAAGGGTCGATATCAACATGGTCAGTCCTTTCGTATCATTCTTTGTCTGTTTCGCCTCATCAACGCCGCAAGTCCGGTTTTGGTTGCGTCTGCCCTGAAATTTTTTTGCACAATCGTTTTGCCATCCGCGCTTTCTTGGATGCCGGGCTGCCAATTCCCGAATGCGCAGAGCTGCAGCGACCGCTGCAAATGCCGAATCGCCGGCTTGGAACAGCCCATGCGGCTTGCTGCGTTGGATGCGTAAATTTTAACCGGTGTGCCTGCCTTTTGATCATCTAAAGGGGGCGGCGTGGGTTTCCGATGCATGGTCGATGAAAGCACTTGCGCCCGGGCATGGCTTTTCCGATGATCGGGTCCCGCAGTTTAAAGGACGCCCATGACCTCCTTGTTTCCGCTTCCGACACCGCAAGACAGTGTTGCCATGCAGCGGACGCGCGGAGCTGGCCGTCTTTCGGTCAAGCGGTCGGCCGGTGAAAGCCGCATTGATCGTCTGTTTCAGGAAGGCTCGGCTCGTATTCGTATCCCGCGTGTTCCGCCCGGATCTCCGCTTGAGGCCGTGCTGATCAACACCGCAGGTGGGTTGACTGGCGGCGACCGCATGGACTGGACCTTCGAGGCGGGCGAGGGGGCCGCGATGACGCTCGCCACCCAGGCCTGCGAAAAGACCTACAAGGCGCACGGTACCAGCGAAGCGCAGGTTATGGTCAAGCTGAAACTCAACCCCGAAAGTTCCCTGGCCTGGCTGCCGCAGGAAACCATCCTGTTTGATCGCGCACGGCTCACGCGGTCCATAGACGTGGATATGGCTGAGGGATCGCGGCTCCTGATGGTCGAGCCGGTGGTCTTTGGCCGCCTTGCCATGAAGGAATCCGTTACCGAGGGGCATTTCCGTGATCGCTGGCGTATCGTGAAGGAAGGGCATTTGCTTCATGCCGAGGATATGCGCCTCGGTCCCGATATCGCCGGTACCCTGGCGCGCATGGCTGTGGCCGGAGGCGGGTTGGCTATGGCGACGGTGCTTATGATCGCGCCGGAAGCCGAAGGCAGGCTGGCGGATGCCCGCAAGCTGATCGGCGATCTTGGCGGTGCGAGCTTTCTGCTGTCCAGCAGTCCTGACGGCAAAAAGCCTGAAACTGGCAAGCTTCTTGCTCGGATTGTAGCCAGAGACAGCTATGAATTGCGCAAAGTCCTTGTACCATTAATTCGCCTGCTTAATCCGCTGGGCGGCATGCCGAAAGTCTGGTCGATATGAAAGAGACGCCATGAACCTGACACCAAGGGAAAAAGACAAACTGCTCATCGCGATGGCCGCCATCGTGGCGCGCAAGAGGCTGGAGCGGGGCGTCAAGCTCAACCATCCCGAAGCCATCGCGCTGATCACCGATTTCGTTGTCGAAGGGGCACGTGATGGTCGCGCGGTGTCCGATCTCATGGAAGCCGGCGCTCATGTGATCACCCGCGACCAGGTGATGGAGGGTATCGCCGAAATGATCCATGACATCCAGGTCGAGGCCACGTTCCCCGACGGCACCAAACTGGTGACCGTACACGAACCGATAAGGTGAGGGGAGTTTGCAGTGAGCAGAATTTGCCCCCTCGACATCGCGCATCGCGAATGGGAAATATCAGTCCGCACGCTTCGTGCATTCATCCTGTCGGCGTGACCAATCGAGGGCGCCGTGTTGACTAAAGAAGGACTTTCAAGATGATCAAACGCATATTCATTGCCATAGCAGCAATTGCCGCCGTTACGGCACCAGCTTTCGCCCACCTCAATCCTGCCGAACATGGCTCGCTTGCTGCCGGGTTCTCGCATCCCCTGTTTGGCCTCGACCATGTTCTGGTGATGGTGGCGGTTGGCCTCTGGGCGGCATCGCTTGGTGGACGCAAGATGCTGATTGTCCCTGCAGCCTTCGTCGGCGCGATGGGCCTTGGATTTGCCGCAGCCATCGCTGGCATGCCGCTTCCCTTCGTCGAGCCGGTGATCCTGGCCTCGATCATCTTCATCGGTCTGATGGTGGCTATGGCGCTGCCGTTTTCCGTTGCCGGCATGGCAGCCAGCGTGGCTTTCTTTGCATTCTTTCATGGTCATGCCCACGGCGGCGAATTGGGGCAGGCAGGGGCTATGAGCTTTGCCGTCGGCTTCATGCTTGCAACCGCGGTTCTGCACGCCACCGGCATTGCGCTTGGCGTTGGCTTCGCTCGTCTTCAGGCGGGACATGGAAAATCACTTTTGACCCGCTCGGCAGGTGTCGCAACCGCCGTCGCAGGTTTGGCGCTGGCTTTTGCTGGCTGATTGCAATCGGATACGGAGAAAACGCAGATGATCCCAGGTGAAATTTTGACGCCGGAAGGCGACATTGAACTCAACACGGGTGCTGCAACGTTAACGCTGAAGGTCGCCAACACTGGCGACCGCCCGGTTCAGGTCGGCAGCCATTACCATTTCTTCGAAGCCAATCCGTCCCTGAGCTTTGACCGCGCCAAGGCGCGCGGTCAAAGACTTGATATCGCTGCCGGTACCGCCGTGCGGTTTGAGCCCGGCCAGGAACGCGATGTCACGCTGGTGCCGCTCTCGGGCGGTCGCGAGGTTTATGGCTTTCGCCAGGAGATCATGGGCAAACTCTGATGGCAAAGCACAAGTCAAATCCGTTCGATATCTGGAAAACCAGTATGGAAATGGGCTCTCTGGCGCTTGAGACGCAGGCCGTTGTCACCATGCGCATGATGGGAATAGCCGGTCTCTGGCCGGTGACAAAATCGGAAAACAAACGCATGCTTTCGGAAAAGCTTCCGGCCTTTGCCAAAGCGGCTAGCGCAGCCACGAGTGCTGCATTGACGGGCGGGCGTGCAGACCAGATTGTCTCTGCTGCCACCAAATCTCTCACCACCAAGGCGCGGTCCAACCGCAAGCGGCTGGCAAAAAGGATCGCACCATGAATGGTACCACACCGCGCCGGGCGCGATTGTTGCCGTTGGTGCTTGTCTGCACGCTTTGGGGTGGTTCTGCGCTCGCCGATGACAAGCCGGACTGCATCGATCCGCAGACGCAGATGGAAATGACCTACTGCGCCGGCGTTGACTATGAGCAGGCGGATGCGGACCTCAATGAGATCTGGCCAAAGATCGTGGCTGAAGCAAAAGAGAATGACGAATACGTTGCCGAAATGGCGCGTGAGCGCGGCGTCCCAACGACGCTCGAAGCGCTTCGCACGGCCCAGCGTGCCTGGATCACGTTCCGTGATGCGCAATGCGAATACGAGGCCTACGAAGTTTTCGGTGGAACCGCCCAGCCAATGGTCGGCAGCCTCTGCCTTGCCCGACTGACCCGCGAACGCATCGAAGTGCTCAAGCAGGCGCTTGTCACGCGCTGATGGCCCGTCTTTTGCTTGTTCAGACGAGTGCCTGTTAAACGAAACGAGGATCGCCTATGCCCGCCAAGATCACCCGCGCCTCCTATGCCGCCATGTATGGCCCGACCGTTGGCGACAAGGTTAGGCTTGCCGACACTGAACTTTTCATCGAGGTCGAGAAGGATTTCACCACCTACGGTGAAGAGGTCAAGTTTGGCGGTGGCAAGGTGATCCGCGACGGCATGGGTCAAAGCCAGGTGACCCGCGCTGACGGTGCAGTCGATACGGTGATCACCAATGCGCTGGTGGTGGATCATACCGGCATCTTCAAGGCTGACATTGGCCTGCGCGACGGCCGCATTGCAGCCATCGGCAAGGCTGGCAATCCCGACACCCAGCCAGGCGTCGACATCATCGTCGGACCAGGAACCGAAGTTATCGCCGGAGAGGGCAAGATCCTCACCGCCGGCGGTTTTGACAGCCATATTCATTTCATCTGCCCGCAGCAGATCGAGGAAGCGCTGATGAGCGGGTTGACCACCATGCTTGGCGGCGGCACAGGCCCGGCGCACGGCACGCTGGCCACCACCTGCACCCCGGGTCCTTGGCACATTGGTCGCATGATCCAGGCCATGGATGCGTTTCCGATGAACATCGGGTTGTCGGGCAAGGGCAATGCCTCGAAGCCTGCAGCCCTTGAGGAAATGATCCTTGGCGGCGCTTGTGCGCTCAAACTGCATGAGGACTGGGGCACCACGCCGGCGGCCATCGACAATTGTCTTTCAGTTGCCGATCAGTACGACGTCCAGGTGATGATCCACACCGACACGCTCAACGAGAGCGGCTTTGTAGAAAGCACGGTCGATGCCATCAAGGGCCGTACCATTCACGCCTTCCACACAGAAGGCGCCGGTGGCGGCCATGCACCCGACATCATCAAGGTCTGCGGGCTCAAGAACGTCATCCCGTCCTCGACCAACCCGACCCGGCCCTACACGGTCAACACCATCGCCGAGCATCTCGACATGCTGATGGTCTGCCATCATCTCGACAGCTCGATCCCCGAGGACATTGCTTTCGCCGAAAGCCGCATCCGCAAGGAAACGATCGCGGCCGAAGACATTCTGCACGATATCGGCGCGTTCTCGATCATCGCGTCGGACAGTCAGGCCATGGGCCGCGTCGGCGAGGTCATCATCCGCACATGGCAGACCGCCGACAAGATGAAGCGCCAGCGTGGGCCCTTGCCGGAAGAGAATGGCGACAACGACAATTTCCGCGTCCGCCGTTACATCGCCAAATACACTATCAACCCGGCCATTGCGCAGGGCGTTTCCAAGCACATCGGCTCTATCGAAGTCGGCAAGCGCGCCGATCTGGTGATGTGGAACCCGGCCTTCTTCGGCGTCAAACCTGACATGGTGTTGCTGGGCGGCATGATCGCGGCTGCACCCATGGGCGACCCGAACGCCTCGATTCCAACGCCGCAGCCGGTGCACTATCGCAACATGTTCGGTGCTTACGGCAGGGCGCGGACCGAATCGTCCGTCACCTTCGTCAGCCAGGCGGCAATCGAGGACGGACTGTCCCACAAGCTGGGCACGGCCAAGCAGATGTGCGCCGTCGAAAACACCCGCGGCGGCATCTCCAAATCCTCGATGCTGCTCAACAGCGCGCTGCCCCATATCGAAGTTGATCCGGAAACCTATGAAGTTCGGGCCGATGGTGAACTGCTGACCTGTGAACCGGCAACCGTGTTGCCGATGGCGCAACGGTATTTCCTGTTTTGATCGAGCTGGGGGGAACTGCATGACGCTTCCTTCAGCCAATTCGGTCAGAAGGGGTTTTGATACGCCCGCCGCCACCATCACGCTGGATGAGACTGCGCGCCATCGCCGGCGCATGCGCATGGTTTCAGACCGGCTGGAGAATGGGTCAACGATCACCTTCCTGCTCGATCTGCCGCAGGCGCGGCTGTTGTGCCATGGTGACGGATTGGTGCTTGATGATGGCCGTATCATCGAGGTCCGCGCTGAACCTGAGCCATTGATGGAGGTGCGGGGCAGTGACGCCCGGCATCTGCTGTCGCTCGCCTGGCAGATCGGCAACCGCCATCTTGCGGCGGAAATCACCGAAACGATGATCCGGCTGAGGCGTGATCATGTGATCCGCGACATGCTCATTGGCCTGGGTGCAACGGTCCAAGACATAGAGGCGCCGTTTGTGCCTGAAGGCGGTGCCTACGGCGGTGTGCATGCCAGCCACCACCATGACGACCACGATCATGGTCATAGTCATGACTGAAAGACGCGACTGGCACAGCGATCCGATCACGGGTGATACCGTGATCGACGCCGACTATCGCAACACCCAGAATGTGCGCCGCTTTTTTAATGCGGCCATTGGCGAACGCTTCAAGTTCAACCGCTCCTTCATGGCGTGGATGAAAGCCCATGCGGGTTCAACCATGGCGGACGCTGTGGCGGAGTGGCTGCGCCGCGAGGCTGCGAAATGAGCGATGCAACAGCACTTCTGCGGCTCATGAGTTGGCTGTCTCCGGTTTTCCCGATTGGCGGATTTGCCTATTCCGCAGGCCTGGAACAAGCGGTCCACGCCGGCCACGTCATTGAAAGCACCTCGCTTTCGGACTGGATCAACGTGCAGCTGACCCAAGGGGCACAGTGGAACGACGCTGTCATTTTGGTGGAGGCGCACCGCTGCAAGGACGACAGGGGGCAACTCGCCGAGCTGTCCTCGCTCTGCAAGGCTCTGTGTGTTGGCCAGGAACGGCTTAACGAAACGGTGGGGCAGGGGACTTCGTTTGTTCAGGCCGTTTCGCATTGGGTCGAACCCGGTCACTTTCCGGGCAGGGCAACGCCGCTGCCGGTGGCCGTTGGCGTTGCTGCCGGAATTGACGGGATCGCCCCGCGCCTGACTGTCGGCGCCTATCTGCACGCCTTTGTATCCAATCAGCTGCAATGTGCCATAAGGCTGTCAGTGGTCGGTCAGGATGGCGCTGCAAAAGCCCTTGCCGGCCTTGAGATCAGTGTCGAGCAGACCGCTGAGCGCGCCGCCCGCTCGACACTGGAAGATCTTGGCGGCGCGGCCTTTATCGCCGATATTGCCTCCATGAACCACGAGATCCTCCAGCCACGGTTGTTTCTGTCATGACTTCATCGAATGGCCCTCTCCGCATCGGCATCGGCGGTCCGGTTGGCTCCGGCAAGACCGCGCTGACCGACAAGCTGTGCAAGGCGATGCGCGACACCTATTCCATCGGCGTGATCACCAATGACATCTACACCCGGGAGGACGCCGAGGCGCTGGTCCGCATGCAGGCGTTGCCGTCCGACCGGGTGATCGGTGTCGAGACCGGCGGATGTCCGCATACGGCAATCCGCGAGGACGCGTCGCTCAATCTGCGCGCCATCGATGCGCTCAACGAGCGTCATCCTGATCTGGACATCATCTTCATCGAATCCGGCGGGGACAATCTTGCCGCAACGTTTTCGCCTGATCTCGCCGATCTGACGATCTATGTGATTTCGGTCTGTCAGGGCGAGGAGATCCCGCGCAAGGGCGGGCCGGCGATCACCCGGTCGGATCTTCTGCTGATCAACAAGATGGATCTCGCACCCCATGTCGGCGCGGATCTTGCAGTCATGGAACGCGATGCGTCCGCTGGCCGGAAAGGCCGACCACACCTGTTTACCGACATGCGGCGTGGTGCCGGTATCGAGGATGTGGTGGCATTCATCGAGGAAACCGGCGGACTTCGAGCAGCCACGGCGGCGCAATAACCCGGGTCGATCCAGCCGCAACTTAGTCGCGGGCGAAATCCGGCAGACTGTTGAACGCCGAGCGCAATGCGTCCGACCAACCGTCCGATATCTTGCGGTAATAGGGGTCGCTGGCCTGGATGCGTTTCTCGTAGCCTTTGGTCAGGCTGTCGCGATCGTAAAATTGCAGATCGAGCGGCAGACCCACCGAAAGGTTCGATTTCAATGTCGAATCGAACGAGACGTAGAGCAGCTTTGTCGCCATCTCGAAGCTCATGTCTGGATCGTAAGCGCGCACCAGAATTGGCTTGCCGTATTTGTGCTCGCCGATCTGGAAGAACGGATTGTCATCGGTGGCTTCGATGAAATTGCCTTCCGGATAGACCAGGAACATCCGCATGGCGCCGCCCGCGACCTGACCTCCAAGAATGAACGTGGCGCTGAAAGTGGACTCGCTCTGGTGTCCGCCATCCGATGCGGTCTTGATCACATCGCGCACAGTCTCGCCGACCAGACGCGCCACTTCAAACATCGATGGCGCTTCCATGATGTCCGGATGCCGGTCTTCGGCGGCCTTGCTGTGCTCTTCAAGCATGCTGACCACTGTCTGCGTGGTCGCCAAATTTCCGGCAGACATGAGCGTAATCAAGCGGTTACCGGGTTTGCACCAGGTGTACATCTTGCGGAAGGTTGAAATGTTGTCGACGCCAGCGTTTGTCCGGGTGTCGGACATAAAGATGAGGCCTTTGTTCAGGCGAAGCCCGACACAATAAGTCATGATTCGCGAATCGACCTCTGAAAGATGCTGATCGATTCTTATTGCTCTACTGTTATGCGAACTGCAAGCAGTTCTTCACCGGTTCCGGTGCGGATTCCGGAAATCGGCGCGGCGTCCTTGTAGTCAAGGCCGTAGGCGATGTGGACATAGCGCTCATCAGGCGAGATGTCGTTGGCGGGATCAAACCCTACCCAGCCCAGCCCGTCGACATGGGCTTCAGCCCATGCGTGGCTCGCCGCCTGATCGGGCGTCTCTTCCATCATCAGGTAGCCCGAGACGTACCGCGCTGGAAATCCCATTACGCGAGCTGCTGCTGCAAATGTCTGGGCGTGATCCTGGCAAACACCTTTTCCGGAGGCCAGCGCATCCTCTGCTACAGTCTGTGTCTGTGTTGCACCTGGAACATAGGCCATGGCTTTATGCAAAGCGGTTTTCAGGCTGTGAAGCTGGTCAAGCGGTTCACCCTTTCCGATGCCACGGGCGAGTTCGCGGATCATCTTGCCCGGTTTGGTGAGCGCCGATTCCCTCTGATACAGCCACAACGGCATGTAGCTCTTATGCGGGCCGGAAACGCCGATCTTGTCAAAGGTTTCCACAACGCCGGATGCGACAACCCTGATAGCCTTGGTGTCACGGCTGGCCTTGACCAATTCAACCACATTGCCGAAATGATCGGTATATTGAGCCTCGACTGTTCCGCCCTCGACTTCCATGGCCCATGAATTGACTGTTTGCAGCGGGCTGTTCTGCGGCGTTAACCTCAGGCGTTGCAGTGCATATCGCACAGGCTGTGCATAGGCATATTCGGTCACGTGGGAAATTTTGAGCTGCATGAAATCAGTCCTGATAGAACCGGTAGTCTTCGGCGATTTCGGCAGCAACCCGGCTGTTCTGGCTGATGAAATCCTGGAGAAATTCGTGCAGGCCTGTATCCATAATTTCCTTGATTTCCCGCTCCCGCAGCATCCCTTGCGTCGCAGCCGCAGTATCGTGGCAGGATGGCCGCGTGCCGTATTGCCTTTCGAGGTAAGACAGGTTGGCATTGATCTTGTCGTAGCAGTAAGCCAGCGATCGCGGCATGCGGCCGTTCAGGATCAGAAAGTCTGCGATATTTGAAGGCTTGTAATCGTCATCATAGACCCAACCGTAGGACCTGTGTGCTGAAACGGATCTCAGGATCGATTCCCACTGCACATTGTCCAGCGACGAGCCGACATATGAACTCGCAGGCAGCAAGACATAATATTTCACATCAAGAATACGCGAGGTGTTGTCAGCGCGCTCAATGAAGGTTCCGATGCGTGAAAAATTGTATCGTTCGGTTCGCAGCATGGTGCCGTGAAACGCACCACGGATAAGGCCCGTTCGCTGCTTGATGTTATCGATAACCGCCGGCATGTCTGCACTCGAGACCTTCCGGGCAAGCTGCGCCTTGATGTCGAGATAACATTCGTTGGTCGCTTCCCATGCCTCCCGTGTCAGCGCCGTTCGCACCATGCGGCCGTTGTTTCGGGCAGCTTCGATCGCCGACAGAATGCTCGATGGATTGGACTTGTCGCGCAGCAGGTAATTGACCGCATCCGCACTGGTGACTTCGGAATTTGAAGCACAATAGGCGCTGTACACGCCCGAGCTCCGCAGCACAGATTCCCAGTCTTCTTCCTGGCCGTCCATACGGGTGAGGGACATTCTCAGGCCGGCATCAATCAGGCGTGCGGTATTTTCCGCGCGCTCGATATAGCGAAACATCCAGAACAGGCCGTTTGCAGTTCTTCCCAGCATGTTCAATCCTCCAGCACCCATGTATCCTTGGTGCCGCCTCCCTGGCTGGAATTGACCACAAGAGATCCTTCTTTCAAAGCCACCCGGGTCAACCCGCCTGGAATGATCTGAACTTTATTGGAAACCAGAACATAGGGCCGCAAATCGACATGTCGTGGTGCGAGGCCTTTCTTGGTGAGGATCGGCACCGTTGACAGCGACAGCGTCGGCTGGGCGATGTAATTGCTTGGCCTTGTTTTGAGTTTGGCTGCGAATTCGCTCAGTTCGCGCTTGCTCGCAGCCGGTCCCACCAGCATGCCGTAGCCGCCTGATCCATGGACTTCCTTGACCACAAGTTCAGCCAGATTTTCCAGCACATATTTCAGTGTATCAGGTTCGGAACAGCGGTATGTTGGCACATTCTCCAACATCGGTTTGCGGCCGGTGTAGAACTCTACAATTTCCGGCATGTAGGAATAGATCGCCTTGTCGTCCGCGATCCCCGTGCCTGGCGCATTTGCGATTGTGATGTTGCCAGCACGATAGACATCCATGATGCCGGGCACGCCAAGCGTCGAATCCGGGCGGAACGTCAGCGGGTCCAGATAATCATCATCGACCCGACGGTAGAGGACGTCAATTGCCTCATAGCCCTGAACGGTTCGCATCGCGACCTTGCCGTTGACCACGCGCAGGTCCGAGCCTTCAACCAGTTCGGCGCCCATCTGGTCGGCGAGGTAGGCGTGCTCATAGTAAGCGGAATTGAAGATGCCTGGGGTCAATACCGCGATCCGCGGCTTGCCAGCGCAGCCGGGCGGCGCCACTGCAGCAAGACTCTGGCGCAGGAGTTTCGGGTAGTTCTCGACCGGCCGGACCCTGTTGAGATGAAACAGTTCGGGAAACATCTGCATCATCGTTTCACGGTTTTCGAGCATGTAGGATACGCCCGATGGTGTCCGTGCATTGTCTTCCAGAACATAGAACTGGCCTTCGCCAGTGCGGACGATGTCCGTGCCGATGATGTGCGTGTAAACGCCTCCGGGAGGACGCATCCCGATCATTTCGGGCAGGAATGCATCATTCTGCTCGATCAATGCGCGTGGCACGCGGCCCGCCTTAATGATCTCCTGCTTGTGATAGATGTCATCAAGAAACGAGTTCAGCGCCATAACGCGCTGTTCAATGCCTTGCGCCAGCTTGCGCCATTCGGAGCCGGAGATGATGCGAGGCACAATGTCGAATGGAATGAGCCGTTCCGACGAATCGTTCTTTCCATAGACCGCAAAGGTGATGCCGGTCTTCCGAAAGATGTTTTCCGCGTCGCGGGACTTCTTGATCAGCTCCGACGTCTTCTGTTCCGAATGCCAGTTGAAGTACCCATTGTAGGGTGCTCTCGGAAGGCTCTCCGCATTCAGCATTTCATCGAAAGGCACGTGTTTGGTGCTCCCCTTTTTGAGATCATAAGATCGCATCATTGGACAGAAAGCAAGAACGATGCAGGATTTCTCTTTGTTCCGGGTGTGGATGCATTTTTTCGGGCGATGTTGCAATTGAGCTTCAGTCGTACACATTACCGGACTGTTGGCTTGCTTCTCTGCTGGGCCGGGTTTATCGCTCCGCAACGTGCTTTCCTCAGCGGATGGCGTCGCTTGCAAAGAGGCTGAACCTCTCATGACTCTCGACCGTATTGCGCCGGCTCTTTTCGTTTTGCTCTGGTCCACCGGATGGATTGTAGCCAAATATGCGAGCCCGCACGCAGATCCTCTCACGTTCCTGAGTATGCGTTTCACGCTTGCTGCACTTCTGTTTGGCTTGATCACCTTTGCAAGCCGTGCAGCCTGGCCTTCGACCCGTTCCGGCTGGCTGCATGGAATCGTTTCCGGCGTTTTCCTGCATGGCATCTATCTTGGCGGCGTCTGGTGGGCGATCTCGCAAGGGGTACCGTCGTCGGTTTCGGGTCTTATCGCCGCCCTGCAGCCTCTTCTGACCGCGCTTGCCGCACCGCTCATCGTGGGAGAGCGTCTGACGCGGCCTCAACAATTCGGCGTCATCCTTGGTTTTGCAGGTCTGAGCGTTGCGATCCTGCCGAGACTCTTGGCGCTCGATTCCTCGATGTTGCAAATTGCGCTTGTGCCGTTGCTGGTCAATGTGTTCGCCATGGCCTCGGTCACGGCAGGAACCATCTATCAGAAACGCTATCTCCAGGAAGGCGACCTGCGCGCCATCGCCGCGCTCCAGTATGTCGGAGGGTTCCTGGTGGTCATGCCGCTGGCGCTGTTGATCGAGCCGCTGCGGATAGACTGGACCATGGAGTTTGTGCTGGCCATGGCATGGTCTGTGCTTGGCTTATCTCTCGTCTCGATCATGCTCCTGTTGTATCTTATCCGCCGCGGTCAGGTGTCGCGCGCCGCGTCGCTGACCTATCTGGTGCCGCCCGCAGTTGCCATTGAAAGCTGGTTTCTCTTTGGCGAGGCGCTGACGGTGCCGATGATCATCGGCACCCTGATTGTCGTGATTGGGGTCTGGCTGACCAATCGGAAAACACGCGTGATCGCCTGATCAGAAGTCCGTCGGCACGCCGCCTTCTTCTTTGCGCTTTGCGACAAAGGCGTCGAGTTCGTCTGAGATTGCCTCATCCAGCGGTGGTGCCTCATAATTCGCCAGTGTTTCCTTCCAGACCCGGTTGGCGTGGTCGTAGGTCGTCGGTTGACCCGCAAGGCTCCAGCTTTCGAAATTGCGCCAGTCCGAAAGGATGGGTGAATAAAACGCGCTCTCGTAGCGCGACAGCGTATGTGCCGTGCCGAAGTAGTGCCCGCCAGGGCCGACTTCCGAAATTGCATCCATGGCAAGTGCATCCGGGCTGGTGTCGAGCGGTGCCAGAAACTCGGCGACCATTTGCAGCATGTCGACATCCATCACGAATTTCTCGAACGATGCAGTCAGTCCACCTTCCATCCAGCCAGCCGCATGCATGATGAAGTTTCCGCCGCCCTGAACTACGCCCCAAAGCGACATCATCGATTCATAGGCTGATTGGGCGTCGAGCGTATTGGCCGCGCAGGTGTTGGATGTGCGGTAGGGCACCCCGTACCGCCGGGCCAGTTGCCCGCCGGCCATCACTGCTTTCATGTATTCGGGTGTTCCGAAGGCTGGCGCGCCAGATTTCATGTCTACATTGGAGGTGAACCCGCCATAGACCACCGGCGCGCCGGGCCGGACGAGCTGCGTAAAGGCGATGCCTGCAAGCGCCTCTGCATTCTGCTGCACCAGTGCGCCGGCTATGGTAACCGGAGCCATCGCGCCGGCCAGCGTGAACGGCGTGATCACCACCACCTGATTGCGCGCCGACATCTCGATGATGCCCTGCAACATCGGAGCGTCGTATCGAAGCGGAGAAGATGCATTGATGATCGTGAACAGGGACGGCTCGGCTTCGAGCTGCTCAGCGGTAACGCCTCGGCCGATGCGCACGATCTCGAGTGCATCAAGATTGCGCTCCCTGCCCAGGGAATAGGCATGGAACGGCTTGTCTGTCAGTTTGACCAGATCAGACAGGCAATCCAGATGGCGAATCGAGGCATGGATATCGGTCGGTTCTACAGGGTAGCCGCCGGTCATGTGGATGATGTCGTAGGATTGAGCCAGCTTGATCAGATTGCGGAAGTCTTCCTGGGTTCCTGTTCTCCGGCCATTGTCGCGGTCCGAGCAATAAGGTGCGGAGGCGACCTGGGCAAAAGCGATGTTTTGCCCGCCGATTTCAATATTGCGCTCCGGATTGCGGGCATGCAGCGTGAATGGCCCCGGCGCCTTGGCAACCAGATCCATGATAAAGTCGCGATCCAGCCGTACCCGCTCTGTTCCGGCGACAACATGAGCGCCAGCAGCTTCAAGACGGTCACGCGCTTCCTTGAGCATGAAATCCATCCCGATCTGCTCAAGCACAGTCAGTGAGGCTTCATGGATGGCCTCCAGCCCTTCTTCTGACAGAATGAGCGACGGATCCTGGGTGTTGAGGATGGAACGGTAGCGAAGAGTGGCAGGACCTTTCCTGCCTTTGCCGCGGTCTCCACCACGTCCGCCGCCAGCACGCCTGCGCCTTTCCGGAGCACCTGCCGTATTCTCTATTGCAGTGGCAACGATGTCCTCGATCTTGCTCATTTGGGTGCGCCCTGTCTGGTTCCAGTAAATTGCCTCGCCTGGCCGCAAGCAATTGGCCAAAGGCGCCTCAAGCCACGACGCTATGCCGGACTGGGCAATCCGG
Organism: Hoeflea sp. AS60; assembly: GCF_038900115.1. Taxonomy (NCBI): domain Bacteria; kingdom Pseudomonadati; phylum Pseudomonadota; class Alphaproteobacteria; order Hyphomicrobiales; family Rhizobiaceae; genus Hoeflea; species Hoeflea sp. AS60. The sequence continues at coordinate 1,770,636 of NZ_JBBMQP010000002.1, read as the reverse complement.
CAAGACGGTCTGAGATGCATATTTACTGGGCTCCTTCACGCAACCTGAAAGCGAGATACAGTTTCGCGAAAGCCGGGGGGGCTACTCCGTAATTGATGGTTAACGCTTTATTCAAGGCCAGTGTGCAACTTGGTAAATGCAGAATCAGGCGAATGCTTGCATCGATGGGGACTGCCGGGTGGATGAAGTTGACAACAACAATAGCGAAGATTCGCTTGCAAATGCCTGTGCGCAGGTGTCGAGCGACCCTAATCCGGCGTTCGTCAAGGATTCTGAACTGCGCTATCTTGCCGTCAATTCGGCCTATGCAGAATTGTGGGATTGCTCGCCGGCTTCCCTGATCGGCCAGCAAAGCCATCAGCATTTTGAATCTGTCGAGCAGAATGATCGTGATGAGAAAGAGCGCCGCAGCCTTGTTTTCGGCAAGGATCAGGTGGCCTTGTTCGCTCATCCACTCAAGGGTGGCCGCTACCGGATCCGCATCCATCGGGAGCGCCAGGATTCCGGCAAGACCTTCATCATCGGTCATTTCGAGCCGATCGCGGGCGTGAGGTTCGAAACCGGGCATACAAACCGGGATCAGTCAGTTGCAGCACCTGTAAACACGCCGAAAGGCGTTCCCGCATCTGACCATGCGCTGGATGCGAAAAAATCGGCTCATGAAACGCCGGTTGTCGACGCGGATGCTCAGCGGGATCAATCTGCGGATAAAGTGGACGCCGTCCGGCTTCAAGACCGGCACCAGGCCGATGAACGCGACAATTCAGCCGACAAATCTCTTCTGGACCGCTTCAACGAGATCTTTGACTGCATGGACGTCGGTATCGTGCTCTACGATCCGAACGATGTTCTCATTTATGTCAATCCTGAGATGGATTCCCTTACCGCTCCCGACTACGCGATGCAGGTCGGCCAATCCGTCCGTGCTGTTCTGGAAGTCAGTTGCAGCTTCAGCGCGGAAGAGGACCCCGAAGCTCGCAAGGCCTGGATCGAACATCGTATTTCGATCCATCGTGACTATGGCAAAGCCACTGTCGAGCGTCTCAAGAATGGTCGCTGGATCCGGCTCATCAACCGCGCCCTTAAAGATGGCTACACTCTGGGTCTGAGGATCGATGTCACCGAGCTCAAGGAACGCGAGACTGCGCTTGAGACCAAGGCTGCGGAAAACCAGTTGTTCCGCGCAATCCTCGACGAAATGCCCATCTCGAGCTTCGTCAAGGATGAGGACTACCGTTATATCTACGTCAACCGGGCTCATGGCGAACTGACCGGTCTTTCCAAACAAGACATGATTGGCCGGGATGATTTCCAGATATTCGGCGAGCAGGGCGGAGTGCTGCGCAAGGCCGACGCAGAAGTGATGAACGGTCACAGCTTGATAGAGGGCGAAATCGAGCTGGACAGCGCAAAAGGTGAAACGCTCAGGCTGAATGACCGCAAGATTGGTTTCACCGGCCCCGGTGGTCGACGCTACTTACTGGGAACGACGATCGACATCAGTGAGATCAAGCGTCGCGAGCGGGAAGTCCAAGACGCAAAAAGGCGCTCTGAGCTTCACAAGTCTGACCTCGAAAGCGTCATTGAGGCCATGCACCTGGGTATGGTCGTGGTCGACCGTGATACCAATATCGAACTGATCAACGGCGCGTTCTTCCGGATCTGGAAAATAGCGCCGGAAACCGATTTTATCGGTGCCTCCTTCCGCAAGCTCATCGACGTCAATCGGCATAACGGCATCTATCAGGTCGCCGAAGCCGATTTCGAAAAGTACGTTGAGGACAGGCTGGTGGAAATTCGCGGCGGTTTTGTTGAGCCCCGTGAATTCTCCCGCGCCGATGGCCGGACCATGATCTACTCCGTTCGGGCGCTGTCGGAAGGCAAGAGGATGATATCGTATTTCGATGTCACCGAACTCAAACAGCGCGAGCAGGAACGGGACCTTGCCAGAGCCGAAGTTGAGCGGGCCAGCGAATTGCTCAGGGGAGCAGCCGGGGCCATGGCGCAGGGCCTGATGGTGACGAACAGAAGGGTGATCGAGTTCGCCAATGACGCATTCTTCGAGATGCTCGAGGTCCCGCAGGAAATTGCGGTGGTGGGCAAAGACCTCAATGAGTTTCTTGATTTTTGCGAGGCCCGCGGAGATTACGGAAGCGATGAAACGGCCACCGTTACTCGCGCGAAGGTCAATGATTGCCATGAAAGGCTGATTGCTCACACGATCGAGCGACAGACTGCGTCCGGTCGCTGGCTTCGGATTGACGCGAAGCCGACCAATAACGGCGCGATGATCATGACCTATACGGATGTCACCGACGCAAAACACCGCGAAACTGAGCTGCAGGAACTGCTGGTCAAGGCGGAAACCGCCGATCGCGCGAAATCAGAATTCCTGGCAAATATGAGCCATGAAATAAGGACGCCGATGAATGGCGTTCTTGGCATGGCCGAGCTTCTGGCGCGGACTGAGCTTGATACACGACAGCGCACGTTCACCGATGTCATCGTCAAGTCAGGTAATGCACTGCTTACCATTATCAACGACATTCTGGATTTCTCGAAGATTGACGCAGGCCAGCTCGTTCTTGATCAGGCGTCCTTCGATTTTTCCGAGACAGTCGAGGACGTTGCATCCCTTATATCGAGCCGCGCCGCGGAAAAGGACATCGAACTGATTGTCCGCGTTGACCCGGCAATGCCGACGCGGGTGATCGGAGACATGGGGCGCTTCCGCCAGATTGTCACCAACCTTGCCGGCAATGCCATCAAGTTCACCGAATCGGGTCATGTCCTGATCGAGGTAACCGGTTCTGTCACCGCAGCAGACAGCCTTGATCTGACGGTTCGGGTGCACGACACCGGTATTGGTATTCCACCGGACAAACTGGAAGCGGTGTTCGACAAATTCTCCCAGGTCGATAACTCGTCCACCCGCAGGCACGAGGGCACCGGGCTGGGACTGGCGATTACCTCGCGGTTGGTCAGTCTGATGGAGGGCAGCATCCGCGCCGACAGCGAGGCTGGACAGGGGTCTGTTTTTACGATCGAATTGAATATGCCAGTGGACCGCACCAGTGCCGTGCCGGCCCGGATTGCACCGATCGATGTAACCGGGGCCAGGGTTCTCGCCATCGATGACAATCCCGTCAACCGCTCCATCCTGATTGAACAATTGACCGCCTGGGGCTTCGATTCCTGCGCTGCGGTTTCAGGCCGTGAAGGCCTCGACGTGCTTGCTGCGGCGAAAAACTATGGCGTTCCTGTCGATGTGATCATTCTCGACTACCACATGCCTGATATGGACGGCGTGATGACTGCCCGCGCGATCCGGGAGGCGTTTGGTCCTGACCAACCGGCGATCGTGATGCTGACTTCGATGGACCTCAAGTCAACGGATGCAGACTTCCGCAAGAGCGCAGTGCAGGCCACACTGATGAAACCAGCTCGCTCCTCGCTGCTGCTTGAGACAATTGTAAGGGTCTTGCAGGTCGCCGCGCAGGCGAAGCCAGGGGGAAAAACAGAAGCTGTGGCCTTGCCAGTCCCTTCGGCTGATCAAGGCACCGTTCCGCATAAGGTTGCAGCACCCTCGAAACCGATGGTCCAGGCGTCAAGGGCCGCTTCAAAGCCATCTAAAGGCACCCACCTTGAACTGCTTGTCGCTGAGGACAATGAAGTCAATCAGATCGTCTTTACCCAAATTCTGGATGAGCTGGGATTGCACTACCAGATCGTCGACAATGGAGGCAGCGCCTTTGACATATGGAAAAGCCACCGCCCGGCGCTGGTGCTGATGGATGTTTCGATGCCCGTCATGAACGGGCATCAGGCGACGCAGGCGATCCGCAAGGCGGAAGCTGAAGATCCCGGACTTGGCCATACGCCGATCGTGGGGGTTACCGCCCACGCGTTGACAGGTGACAAGGAACGCTGTCTGGAAGCGGGGATGGACGACTACCTTTCCAAGCCGATCAGCCCTGAAAAACTCGAAGCAAAGATCCGTGAATGGTTGCCTGCGGACATCGTTGCAAAAATCACCGACAGCTGAGCCGGACGTTGCAAATGGTTTCCGCTTGGGCGCCAGGAGCATCTGACAGGTTGGCAAACGCTCAGTTTGACGGTTGAGTTTCGACCAGCCTGCGTGGCGCGCGATCGAGAGTGCCCACGCTCATGTCGCGTTTGCCTGTGTGGCCCGGACGCTTCTCCACCGCGAAGCCCGCCGCCTGCAGGTTCCGCCGCACCCAGCCGGCTGCGGAGTAGGTGGCAAATGTCCCGCCTTCGCTTGTCCGGTCGGCGACAGCGCCCATCAACTCGGCTGACCACATGTCGGGATTGCGGGCCGGCGAGAACCCGTCAAGATACCAGGCGTCCGCGGAGAACCTCGCTTCTGTCATTTGCTCCAGCGCAAGCCCGGCATGGATCTGCAGGCAGATCAATCTGTTCTGGCTCTCGAGCTCGATCCGAACATCGTCATCGGGATGGCCTGGCCATCGAGCCGCAAGCTCTTGAGCCTTGATGCCCAGATCCGGCCACGCCGCAAGCGCGCGCTCGATGTCATCGCGGTCAAGCAGTCGCAATTCGAAAGAGTGGTACTCCAGCCGGGCACCTTCCGGCGCATCTGTTTCCCAGGCTGACCACGTTTCAATGAAGTTGAGCCCTGTGCCAAATCCAAGCTCAGCTATGATGAACTGCTCTCTGCCGGCAAAGCGATCGGGAAGGCCGTTTCCGGCCAGAAAGACGTGCCGGCATTCAGCCCGGCCATCCGCCTTGGAATAATAGAAGTCGCCAAATTCCTCCGAATAAGGCATATCGCCCTCATGCCAGGACAGAGCTATGCGCTCACGGGCAGTGTCGTCATCTGGTTCAGGGGGATCGATCATGGCTGTTGCCGATAGAGGTGCACCGCGCAGCGGTCAAGCTGTGCCTGATCTTTTGATCGCTGGAGCCGGGGTGGCAGGATTGTGGCTCGCGGTGAAAGCGGCGCGTGCCGGTCTGTCGGTCACACTGGTCGAACGCGGCAACCCGGGCGATGGTGCCAGCGGCGGGTTTCTGGGCGCGCTCATGCCACACAGCCCCGAGCGCTGGAATGGAAAGAAAGACTTCCAGTTCCGCGCCCTGATCGATCTTGAAGACGAGATCGCACGGCTGGAATCGGAAACGGGAGAGTATTGCGCCTATCGCCGGGTCGGTCGGCTGTTGCCGGTGACATCCGAACGCGGTCGGGCAACGGCGAGTGAGCGGATCTCGGATGCCAAGGCCAATTGGGGCGGGCGCTTCAGCTACGAGGTAAACCATACTGCGGACAGGGGAGACTGGCCGAATATCCTGCACGCTCCACACGGCATTGTTCACGAGACGCTGTCGGCACGCGTGTCGCCTCCAGGCCTGCTCGTTGCACTCTTGTCGAGCCTTGCGGTCATGCCGAAAATCGATCTGCGACTGGGCACAGCAGTCGTGGACATAATCCCGGGCGACAAGGTGGCGAAGCTCTCGGACGGATCTGCAATCGGTTTTGGCCATATGGCGCTGGCCAACGGAGTAGACGCGTTTCCCCTGATCGCGCGTCTCATGGGCCTGCAGGCGCCGTCGCTGGGCGGTGGCGTGAAGGGCCAGGCGGCGCTTCTCGATGCAAAGGCCCCGCCAGGCTTGCCGCTTGTCTATGATGACGGCGTCTATGTGATCGCGCACGAAAACGGCCATGTCGCCATCGGCTCAACCAGCGAAAACAAGTTCGATGACCCGCATGGGACTGATGACAGGCTGGATCAGATCGTCGAAAGAGCCCGCAAGCTTTGCCCCATGATCAAGCATGCCCCGATCATCCGTCGTTGGGCCGGCGTGCGCCCACGCGCAGTCGGCCGTGATCCGATGCTGGGGCCCATCCCAGGTGCGTCCGGTGTTCTTGCGATGGCGGGAGGCTTCAAGATCAGCTTCGGTATTGCCCACCGCATGGCTGACTGTCTTGTGGCCGAAATCACCGGTGAGGAGGGGCCGGAGACGCCCTTGAGTTTTTCTGTTGCCAACCACGCAGCCAAGGCGGCTAAAGCTTAAGCTGATCACTAGGGTACTGCGCGCCCTCAACCTGTTGAAATCGCCGCAACAGTTTGCGGCTTTTCTTCAAAGTCCTGGTCTCGACATTTGGTGCTGGGCTGCTACCGTTCGCTGAACCGAGAGATGGGCTGACCAATGAACACTACACCTTATCCCCGCGACCTGATTGGCTATGGCCGGACACCGCCTGACCCGAAATGGCCGACAGGTGCGCATTGCGCCGTTCAGTTCGTCGTCAACTACGAAGAGGGCGGCGAAAGCTCGATTCTTGATGGAGATCCGGCATCCGAGAGCCTGCTTTCAGAGATCGTAGGCGCCCAGCCCTGGCCGGGTCAGCGCAATACCAACATGGAATCGCTCTACGAATACGGCTCCCGCGCAGGCTTCTGGCGGCTCTGGCGGATGTTCACCGAGCGCAACATGCCGGTCACCGTCTATGGTGTGGCGCTCGCCATGCAGCGCAATCCGGAAGCTGTCGCCGCCATGAACGAAGCTGGCTGGGAGATCGCCAGCCACGGACTGCGCTGGCTCGAATACAAGGATTTCTCAGAGGAAGAAGAACGCCGCCACATCGCCGAATGCGTCCGGATCCACACCGAAGTGACCGGCTCGCGTCCCCTCGGGATCTATCAGGGCAAGCCCTCGGTTAATACATTGCAGCTGGTCATGGAGGAGGGGGGCTTCGTCTATTCAGCTGATTCCTACGCCGATGATCTGCCCTATTGGGTCGAGGGGCCAAAAGGCCCGCATCTGATCGTGCCCTACACACTTGACGCCAACGACATGCGGTTTGCCACGCCGCAGGGTTTCAACTCGGGCGACCAGTTCTTCACCTATCTCAAGGATACGTTCGACGTCCTGATGGCGGAAGGTGCTGCGGGCAGTCCGAAGATGATGTCGATCGGCCTGCACTGCCGCCTGGTCGGACGTCCCGGCCGCGCCGCAGCACTTGCAAGGTTCCTTGATTACGTCAGGTCTCACGACAAGGCGTGGGTCACCCGCCGCATCGACATCGCCAATCATTGGCATGCCAGTCATCATCCGGAGAAGAAGGCATGAGCAGCCGTGATGACTTTGTCAGCCTTCTTGGGGGCGTGTTCGAGCATTCGCCCTGGATCGCTGAACGTGCTTTTGACAATGGTCGTATTGTCACTCCTTTGCAGGCGGGCCCGGTGCATGAAGCACTTTGTGCGGAGTTCAATGCCGCCAGTCATGACGAGCGCATGGGCGTGCTCTGCGCGCACCCCGATCTCGCAGGCAAGCTGGCAATCGCCGGCGGGCTGACCGAGGAATCCAAATCCGAGCAGGCAGGCGCCGGGCTTGACCGGCTGAGTGCGGAGGAACACGCCAGGTTCACGGAACTCAACACGCGCTACATGAGGGATTTCGGTTTTCCCTTCATCATCGCGGTCAAGGGGCACGACAAGGACAGCATTCTCGCCGCCTTTGAGACCCGCGTCGACAACGATGCGGAAACGGAATTCGCGACCGCCTGTGGCCAGGTGGAAAAAATCGCCGGGTTTCGCATTGCGTCGATCTTGACGGAAGCGTGAGCAGCCGATGGAAAAGCTTCAACTTGAGCCGCTGACTGCTGAGGCTTTTGCGCCGTTCGGCAACGTGCTGGATACCGCGGCGGCAGAATTGCGAATGATCAACGGCGGCACCACCGAACGCTTTCATGGACTTGCCATGGCGGATACACACACGGAGGGCGGGAAAACCATTCTTTCGCTGTTTCGTGGCCAGCCGCGAGAGTTTCCCTACGCGGTCGACATGATGGAGCGTCATCCGCTTGGCAGTCAGGCGTTCTTTCCGGTCACGCAAGGCGACTGGATTGCAGTGGTTGCTCCTGATGCCGGTGGCAGGCCCGGTCAACCACGCGCTTTCCGTGTTCCCGGTCATGTCGGCGTGCAATACGCCCGCAATGTCTGGCATCACCCGCTGATTGCTGTCGACAAACCAAGTGATTTTCTGGTCATGGACCGCGAAGGTGGCGGCACCAATCTTGAAGAAGTCAGCTATGATACGGCTTATCTGATAGAAACTGCCTGACTCCACAAACCGGCAACGATCTGAACAATCCTGCAGCTCGTTCAAGGCGCGCTGCACCAAAGTGACCAAGGAGACGCCGATGTCCGCCCAACCAATCCCCACCGGACGCCTGACCACACATGTGCTCGATACCGCCCGTGGCAGCCCGGCAGCCGGCATGGTGATCGAACTCATCCGGATCGAAGGGCTTGATCATCATCTGCTCAAGACCGTCAGCACAAATGCCGATGGCCGGGTCGACGCTCCGCTTCTTGTCGGTCTGGACCTTGAGCGCGGCGTTTATGAGCTGCGGTTTCATGCAGGAGATTATCTGCGCTCAACCGGCGACAAACTGCCCGATCCTGCGTTTCTCGATGTGATCCCGATCCGCTTTGGTATTGCTGATACCGGTTCCCACTACCATGTGCCGCTGTTGATTTCGGCGTATGGCTACTCCACCTACCGCGGCAGTTGAGGCGCACGCTCAGTCTTGTAGCCATTGATGGACGCACAGTGTGTCTGATGCGCGTCCCATAAACGGCATGCCAAATCATGGTGTCGCGCCAGTCAATGGTATCGGGGGGAGTGCTCCGGCTGTTCCGGAAAAAGCAAAAGCCGCGTGGCAGTACATCCGTGCTCACGCGACTTTATAAGCAATCTTCTAAAAGACCGCTGCTGACTAACAGCTTGCATGAAGAGTGTTAACGAAGGGTTAAGACGGAATTATGACAGTGGCGAAAATAATATCTATTGGCCCGCCTGGAACTATTGCTGGGTAGCCTCTCCAGCAACATAGACCTGCCGGACAGCCCTGTCGTCGCCCATTGTTTGCATGAGGAAGAGTTCTTCTTCCAGCGTTTGAACGGTCTCCATCCGGATCTGCATGGCGGGCGTTGCGCGGGCGTCAAGCGCGATGATGTCGGCATCACTCCCGGGCTCAAGTGTCCCGATCCGGTCCACAAGCCCAAGCGCCTCGGCATTGCCGCGCGTGGCTTGCCAGTAGTTTTCAATCGGGGGCAGGCGGTGGCCGCGCAATTGCTGGATCTTGTAGGCTTCGTCGAGGGTTCTCAACAGCGAGTAGCTCGATCCGCCGCCGATGTCGGTGGCAATCGCAGTTCGAACGCCGTGCTCCTTGAGCCGCTTGAGATCGAAAAGACCTGATCCGAGAAAAAGGTTCGAGGTCGGGCAATGCACCGCAACGGCACCGGCTTCGGCTATCGCGCCGATTTCCCTGTCCGACAGGTGGATGGCATGACCGAGCAGCATCTTGTCCGTCAGGAGGCCGTAACGGGCATAGACATCGGTGTAATCCTTGGCCTCGGGATAGAGCTCGAGCGTATAGGCAATCTCCGCGTCATTTTCGGACAAATGCGTCTGGATCAGAAGGTCGGGATGCTCGCGCGCCAGAGTTCCTGCGGCTTCAAGCTGCGCCGGTGTAGAGGTGATGGCAAAACGCGGTGTGATCGCCACGTGATTGCGTCCCTTGCCGTGCCAGGCCGCGATCACCGCCTTGGTGTCATCGTAGCCCGATTGCGCCGTGTCGGTCAGCGCTTCGGGCGCATTGCGGTCCATCATCACCTTGCCGCCAACCATCAGCAGGTTGCGGCGTGCGGCCTCAGTGAAATAGGCATCAGCCGAGCCCTTGTGAACGGAACAATAGGCCGCGGCAGTGGTCGTGCCGTGCCGAAGCAATTCGTCAAAGAACAGTGTGGCGAAGCGTTCGGAATGCGCCGCATCGGCAAAGCGCTGTTCCTCGACGAATGTGTAGGTGTTGAGCCATTCGAGAAGATTGGCGGCGTAGCTTGCGGTCACCTGCATCTGCGGGAAGTGAATATGCGGATCGATGAAGCCGGCCATCAACAGGTGCGGCCGGTGATCGATGATCTCGATATCTGCCGGGGCCTTGGATCTTACATCTTCATAAGCACCCGCCGCCGTGATCAATCCGTTCTCGACAAGCAGCGCACCGTCGGCCTCATACACATAGCTTGCATGATCGTCGCGCGCCTGCGGGCGGGACTTGAAACTCAGCGTCCGTCCGCGCAGCAGTTTTGTTGTCATTGCCCTGTCTCACCAGCTTTGGTCTCGCCGGCGATGGTGGATTCATACCAGGCGACGATCAGTGCCCGTTCTTCCGGTTCGACATAGGTGATATTGCCTGGCGGCATGGCGTGGCTGCGTCCGGCTTGGATGTAGATCTCGCGCGCGTGGCGGGCGATATCTTCCACCGTATCAAGCCGCACATTCTTCGGCGCATGGGCGATCCCGTCCCATGCGGGTTCTGCGGCGTGGCACATCGAACAACGGCCCATCACCATGTCGGTGACCGCCTCGAAATGTGCGTTTGTGACGAACCGCTCATGCACCGGTGCAAGCGAAGCTTCTTCCACCACCTCATCCGCGCGCGGCAGGCTCGACAGCCAGATCACGGCAAGAAACAGCGCGACAGTCGCAGCCCATGTCCAGTGCGGCTTTCCCTTGCGCGCATGAACCGTGTTGAACCAGTGACGGATGGTGACGCCCATCAGGAACACCAGCGCCGCAATCAGCCAGTTCCACTGCGTGGCAAACGCCAGCGGATAGTGGTTGGACAGCATCAGGAAGATGACCGGCAGGGTGAGATAGTTGTTGTGCAGCGAGCGCTGTTTTGCGATGCGGCCATATTTCGGATCCGGCGTCCGTCCCGCCTTGAGGTCCGCCACCACGATCTTCTGGTTCGGGATGATGATCATCGCCACATTGGCGCTCATGATGGTCGCGGTGAAGGCGCCCAGATGCAACAGCGCAGCGCGACCTGAAAACACCTGCGTATAGGCCCAGGCCATTGCCACCAGCACCGCGAACAGCACCAGCATCAGCCCCGTGGTGCTTTGCCCGATCGGCGATTTGCACAGCGTGTCATAGATGATCCAGCCCAACACGATCGAGGCGAGCGAGATGGAAATTGCGATCGGGGCCGAGACATCGAGCACATTGGCATCGATCAGGTAGAGCTCCGCACCGGCATAATAGACCACGCACAGCATCGCGAAGCCGGACAGCCATGTGACATAGCTTTCCCATTTGAACCAGGTTAGATGCTCCGGCAGATTGGGCGGCGCCACCAGATATTTCTGGACGTGATAAAACCCGCCGCCGTGGACTTGCCACTCTTCGCCGTAAGCGCCTTCCGGCAGCCCGGGCCGCTGCACCAGCCCCAGATCGAGCGCGATGAAGTAAAACGAGGACCCGATCCAGGCGATTGCCGTGATCACATGCAGCCAGCGAACGGCAAAGCTCAGCCATTCCCACAAAAGCGGATAATCGTACATCGGTGCCCCTCGCACTTCGCGTTTATTTTGCAGTGCACATGATGCGCAATGCGAAGCGGAATGGAAAGCCCGCTTTCGCCTCGCCGGGAATTAATCAGTTGCAGGATTTTTCTGATAATCCAGTTGATTGCCTTGCAATGCAGAGAAAGTGCGCTCGCGGTTTCGTTTTCCACACTTCCTGTCACAAAACTGTTTTCATTTGCGCGGTAGACGCTCCGGAGTTACGTTTCCCTTTCGGGTTACGTTCGTTTTCACGCGTTTCCCATCAAGGGAGGAAGTTCACATGAAAAAATTCATCGCCGCCGGCGTTGTCGCTGCACTCATGTCTGGCGTCGCGCCAGCCAGCGCCGCCACTCAGATCGATTTCTGGCATGCCTTTACCGGACGCCTCGGAGAGCTTCTCGACGAGCAGGTCGCAAAGTTCAACGCGTCCCAGACCGACTACACCGTTGTCGCCACCAACAAGGGCAACTACTCCGAAACGCTCAATGCCGGCATCGCCGCATTCCGCGCAGGCGAACAGCCTGACATTCTTCAGGTTTTCGAAGTCGGTACCGCCACAATGATGGCCGCCAAGGGTGCCATCAAGCCCGTCTATGAAGTCATGGCCGAATCAGGCCTGCCGTTTGATCAGTCAGCCTATCTGGCTGCCGTTGCCGGTTACTACACCACCACCGAAGGCCAGATGCTTTCGCTGCCCTACAACTCGTCGACGCCTGTCCTTTACGTCAACAAGGACGCGCTGAAGGCTGCCGGTCTTGATCCGGAAATGGATCTGTCGACCTGGGACAAGGTCGGAACCGCACTCGACGCGCTAAAGGCATCTGGCAACAAGTGCCCGCTGACCACTGCATGGCAGAGCTGGATTCATCTCGAGAACCTCTCCGCCTATCACAATGTTCCCTTCGCTTCGCAAGAGAACGGTTTTGCCGGAGTTGATACCGAACTTACCTTCAACGGCGATGTTCAGGTCAAGCACGTGGAAACGCTCGGTCAGTGGGCCAAGGATGGCAAGTTCATCTATTCGGGCCGCCGCAATGAAGGTGGTGCACCGTTCCGCGCCGGTGAATGCGCTATGTTCACCGAATCTTCGGCTGGCTATGCCGGTGTGAAGAAGGAAGCAACTTTCGACTTCGCCATCCGTCCGCTGCCTTACTGGAGCGATGTTGAAGGTGCCCCGCAAAACACCATTATCGGTGGCGCATCCTTGTGGGCCATGGAGGGCCAGACAGCTGAAGAGTACAAGGGCGTTGCGGCGTTCTTCAACTTCCTCTCAAGCTCCGACATCCAGGCCAAATGGCATCAGGACACCGGTTACCTGCCGATCACCATGGCTGCCTATGAAGCAACCAAGGCGTCCGGATATTACGAAGAAAACCCGGGCACTGACATTGCCATCATCCAGATGACGGGCAAGGCGCCGACCGCCAATTCCAAGGGATTGCGTCTGGGCAACTTTGACCAGATCCGCGGCATCATCGACGAAGAACTCGAAGGTGTCTGGAACGGTTCGAAATCCGCGAAAGACGCGCTGGATACTGCCGTCTCCCGTGGTGACGAACTGCTCCGCCGTTTTGAGCAGGCCAACCGCTAACATTGTTGGTCCGGCGGAGCTGTCAAAGGCTCCGCCGGTTTTCTCTTCCCGGTTGGTGATTCATGGAAAAGCGTGTCGTATTTGACAACCGCTGGCTGCCCTATCTGCTGGTAACCCCGCAGCTGCTTGTCACATTTGTGTTTTTCTTCTGGCCGGCAGGGCAGGCGATCTACCAGTCTGCCTTCATCCCTGATCCGTTCGGGCTGAAGACCCAGTTCGTCGGCTTCGGCAATTTCGAATATCTCTTCGGAAATCGCTATTATCGCGAGTCGTTCCTTACGACGGCCGTCTTCTCTGTGCTGGTCACCGTCTCGGCCATGTCCTTTGCACTCTGGCTCGCAGTCCTCGCCGATCGTGTCATCAAGGGATCGGGTGCCTACCGCACGCTTCTGATCTGGCCCTACGCGGTGGCACCCGCCATCGCCGGTGTGTTGTGGCTGTTCATGTTCAATCCGTTCACCGGCATCATCACCTGGGCGCTTTCGCAAATGGGCTATGCCTGGAACCACACTCTCGATGGCGGTCAGGCCATGGCGCTGGTTGTAGCCGCCTCGGCCTGGAAGCAGATCAGCTACAATTTCCTGTTCTTTCTTGCCGGCCTGCAGGCAATTCCGAAAAGCGTCATAGAAGCTGCGGCGATCGACGGTGCCAGCTTCTGGCGCAGGTTCTGGACCATCGTGTTTCCGTTGCTCTCGCCAACCACTTTCTTCCTGTTGGTGGTCAACATCATCTACGCCTTCTTTGACACCTTCGGCGTCATTCACACCATCACCAAAGGTGGGCCTGAGCAATCGACCACGATCCTGGTCTACAAGGTCTTTTCCGATGGCTTCGTCGGCCAGGATCTGGGCTCTTCGGCCGCCCAGTCGGTCGTCCTGCTTGGACTGGTCGGCATCCTGACCGTGGTCCAGTTCCGCTTTATTGAACGACGGGTGCACTACTGATGATTGGCATGGTCGAAAAACGAGGGATTGGCACCTGGCTCACCCATGCCGGGCTGATCTTCGGCATTGCGGTGATCTGTTTCCCGATCTGGATCGCATTCGTCGCGTCCACAGTGACCCAGGACGATCTGATCCGGCCGCCGATGCCTTTGCTGCCAGGGCCGCATTTTGTCGAAAACTATCTTGAGGCGCTTCTGACCGGCGGTGTTGCGCCGGTCTGGCAGATGCTGCTCAATTCGCTTGTGATGGCGCTCGGCATCACCATCGGCAAGATCATCATCTCGCTGCTGTCGGCCTATGCCATCGTCTATTTCAAGTTCCGTTTCCGGATGCTGTTCTTCTGGCTGATCTTCATGACCCTGATGCTGCCGGTCGAAGTCCGCATCGTGCCGACCTACGAGGTCGTGGCCAGCTTGGGGCTGCTCAACAGCTACACCGGTCTGATCCTGCCGTTGATCGCGTCAGCCACGGCCACATTCCTGTTTCGGCAATTGTTCATGACCATACCCGACGAGCTGACCGAAGCCGCGCGTGTCGATGGTGCTGGCCCTGTCCGCTTTTTCATCGATATCCTGCTGCCGATGTCGCGCACCAACATCGCGGCCCTGTTCGTCATTCTCTTTATCTATGGCTGGAACCAGTATCTCTGGCCATTGCTGGTTACCACCGACCCTTCCATGAACACCGTGATCATGGGCATCAAGCAGATGCTGCCGACAGGGGATCAGACGGTCGAATGGCCGGTGATCATGGCGACTGCCATGCTGGCCATGCTGCCGCCGGTGCTGGTTGTTGTCGGCATGCAGAAACTCTTCGTCAAAGGCTTGGTCGAAAGCGAGAAATGAATTCAAATGGCTGAAATCAAACTTGAAGCGATCAAAAAGAACTACGGCCGGACCGAAGTCATCCACGGCATCGACGCGGAAATCAGCGATGGCGAGTTCATTGTCATCGTCGGCCCGTCAGGCTGCGGCAAGTCAACGCTTTTGCGTATGGTCGCTGGCCTGGAAACCATCACCTCTGGCGACATTCATATTGGCAACCGGGTGGTCAACAAGCTCGAGCCGCGTGAACGCGACATTGCAATGGTGTTCCAGAACTACGCGCTCTATCCGCATATGAGCGTGTTCGACAACATGGCCTATGGCCTCAAGATCGCAAATGTCCCCAAGCCCGAAATACTCTCGCGGGTGAACGAAGCGGCGCGGATGCTGGAACTGGAACCCTATCTTGATCGCAAGCCGCGCCAGCTTTCCGGCGGTCAGCGCCAGCGCGTCGCCATGGGCCGCGCCATCGTTCGCAAGCCAGCCGTCTTCCTGTTTGATGAACCTCTCTCCAACCTTGACGCCAAGTTGCGGGTGCAGATGCGTCTGGAGATCAAGGCGCTGCAGCGCAAGCTCGGCGTGACTGCGCTCTATGTGACCCATGATCAGGTTGAAGCCATGACATTGGCCGATCGCATGATCGTCATGAATGCCGGTGTCGCCGAGCAGGTCGGCGCGCCGCTGGAAGTCTATGCCAATCCGGCGACCTTGTTCGTTGCGGGCTTCATCGGTTCACCGCCGATGAACGTGCTCAGCCACGACATCCGGCCGGGCAGGGGTGCGCTCGATCCCGGCGCAGTCATCGGGGTAAGGCCCGAGCACATAGATCTGGTAGCGCCAGGCGCCGGCCTCATCGATTTCGATGTAGCCTTCTGTGAGCCGCTGGGTGCGGAGACACTGGTGCACGGTGTTACAGCGGCAGGCGACAAGCTGGTGGTGCGGATTGACGGTGAGGTGAAGCTGCCTGCCGATGGCACTCGCGTGGGTCTGGCAATTGATCCCGCGCGCATTCTCGCTTTCGACGCCGCAGGTCGCCGCAGCGAAATCGGAGACCGCTGCGACAATTCCGGGTCTGAGCGCTAGAGCCTGCGCCTCCGTAACGGCCCTCAATCCATATGCGCTGCGGCAGGCGCTGCCGCAGCTTGTGCTGATTGCGGCTTGCGCAGGAGAAGCGCCAGGGGAATGGCAAACAGCGTTACCAGCATCATCAGCTTGAAGTCGTTGTTGTAGGAAATCATCAATGCCTGCTGGTTGACCAGCCCATCAAGGGTCTGCAGCGTGGTCGGATTTATCACGGGCCCCGGCATCAGGTCTTTCACCACCGGATTGAACGGGTTGATGAAGGCGCCGAGCTCCTGATGATTGATCTGCACATTGCGGGTCAGGTAGAGCGTCACCACGGAAATGCCGATCGAGGAGCCAAGGTTGCGCACCAGGCTGAAAAGGCTGGCGGCATCCGTGCGAAAGCGCGTTTCAAGCGTGGCGAAAGCAATGGCTGACAGCGGCACAAAGACGAGGCCAAGACCAAGGCCCTGAATGATACCCGTCGAGATCACCGGACCGCTGTCCATCTGTGGCGAGAAGCCGGTCATCAGGTAGAGCGACGTCGAGGTCAGCATGAGCCCGGCAATAACCAGGTAGCGCGGGTCCACCATGCGAACCAGGCGTCCCACCAGGATCATCGAGATCATGGTGCCGACACCTCGCGGCGCCATCACCAGCCCTGTTGTTATGGTCGAGTAGCCGAAGACCCGCGACAGCATAGGTGGCAGCAGCGCCAAGCTTGCGAGCAAGACGATGCCGACAATGAAGATTAGCACAAGGCCGGTGACAAAATTGCGGTCGGCAAAGATTTTCGGATCGACGAACGGATCCTCCGCGGTCGCCAGATGCACCGTGAAAACCCATATGCCGGTGATCGCCAGGCTGAGTTCGATCCAGATTTCCCAAGCCGAAAACCAGTCGACCTCGCCGCCGCGGTCAAGCATCAGCTGCAGGGCGCCAACGCCAAGTGACAGCATGGCGAAACCGAAGAAGTCGAACCGGCGAATGCGCCGCGCGACTTCAGGCAGATAGGCGGCACAGCCCATGAAAGCGACGATGCCGACTGGAAGGTTGATGAAGAACACCCAGCGCCAGTTCAGCGTCTCGGTCAGCCAGCCGCCCAACGTCGGGCCGATGATAGGCCCGACCATGATGCCGGCGCCCCAAATCGCCATCGCCTGTCCATGACGTTCCTTCGGGTTGATGTCGAGAAGGAAGGTCTGTGACAGCGGCACGATGGCCGCACCGAACATGCCCTGAAGCAGCCGGAAGAGAACCATGGTCTCGAGACTTGGGGCCAGGCCGCAGGCCATCGAGGTCGCGGTGAAGCCGACAATGGTTGTCAGGAAAAGTTGCCGCCTGCCGAACCTGTCCGCAAGCCAACCTGTCACCGGTGTCATGATCGCGGCCGCGACGATATAGGACGTCAGCACCCAGGTGATGGTGTCCTGCGAGGCGTCGAGGTCGCCGGTCATCGACGGTAGTGCCACATTGGCAATCGTCGTGTCGAGCACCTGCATGATGGTCGCGAGCATGATCGAAACCGTGATCAGGCCCCGGAAAGGCACATTGTGCCCGGGTTCGTCAGTGGTGCTCATGACCGTTGTTTTCCTGGCGCTCGTTTATTCCGCCGCCCTGGCGCTGCTGAACAATTCGCCGAAGCTGCGGCTGGCACCGGTGTCCACGGTGACGGTGGCGCTCAGACCCGAACGTGCCAGGATCTCGGCTTCAGGATTGTCGAGCTTGATCCGCACCGGAATTCTCTGCGTGACCTTGACCCAGTTGCCGGTCGCATTCTGTGCAGGCAGCAGCGAGAATTCGGCACCGGTCCCGGCGCCAATCGAGTCGACCTTGGCCCGGAATGTGCGATCCGGATAAAGATCAAACACCACTTCCGCCGACTGATCTGGCTTCATGTTTGCCAGCTGCGGTTCCTTGAAATTGGCGTCGATCCAGGGATTTTTGGTCTCAACGATCGTGAACAGCGACGCCCCCGGCGTGACGTATTCGCCTGGCCGGAAAGATGAAGCCTGATAAACCAGGCCGTCGGCTGGCGCGTGCACCGTTGCGGCCGATAGGTTATACGCGGCCTTGTTGCGGGCAGCTATTGCGGCCACCACCATCGGGTGATCGTCAATTGCGCCGTCGAGGCTGTTGGCAAGGGCTGCCTGAGCCGTAGCAACCGCCTGCTTGGCAGCCACAAGGCCCTGCGCAGACTTCTGCGCTGTATGGCGCGCGTCATCGAGCGAAGAATTGGTCGCAACACCCTTTGCGGTCAGCGACGTCTGCCGGTCAAGCGTATCTTGGTAGAACGCTGCGTCATCCGCGGCGATCTGTTCCTGGGTCAAGGCCTGGCTGTAGGCCGCCTTGAGTTCGATGACATTCAAACGGGCGCTCTCAACAGCGGCATTGGCCTGGTTGAGGGCAATCTGAAGCGGCTCGGGGTCAACCTCGAACAACACGTCGCCCTTCTTGACGGGCACGTTTTCCGCCACGTTGACACTGACCACCCGGCCGGCGATCTCGCTGGCGATGGTGATCCGAGCCAACCGCATGTTGGCGTTTTCGGTTTCCTCGTATCGGCCGCCGTTGACCCAGACATAGAGGCCTGCACCAACCAGCAGGCAGGGCACCAGCAACATCAAGACGTTGCGGCGGAGTTTGGAAGGCTTCTTTGTCGCAGCAGGGGAATCTGTGTTTGCTGCGGTTTGCTTGTCTTGAATGCTCATGATTGCGCCAGATCTTCGAGGGCGGGGGAAGCCGTCGTTGTTTCATCGGAGGAAAGGTTTGCGACCACTATCGCCAGCGCTGAAACCAGCGCCTGCTTCTGGTCTTCTTCAAGGCCGGTCATTGCCTCGTTGTAGATATCGACTGCGACAGCCTTGATGTCGGAATAGGCCGCCAGACTTTGATCGGTCGGCACCACCAGTTTCACCCGGCGGTCGGTTTCATGCGAGCAGCGCTTGACCCAGCCGCCTTGCTCCATGCGGTCGATCAGTCGCGAGACACTGATCGGCTCGATTTCCATAAGTTCGGCCAGGCGCGCCTGCGTCGCCTTCTCTTCGCGCACAACCTTCACCAGAAGCCGCCACTGCGCGGACGACAGGCCATGTTCCTGGCCGCGCTTTTCGAATTTCTTGCGCAGAAGCCGGGCCACGTCGTGGACGAGAAAGCCAAATTGATCGATGTTCGTCGTTTTCATAAGCCAAATATATAATAAGCATGCTTATGAAACAAGGGTGCGTTGCAACATTCCCTGATATGGCTAACAAGATCCTTCAGCTGCGATGTCGCCCAAGGGCCAGCGAAAGGCGCTGCAAATCCATTGATTGAGACCAGCAAATGTGACAACGCTTCACCATCAAACCGTCGGCGCTGCGAGCATTTTATGGACAATCCGGACTTCATCATTATCGGCGCCGGTTCGTCCGGCTGCGTCATGGCCGAACGTCTCTCGGCCTCGGGTCGTCACAAGGTGCTGGTGCTGGAAGCCGGCGGCGACGACCGTCGTTTTTTCGTGCAGATGCCTCTTGGCTACGGCAAGACATTCTTTGATCCGAAGGTGAACTGGATGTACCGCGCCGAGCCCGATCCGGGTCTGGCCGGGAATGTCGATCACTGGCCGCGCGGCCGGGTTCTGGGCGGATCGTCCTCGATCAACGCCATGGTCTGGGTGCGCGGACACCGTGCCGATTTTGACGAATGGCGCGATGCCGGCAACCCCGGCTGGGGCGCCGATGAGATGCTTTCTGCATTCCGCGATGTGGAATGCGCCATTGTCGGCGATGACTCGATCAGGGGCCGCAAGGGGCCGCTCAACCTGTTTGTGCCGGGCAAGACCGTTCATCCCCTGACGCGAAAATGGTTCCAATCAGCCCAAGCCATCGGCCTGCCGCTCAATCCCGATTTCAACGGCGAGAGCCAGGATGGCGTCGGCCTATTCGAGTTCACCATTCACAATGGCCGCCGCCTGTCCGCCGCCCGCGCTTTCCTGCGTCCCGCGCTGTTGCGGACAAACCTGCGGGTGATCACCGGCGCTCATGTGACGGGTCTGAATTTCGATGGCGCCCGCGTGACAGGCGTCACCTATACCCGCAATGGAAAGTCCGAGACGGTCAAGGCGGGCAGGGAGGTCATTCTCAGCGGCGGATCAGTCAACTCGCCACAGCTTCTGCAGCTTTCTGGCATCGGACCTGCGGATCATCTCAAGGCTCTGGGGATCGATGTCCGCATCGACAATGCCAATGTCGGCCGCAATCTCGAAGACCATATCGGAACCAACTACACCTATCGCGCCAATTGCCCGACCATCAACCAGCAGCTTGGGCCATGGTGGGGCAAGCTGTCGGCGGGTATGCGATACATGCTGTTCCGCGATGGCCCGCTGTCGGTCAGCCTCAATCAGGCCGGCGGCTTCATCCGCACCTCGCCGGACCGGCAGCGTCCCAACATGCAGCTCTATTTTCAGGCCTTCTCGACGGTCATTCCGCGGCCCGGCGAACGCCCGATCCTGAGTCCCGATCCATGGCCGGGCTTTTCCATCGGCTGGTCCAACTGCCGTCCAAAGAGCCGCGGCGAGATCATGATCCGCTCGGCAGATCCGTCAGATGCGCCGCGCATCACGCCCAACGCTCTCTCCCATGAGGATGATGTTGCTGAAATGCTGGCGACAGGCAAACTCGTGCGCCGAATGGCCGCTGCCAAACCGCTTGCCGACTGCATCGAGGCGGAGCTGCTCCCGGGGCCAGACATAGCAAGTGACGAAGCTATCATCGATGATTTCCGTCGCCGGTCCGGCACGGTCTATCATCCGGTCGCCACATGTCGCATGGGGCCAGATGCTGCCAAGGCAGTGGTCGATGCACGGCTACGCGTTCATGGCGTCGAAGGTTTGCGAGTGGTCGACTGCTCGATCTTCCCCAACATCATCACTGGCAACACCAATGGCGCGGCCATCGCCACCGCATGGCGGGCATCGCAACTGGTGCTTGAGGACACCGCCTGACAGTCAGGACGAGGCTACTTCCAGTTGGCAAGAGCAGCGATAATATCAGCCGCAACGGTGGCGGCGATCACCTCGGGCCGCTTGTCGGCAATCTTGCGGCCGATCGGGCAGGTGAGTTTCGAAAGCCTGGCCTTGTCGCCGCCTTCGCGCACATATTGATGCTCGAATGTTGCGCGCTTGGTGTCTGATCCGATCATGCCGACCTGGGCCAGATCGTCACGCGCCAGGGCAGCCGACACGATCAGGAAATCGAGCGCATGATCGTGGGTCAGCACGATCACCGCGCTGCCCGGTCTTATCCCTTTGACGAGGCTCTCGGGCAGGGCGGTCAGATGCCGCTCGGCGCCCTTGGGCGTCAGATCCAGCTCTTCGGAGCGCGTTTCGGCAACATGAACACTGACCGGCAGCAGCAGCAACGCATCGGCCAGCGCCCGGCCGACATGACCTCCACCAAACAGCCAGACGTCTGGATCGCTCGCGTCTTCGGCTTCCACCATAGCCTCGACCTCGCCGATACGGGCAGGGGCGATGATCTCAAAAGACAGCGTCACATGCCCGCCGCAGCATTGCCCGATCTCTGGCCCCAGCGGCAGAGCCATCGGCTCGGCGCTGGCGCCTGACAGCACGTCGCGGGCGCGATCAATGGCTTCAAGCTCCAGCCGTCCGCCACCGATCGTGCCGAAGGCCGCAGCTTTGGAAACCAGCATCCAGGTGCCGGTGTTGCGCGGCGTCGAGCCTTTGGCTTCGATAACCCGGACAAGCACAAAACCCGGGGCTTCGGCGATTGCAGCAAAGTCGCGATAGGCGCCAAGCCGCGCCATCAGACGTTCGCCTCGTCCTCTCCGGACATCTCGGCATCGGCAACCATGGCTTTGAGCCGCTCCACCGCCATCAGCACCCGCTCGGGCGTCGCGGGAGCGTCAAGCTTTGGTGACACCTGGTAATCGGCGATCGAGGCGACGGCCATTCCAAGCGCTTCGAGCACCGAAATCGGCAGCATGAAGGGCGGCTCGCCAACGGCCTTGGATCGCCGGATGGTCGGCTCCCGGTTTTCCGCCCAGTCGGCGAGCTTCACGTTGAAGACCTTCGGCCGGTCCGATGCCAGCGGGATCTTGTAGGTTGAGGGCGCATGGGTCCTAAGCCGGCCCTTGCCGTCCCACCACAATTCTTCTGTCGTCAGCCAGCCCATGCCCTGCACGAATGCGCCTTCGATCTGACCAATGTCGAGCGCCGGGTTGAGTGATTTTCCGGCATCGTGCAGCACATCGACACGGTCGACCTGGTATTCGCCGGTCAGCGTATCGATGGACACTTCCGACACTGCCGCGCCGTAGGCGAAGTAGTAGAACGGCCGGCCCCTGCCGCTTGCGCGATCCCAGTGAATGTCTGGCGTCTTGTAGAAGCCGGCGGCCGAAAGCTGGATCCGGGCCTGATAGGCCATCTTGATGAAATCGCCGAAGGCCAGCAACTCGTTGCCGATGCGCACATGGTTGGGAATGAACTCCACCTGCTCGGGCGGCACGCTGAATTTCTCTGACGCGAACGCCACCAGCCGTGTTTTGATCTGTTGCGCCGCATTGGCCGCCGCCATGCCGTTGAGATCTGTGCCGGACGAGGCCGCTGTGGCCGAGGTGTTGGGCACCTTGCCGGTGGTGGTGGCGGTAATCCGGATGGTGTCTAGATCGACCTGAAACTCTTCGGCCAGAACCTGAGCCACCTTGGTGTTGAGCCCCTGGCCCATCTCTGTGCCACCATGGTTGAGATGGATTGATCCGTCCTGGTAGACGTGCACCAGAGCACCCGCCTGATTGTACCAGGTCGCGGTGAACGAGATGCCGAATTTCACCGGCGTCAGCGCGATGCCGCGGCGGATGACCGGACTGCTTTCGTTGAAATCGATGATTTCGGCGCGGCGTGCCTGATAATCAGACGATGTCTCCAGATCTTCGACGATTCTGGCGATGATATTGTCTTCCACCGTCTGGTGGTAAGGAGTCACATTGCGACCCTCGCCACCGTAGAAGTTGGCCTTGCGGATCTCCAGTGGATCCCGCCCGAGTGCATAGGCCACATCCTCGATCATCCGCTCGCCGCCAAGCATTCCCTGCGGTCCGCCAAACCCGCGGAAAGCGGTATTGGACACGGTGTTGGTCATCATGGGTTTGGAGACCAACCGCACATCCTGGTAGAAATAGCAGTTGTCGGCATGAAACAGCGCCCGGTCGGTGACCGGTCCCGAGAGGTCGGACGAAAATCCGCAGCGCGCCGCAAACGTTGCATCGACAGCATGAATGACGCCACTCTCGTCATAGCCGACATCGTAATCGACAACGAAATCGTGCCGCTTGCCGGTGATGATCATGTCGTCGTCGCGGTCCGGCCGGATCTTGACCGCGCGGTTGAGCTTCTTGGCAGCGATTGCTGCAATGGCCGCAAACTGGTTGCTCTGCGTTTCCTTGCCGCCGAACCCGCCGCCCATGCGCCGCACCTGCACGGTCACGGCATTCGAGACAACCCCCAGTGCGTGCGCCACCATATGCTGGACTTCGCTCGGGTGTTGCGTCGAGGACCAGACGGTGACCTCGTCATCCTCGCCGGGAATGGCAAAGGCGATATGGCCTTCAAGATAGAAATGATCCTGTCCGCCGATCCGCATCTCGCCCTTGAGCCGCAAAGGTGATGCGGCAAGCCCGGCCTCAATGTCGCCGCGTTCGAGCTTCAGAGGCTCGGTTACCAGCGGATAGTCGGCGTCCATGGCCGCGCGCACGTCGGTGAAATACGGCAGGTCCTCATAGCCGATGACCGCCCGTTTGGCGGCGCGGCGTGCCATTTCCCGGGTTTCTGCGATGACCGCGAACACTGGCTGGCCGTGAAACAGCACCTTCTCTGTTGCAAGCACCGGCTCGTCATTGCGATCGCTTGGTGAAATGTCGTTGCTTCCCGGAACGTCCGCACCGGTGAGAACCGTCATCACGCCTTCGGATGCGCGAACCGCATCAAGATCAAGCGAGGTGATGCGTGCATGGGCCCGGTCGGTCAGACCGAGATAGCCGTGCAGTGTGCCAGCTGGTTCTGCCATGTCATCGATATAATCGGCACTGCCGGTGACATGCTTGTGAGCGGAATCATGCTTGCGGGCCACGTGGGCCCCGCCTGAGATTTCTGTGCGGCTGCGTGGAGTGGGTGCGTCCATGGTCATGCCTCCGCCATCGCCGGGTGGCGTTCGATCCGCGCCGGCGCGCCGCAGGTTTCCAGAAAGAACCGGATCATCAGGTTTTGCGCCGCCAGCATCCGGTACTCCGCACTTGCGCGCCAGTCTGACAGCGGCTGGTAGTCCTCAGCCAGGGCAACCCGCGCCGCCTGGATCGTGTCCCAGGACCAGGGCTGGCCGATCAGCGCTGCTTCTGCCGTTGCCGCCCGTTTGGGCGTGCCCGCCATGCCGCCAAAGGCGATGCGGGCCGAAGCCACCAGCCCTTCATCGTCAGTTGTCACGTGAAATGCGCCGCACAAGGCCGAGATGTCTTCGTCGCGGCGTTTGGAAATCTTGTAGACCGCGAAAAACACGTCGTCTTCGAGCGCCGGCACAAAGATGCTTTCGACAAATTCGCCGGCCTGACGATCCTGTTTGCCGTATTCGATGAAGAAATCGACCAGCGGAACCGTGCGGCGGTTGTCGCCCTTGCGCAAAGTCACCGACGCATCAAGCGCAATCAGGGGAGGCGGCGTGTCGCCGATCGGCGAACCGTTGGCGATGTTGCCGCCGACCGTTCCCATGTTGCGCACCTGCTCGCCGCCAATCCTGTCCCAAAGTTCAGCCAGTTGCGGGTACATCGCCACCAGCGCGCCGCGCGCCGAAGTGTAGGAGACGCCCGCGCCAAGCGTGATCCCGGCCTCATCCGTCTTGATGTGCTTCAATTCTTCCAGATGGCCGATATGGATCACCGGGGCGATGTCGCGCATGTGCTTGGTCACCCAAAGCCCGACATCTGTCGAACCGGCAACGATGGTCGCTTTCGGATGCGCTTCATAAAGTGCAGCCAGATCATTGAGGTCGGCTGGCAGATAGGTGGTGCCGCGTTCGTTCTCGATGGTCACACGCGCGCCATCGGTAAATTCGGCGAGGGCTTCCGTGGTGGCATCGTAAGCTGCGACCAGTCGGTCATTTTCGACAGCCGGAATGGTCTTTGCTGCCGCGATTGCTGCCTTGACGATCGGCTCGTAACCGGTGCAGCGGCATAGATTGCCCTGCAATTGTCGCTCGATGTCGGCTTCCGTGGGCTCCGGCTCGGCGAGCCACAAGGCGTGCAACGAGGCAACGATGCCCGGCGTGCAGAAGCCGCACTGCGAGCCGTGATTATCGACCATTGCCTGCTGTACGGCGCTCAAGCCGCCGTCTGGTCGGTTGAGATGTTCCACGGTCACCACGTGCGTGGCATCAAACGATCCGACAAACCGGATGCAGGCATTGACCGTCTCGTAGCTCAACAGCCCGTTGTCGATCCGTCCGACAAGCACGGTGCAGGCACCGCAATCGCCCTCGGCGCATCCTTCCTTCGTCCCGGTCAGCCGCCGGTCAAGCCTCAGCCAGTCAAGCAGGGTCAGATCGGGAGCAAAGCCGGAAATCTCGACGGTCTGGTCGTTGAGCCGGAAACGGATCGATGTGCGGTGGGACTGGGCCATGTCGCCTCTGTAATTTTGAACCAATTGGACAAAAGCTAACCCACTCTGTTGCTGTGCGAAAGAGCGTTTTGCGCATGCGACAGTTTCAGGCAAACTCGATCAATCGCTGTTTTTTCAATAAAAGCCGATCAATCCCGCACCTGGCTGCCATCCGGCTGCCGCGGCCCGGGCAACCCGAGATACTGACCTGCCAGATCAACTGTGGATCTCTTGCCGATATGGTCACGGTTTGCTTCAAGCCAGCGGTCCGCCTCGATCCGGCCGCGGTCGCGCAAATCGGTGAGAAACGACCAGCTCACATCAAATTTCGACGAGACCGGCAGATCGAGCAAGGCGTCGTCGGCGCGCACCGAATGCACCAGTATGTCTCTCAGGCGGTCCTTGTACTCATCCTTGAGCCAGTTCTGTTCAATCAGTCTGGTCACAAAGTTGATCGCCCGCATTTCGTCAAGCAGCGACGAATTGAACGAGATTTCGTTGATCCTGTTCAGGATGTCGGGCGCCGTCTTCGGCACGTCGTCGCGCTCCATCGGATTGATGTGAACGATCATCACATCCCGGCTTTCGCAATTGTAGAAGAACGGGAACAGCGCCGGATTGCCGACATAGCCCCCGTCCCAATAGTGCTCGCCGTCGATCTCGACCGCCTTGAACAGAAACGGAAGGCAAGCCGACGCCATGACGACATCCGCACTCACTTCCCTGGTCTCGAAAACGCGCACGCGGCCGCTGCGCACATTGGTTGCGCTCAGGAACAGCTTGGTCTTGCAGCGCTCACGCAGCGCCTCAAAGTCCACGCTATCCGACAGAAGGTCGTGCAGCGGATTGATGTCATAGGGATTGAATTCATAGGGCGAGAAGGTGCGGGTCATGGTGTCGAACGCCGCGTATGTTGCAGCGGTCAGCATTTCCATGCCCGGGAAAGCGACCTGCGGCAGAGCCCGTACAGGTGACCAGATTGAACCGCCCCGACTCGATCTGCGCCAGAAATCCTCAAGCGCCGCCTGTCCGCCAATGCGTCCGCCCTCCATCAGCCCATGCGCCAGTACGGCTGCGTTGACCGCGCCGGCGCTGGTGCCGGAAAGGCCTTCAAGCTCGATACTCGGCTCATCCAGCAAGCGGTCTATCACGCCCCAGCTGAAAGCGCCGTGCGATCCTCCGCCCTGCAGCGCCAGATTGATCATCCGGACCCCGTCTTTGCCAGCCATGGCTTTAGGTCGAGTCTTGGACTTGAGGCCAGACTTTGCCTTGGTCGCAGATCTTTCAGAACTCATTGCGCGGTCCAACCACCGTCCATCGGCAGGGCGGCGCCGGTAATCTGTGCTGCCTGCTCCGACGCCAGATAACTGGCCAAGGCGGCGATCTGGCCAACCTGCACGAATTGCTTGGTCGGCTGAGCCTTGAGGATCACATCGTTGATGACGTCTTCTTCGGTCATGTTTCGCGCCTTTGCCGTGTCTGCAATCTGGCCCGTGACCAACGGCGTCTCTACATATCCCGGACAGATGGCGTTGGCAGTGATGCCAAACTCGGCGCCTTCCAGCGCCACGGTCTTGATCAGCCCCAGAATGCCGTGCTTGGCTGCCACATAGGCGCTCTTGTAGGGCGAGGCGACGAGCCCGTGGGCAGATGCGATGGCAATCACACGGCCAAATTGGTTTTTCTTCATGATCGGCATCGCGGCACGGATCAGGTGAAATGCCGAACTCAGATTGATGGCAATAATGGCGTCCCACTTGGCTATCGGAAAGTCCTCGATCTTCTCGACATGTTGAATGCCCGCATTCGGCACAATGATATCGACGGAACCGAACTTCTTTTCTGTCGAGGCGACCAGGTCTGCAATTTCCTCAGGCACCATCATGTTGGCGCCGTGAAAGATCACCTCTCCCGCACCAAGCGCCGAGAGCCGCGCCCGGGTTGCCTCGATTTCCGTTTCCTTGCCCAAACCATTGAGAACCACATTGTGTCCCGCAAGCGCGAAACTCTCGGCAATTCCGAGTCCGATGCCGCTGGTTGACCCGGTTATGATGATGGTTTTCATGGGTGGTCCTTTTTATGTTGCAATGCACAAATAGGCGTTAGTCCGAAACAATTCCAATAAAATCTCAATTCACCGAGGGGCAAAATCCATTGACTATGAAGCCTGTGGGTTGTCTCCAGCGCTGAACGGGTTCATTGAGGTCGCAGAATCAACCCTGTCTTTGGCGCAGTCCTCCGCTCATGTCTCAGTCTGCCGAATTTGTCGCCCCGGCTCCGGGTCACGATCGCGGGATCCTGGCGACGGCCATTGCCGGCGCCATTGCCATGGCCGTCGCGATGGGCCTTGGTCGCTTCTTCTACACCCCGGTTCTGCCGGCAATGATGGCCGGTCTGGGGCTTGGTCCATCCGAAGCCGGCTGGATCGCCTCGGCCAATTATGTGGGCTATCTGCTTGGCGCGGTTCTCGCTGCCTATGGCTGGGCGGAAGGCATCGAACGCAAGGTCGCTCTGACAGGACTGGTGGCCACCGCGCTGCTTCTGCTCGCCATAGGGCTGTCGAGCAATGTCATGATTCTTGCCGCGATCCGCTTTCTGGCAGGGCTCGCCAGCGCCTTTGTCATGATTTTCACGTCAGCGATCGTGCTTTCCCATGGTCTAGGATCCGGAAAGCCTTGGGTCCAGTCAACGCATTTTGGCGGTGTCGGGTTGGGCATCTCAATCTCGGCCATCATGTTCGGTCTTATCATTCTGGCTGACAGTGGCTGGCGCATGGCCTGGATCATGGCGGCCCTGCTGGCCTTTGCCGGACTTGCGATTGTTTTCCGTTACCTCCCGCGTGATGTCGTGCGAACTGGCCCTGCGAAAAAGGAGCCGCCACTGGTCTGGACGCCTGCGCTCATTGCGCTGACCCTGGCCTACGGGATCTTCGGTTTTGGCTACATCGTCACCGCAACTTTCCTGGTGGCCATCGTCCGCGATGGCGGCGGCTCATCGCTGTTTGAAGCAGGCGTCTGGCTTGCTACCGGTATTGCGGCCGCTCCGTCAGTCGCCTATTGGCTGCCCGCCGTCAAACGCATGGGCCTGGTCAATGTCTTTGCACTCGGCTGCGTGGTTGAAGCACTCGGTGTGGCGGCAAGCGTTCTCGTGCCATTGCCCGCCGGACCGATTGTCGGCGGGATGCTTCTGGGCGGCACCTTCATCATGGTCACCGCCTTCGGCCTGCAGGTTGGTCGGCAACTCGCCTCTCAAAGTCCACGGCGCGCACTGGCGCTGATGACCGCAGCGTTCGGCACCGGGCAAATTCTCGGTCCTGTTGTTGCCGGTTACCTGGCCGACTGGTCGGGCACCTACACATGGGCGAGCCTCGCGGCGGCAGCGGGATTGCTCGCGTCCGGCGCCATCGTCCTGGTGTTCTGCAGACCTCGTGCCGCTTGAAAGACGACTCATCTTTTACGCAAGGCGCAACCAACCTTTGGCTGCGATCCGGAATGGCGGGTGCCATTGTTTTAGCACAATAGCGTGATGGTTGATTGGGCCGGATTGCCGTATTTGTCGCGGTGTCCTAGGTAATTGGCCAAGTCACGACGAATCACGCCCTGCCATGCAGGGCACATTCCAGGATCCCGCCCGTGTTTGAATCGTTTTTCCCTAAACCAAAAGTCTTCTTCCCGTCAGTTCTGCTCTGGGCAGGACTTGGGATACTCATCTGGTATGGAATGGGGGATTCAATCGGCGCGGCACTTGGCTTCGCATTGCCCGAGCCTGATGGCGAACCCATTGTTGGGCTGCGTTATTTCTACAGCCAGTCGTTCCTCTGGTTCTATGTCTTCTACACGGTCTGGTCGCTGGCCTTTGCAGCTTTCTGGTTTTTCTATTCTCCCCACAGATGGCAGCTCTGGTCGATTCTGGGATCGATCTTCATCCTGTTCACCACTTATTTCGGCGTTCAGGTCTCCGTTGCGCTCAACAATTGGCGCAGGCCATTCTTTGACCAGTTCCAGCAGGCTCTGACCGGCGATGGAACGGTGTCTCAGGCGGACCTCTATGGCCTCATTCTGATCTTCGTGCAGATCGCCTTTGTCTCGACCGCTGTCTTTGTGGTGACCCGGTTTTTCGTCAGTCACTACATCTTCCGCTGGCGCACGGCGATGAACAATTTCTACATGGAACGCTGGCCACGCGTCCGAAAGATCGAGGGCGCCTCACAGCGTGTGCAGGAAGACACCATGCGGTTCGCATCGATCATGGAAGGGCTTGGCGTGGCCTTTGTCGATGCCGTCATGACGCTTGTGGCGTTCCTGCCAATTCTCTGGTCCTTGTCCCAGTATGTCACCGAGCTGCCGCTGGTTGGCGCGATCCCCCATGCCCTGTTCATCGCCCTGTTGTTCTGGGCTGCCTTTGGCACCGGGCTTCTGGCTATGGTCGGCATCAAGCTGCCGGGGCTGGAATTCCGCAATCAGCGCGTCGAGGCGGCCTACCGCAAGGAACTGGTTTACGGCGAGGACGATGAGGCTCGGGCTCAGCCGCCCACCGCGCGTCAACTCTTCGATGATGTGCGGCAAAACTATTTCCGGCTCTATTTTCACTACATGTATTTCAACGTCGCGCGCGGCTTTTATCTGCAGGCCGACAATATCTACGTGCATGTGCTGCTGGTGCCGACCATCGTCACTGGCAAGATTACGCTTGGCATCTGGCAACAGATACTGACAGCCTTCGGACAGGTCTCGAGCTCGTTCCAGTTCCTGATCAATTCCTGGACCACGATTGTCGAGCTGATCTCGATCTACAAGCGTTTGCATGCTTTCGAAGCCGTGTTCCGTGGTCAGGAACTCGATGAAATCGAGCGGAACTATCTGGCCCGCCAGGGCGATGGCTATGCGCAGTCAATTGCGGATCCGTCGCCCGGTGAAGGCGGCCCTGATTCGGTACAGACGCTGGAAGATCCAAAGAGGTGATGATGTCAGCGGGTTGGCTTTAAAATCAACTCGCTGATCCGTCGGATTGCTTGAGCCGCCGAATGGCCTCCTGATAGGTCACGCATGCGACGTCCGGACGGCCGCAGGTCTCCTCGGCAAACCGCTCCAGCGCATTCCAGTAGGCGCCGCCATTCATTTCAACGAAGTGAAACCCGAGTTGCAGTGGCCGGCGTTTGCCCGAATATTCGGCTTTGAAGGCAGCGCGGAACGCATCGAGTGCACGCTCTTCGAACTCGTTTGACTTGGACGGATTTTCCAGCCCGCCGGAGTGCCGGACAAACATGTTGTAGTCCATTGCGATGATGCGACGCTGTTTCGGCCCTTCCGGGATCAACGGCAGGGCGAAGCGGGCGGTTGGCCTGGTGAAGTCAGGCGACACCGGGCCGTGCGAAACGCCACTTGCATCATACTCGAAATGGCGGGCCTCAAGAGCGGCATAAAGTCCGTCCGAGGTGGAGAGATAGGGCGCTCGGAATCCCGTGATGGCGGATTTCGCAAACCGGGCCCAGCCTGACGGTGCATCCGCTCCGTTGTTGCTCCAGGCATTGGCCAGCGCCGCGTCGAACTGGCTGAATTCAGCAAGCCAATCGGACTTGCTCCAGTTTTTCCCGTCAAAATGGCCGCAGCCATGACTACCGATTTCATTGCCCGACTGATAGGCGGACCAGATATGGCCGAGCCGGGTCAGCACCTCCGCCTGGTCTTGAGCAAAACCGACATTCGAGCGGCCGGCCGAATGCCCGGGAGCATGATAAGAGCGGCGTTCGGCCTTGCTCATCAGAAACGTGCAGGACAGGAAATAGGTGAAGCGCGCGCCGCTGCGATTGGCCATTTCAAGGCTTCGGTCCCAGAGCGCATTGTCGTGGGCGCCATCAAAGGAGATCAGCACCAGTTGCTCGGGGCGCTCGTCAGCCGTAGATGGAGTGCTTGCCATCACGCCAAGGCCCGCTGCCACCATGACGACAAGCCGGATCGACCCTGTTTTTGCGGAGCGGACATTACGAAATTCAGATGAAATCATGGTGCTTGGCGACCCGGTGTTACGCTTGACTGACAACAATCGCGGTTTTGTGCCGCCCAAATGAGGCGGTGATGTGGAAACTCAGCCGGAAGCGCAGCGAACGCATTTCTCAGCCATGGGATCAATCTCCAGCCGCTCGTCCAGAATGGCATCGCCGCAATCGGCGCACCAACCGTATTCGCCTTCAGCCAGACGACGCTCCGCCATCTCGATGCGAACCAGATCGCGTTTGCGGGCACGCTCCTGGGCGGAGGCCATCGCCTGCTGCTGCATTGCGTCCATCCGCGACAATCTACCGACCGACTGTTGATCAAGAGCGACCGGCGCGCGGGCCGCCTGGCTCAGCGCCGACATGCTCTCGAGATCACGTTTCTTTTCAGCGAGCCGCCTGCGAGCGGCATCAAGATCGGGTTCCATCAACCCATTCTGGACCAGCTCCGGCTGCGACACAAATACCAAGGCTTTGCAGCTTCTAATACAACCGCGTCCAGTCTATGGTCGCCCCAACATCGGGCGACAAATGCCCGGACGCGAAATTGGAGAGTAATGATGATCTGGCTTATCGTCGGACTGGTGCTGTTTTTGGGAGTTCATTCGGTCAGGATCGTGGCTCCCGCATGGCGTCAGGCACAAATCGAACAGCGTGGACTGAACGCCTGGAAGGGCATTTATGCGCTGGTCTCCATCGTCGGCTTCGTCATTCTGGTCTGGGGATATGGAATTGCGCGGCAGGATCCGATTGTCTTTTGGGTTGCACCTGCCTGGATGAGCCATGTGGTGGCGCTGCTGATGCTGCCGGCCTCCATTTTTCTGGTTGCTTCGCAGGCGCCTGCGGGGCGCATCAAGGCTGCGGTCAAGCATCCGATGCTGCTCGCCGTCAAGATCTGGGCGCTGGCCCATCTCCTGGTCAATGGTGATCTCGCCTCGGTGCTGCTGTTTGGCGGGTTTCTCGCCTGGGCCGTCATCGACAGGATCTCGGAAAAGAAACGCCTGCGGGCAGGCATCACCAGCAATCCTGTGGCTGGCCCGCTCAAATGGGATATCATCGCTGTCGTGGGCGGGCTGATCTTCTATGTGGTCTTTGTGGCAGGGCTGCACAAAATGCTCATCGGGGTGTCGCCGATCATTGGAATGTGACTGTCTTGGTGGGGTGGTTTGACGCTTTCGACGCTGTCCCCCCTTACAGAAGTCATAAAATCCGCTAGAAGGCCCCACACAACGCCGCTTGCGGCAAGATTTTGAGAGGACCGGCTTTTGCCGGTGATGCCATGACCGACGACAATTCAACATTCATCCGCGAGGTCAATGACGATCTCCGTTCGGATTACATGAAGGCGCTGTGGAAGCGGTTCCGCTTTTTCATGCTCGCCGTTGCAATCGGAATTGTGGCGGTCACCGCTGGTCTTCGTGGCTGGGGATACTGGAAAGAAACCACCGCGGCCAAATCCGGTGACGTCTTTCTTGCGGCCCTGGAAAAAGCCCGTAGCGGCGATACCGATGCGGCGCTGGCGGAATTTCAGGACCTGGAGAAGACCGGCTATGGCTCCTATCCGGTGCTTGCGCAAATGCGTGCAGCTACGGTCCTTGCCGCCAAGGGCGATACCGCTGCCGCGATTTCAGCATTTTCCGCGATCGGCAAGGATGTGTCGCAGCCTGTGGCCATTCGCGACGCTGCGCGGCTGCGCGCGGCCTACCTGCTGATCGACAATGGCAGCTATGCCGATGTGTCGGCCGAGGTCGAGGTGCTGGCGGTTCCGGGAAATCCGGCGCGCCATTCCGCGCGCGAGGCGCTCGGAATTTCGGCCTACAATGCCGGTGAACTGAAACAGGCTTCGCAGTGGTTTGGCGATATCGCCGCAGACAGTGAAACACCGAATGGCGTCAAGACCCGCGCTGGCCTCATGCTCGACATGATCGCCGCCAAAGGCGGCGTATCCTGACCTCGCGCCCAACCCGGACCATGACGCTGCCTTCGGGCAAGGATCAATCATGACCATTACCCTTGCAATTGTCGGACGACCCAATGTTGGCAAGTCCACATTGTTCAACCGGCTGGCCGGCCGCAAGCTGGCGCTTGTTGACGACACGCCGGGCGTGACCCGCGATCGCCGTCCGGGCGACGCTCGTCTGGTCGACCTGCGCTTTCGCATGATCGACACCGCCGGTCTCGAAGTTGCCGGACCCGATACGCTTGAAGGCCGCATGCGCGCCCAGAGCGAGATGGCGATGGATGAGGCTGACGGCGCTTTGTTTCTGATCGACGCCAAGGCAGGCCTGACACCGGCTGACGAATTGCTGGCCGGTATCCTGCGCAAGCGCGGCAAGCCCGTGGTGCTGGTTGCCAACAAGGCTGAATCCAAGGGCTCGGAATCAGGCATGTACGACGCCTTCAGGCTGGGGCTCGGCGAGCCCTGTCCAATCTCGGCTGAACATGGTGGCGGCATGCTCGATCTCCGCGACGCCATTGTCGAGGCTTTTGGCGAAGAACGCTGCTTTCCGCCCAAGAACGATCCGCTGGCCGAAGCCATCACCGATGTCGACATCGCCATACCTCGAGGCGCCGATGACGAGGACGAGGGGCCGGAATACGATGAGACCAAGCCGCTAAGGGTTGCCATTGTTGGGCGACCGAATGCCGGCAAGTCGACACTGATCAATCGCTTCCTGGGGGAAGAACGGCTTCTGACCGGCCCGGAAGCGGGCATCACTCGAGATTCCATCGCTGTCGATTTCGAATGGCAGGGTCGCAAGATCAAGCTGTTTGATACTGCGGGATTGCGCCGCAAGGCTCGCGTGCAGGAAAAGCTCGAAAAACTCTCAGTCGCTGATGCGCTGCGCGCGATCCGCTTTGCAGAAGTGGTGGTAGTCGTGTTTGATTCGACCATTCCGTTCGAAAAGCAGGATCTGCAGATCGCCGATCTGGTGGTTCGTGAGGGCAGGGCGCCCGTCATCGCCTTCAACAAGTGGGACCTGATCGACAACCGGCAGGAAAAACTGGCTGAATTGCGGGAAATGACCGACCGTCTGTTGCCACAGATCCGCGGCATTCGTGCCGTGACAGTTGCCGGACAGACCGGTGATGGTCTCGACCGGCTGATGGAAAACATCGCCTTCGTCCACAAGGTCTGGAACAAGCGTGTTTCAACCGCCAAGCTCAACCGTTGGCTCGATCACACGCAGGGTCATCATCCGCCACCTGCTGTTTCGGGACGGCGGCTCAAGCTCAAATACATGACCCAGATCAAGTCGCGCCCGCCGGGCTTCATGATTTCGTGCACGCGGCCTGATGCCGTGCCTGAATCCTATACCCGCTACCTGGTCAATTCGCTTCGCGCCGATTTTGACATGCCCGGAATTCCCTTGCGGGTTGTTTATCGCAGTGGCGATAACCCCTACGCGCCCAAGGACGGCAAGACAAAACGGGCTTCGGTGATGCCGAAGAAATCCGCAAGGCGCACGGTGTCGGGCAAACTGGCTCCAAAGAAACGCAGCTCCTGACCGCTTGAGCCAGCGCCGCTCTGGCGGCACTGGATAAGCCTGTTTTTAGGGTGTTCTCACGCAAAGCGGATTTTCCTGAGCCGCATTAACGCTCCATCAAGGTTAATGTTCCATTCTCAGGCTCAGTATTGAGTATGTATCCTGAGTTCCGGAGTTGTTGTTTTGCGTCAGAAGCGTCGTTCTTTCGGCAGCGGTCATTCGTGGTTTGCTCGCCTGTCCGCGCCCCTGGTTTTCGGCCTTGCGGCATTCCTGTCCACACCGACCATCACTTCGCATGCCGACATGGCCACCATGCTCGGTGGTAGCGAGGGTGCGGATGCTCGCTGGAAGACCTTTCTCACTGCCTCGCCTGCGGGATCAATCCAGGCCGCCGAACTGGAGTTCGCCGATCCCATCCTGACGTCGTCCATCGCGTCTGGCGCCGGGGTAACCCTGCCTAACGGCGACAAGATTGCTTTCCAGGGCAAGATAGGCGCCGCGGATCCACGCCCCGATGCGGACCGTGTCACAAGGCATCTCAAGCAGGGACGGGTGATCGCCGTTGCACCGGTGCAGCCGCCCAAGGATTTCTCGGCAGGTTCCGTGCTCGAGCGGCAGTCCAGCCTGTTTCGTCCGGCACTTGATCTGAAGACCAGCATGGCATTCCTCAAGCCAAGTCTTCGCGGCAAGGAATTTGAGATAGCGACCGCGTTCTACGCCAGTGGCAAGCAGAAGCGCGAACCTCAGGTGCCGGCAATGTTGGCGAGCCTGGTCACAAATGACAATCCCGACATTCTCGCCACCGCCTACGCCCCGCCTCAGCCTGACTATGCCAAGCAATCCCCCTTCAGCTCGGTGCTGCGCGAACAGACCGTCCGTGGACGCTTTATTCCGCCGGTGGGCAAGTATGATCATGATTGGGCTGGCACCGCTTTGCCGGCAAAAACGTTTTCCGAAGCAGAACAGCGTTGCCTTGCTGCCGGTATCTATTTCGAAGCCAGGGGTGAGAGTGTGAAAGGCCAGGCAGCGGTTGCCCAGGTGATTCTCAACCGGGTGCGAAATCCGACCTACCCGAACACCGTCTGCGGCGTCGTGTACCAGAATGACAACTGGCGCAACCGGTGCCAGTTTTCATTCGCGTGCGACGGCATCAAAGACCGGATCCGCTCGCCCCAGCACTGGAACATGGCAGAAGAAATCGCGCTGGCGACGACGGCCGGCAAGATCTGGCTCAAGGAAGTCGGCTCATCAACACACTACCACGCCACCTATGTTCGCCCGCCCTGGGCCAAGAGAATGCGCAAGGTTGGCCAGATCGGGCTCCACATCTTCTACGTCACCTATGGCGGCGGTTGGTCCTGATCGCGTCGGCCGTTTTAAGCGGGCCGTTAAGAGCCTGTAATTCAGCGCCAAATTGTAAACATTCAGAGATTTGCAGTGTCGCACATCATCCCGATTTGCCGGGTGAGGCGGTAGCGCATATCGGTTGGCCAGCTGCACTCCAGGCTGCGTGAGTCTGACGCAGTCGGCGAAGTTTTTCTGATACTTCTGTAGCGGGTGCCGGACGCGCCCGGCCAAGATATTGAAATATATATGGAAATGCGCGGTGCACTATGGCCTTTCCGCGCCTTGACTATGGTCAGCCCTAAAACTATGTTGCGCCCGACTTCGATACGGACTTTTTCCGGTCGTCGCTTGCGAGTCAGGGGAGCGCATCCATGGATGAAAAGCGCGGTTCTGGCGGCCCCGACAATCTGGGCACAGGCGGTGAAACGGATGCGGACCTGTCGAAAAGCCTGGACGCCCGTCGTAAGCGCCTGGATGCCGAACTCTTGGCTCGCCGCAAGGTGGAGCCGGAAGCGGGATCAAACCGGGAAGCTTCGAAGGGCTATGCGCTTGCAGTCAAGCTGTCGAGTGAGTTCATCGCCGGCGTGGTTGTTGGAGTGCTGATAGGGTATCTGTTCGATCGATTCTTGGGCACATCGCCCTGGGGATTGATTGTGTTTCTGCTGCTCGGCTTCTGTGCCGGGGTGCTGAACGTTCTGCGCTCGACGGGCGCGGTAGCCCAGCCGGGGCCAACCGGTAACGGGGGGCCCGGAACGAGCAGCGAAGACGACGGGAAATAATATCCGGTTTGGCCGGATGGCGAGAAAGAGGTTTTAGGTGTCAAACGATCCGATTCACCAGTTCCAGATCAGCAAGCTCGTCCCCATCGAAATCGGTGGCCTCGACCTGTCGTTCACCAACTCTTCCCTGTTCATGGTGGGAACTGTTGCAGTAGCAGCGGGCTTCCTTTTCATGACCACTGCCAATCGCGGTCTTGTTCCATCGCGTCTGCAGTCGATCTCGGAAATGTCTTATGAATTTGTCGCCTCGATGCTGCGCGACGGCGCTGGATCGCAGGGGATGCGGTTCTTCCCGATGGTCTTCTCGCTGTTCATGTTTGTGCTGGTCGCGAACCTGATCGGCATGTTCCCTTATTTCTTCACCATCACCAGCCATCTCATCATCACCTTTGCACTCGCCATGCTCGTCATCGGCACCGTGGTGGTTTACGGGTTTTGGAAGCATGGTCTGCATTTCCTCAATCTCTTCGTGCCGCAAGGCGTTCCGGGCCTGCTTATGCCGCTGGTTGTGATGATTGAGGTTATTTCGTTTCTGTCGCGTCCGATCAGTCTGTCTGTGCGTCTTTTCGCCAACATGCTGGCCGGACACATCACGCTGAAAGTGTTTGCCGGCTTTGTTGCATCGCTTGGCAGCATGGGCGCGCTTGGCATCGGCACGGCAATTCTGCCGCTGGCCATGACCGTGGCGCTGACCGGTCTCGAGTTCCTCGTCGCCTTCCTTCAGGCGTACGTCTTTGCGGTTCTGACTTGCATGTACCTCAACGACGCCCTGCATCCCGGCCACTAGGATCAACTCACCGGCGGTTCGCCGCCAACAAAATAGCATCCATCCCATTCCAAAGGAGTTTTATCATGGAAGCAGAAGCAGCAAAGTACATCGGCGCCGGCATCGCATGTCTCGGCATGGGCGGCGCAGGCATTGGTCTGGGCAACATCTTCGGTAGCTACCTGGCAGGCGCTCTGCGCAATCCGTCGGCAGCTGATGGCCAGTTCGGCCGTCTGATTTTCGGCTTTGCCGTGACCGAAGCTTTGGGCATCTTCTCGCTGCTCGTTGCACTCCTTCTGCTCTTCGCCGTCTAATAGACGAACAAGAGTTTAGGCTTGCCACGCCGGATACCCCGGCGTGGCATTTCATCTGGAGGTGACCATGTTTGTTGTGACCCCGGCTTACGCCGAGTCCAACCCCACCGAAGGGACCCATTCGGAAACCGAATCATTCGCCGGCGAAAGTCACGTCAGCGGTGTATTTCCGCCCTTCGATTCATCGACCTTCGCATCGCAGCTGTTGTGGCTGGCGATCACCTTCGGCTTGTTCTATCTGCTCATGTCCAAGGTCATCGTGCCCCGCATCGGTGGCATTCTGGAGCACCGGCGTGACCGGATAGCCCAGGATCTCGATGAAGCCAACCGTCTGAAGGAAGAGGCTGACAACGCTATTGCTGCTTACGAGCAGGAACTGGCGGATGCGCGCAAGAAGGCTGCGGCGATTGCTGAAGCTGCGCGTGAAAAGGCCAAGTCTGCAGCGGAAGCGGAGCGTGCTTCGACCGAAGCCGAGCTGGCTTCCAAGATGGCTGATGCAGAGAAAAGCATTGCGGGCATCAAGACCAAGGCTCTGGCTGACGTTGATACCATTGCCGAGGATGCAGCATCCGATGTGGTCAAGCATCTTCTTGGCGGCACCGTGACCAAGGCAGAGGTCGCTGCGGCGATCCGCGCTGTTTCGGGCAACTAGGCAGGAGAGACGATCATGGACGCTACATTTTGGGCACTCGTCGGTCTCATTATCTTTCTGGGCATCCTGGCTTACGTGAAGGTGCCCGCGATGATTGCGGGCGCACTCGACAAGCGTGCCGACCAGATTCGCAATGAACTCGAGGAAGCCAAGAAGCTGCGCGAAGAAGCCCAGCAACTGCTCGCAGAGTATCAGCGCAAACGCAAGGAAGCCGAATCCGAAGCCGAGAGCATTCTCGGCGCCGCGGAGAGGGAAGCCGCTTTGCTGCGTGCTGACGCAAAGGCCAAGACCGAGGAATATGTTACCCGTCGCACCGCGATGGCCGAACAGAAGATCCGTCAGGCCGAAGCCGAAGCGATCAACGAGGTTCGCGCCAAGGCAGTTGATCTTGCCATTGTCGCAGCTGAAAAGCTGATTGCCTCCAAGGTCGACAGCAAGGCCTCTGGCGAGCTGTTCAAGACTTCGCTTGGCGAAATCAAGACCCAGCTCAACTGAGCCTTCCGTTCAGTGACTGAAATCGAGGCCGGGATCATGTCCCGGCCTTTTTTGTTTGCTGCGTAGATTGCACCCGGCAGTCGATCCCAACCAGGCAGCACGTTCGGTGCAGAAGTGAAAATGTAGATTGGACTGATACGTTCAGTCTTTGCGCATGGGCCGGAAAGTCATCCGGTGCAAAGGGCAGGGACCGTGCTCGGCAATCGCCTGAAGATGCTTCTGCGCGCCATAGCCCATGTGCCTTTCAAATCCATACTGCGGATAGACACTGGCTGCCCGAACCATCATGCGGTCGCGTGTGACCTTGGCAATGATTGAGGCGGCTGCGATGGAGAGTGAGCGCGCATCGCCCTTCACAAGCGCTCGCGCCGGGCAGTCTAGCCGGGGCGGGACGTCGCGACCGTCAACCAGTGCGAATTCGGCCCTGACGGGCAATGCGGCCAGCGCGCGTCGCATGGCCGTGAGGCTAGCCGCACGGATGTCGGTCGCCTCGATTTCGCGGGCTGATGCGCTGGCCACCGCCACCTCGGACGTGGCCATGATTGCCTCATACAGCAGTTCCCGCTTGGCCTTCTTCAATGCCTTGGAATCATCCAGCCCTTCGGGAATGCAGTTGGGATCCAGAATGACCGCAGCCGCCACAACCGGGCCTGCCAGCGGTCCTCGTCCGGCTTCATCAAGGCCCCCAACAAGGCGGAAACCGCTTTGGACAGCATGATGCTCAAAGCGATAGTCTGGCATCGCAGGGTAATCAGGAAACAGCGAATCGGGCGGGGTACGAGCCATATTGCGGCGAAGCTCGCACACCCGCCCGATCCTCTGCAAGGCCCGGCGGCTGGGGACGGGTTGCCGCGCGGGTGCCGGACCGCTTTACAGGGGCGGGTCACGGTCCGGTTTTCCCGCCGCACAACAGGCCAGGCGAGGCCTATTGTGCGGCGATTCTTGTCACTGACGCCTCAACGAGGTGGTAGACCACCATCCGCCAAGTGGTGTGCTGCTAAAGCAGGCTCAGCTGAACGCCCTCTCCACGCGGCGCGACAAAGTGGTCGGTCCGCAACGGCGTCTTCCTTACATTCAGACCAAGCCGTTTCATCGTCAGATCGAAGCGTCGGGCGATCTGCCAGGCATAGGGCCCGGTTCCGCGCATCCGCTTGCCGAATTCAGCGTCATAGTCCTTGCCGTCGCGCATCGAACGGATCAGCGACATCACATGACGGTAGCGGTCCGGGTAATGCCTGAGCAGCCAGTCACGAAACAGCGGGCTCACTTCAATTGGCAGGCGCAGCATGACGTAGCCTGCCGCATCAGCGCCCGCTGCCTTGGCTGAATCCAGAATGCGCTCTATCTCGTGATCGTTGAGACCAGGAATGATCGGTGCTGCCATCACCGATACCGGAATACCGGCATTGGATAGGGCTCGCATCGCTTCAAGCCGCCGTTCAGGCGTTGCTGCCCTTGGCTCCATCGTACGTGCAAGTTTGCGGTCGAGTGTGGTCACGGACATCGCAACACGCGCAAGCCCTCTGGACGCCATGCGCGAAAGGATGTCGATGTCGCGCATCACCAGCGCAGATTTGGTGACGATGCCGACAGGGTGTCCTGCCTCTTCCAGCACCTCAAGCAATTGACGCATGATGCGCCATTGCTTTTCCACCGGTTGATAGGGGTCGGTGTTGGTACCGATTGCGATCGGCTGAACCTTGTAGCCGGACCGCGACAGTTCACGTTCCAAAAGCCGCGGTGCATCGGGCTTGGCAAACAGCTTGGCCTCGAAATCCACACCCGCTGACAACCCCATATAGGCATGTGTCGGACGCGCGAAGCAGTACACGCAGCCGTGTTCGCAGCCCCGGTAGGGATTGATGGAGCGGTCAAACGACAAGTCGGGCGACTGGTTGCGGGTAATGATCGTGCGCGGCTTTTCGATCTGCACTTCCGTCTTGAACGGCGCCAGATCCTCAAGGCTGCTCCAGCCATCGTCAAAGATTTCGCGCGTCTTGAGCTCGAAGCGGCCTGACATGTTGAGCCCGGCGCCACGGCCACGCACACGTTCATCCGCGACCCGCATACCGCTCGCTGCCATCAGCGCATCGGCTTCAGCCGGCCTCAAACCAGGCGCCAGCGCTGTCTGTTTCAATGTTGCAAGGCTCGGCATGAAACCTCCATGAGCACCGGGAGTGAGTTTGGAATTGTCCGGCGATCGTGATTATATTCCTAACTCACTAGATGGAACGAAGCAAGAACAAAAATGCTGATCGCCAAGTTTGTCCCCAATCGTGAGCGGGTTGGTCCATCTGGCATATGTCGGGGATATGCATTAAAAGAACTCATGATCAGCGTTTTGATTGAATGCAAAGACCAGGATAAGGCACTGGCTGTCACCCTTGCAGCGCTTGTTCACGGCGCGGTCGAGGGCCTTGTGGCAGAGGTAGTCATCCTTGATCGAGGCTCGCGCGATGGCACGGCTCAGCTCGCTGATGCGGCCGGTTGCCGGTTTCTGGACAATCCCGATTTGCGTGATGTCGTCCGTTCGGCGCGCGGCGAATGGCTTCTGCTGATAGAGCCGGGCGCGAGACCGCTATTGGGATGGGTCGATCATATCGGTCAGCACATGGCGGTTGGCAGCATGTCTGCGCGGATGCGTCCGTCGCGCGAGTATCGTCTGCCGTTTCTGCAGCGGCTGCGCCGTCGTCTGTCCGCGCTGGAACATGGCGTGCTTATTCCCAAGCGGCAGGCGATCGCCAATGCGAAGTCAGGCCAGTCGCTCGAAAGTCTTGGTCGTGGTTTGGCAATGACTCAGCTGAAATGCGAGATTGTCCCGGCAGCCGTGCTGGCGTTTCAATAGCGGCAATCTTCCGCTCTTGATCAGTGAGCTATTGTCCGGGTGGCGGCAACGAACCAGTCGGGCTTTTCCTGCTGCAGATGGTTTTCTGCCGCTTGAGCCGCTTCCGTGTTTGCAAACACGCCAAAGCAGCTGGCGCCTGAGCCTGACATGCGGGCGAAGTCT
Source organism: Hoeflea sp. AS60 (assembly GCF_038900115.1). Classification (NCBI taxonomy): domain Bacteria; kingdom Pseudomonadati; phylum Pseudomonadota; class Alphaproteobacteria; order Hyphomicrobiales; family Rhizobiaceae; genus Hoeflea; species Hoeflea sp. AS60. Next base: position 1,728,336 of record NZ_JBBMQP010000002.1, on the reverse strand, counting down.
GCACCCGCACGGCTCAGTGCAAAAAGACACTCGGATATCTCTGGAACGATGCGTTGTGCCGGTGGCTGCAGGTCGTTTCGTGCGCGCGAAAGCCACTCAATGAATTGATCTTTGTCGTTCAGGCCTTCAGGGTCGGGCAAGGCCGGATTGTTGCGGCTCTCAAGCGCGGAGAAAACTTTGGGCGTAGAAACGCCGACACGCGGGTTTACGATTACCAAGTCAAGCGTGAATCCAAGCTCCATCGGGCTTAACGTTTCGCCGATGCCACGGGCAATCAACGGTCTGCCATCCAGGCACATAGGCACATCCGCGCCGAGGTCGAGCGCGATCCTAGACAGGGTTTCCTGCCCGGGCGCGAAGTCCCAGAGCAGACACAAGGCTTTCAGCGTCGCAGCAGCGTCGGCAGATCCGCCACCAATGCCTGATGCCACTGGAAGCCGTTTGTCGAGCCGGATGTCGACGGGAGGCAGGTCAACGCCGGTTTGTCTTGCCGCATCGCGCAACGCATCGCGCGCCCGGATCACCAGATTGCTGTGTGCCGGTTCGGTTGAAAGTGCGGCTGCTTCCGGCCCTTCCAGCAGGAAGCCATCCTGGTCCGCGGGCTGGGCTGACACACGATCACCGAGTTCGGCGAACACGACGAAACTCTCAAGCAGATGATAGCCGTCGGCCCGCCGTCCCGTAATGTGAAGCGCCAGGTTGATCTTGGCCGGCGCATCAATTTCGGGCATTGATCCCCTGGATCAACGAACGCATCGGTCTCAATTCCTGCGCTTGCGTGTCGAGCCAGGCATGTTGTTTCAGGCTCGCGGGCTGGCCAAGATCGCTCTTCTTGTCCACGCCGGCACCATCCTGAGGCACAGCCGGTTTGCTGCCCTTGTCTGCCCCGTCGGCCGTATCTGGCACGGGTTTTTCCATGCTTGGCAAGCCGTCGCTCAGCTTGAGTTCGATTTCCGACATGAGATCCTCGGGCGGCTCATTGCTGAGTGCACGTTTCCACTGGAATGTCGCCTCAAGCTCGCGCCCGACGCGCCAGTAGGCATCTCCCAGGTGATCATTGATCGTAGGATCGGCAGGTTTCAGTTCAACAGCACGTTCAAGTTCGCGGACCGCATCATCATACTGGCCCAGCCGGTAATGCGCCCAGCCCAGCGAATCGACGATGTAACCGTCATTGGGTCTCAGATCGACAGCGGCGCGGATCAGGTCCATGCCCTCTTCAAGATTGATATTCATGTCGATCCACGAATAACCAAGATAGTTCATCACCTGCGGCTGGTCCGGGAACAGTTCGAGCGCACGCTTGAAATGTGCCTCTGCCTTGGGCCAGTGCTTCAGCCTTTCATTGGCGATGCCTGCCTGGAAAAACAGGTTCCAGTCATTGCGCGTAGGTGTCGGTCCGATCACTGAAATCGCGGTCTCGTAGGTGAGCGCCATTTCGACGTAGTCCTTGTCCTGCGACAGGACGCTGCCATAGGCCAGGTAACTGCGGATATCCCTTGGATCGGAAGCAATCAGCGCCTTCAGGTGATCCTTGGCTTCTCCGTTGCGGCCCAGATCCGCAAGCGCCAGCCCAAGCTGCAGTTCCGAGACTCGACGCATTGGAGATGTGGTAGGCACAGCCTCATAGATCTTGATCGCCTCTTCCGCCTTGCCCAGTCGTTCAGTCAGCCCGCCCAGAATAACCAGCGTTGCCGCATTGTCGGGATCAAGGGTCCGGGCAAACTGAAGATAGACCCCAACGGTTTCCTCTGCTCCATCGCGGTTGAGCGCGCTGCCAAGCGTGAACAGCACCGCAGCTGATCCCTGCTGCGCAGTCGCAACGCCAGGTTCGGGCTTGCGGTCGTCCTCAATCATCTGCCTGAGCGCGGAGAGAGGAGCATAGCCGGGGGAAAAATCCTCGCCTGCCGCCAGAGCATCAAGTGCTGCGCGCTTGTTGCCATCGCGCGCTTCCAGACCTGCCAGGGCCATGACACCCCGAATATAGGTGTCAGGCGCAGCTGCACCTGACTGCGGGTCTGCGATAAGATCGGTGAAGTGTTTCCGGGCTTCGGCCCTTTTGCCCATTGCCTGCGCCATCGCGCCGGCGTGATAACGGGTAAAGACCGGATACCAGGGCGGCCCGTCAAGAGCCAGAATGGACTTGAGCGCGGCGTCGCCCTTGCCATCGCCAAATTCCGCCCAGGCGTTCATGAGCGTGTTGAGCAGCCGATCAATCGGATTGCTGTCTTGCGGATCCAGCAGCTTGGCCGCCTTGCGGTACTCGCGCTTGCTGGTCGCTTCGACCATCAATGCCAGCCGTGAGACCTGCGCAACCGCAGGGGCTTCCTTCAGTTCACGCGCCAATACGACGCCTTCGGAGAACCGTCCGCCTGTAAACAGCGCAACCATCAGCCGTTGTTTGACTTCGCCATTTTCGGGATCGAACTCCAGCGCCTTGCTGTAGAATTCTATTGCGCGGCTCGTATCATTGTCTACATCGGCGGTGCGACCGGCAAGATAGGCACCGGCAAAACCAAGGAAATTGGGTTGCTGATCCTGTTCCTGGGTTGTTGCCGCCATTGCCTGGCCGGTAACGGGAGCAAACGCCCCGCCTGTGGAGAGAATAACACCCAGCGCAACGCTGGCCGCAAACCGGGCTGTCAAATTTCGCCGCATAAAGTCCTGCCTCATGTTCGTTCTGGCCACGCGCCGGCCAAGTGCCGAAGCATATATACGCAACACAATGGCTTTTTTGGCGCAGGGCGGCAAGGCTTCAGCTTGCCGCAGCTCAACCCTAATCCAGTCTTGAACTTAACTGGCTCGGTTCACGCAAAACGCGATAACTTCCAGAAGAGCCGATTTTTCCTCCGAATCGGGCAATGGCGCCAGTGCGTCGCGCGCGATTGAAGCATAGTGTTCGGCCCGGGCGGTTGTGTCTTTCAGGCTACCATATTTGGTAATCAGACCCATCGCCTTCTCAAGCGCCTGGTCATCGCTCTTTCCGCCCTCAATGGCTTCTCGCCAGAACGCCCGCTCCGATTCGGAGCCGCGGCGATAGGCAAGCACCACCGGCAAGGTGATCTTGCCTTCACGGAAATCGTCGCCGACATTCTTGCCCAGATCCCGTGCCGATCCACCATAATCGAGCACATCGTCAATGAGCTGGAATGCCAGGCCGAGATTCATACCGTAGGACCTCAGCGCATTGCGCTCAGCCTTGCTGACGCCCGCCAGAATCGGGCCGACTTCGCAGGCAGCAGAAAACAGTGCCGCCGTCTTGGCGCGGATCACGGCCAGATAGTCATCTTCCGTCGTTTCCATGTTCTTTGCGACGGACAATTGCAGCACTTCACCTTCGGCAATAACGGATGCAGCGGTGGCGAGCACGTCCAGCGCTTCGAGCGAACCGACTTCGACCATCATCTTGAAAGCCTGACCAAGCAGGAAATCGCCCACGAGCACGCTGGCCTGGTTGCCCCAGATCATGCGTGCGGTCGAGCGACCGCGCCTGAGATCGCTCTCATCGACAACGTCGTCGTGGAGCAGCGTTGCCGTGTGCATGAACTCCACTGAAGTGGCCAGCTTGACATGGAACTCGCCCGAGTAGCCAAACATCGTTGCAGACGCCAGCGTGAGCATGGGCCGGAGCCGCTTGCCGCCAGACGAAATGAGATGGTTTGCAACCTCGGGAATCATCGCAACATCGGAGCCGGCCTTGGACAGGATCAGCTGGTTGACGCGCTCCATGTCGGCCTTGGTGTTTTCCACCAGCGGCTTCACCGATGCGTCTCTGTGTTTTCCATCGTCCAGTGATATGACTACGCCCACGGATACGGACTCCTGATTCATCTTTGTGTGCACATTATTCAGCGCCCCCCACCACGGCAAGCTGCGATTTGCCAAGTACAGGGCTTGATAACTGATACGTTGGAATGAAACAAAGGGATCACAATGCATGTCGTGATCAAGTGAATTCATTCGAGCGATCACCTGCATGCATTGCTTCAAGGCGTTGCGGCGTCCTCTGCGCATTCACATGAATGCGCGGCGCTGTCGGGAGAACTCATGCACGATCTCATCCGCACCAATGACCCGGTCCTCATTTCATTCGTGCAAAGCCTGATGCGGGACGCCGGCATCGGCTGCATGGTTGCCGACAACGGTATGAGTATCATGGAGGGGTCGGTTGGCATCATTCCAAGAAGGATCCTTGTCGATCCGGAGATGGCCGGACAGGCCCGCCGCATTGTCATTGATGCGGGACTGGAAGCAGAACTCAGGCCTTGGGACGACCGTGACGCAGGCGCCTGATCAACACCCGCAGGAGCCCGTTGCGGTTCAAACGGCATCGGGCGCTGAGAAAGCCGCGGGCAGGAGCGATCCTGCCTTGGCTGGTTATACCGTTGATGCTTTTCACAATGGCGGGTTCTTTCTGGTGCAGCCGTCAGATGCCGGTCATCGGGCCGGCATGGACGCCATGTTGCTGGCCGCGACCGTTCCGGATGGAGCCACAGGTGTACTTGCCGATCTGGGGGCCGGCGCGGGTGCGGCAGGTCTCGCAGCCATTTGCCGCCTGCCTGATTTGAGCGCTGTGCTGATAGAGCGGGCGCCAGCCATGGCTGACTGCGCGCGCCGGTCATTGGCGTTGGCGGAGAATGTGCATCTGGCCGGCCGAGGCAGCGTCATGCAGGCCGATGTCGCACTTCAGGGCAGTCAGCGCCGTGCCGCCGGTCTTGACGATTATGCTTATGACTATGTGATCCTCAATCCGCCATTCAATGCAGGAAGTGACCGCAAGACGCCCGATCCGCTCAAGGCCGAGGCTCATGCCATGGAGATCGACGATCTGTTCGAGCGTTGGCTTCGCACTGCCGCGGCTATCCTCAAACCGGGTGGCCAGGTGTCAATCATCGCAAGGCCGGAATCCATGGCCGACATTCTGATGGCACTCGGAAAGCGCTTCGGCGGCGTGGAAGTCACACCGGTCTTCCCTCGCCAGGGCGATGATGCAATCCGCATCCTCGTCACCGCGATCAAGGGCAGTCGCGCCCGGATGAGCCTGCGTGACCGCATTCTCATCCATGAGGGACCCGGGAACGCGTTTTCAAAGCAGATGAATGATCTCTCCAATGGCGGATCTGCATGGCCTCGGCGAACAAAAAACCGGTCGCCAAAATAGCAAGGTTGCCTGCAGCGCCATTGCACTGGGTGAGAAAAGACATACATGGCTTGGTGCATGTAGACGCCCGCATTTTGTGCTGCCGACAACAGGAATGACACGCCATGGTTTCTTTGAGTTCTTTCTACCCAGCCCGGTTCCGCAAGGATCTGACGGTTATTCCCGTTGTCAGGCTGAGTGGCACCATCATGGCCGGCGGCAACCAGTTTCGCCAGAACCTGAACATCGCAACTGTGGCGCCATTGCTGGCCAGAGCCTTTGCCGACAAGAAGGCGCCCGCAGTGGCGATCATCGTCAATTCGCCCGGCGGATCGCCGGTCCAGTCGCGAATGATCTACAAACGCATTCGCGATCTGGCTGCTGAGAAGAACAAGAAAGTCCTGATGTTTGTCGAGGACGTGGCGGCTTCCGGCGGCTACATGATTGCCTGTGCCGGCGATGAAATTATCGCAGATCCGTCATCCGTGGTGGGCTCCATCGGCGTGATTTCCGCAGGCTTTGGTTTCACCGGCCTGATCGACAAGATCGGCGTCGAACGCCGGATCTACACTGCCGGTGAAAACAAGTCGGTGCTTGATCCGTTCAAGCCGGAAAACCCCGAAGACATCTCCCGATTGAAGGAGTTGCAGCTCGACATCCACAAGGTCTTTATCGATCTGGTCAAGGAAGGTCGCGGCGCAAGGCTGAAAGACGATCCCGACATGTTTACCGGGCGCTTCTGGACCGGCATCCGCGGCGTCGAGATGGGACTGGTCGATGAGTTGGGCGATGTCCGCTCGACGCTGCGTGCGCGCTATGGTGACAAGGTCAAGATGCGCCTGATCACAGGGCAGCGTGGCCTGTTCGGCCGCCGGGTTCCCGGAGTGAGCTCATCGATAGCGGTGGACGCGCTTGCCGGAATTGGTGAAGCAGGGTTGAATGCGCTTGAGGACCGGGCGCTCTGGGCACGCTACGGCCTCTGAAGCCGGCCGATAAGATCAGGCGGCCGGGTTGGCTTGCCGAGACAATAATGACGTATTTGGGAGCAGCTGACGGGCGAGAACTGCCTCTGCCTGCAAAGGGGACGCCCGCTTCCGGGGTGAGGAAAAGGACTGCTACAATGCCGCAACTTCTTCTGCTCGCCGCCGTGGGTGCGGTTGCCTGGCTGGGCTACAAGCGCTTCGTGGCAGAAGCCGAACGCGTCAGCGCCCGGGTCAGGGATGCTGAAAAGGAAACCCGCACGGGCGCTCAAGGCACCCTGATAGAGGATCCGGAAACCGGCGAGTACCGCCTGAGAAAACCGGACGAATAGTTCTTTTTGACGGGACCGGCTGCGGCGCTTGGCGCAGTCTCGCACTTGACCGTAATGATGAGCCGTGGCACCTGTCGCCGCACATTCAGGGCCGCTCTCGGGGCGGCCTGCGAACCAATGATGCGCCATCCGGATCCCAAGCCATGACCGAAGCCCTTCCAGACCACATGAAGCCCACCCGTTCGTTTCAGGCGCTTATTCTCGCACTGCATCGCTATTGGGCGGATTATGGCTGCGTCGTTCTGCAGCCCTACGATATGGAAGTCGGCGCTGGCACGTTTCATCCGGCAACGACATTGCGCGCGCTCGGCCCCAAGCCGTGGAACGCCGCCTATGTGCAGCCCTCGCGCCGCCCGAAGGACGGTCGCTATGGCGAAAACCCCAACCGGTTGCAGCATTACTATCAGTATCAGGTGATCCTGAAGCCGAACCCGTCGAACCTGCAGGAACTGTATCTCGGTTCACTCAAGGCGATTGGTGTCGATCCGCTTCTGCATGACATCCGCTTTGTCGAGGATGACTGGGAAAGCCCGACGTTGGGCGCCTGGGGCCTGGGCTGGGAATGCTGGTGCGACGGTATGGAAGTCAGCCAGTTCACCTATTTCCAGCAGGTCTGCGGCATCGAATGCGCTCCGGTGGCTGGTGAGTTGACCTATGGTCTCGAACGGCTGGCGATGTATGTCCAGGGCGTCGACAATGTCTACGATCTCAATTTCAATGGCCGCGAAGGCGCCGAGAAGGTGACCTACGGCGATGTCTTCCTGCAGGCCGAGCAGGAATATTCGCGCTACAATTTCGAGATGGCCGACACGGCGATCCTGCTCAAGCATTTCGAGGATGCCGAGAAGGAATGCGAAGCCATTCTGAAATCCGGCGCACCATCCGAGCCCGGCGCCCTGCACAGATGCGTGCTGCCGGCTTACGATCAGTGCATCAAGGCGAGCCACGTCTTCAACCTGCTGGATGCACGCGGCGTGATCTCGGTGACAGAGCGTCAGGGCTATATCCTGCGCGTGCGCAACCTGTCGCGTCAGTGCGGCGAGGCCTTCCTGCTGACCGATGCCGGCGGTGCGAATTTCCGCGAGGCGGCCGAGTAAATCGTCTTCCTGGAAAGTCAGGCCAAGCTGCCGTGGTCTTCTAGGCTACGACAAGAATCTTGACGATAAGATCCATCCGTCTGCTATATTTCTTCTCGGGAGGTGCAGATAGGAGAAGCCCGATGTCCGCATTCAAACTTCCTCTTTCCGGAAATGTGTCGCAGCTTATCAGCCCCTGGACCAGCTTGTTCAGCGCCTTTGGCAGCCAGGTGGGCCTGATCAATATCAATCTCGGCCAGTCCACCGCTCCCGAGGTCGAACAGGAAATCCTTGAAGATGTTGGCAGTTACGGTCGGCAACTGGGCCGTATCGGTGACGCACTCACAGTGCTGATGAAGCATTTCCATCCCGAACAGCCGCTCGATCCTGAAGAGGAAAAAGCCTTGCGGGCGCTGCGCGTGATGCTCGATCAGATCGCCGACATCAAGGTCAGGCACGACCGGAGCGCAGTGCGCCCTTAAGGCCGCTTGCCAATCGCCGAATGAATATAGTCAGGCACCAGTGAGGCCGCGTGCGGTTTCGCGAACGCTCGGGGTGTGCCCGGCGTCAACGGTGTGTCCGCGGTCGATGTGGTAAGCCCGCTTGTCTTCATACATCGCCAGATCAGCCCGCTTGATCATGTCTTCCATCGTTTCCCCGTCCTTGCTGGTCGCACAGCCGATGGACACGCTGATCGGTGCATTGGAGTAGAACTGATTGTTGATGTGCAGCAGTTCGCTGATCGTCTCAACCATCGCGGTTGCGGCCTTGTTGTCAGCTCCCGGCATCAGAATGGCGAATTCATCGCCGCCGATGCGCGCTGCATGATTGGGGAGTGAAGCCACGCTGTTGAGAACTTCGCCGAACCGACGCAAGAGGGCGTCGCCGGCATCGTGTCCAAGCTGATCATTGGCCTCCTTGAGCCCGTTGAGATCCATGATGATCGCCGAGACAGGCCTTAACGGCTTGCGCTCAAGCCTGTTCATTTCATCCATGTAGAAGGCGCGATTGTGCAGTTTCGTCAGCACATCATGCTTGCCCAGATATTCGAGATAGGCTTCCGCCTTCTTGCGTGCGGTAATGTCGGTCAAAGCCACCTGAACCTGTGACCAGTCATCTTCATGCCCCGGCAGCACAGCGAAATGCAGCAGGATATGCCTGATCGAGCCATCCAGCGCGTAATTGACCACTTCACGCTGATGGTAAAGTTTGCCCTCCCAGAGATCCATCAGTTGTTCTCTGAACGGTTTCTCCATCTCGTCACGGAATATCTCCGTCTGACGATGCAGCAGCGTTTGAACGTCTGGGGCACAGAAAAGGTCAAGCGTCGCCTGATTGACGTCAATGACACGGATCTCGCTCATGCACTGGCGGATGAATTCCGGGTGCACATCCATGAAAACCCGGAAATCCTCGATGCCACGATCACGCACGGTTTCGATCAGGTTCTTGATCTCGCTGAAGTCCTCAACCCAAAGCGAAACCGGTGAATACTCGAACAAGCCTTCAGCGTGCCTGCGGCTTTGCATTTCGCTCCGCCGGGCATCTTCCCGCGCTGTCACGTCTTCGGTCGTCAGAAGGATGCGCCCCAATGTCTGCTCGTAGCCTGGCAGCACCGATCCCTTCAGCTGAATGTCCAACCGCCGGCCGGACAGCGAATAATTGACCGCATTGCTGTTGAACTCTGTCTTGCCCTCCCAGAGTTCTGCCAGTTCGTTGACATGGCTTTCGAGCATGTCATCGCGAAACATGAGTGAGAGGTTTTCCACCAGGTGCGCGAGATCTCTCGCTTCAAACAGCTCCAGCGTCTTGCTGTTTACCGCGAGCATTTTGATCTGCTGCGAGCAGGCAGCCACGCGCGCCATATCCTCTTTGAGAAAGGCACGGATGTCCTTCACCCCTTCGGCCCGCCAATGATCGAATTGCTGCTTTACCGCGGAGAAATCCTCGATCCACATTGCGACCGGAGCGAGCTCGAAAATGGTGGCGTCAAAGGTCTGCATCTGGAAATCGTCCTGTATTTTCAAATTCGCGCGGTGAAAAAGCAGCAGCCGGCAAACATGGCTCCGGCAATGAGGTCAACTATGGCGCCGGAATGGTAAAGCATTGCTTTAAACTTAATGAACAAGCCAACATCCGACAGATTTTTTGCCGGTCGCAATCAGACAGCCGGGTGATAATTCTGAGTGCCGGGGCAAGGCTGCCAATTCCGGCGCGATGGTCAATTGCGTGGATTTTTACCGAGAGTGTGCGTAAGGTCTCCGGGCTGTCAGGTCGGGCCTGCGCGCAAAATTGATGTTTGGTTTCACGCCGGGAGTGGACGCATGGGGACTTGGATTTTTTTGGCGGTGCTGGTCGGCATCGTTCTTTACGCGATTTCGCTCTACAACACTCTGGTCAAGAACCGGCAGATGGCGGGCGAGGGCTGGAGCGGCATCGATGTTCAGCTCAAGCGCCGCGCGGACCTTATCCCCAACCTGCTTGAATCCGTCAAAGGCTACATGTCGCACGAAAGGGAGCTTCTCGAGGAAGTTACCCGTCTGCGCAGTCAGGCCGTGGCCGGCAACTCGGGTTCGCCCGAACAGCGTGCATCGCTGGAAGGCGCACTCAGTGGCGCTCTCGGACGGTTGATGGCGGTGGCGGAAAGCTACCCCGACCTCAAGGCCAACGAGAACTTCAAGGAGTTCCAGCAAGCGCTGGAAGAAACCGAAAACGAGATCTCGATGTCGCGGCGCTATTACAATGGCGCGGTGCGCAATCTCAACGTCTCGGTGGAAAGCTTCCCCTCGATGCTGGTCGCCAAACAGTTCGGTTTCGTCAAGGCTGAGTATTTCGAGATCGAGGATGCTGCCGATCGCGCCGTTCCCACGGTCAAGTTCTGACCGCGCCTCAGAGGCGGGACATTTCGAGAATGAAAAATGACAACTGAAAAGCTCACGATCGTGCCGCCGGGGCATGCTCTTTCAGGCGTGGTCAATCCTCCGGGATCCAAGTCGATCACCAATCGCGCCCTGTTGCTGGCAGGTCTTGCCAACGGCACCAGCCGTTTGACTGGCGCTTTGAAGAGCGATGATACGCGCTACATGGCCGAAGCCCTGCGCGCCATGGGCGTGAGCGTCGACGAACCTGACGCAACGACCTTTGTTGTGACCGGCAGCGGTCAACTCAAGCCACCCGCCGAGCCTCTGTTTCTTGGCAATGCAGGCACGGCGACACGTTTCCTGACCGCAGCCGTTGCCCTGGGAAATGGCAAGTTTGTGGTCGATGGCGATGAACACATGCGCAAGCGGCCGATTACGCCTCTTGTCGCAGCACTAAAGTCACTCGGTGTTGATATCACGGCGGCTACCGGCTGTCCGCCTGTGACAATTAATGGCTCCGGAGGGTTCAGCTCACATCACGTGGTCATCGATGCCGGGTTGTCGAGCCAATACGTGTCGGCACTTCTGATGGCTGCACCTTGCTCTGGCAAACCCTTCACGGTCGAGCTTGCCGGCGACGATATCGGCGCCCGTGGTTACATCGACCTGACGCTTGCGGCGATGCGGGCCTTCGGGGCCAGTGTCGAACAGGTCACCCCCTCGATCTGGCGTGTTGAGCCGACCGGCTACGAGGCTGCCGATTTTCACATTGAACCGGATGCCTCGGCTGCCACCTACCTTTGGGGCGTCGAAGCGCTGACCGGCGGGAAAATCGACATCGGCACACAGGCTGCCAATTTCACCCAACCGGACGCCCGGGCTTTAGACGTGATTTCGGCGTTTCCCGATATGCCAGCAATCATCGACGGCTCGCAGATGCAGGACGCCATCCCCACAATTGCAGTGCTGGCCGCCTACAACACCACGCCGGTGCGCTTCACCGGAATTGCCAATCTCCGCGTCAAGGAATGCGACCGTGTCCGAGCCCTCTCGCTTGGCCTCAACGCCATCCGCGAAGGTCTGGCGCGCGAAGAGGGCGATGATCTGATTGTCACTGGCGACCCATCTCTTTCAGGCCAGCATCTGCCGGCCGAGATCGATACCTTCGCCGATCACCGCATCGCCATGAGTTTCGCGCTGGCTGGTCTCAAAACCTCCGGCATCACCATTCTCGATCCAAAATGCGTCGGCAAGACCTATCCGGGCTACTGGGACGCGCTGGCGTCCCTAGGTGTGACATACCTTCAGGAGATACCGCGATGAAATGGCTCTTTTCCCTCGTCTCCGCACTGATCGTCTCGCTGACGCTGACCAGCGGCTCTCTGGCAAGGGAAGAGATCCGGTCCTACATCGCCGATATCAAAGTGCGTGCCGACGCCGCCCTCGAAGTCACCGAAACCATCACGGTCAATGCAGAAGGCTACGACATCCGTCGCGGCATCTATCGCGATATCCCGCTTCGGGTTCTGGATGATTGGGGGCTCTGGTCAAGCAACGGTTTCGATCTCGTCGAGGTCTTGCACAATGGCCAGCCTGCCACCTACAGCACCGAGTGGCAGGGACGTTTTTTCCGCATCAGAATTGGCGACGCCGACGTGTTCATCCCTGACGGCAAACACACCTATACGATCCGCTATGTGACCACCCGGCAGCTGCGCTTCTTTGGCCGATATGACGAGCTCTATTGGAATGTAACCGGTAATTTCTGGAGCTTCCCGATCCTGTCGGCAGAAGCCTATGTGCAATTGCCCGATGGTGCCCGAGCTGAGCAACTCTCTGCCTACACCGGCGCGTTTGGCGATAATGGCAAGAACTATCGAGCCACCGGCGAGGGCAGTTCCAAGGTCCAGTTCGAGCTGACCAGACCGCTTGGCGCCGCCGAGGGGATGACCATCGCGGTTGGCTTCACCAAGGGCGTGGTCACACCGGATTCGGACAGCGCCTTTGCAACGCTCGGTGACAATATCGGGATCTTCCTGCTGATCCTCGGCTGGCTCGCTGTTCCGGTCTATTTTCTCTATGCCTGGAACAAGGTCGGCCGCGATCCGCCGGCACCGCCCATCATTCCCCTGTTCCATCCGCCTGAAAAACTGTCGCCGGCGGCCTTGTCCTATGCGCATTTCAATGGCTTCAAGGCCGGAAGCAAAGGCACGGAACTGCCGTTCATCGCAGCACTTCTATCCCTCGGGGTCAAACGCTTCATGCGCATCGACGAAGATTCGCGCGGAACAGTCACGCTCCAGCGCGGAGCTGCAGCCGGCGCGCCCGGCTCGCCGGCGCTGCCTGATGGCGAGAATGCGCTTTTCTCGACATTGCTGGCGAACCGTGAGGAAATTATCCTCGACAAGCAAAACGGTCCGGTCTTGAAGAGTGCGCTGACAAAGTTGCGGATGGCCATTTCCCGGGAATATTCGGGCCGCTACTACAGCGCCAATATCGGCTGGTTTATCCCCGGTGTCATTCTCGCTGTCGCCACTTTTATTATCGGACTGATGCTGCAGCAGCCACCGGACGACGGTATTCTCTATATGATCCCGGTCTTGATGACATCGCTGTTTGGCTGCGGAATGTGGCTTGGTGGGCGAAGCCTGTTCAGCGAGGGCGGTGCAGGCAACCGGATCATGGGCGGCATCCTTTTTGTCCTGGGCGCTGCAATCTTCCTGATCGGTGTTCTCGTTGTCCTGGTTCCAAGCGAACTGCCGATCTATCGGCTGGCAGGTGCATTGCTGATTGTCGGCTGTGTCGTCATGCTGATGATGGTCTGGCTTCTCGGTGCGCCAACGGCTGACGGAGCAAAGGTGCTTGCCGACATCAAGGGCTTCAAGCTCTATATCGAGACGGCTGAAACCAACCGCCTCAACATGCGCGATGCGCCGGAAATGACCGAAGAGCTTTTCGAGCGTTTCCTGCCCTATGCGGCAGGCCTTGGCGTGGAAAAACCCTGGTCGGAAGCATGGGCCGCACAACTGGCCCGCATCGCGCCTGACCGGGCAAACACCTACCAGCCGCGATGGTATCACGGCAATTCCTGGTCTCCCGGCAACATAGGTGCGGCCGCTGCGTCTTCGGTTGCTGCGGTGTCTGCCGCCATGGCCGCATCAATGCCGGCACCCAAAAGCTCGTCCGGTTCATCTGGCGGCGGCTCTTCCGGCGGTGGCGGCGGCGGCGGCGGCGGTGGCGGCTGGTAAGTGGCCTCGACGACCTGAACCGGGCAACCGACCGAGCCAAATTCCAATCGGCGGATGACATTTCGGGCGCGGCTTGCTAAGTCCGCCCCAAATATCATTGCAGGACATCCCATGCCCGACCTTCTGATTGAACTCCGCTCCGAAGAGATACCCGCACGCATGCAGCGCAAGGCTGCGGGCGATCTGCGTAAATCCGTGACTGACGCGCTGGTCGATGCTGGCCTGACTTACGAGGCGGCTCGCGAATACTGGACGCCACGCCGGCTGGTGCTCGATGTCAGAGGCCTGACTGCGCGATCAAGGGATGTGAACGAGGAGATCAAGGGCCCGTCGACCAAGGCACCCGAGCAGGCGCTGGCCGGCTTTCTGCGCAAGGCCGGTCTGAGCGATGTCTCGCAGGCCCATGTGCACACAGATCCGAAGAAAGGCGACTTCTATGTCGCCCATATTTCCAAGCCCGGCCGCGACGCCGAGGAGATCATCGCAGACGTGATGCCCGGCATCATCCGCGGTTTCTCCTGGCCGAAATCCATGCGCTGGGGCAAGGCCTCTGCCAAGCCCGGCTCGCTCAAGTGGGTGCGTCCGCTGCAATCGATTATCTGCACCTTTGGTCCCGAAACCGAAGAACCGACCGTCATCGCCTTCGAGATCGATGGCTTGGTCGCGGGCAACACGACATCCGGCCACAGGTTCCATGCGCCCGATCCGTTCACCGTGCGCCGCTTTGATGATTACTCCGACAAGCTCGAGCGCGCCAAGGTGGTGCTTGATGCAGAACGACGCAAGGAAATCATTCTCTCTGACGCCCAGAATCTCGCCTTTGCCTCCGGGCTTGAACTGGTCGAGGATGAAGGGCTGCTCGACGAGGTCTCCGGTCTGGTTGAATGGCCGGTCACGCTGATGGGCGAGTTCGAGGAGGACTTCCTTCAGATCCCCGACGACATCATCCGCCTGACCATCAAGACCAACCAGAAGTGCTTTGTGCTCCGCAAGCCCGGCAACGGACTATCGAACAAGTTCATCCTGGTCTCCAACATCGAGGCCAGCGATGGCGGCAAGGAAATTGCCCACGGCAACGGCAAGGTGGTTCGCGCCCGCCTGTCCGATGCACTCTATTTCTGGAACACCGACCAGGCCGATCTGCCCGATCTCGACAAGCTTACCGCCTCGGCTGAAAAGCTCGGTCTCGACATGGCCAAGCCGCTCGACCAGCGCATGGCCCGCCTCGATGCACTCAACGTCACCTTCCACGCCAAGCTCGGCACGCAAGGCGAACGGGTGAGCCGCATCGCCAAGCTGGCTGCTGAACTCGCCCCCATCGTCGGTGCCGATGCAGCCTTGGCCACCCGCGCCGCCATGCTCGCCAAGGCTGATCTGACCACTGAAGTGGTCGGCGAGTTCCCCGAACTGCAGGGCGTCATGGGCCGCATCTATGCCGGCCTGCAGGGCGAAGACGCGAGTGTCGCAGCAGCTCTGGAAGAGCACTACAAGCCGCAAGGTCCTTCCGATGAAGTGCCGACCAATCCGGTCTCGATTGCAGTCGCTCTGGCCGACAAGCTCGACACGCTGGTCGGCTTCTGGGCCATCGATGAGAAGCCTACCGGCTCGAAAGATCCGTATGCGCTGCGTCGTGCGGCGCTGGGCGTGATCCGGATTCTGGTGGAAAATGGCGCACGGCTCGAACTGCTCAAGCAGTTTGCAGCAGCGGTTCAAACGCTGGCTTCGCAGGATAAAGCAGACGTCTCCTCGAATGCTCTTAAGGAGGATCTCCTCTCCTTCTTCCACGACCGCCTCAAGGTCTATCTCCGCGATCAGGGTGCCCGTCACGATCTGATCGACGCGGTGATTACGCCGGCTTCCGATGACCTTCTCGACATCACCCGTCGCGTCGAAGCGCTTGGCGCGTTCCTCGATACCGAGGACGGCAAGAACCTGCTGGCAGGAACCAAGCGTGCCGCCAACATTCTGGCCGCCGAGGAGAAGAAGGGCACCGCTGTTGCCGATGCGGTTGATCCTGCGCTGTTCGAGCTTGATGCCGAGAAAAACCTGTTCGCGGCGGTGACTCAATCTGTCAATCTCGCAACTCAAGCCATTGAGAATGAAGATTATTCTGCCGCGATGAGCGCACTTGCCACATTACGTGAACCAGTTGATTCATTTTTTGAAGCTGTGCTGGTAAACGCAGAGGTTGAAACCGTGCGATCTAATCGCCTCGCGCTTCTCGCCATGATCCGTCAGGCGACCGGCGCGGTTGCGGATTTCTCGCGCATCGCCGGATGATTGTCTGATCGCCTGCCCATAACACCCGAAGCCGGCAACCCCTGGAGGTGGGCGCCGGCTGGGTGCCCGTCGCGTGGGCCTTGATCAGGCTTGCGGGGCAGGGGACGGGTGGTGGGGCCCGTCCTGTCGCGGAGTATCAGTTGAGCCTGAGCTCGAATTTCGAAGGATCGAATGGCGCGTCGCTAAGCGCCGACGTCGTGGTATCGCGGTCAATTCCCGGAGCCGTGTTGGCGATCACCGGTTCAAACAGTTCTGGCTCGCTCGCTGCTGCAGCCGCCGCATCCGCGGTCAGCGGAACTTCGCCGCTGCCATTGACCCGTTCTTCCGTTACAGCGATCTGGTTGCTCTCAGGCTCTGCAACGCCAAGCGCAATGAGATCGGCTTCGCTGGCCTTGCGGACCATCGTCACCGGCGAGCCGCCAAGCAGGTTCTCGGTCCGGTAGATCATCATCTTGCCGCCGACTTCATGGACTTCAACAATTTGTTCGCCCGGCGCCAGTTTGACCTGAGCCTCTTCGGCGGCTTTCTCCGCAGCCTCGCGGGCGCAGGATGGGCAGCCGATTTCCAGGATGCTGTTCCGGGTGTTCATGCTCGGGGTATAGGGCTCGATCGAGGAAGCGCTGGCTGAGCCCGCGCCAATGCACACCGCGGCGGCAATGATCAATCTTTGCATCGTGTCTACTCCCATTTGACCCGGACTTTCCGGTTTTGGTGAGTGCACTCTAGCAAGGGGCCGTTACGATCCGGTTTTTGGAAGCGGTTAACGACAGGTTAAATTTTTGCTTCTCGCGCGACCGCCTGCCAGCCGATGTCGCGGCGGCAAAATCCACCCGGCCAGTCAATCGCATCAACTGCTTCATAGGCCTTGGCCTGCGCTGTCGTCACATCTGCGCCATGGCCAGTGACATTGAGCACACGCCCGCCATTGGCGACCAGTTGATCGCCGTTGAGCGTCGTCCCGGCATGAAACACCTTGGCGCCATTCGCTTCCGCCTGAGCCAGACCTGAAATCGGCGTGCCCTTCTTCGGCGTGCCGGGATAGCCTTCCGCAGCCATTACCACCGTCAACGCCGCATCATCCTTCCAGCGCGCCGAGACATGCGCCAGCTCGCCTTCCGCTGCAGCCTTCAGCAGCACCAGTACATCGTCCTTGAGCCGCATCATCAGCACCTGGCATTCAGGGTCGCCGAACCGGACATTGTACTCGATCAGTCGGGGGCCGGTCTCGTCGATCATCAGCCCGGCATAGAGCACGCCGCTGAACGGCGCACCGATTGCCGCCATGCCGCGCATGGTCGGCTCGATGATCTCGCGCATGGTCTGCTCGATCAGTTCCGGCGTCATCACCGGCGCAGGGGAATAGGCGCCCATGCCGCCGGTGTTGGGGCCGGTGTCGCCGTCACCAACACGCTTGTGATCCTGCGCCGTGCCGAAGGGCAGGGCGGTCTTGCCGTCGCACAGGCAGAAGAAGCTCGCCTCTTCGCCGCCAAGGAATTCCTCGACCACAACCTCAGCCCCGGCCTCGCCGAATGCGCCCTCGAAGCAGTCCTCGATCGCGGCCAGCGCCTCATCCAGCGTCATCGCAACGGTCACGCCCTTGCCCGCTGCCAGCCCATCGGCCTTGATCACGATCGGTGCGCCCTGCGCCCGCGCATAGGCCTTGGCCTTGGGTGCGTTGTTGAACCGCTGATAGGCGCCGGTCGGGATATTCTCGCGGGCACACAGGTCTTTCGTGAACCCCTTCGAGCCCTCAAGCTGCGCGGCCTCAGCCGATGGTCCGAAAACAGCGATGTCGGCTTTCTTCAACGCATCGGCGAGCCCTGCGACCAGCGGCGCTTCGGGGCCGACAACAACCAGATCAATTTTCTTGTCCCGGCAGAAGCCGACAACTGCCTCGTGATCGGTGATGTCCAGATCGCTCAGTGTCGCGTGCTCGGCAATGCCTGGATTGCCAGGAGTTGCATAAAGGGTTGCGAGCATCGGAGATTGGGCGATCTTCCAGGCGAGCGCATGTTCACGTCCGCCCGAACCGATCAAAAGCACATTCATCATCGACAATCTCCGTCAGCTGGCCTTGGACGGGCGCAACCTGGTTCGCGTTTGTGTTGGGTTAAGAAATCACGGGCGCAGGGTCAAGCGAACTTGATGGCCTGACACTCTGAAAGGTGATTTGGGGATAATTTGCTGCATGGCTTTCAGGCTTCTGCAACGATTTCCGATCTATTCTCTAATATCGGCCTTCTGGTGGCTCCGCACCATGAACAACCGGGGAGGGGATTTCCATGTTGCAAATGCTCTATGTCAGCGGTTCGTCCAAGCCAATGGCCGTCGACGATATCCAGAAAATTCTGGCCGTATCCCGGCGCAACAACCTGCGTGACGGCATTACCGGCATGCTGTTGTGGGCTGATGGTGTCTTCATTCAGATCCTGGAGGGGGAGGCGGATACCGTTCGTTCCGCGTTCAGGCGAATCGAAAGTGATGATCGGCATCGCAACATCATGGTGGTACTTGAGCAAACCGCAGAGAAGAGACTGTTCAACCAGTGGAGCATGGGCTTCAAGCAGCTTGACGCTGACATGGCCGCTGACAAGAAGCTATTCCAGATATCGCGCGCAGCACTCGTTGACCGGATCACAAGCGAGGACGGCGGCCTGTTCCTGGAAACTGTTCTTGCCTTCAGCCGGGATTTTGTCGCTGACCTCGAACAGGCACCCAGAGCCGCACGGGCCTAGCAGCCAATAATCACGGTGCCCTGATTGTCGTTATGACTGTCGTCTTGACCTGCCACCGCCTCGGTGGCAACAGTCGCATCATGTCAAAAACGTCTCACACAACTGCTGACAAGCACGCGCGCGTCGCCGATGCGCCATCAGGAAACTGGGTTTACCGTGTGCTGCCGCGCGCACTCTGGCCACATGCGCAGCTGGCGCGGTGGGATCGGCCGATTGGCTGGCAGCTGTTGATGTGGCCGTGCTTCTGGTCTTCAGCCCTTGCCGCCAATGTCGCGAGTTCAGCCACCAACGTCGATACCGTCTGGTCACCGCTGCTGATGCTCTGGCATCTGTTCCTGTTCATGACCGGGGCCATCGCCATGCGCGGTGCCGGCTGCACCTGGAATGACATTGTCGATTACAAGATCGACGCCAAGGTGGCACGCACCCGCTCGCGGCCGCTGCCCTCTGGCCGGATTTCAAAACTTGCGGCGACTGCGTTCCTCGTTGTGCAGGCGCTGGTGGGCCTGCTGGTTCTGGTCCAGTTCAATGTGTTCTCGATCCTGCTTGGTATCGCCTCGCTCGGTGTGGTGGTCATCTACCCGTTTGCCAAACGCTTCACCGACTGGCCGCAGTTCTTTTTGGGCCTGGCCTTTTCCTGGGGTGCGCTGATGGGGTGGGCTGCGGTGTTTGGCGAATTGACGCTGCCCCCGGTGCTGCTCTATGTGGGCGCCATAGCTTGGACCATCGGTTACGACACGATCTATGCCCATCAGGACAAGGAAGATGATGCCCTTGTCGGTGTGCGTTCCACGGCGCGGTTATTCGCAGAGAATACCAAGATCTGGCTCGTCGGATTTTATGGCCTGTTTGCCGCCATGGCGCTTGCAGCGTTCTGGTTGACCGGCGTGGCTTGGCCCGCCTATGCCGGGCTTGCGCTGGCCGTCGTCATGCTTGGCTGGCAGATCCGGGTGATTGATATCGACGACGCCGATCAGTGCCTTGCGCTGTTCAAGGCCAACAGCCGGGTCGGCCTGATCGTGTTTGTCGGATTGGTCGCAGCCTTGCTGGCATAAAAAGAACCCGGCCGCCCGTGTGGGGCAGGCGACCGGGCTGGTATCAGCTTTTGGTAGGTGCTGATGGAACTTAACGGCGGGCGATAATCTCGCGACCTTCAATCTTCATGCGAATTCCAAGCTTGCCGGTTGAGCGGCGAACCAGGAAACGCGGGCGCCGATCGGCAATCTGGTTGTGCCGGCGGCGGCGTGTCGGTGTGGCTCCAGATTGCTGTGCCGAGCCGTCATCGAGCGGACGGGCGACACCATCGGCCTCCACCATCATCATCGGCAGTCCGTAGAGTTCGGACCAGGCACGCCAGTCGGCTGCAATGTCATCGAGATTGTGCGCAACCAGCAAAGGCACGCACAGTGCAATGTCGGTATGGTGAAGTTCAAGCGTCACCGTCACGCTGCCGTCACCATGATCAATCGCACGCGCCGCGACACCTTTGAAGGCACGCGCTGGCAATGCGATAGACAATGGAAGTCCGGATTTCGACAACACTTTCTTGACGACAGCGCCACGCATATCCAGCGTGACTGAAACGTCTTGCTGCTCGTTACCGACAGAATAGGACACGCGTTGCGGGAAACTGCCTGGGTCGAGCCGCAATTCGAAACCGGCCCATTCGGGCTTCAATACGGTATTGGTCATGTTAATCGCCTCTGTAACTCTTGAGAGCCGGTAATCCGGTCTTCTCATCCGGGGCTTTTCGCCCTCTCACAGGAAGCAAAATGACCCATAGGCGGTTCCAGTCGGCTTAAGGTTTTGGGTTAAGAAAACCTATGTTTTGGAAATGGTTAGCGAAAGACGACCGTCCCATTTCCATTTTGGAAAGGTTACCGGGACGCAATCACCTTGCCCGGATTCATGATGCCCTTGGGGTCGAAAGCATCCTTGATCCGGTGCATCAGCGCCATTTCCACAGGCGAGCGGATGGCAGCGAGCTCATCGCGCTTGAGTTGTCCAATGCCGTGCTCGGCCGAGATTGACCCGTTCAATTTTAGCACAATCGCATGAACGACCTCGTTCATTTCTTTCCATCGGGCAAGAAAGGCCTTTGTGTCAGCCCCAACCGGCTGCGAGATGTTGTAGTGGATGTTGCCGTCACCCATGTGCCCGAAAGCCACAATGCGCGCATCGGGCATGGCCTTCATCACCGCTTCGTCTGCCGATGCGAGAAACTCTGGCACCTGCGCCACCGGCACAGACACGTCATGCTTGATCGAGCCACCCTCGGGCTTTTGTGCCCAGGACATCGATTCTCTCATTTTCCAGAAGGCCTGACGCTGGCTTTCGGTTTCGGCGGCTGCAGCGTCGCGGATCAGGCCTTTCGCATCGGCAGCAACGAAAAGCCCCTCCAGCATGGCGCGGGCGGCGTCCTGCGATTGGCCTGAGGAAATGTCGATCAACACATACCAGGGATGCGCGTCAGCCAGCGGATCGCGCGCACCTTCTATATGGCGGGTGGTAAATTCGATGCCGATGCGCGGCATCAGTTCAAAGCCGGTCAGCGAGGGGCCACAATAATCCTGCGCCAACCGGAACAGCTTCAATGCGGTCTCCGGATTGTCGACCCCGGCATAAATGGTTTCGTGCCCGCGGGGAGCCGGAAACAGCTTCAGCACTGCCGCCGTGATGACCCCTAATGTGCCTTCCGCGCCGATGAAAAGATCGCGCAGATCATAACCGGTGTTGTCTTTCTTGAGCGACCTCAAGCCGTGCCAGATCTCGCCGTCTGGAAGCACCGCTTCAATGCCGAGGCAAAGCTGTCGCATGTTGCCATAGGCGAGCACGGCGGTGCCGCCGGCATTGGAGGAGAGGTTGCCGCCAATCTGGCAGGAGCCTTCCGAGCCCAGTGACAGCGGAAACAGGAGCCCCACGTCGCTCGCAGCCTTTTGCGCCTGCTGAAGCACCACGCCAGCCTCTGCAATCATGGTTTGCCCCACAGTGTCCAGCGACCTGATCTTGTTGAGGCGCGCAAGCGACAGGACGATTTCGCCCTTTCCCGGTCGCGGCGATTGTCCGCCCACAAGACCGGTGTTGCCGCCTTGTGGAACTATGGCGGTATTCGTCTCATGCGCCAGCCGCAGAATGGCAGCGACTTCATCAGTATTCGCCGGGCGCAGTACCAGCGGACTTTCACCCTGGTAAAGGCCGCGCAGTTCGATCAGGTGCGGCGCAATGTCGGAGTCACGGGTAAGGGCATTCTGCGCGCCGGTTATGGCGGCAAAACGGTCGATCAGCGATGGGTCAGTAAGTGCTATGGGCATGCCCAAGCATGTAGCTTTGCACTGTCGTCAAGTCGAGAGGCAGGATGCTGCTTTGAGATCCAATGCCATGCGGTTTCTCATAACCCTTGAGAGAATGTCTTGATCGAAATCCTTCAATAAGGTGGTTTTCCTGGGCTTTGAAAATGGTCGGCGGACATGGAATGCAAGAGAAATCCAATGCGCTGCGACAAACGAAAAAGCTGACAAACGGCACGCCCACAGAGCATCGACTTGTCCGGTTCATTCAAATGCAATCCACCTGCTTCAACGTTCCTTAGCTTTTTTCCATCATAATCTATCTGGATATTAGAAGCATTTAGTGTGAACGGGGTATTCAAATGCAGCGGTTTTTCTGCAACAGATCCGGAAACTTTGGTATTCTTGCTGCAGTTTTACTCGTGCCGGTGATTGGCGCGGCAGGACTTGCGCTCGATTACAGCAATGCACTCTCTGTAAAAACCCAGATTCAGGGTGCAGCAGATGCTGCCGCCTTGGCCGCAGTGGCTGAAAGTTCCGAGGGCGTCAAGAAGGCGTTTGAAATGTCCGGAGACGGCGAGGTTGCGATTGGAGCCGCGGATGCGGTTACCTTCTTCAAGGGGCAGCTCGAAAGCGATACCGATTTCACGCTCGATGAAATCACGGCAAAAGTCGTGAAGAAAAATGGCCGTTTATACTCGATCGTCAATTACAGGGTCACCGTGCCGACGACGCTTTCGCGTATTCTGGGTCAGGAACTCATCCAGATTGCGGGCCAGGCCACCGTTGAATACCAGACCGATATCTACCGGGACTTTTACCTGTTGCTCGACAACACGCCTTCAATGGGCGTCGGCGCAACCCCGACTGACGTGGCTCTCATGGTGGCCAAGACACCTGACCAATGTGCTTTCGCTTGCCATATCGTCAACGATGGAAAGGAAGACAAGAACAGCTATTTCAATCTTGCCAAGAAGCTTGGTGTAACGACGCGTATCAACGTTGTGGCGCAGGCAACTGCCGCCCTGATGGACACCGCCAAGGATTCCCGCGTGAGCAGCAATCAGTACCGCATGGCTGTCTACACGTTCGGTGAAAAGGCAGAAGACACCAAATTGCTTGAGGTTGTTCAATCGACAACCAACCTGAACCAGGCCAAGGCCAAAGCCGCCAAGATCGAACTTATGTCGATTCCTTATCAGGGATACGACAATGACCAGCAAACGGATTTCGACCGCGCATTTTCACAGATGGGTGAAAAGATGGGAACACCCGGATCGGGCCTCACCGCGTCTTCACCTGAAAAAATCCTGTTCTTTGTTTCTGATGGCGTTGGTGACAGCTACAAGCCAACAGACTGTACAAAGAAGCTTACCGGTGGACGTTGCCAGGAGCCCATCGACGTAAAATATTGTAGTGAGCTGAAGGACAAGGGGTATAAGATCGCGGTCCTGTACACCACCTACCTGCCGCTTCCAACCAACGACTGGTACAATAGCTGGATCAAGCCGTTTCAGGACCAGATCCCTGCTAGGATGGAAGCTTGCGCTTCGCCGGGTTTGTTCTTCGAAGTAAGCCCTTCGGAGGGCATCAGCGCGGCAATGACAACCCTGTTCAAGAAAATCATCAACACTCCGCTGCTGACTGGATGATGCGGAGTGCGACCGGGGGCCAGGTCTAATCCCTCGGAGCCGCAGCCCGGCTCAAGCGATCGTTGATCGCCTCGCCCAGATCGTGAGTTGGAACTGGCGCTACAGCAATTCCGGTGGCGCCTGGAGCATCTGCGCGCTTCAGGAAATCAAACAGGTTTGCCGCTGCTTCACGTAAGTCTGCGGAAGGTGACAAGTCCATGATCGCATGGGCTTGCTCTTCTCCAGCGATTGCCGTTCCTCCGAACCGGATCAAGACTTCGCCGGGTCTGATTTGTGAGACATTCAATCTGACCGGGTTTTCGGGTGCATAGTGAGACGCCATCATGCCCGGCGCGATGATCTTGTCGTCCGCAGTCTGAGCCGGGGCGCGTTCTACCACTGTGCCTGCCGCTGCCTCAATCAACTCCACCGCAATACCACCCGGCCTGAGCAGGCGCAAATGCGTGCCGTCCACGGCCAGGATCGTAGATTCCACTCCGACGCGGCATGGCCCACCATCGAGGATCAGGCCGATTCGGTCGCCGAGATCATCGGCCACATGCTGCGCGGTTGTCGGGCTGACACGGCCCGAACGATTGGCGCTTGGCGCCGCAAGCGGTTGACCGAAGGCTGCGATCAGGTCGCGCGCAAACCCCTGCGGCATCCGCACTGCTGCCGTGGGTAGACCCGCGGAGGCAAGCGGATGAATTTTCCCGGATTCCTTGAGCGACAGCACCAGTGTGAGTGGACCCGGCCAGAAGGCCTCGGCAAGCCGCTCCGCAAGGGGTGAGAAGACCACGTGCGCCTTCGCCATCTCCATATCTGAGACATGCGCGATCAGAGGGTT
Organism: Hoeflea sp. AS60; assembly: GCF_038900115.1. NCBI lineage: Bacteria > Pseudomonadati > Pseudomonadota > Alphaproteobacteria > Hyphomicrobiales > Rhizobiaceae > Hoeflea > Hoeflea sp. AS60. Next base: position 1,703,919 of record NZ_JBBMQP010000002.1, on the reverse strand, counting down.
GAAGCGCGGACGGCCCTTCGCCTCGTAAATGGAAGTAATCGCATTCGGATCGGTGGCGTCAGCTGCCAATCCGTAAACGGTTTCAGTGGGTATCGCCACGGGTTCGCCGCGCCGCAGCACCTCGAGAGCTGCCGCAAGCGTATCCGGGTCGGAAATCGGGAGAATGTGCACCATGACTTGTCCAATTTTGAGCGCACGGTCTATCAGGCACCCAGCAGGCACGCAATCGACTGTGTTGGTATCATGAATTGCTAACAAACAGCACGAAAGATCAAATTGAAGCTATCGATTTAGCAGGCCCATAAGTTTTTTGCTGCATGACTGATCACATGCAATTCTCTAGATGAGTAACAGTCATGAACAAGCAAACCTCAGCTGCAACGTCGATCGGACTTCGCGTCGCTACCGCGATGTATCAGATGGGAATCGATGGCTTGCCGAGGAACTATGAGCTTGTTTACGAGGCCTATTCCGGCGCAAATCCGGAATTGACCAAGGAGTTCGTGGCGATCGGGAAAAACAAGTCTCAGCGCGCGTTGGATGACCTCGGCAGGAAGTATCTGCCGCATCACCACGAAGAGACGCATGTTGCCAAGACCAATGATCGCATGCGCACCCAGATGAGCACATTCATGTCGCTGCTTGAGGAAGAAAAATCCTCGCTGACGGACTACGGCAAGATTATCAGCGAGGCCTCGCGCACATTCGCATCCGATGGTGAAGTTGACCAGGAGACCCTCAATCGCTCGATCCAGCAACTCAGCGAGGCCACCGAGAAGCAGGCATCCAAGAGCGAGGCCATGGTCGCTGTCGCTTCCGAACAGGCTGCCGAACTTGACGGCGTCAAGGCTGACATCGAAAATTTCGAGCGGATGAAATTCATCGACCAGCTCACCGGTCTTGCCAATCGCCGCTCCTTCAACAAGACAGCCGCACGGATTTACGCCAAACCCGAATTGCCGGTCATGTGCGGCCTCGCTTATGCCGAGATTGATGATTTCAAGCGCTTGTGTGAAATGGACGAAAAGGGCACCGGTGACAATTACGTCCGCCATGTTGGCCATCTTCTGCAAAAGGCAGTCCAGGACACCGACATTGTTGCGCGCCTTGATGGCAATCGTTTTGCCTTCCTCATCAATTCCGCAGATGAGGCTGAAATCATGCGTGCGGTTGACAGGCTTCGCTTTGCGGCTGGAAGCAGGCCAATCATTCATTCCAAGACCGGTCGCAGCATCGGCAAAGCCACCTTGTCGATTGGCATTGCCATGTCGACGGTGGCGGATGCAGCAGGCCAGTTGCTGGGCTTTGCGGAAAAAGCCATGGGCACCTCTTCGAAGGACGGCGGCGACCGGGTCACATTCTATTCAAACACAGAGCATGCTGGCGCCGAGACCGGCTGGATGATCTACAAGCCTTGATCGTGTCCCGGGGCTATCCCGGCGGCGGTTGTTTTGAAAATTCTGGTTTGCTTGTCGCTTAGCCTGAGATCTCAATCTCCGGCTTCGACGCGTATTTGATTCTCCGGAAATGCGCGCTAAGTTCCACGTCTCAAATTGACGTTTACGTAAAAACAACTTAGCCATGGACGTGGTTGGGAACCTGCCGGGTCACTCTGGCGGGCAGCAATGAGGAGATCACATGTATCGTGCGCCGGTAGACGAAATCGCTCACACTCTCAAATCTGTCGCGGGGTTGCGCAAAGCACTGGAAACCGGGCGTTTCGGAGATCTGGGCGAGGATCTTGTGGATGCAATTCTTGCGGAGGCCGGGCGGTTTTCTTCCGATGAAGTCGCACCTCTGAGCGAGATTGGCGACAAGCACGGCGCAATCCTCAAGGACGGCGCGGTGACGACGCCGCCGGGCTGGAAGGAGCTTTACCAGAGCTGGATCGCCGGCGGCTGGAACGGCTTGACCGGCCCCGAGGAATTCGGTGGCCAGGGACTGCCGATGCTGCTGTCGGTGGCAGCGCTCGAGATGTGGAATTCGGGCTCGCTTGCCTTTGGTATCGGCCCGACACTCACCATGGGTGCAGTCGAAGCGCTCGACAAGCACGCCTCAGATGAACTCAAGGCCAAGTACCTTGAAAAGCTCGTGACCGGCGAGTGGATGGGGACGATGAACCTGACCGAGCCGCAGGCCGGTTCCGACCTCAACGCGCTGAAAGCCCGCGCCGAACCCAATGGCGACGGTACCTACCGGATCTACGGTCAGAAGATCTACATCACCTATGGTGAGCATGACTTTACCGACAATATTGTCCACCTCGTACTGGCACGGCTGCCCGATGCGCCAGCCGGAACACGTGGAATTTCGCTGTTCCTGGTTCCCAAATTCTTTGTCGGTGACGACGGGTCGCTTGGCGAGCGCAATGATGTGTTCTGTTCGGGTCTAGAGCACAAGCTCGGCATTCACGCCTCTCCCACCTGCACCATGATTTACGGCGACGGCAAGTTCGTCGATCAGCCGGGCGCCATCGGCTGGCTGATCGGCGAGGAGAACAAGGGCCTCGCCTGCATGTTCACGATGATGAACAATGCCCGTCTGGCCGTCGGCATGCAGGGCGTGGCGATTGCCGAGACTGCGTACCAGAAGGCACTCGCCTACGCCAAGGACCGCACCCAGGGTCGTGCGCCCGGTTACAAGGGCGAGGGCATGAGCCCGATCATCGAGCACCCTGATGTCGCCCGTATGCTGATGACCATGAAGGCGCTGACGCAGGGCGCGCGCGCCATCTGCTACTCCTGCGCCGAGGCGCTCGATATGGCCCGCGTCAGCGAAGGTGACGAGGCAAAGGCCTGGTCCGAACGCGCCGGCCTGATCACCCCGATTGCCAAGGCGTTCGCCACCGACATCGGCCTCGAAGTGGCTTCGCTCGGCGTACAGGTGCATGGCGGCATGGGCTTCATCGAGGAGACGGGTGCTGCCCGCCTGCTGCGCGATGCGCGTATCGCGCCGATCTACGAGGGCACCAACGGCATTCAGGCAATCGATCTTGTCATGCGTAAGCTGCCGCTTTCAGGCGGGGCGACGGTTGCGGCCTTCATCGCCGATTTCAAGGCCGACGCAGATGCCGCACGGGCCTCCAATTCGCCGGCGCTCGAAGGCGTCGCCGATCATCTTGATCAGGCCATTGCCGATCTCGAAGCCGTCACCGCCTACATGCAGTCCGCCACGTCGGACGGACGCCAGACTGACGCCCTGGCTGGCGCCACACCCTATCTCAGGCTGTTCGGTCTGACGGCGACGACGGCCATGCTTGTGCGCGGAGCCCTGGCTGACACCGATGCGCCGGAAGCGGCGGGGAGGGCCGCTCTTGCCCGTTTCGCCGCCGCCAATCTGGCGCCTGAGACCAAGGGGCTTGCGGCAAGCGCCACGGCCGGTGCCGAGAGCCTTTCCGGCGCCAGCGCGGTGTTTGCCTGATTTGAAAGATCCGGCCCTCGGGCCGGCGCCATATCCAGAGGGACATTCATGACTGACCACATCCTGATCGAGCGTGCCGGCGAGACCGGCGCCATCAATGTCATCCGCTTCAACCGGCCTGACAAGAAAAACGCCATCACCCGCGATATGTACTCGACCATGGCAAAGGCCCTGAGCGATGGCGAGACCGATGACAGCGTCCGTGTTCACGTGATGCTCGGCACGCCCGGCGCCTTCACCTCCGGCAACGACATGCAGGACTTCATGGCGGTCGCCATGGGTGGCGCCAAGGGTACCGAGGTGTTTGATTTCCTCACGGCCCTGGCAACTGTAAACAAGCCGGTCATCTCCGGCGTCAAGGGTCTGGCGATCGGCATCGGCACCACCATTCACATGCATTGCGACCTGACGTTTGCTACTCCGGACTCGCGCTTCCATACCCCGTTTGTCGACCTCGCGCTGGTGCCCGAAGCCGGTTCCAGCCTGCTGGCGCCGGCCGTCATGGGGCATCAGAAGGCATTCGCGCTTCTGGCCGCAGGCATCCCGTTTACTGGCGAGGATGCCGCCCACGCCGGCCTGATCTACAGGACCGTCAGCGCTGACGAGCTGGAACCGGCAGTGTTTGCAGCTGCCGAGCATCTGGCGGCAAAACCACCCAAGGCGCTGGCCATTTCCCGCCGTCTGGTCAAACCGGACCCGGATGCTGTTGTCGCCCGCATCCGCGAGGAAGGTGAGCATTTTGCTGCCCAGCTCAAGAGCGCAGAGGCACTTGCCGCGTTTCAGGCTTTCATGGCGCGCAAGAAGTAATCCACTTTCGTGCCCCGCGATCTGGTGTTGGGGGGCACGCTGCGATAGCGTCACGCGATCGTAGACCGTACCTGCTACCAGACCTCTCTGGCGCTAACGCCTATGAAAATGTGAAAGGTATCTCATGTTCAAATTTTCTCCACTCATTGCAGTCTCAGCCATGACCATCGCAGCCTTTACAAGCAACGCTTTTGCCGCAAGTCACGAGGGCGCGCCCGCGCCCGCCACCAACCGTATCGATGGCCAGCGCTATGATGCGCCGGAACTGTCTGCCTATGGCCAGTACAAGATCGGCGTGCGCACGATCGAGATGGTCAATCCCGGCCAGATCGACATTCTGGCAATCGACCCTGCTGCGGAAAAGCCAGCTGAATGGCCGCGCTATGATCGTCCGTTAACCGTCGAGGTCTGGTATCCGGCCGATAGTGCTGCCGAAGGCTCACACGAACTCAAGGCATTCCTTCGTGACGGCAAGACCGAAGTGACGCTGGTCGGTCAGGCCATGCGCGATGCGGCTCCGGTCACAGGCACCGACGCGTTCCCGCTCGTGATCATCTCGCATGGTTATCCGGGCAACCGTTTCCTGTTGTCCCATCTGGCTGAAAACCTCGCCTCCAAGGGCTATGTCGTGGCCTCTATCGACCACACGGATTCGACCTACCGCACCAAGGCGGCCTTCGGTTCGACCCTGGTCAACCGCTCGATCGATCAGAAGTTCGTGCTCAATGAACTGGCGCGTCTCACCGGTGAGGATGGCAACTTCCTCAAGGGGCTCGCCAACACCGACAACGCCGCCATCATCGGCTACTCAATGGGCGGCTATGGCGCCGTCATCAGCGCCGGCGGCGGTGTCACCCAGAAGGCTGTCGATTATGCCTGGGGCGGGCCGTTTGGCACGCTTGGCGTTCACTTGAGCGGCAGCGACACCCACAACGCGCTGCCTGATCCCCGCGTCAAGACAATCGTTGCCTTCGCTCCTTGGGGCAAGGTGCAGGGTTTCTGGGACGAGGAAACCCTCAAGGGCATCAACAAGCCGGCCCTGTTCGTTGCCGGTTCTATGGATGCGACTGCCGGTTACGAGGCGGGCGTCCGCAGCATCTGGAAGGGCGCCACAAGCGTCGATCGCGCGCTGCTGACATATGTTGACGCCGACCACAATGCCGGCGCGACCATGCCCGCTCCCGCCGAATCCTTCAAGTTCGACGAGGACCTGGGTTTCTACGTGGCCGAACACTACGATGATGCGGTCTGGGATACGGTGCGGATGAACAACATCGCCCAGCATTTCGTCACCGCCTGGCTCGGCCTTCATTTGAAGGGTGATGAGAAAATGGCTGCCTTCCTCGACCTGACCCCCAATGCCAACGACGGCGTCTCGGCCATGGAAAAGGACGGCACCAAAAAGCCCGAGCACACCCAATGGACCGGCTTCGACACCCGCGCGCCCAGGGGCCTGCGCTACGAAGTGCTCAAGGCCGGCGAATAAGGCTCACGTCTGACGACAATGGAAGGCGGCGCACCGGGTGCGCCGCCTTTTTCGTTTGAGCGAGTGACGGAAGATCGCCCCAAATACCTCCGTAATCCCGGCCTTGAGCTGGGATCCAGCAGGCGAGCGTCCGCGAGCCGGGAAAACAAAGGCGGCAACTTCGAGAGCCTTTCACCGCATGGAACCGCGGTGGCTGGCCCCCGGATCAAGTCCGGGGTGACGGCGGAACGAGAACCGCCTCCAGCCAATTACATAGGGAGCGGCGCCCCTACCGCTTCGGCCGCTCCAAGAGCGCCACCACTTCCACATGGCTCGACCAAAGAAACTGGTCAATCGGCGTGACCGACATGAGCTTGTAGCCACCCTTGATCAGGATCTCGAGATCGCGCGCCAGTGTTGTCGGGTTGCAGGAGACGGCGGCGATGTGTTTGACGGTCGAGCGGGCGATGTCGCCCACCTGCACCTCGGCGCCGGCGCGGGGTGGGTCGAAAACCAGTCCCTGATAGGCCTTCAGTTCCGCCAGCATCAGCGGTCGGCGGAACAGATCGCGCTTCTCCACCGTCACCGGTTTCAGTCCCTGCGAACGCCGCGCCGCCTTGTCGAGAGCTGCCAGCGACGGCCCGTCAGCTTCCACGGCATGGACGTGCGAATGTTCCGCGAGCCTGAGCGCGAAGGTGCCCGAGCCGGAAAACAGGTCCGCCACCCGCTTGGATTTTTTCAGGTGCCCGACAACGAGATCGCCCATCACGGTCTCGGCCTGATTGCTCGCCTGCACGAAGCCGCCTGGCGGGGGATTGACGATTACTCTGCCGAAATCGAGTTGTGGTGGCTGCTTCTCGATGAGGATTTCATCATTGAAGCTCAACCGGCTGACGGCCTGCTCCGCACGCACCGCATTGATGATCCTGAGCCGGTCAGGCTCGGTGAGCTTGAACGGGGCGTCGACCGCGATATCGACGCCTGGCACTGCATCAAGCACGTAGAAACGAAACGCCTCCTTGCCGACAGCCACTGCGGTGGCAAGCCGTCTGAGCGCCGGCAGCGCCTGGTTGATCCGCTCCGAGGCAACGACGCAGGTCTCAACCTTGATGATCTGGTGGCTCGAAGCGCGGTTGAAGCCAAGGATCGCGCCCTTGTCGGTGCGCCTGGCGGCAAACACCACCCGCCGCCGCGTGCCCGGTTCGCAGGTGACCAGCGGCGCCACATCAGCCACGATGTTGCGGCTTTCGAGTGCGGCCACAACCAGCCCGCGCTTCCAGTCCTGATAAACGCTGTCGGCCACATGCTGCAGCGCGCAGCCGCCGCATCCGGCGTTCTCGTCATCCGGTCCGAAATGCGGGCAGGGCGGCGTCACCCGGTCAGGCGAGGGGGTGAGTACCGCGATCAGCGACGCGCGGGTTTTCTCGACAGCTGCATTGATGACGTCGCCTGGCACGGTGAACGGCACGAAGATCTGGCCGTGAGGCGTTTCGGCAATGCCGTCGCCTTGTCCGCCAAGTCTTGTGATGTCGAGCTTTTGAGCGCTCATGATTTGACGCCTCCGATGAGAAATTCGTGGTTGCCGTCGCTGCCTTCGATCGGCGAGGGGATCGGCCCGACCGCCCGCCAGCCGGGCTGCGTGTTGAGCCAGTCGGCAAGATCATCGGCGATGATCGGCCCGTGCGCTGGATCCTTGAGCAGCCCGCCCTTGCCGATGCCCGCCCGTCCGGCTTCAAACTGCGGCTTGACCAGCAGTACGGCGAAAGCGCCGGGTGCTGCAAGCTCAAGCGCCGGTGGCAGCGCCAGCTTGAGTGATATGAAGCTCACATCCGACACCACCGCGCCGATCTCGTGGCCGCCCAGATGCGGACGGCTCAGCTCGCGCGCATTGAGGCCTTGGAGGTTGGTCACCCTCGGGTCAGAGCCAAGGCTCGCATGCAATTGATCGTGGCCGACGTCGACCGCGATGACGTGGTGGGCGCCGCGTTGCAGCAGCACCTGCGTGAACCCGCCGGTCGAGGCGCCGATATCAAGTGCCACGCGTCCGGATGGATCAAACCCGAAGTTGTCAAGACCGGCGATCAGCTTCAGCGCCGCCCGGGAGACATAGTCGCGCGCCGGATCGGACAGGCTGATCTCTGCAGTCTCTGCGAAAAGCGCGCCCGGCTTCAAGATGGCTTTGCCATCGACACGCACCGCACCGCGCGCAATCGCGTCACGCGCCCGCGACCGGCTTTCGTAAAAGCCGCGCCGGACCAATACCTGGTCGAGCCGGTCCCTTTCGGACGGAGTTGTGGGAGGAGTGTCTGCCATGAAAGTCGTCTTGGCCCGGAAGGGCCGCAAGGGCAAGCGCTTTGTGCGCGCCAGGCGGATACCCGCCAGAAGCATATCAGAAGAACAGGAAGCTGCCCTTGCTTCGCCGGGCTTGCGACGGCGCTGCTTGTTCCTCTCCCCTGTCTTCAGAGATTTGCGGCGCTCGGGTGGCTTGCAGGGCTTTGCCTGCCGGTCGATTGCTGGCGCTCTCCCGGTTGGTCACGATTTGCCGATCCTTTACGACTGGCCCGTCTTCAGGTGCTTTCGCGCTCTCGACCGGTAGCGTGTCCATGACCGCTTGCTGTCTTTCGATGATCTGCTCGTTCGCGATGGGCCTCAGAAACTCATTCGATTTGGGATCCAGCGACCCGCGCATCTCGCCGAGCTTGGGAACCAGCATCCGGATCGCCGCTTCCTCTATGCGCTTGTCATAGGTCGGTTGCGTGTCTGCAATAGCGGACGATGCCAGTCCCGCCACGACGAGCGACACTGCCGCGATCATGCGCGCATGGCAGTTTCCCGCCTTTTCCATCGTTATTGCCAAAACAGTCCGAAGTCCCTTGCTGCTGTGAGCAAAACACTAGCAGGGGGATGTTTCAGAACGCCGAAAGGACATGGTTAGGATCAGGCAAAGGCTTATGGTTTCAGAACTGTAACCTGTGTGGACGCCTATATCCCTCAGGCACAATGCTGGCCAGGGTGTCGGCATTGTGCCTATTGGGCCGCACCTGGGCTCTTGTCAAAGGCTGTGAGTACCGGGTTCATGTCGTCCCACTCGAGTGCGCTGCGGGCATAGGTGATCACCGATGGCGCGAAGAGCGAGGGATCATCGAGGCTCGAGGCATGGATGGTGAATATGCCCGGCATCGCGTCAAAGGTCAGGTAGACCGGTGTGCCGCATGCCGGGCAGAAAGCATGATGCTTGTCATATCCGCTGTCGGCGCGAATGGCCCATGTCTTTGCCGCACCTCTCACCGTCACCGCCGAGCGGTTAGGGAAGGTGAGGTAGGACGAGTGGCCGGTGCCGCTGCGCTTGCGGCAATCCGTGCACTGGCAATGGTTGGAAAAGACCGGATCGCTCTCGATCTCGTAGCGCAAAGAACCGCAGGCGCAGCCGCCGGTATAGGGTGTGGTCATCCCGGCCGCTCCCCGCGTCTCACGCAGCCTTCGGCTTGGCGAAGATATCGAGCCCGCGTCCGGTTTCGAGGAACGACTTCATGCTCGAGAGCACGATGGGCCAGCCCTTGCTGACGCCCAGATGCATGCCGGAGCCGGCAACAAGATCGTCATGGGTGACGGTGAGCCGCACCATCTCGTCGTAATCCTCGATCTCGAATGTCACACGCGAATAGGCCGTCGGATCATCCTTCTGCGAGTGGTTCGCCCAGGAAACGACAAGCCGGCGGGGCGGGGCGATCTCCACCACCTTGCCGACGAGATTGACCGTGTGCTCGTCATTGTCGCGCACATGCGCCCAGTCCGAGCCCGCCTGCCAGTCCGAGACGTTCTCGTGGCCCCAGTATTGCTTCGAGATCTCGGGGCGGGTGATGGCGCCAAACACCTTCTCGGCCGTCGAGGCGATGTAGGTGACATAGATCAGTGTTGTCTTCTCGCTGCTCATGGTCATTTCCCTTCCAGTTCGGTTTTGAGCTGGTGCAGCAGGCTGAGCTGCTGGACCTCGAATTTCCTGACCCAGCGCTCGTAGACTTCGTGCAGCGGCACCGGGTTTATGAAGTGCAGTTTTTCCCGGCCGCGTCGGGTGGTGCTCACCAGATTGGCCGCTTCCAGAATGCCGAGATGCTGGGTCGCCGATTGCCGCGCCATGTCGAGATTCTCGCACAGTTCGTTGAGCGTCTGGCCGTTCCGCTCGCACAAAAAATCGAGCAGCTTGCGCCGTGTCGGGTCGCCCAGCGCCTTGAAGACCAGATCCGTGTTGGTTGTCTCTTTCATCTCGGGGTCAGAATATGCAGGTATTTACCTGCATGTAAAGTCGAGAAGATGAATCTTTTTCTCAGTATCCGGATTCACCGTCTTGGTTTTCTCGAGTATCGCGTTGAAAAAATTGGAGAACTTTAATTTCGATCAGGTCAGGAATTCGCGCGTGCGCAAACGCTGACAGAGGCGTCCAGCCCCTCCATCCGGCTCTGTCATGGCCATTTCGGATCCTGAGAGAGGCCTTCGATCTGCCCCCTGGCGTGCCCCAGGCATGATCTGTGAAAGGCGGATGCAGGTACTTGCCGATCGGCCGTGCGGCCCGGTCAGGTGCCTAAGGCTTGAGAACTGTCACCTGGGCGCCGGCCCGGTTTTCCGCGTTAAGAGTGCGAAACACGGTGTCAACAATGCCTTTGCGGTCAAGACCGGCGCGCGCATACATGGCCTCTGGCGAGGCATGGTCCATGAAGATGTCGGGCATTACCAGCGAGCGCACGCGCAGGCCGCCGTCGAGCAGGCCTTCGCTTGACAGGAACTGCAGCACATGGCTGCCGAAGCCGCCAACCGAGCCTTCCTCGATGGTGATCAGCACTTCATGATGGCGCGCCAGCTGGCGGATCAGGTCCTGGTCGAGCGGCTTTGCGAAGCGGGCATCTGCAACGGTGGTTGAAAGTCCGGCGGCATTGAGATCCTCAGCCGCCACCAGGCATTCGGCAAGCCGTGTGCCGAACGACAACAGCGCCACCTTGGTGCCTTCGCGCAGGATCCGGCCCTTGCCGATTTCAAGGATCTGCCCGCGTTCCGGCATCTCGACGCCAACGCCTTCGCCGCGCGGGTAGCGAAACGAGATCGGGCCCTCGTCATAGCTTGCTGCCGTGCGCACCATGTGCTTGAGCTCGGCTTCGTCCGAAGCCGCCATCACCACGAAGCCCGGCAGGCAGGCGAGATAGGTCGTGTCGAAGGTGCCTGCATGGGTGGCACCGTCCGCGCCGACAAATCCGGCCCGGTCGATCGGGAACCGCACGGGAAGTTTCTGGATCGCCACATCGTGGACCACCTGGTCGTAACCGCGCTGCAGGAAGGTGGAATAGATCGCGCAGAACGGCTTCATACCCTCGGTCGCCATGCCGGCGGCAAAGGTCACGGCGTGCTGTTCGGCGATGCCGACATCGAAGGTGCGGCTCGGGTGAACCTTGGCGAACTTGTCGACGCCGGTCCCGCCGGGCATCGCCGCCGTGATCGCCACGATCCGGTCATCGTGCGTCGCTTCCTGCGCCAGCGTCTCGCCGAACACGGTCGTGTAGCTCGGCGCGTTGGGCTTGGCCTTGGCCTGGGCGCCGGTGACGACGTCGAACTTGGAAACGCCGTGATACTTGTCTGATGCCGCTTCGGCGGGCGCGTAGCCCTTGCCCTTTTGCGTGACCACATGGATCAGCACAGGCCCGTCGGCATTGTCGCGCACATTGCGCAATACCGGCAGCAGATGGTCGAGATTGTGCCCGTCGATCGGCCCGATGTGATAGAAGCCGAGTTCCTCAAACATGGTGCCGCCGGTGACATAGCCACGCGCATGCTCGACAGCGCGGGTGATGGCGCGATCAATGTTCTTGCCGAGATAGGCGGTCAGCTTCTTGCCCGCTTCGCGGATGCCCATATAGGTGCGGCCAGAAGCCATTCGCGCCAGATAGGCGCTCATCGCGCCGGTCGGCGGCGCAATCGACATGTCGTTGTCGTTGAGGATCACGATCAGCCGCGCATCGAGCGCACCGGCATTGTTGAGCGCCTCGAACGCCATGCCTGCCGACATCGCACCATCGCCGATCACGGAAATCACGTTGCGCTTCTTGCCCTGCAGCTCGCTTGCCACCGCCATGCCGAGGCCTGCGGAAATGGAAGTCGATGAATGGCCCGCGCCGAAATCGTCATACTCGCTCTCACCGCGCTTGGTGAACCCGGACAGACCGCCTTCCTGACGAAGCGTGCGGATGCGGTCGCGCCTTCCGGTCAGGATCTTGTGCGGATAGCACTGGTGGCCGACGTCGAAGATCAGCCGGTCATGCGGCGTGTCGAATACCTTGTGGATGGCAACGGTCAATTCGACCACGCCAAGTCCTGCGCCGAGATGCCCGCCGGTGCGGGACACGGCATCAATCATCTCAGCCCGCAATTCGTCAGCAAGCTGCGGTAACTGCTTGTCATCGATGTTTCTCAGGTCGGCAGGATAATGAACCGTGTCGAGCAACGGTGTAGTGGGGCCTTGGGTCACGCAGTCAACCTCTCTGTCGCTTGGAGGTAGCGCGGAAGGCTGCGCCTGTAAACCCGTGCGAACACCAGCGTACAAGTCTGCGCGCTCATGCCACTCCCTCTCGAGCGGTCACTTGTCCGGTAGCGGTATGAACTCTTCGGCATCGCCGGGCACGATGTCGAACCGCCCGGAGCGCCATTCAGCCTTGGCTTGTTCGATGCGGTCCTTGGATGAGGAGACGAAGTTCCACCAGATATGCCGCTTGGTCGGGATGCTGTCGCCGCCAAACAGCATCATCCGCGCGCCTGCGGGGCCGGCCTTGATGGTAATCGCATCACCGGGGCGGAAGACCAGAAGCTGGTCCGGGCCAAACCGGTCACCGGCGATCTCGACTTCGCCTTCGAGCAGGTACAATGCCCGTTCTTCCCAGTTTGCGTCAAACGGCGCCGAGGCGGATGGCAACAGCGCCAGATCGACATAGAGCGTGCCGACGTGCTGTGGCACGGGCGAGGTGAGCCCGCCAAAGCTGCCCATCACCACGCGCGCCTGAATGCCTGCGTCGCTGATCTCGGGCAGTTCGGTGGTGGCGATGTGGGAAAATGTCGGATCGATCTCTTCGAGATTGTCCGGCAACGCCAGCCAGGTCTGCAGTCCGGATATCGGCATATCCGCGCTACGCATCTCGTCGGGGGTGCGCTCGGAATGGACGATGCCCCGGCCAGCGGTCATCAGGTTCACATCGCCCGGCTTGATCACCATTTCGGTGCCCAGACTGTCACGGTGCCGGATTGCGCCATCAAACAGGTAGGTGACGGTGGAAAGCCCGATATGCGGGTGAGGGCGCACATCCATCGCCGTATCACCGCGCAAGATGGCGGGGCCCATGCGGTCAAAGAAGATGAAAGGCCCGACCATGCGTCTGCGCGCGGTCGGCAGCGCCCGCTTGACCGAAAAACCGCCAATGTCGCGCGAGGACGGGATGATCAGATGTTCGATGGCGTCACAGGAAGGGGCGTCGCCGGGTTCCGGGTCTCCTCCGGGGAAAAAGCTCATGCCATGCTCCTGTGATCTCGGGTTTAATCGGCGTCGAGAGGTTCTGTTCCTGCGGGCTGGCCCTGACGGTCAAGGCGGATTTTCTCGATCCGCTTCTCGGCGGCGGAAAGCAGTTTTTCACAATGCGCTTTCAGGGCTTCGCCGCGCTCGTAGATCTCGATCGACTTGTCGAGCGCCACGTCGCCGCGTTCAAGCTGTTCGACGATGCGTTCCAGTTCGGCCACGGCCAGCTCGAAGCTCATGGCCGAAATGTCATTGGCTTCACTCATCAATCAACCCTCCTGCAACCGGATAACGTGGGCTGCCGCCGATTCGGCCAAGCCCACCAGATCATACCCGCCTTCCAGCAGGCTGACGACCCGGTTGCCGGCGTGGCGTCCGGCGATTTCCATCACCTTGCCCGTCGCCCAGTCGAAGTCGTCGGCCACCAGATTGATCTCTGCCAGCGGATCGCGGTGATGCGCATCAAAGCCGGCAGAGATGATGATCAGATCCGCATGCGCCTCTTCAAGCGCTGGCAGAATACGAGTGCGGAACGCCTCGCGGAAATGGTCGCTTCCGTCGTTGGCCGACAGCGGCGCATTGAAGATATTGCCCTTGCCGGTTTCCCCGAGCGCTCCGGTTCCCGGATAAAGCGGCATCTGGTGCGTCGAGCAATAGATCACGCTCGGGTCATCATAGAAGATGTCCTGGGTGCCGTTGCCGTGGTGCACGTCCCAGTCGACAATCGCCACTCGCTCGGCGCCGTACACCTTCTGCGCATGCCGCGCCGCGATTGCTGCCTGGTTGAACAGGCAGAAACCCATCGAAGTGTTTTTCTCGGCGTGGTGGCCCGGAGGCCGGGTCGCGACGAACGCGTTATCGGCTTCCTTCTTGAACACCGCATCCACCGCCGCCAAGGCTCCACCGACGGAAATCAGTGCCGCTTCCATCGAGCGCGGGCTGGCCGTGGTATCGGAATCGATCCGTGAAAACCCAGTCTCGGGAATGGCAGCGCGGATCTTCTCGAGATAGCTCTCGGGGTGAGCCAGCAGCACCGCCTCGGCCTGAGCCTCGGGCGCCAGATGCCGCACCAGCGTGTTGAAGTGTTCGTGTTCGAAGACAGCCTCGAGCGCTTTCATCCGGTCGGGCCGTTCGGGATGGCCGGCCGGTACAAGGTGTTCGAGGCAAATGGGATTGGAGTAATAGAATGTTGTCATGCAATCTATCTAGCGATGAATTGCGGCTGATGCCAGAGGCTACTTCTATGGGAATTCAAGGGGACACAACAATCAGTGTTCCGTCGACCGTTGCAGTGAGCACGCGGCCATCCACCAGAGCGATCGCCTTGTCGATGGCCCCGGGCAGGGCGATGTCGGCGCGCCCCGAGAGCGGAAATCTCAGGCGCCTGCGGTCTTGTGAGGGCAGTATCAGTTCCATGCGGCCACCGAAATTGCCGGTGGCTGACATGCCGAGCTCGCGGGAGCCGATTATGTGGTTGGACACATCAGTAGCGATATCATTGCTCTCGGAGAGCTTTCCGTTCCTGAAATCCAGTACAAAAAGACGACCGCCGATATGGGGCGTGCGCACACCGTAAAGTGTCAGCCCGCCATCGGGATGCGGCACGAGGCCTGCGATGTTGAGCCAGCGATTGGGCCGCCCGTTTTCCGATCCGGCACCGCGCAGTTTCAATTCGGTTCCGACAATGCCAAAAATCGTCGCAGCAGCGCCACCATCCTTGGAAGAGCGAATGGCAATCACCTCGTTGGTTCCGTCCCCGTCAAGATCCGCAATCCGTGGGGTGATGTCCTCGAACACTTGATCCACCGGCAAAATCGCTTCCAGGACCTTGCCCGAAGCCGTGACGACGACCAGCGATCCCGCTTCAATGGCGTCGCCCAGAACGCCGTGTGCGTACCGTGCTGTTGGCCGGGCAAACCATGCCTGGCGTATGTCGCCCGTTTGGGCGATTGCAATACGTCCGTCGGCAAGCGCATCCGCAGGCGCTGGATCCAGGTCCGAGGGCATGGGTGACGATTGCAGACAGATCCCGGAAACCGCGTCACAAGCCGTCGCAGCAAAAGCCTGCCCGGCGGCCACAATAAATGTGCCGCTTCCAGTCGTAACGACCCTTTCAACGGGCGCAGCGATTTTGACGGTATGGACCGTCTGGCCATGAGCAGCTGTCACAAGGCCACCGGCAAACAGAACGAGGACCGGCAGCATCCCCCGAAGCCGAACCAGGTATCTTGCCCTGTTGAGCTCATTTCGGGTGGCCGATCGCCACCAGGTGGCACAGAAAAGCCGGAGTGAAGAAGTCGAACGAGCCATGCCATACATCTACAGATGAAAAGGCTGTGAAGCCAGCACCGAGGCTTGGTCGTGCCGACAGGGGTCTTGTGACTGGCATGCGCTACCAATTACGGGCATGGTTCTTGAACAAAGCAAGAACACGTGTAAGGTCGATTCATGGTGATTCAGATCTCGAACAAGGCGGCGCGACGGATTTTCCTCGCCAAACAGGGGCTTTCCGCATCGCCGTCGCGCGCGCTGACAAAGGGTGATCTGCTGCAGCTCATCCACGATCTGGGGTTTGTCCAGGTCGACAGCATTTCGACTGTCGAGCGGGCTCACAACCAGATCATTTTCTCCCGCAACCAGACTTTCAAACAGAAACAGCTCACTGAGTTACTGGAAGAGGACAGGGCGCTTTTCGAGCATTGGACCCATGATGCCTCGATCCTGCCTTGCGCGTTTT
This sequence comes from Hoeflea sp. AS60, assembly GCF_038900115.1. NCBI lineage: Bacteria > Pseudomonadati > Pseudomonadota > Alphaproteobacteria > Hyphomicrobiales > Rhizobiaceae > Hoeflea > Hoeflea sp. AS60. The sequence goes on along the minus strand of NZ_JBBMQP010000002.1, from coordinate 1,687,944 downwards.
ATCCCTACTGGAAACATCGTTTTGCGCTCAAGGAAGAGGGGATGCGCAAACGCTGGACGAAATGGCATGGCGAGGAATTCGACAGGGCGTCTGACGAAACCTACGCCAGGATTTTGGAAAACGGCGCCATCCTCGCCCGCGAGATCCAGAAGCCCGATCACAAGTCCGGCGGTTGGTGGGAATGGCATCCATCCAAGACTGCGCTCGAATTTCTCTGGCAGACCGGCAAGCTGGCGATCAGCGGTCGGCAGAATTTCCAGAAGATCTACGATTTGAGTGAGCGCGTGATTCCCGCCCATCATCTGGCTGCCGAGGTGTCCCATGCGGACTTTGTCGATTGGGCCTGCCGCAGCGCCATTGAGCGGCTCGGGTTTGCCACTCATGGCGAGATTGCCGCGTTCTGGAACCTGGTCTCGCCGGAGGAGGCAAAGAGCTGGGTCAGCGCCAACCGGGATCAGCTTGAGGAGGTCGAGATCGAATGTGTCGGTGACGGCAAACCACGCGCCTCCTTTGCGCTGGCGGGACTGTCTGCGAACCCGGAGGATTGGCCGGAGCCGCCCGGACGCATCCGGGTATTGAGCCCGTTCGATCCGCTGCTGCGCGATCGTAACCGGGCCGAACGCCTGTTCGGCTTCCGCTACCGGATCGAGGTCTTCGTGCCGGAGCCGAAGCGTGAATACGGGTATTATGTTTTCCCCTTGCTGGAGGGCGGCCGGATGATCGGCCGCATCGACATGAAGGCCGACCGGAAGGCGGGAACGCTCAATGTTGCACGGCTTTGGCTTGAGCCCAAAATCCGCGCTTCGACAGGACGCATGGCCAAACTCGACGCAGAACTCGCCCGTGTCGCCCGCTTCGCCGGTGTTAGCGAGATCGTCCATGCCGATGGCTGGCGCCAGGGATTGTAAACCGCCGTGCCGGAAACCAAAGTGATGGAACAAACGTCACAAACGGCCGGTTTTTTTGCCTGCACAGAGTTGTTGAAAGTCACCTTGTGTGAAAAACATGACCTTTGTGGACGCCACATCGCGCGGCCCGGATTCGAATGCGAGACAAATACATGGCCAGGCCTGTCATCGGCGTCATCGGCAACGCCTACAGCGTGGAGAACAGGTTCACCGTCCAGATGGCCGGGCAAAACAACCTTCAGGCGGTTGTCGATGTCGTCGACGCCCTGCCGCTGATTTTCGCGGGCGATCCGAAGATAACCGACATATCGGATTTGCTTGACGTCGTGGACGGCATTCTGCTCACCGGAGCCAGGGCCAACGTCCACCCGACCCGGTTTGGCGTCGAGCCCGATCCCAGGCACGAGCCCTATGACGAGGGGCGGGACTCGGTTGCCTTGCCGCTGATCGAAGCCTGTGTTGCGAGATCAGTTCCGCTGTTCGGCATCTGCCGCGGCTTTCAGGAGATGAACGTGGCGGGAGGCGGTTCGCTGCATCCGGAAATCCGCGAACTGCCCGGACGGATGAACCACCGTATGCCCCGCCTCGAGACCGGCGAAATCCATCCCGATCCAACGGTCGTGTTTGCTGATCGCCATGAAGTTCGGCTGACCCCAGATGGCATTTTCTCAGGCATTCTCGGGACTGACCTGATCCGGGTGAATTCGCTTCATGGCCAGGGTGTGCTTGAGATCGGCGAAAAGATCATTGCCGAGGGAATTGCCGAAGACGGCACCATAGAGGCAATCCGCTTCAGGAATGCGGAAGGCTTCGCACTCGGTGTCCAATGGCATGCCGAATATGACCCGCAGGACAATCCCATCAACAAGTCATTGTTCCAGGCGTTTGGTGACGCGGTTAAGGCCTACCAGCGCGGGCGCTAGATAATCTCGGTCGACGCGATCTGGATGCCGAAACCTTCAAGCCCGACATAGTGACGTTCGCGCGAGGCATAGAGCTTGATCGAACTGATTCCGAGATCCTTGAGGATCTGCGCACCCAGGCCGATTTCAAGCCACTCGTCTTCGCGGGCCTTGGCTTCGGCGTGGCCTTCGCCCTCGATAACGGTCGTTCGGCGTGAAGCCTGAGGTCCGACACCGACCGAGCCTTCGCGCAGGTAGATGACCACGCCGCGGCCTTCGGATGCCATTTTCTTCATTATGGCGGTCATCGGCTCCTGCTTGGAGAAGACATCGTTGACCACCGATTCCTGATGCAGCCGAACCGGCACGTTGACGCCGTCACGAATATCACCAAACACCACGGCCAAGTGATGCATCGGGTCCCATGGCAGCTTGTAGCTATAGGCCTTCGCCTTGCCAGCCACAGTTTCCACATCAAAGCTTTCGATGTGCTCGATCAGCGTTTCCTTGCGCTGGCGGTAGGCAATCAGGTCAGCCACGGAGACCTGCTTGAGGCCGTGCCTGACGGAGAAATCATCGACCTGTTCGCCGCGTGTGACCGTTCCATCATCATTGACCAGTTCGCAGATCACAGCGATCGGGGGCAGGCTGGCGAGCTTGCACAGATCAACTGCAGCCTCGGTATGGCCTGACCGCATCAGCACGCCGCCCTCGCGGGCTATCAGCGGAAATATATGGCCGGGACGGGTAAAGTCGTTGGCGCCGGCATTCGGATTGGCAAGATTGCGCGCCGTCAGCGTCCGGTCATCGGCCGAGATGCCGGTGGTTGTGCCGTGTTTGTAGTCGACCGACACCGTGAACGCGGTTGTGTGGGCGGAATCATTGTCTGCCACCATGGCGTTGAGGTTCAGCCGCTTGGCTTCCTCACGCGGCATCGGGGTGCAGACAATGCCGGAGGTGTGGCGCACGATAAACGCCATCTTCTCCGGTGTGCAGTGCACCGCAGCGACGATCAGGTCACCTTCATTTTCACGTCCGCCGTCATCGGTGACGACAACGATTTCACCGGCCTCAAAGGCGCGAATGGCGTCAACGACGCGGGCTTGATCATAGCTCATGGGTAATCTCTCAATCGAGGCGGCCGGTCTGGCCGCGGTCTCTCAGGTAATGGTCGGCAAGCGCGCACGCCACCATGGCTTCACCGATGGGAACAGCGCGAATGCCCACGCAGGGGTCGTGCCGGCCCTTGGTTCTCACATCCACTTCCTTGCCATCGGAGTCAATCGAGCGCCGGTCGTTGAGGATGGACGACGTCGGCTTGACGGCGAACCGCGCCACAACCGGTTGTCCGGTCGAAATCCCGCCGAGAACGCCGCCTGCATTGTTGGACAGGAACACAGGCTTGCCATCGGCGCCTATACGCATCTCGTCGGCATTTTCCTCGCCGGTGATGCGTGCCGCCTCAAAGCCATTGCCGATTTCGACTCCCTTGACGGCATTGATAGACATCAGGTTGGAGGCGATGTCCTGATCGAGCTTGGCATAGATCGGCGCACCAAGACCGGCGGGCACATTGTCCGCCACCACTTCGATGACTGCACCGACCGAAGAGCCCGCCTTGCGAATCGTGTCGAGGTAGTTTTCCCAGACCGGGACCATTTCGGGATCTGGACAAAAGAACGGGTTGTTGTCGACTTCAGCCCAGTCCCAGTTGTCGCGATTGATCTTGTGCTCGCCGATCTGCACCAGCGCTGCGCGGACATTGACGCCCGGAACAACCAGCCGCGCCAGACCGCCGGCGGCAACCCGTGCAGCCGTTTCGCGGGCAGACGAGCGTCCGCCGCCGCGATAGTCACGTACGCCATATTTGACGTCATAGGTGTAGTCTGCGTGGCCGGGCCGGTACCGCTTGGCAATCTCCGAATAGTCCTTGGAGCGCTGGTCGGTGTTCTCAATCAGCATCGAGACCGGCGTGCCGGTGGTGATCAGCCCACCGTCGTCTTCGCGCATGACGCCTGAAAGAACCTTGACCAGATCGTCCTCACGCCGCTGGGTAACAAAGCGCGACTGGCCCGGTTTGCGCTTGTCCATCCAGTGCTGCAGCTCGGCTTCGGTGAAGCGTATGCCAGGAGGGCACCCGTCGACAATGCAGCCAAGTGCGGGCCCGTGGCTTTCGCCCCAGGTGGTCACGCGAAACAGGTGGCCGAAGGTGTTATGCGACATGCTGTGCAACCATGGGATATCGCGGAACAGGCCCGCATTTGAGGGTTCACCGTGACTTCTAGAGGAAGTCGGGGCCTTGGGGGAAGCCTTTTTGTTGAACCAGCCGCAAAGTGAAGCTGTTTCGTTGACAACCCAATTGTTTACCGCTCACATGCCGCCATCAATTTTGCCACAATCTGCCTCTTCAAAGAGGCAACTCAAAACATTGACAAGGACTGCCTTATGCGCACCGCCATTTCCGCCGTTTTGGCTGTTTTTTTCCTGCTGGCACCGGTTTCCGCCTGGGCTCAAAGCGCCGATGCCACCGGCAAGATCGCCGAAGTTTCCACCGCCGATCAGACGATCAAGCTCAATGATGGAAAGACTTATCAGGCTCCGGCCGAGTTCAATTTCGAAGGCCTGGACCAGAACGTCGAAGTCGTCATCTTCTACACCGTTGTTGACGGTAAGCGGATGATCAACGATCTGGAGCTGGTGCAGTAGCCACTGCTTAGCCCGCATCCGCAAAGCTCTGCGTGTTTTATGGCTGTATGTTCAGATCCAGCCGATCGAATCGCCATCAATCTTGAGCACCCGATCTTGCGGAATGTCGATGACGGCGGCATCGTCGTCTTCGACTTTTCCGATCCGGTTGAACAGCGTGCGAATCACGCCGCCATGGGCAACACAGATTGTTGGCCGATCAATGGTGGCCAGGAACCTGTCTGTGCGATCAGCCAGCATGGCATAACTTTCCGCCCGCTCGCCGGGTGGTCGGAAACGCCATTTGCTGTTGTTCCGCTCCTTGATGAGGTCGGGGGAGTGTGCCTCGACCTCAACCAGTGTCTGCCCCTCCCAGTCACCAAACGAAAGTTCGATCAGCAGCGGATCGGTGCGATAGGTGAGGGGATCCAGGCCTGCTGCCTTGCGAACAAGTTCCATGGTCTCGCGTGTTCGCCCCAAGGGACTTGCCACCCAGTCAAAACCGTCAAGGGGGAGTTCCAGGGCAGTCAGACCAGCCAGCGCTCTGCCATTGGCGGTTGCCTGGCCGCGGCCTTTGTCGTTAAGCGGGATATCGCGCGCGCCCTGCAGTCGCTGCTCCCGGTTGTAGTCCGTCTGACCGTGGCGGATCACATAGAGAAGCATGCACCATTCCTCTTGGAGAGAGCTTGACCTGGAGTGTCATGCGCTTGCTCGAACGCGCATGCGAGGCTCGTCACTTTGAATAGATGCAAAGCGCGCCCAAGTGAACCCACCTGAACGCAGCTAAATCAAACGACGCTGATGTCGGGAGCGTCTACGGCCTTCATGCCGATCGTGTGATAACCCGAATCGACATGCAGGATTTCACCGGTCACGCCGCGCGACAGGTCGGAAACCAGGTAAAGCGCTGAATCTCCGACTTCATCGATGGTCACGGTGCGCTTGAGAGGCGAGTTGTACTCGTTCCACTTGAGAATGTAGCGGAAGTCACCAATCCCGGAGGCGGCAAGCGTCTTGATCGGGCCGGCGGAGATCGCGTTGACCCGGATGTTGGAACCACCCAGATCGACCGCCAAATAGCGAACGCTGGCTTCCAGTGCTGCCTTTGCAACGCCCATGACGTTGTAATGCGGCATCACCTTTTCGGCACCGTAATAGGTCAGCGTGATGATCGAACCGCCGTCGGTCATCAGAGGCTCGGCCCGCTTGGCGACAGCGGTCAGCGAATAGACCGAGATGTCCATGGTGCGGTTGAAGTTTTCACGGCTGGTTTCGACATAGCGACCGGTTAGCTCGTCCTTGTCGGAGAAGGCAATGGCGTGAACCACGAAATCCAGTTTGCCCCACTTGCTCTCGATTTCGGCGAACACGGCGTCAATCGTATCAAGGTCAGTGACATCGCAGTGACCGGCGACGATGGCGCCGAGTTCGGCTGCCAGCGGTTCGACCCGCTTCTTGAGCGCGTCGCCCTGATAGGTGAGTGCAAGTTCGGCGCCCGCATCGGCGCAAGCCTTGGCAATTCCCCACGCAATCGACCGATTGTTCGCCACGCCCATGATCAGGCCGCGTTTGCCTTTCAGCAGGCCGGAAGTGTCAGCCATTGCAATTCTCCCTCGAAATTATCGGGCAGGCTATCGCACACAGGGCGTGCTGCCGCAAGTCAGGGCAATCGATTGGTTTAACTGCCGAGCGTTCGATTTTTGTAATGCGGAATGCCTAGAGATACCAAGCCTTCTTGCTTGACCGCATCAGGTCCATAAGGTGAGGGTCCGGCTTTTCAGGCAGCATGACGCGCAAATGAACGTGCAACATCCCGCGTCGTCCAAAGGTGGTGGGAAGCCCCTTGCCCTTGATCTGAAGCACGGTGTCGGAGCCTGACCATTCGGGGATCTCGATACGCAAAGGACCGTCGAGGCCATCATAGACAAATGAACCACCAAGCACGGCTTCGGCAAGTTCAACCGGGTGATCGCCGTGAATATCACTCCCCGACGATCGCAATCGTGGGTGCTTCTGGTGCCGCACGGTGACAATTGCGTCGCCATAAATCTGTGGATTGGGCGAGGAGACAACAATTTCGGAGCCGTCCACAGTGCCTGGCGGGATCGTGTAGCTCACGGTTTCGCCCTCACCAAACACGATTTCGTCTTCGTGGCCGGCAAGCGCGGTTTCCAGAGTAATCTCAGCCTGATGATGGGTCGCTGGGAGAACGGTCTTCGGCTTGTGGCGCGATTTCCATTTCTTGAAGAGATTGTCGAGCGTGGTGAGCGGATCCTCGTCCATGCCCGGGGCGTCCGTTTTGGTTCGCTGTCCGGTGTGGTCCCTGTCAGGCGCTGCCTGTTCTTTTGTCTTCTTGGCCGCTGCGTCACCGAAAATATGGACCACCATATCCTCGAACTTTGCTTCGTCCATGGCATCAGCAGACTGACTGGCTCCACTTGCTTGAGCGCTTGGGGCTTTCCCCATATTCTCCTTGAACGTCTTGAATGGATTGGCCGAGAACCCGCGCGCAGGACGCGCCTGGCGACGACCCATGGCATCGATATGACCGTGGTCGAATCTCAGACGTGTTTCGGGATCGATCAACAGCTTGTAAGCATGAGCGATCTCTGCAAACCGGTTTCCGGCCTGTGGATCATCCGGATTCTGATCCGGATGCCAAATCTTTGCGAGCTGCCGGTAAGCGCTCTTGATATCTTCAGCCTTCGCCGTCGTGTTGACGCCGAGCACCGTGTACGGACTACGCATGTTACATCCCCGTATGGGCTTAATACGGGTACCCTAACGGCGATTTGCTAATCATCCGTGTATGGAAGATGGGTTTATGGCCTGGAACGCGGAATAATATTCTAATCAGCCATTGGGGCGATCGAGACTGACGAGGTCCCATCCGCCGTCCGGGCGGCGGCATGCCTGCCCATTGAGAAGCGCGACGCCGTCAAAACTGTGGCGGGTTGTCTCAAACAGCCGGCAGGTCCTGGCGCCGTCCGTCACGATCTTGACACTCGAAATGACCCCGGCAGACCCTGTCAGGGAATTCGACCATGGCTGCGTAACCGACAGTTCCTGCTCACTCAGCCCGCCGACAAGATCACGAATGTAGGTCTCGTCGGACATGATCTCGCTTTCGGCAGACAAGCGAACAATCGAGGCAGTCGTTGTTTCATCAAGCGAAAGAGCCGAAACTGCTGAAGAGCCACCGCCCATGCAGGCAGACAGGCCAAGGCATGCCGGCAACGCCAGCGCCAAAAACGCGCGGCGCACCTTCGTGCTCTTTTCCCGGTTGATCGCTTCTGTTAGGTCAGGTTCCAACGTACTGCCACTCCAGCCTGGAGGCATGAAAGAACATTATGACCGAAACAGGGTTAACGACTGGTGACTTCACCGAAGAATCCGAACCTTACCGGCTTTTTGCAAAATGGCTTGAAGATGCGACGGCCTCCGAGCCCAATGACCCCAATGCTTTGGCTTTGGCGACGGTTGATACTGACGGCTTGCCTGATGTCCGCATGGTTCTGCTCAAGGGGTTTGATGAGCGCGGGTTTGTTTTCTACACCAACTTTGAAAGCGCCAAGGGCGAGGAAATTCTCTCGTCAATGAAAGCCGCGATGTGCTTTCACTGGAAAACCTTGCGCCGCCAGGTCAGGATCCGCGGGCCGGTGGAGCAGGTCAGTGATGCGGAAGCTGATGAATACTACGCATCACGCCCCCGCGGCAGCCGCATAGGCGCTTGGGCGTCAAAGCAATCGCGCCCGCTGGAAAGTCGTTTTGCGCTTGAAAAGGCGGTGGCTGAATACACAGCCAGGCATGCGATCGGCGATATTCCACGCCCGCCGCACTGGTCCGGCTTTCGCATTGTTCCGCAATCGATCGAGTTCTGGCATGACCGGCCCTTCCGGCTGCATGACCGCATGGTGTTCACCCACTCGGACGGCGCCTGGGACAAGACCCGGCTCTACCCTTGAGCAGATCCGGACAGAGCGAACGGGATGCCTGACGCGAGCGCTCCAACATACCGGCATTTCTGGTAATAGCCGTTGAGAGATATGCGGTGGAGCGAAAACAGGTTCTCGAGGCTTTTGCCCTGCAGTGTCCCCGGGTTGGTGGTCACCGCGAGTTTGAAACCGAGCGCTTGCGCTGCCTGATATTCCCTTGGCCCGGCTGCGGATCGATCCCCGTACGGATAGGCAAGCGTGCTTGGCTTCTCGCCCGTGATCTCGGCAACGCGCTCCGCCGATCTGATGACTTCCGAGCGCATCCGGTCGGCGTTCAGGTGCGCCAGATTGAGATGCGAAATGGTGTGAGCTCCCAGATGTGCCAGCGGAGTGGCGGCAAGCTGGCGCAGTTCGGCCTCATCCATGACTTCACGATCGACTATGCCCGTCGGGCAGATGCCCGCAGCGCGCGCCTGCTCGTCAAGTCGCTCGACGGTGGCCTCCTGTCCCGCGCAAACCAGGGCCGTGTTCAGGCGGTCAAAGGCCGCATATTTTTCAATCAGGCTGCGTGTTGCGAGCGTTTCCTGACCGTTTCCGAAGTCGAAAGTGAATTCGTCGACCTGGCTGAGAAGTTGCTCTGCAGTTTCCCACCAGATCGAATGAGTCCGGTCGACGAAACCGCCTGAAATGAAGATCGTATAGGGAACGCCGTGCTTCTCGAAGACAGGACGGGCATGCTGGTCATTGTCCCTGTATCCATCGTCCAGGGTGAAGACCATGGCTGGACCCGGCCGGTCGGGCTGGGCAAGGAAATCTGGCAGATCTGCCAGAGCCACCGGAATGTAGCCGTCATCCTTGAGCCGGGTGATGCTGGCATCCAGAAATTCAGGCGTGATCGTCAGGTGCGCTGCAGGATCGAAATCCTTTTGGATAGAAGGTCGGACATGGTGCAGGGTGAAGATCGCACCCATGCCGCGTGCGCCGGACATCAGACCGCTCCTGGAGACCAGAGACACCGCCTCAAGCCCGCTCTGAATGGCGGTGCGTTTGAGCATTCGACGTGCGGCGACTGTGCTGGGTCCGAACATATTCCCGATCCGAAAGGCGCAACTAGCGCTTGGTGCCGGACCGTACTACCAGCTTTGGCTTAACCGTTGTTGAATCCTGCCGGAACACCGGGCGATTAGCCATATTGCGGCCGGTTCCTTGGTCGGTGGCGCGCACCAGCCCCGCGGACCGCCTCAACGGAACGCAGGGGAACGGCGGTTTGGCCGCAGCACTCGGTGTCACTCAAAGGATATATGTGTTGACCACCCAGAGCACACCACTGAGTGTGAAGAACGAGAGCACCGTCGCCATTAGCATCGCGACCACACTGGGGCGTTCTCGCCCGAAACGCTGCGCAAGGATCGGATAGATTCCCATCATTGGGACTGCAGCCAGGATGACAGCGGCTGCCTGCATTTCGGGAGATAGCGGTGCCAGACCCACGATGGGAAGGGCAACGGTTGCGCCGAACACTGCCATTGGATGGAAAATCAGCTTGCCCGCGACCGTGGGCGCGATTTCTCCGGTCAGGCCGCGAACCGAAACACTTGCCAGGGTGCCGCCGATGACAAGCAGCGACACGGCCGCGCTCGAAGCGGCAAGCATGTCGATCGGCTTCATCAAGGGCGCGGGCAGTTTCAGGTCGAAAGATGCTGCGGCCAGTCCCGCGACCAGTCCGATGATGATTGGATTGCGGGCCAGGCTGCTAAATGTCCGGGTGAGCGTTTTCCCGACAGATGCAGGGGTTCCGTGCCCGGCCTCTGCGATCGCAAGGAGGAGGGGGATGAGTACGATATTCTCCACCAGCATGTTCAACGCCAGGCCAACGCCGGCGATTGAGGGCAGCATCAGAAGCAGGATCGGGTAGCCGACAAAGCCGGTATTGGAGCAGACCATTCCCATGGTGCTGATCGCCGCAGCCGTCGTTTCAGCCTTCCGGATGAGCCGCATGTAAAAGAAACCGCAGGCCAGGACCACCAGCGACCCGAAAAGATAGGCCGCCATGTAGCTCCAGTTGACCACTTCCGCGATGGGCCGTTGCGAGAGCGCCTTGAACAGCAGTGCCGGCAGCGCCAGCACCACAACATAACTGCCGAGAATTTTCATGGCCGAGGCTTCGAACAGGCCGGAATACACCGACGCGTATCCGATCGCGATCATGATGAAAACGGGGGCGGTGATGGAGAGAATATCGAGCATGACTGAAGAGTTGATTTATCTTCAGTCGCTTAGATACCCCGCCAACTGGTTTGGCAACAGTGCCACCGGTCAGCCACCGGATTTCCGCTCAAACGGAAACCCGGCAGTTGGGCCAGTCTGTTCGGAGGCTGTATCAGGCCTGGGTGCCGCCAACCGTCATCGCATTCATCAGAAGATGCGGCTGGCCGACGCCGACCGGCACGCTCTGTCCGCCCTTGCCACACATGCCGATGCCGGTATCAAGCGCTGAATCATTGCCGACCATGGAGATCCGCTGCATTGCTTCGGGACCATTGCCGATCAGCATCGCGCCGGTCACCGGCGCGCCGATCTTGCCGTCCTCGATCATATAGGCCTCGGTGCAGCCGAAAACGAACTTGCCGGAGGTGATGTCAACCTGGCCGCCGCCAAAGGAGACCGCGTAAAGCCCCTTCTTGACCGAGGAAATCATCTCCTCGGGGCTCTTGTCGCCCGACAGCATGTAGGTGTTGGTCATCCTCGGCATCGGCTGATGCGCGTAGGATTGACGGCGTCCGTTGCCGGTGGCCTTCATGCCCATCAGCCGGGCATTCTGCCGGTCCTGCATGTAGCCGACGAGAATGCCATCTTCGATGAGCACATTGTAGCCAGATGGCGTGCCCTCGTCATCGACCGACAGCGAGCCGCGCCGGCCTTCGATGGTGCCGTCATCAACGACGGTGACCCCCTTGGAGGCGACGCGCTGGCCGAGGAGACCGGCAAAGGCCGATGTTTTCTTGCGGTTGAAATCGCCTTCCAAGCCATGGCCAACCGCTTCATGCAGCATCACGCCGGGCCAGCCTGCGCCGAGCACCACATCCATGGTGCCTGCGGGAGCCGGAACGGCGTCGAGATTGACCAGCGCCTGGCGAAGCGCTTCATCAGCACCATGCCGCCAGCTTTCATCGGTCAGGAAATCGCCGAACAGCTTGCGTCCGCCCATGCCGTAGGACCCGGTTTCCTGCCGGTCGCCGACGCCTGCCACCACCGAGATGTTCAGGCGGGCGAGGGGGCGCACATCGCGCACCCGGTGACCGTCGGCACGCATGATTTCAACGACCTGCCAGTTTGCGGCGATCGAAACCGAGACCTGACGGACCCGCTCATCCTTGTTGCGAATGTAATGATCGATGGTCTGCAGCAGCTTGACCTTGTCCTCAAAGCCAGGTGCCGAGAGCGGGTTGTCAGCCGTGTAGAGCAACTTGTTGGTGCGCTGGGGTGCTTCGGAATAGGTTCCGCTGGCGCCGCGCGTGACCGCTGAGACTGCATCAGCAGCGCGCATCAGTGCAGCTTCCGACAATTCGCCCGCATGCGCATACCCGGAAGTCTCGCCAAGCACCGAACGGAGCCCGAAACCGCGATCGGTCGCGTATGCGCCGGATTTCAGCTTGCCGTTATCGAACACCAGAGATTCGGTTTCCTCGTACTCCAAGTAAAGCTCGCCATCGTCGGCGTCCTTGAGTGCATCGGCGACGATTCTCTCCACCTTGGCTTCAGAAATGTCGAATTGGCTGGCGAGTGGATCCTGCATGATCTTGTCCATTTTTGCTGCGGTGTTGCCCATGTATATAGGTGATCGAGCGACGATTGAAACACGACGCTAAGAGCCGACCGGCAAAATCACCCATGAGACCGTCATTCAACCCGCCGGGTCGGGCACACTGATGCTGCCGTGGTCTCGCACCCCGCAAACCTCGAGTGAGTTTATGGTCTCGTCACGGAAGCGCCGCATAGCCTTCGGTAAAGCCGGCCAGATCGACCGGAATGCCGATGCCTTCCTCGGGCGTCTGGAACACGATGAAGGTTGCCGTCGTGCCGCCGCGCAGCGTGGTCAGCAGCGTTTCATCAAGGATCACCTCTGCGTAACAGCCGTCGGAGAAGCAGCGCACGAAATAGGCGCGGCCGATATCCTTGCCGTCGACATTGAGCCCCAGGCCTGACGGCAAGAGGACGCCCAGAGGCGCCAGCACCCGAAGGATGCGCGCCTGCTGATCCGCGGTTTTCAGAACGACCACGGACAGGCCGACCTCGGGACGATCATCGGCAATCACATTCTGCATCAGCGCGCATTGCTCCCCCGGCGCGCCGGCGGGCGTGTCACAGACAATCGACCAGGCGCCATGGGATGACGTGACCTTGCCGGCCTGCTGGGCTGCGGCCTGACTGGCAAGGCCCAACGGAGCAGCAAGCATCAGACACGCGAAAACAGCGCCGACACTACGTTTCGATTTTGGTGCAAATGCCATTTCAACTCCACGGAACGGCCGAATCATCGCTCAATTTGTAGATGGGCGCGGGCAAATTGGAACCCTTGGATGTCATTCTCTGCTGTTTTGTGCGGCGAAAATGCGGCTTTGAGGCTAAGCTGGCTGATCATTGTTAAGACGCTTGTGCGAAAACGCTCGCAGCAAAAGACCGGCCGAGGGCTGAAATCTCAAGAAAATGGGCTTTGGGGTTGAATTTCGCCTGTCAAATCCGTCGCTTTATAAAGACCGCGCAAAAATGCCGCATGATCAACAGGTGACGACAGTTGCGGGCGATGTCATTCTGTGGTTTGAAGCGCCAATCAAATTGAGGGATTCCGTCTGGTCACGCAGGCGGTACGATACTCGAGGGAGACATAACGTGACCAACAAGCTTTCTGCAGGGCTTGCCGCGCTCGTTTCGCTGGGCGCCAGCCCCGCTTTGGCAGCGCAGCCGGTTGAATGGCAAATGGGCTTCCAGCCTGCCGCAACTGAAATCATGAGCCAGATCCGTAGTTTTGAAACCTACACACTCTGGTTTATCGTGCCGATCACACTCTTCGTGCTGGCACTTCTGGTCTACGTGATGGTGAAGTTCCGCGCTGGAGCCAATCCCAATCCCTCCAAGACCAGCCATAACTCGCTTATCGAGGTAGTATGGACGCTTGGTCCTGTGGTCATCCTGCTGGCGCTCGCTATTCCGTCCTTCAACCTGCTGACCGCCCAGTATTCGCCGCCGACCGCTGACTACACGGTCAAGGCGACGGGTTACCAGTGGTACTGGGGCTACGAGTATCAGACAGAAAACGAAGTCTCGTTTGACTCTCTGATGATGCAGGATGGCGACCGCGCTGATGCTGGCAAGGAAGATCGGGCGGTCTACCCGCGCCTCCTCACCGTTGACAACGAATTCGTTGTGCCTGTCGGCAAGACGGTTCGCTTGCTGGTAACGGCTGCAGACGTTCTGCACTCCTTTGCGATGCCTGCGTTCGGCGTCAAGATGGATGCGGTTCCTGGTCGTCTCAACGAGACCTGGTTCAAGGCTGAAGCCGAGGGCCTGTATTACGGTCAGTGCTCCGAGCTTTGCGGCAAGGACCACGCCTACATGCCGATCGCGATCCGTGTGGTTGCCCAGGACCAGTTCGATGCCTGGCTTGCTGGCGCGGCTGACGATATCGAAGCCGCCAATCGCAACCTGGTTGCCGCCATTGAATCCGACGCCAAGTCGGTCGATGTCGCAGCCAACGTCAAGAATTAAGAGAGGGGACTGAGACCAATGGCCGGTTCAACTGTCGCTCACGACGACCACGACCACAAGCCCAAGGGCTTTGTGCGTCGCTGGATGTATTCCACCAACCACAAGGACATCGGCACGCTCTACCTGATCTTCGCGATCATGGCGGGCATTGTCGGTGGTCTGCTGTCAATTGCCATGCGCATGGAACTTCAGGAGCCTGGCATCCAGATCTTCCACGGACTGGCTGCAATGGTCTACGGTTTCGAAGGCGATGCGGCCATCGACGGCGGCAAGCACATGTACAATGTGTTCACCACCGCTCACGGCCTGATCATGATCTTCTTCATGGTCATGCCTGCCCTGATCGGCGGCTTTGCCAACTGGATGGTTCCGATCATGATCGGCGCGCCTGATATGGCGTTCCCGCGCATGAACAACATCTCGTTCTGGCTGCTTCCTCCCGCTTTCATTCTGCTGCTGCTTTCGATGTTCGTCGAAGGTCCTGCCGGCGGGTACGGAACCGGTGGCGGCTGGACAATCTACCCGCCGCTTTCGACGACCGGACAGCCTGGTCCTGCGATGGATTTCGCGATCCTTTCGCTGCACGTGGCTGGTGCATCGTCGATCCTGGGTGCGATCAACTTCATCACCACCATCTTCAACATGCGTGCGCCGGGCATGACCCTGCACAAGATGCCGTTGTTTGCCTGGTCGGTGCTGATCACCGCATTCCTGCTGCTGCTCTCCCTGCCTGTTCTGGCTGGCGGCATCACCATGCTTCTCACCGACCGTAACTTCGGTACCGCATTCTTCGCTCCTGAAGGTGGCGGCGACCCGATCCTGTTCCAGCACCTGTTCTGGTTCTTCGGTCACCCGGAAGTCTACATTCTGATCCTGCCGGCATTCGGCATTGTCAGCCACATCATCTCGACCTTCTCGCGCAAGCCGGTTTTTGGTTACCTCGGCATGGCTTATGCGATGGTTGCAATCGGTGCAGTCGGCTTCATCGTGTGGGCTCACCACATGTACACGGTCGGCTTGTCGCTCAACACGCAGCGCTACTTCGTCTTCGCCACCATGGTGATTGCGGTTCCGACGGGCGTGAAGATCTTCTCCTGGATTGCAACGATGTGGGGCGGCTCGATCAGCTTCCGCGCACCCATGCTCTGGGCGGTCGGCTTCATCTTCCTGTTCACACTTGGTGGCGTGACCGGTGTTCAGCTGGCCAACGCAGGCCTCGACCGCGCCATGCACGACACCTACTATGTGGTTGCCCACTTCCACTACGTTCTGTCGCTGGGTGCAGTGTTCGCCATTTTCGCCGGCTGGTATTACTGGTTCCCGAAGATGACCGGATACATGTACAATTCGACGGTTGCCCGTATCCACTTCTGGGTCACCTTCGTCGGCGTGAACCTGGTGTTCTTCCCGCAGCACTTCCTCGGTCTGGCCGGCATGCCGCGCCGCTACATCGACTATCCTGATGCATTCGCCGGCTGGAACGCTGTGTCGTCCTACGGTTCGTACATCTCCGGCATCGGTGTGCTGTTCTTCCTCTACGGTGTATGGGAAGCCTTCGCCAAGAAGCGCATTGCTGGCGACAATCCCTGGGGTGAGGGTGCCACCACTCTGGAATGGCAGCTGTCTTCGCCGCCGCCATACCACCAGTGGGAAAAGCTGCCGCGCATCAAGTAAATCTGCGCAGACAGCACTCAATCCAGACCGCCGGGTTCGTCCGGCGGTCTGATGCTTGCAACCGGACATGAGTGTCCGGTCCCCGATTGCGGGACCCGGTAGACCCGGAGTTCACAGAAAGGCAATTTGCCAATGGCAATGACCAACGAACATGATGCTATGACCGCGCCGGCTTCGGCGGCTGTTCTCGATGGCGATGCGCGTGATTTCTTCGCGCTGCTGAAGCCGCGTGTCATGTCGCTGGTTGTCTTCACCGCCCTGGTCGGTCTGCTGATGGCGCCCGGTGAGATCCATCCGGTGATCGGCTTTATTGCAATTCTGGCAATCGCTGTTGGCGGCGGGGCATCCGGCGCGCTCAACATGTGGTACGACGCCGACATCGACCTTTTGATGGGCCGAACCGCAAAACGCCCCATTCCCGCGGGCCGCATTTCTTCTGAAACGACATTGGCTTTTGGCCTGTTTCTGTCGGTGTTTTCGGTGGCGACGCTTGGCCTGATGGTCAACTGGCTCTCGGCTGGCCTGCTCGCCTTCACCATTTTCTTCTATGCCGTCGTCTACACGATGTGGCTGAAGCGCTCGACGCCGCAGAATATCGTCATCGGCGGCGCTGCAGGCGCGTTTCCACCGATCATCGGTTGGGCCTGCGTCACCAATTCGATCTCGCTCGAAAGCATTGCACTTTTTGCCATCGTCTTTCTCTGGACCCCGGCCCATTTCTGGGCCCTGGCGCTGTTCAAGTCCGAGGATTACGGCCGCGCCGGTGTCCCGATGCTGCCCAATGTTGCAGGCGAGCGCACAACCAAGAACCAGATCGTCCTGTACGCCGTGCTGACGGCGATAAGCGGTGTAGTTCCAACCCTCATGGGCTTCGCCGGTATCGCCTATGGCGTCATCGCCGCAGTGCTCGGCGCGGCTTTCATCTGGTATTCCATTCAGGTCTGGCGCATGCCGGACGGGGACAAGAAGATGATCCCGGCCAAGAAGCTGTTTGGCTACTCACTTCTCTATCTTTTCGCTATTTTCACTGCACTTCTGGTTGATGCGCTGGTGGCGAAATTCTTCGGTCTGGTGGTATAATCATGGATGAAGTTGAACTCACCGAACAGCAGAAGAAGGCGCGACGCTCGCGCTCTGTAGCGCTTGGCGTGGTCCTGGCTGTCCTGGCAGTGATGTTCTATGTGGTCACGATCATCAAGGTCGGCCCTGGCATCTTCGACCGGCCTATGTGAGGAAGAGACGATGAGCGAGAAGCCGACTGAAGCCAGAAAGACCAGCACGAACATGCGCATCGTCGTTGCATGCTCTGCGTTCGTGGCATCGATGGTTGGCGTAAGCTATGCTGCCGTTCCACTCTACCAGCTGTTCTGCCAGGTCACCGGTTACGGTGGCACCACGCAGCGGGTCGAGCAGATGTCCGACACGATCCTGGACCGCACGATCAGGGTCCGCTTCGATTCGAACGTGGCCGCAGGTCTGCCATGGGACTTCAAGCCGGTTCAGCGCGAGGTTGAACTCAAGATCGGCGAGACCATCCAGATCTCCTACACGGCTGAAAACAAATCCGACCAGACCACCTACGGCCAGGCGACATTCAACGTCACGCCGATGTCCGCCGGTGCCTATTTCAACAAGATCCAGTGTTTCTGCTTCACCGAGAACGAGCTGAAGCCTGGTGAGAAGATGGATATGCCTGTTGTCTTTTTCGTCGACCCGGCAATTGTCGACGATCTGGACGCCAAGGATGTCAACACAATCACGCTGTCTTACACGTTCTTCCCTCATGCACCGGAAAATCCGGTTGCGGCGGTGGCAGAGCCAGTGCAAGACAGGAATACCTTGTAAGACCAACACTGCGCCGGACGGGTGGTCCGGGGCATGAATGATGACCATCGGGGAAAGCTGACATGGCCGACGCACATCAAACTAACCACGACTACCATATACTTCCGCCGAGCCCTTGGCCGCTGACAGGTTCAGTCGGCGCGCTCGTCATGGCGCTTGGCGGCATCGGCTGGATGCAGGGAATGAAGGGAGCTGATTCGCTTCTGGGACTTCCGATCGCCAATCCGGTCATGTTCCTTGTCGGTCTGGCTATAGTTCTCTACACCATGTTCGGCTGGTGGGGCGCTACCATCAGGGAAGCGCATGAAGGCCACCACACGCGCGTGGTTGGTATTCACCTTCGCTATGGCATGATCATGTTCATCGCCTCGGAAGTGATGTTCTTTGTTGCCTGGTTCTGGGCCTTCTTTGACGCAAGTCTTTTCCCCGATGAAGCGCACCAAGTGGCGCGTGCTGCCTTCACCGGCGGCCAGTGGCCGCCAGCCGGTATCGAGGTCCTCGATCCGCTGCACCTGCCGCTTTACAACACCATCATCCTGCTGCTGTCGGGCACCACGATCACCTGGGCGCACCACGCGCTCCTGCATGGTGACCGCAAGGGTCTGGTCAATGGTTTGATCCTGACCATCTTGCTCGGCATCTTGTTTTCGGCAGTTCAGGTCTACGAATATGGCCATGCGCCTTATGCGTTCTCGGATTCGATCTACGGCGCCACCTTCTACATGGCCACCGGCTTCCACGGCTTCCACGTGTTCATCGGCACGATCTTCCTGATCGTCTGCCTGATTCGTGCAATGAAGGGTGATTTCACCCCCAAGCAGCATTTCGGTTTTGAAGCTGCTGCCTGGTACTGGCACTTCGTTGACGTGGTCTGGTTGTTCCTGTTCTTCTCGATCTACGTCTGGGCATCCTGGGGTGCGCCGATCTACCACGGCTGATAGCGGCCTGGATCAAGTTAGTCTGTGGGGCGGCAGGGAAACCTGCCGCCTCATGCATTTGAGCCCTTCAATTTATCTCGACCCAACAAAGGAGACGACGCATGACCAAGGATGAGGCCCATTATCCTCCCGTCGATCCGGTGTCAGTCGGATTGCGTGGCCGTTGTCCGCGTTGCGGCGACGGGGCTCTGTTTAATGGCCTGCTCAATGTCAAACCGAAATGCGGTGTCTGCGGTCTGGACAACTCCTTTGCCGATGCAGGTGATGGTCCCGCCGTCTTTGTCATCATGATCATCGGCTTTATCGTTGTCGGCCTCGCGCTCTGGCTCGAGGTCAATTACAGCCCTGCACTGTGGGTGCATCTGATCATGTGGATTCCGCTTTCAACTGTGCTGACACTGGTCTTGTTGCGCGTTCTCAAGGGACTGATGATCGCGCTTCAGTACCGCAACAACGCGTCCGAGGGACAGATTGATCGTGGCTAAAGTTGAGTCAGTGAAACCTGAGCGTCACCAACGGCGGTTCTGGGTCGGGCTGGTGCTTCTGCCGGTCGCACTTGCCATTCTCATTTCCCTGGGGACCTGGCAGGTCAAGCGGCTGTACTGGAAAGAAGATCTTCTCGCAGCAATTGAACAGCGCAGCAATGCGGAGCCTTCGGATCTGAGTGCGATCGAAGCAGCGCTCGATGCTGGCGAAGCGATCGACTACCGAACCGCCCGCGCGTCTGGTGGTTTTCTCAATGACAAGGAACGTCATTTTTTCGCGACCTTTGAAGGCCAGTCCGGATTCTATGTCTACACGCCGCTCCAACTCGGCGATGGCCGCTTCCTTTTCGTCAATCGCGGCTTTGTACCATACGATCGGAAGGAAGCCTCAACCCGCCCACAAAGCCTGATTGACGGCGAGCAGCAGATCAACGGCTTGGCACGCGCCAAACTGGCTGAAAAACCGTCCTTCATGGTTCCCGAGAATGACGAAGCAGGCAATATCTTCTACTGGAAAGATCTCGACCGAATGGCAGCGTCTGTCGATTTGCCGGCGGACAAGGTACTGCCTTTCTTTTTGGATGCCGATTCGACGCCTGTCGCCGGTGGCTTGCCAAGGGGCGGGGTCACCGTTATCGACTTGCCCAACAGCCATCTCCAGTATGCGATCACCTGGTATGGATTGGCGCTGGCTTTGGCAGGTGTAGCTGTTTTTGGCTGGCTGAAGCGAAAATCCTGATCGTGGCTGGCGCGCAACCGCTCTGGCATGGTAGCCGGATAAAACACATGAAACGAAGGGGAAACTCAGGTGGCAATTCTGGCCTTGGTTCTGGTGGCATTGGTCGCCCTCGAACACATCTATATTCTTGTGCTGGAGATGTTTCTCTGGACAACACCACGCGGCATGAAGGCCTTTGCCACAAAGCCTGAGCAGGCAGCCCAGACCAGGGTCATGGCTGCGAACCAGGGTCTTTACAATGGCTTCCTGGCAGCCGGTCTGATCTGGTCTCTGGTCCATCCGGATGCGACTGTCGCCTTCCAGCTCAAGCTGTTTTTCCTTGGCTGTGTTCTGGTTGCCGGGCTTTATGGAGGCGCAACAGCCTCGCGCAAGATCTTCGTCATACAGGCGCTGCCCGCCGCGATTGCGCTGATCGTTGTGTTGCTTGCCGGTTGACAATGTGCTGACTGAAACTCTTGATGAGCCAATGAACCGAACCCCGCTGACAATCAGACTTTGCGGCCCCCGCGGATTTTGCGCCGGGGTTGATCGTGCAATCCAGATCGTGGTGCTGGCGCTGAAGAAATATGGCGCGCCGGTCTATGTCCGCCATGAGATCGTACACAACCGTTTTGTTGTCGAAGGTCTGGAGACGCTCGGCGCGATCTTTGTCGAGGAGCTCGATGAAATACCGGCTGAGCATCATGCCCAGCCTGTCATCTTTTCAGCCCATGGCGTCGCCAAGTCAGTGCCTGCAGATGCGGAAGCGCGCAACCTGTTCTATCTCGATGCCACCTGTCCGCTCGTCTCCAAGGTGCACAAGCAGGCGATGCGGCACGAGCGGCTGGGCCGACATGTCGTGCTGATCGGTCACAAGGGGCACCCAGAGGTCATTGGCACCATGGGGCAATTGCCTGCAGGTGCGGTGACGCTGGTGGAGACCGTGGCTGATGTTGATGCTCTGGAACCTGCTGACCCTGCCATGCTTGGTTTTGTCACCCAGACGACGCTGTCGGTGGATGACACGGCGGATGTGATCGCCCGGCTTCATGCCCGCTTCCCGCAGATCACCGCGCCGGCAGCTGAATCAATCTGCTACGCCACCACCAATCGCCAGGACGCGGTCAAGCAGGCGGCGCCGGGCTGCGATCTGTTCGTGGTTGTTGGTGCACCCAACTCATCCAATTCCAAGCGGCTTGTGGAAGTTGCGCTGAAGGCTGGGGCGAAGAAATCGATCCTTCTCCAGCGCGCTCATGAAATCGACTGGGATGACATCGGCGACATCCGGCTTCTGGGATTGTCCGCCGGCGCCTCTGCGCCTGAAGTTGTAGTGGCCGAAATCATCGACGCCTTCAAGGCCCGGTTCGATGCCAGCATTGAACTGGCGGAGACCGTGAAGGAAACCGAAAACTTCCTGGTCAATCGGGAGCTTCGCGACGTCGATCTGACCAATGCCGACATGGCATTCGTCAACGGAGAGCGCTGAGCATGGCTGTCTATACGGATGTCAACGAGGTCCAGCTCAAGGCGTTCCTCGAAGAATATGATGTCGGCACGCTACTGTCCTACAAGGGGATTGCGGAAGGGGTGGAGAATTCCAACTTCCTGCTTAAAACCAGTGAAGGCACATATATCCTCACGCTCTATGAAAAGCGGGTCAATCGCGATGATTTGCCGTTTTTCATCGGGCTTATGGATCATCTCTCGCTCAAGGGCTTGAGCTGCCCACTGCCGATTGAACGCCGTGATGGGGGCCATCTTGGTGAGCTGGCGGGCAGGCCCGCGGCAATGGTCTCGTTTCTTGACGGTGCCTGGTTGCGCAAGCCGCAAGCGCCGCATTGCCTTGAAGTCGGCCGCGCCTTGGCCGCCATGCACGTGGCCGGCAATGATTTCCCGATCCGGCGCGTAAATGGACTGACGGTGGTCAATTGGCGCCCCCTTTGGGAGGGCTCGCGCGAACGCGCCGATGAAGTGCAGCCCGGATTGAGGGACGAGATTGATCGGGAACTGGCTACCCTTGAGCAGGACTGGCCGAGCAATCTGCCCGAAGGTGTGATCCATGCGGATCTCTTCCCCGACAACGTGTTTTTCATCGAAGACCGCCTGTCGGGGCTGATCGACTTCTATTTCGCCTGTAACGATTTTTTCGCTTACGACGTCGCCATCTGTCTCAATGCCTGGTGCTTTGAACCGGACGGTGCGTTCAACCATACCAAGGGCATGGCGCTGATCGATGGCTACGCTTCCGTCCGCCCGCTCGACACCCGCGAGGCGGAAGCGCTGCCGCTGCTGGCGCGAGGTGCTGCCTTGCGCTTCTTCCTCACACGACTGCACGATTGGCTGACCACGCCCGAAGGCGCCCTGGTGGTCAAGAAGGACCCGCTGGAGTATCTCCGCAAGCTGCGCTTCCATAGCCAGGTTGCCTCGGGTTCGGAATATGGTCTTCGCACCAGGGATTTGACATCTTGAAGCATGTAGACATTTTCACCGACGGTGCCTGTTCCGGCAATCCCGGTCCTGGCGGCTGGGGCGCAATCCTTCGGCACGGCGAGACCCAGAAAGAAATGTCGGGCGGCGAGGCGGAAACGACCAACAACCGCATGGAGCTGCTGGCGGCAATCTCGGCGCTCAATGCCCTGAAGAGCGCCTGTGAAGTGGATCTCCACACAGACAGCAAATATGTCATGGATGGCATTTCAAAGTGGATTTTCGGCTGGAAGAAAAACGGCTGGAAGACTGCCGACAAGAAGCCGGTCAAGAACGCCGAGCTTTGGCAGGCGCTGGATCAGGCAAACCAGCGTCACAAGGTCAAATGGCACTGGGTCAAGGGCCATGCCGGGCATGCGGAGAATGAGCGTGCCGATGAACTGGCACGCGAGGGCATGGCGCCCTTCAAAACCAGAACGGCGCCCCGATAGGGCGCCGTTTGGATATTTGATCTAGGTTTGGAAATCAGAGCTGCTCGAGCAGAGCGGCAGCACCGGAGGTAACTGCTGTTCCGGGCGTTTCCTCGAGATTGAACGATGTCACGGTACCGTCCTCGACGATCATCGAATAGCGCTTTGAACGAATCCCCAGCGTGCCGGCCGAAAGATCGGCTTCCATGCCAATCGCCTTGGTGAAGCTTGCGTCCCAGTCCGAAAGGTAGCGCAGCTTGCCAGTGCCATTGGTGGCCTTTTCCCAGGCCCCCATGACGAAGGCGTCATTGACGGAGACCACAGCGATATCGTCGACACCCTTTGCCAGAATGGCATCGCGGTTTTCGATATAGCCGGGCAGGTGGTTGAGGTGGCAGGTTGGCGTAAATGCGCCTGGCACCGCGAACAGCACGACCTTTTTACCGGCAAAAAGGTCGCTGACCTTTGTTTCAGTCATGCCGTCAGCTGTTTTCTCCTTGAAGGTGGCTTCGGGAAGTTTGTCCCCAATAGAAATCGTCATGTCGGCGCTCCCTTGTGTGCCGTTGATGTCAGCTGCAATCTAGGGATTGCGGCGGAAATATCGAGTCTTGCATTCAAGAAATCCAGCTGCGAATCAGTTCTTCGCAACAAGACTGACAGAAACGCTCTGCTCCACGGCGCGCTGTCCGAGTGTCACGACGATGTCGAGAGGGACTGCGTCGCCCTCTGTGACCATCCCAGAGGGCGTCTCGACGCGAACCGACCACTCGGCCAGACCATCGTTGTCGCTTGTCAGTTTGGGCGGCGCAAAGGCGAAGCCTTCGGGGCCGGCAACAAACAGTTCCGGAGCAACGCCCGAAGGCCGGAATGCGGGCAGTCTTGCAGCAATGGTGAGCTGCTTGCCGGTCGTGTCCACAACAGCCTTTTCGATGTTGAAATCTGTTCCGGCTGCCGCGGGCAAGCGGGCAAATGCAGCGTCTACGGCTTGGCTCACCGAGGGGTCGGCGGCCATGTCAGCCGGAACTTCGATAATAAATTCAGCCTGGAACGGAACACAGATCTTTTCGCAGATGCCGATAAAGGCCTGCGCCCGGATGTGCGCCTCACCCGATGCGGTGAGCTTAAATATCAGCGGAAGCTGCACCGGCGCGGTATATCCAGCCCAGATTGCATAGCCATCATCAACGCGCACAGGTGGGGGAAAGTGCATCACTTCGAACGCGATGCCCTGGCTTTGCGAAAAGTCCAGCATCGGCGGAATTCCGGCGCTGCCGGGATCGCGCCAATAGGTCTTCCAGCCCGGCTCGAGATCAATGTCCAGAAATCCGGCAAGTGTACCGTTGTCCCGCGTCACGGGATCTATCACCAGACGCATGCGTCCGCCCTCTGCTTCGGCCCAGCCACTGTCAAGTGACCATGCAGGCCCCAGACTCAATGCAAGAGCTATCACCTGACCAAAAAGGCCAAGCAGCAATGGGCGTTTCTCGGAAATGAAGCTTCGTTTGAGCATGGGTCATACTAGCTGATCAGGTGCAGCCAGATCCAATCAATACACCCGTGCTGCTTCTCATTTTTCTGTGACCGGTGTCTGGATTCCAGATTCGAGGTGTCTATCTGCCTAATGGGTCTTCCCAAACCCCCGAAACTTGTTAGGCTTGATCCATGTTCGGGATTGAAAAAAAGTTGTCCCGCGGCAACAGGGGATGTCTTGATGGCCATTTTCTGATTGCCATGCCGGGAATGAACGACGAGCGCTTCGAGCGCAGCGTTATTTTTGTCTGTGCCCATTCTGATGATGGCGCCATGGGCTTCATTGTAAACCGGCCGCAACCGCTTCAGTTTCACGAATTGCTCGACAGTCTCGATCTGGGTAGCCAAGGCAAGTCAACCGATCATCACGGCTTGAAGGAAAACACTGGAGACAGCGCCCGGGACTTTCCAATCCAGCTCGGTGGTCCGGTGGATTCCGGCCGTGGTTTCGTCCTTCACTCCGATGACTACATGAGCGGGTCGACGATACCGGTGACCGACGATCTTTGCCTGACGGCCACCGTGGATATCCTGCGTGCCATCAAGGAGGGCCGTGGTCCCGAACGCGGTATCATGCTGCTTGGCTATGCAGGCTGGGCGCCCGGGCAACTGGAAAACGAGATCGCAGCCAACACCTGGCTAAGCTGCCCGGGACGCGACGATCTCGTGTTCGATCAGGACCATTCCGGAAAATATGACCGTGTTCTGGCCCATATGGGCATTCATCCGGCGATGCTGTCCAATCAGGCGGGACACGCCTGAGACACGTCTCAGGCGGCCGATATGCAAGCCGGTTCGCAATGGCCCCTGGGGCAGGGGAGCCCGCCAGTTAAGCGGCAATCAAACTTCAGCGTCAGTTTGGCTTTGCCACCGGAAAGCGCTCCCTTAGGAGCTTTTGAACAGAGTCCGAGCCGATTGGCGGTCCGAACAGGAAGCTCTGTCCGTAATCACAGCCAATCTCCGACAGCTTCATCGCGTCGCTTTCGGAAGCAACGCCCTCGGCAACGACCTGCATGTCCAGATGTTTGGCAAGATCGATGATCGAGCGGATCAGGATGCCGCCCTTGTCGGACTGGTCGACCACCAGGGACTTGTCGATCTTTATGGTCTTGAACGGAAAACGGGTCAGATAAGACAGCGATGAGTGCCCCGTGCCAAAATCGTCGAGGGTGAGCCCGATGCCGGCATCATCCAGCCGCGACAGGGTCATCAGCGCCTGCTGCGGATTGTGCATCACCAGTGATTCGGTGAGCTCGAGGCGGAAATGGGACGGCTTGTTCTGTGTTGCAGAAATAACCTTGATCACATCATTGCACAAATCGCTCTTGAGCAACTGCGCACTCGACAGGTTGACCGACATGAAAACCGGGATATCGCCTATGGCTGTCTGCCAGGTGGCGAGGTCTTCGGCGGCCCGCTTGAGCGAATACATACCGAGTTCAAGGATAAGGTCGGAAGCTTCTGCCACCGGAATGAACTCTGATGGAGGAACGGTCCCGCGCTTTGGGTCTTCCCAGCGTAGAAGCGCTTCAAAACCCGCAATCTCGGCATCCTTTAGTTCGACAATCGGCTGGTAGACCAGCGTCAGTTCGTTTCGCTCCAGTGCGCGCCGCAGATCGCTTTCGAGCCGCTGCCGGTCTGACCCGACTGTCCGGAAAGCCGGACGGAAAGGTTCGATCCGGTTGCCGCCGAAACGCTTGGCCTGATACATCGCCAGCTCCGCGTCCTTCATCAGGTCGTCGGGAACGGCGTTGTTCTCCACCCATGTAACCAGACCGATCGAGGCCGTGAGCCGTATATCCTGCCCGGCAAAATCGATCGGCGCCGAGATCGCCTTGGAGATTGCTTCGGCGAGGGCGGCGACCTTGACCGCCTCTTGCTCAGACACGAGCACCAGTCCGAATTGGTCACCTGAAATCCGTGCCAGCGTGTCTTGCGGCTTGAGCAGTCGTTTCAGCCGCCGAGTCAACGCCAGCAATATGGTGTCGCCGACCGACATGCCGAGCTTGTCATTGACCTGCTTGAAGCGGTCTAGATCGATCATGAACACGCTTGGGCGGGCGTTTGGATTGGTCTCGGCCAGACTGATCACGGTTTGCAGGCGGTCGAGGAACAATTGCCGGTTTGGCAATCCGGTCAGATTGTCGTGCACGGCATTGTGCAACAGCCGGTCTTCGGAGGTCTTCTGCTCGGTGACATCGATGATGGTTCCGACACAGCGGATGACTTCGCTGTTGGATCCAAGCACGGGCCGGGCTCGCAGCGACATCCAGTGGTAATGTCCATCCTCGGCGCGCATCCTGAACTGATGGTTGAGCCGGCCCTTGCGGTGCTCAAGCAGCACATCAAGCGTTGTGCGGAATCTGTCACGGTCGTCTGCATGAATGCGCGGCAGCCAATTGCGGGCAGGGCCCGCAAGCGCACCTGGCGAAAGGCCAAGCTGTGGCGACATGTCGGGCGAGGTGACAACCCGGTCACGGGCAACGTCCCAGTCCCAGACCGTATCGCCGGATCCCGCCAGTGCCATCGCCTGGCGCTCCATGTCCGAGAACAGGCCCTGGTGATAGGCGCCGCCGGCAAAGGCGTGTTGCATGACCGTGAAGCCCATCAGCAGCACGATAAGAACCAGACCGCCACCAAGTGCAGGCTGCACAATGTCATTGGCCAGTTGCCCTGTTACCGTGACCCAAGCGCCGAAGAGCCAACACAATATCAGCGCCCAGGTGGGGATCAGCATCACCGCCCTGTCATACCGGTTGAAGCCGAGATAGGCGATCAGCGCAACACCGGCGACAGCCGTGGCCGCAAAAGACATCCGGGCAATGCCCGACGCAATTGGCGGATCATAGATCGCCACTGCAAAAAGTCCGCCCAGGCCAAGAATCCAGGCGACCGTCACATAGGACAGGTTGGTGTGCCAGCGATTGAGATTGAGATAGGTGAACAGGAACACCACAAGGCCGGTTGCCAGCAGCACCTCGGTTCCTGATCGCCATATTCGCTCATCACCCGGCGTCACGCTGATGAGCTTGGAGAGAAAGCCGAAGTCGACCGAGACATAGGCCAGCACCGCCCAGGCAAGAGCCGCGGTCGCCGGAAGCATCGATGTGCCCTTGACGACAAAAAGGATGGTCAGGAAAACCGCCAGAAGACCTGCAATCCCCAGAACAATGCCGCGATACAGCGTATAGGCGTTGACCGTGTCCTTGTAGGCATCCGGCTCCCACAGGTAGATCTGCGGCAGCTCTGGTGCTGCGAGTTCGGCAACAAAGGTGATGACCGTGCCAGGGTTGAGGGTGATGCGGAAGACATCGTCTTCGCTGTTTTCAACCTGGTCGAGCGCAAAACCTTCGCTCGGCGTAATGCTGAGAATTCGGGTCGAGCCGAGATCGGGCCACAACATGCCTGATCCGACAAGCCTGAAATGCGGCGCCACGATCAGCCGGTCGATCTGCTCATCAGTCACATTGGCGAGGGCAAACACCGCCCAGTCGCCTGAATGCTCCGGCGAACTTGAACGGACTTCAATCCGGCGCACAATCCCGTCTGCACCAGCTGCGGTCGATACCTGGAAAGCTTCGCCGCGGCGCTTGTAGATCTCGGTTGTCGCCGTCAGATCAAGCGCGGTGTCGTCACGGCTGATCTTGACCGGCTCGATAGCCTGCGCCGCCGGCGCAAAGCCCAGTACCATGCACACAAAAAGCATGCCGAATGCTGCCTGAGCGCAAGTGCCTGACAACGCCCCAAAACGCCTGATGGGATTGAAAATGAATTCGTATTTCATTCGCCGGAACCGGGTCCTTTCGCGCGTAGAGACTGCCAATCCTCGGCAATCAGCGCGTAAAGCAGGTGATCACGCCAGGCGCCGTTGATTTTCAGGTAGCCGTTCAAGTATCCCTCGCGCTGAAACCCGACCTTTTCAAGGAGGCGCTGGCTCCTTGCATTGTCCGGAATACAGGCCGCCTCTATCCGGTGCAACTGCATCCTGTCAAAGACATGGGGAATGAGTGCTTTAAGCGCATCGCTCATCAGGCCCTGGCCCGCATACTGCTCTCCCATCCAGTAGCCGAGCGAACAGGATTCCGCCACACCGCGCCGGATTGAACCCACCGTCGCCCCGCCGACAATACGTCCATTCATCTTCAGGCAGACAAACAGTGGCAGCGTCGCGCCTGCTTCGCGATCCAACTCATAACGGCGGATCCTGTAGCGGAAGGCGCTACGGGTCAGGTCATCTTCGGGCCAGCGTGGTTCCCAGGGCTCGAGAAAAGATCGGCTTGCGGCACGCAACCGGCTCCATTCGGCAAAATCGCCGATGACAGGGCTGCGCAGAAAGGTTTTTTGCCCTTCGATCCGCAGCTCTTCCTGGGTCCGGCTGCGGAATCGAAACACCGGAGGCGCCATGGCAGGGACAATCCTTGGGGCTTACTCGGCTGCGGCTGTTCGCCCGCCGTGTTGACCGAGTGTTTGAGCCATATCGGAAACCGACAGCAGGTTGTCCACCGGCCCGATTGCCGACACCGTGATCGGGGTGTCGAAGAACAGTTTCCCGGCAAGATCGGACAACCGTTGCGGTGTCAGATTGGCCAGCCGTTCCATCAGTTCCTCATTGCTCACCGGTCTGCCGAACAGCAGCATCTGGCGGGCGATCTGGCTCGCCCGTGCCGCAGGGCTTTCCTGCGCCATCAACAGGCCGGACCGCACTTGCGCCCGAGACCGGCTGATCTCCTGCTCTTCAACGCCATCGGCAGTCTTCGCGAGTTCAGACAGAATGACAGGAACAAGCTCCGCCAGATCGTCTGCGCCGGTTGCTGCATGCACGCCAAACAGGCCTGAATCCGAAAAGCCCCAGTGAAAGGCGTAAACCGAGTAGCAGAGGCCTCTTTTCTCGCGGACTTCCTGGAACAGCCGCGATGACATGCCGCCACCCAGAATGTTGGCCAGAAGCTGCGAGCAGTAGAAATCCCGGACCTGGTAGGCGCGGCCTTCAAATCC
Source organism: Hoeflea sp. AS60 (assembly GCF_038900115.1). Taxonomy (NCBI): domain Bacteria; kingdom Pseudomonadati; phylum Pseudomonadota; class Alphaproteobacteria; order Hyphomicrobiales; family Rhizobiaceae; genus Hoeflea; species Hoeflea sp. AS60. The sequence goes on along the minus strand of NZ_JBBMQP010000002.1, from coordinate 1,658,666 downwards.
GATCAGCACCTGAGCGTCCATAAGATCGCGCGTTTCGCGATAATCGCCACCGGTGTAGCTCGCGGTTGGAATGGTGCGCAGAAGCGTTCCGGTCGGCTTGATGCTTTGGCCGAAGCTGTCGTCGACAAGCTTGACGAATGTATCGTGATCCACCGCGCCCGCAGCCACCACAACGATACGGTCGCCGGTGTAGTGGCGCGCAAGGTAGGCGCGGATCTGGTCAGGTGTGAAAGCCTTGACCGTTTCCGGCGTTCCCAGGATCGGCCGTCCGATGGTCTGGTCGCGGAACGCCGCTTCGGTGAACTTGTCGTAGACTACATCGTCCGGCGTGTCGTTGGCAGCGCCGATCTCCTGAAGAATGACGTGCTTCTCGCGGGTCAGCTCGGCTTCGTCGAAAACAGAATTTGTCAGAATGTCATGCAGGATATCCACCGCGAGCGGCACATTGTCCTTGAGCACCCGGGCGTAATAGGCGGTGGTTTCCGTCGATGTTGCAGCGTTGACTTCACCGCCGACATTCTCGATTTCTTCGGCGATCTGCCGCGCCGTACGCTTGTGGGTTCCCTTGAAGGCCATGTGCTCGAGCAGATGCGCGATACCATGTTCCTGTGCGTTTTCGTCACGAGAACCTGATTTGACCCACACACCGAGAGCTACGCTCTCAAGATGCGGCATCGTCTCGGTAACAACCGTAACGCCATTACTCAGGCGTGTCGTTTTGACTGTCATACTTGTCACTTTCCCCGGCTCATTGTGAGGCCCGTGTAAGCGACAGGATATGGTTTTCCACCTCGTCCTGCTCGTTGGGCACTACGCTGAACCGTTCCTCCCGTTGCATTAGGTCAGAGAGCCACGACGGGAGCGCGGGGTCAATACCACAGGCTTTTTTTACGGCATCCGGGAATTTCGCCGGATGCGCGGTTGCAAGTGTAATCATCGGCGTGGCGGGCTTTTCCATCCGCGCCGCGACATGTACGCCGACCGCCGTGTGCGGATCCAGCACATAGCCGGTTTCGGCTTGGGTATCGCGAATGATCGCCATTACCTGACGCTCGCTGGCCCGACCGGCGCGGAATTCCTTGCGGATGCTTTTCAGCGCCGTTTCGGCAATATCGAACGCACCGGATTGCTTGAGGCCGGACATTGCCCGGCGCACGGCTTCGGGGTTCCGGTCATTGGCGTCAAACAGCAGCCGTTCGAAATTCGATGAAATCTGGATATCCATCGAAGGAGATGTGGTTGGGCTGACGCCGCGCATCTCATATCGCCCGGTTCTGAGCGTCCTTGCCAGAATATCATTCTCATTGGTGGCGATTACAAGCCTGGCGATCGGCAAGCCCATGCGCTTGGCGCAGTATCCGGCAAAAATATCGCCGAAATTGCCGGTCGGAACCGTAAACGAGACCTTCCGGTCCGGGCTTCCGAGCGAAACGGCGGCGGTAAAGTAATAGACGATCTGGGCCATGATACGTGCCCAGTTGATCGAGTTCACGCCGGACAAACGCACCTGGTCACGGAACGAGCCGTGATTGAACATGGCTTTGACCATGTCCTGGCAATCGTCAAAATTCCCCTTCAAAGCCATCGCGTGAACGTTTGTGGCCTTCGACGTGGTCATCTGACGCTGTTGTACCGGCGACACCCGGCCTTCCGGAAACAGGATGAAAATGTCGGTCCGGTCGCGCCCGGCGAAGGCATCGATTGCAGCACCACCGGTATCACCCGAGGTGGCGCCAACGATCGTCGCCCGCTCGCCGCGCTTGGCCAGAACATGGTCCATAAGGCGGGCGATGAGCTGCATCGCTACATCCTTGAAGGCAAGTGTGGGTCCGTGAAACAGCTCGAGCACAAATGAATTAGCTCCGCTTTGCACCAGTGGCGCAATGGCGGGGTGGCGGAAAGTCGCATAGGCTTCATCGATCATGGCGCGCAGTGCGTCCGGTTCGATTTCACCTGTGGTGAAGGGCTCGATGACGCGGAAAGCAATTTCCTGATAGCTTTGCCCGCGCATGGCCCGGATGTCCTTGCGGGTGAATGTCGGCCACTCGCGCGGAACATAGAGACCACCGTCCCGGGCAAGGCCTGCCAGAAGCGCATCGCTGAACGCTAGTGCGGGCGCTTCGCCCCGTGTCGAAATATAGTCCACAGACATGTTCTCCGGTGGTGGACGCGGATCGCGCAAGATGAGATAACGCCGGTCGATTTTCCGCCGCGCGGCTGATATAGACCATGGGCGGTCGTCATGCAAAGGCCACACACCTGTTAGAGGCATTGTCTTTCGCATTGGGTGAATGAAGGTAGGTTTATCGTGTCACAAAGTTTGTTGCGTTTCGCCCCGGTCCTGATCAGCGCAGCCCTGATCGCCGGATGTACGTCTGCCGACCCTCGTTCGGTGCTAAGTCCTGGCGGCGGCGATAAGCAGCCGACGATTGATGCGGCAAGCAACTCCGCGGTGGTTCAGGGCGCATGCCCTGCGGTATCGCTGCGTGAGGGAACCGCATACTACACCACCTATTCCAAGGGCGGTGATGGCGATCCGGCCAAGGTGATCCACCAGGCATCGATCAGCGACACCACGCGGCAGTGCCGTATCAGTGGTGATCAGTTGACTGTCACTGTTGTTGTCTCCGGCCGCGTCGTCGGAGGCCCCCAGGCCAAAACGGGCGATGTTAATCTGCCGCTGCGTGTGGTCGTGCTCGATGGCGAAACCGTTCTCTATTCCGAGCTGCAGAAATATGCCGTCGCCATTGCCGAAGGCGGGCCGGCGGAACAGTTCATCTACACCAATGCCAATGTGACATTCCCGGTCAGCGCATCCCGCACGGCAAAGATCTATGCTGGATTTGATCCAGGGCCGTACAACACGAAATAGTCAGGTCATTCCGCGGCTTTTCGGTATTTGAAGCTCGTCGCGAGGTTCAGAGCAGGTCAGACCATGCGGCGAGAGCCTCAACCGTGGCCGGAAGATCGGTCATGCGGCGAATGACTGTTTCCGCTCCGGCTTCAGTCAGCTTGTCTGCATGGCCGGGATAGCTGTGTGATCCGCCGGTAAAACCGACCACGCGCATGCCTGCTGCCGTTGCCGCATGAATGCCGTGCACCGAATCCTCGATCACCAGCACTTTGGCAGGCTTCACGTCAAACTGCTTGGCGCCGTGCAGGAACACATCAGGCTCAGGCTTGGTGCGGCCTTCGCCGACTTCCTTGGCTGAATAGACGTGCTCGCCGAACAATCTGTCGAGGCCGGTGCGGGCGAGCATGGCCTTGAGCCTGTGCGCCGAAGAATTGGAGCAGATGCAGCGCGGGCCGGGGATACGAGCGATGGCTTCCGCGACGCCGTCGATGGCCCGCACTTCCGTTCCAAGCTTCTTGTCCAGAAGCGCCTCCGAAGCGTCGAGCAGCGTGGCGGAAAACGGAATGCTGGCTTCGCGCTCGACCTCGAACAGGATGTCCTTCCACGTCAGTCCGGCAAAGCGCTCGGCGAGTTCTTCAGCGGTGATCGGATAGCCGGCATCGCTCAGAAGCTTGGATTCCACCTGCGCCGCGATGATTTCGCTGTCGACCAGCACGCCGTCGCAATCAAAGATGATGAGGTCGAAACCAGCCATGGAAATATTCCTGTCTTGGGGCAAGCGGGGAAGATCGGAGATGCGACCGGACCTATACCAAGCCTTTGTGACAGACAAGTGCTGGAAAATTCAACGCTGCGGACTGAACGGATTATGTCTGCGGAAACCTAATGCCGCTTGACCACGCAATCGCGGTTATCAGACTGAAATTGTTGGCACAGCGGCGGCAGATCAAATGCATCCGTCGCTGTGCAAACGGAGAAGTCGATCGGTGTTCAAAGCTGCTGGCTTTGTGTCTTTATCGAGGCTTGAATACAACAACCCCATCACCATTCACCAGATGTTTACCCTGTTCGGTAACCATGATGCTCAGTTGTTGCGTTTTGTAATGTGAGTATCAAATGGCCCATTCTGTTTCGCTTTCCGGAATTTCTGCCGTCAATGCCACGCGTCAGTCCTGGCTCGACACCATCATCAAGGGTGATTGCGTTGCAGCACTCGAAGCGCTTCCCGCAAATTCCGTCGATGTGATCTTCGCCGATCCGCCCTACAATCTGCAGCTTGGTGGCGATCTGGCACGTCCTGATCAATCGATGGTCGATGCGGTCAACGACCATTGGGACCAGTTCGAGAGCTTCGCGGCCTACGACGCCTTTACCCGTGCATGGCTGCTGGCCTGCCGCCGGGTGCTCAAGCCAAACGGCACCATCTGGGTGATCGGCTCGTACCACAACATTTTCCGCGTCGGCACCCAGCTTCAGGATATCGGCTTCTGGCTGCTCAACGACGTCGTCTGGCGCAAGACCAACCCGATGCCGAATTTTCGTGGCCGCAGGTTCCAGAATGCGCACGAAACCATGATCTGGGCATCGCGCGACCAGAACGCCAAGAGCTACACCTTCAACTACGAAGCCATGAAGGCCGCCAATGACGATGTGCAGATGCGCTCGGACTGGCTGTTTCCGATCTGCACCGGCGCCGAGCGCCTCAAAGGCGAAGACGGCAAGAAGGTTCATCCGACCCAGAAGCCCGAAGCGCTGCTGGCCCGCGTGCTGATGGCGTCTTCCAAGCCCGGCGATGTGGTCCTCGATCCATTCTTCGGCTCCGGCACCACAGGTGCTGTTGCCCGCAGGCTGGGTCGCCATTTTGTCGGCATCGAGCGCGAGCAGGATTATATCGATGCAGCGCGCGCTCGGATCGACGCTGTCGAACCGCTCGGCAAGAACGAACTCACCGTCCTGACCGGCAAGCGCGCCGAGCCGCGGGTGGCTTTCAACGTGCTGATCGAGGCAGGCCACGTCAAACCAGGTGATGTGCTCTTTGACGCCAAGCGCAAGCATCAGGCGATCGTTCGTGCCGATGGCACTCTGGTCGCCAATGGCCAGGCCGGTTCAATCCACAAGGTTGGAGCTGTGGTGCAGGGCTTTGATGCCTGCAACGGCTGGACTTTCTGGCATGTCGAGACGCCCGACGGCCTCAAGCTGATAGATGATTTCCGCGCCGCAATCCGACAGGAGATGGCGCGCGCCGGCTAAGTCCGGAAAACAGATCCGGCGGGCGTCAAGTACCTTCAGTCACCGCCGGCCATGCAGCACCCGGGATGTTTCGCACATCCCGGGTGCTCTCCGTTTCAGGCGATCTTGGCCAAGATGGAGCCTGCCTTACTTAATGGGGCAAACCTCGATCAAGGCCACGATCTGATCAAAAATTTGGCTTGAAGACCCTAAGGCTAAATCCATCAATTTTGAATTGAACCAAATCCCGTTTCGCACGTTGTTACAAGCAAGCAAGATCTTGCGTAACCAGCGCCGCATAATCAGCGGAATCGAACGGAGATTTCGGTATGGGAAAGTTGATCGACAAGACCAAGGCAGCAGGCAACAAGGTTGCTGGAGAGACCAAAGACGGGCTTGGCAAGGCCACCGGTAACAAGAGCCTTCAGGCCGAAGGCAAGGCGCAAAAGGCCAAGGGTGCGGCGCAGGACGTGTCCGGCGACATCAAGGGCGCTTTGGGCAACAAGGTTTGACGTTCAAAACTGATATTAATCAACTGGCCACGCCCTCGCTAGGACGTGGCCTTTTTAACTGTATGGGTGGGATTTACAATGGATGCGCAGACGCCTCTCACCAATCCGGATATCACAACGATTAAACGGGTCCTGATCGGCATCTTCATTGTCATCGTGGCCCAGGTATTGTTTGTCGCCCAAGACGTCGTCATGCCGATGGTTCTTGGTCTTCTGATTGCTTTGACCTTGAGGCCCATTGTTCGCTTCGCCGAAAAGCGTGGCATTCCCGCTGGAATTTCGGCCTTCTTGATTATCTTGGTTCTGGCTGGTGGCCTTGGGTTCGGCGCCTACTCGCTTTCCGGTCCGGTTTCGAACCTGATTGCGTCAGCGCCTGAAACCGGCATCCAGATAAGGGAAAAATTTGCCGAATACCGGGACGAGATCAAGGCGGTCAAGGACGCATCCGATCAGGTTCAGACATTGGCGCAGGGTACCGACACCGCCGAAGTCCAGAAGGTGGTTGTCCAGCAACCGGCCTTGCTCAGTGCTGCTGCATCCAAGACATTTGTCGGGCTTACCACTTTTGTCGTTGCCCTGATCTTGGCAATGTTCCTGCTCTCGACGGGCACTCTGTTCTATGAAAAAATCGTCGGCATCCTTCCCTTGATGAGTGAGAAGAAACGCGCGTTGCGTGTGATTTATGACGTTGAACGGCAGGTGTCCCGGTATCTGTTCACAATCAGCCTCATCAATGCGGCCCTGGGCGCAGCAATTGGGTTGTGTTTATGGCTTTATGGCATGCCAAACCCCTTCATGTGGGGCTGTATAGCCGCTGTATTGAACTTTCTCCCCTTTATCGGAGCATGGGTCGGCGCCTTGGCAATTGCCGCAACAGCCCTGGTGGTCTACCCGACGCTTGGATCAGCACTGATTGCCCCGGCCATCTATCTGGGTCTGACAACACTTGAAGGCAATTTCCTGACGCCGATGATCGTTGGCCGAAGGCTCGAACTCAACATCGTAGCCGTCTTCTTGACTGTCACCGTGTGGGGTTGGCTTTGGGGCCTGCTGGGCGCGCTGATGGCTGTGCCCATATTGGTCGTCGTCAAGGTGCTGTGCGACAACTTTGAATCGATGCACGATCTCGGTCAGTTCCTATCGGGACGACCGGTAGTCGAAGAAGACGAGGAAGATCCGGTTGAGGCAAGCGCGAGCTGAGAAGGGAAGGCCACAGCCGGAAGTGGGCACGTGTGAATTTCGTGCTGTGCCTGGTCTGGCTAGGCGACGATGACCACTTGCCCGGTCAGGGCGCCTTCAACACATTTCGAGTAAGCAAGCCCGACATCGTGGGATGACACCGACTTGTGACCACGAAACCATTCGCCATATCTCTCGGCAGAAACATCCAGCATACCCGGACTGACCACGTTTATCCTGAGACCACGCGGCATCTCGATTGCAGCGCTCTTCACGAAACCAGCCAAGGCTCCGTTCGCTGTCGCAGCGTTGACTCCCTTTCGGATGGGGTCACGATCCAGCACACCGCTAGTCAGCGTGAACGATCCGCCATCCGCGACCCTGTCCAGTCCGGCGAGCACCAGATTGACCTGCCCCATGACTTTCTGGCGCAGCCCGACCATGAACGTATCCTCATCGAGGTCGGCCAGCGATGCGAAGGTCGCATCGCCCGCACAGGACACCACAGCATCGACGTGCCCAACTTGCTGGTAGAGCGCCTTCACAGCGACTAGATCTGCCATATCCACCTGATAGGCTCCGCCAGAGCGTCCGACAGTGATGATGTCATGGCGTGCGCCAAGTTCTTTGCACGCGGCCTTGCCGATATCGCCTGATGCGCCGACCACCATGATTCTCATTTTCGATTCTCCAATACTTCGTCATATGTCTGAAGCTTCCTATCAAGGATGACGCGACAGCGGTCCAGCTCCGCCTGCCTGCCATCGAGGTTTTCTCGATGGGCCAGCAAGGCAGCTTTGCGTTGCGGAACGGTTTCATGTCCCGATGCATAGAGATTTGCAAAGGCGCGCATGTCGGACAGGGACATGCCCGTGGCGCGCAACGATGCCAGCAGCGAAAACCACTCTGCTTCGGTCGCCGAGAACCGGCGCTGGCCATCTGTACCGCGCCTAACTTCCGGGCAAAGGCCAGATTTCTCATAATATCGTATTGTAGAGATGCTGAGCCCTGAACGCTCGGCGACTTCCGAAATCTTCATCCTGCTACGACCTTTCAATCCAGCTCCATACCGGCCTGAAGCTAGTTTAGGTCAAGGGGATAGTCGTCCTTCGTTGCCGAAAGAGCTTTTCAACAGGCTGATCAGGAATTGGGTCGACTGAGCAGCGTGTGCTGCCATCGCCACCCAACGGCTGCTCCCGTGATTGCAGACCAGCTGATTTGAAACGACGATGTCGTTCAAAACGAAACATCAGGGCCGTGTGAACACAGCCCTGATGCTCTCGTGTGATATCCCGCGCCAATGCATTAATTGACAGGGGCGACTTCAGAGACCTCAGGCGGCCTCGTTGACTTCCGAGACGGCCAGATTGGTCAGTTTCGAATTGGCAGCCTTTTCCTGGTCGAGGATGCCTGTCAGCAGGTCGTGGGCTTCGGAGTAGCCGAGAACCTTGGCCCATTCGCGCAGCGTTCCGTAGCGGGCGATCTCATAGTGCTCGACTGCCTGACAGGCGCCGATCAGCATGGCGTTGAGTGCTTCGCCTTCTGCTTCCTCGATCAGACCGTCGGTTTCCTTGATCAGACCTTCGATGGCATCGCATTTCTCGCCTTCAGGCTTTTTGCCGATCGACTTGAAGACCTTGTCGAGCATCTTGATCTGCTCCTTGGTTTCCGTGAGATGGCTCTCGACGGCGTCCTTGAGCTTCTTGCTGGTGGCGGCTTTCGCGACCTTGGGTAGAGCCTTGGTCAAGGCGTTCTCTGCGTAATAGATGTCCTTGAGGGTGTGTTCGAATGCTTCTGCGAGAGTTTTCATAGCCTGGTCTCCATTGGTTGGTGGCTGCTCTCAACGCGCAATCTGAACGACCGTTCCAGCCAAGCGAGCAAAAAAACACGTTCACCGGGCAGATGTAAAAATAGCAACTTTACGGCGGAACCAAACCGCGTTTGGCGGGTTGAAAGCAGCTGTCACACAGGAGTTGCCGATGGACGCCGTAACCCGAAAAACAGACCTTCGCGACGCATCTCCCTTGTGGGCGTCTACTCCCTTGATCAGCGTTATCACATCAAAATCCTGTGCTTTGGCCAGCTATGATGTGATCATCGTGGGCGGTGGAATCTCTGGCGCTCTTACGGCAGAAGCCTTGGCCGACGGCAAACGCTCCATCCTGGTCATTGACCGCCGCAAACCGGTGACAGGATCGACCATGGCGAGCACCGCCATGATCCAGCATGAAATCGACACACCCCTGGGCGACCTTTCCCGCATGATCGGCGAAGAAGCAGCCGCACGCGCCTGGCGCCGATCTGCAGCATCGGTCAAGGCGCTCGGCAAGAGAGTGAGGGCGCTGGGGATTTCCTGCGGATACCAGCCCAAGCAGACCCTGTATCTCGCCGGGGAGGGTGGCGGACCGAGAAAACTCAGTGCCGAGTTCCGCGCGCGGCAGGCGGCCGGGCTCGAGGTAACCTATCTGAACGGGGCGTCTGTTGAAGAGGCATACAGCATACATCGCAAGGCAGGGCTGCTCAGCGATACATCGGCTTCCTGCAATCCTGCGCAACTGGCGGCTGGGCTCCTGCGCGAGGCGCGTCAGCGCAATGTCGAGATCGTGGAAGGCGTTGAGGTCACCGACGTGGCCGAAATCGGCGACAGGGTGGCGCTCTCCACCTCATCGGGCACACTCCTCGAAGCGGGTCATGTGATTTTCTGCACCGGCTACGAATTTCTCAAAAGCGTCGCCAATAAAAGCCATTCCATTGCGTCTACCTGGGCGATAGCGACGCCCCCGTCGACAGAGCTTCCGGAATGGCTCACCGATACGCTGGTCTGGGAAGCCGCAGATCCTTATCTCTATTTCCGAAAGACCCGCGATGGTCGCCTTCTTGCCGGGGGCGAGGATGAAAACGATCCGGAGGCCTATCACTCAGAAGCGAAGATGAAGTCCAAGCCCAAACGCATCATCAAAAAGCTCTCGGATCTCATGGGCATCAAACTGCCTGAGCCGGAATTCGTCTGGTCGGCAGGCTTCGGCGTGACACCGACCGGTCTGCCCTACATAGACCGTGTTCCAGGGATGAACAGGGCTTTTGCCGTCATGGGCTTTGGCGGCAACGGCATCACCTTCAGCCAGATAGCCTCGGAAATCATCAGAGCCGAGGTGGAAGGCAAGCCGGACCCGGACAGCGACCTGTTCAAGTTTCCGTCCTGAGCGCAGTCTGCGGTATGTTCTAAAGCCCGTGAGCTGACAGATCCGATCTGAGTTTTTCTGCGCTGGTGAAATGCACCGCATGCCAGCCTGCGGCAATGGCGCCGTCAACATTTGGCTGGCTGTCGTCGATGAACAGGCAGGCCGCCGGGTCCAGATCAAAGCTTGCGACGTGGGTGTCGTAGATTTCCCGGTCCGGCTTGATCATTCCGATCTCGCCCGAAACAGTGACGCCGCGCGGAACCTTCAGAAAGGGAAATCTCTCCCGCGCTTCCTTGAACGTATCGGCGGCAAAATTGGTCAGCATGGTTACGTCGCGACCCTGCTGGATCAGGTCGAGCATAACGTCGACACTGTCATCGTAGGCATGGCTGACCATTTCATGCCAGTGGATCCGGAACGCGCGGATCAGGTCTGCCTTGCCCGGATACTGATCGATCAGCAACGCTTCGGCGTCGGCCCAACTACGCCCGCGGTCCTGTTCGAGGTTCCATTCATGGGTGCAGACATTGGCGAAGAAGGCAGCGCGTTCCGCTTCATCCGGGATCAACCGGCTGAACGGAATATTGGGATCGTAATGGATCAGCACCTTGCCGATATCGAAAACGATATGCTTCACCGGCCGTTGGGTCTCGCTCATGTCTTGCCTTTTCTGAACAATGCGGGGAAGGCGGCACTCAACGCCTTTTTCATCACTGTGGGCAGCGCTTCGCCGGGCAGCGAATCGCCATCACTCCACCAGCCATCATGGTCGGGGATATTGGTGACAACCGCATGAAAAACCTCAAGCCGCAATTCAAAATGTGTAAACACATGTGAAATCACGCCCTTGCTGCGCCAATCAGCGGCAAAAGGCGCTGCTTTTGTCCCGGTTTCGCCATCTGCGCGAACTGTCCAGTTTGTCGTTGGAATACCGCTCATGCCGCCAAGCAACCCCTTGTCCGGTCGCTTGACCAGAAGCACCGCACCATCGCTGCGTTCGGCCACGAATGCTGCGCCAAGGCGAACCGGCTTTTCCTTTTTCGGAAGTTTGACCGGAAACTGCTCCTGCCGCCCGGATCGGCGCGCCTGGCAAGGCTCGGTGAGCGGACACAGTGCGCAGGCCGGGCGCTTGGGCGTGCAGAGTGTCGCGCCAAGATCCATCAGTGCCTGTGCAAAGTCACCCGGTCGGCTGGCAGGTGTTGCCTTGGCCACAAGGCCACGGATTTCAGTCTTGGCCGAGGGCAGGGGTGTTGCGATCTCGAAAATCCGTGTGAACACCCGCTCGATATTGCCATCAACCACCGCAGCCGGCTGGTCGAACGCGATGGCTGCAATCGCCGCGGCCGTGTAGGGGCCAATGCCGGGCAGGTTAAGCAAGCCTTCCTCGGTATCTGGAAATCGCCCGCCGTGCTCCATGGCAACCACATCGGCGCAGCGCTTGAGATTGCGGGCGCGGGAGTAATATCCAAGCCCCGCCCAGGCCTTCATCACGTCTTCCGTATCAGCAGACGCCAGATCTTCGACGGTGGGCCAGCGGGACACAAAGGCTGCAAAATAGGGTTTGACCGCCTGAACGGTGGTCTGCTGCAGCATGATTTCAGACAGCCAGATCCGGTAGGGATCAGCCACAACACCATGGGCGCCTTCCTGCGGACTTATCCGCCAGGGCAACGCCCGGGCGTGCCGGTCGTACCAGACAAGCAGCGGAGCGGCGATTCCGGACGCGGTATTGGAAGGCTTTGAAGATGACATGGAACTCATGCAGCGGTGGGAAAGAGACGTGCTAGAAGGAAGTAGTGCGCTTCCCCACGAACACAATGCCGGATCATGGCGTGCCGGGCCGCCTGAAGCAATCCGGCCCGCCGGGTTTTCCCGTCATCATGGGCCGGCTGCTGGTTTTCTCTGCATATCGGGTATGAGCCGCATTCTGTCTTGCATCACGCCACATGCGGAAGCATGTCCGCAAACGCAAGACTGGCGCCCCCAGAGGGACGCCAGTCAAGGTCATTGCGACGTTGCTACTTAGACACTTTTCCGACCAGCCAGAAGCCAGATCAGCAGGCCAATCACTGGCAGCAACAGAATAACAAGGATCCACAACAGCTTCCTGCCGGTCGATCCACCACCCTGAACGATCTGGATGATCGCCCAGATGTCGAGGACCAAGATGATAATGCCCAGAAGGCCGCTGTATTCAAAACCCATGTGAAAATCTCCATATATGATCGCGCCTGAATGTCGCGCTTCGTCATACAAACGGTTTCGCCCGACAATGGTTCCATTTCATGCCCAATTGCAGTGTTGTCCCGCAGGTCTGGCAGGCATGGCGCTTTCAATGATACAATATTCGGATTATCCCGATCCTCATACCGAGGCTGGCGGATGAGCAGAGGCAGAGTTGTGGCCAAGCCAACCCATTTTCGCAAGGGCGGCGTTCAGATCGCCGAAATCGCCAACGGCCTGATCGATCCGATCCTGGCCAAGCGTGCCGGCATCAACACGTTGTTGCTGGGGTCGTGGGACGAGATTGCCGGTGAGCAGTTTGCGGGATTCTCAAGGCCGGAGCGCATCCGCTGGCCGCGCCAGGATGGTCCGGATGAAACCGGTGGTGGCTTCGCGCCGGGCCTGCTGACCATCGCCTGCGAGGGTGCTCGCGCCCTGTTCCTGATGCATCAGGAAGCCGAACTCATCTCCCGGGTCAACAGCTTCTTCGGCTTTCGCGCGATCTCCCAGATCCGGATTGTCCAGAAGGCGATCCATATCCCGACGCGCAAACCGAAAGCCCGTCCGCTTGATGCAAAGGAAAAAAACCGCCTTGCCGACATGCTGGAAGGCGTCGAAGATCCACGTTTACGCGAGTCACTGGAGCGGCTGGGTGCGGGCGTGATCGGCCGCAATTCAAAGCGTCGTTGATGACCTGAAACCGCGCTGCCGGGCCGTGATCACGTGTCATTGATCATGTTGCACTTGTTTGGCCACATTTCACGTTATAGGAGTTGAGGCAGGATTGGCGTCCGCCGCAACGGGCAGGGCGCCGGGCGCGTGAAGGCCTTTGACACGGTTTTGAGCGCGTTTATGGCCACAATTTTCAGAGAATGGGTGATTTGCATGTTCCGTTTGACCTCCCGACTGACCGCCGCTGCGAGTGTTTCGCTGCTCGCATTGGCGCTTACGGCCTGTTCGGACTCGTCTGATCAAACACCACAAGCCTCCGACAATTCGGCCGCCGTGGTTTCCACTGAAACCGCCGCTGCTGACGTCTCTCCTGAAACCACCGCCTCCACGACTGCCGCCGTTGAGGCGCCAAAGCCTGATGGTGAGGTTGACGTTGCCAAGCTGATGGAACCGGGCCCGCTCAAGGAAATGACCATGGGCGACGAGAATGCGCCGGTCACCATCGTTGAATACATGTCCATGACCTGTCCGCACTGCGCAGCCTTCCATGAACAGAACTTCAAGCCGCTGGTCGAGAAATACGTTGATACCGGCAAGGTGCGGTTCGTGCTGCGCGAGTTTCCGTTCGATCCCCGCGCCGCCGCGGCAATCATGCTCGCCCGTTGCGCACCTGAAAACCAGTTTTTCCCGATGGTCGATGTGCTGTTCAAGCAGCAGAGAACCTGGGCGACAGCGCCCGATGGCCGCGAAGCACTGCTGCAAATTGCCCGCCTGGCGGGTTTTACACAGGAGTCCTTTGAGGCTTGCTTGACGAACCAGAAGCTTCTGGATGATGTGAATACTGTAAGAACCAAAGCCGGGGACGATTTCGGGGTGCAGTCCACTCCAACCTTCTTCGTCAATGGCAAGCGGTACCCGGGGAACATGTCGATTGACATCATGTCGGCGATCATCGACCCGCTTCTCTAGGCGGGTAGTACCCAGCAATCCTTTGCGGATAGGCCGCGAGGGATGCTTTGCCGTGTCGACGGATGAACATGACCGGGAGTCTCGGTCATGAAGTTCACAAAGCTTCGGGTTCTGGGATTCAAGTCCTTTGTCGAGCCTACCGAATTCGTGATCGAGCGCGGCCTGACCGGTGTGGTCGGGCCCAATGGCTGCGGCAAGTCCAATCTTGTCGAAGCCATGCGCTGGGTGATGGGCGAGAATTCCTACAAGAACATGCGCGCTTCGGGCATGGACGATGTGATTTTCTCGGGCTCGGGCAACCGCCCCGCCCGCAACACCGCAGAAGTCGGGCTCTATCTCGACAATTCGGATCGCACAGCACCTGCCGCTTTCAACAATTCCGACGAAATTCAGGTCACCCGCCGGATCGAGCGTGAGTCCGGTTCCGTCTACCGCATCAACGGCAAGGAAGCGCGCGCAAAGGATGTGCAGCTGCTTTTTGCCGATGCTTCCACCGGCGCCCGCTCACCCTCCATGGTCGGCCAGGGCCGCATTGGCGAACTGATCCAGGCCAAGCCACAGGCGCGCCGGCAGTTGCTGGAAGAAGCGGCTGGTATTTCAGGCCTGCATTCCCGTCGTCATGAGGCAGAACTCAGGCTTCGGGCAGCCGAAACCAATCTAGAACGTCTCGATGATGTGACGTCAGAGCTTGAATCCCAGGTCGAAAGCCTCAAGCGCCAGGCCCGGCAGGCGAACCGCTTCAAGATCCTCTCGGCCGAAGTGCGTCAGGCCGAAGCCACGCTTCTGCATCTCAGGTGGTCGATCGCCAAGGGCCAGGAGGGCGAAGCCGAAAGCGCGCTCTCCCAGGCCACATCCCATGTCGCCGAACTGGCGCAGGCGCAGATGGAAGCCGCCAAGAACCAGGCCATCGCCGCCCACAAGCTTCCCGAATTGCGCGATGCGGAGGCTGCAGCCGCTGCTGCCTTGCAGCGGCTGCAGATTGCCCGCACCCAGATCGACGAGGAAGCGGAGCGCATCACCCGCCGCCGCGAGGAGCTCGATCGACGGCTTTCACAGCTCAAGGCCGATATCGAGCGCGAGGAGCGCCTGATCGCTGACAATGCTGGCATCATGCAGCGTCTCTCGCAGGAAGAGGCCGAGCTAAAGGCTGCACTGGAAGGCAGTGGCGAGAAATCCTCAGCCCTGAAAGCTCAGTTTGAAGCCGCGCAGGCAAAACTCCGCGAAAGCGAGACATCGCTTGGTGTCGTGACTGCCGAACGGGCCGAAGCCGCTGCCGAGCGCACCCAGCTTGACCGCGTCATCCGCGAGGCAGGCGAGCGCAAGGCCCGGCTTGACCGCCAGATTGCCAGCCAGGATGCTGATCTTGCCGGCATTGCCGAGCGCATCGCCGGGCTTCCCGATCCAGCGATAAAGCGCCGCGACAGCGAAATTGCCGAAAAGGCGCTGACCGATGCCGAAAGCGCATTGGCGGGCATTGAAGCAGCAGTTGAGGCGGCGCGCGTGGCCGAAACAGCGGCGCGGCAGCCGGTGACCGAGGCAAAGGCCCGGCTCAATGCCATCGAGACCGAAGCCAAGACCATTGCCCGAATGCTCAATGCCGGACAGGGCTCGGACCTGTTCCCGCCGGTGGTCGAGCAGATAAAGGTCGATCGCGGCTATGAGACGGCCCTTGGTGCAGCACTCGGCGATGATCTCGATCTGCCTCTCGATCCTGCTGCTCCCGCTCATTGGGCGAAGATGCAGGTCACTGGTCAGGATGCGGCACTGCCCGAGGGCGTAACGCCGCTCTCCACCCATGTGCGTGCGCCCGATGAACTCGCCCGCCGGCTGGCCCATATCGGACTTGTGGCGGATGCCGAGCATGGCAAGGCGCTGCATGGGTCGCTGAAGCCAGGCCAGCGGTTGGTTACCCGCGATGGCGCAGTGTTCAGGTGGGATGGCTATGTCGCCTCCGCCGATGCGCCGACGCCTGCCGCGCTCAGGCTGGAGCAGAAGAACCGGCTGGCCGACCTCAATGACGAAGCCGTAGAGGCCACCAAGGCGCTGCGCCAGGTGGAGGAAGCGCTGACCCAGAGCGAGGCGGCGGTCGTCGCCCGCGTCAACGAAAGCCGTGCCGCGCGCGATCTGATCCGCGACGCCAGCAAGAATGTGAGCCGCGCCCGCGATGAACTGGCAAGCGCCGAACGGGCTTCTGGCGAGCTGTCCAACCGCCGTGCCGTGCTGACGGAATCCCGCGCCCAGGTGGGTGCGCAGCTTGCCGAGACGGTTGAAGCGCTTGAGCAGGCCCAGCAGTCGCTCAAGGCCTGTCCCGATCTGGCCGGGCTTGATGCGGCTCTGACCCAGGTCAATGCCCAGGTCGCGACCGATCGCGGCGGGCTTGCCGAGGCCCGCGCCGCCCATGAGGGGCTCGAGCGGGAGAACGCGGCCCGGGCACGCAGGCTTGAGGCGATCAGTTCTGAACGCGCCAACTGGCTTGAGCGCGCCGCCAATGCCGAAAGCCATCTCGCAACGCTGACCGCACGCTCGGCGGAAGCCGCTGCAGAAGTCGCTGGCATCGCCGAAGCCCCGGATGAAATCGCAGCCCGCCGCCGGCAACTGATGACCCAGCTTTCAGAGGTTGAAAAGCGCCGCCAGGAAGCAGCCGACAACCTGGCCATCGCCGAGACAAAATCACGCGAGGCCGACAAGCTCGCAACCGAGGCAATCGGTGCCTTGTCGCAGGGCCGCGAGGGGCGCGGTCGTGCCGAGGAACGGCTGATGGCCGCCCGGGAACGCCGCGAGGAGGGCGAGGCCCGCATTCGCGAAGCGCTCAATTGCGAACCGCATCTGGCCTTGCGTCAGACGGGGCTTGCCGCCGATGCCGCGCTGCCTGATCCGGCGCAGGTCGAGCGCAATCTGGAACGTCTGAAGATCGAGCGCGAGCGTCTTGGCGCGGTCAATCTGCGCGCCGAGGAAGAGCAGACCGAGCTCTCGGACCGGCTCAATCTGATCATCACCGAGCGCGAAGACATCATCGACGCGATCAAGAAGCTGCGCGCCGGGATCCAGAGCCTCAACAAAGAAGGCCGCGACCGTTTGCTGGTTGCCTTCGACATCGTCAACGCCCAGTTCCAGCGGCTGTTCACCCACCTTTTCGGCGGCGGCACGGCGGAATTGCAGCTGATTGAATCCGATGACCCGCTTGAAGCGGGCCTCGAAATTCTGGCTCGCCCGCCCGGCAAGAAACCGCAGACCATGACGCTGCTTTCGGGCGGCGAACAGGCGCTGACGGCGATGGCGCTGATCTTCGCGGTGTTTTTGACCAACCCGGCGCCGATCTGCGTGCTGGACGAGGTCGACGCCCCGCTCGACGACCACAATGTCGAGCGCTACTGCAACCTGATGGACGAAATGGCGGCCTCCACCGAGACCCGCTTCGTCATCATCACCCACAACCCCATCACCATGGCCCGCATGAACCGCCTGTTCGGCGTCACCATGTCCGAGCAGGGCGTCAGCCAGCTGGTTTCAGTGGATCTGCAGACAGCCGAGCAACTGCGCGAAGCGGTGTGAGGGCTGATGGTTCCCAATTCACGGCGCTCGTTGGTCGCCAACGGCAAATCGCCGCTGGTGTTCTGATTGACGGTTGTTCTCCCATTGCAGATAGTCGGTCACCGGAGAGGGGCGTTCCTGCCATGTCTCCGGGTAAGGATTTAGCCTGATGTCTGTCGTGTTCTGGTTGTTGACCTGTCTGCTGCTTCTTCTCGCAATCTGCTGGCTGTGGACGCTCAGGCTTGCGGCGGGGGCAGAGAATACAGTACCGCCAGCAGGTCAAATCCTGCCGGTGAGTGGCGGCGCAATTCATTACACAGATGAAGGACCGCGGGACGGCCAGACGTTGGTGCTGATCCACGGTCTGGCCGGCACCATGCACAATCTTACCTACGCGCTGGCGGGGCAATTGTCGTCCGACTTCCGGGTGATCACCATAGACCGTCCCGGTTCGGGCTATTCCACGCGGATCCGTGATGATCTGGCTCAGTTGCCGGCGCAAGCCCGCATGGTCTGCGAATTCCTGGACAAACTGGGTGTCCAAAACCCCGTACTGGTTGGACATTCCCTTGGTGGCGCACTGGCGCTAGCGATGGTGATGGAATGCAAGCGGCCAATTGGCGCACTTGCCCTTCTGGCCCCGCTCGCAGCCGTCATCCCTGAACCGCCTGCTGTCTTCAGATCTTTGGTCGTTGTATCCGCATTCTTGCGCCGACTGATCGGGCATACAGTGGCGGCACCAATCGCCAAACTGACCAGTGAGAAGGTTCTCGCTCAGGTGTTTGCGCCGGAAAAGGCCCCTGGTGATTTCAAGGTGAGGGGGGGCGGCATTCTCGGTTTGCGGCCTGCGTCCTTCATCAGCGCCTCTGCCGATTTGCTGGGCGCGACAGCGTCAATGTCGGATCAGGTGGCGCGCTATGCCGCGGAACTGGATGTCCCCGGCGGCATTCTTTTCGGCACGGATGACAGGCTGCTGTCACCCGATGTGCATGGTCGCGCGATGCAGGCTTATGGCCTGCACTGTGAGACGTTGCCGGGTCGTGGACATATGATCCCCGTCACTGCTCCCGAAGCATGTGCCGATTTCATCCGCCGCATGGCCGCAATGGCGGGCTAGCCGGTTAAAGGATTGCGACCGTTCCCGCGTCTCACAAAGCCGAAATCAGTGCCGCCACCACCCTGTCCTGGGTCTCGTCATCGAGGTAGGGATGCATCGGCAGGCTGAGTACGGTGGCAGCCAGCTGGTCTGTGACCGGCAGTTCGCCGCCGGCGATGCCGTGGTGGCTATAGGCGTCCTGACGGTGCAGCGGCTTGGGGTAGTAGACCGCCGTCGGCACGCCTTCCTCCTTCATCTTTGCCTGGATCGCGGCACGATCGGCAGATTCAGGCAGCTTGATGGTATATTGCGCCCAGACAGAGAGCAGTCCGCCGGGCACTTTCGGTGTCGCAACATGGTCTGAAAGCAGCGATGTGTAGCGCGCCGCAATTCGGTTGCGGGCTTCGATTTCATCGTCGAAGATTTTCAGTTTCTCGATCAAGACCGCTGCCTGCATGGTGTCGATGCGGCCGGTCATGCCGACCCGCACATTGTCATACTGGTTGGCGCCCTTGCCGTGAAACAGGATCGAGCGCAGCGTATCTGCGAGTTCGGCGTCATCGGTGAAGATCGCGCCGCCATCGCCATAGGCACCCAGCGGCTTGGCCGGGAAGAAGCTGGTGGCGGTCGCCATCGACAGGGTTCCGACCCGGCGATTGTGATAACGAGCGCCATAGGCCTGCGCAGCGTCGCCCAGGATCCACAACCCTTCACGGGCGGCGATTTTCGAGACCGCGTCATACTCGGCGGGCAGTCCGAACAGGTCAACCGGGATCACGCCAACCGGTTCGTGTCCGGCGTCCCTGGCTGCCGCGATGGCGATTTCGAGAGAGGCCGGGTCCATGTTGAACGTGTCGGCATCGACATCGACAAACCAGATATGCCCACCAAGCCATGCCACCACCTCGGCAGTCGCGACAAAAGTGAAAGCTGGGCAGAAGATCGCCTGGCCTGGTCGCACATTCTTGGCCATCAACACCATCGCCAGCGCATCAGTGCCAGACGAGCAGGCGATCACATGCTTTGCGCCGCTGTGGGCTGAGAGTTGCGCTTCAAGCTCTGCAACTTCCGGCCCCATGATAAATTGTCCGTGGTCCAGCACGCCGGCAATGGCAGCATCGACGCGGTCGCGGATGCGGGCTTTCTGGGCGCCAAGGTCAACGAATGGAACTGGTGCGCGGGATACAGACGACATGCTTTAGTGCCTCCGGGCTCAAACCTGATAGTGAGTCCGACTGTGAGCCCAAGGACGGTCGGAATTGCCAACCGTGTTAATGCGCAGCAGCAGCGGGGTCCATAGCCACCATTCGTTCAAAGCGCGATTGTGTCGTTGTTACAATCACTTTGCATTGCTTTTGGTGATGCGCCGTTACAGGGGACGACCGAACGGGCACTTGGATACGCTCTCACGCGCCGTATCCATCCGCGTTTCGGCCACGCACAGGACAAGCCAATCAACATCTTGATCTTTTGGATCGATTTAGTCGCGCATTTGGCCCAATTGCGCATTGTGTTTCGCTCGCCATACGCTTAGCACCCCATGCAAGGGTTATCGTAAACAGCGTTTTGCTGGATCGGCAGCCACCCGGCAATCGGGGATAGGGTGCATTGGCCTGGCGACAGTCGCGGTTGCGCACGAGGGAAGGTCGAGTGATGACAAAGTGGGTCTACACTTTTGGAGACGGACAGGCCGAAGGCTCTGCTTCCGATCGCAATCTGTTAGGCGGCAAGGGCGCAAATCTTGCTGAAATGTGCAATCTCGGCCTGCCTGTGCCGCCGGGACTGACCATCACCACCGACGCCTGCGTCTGGTATTATGACAATGGCCGCAAGATGCCCGAAGGCCTTGAAGCCGCGGTCACCGATGCGCTTGTCAATGTCGGCAAGATAGCCGGCCGTGCCTTCGGCGATCCCGAAAAGCCGCTTCTTCTGTCTGTCCGTTCAGGCGCCCGCGCTTCGATGCCCGGCATGATGGATACGGTGCTCAATCTCGGCCTCAACGACGAAACGGTTCTGGCAGTGGCCCGCGATTCGGGTGACGAGCGTTTCGCCTTCGACAGCTACCGCCGTTTCATCCAGATGTATGCCGATGTGGTCATGGGGCTCGACCACGAGGTTTTCGAAGAAATCCTCGAAGACGAGAAGGCCCGTCTCGGCCATGAACTCGACACCGACGTGAGCGCTGAAGAATGGCGCGAAATCATTGCCCGCTACATGGCGATCGTCGAGGAGGAACTGGGCGTTCCGTTCCCGCAGGATCCGCATCAGCAGCTATGGGGCGCGATCGGCGCTGTCTTTGCAAGCTGGATGAACGCCCGCGCCATCACCTACCGTCAACTGCACGATATTCCCGCTTCATGGGGCACCGCTGTCAATGTTCAGGCGATGGTGTTCGGCAATCTCGGCGATCAGTCGGCCACCGGTGTAGCCTTCACCCGCAATCCCTCGACTGGTGTCAAGGAGCTCTATGGCGAGTTCCTAGTCAATGCCCAGGGCGAGGACGTGGTGGCCGGCATCCGCACGCCGCAATCCATCACCGAGGCTGCGCGCATCGAGGCCGGTTCAGACCGGCCATCGCTCGAGAAGCTGATGCCTGAGGCCTTTGCCGAATTCCTCGCCATCTGCGACCGGCTCGAGCGGCATTACCGCGACATGCAGGATCTCGAGTTCACCATCCAGGCAGGCAAGCTCTGGATGCTGCAGACCAGATCCGGCAAGCGCACCGCCAAGGCGGCTTTGAAAAGCGCTGTCGACATGGCCGGTGAAGGACTGATCACGCGTGAAGAAGCAGTCATGCGCATCGACCCGGCATCGCTGGATCAGCTTCTGCACCCGACCATCGATCCGCATGCGACCCGGGACATCATCGGATCAGGTCTGCCCGCCTCTCCAGGCGCTGCCACCGGCGAAATCGTCTTCACCTCCGAAGAAGCGGTCGAAGCGGCCAAGACCGGACGCAAGGTCATTCTGGTGCGCGTTGAAACCAGCCCTGAAGACATTCACGGCATGCACGCCGCTGAAGGCATTCTCACCTCGCGCGGCGGCATGACCAGCCATGCGGCTGTTGTCGCTCGCGGCATGGGGACCCCTTGCGTCTCAGGCGCCGGCGGTTTGCGCATCGACGCGCGCAATGGCACGCTGGTCTCCCTCGGCGCCACCCTGAAGGCAGGCGACGTCATCACGCTTGATGGGTCCACCGGCCAGGTGCTCAAGGGTGCGGTCGCGATGCTGCAGCCCGAGTTGTCGGGTGATTTCGGCCTGATCATGGAATGGGCTGATGCCACGCGGCGCATGAAGGTCCGCACCAATGCCGAAACCCCTGCCGATGCCCGCGCCGCGCGCTCCTTCGGCGCTGAAGGCATCGGCCTGTGTCGCACCGAGCACATGTTCTTTGACGGCGACCGCATCACAGCCATGCGCGAGATGATCTTGGCCGGTTCCGAAGACGGCCGCCGCGATGCGCTGGCAAAGCTGCTGCCGATGCAGCGCTCGGATTTCATCGAGCTGTTCGAAATCATGAAGGGCCTGCCGGTCACCATCCGGCTGCTCGATCCGCCGTTGCACGAATTCCTGCCCAAGACAGATGAAGAGATAGCCGAAGTTGCGAGCGTCATCGGGGTTTCGGTCGAGAAGCTCAGCCAGCGCGTTGATGAGCTGCATGAATTCAATCCTATGCTCGGCCATCGCGGCTGCCGTCTGGCCATTTCCTATCCGGAAATCGCAGAGATGCAGGCGCGCGCCATTTTTGAAGCCGCAGTCAAAGCCGCCAAATCCACCGGCGCGCCGGTTGTGCCGGAAATCATGGTGCCGCTTGTTGGTCTTCGCGAGGAACTCGATTTCGTCAAGGCGCGGATTGATGCCGTGGCGCGGGATGTTATTAGCGAGTCCGGTGTCGATCTTACCTATCTCGTCGGCACCATGATCGAGCTGCCGCGCGCGGCCATTCGCGCCCATGCCATTGCCGAAGTTGCCGAGTTCTTCTCCTTCGGCACCAATGACCTGACCCAGACCACCTTCGGCATTTCGCGCGATGATGCGTCTTCCTTCCTGATGACCTATCAGCAGAAGGGGATCATCGAGCAGGATCCCTTCGTCACCCTTGATATCGATGGTGTTGGCGAACTGGTTCGCATTGCCTCCGACAAGGGGCGGGCGACCCGGCCCGACATCAAGCTCGGCATCTGCGGTGAACATGGTGGCGACCCGGCCTCGGTGCGGTTCTGTGAATCCATCGACCTGGATTATGTCAGCTGCTCGCCGTTCCGCGTGCCGATCGCCCGTCTTGCTGCGGCTCAGGCTGCGATTGAGAAAACGCGCACCGCCTAGACCGCCTTTGCCAGTGCGATACGCACGCCGAAACCGGCTGAGAGGAATGCATTTCTATTTTCGGGAGATTACCGGGAAGGAAAAACCACTCGGCACGGTTTGGCTGTAAGTCCCGACCATCCCATCAGTCTCGATAGATTGTATTTTGCAGATACAAATTATGGAGACTAAAGCGATGGATCTCGTACCTCTGATCGAGCTTATCGGTGAACCCTACACGGCACTTGTTGGCGGCCTCGTTCTTGGCTTGGCCTTCGGCGTGTTTGCTCAGCGCAGCCGCTATTGCACCCGCTCGGCGGTGCTTTCGGCCATGGGCGAGAGCGATCTCAAGCCGCTCGCCACTTGGGCCGCAGGTTTTGCAGCAGCCATTCTGGCCGTCCAGGCACTGCTCGGTGCAGACATGATAGACGTGTCGGAGACCCGCTTCTTCTCGACTGCGCAGAGCCTCTCCGGCGCCATTGCCGGGGGCCTTCTGTTTGGTGTTGGCATGGTGCTGGCACGCGGCTGCGTGTCACGACTTCTGGTGCTCAGTGCCTCGGGCAATCTGCGCGGTATCTTTTCGATTCTCATCATCGCTGTGACGGCGCTCGCGACCTACAGCGGCGTGCTCGTGCCATTGCGCGACAGCATCGGTGGCGTCTGGAGCACAGCTGCAATCGGCGGCAATGATCTTCTCGTCCACACAGGTCTCGAGCGCTGGGCAGGCATTGCGCTGGGTGGAGTTCTCGCCGTGATCGCGCTCGGTTTCGCGCTCAAGGCACGTCTGTCCGTCTCGCGGCTTTTCGGTGGCGTCATGATTGGCCTGACCGTTGCTGCGGGCTGGTACTTCACCTGGCAGCTGTCAACTCAGGTGTTTGAGCCGATCCAGGCGGAAAGCCTGTCCTTCATCCGTCCTCTCGCCACCAGCGGCGAACTGGCGCTCGAAGGTGGATTTGCAGGCCTCGATCAGGGCGTCCTGATCGGCGCAGTTCTGGGCGCATTTGTCGCCGCTCTCCTGTCTGGCGAGTTCCGCATCTCGACATTCTCCGAGCCGGGCGTGCCGTCGATCTGGCGCTATGCCGCAGGTTCGGTGCTGATGGGCTTTGGCGGCATCCTCGCTGTCGGCTGCACCATCGGCGCCGGTCTGACCGGCGGTTCGGTGCTGGCGGTGTCGTCACTGCTTGGCCTGGCGTCGATGATCACAGGTGCGGCGCTCACTCAGCTGGTGCTGAGATCCTTTGCGAGCCAGCAGGCTGGTTCGTCCGCGATCATTGCGGCTGAGTAAAAAGAACTTCCTCTGCCCCGGCTTCCACGACAAGCCGGGGCAGAGCATAAAGCCTCTGCCATTCAGCCCTGTCCCTGATGGCGACCACCGGACAATCGATCCCGTACAGCATCTGCGCCACCAGCGCGCCTGTGGTGATGATGGCGTCTTCGTCGAGCAGGATGATCGCTGCTGGCGCCGTGGCGAGCCGGATAGCCTCAGCCAACACCGACGCACCGGACGACGACCCGCGGCCACGCTCCATGAATAGCACCGCGCCGCTAAGGCAGACGCCGTGCTGCGGGTGAAACCGGTCAATAACCTTGCCGCTGGCGCTGTCAAAGCCGCCCCAGAAGCTCAAGGGGTCATCAAGCTTCAAGCCGGACCCTTCGCCCCTGCCGTGAACCAGACTGCGCGCGCTCATGCTCGCACCACCCGTCCGGCCCTGGCCGAGTGCAGCGTGTCGGCAAGCGTGCCGAAGGCAGCATCGACGCCGAGGTTTCCCGGCGCGTAATAGGCCCATTTGCCGGAATTGGTCATCACCGCTCCGGACAGATCCCTGATGATGGATGTGACATAGGTGCAGGTGTCGACCACAACCGTGACGCCCGCTGCTTCAAGCCGCGCCGCGCGGCCATCAGTGGTCAACCGCTCCCACTCATGCCGCCCGGTGTTGACATAGATTGGCACCGCAAAGGGGGCGAGATCGAGCATCGGCATCAGTCGGTCAAACTCGGTCAGCGAGAAATGGGGCGTGCCCAGCGCCACGGCCGTCAGCGCCGCCCAGTCAGGCACGGTGCTCAGCGTTGCCAGTATCTCCGCGATCTCTGACGGCCCAAGCCGCGCCACCACCGGGACATCCAGCCCGCCCGTTGCACCTGCAAGATCCGGCGCTTCCGGCGTAAGCCCCACAGCATGAAACATCGCCACGCTACCCGAAGATGCCGCCGCCGCGCCAAGTGCCTTCAGATCATCCTCGCTGGTCGAAGCGGGCAGCCCGGTAATTGCGGCAATGGTGTCGCCGCAGTGCTTGCCGATGAAAAGCCCTGCCGCCACCGCTAGCCCTCCCGCCTGATCGGGTTCGGCGCCATCAAAACCATGAATTTCAACGACCGCCCTGGCGTGGCGGTACTCGCTGCGGTGAAGCCCGTAGTCGGGCACGCGACCGGTCAGTGCGCAGGCCAGATCAATGAAGTCGCCGTAACGGTTGGTCCGGGCACCGATCACCGAATTGGCAAACACGATGGCGTTGGATTCAGCCCAGGCCAGTTGATCGCCGAAGCGTGGTCTGAGCAATGTCTGGTAGGGCGCGCAGGTGAAGCTCGGTGTGCAGCCGAGTTCGACATGGGCTTCCATCAGTCGTTTGCCTGCCGCGCCGAGCGCCGCATCGCCGATAAACAGTTCTGGATGGATGAGATCGACCGAACCGACATTGAGCGTTGTCGGAACCCTGACACGACCGTCGAGCGCCACAAACCGTTCAACAAAATCAAGGCTTGCCTGGCCATGATACAGGCATCCGTCAACATGGGCGCTGGCGCAGGGCAGCAACCGGGGTGCGCCGACGGCCTCGGCGAATTTCAGCACAAGCTGCATCGCATCCGCCGCAGCGCGGCCATGTTCACCATCGATGATCTCGCGGTCTGCTGAACTCAATTCCACCCGTCATCCCCATCGCTTGCACTACGGGACGGAGACTAGCCCTTAAGATCGGGCCATAAAAGGCTTCAAGTCAGCAATCAGAGCTTTTCAAGCACCGCCACGAAGGCCTTGGCAAACTGCACCAGTCCCGTTGTTGCTTCGTCAGCTTCCACCGTGCGGACCCGGTCACCATTGGCGCTGAGAAGCACCAGGCCGAAGCGCCCGCCATTGTCGCGCGAGAGACAGACAAGTGCGATCCGCTGGGCGTCATCGACAAGCCCGGAAGCTGGAAGGTCGAAAAGGAATTCGCCGCCGATGACCTTGGCCGCATCGCGAACGGCGTCATCAAAGCCGCGATCCGCGATGTCGCTGAGGTCGAGGGCCAGATCAAGCTCCACAAGATCCAGCGCCAGCGGGGCAGTTTGCTGCGGCAGGTGGGGGAGGGCGGTATCATCGGTGCGATGGGAGGCGAGGGGTGCATCCCCGGGAGTATGTGCAGATGCGGGCTTTATCGGGCCGTGCACCGGCCTTGATAGGGCGTCTACCGCCATGGCGGATCTCCTTCGGAACGTAAAACCTGTCCGGTTTGATCTGCCCCCCGCTTAAAACATCCCTTTCAAGAATGGCTGAAGTGAGGCGCTTGCCGCGACAGTCATGAACCGCTAATGAATTCAACCACAACCAGACGCGCATCCCGCGCTCCACCTGTCCCGGAGACCTGGCCGCGCCATGCCCTTCCGACCAGAACGACCAAGATCAATTGCCGCAGCCTGGTCGCGCAGGCTGGGACGGTTTGCGTTGTTGCTGGCCTTCATGGCGCTGTTTTTGCACCGGATAGGCATGCTGGAAATGCCCAACACAATCGCCGCCGTTCTGTTGGCGACTGTTCTTGCAGTTCTTGTGCTGGGCCTCTCGATCATCGGCTTCTTCATGCTTTGGCACATCGGCGCCAAGGGCGGCCATGCCTCGTTCAATGGCATGGTCATGGCGCTGATCATCCTCATCCCGGTCGGACTGGCGGCCAGTCGCTATGTGCTTCTGCCCAGGATCCACGATATTTCCACCGATGTGGCAAATCCGCCTCAATGGCTGGAGGCACCGGAGATAGTGCCGTCCTGGATACCCCGCTCTGATGGTGCCGATCCCGCTGCACGCAGGCTTCAGGCGCGCGCCTATGCACAGATCACCGGCCGGCGCTACGAAGGGGCGATCGACCGTGTCTTGCTGGCGGTTCAGACCGTCGCGCAGGAAAGAAAGTGGACACCGGTCGCCAATATAGGGGTCGATGCACTCGTTGATGGCCTTGAGCCGGCCGTGGCAAGTGCGGACTCAGAGAATGGCGCTGCGGTATCGACTGGTGAAGCGGACCCTGCGCGTGCGCCCCTGCCGGCGCCGCGACCGAATATCGAGGACGGCGCGCT
This sequence comes from Hoeflea sp. AS60, assembly GCF_038900115.1. Taxonomy (NCBI): domain Bacteria; kingdom Pseudomonadati; phylum Pseudomonadota; class Alphaproteobacteria; order Hyphomicrobiales; family Rhizobiaceae; genus Hoeflea; species Hoeflea sp. AS60. The sequence continues at coordinate 1,631,588 of NZ_JBBMQP010000002.1, read as the reverse complement.
CGAGCAGCTTCCCTCCTTTGCAGTTGTTCAGTACCGCACAAAATCGCTTGTGCTCGGCATTCCGCAGGACATACTGATCAGGCTTTCGGAAGAGGAGGAAACCACCTTTGTCGACATGCGCGCGGCAACGCGGGACGGAGATCATGACCTCGGGCTCAATGCCGACCTGATCCGCACATTCCTGCATGATCTTGATGTGCGCCTGCTCGGGATCGCCGGCGGCTGATCCTCCGCTCAGGGCAGGCGGTACTCGCTGTTAATTGACGGCGGCCCGTCCGTGACCACGTCTCCGCGACCGACCAGATCTTCCAGATGCGCCAGCACCGAAAGAGCCGCCGCGCCATGCAGCCGTGGGTCGGTTTCGCGGTAAATCACCTTGACCATGTCGGCAATCAGCCGGTCGCCCTTTTCAACCCGGCCGAATACGGCGCGCTCGCGCATGATCCGGTGGGTCTTGAGTGCTCTGACGAATTGCCGAGGCTTTTGCACCGGGCCACCGTGACCAGGCAGATAGGCGCGGTCGTCGCGGGCGGCCAGCATGTCGAGCGAGGTCATGAAATCGCTCATCGCTCCGTCCGGCGGCGCAATGATCGATGTCGCCCACGCCATCACGTGATCGCCAGAAAATACGAGGTCTGTGTCAGCGCCGGTGAGGGCGAAGGCCGCATGGTTGGCGGTGTGGCCCGGCGTGTGCAGTGTTTCGATGCTCCAGCCGTCCCCGGAAACCACATGTCCATGGCCGGCTGCGATATCGGGGACGAAATCCATGTCCGAGCTTTCCTTGAGCGGATTGACCTCGCCCGTGTAAAGCGGCCGCGCCGCGCGGTGCGGGCCTTCGGCAACAACGGTCGCTCCCGTCTCGGCCTTCAGCCGGGCGGCGAGAGGCGAGTGATCCCGGTGGGTGTGGGTAACAAAAATATGGCTGACCGGACGACCGGCGATGGCTGCCACCAATGTCTGCCAATGGCTTTCATCTTCAGGGCCCGGATCGATCACGGCGAGTGTATCTCGGCCGACGATATAGCTGTTGGTGCCATGGAAGGTCAGCGGTCCGGAATTCGGCGCCGTCACCCGCAGGATATTCTTCGCAACGGGCACCGAATCTCCATGCGAAGGCTCGAAAGTCTTGTCAAACTGCGGTTCTGTCACGATTGTCTCCGGTGTCCGGCTGAACTCGGCATGTCAGCCGGTGTAGGGTGGCCGCCACTTGTGGACCGCCATGGATTTGGGCCGGACTGTCTTGCTGTCAGGCGGGTAAGTCAATATACCGCTTTCAATGGGCGGCTGCTTTGGCCCGCTCTTGTGAAATTTCTGGAGATTGATCCATGGCAACTGTCCCCGCACGTTCCTTCGCCCAAACCCTTGCGCCTTCAGGTGTTGCCGCGCGCTACGCCACCTATGCCGCACTCGTTCTGTCAGGCAGTCTCCTGATTGCGATGGCAGGCAAGATCACTGTTCCGTTCTGGCCTGTTCCTGCGACGCTTCAGACGCTGGCAATTTTTGTCATCGCTGCTGCTTTCGGTCGCAAGCTCGCTCTGGCAACGCTTGCTGCCTACCTGATCGAAGGTGCCGCAGGCCTTCCGGTCTTCACCAATGGCGGCGGTCTTGCCTATTTCGCGGGCCCCACAACTGGATACCTCGCGGGCTTCGTTGTCGCCGCTGGCCTGACTGGCTGGGCTGCCGATCGCGGTCTTGACCGCAACGCCTTCAAGCTTTTTGCCGTCAACCTCGCAGGCACTGCGATCATCCTGCTGCTCGGCGCCGCCTGGATCGCGCTTGCTTTCGGTCCCGAGAAGGCGCTTGCCTGGGGCGTCGGCCCGTTCATCGCCACCGATGTGATCAAGGCAGCGCTCGCTGCTGCGGTTGTCCCTGCCGGTTGGCAGATCGCCAACATGTTCCGTCGCTGATCGCCGGAACAATCTTCACGGCTTCACAGGCCGGTTGATCAAGAATTTGAAACCCGCGTGGCGAACAAGCTGCGCGGGTTTTTGTTTGCGGTGGAAAATCTCTGAGCCGGGGCAGTTTCCGCGCTTGTGATCGCACGCGTCTTTTGCTATCCCCGCGAGGCTTCCGGATGCTTCCGGATTGCGCCGGGCAGCTGATTTGCCTGCCCGGGTGACTGTTGGGGCGTAGCCAAGTGGTAAGGCAGTGGTTTTTGGTACCGCCATCCCTGGTTCGAATCCAGGCGCCCCAGCCATTCGTTTCTTCGAGATTCCCATCAAATGAACCTGTCGCGAGAATCACGGTCGCAGCATGTTTTCGGACCAGCATGCCTGTGCAACTGATCTTCCAGCTTATGTCCGTAAGCGTCCCTCGCATTGCAATTGCCATGAACAGAAAGGGCCCGGCATGTGGCTTTGGTCGGCCAAAGGCGTGGCTGTTTTTCAGCAAGTCCGAATTGGATTGCTTTGAGGGGAGAAAAGTGGTCTTTTCTTTTTTAGGGAGATCGCATGTGTTGAATCAACAAGCTATTTCGATAGATTCGGTTGATGAAGCCGATCAATTGCGGGTCAATATCTACAAGCTCCTTGCACGTTTGTTGCGTGAACCGCCGGATGCCCCCCTTCTTTCGATCCTGACCCAGATGACGGGCGATGACTCCGAGCTTGGCCAGGCAATCTCGGATCTTTCGAAGGCCGCTTCCGAGACAGGTCTGGCAGCCAGTCGGGACGAATACGACGTTCTCTTCATCGGTCTTGGTAGGGGCATCCTGACACCGTTCGGCTCTTATTACCTCACCGGATTCATGCACGAAAAACCGCTGGCCCGCTTGCGTGACGACATGCGTCCGCTCGGCATTGCCCGCAGCGATGACGTCAAGGATCCTGAAGACCATGTTGCCGCATTGATGGAAATGATGGCCGGGTTGATCGAAGGCAGCTTTGGTGCAGCGCAGTCCGTTACAGTGCAGAAGAGTTTTTTCGACAGGCATGTGGGCAGCTGGACGCCGCATTTCTTCAAGGACCTTGAAGCCTGCCCGTCGGCCCGTTTTTTCAGACCGGTTGGCCGCATCGGCCGCCTTTTCATGGCAATCGAGCAGGGTGCGTTTGAAATGTAGCCGCGTTTGCGGTGAGTGCTTGTGTAAATGTGTAGTGCAGTCCGGCCGAGACGCCCCGGCCAGATTGCTCAAGAAAGCCCAGGGTGTCGCGAAGTGGAGACCATCATGAAGGCAAAGACAGAAGACGCCACGACTGACCGACGCGGTTTTCTGAAATTCGCCGGGCTTGGCACGATTGCCAGCGGCGCGGCCCTGGTCACCGGCAATGCAAGTGAGGCAACCGATATTGCCGAACCGCAGGCAGGTGCGGGCTACAGGGAAACCGATCACATCAAGGCCTACTACGCCAGCGCACGTTTCTGAGGAACATCGCTGGCCGCCTTATGTGACGGAACAAATTCAACGGAGGATAATATGCTCAGGAAGAAGACAAATGGGGTTGCGCGAGGCCCCCGGCTGTCCTCGACGGTAGCAGAGCTTGGAGTAACGGCGATCGATCGCCGGACATTCCTGAAGCGTTCGGGTCTCACCATCGGTGGGGCTGCAGCCATTTCCACGCTTTCGGGCGGAATGGTCAAGCGAGCAGAAGCTCAGACAGCCGCAGGCACCGGTAAAGTCGAAACCAAGAAGTCGATCTGCACACATTGTTCGGTCGGCTGCACGGTGATTGCCGAGGTCGAAAACGGTGTCTGGACACGTCAAGCGCCTGGCTATGATTCTCCGTTCAACCTGGGTGCCCATTGCGCCAAGGGCGCTTCCGTCCGCGAGCATGCGCATGGCGATCGCCGGTTGAAATATCCGATGAAGCTGGTTGACGGCAAATGGCAGCGCGTCTCCTGGGACGACGCCATCAACGAGATCGGCGACAAGATGTTGTCGGTCCGCGAAAGCTCCGGGCCGGATTCTGTCTACTGGCTTGGATCGGCCAAGCATTCGAACGAGCAGGCCTATCTGTTCCGCAAGTTTGCGGCCTACTGGGGGACGAACAACGTCGACCACCAGGCGCGCATTTGCCACTCGACCACTGTTTCCGGTGTTGCCAACACCTGGGGCTATGGCGCGATGACCAATTCCTACAACGACATCCACAAGTCCAAGTCGATGATCCTGATTGGATCAAACCCGGCCGAAGCTCATCCGGTGTCGCTGTTGCATCTGCTCAAGTGCAAGGAAGAAAACAATGCGCCGCTGATCGTATGCGATCCGCGCTTTACCCGCACTGCAGCTCATGCCGACGAGTTCGTCCGCTTCCGGCCGGGCAGCGACGTGGCGCTGATCTGGGGCATTCTGTATCATATTTTCGAGAATGGCTGGGAAGACAAGGACTACATCCGCACCCGTGTCTGGGGCATGGATCAGATCCGTGACGAGGTCAAGAAGTGGAACCCGGCAGAAGTCGAGCGGGTGACCGGAGTTCCGGGCTCGCAGCTCGAGCGGGTGGCCCGCACGCTGGCCAACAACCGTCCCGGCACGCTGATCTGGTGCATGGGTGGCACACAGCACTCGAACGGCTCGTCCAACACGCGCGCCTATTCCATCCTGCAGCTGGCGCTTGGCAACATCGGCAAGTCCGGTGGTGGGGCCAACATCTTCCGTGGCCACGACAACGTGCAGGGTGCGACCGATCTCGGCGTGCTGGCTGACACATTGCCGGGCTATTTCGGCCTGACTGCGGGAGCCTACGCACACTGGGCCCGCGTATGGGGTGAAGATCTCGGTTGGCTCAAGGGCCGCTTTGCCACCATGAAGGGCAAGGACGGCAAGGACAAGGCGATGATGAACGAGACCGGAATTCCGGTGTCGCGCTGGATCGACGGCGTTCTTGAAGCCAAGGCAAACCTCGAGCAGCCCGACAACACCAAGGTCATGGTGTTCTGGGGCCATGCGCCGAACTCGCAAACCCGCCTGCCTGAAATGCAGAAGGCGATGGGAATGCTTGACCTTTTGGTCGTTGTCGACCCCTATCCGACGATGACCGCAGTGCTTCAGGACCGCAAGGATGGCGTTTACCTTCTGCCGGCCTCGACCCAGTTCGAGACCTATGGTTCGGTGACCGCGTCAAACCGGTCGATCCAGTGGCGTGAGGCGGTGGTCGAGCCACTGTTTGAATCGCTGCCGGATCACACCATCCTCTACAAGTTTGCCAAGAAGTTCGGTTTCGAAGACCGGATGTTCCGCAACATTGAGGTCAATGGCGAGGAACCGTTGGTCGAGGACATCACGCGCGAGTGGAACCGGGGCATGTGGACGATCGGCATGACCGGGCAGTCACCTGAGCGACTGAAGTCCCACATGGAGCATCAGTACACCTTCGACAAGACCAGCCTGCGTGGCGTCGGCGGACCGCATGACGGCGAATTCTACGGCTTGCCCTGGCCTTGCTGGGGAACGCCGGAGATGAAGCACACCGGATCGGCGAACCTTTACGATGTGACGATTCCGGTCGCGCAGGGCGGGATGGGTTTCCGCGCTCGCTTCGGCGTCGAGCGCAACGGCGACAACCTGCTGGCGGAAGACAGCTGGCCGGTTGGCTCCGAGATCGAAGATGGATATCCCGAATTCACCATGGCCATGCTCAAGGGCCTTGGCTGGGACGTCGATCTCACCCCGTATGAGCGGCGCATGATCGAATATGTCGCCGGCATCCTGGAAAAACGTCCCTCTGAGGAGGAAGTCGGCGAGACCTCCGACCAGGGCGATATACCGTCTGACTACGACGAGAAGGTTGGCGGCGTGAACTGGAAGGTCGATCTGTCCGGCGGCATTCAACGCGTTGCGATCAAGCATGGTTGCGCGCCTTACGGCAACGCCAAGGCACGCGCCGTGGTCTGGACTTTCCCCGATCCGGTACCGCTGCATCGCGAGCCGCTCTACGCGCCCAATCGCGAACTTGTGGCCGATTACCCGACCATCGCCGACAAGACCTTCTGGCGCGTGCCGACGGCCTTCAAGTCGATCCAGGATGTCGATTACTCCAAGGACTTCCCGATGATCATGACGTCGGGTCGTCTGGTCGAATATGAAGGTGGCGGTGACGAAACCCGCTCCAATCCATGGCTGGCAGAGTTGCAGCAGGACATGTTCGTCGAGATCAACACCTTCGACGCCAACAATCTGGGCGTCAAGGATCGTGAAACGGTCTGGCTGTACAGCCCGTCAGGCGGCAAGATCAAGGTCATGGCTATGGTCACCGAACGGGTGGGCCGAGGCATTGTCTTCTGTCCCTTCCATTTTGGCGGACAGTTCCAGGGCGTTGATCTGAGGGACAAGTATCCTGAAGGTGCCGATCCGATCGTGCTTGGGGAAGCGTGCAACACCGCGCAGACCTATGGCTACGACATGGTCACGCAGATGCAGGAAACAAAAACAACGCTTTGCCGCGTCGAGCGGGCATAGGGAGGATATACAATGGCTAGAATGAAATTCCTCTGCGATGCTGAACGTTGTATCGAATGCAACGCCTGCGTCACCGCCTGCAAGAACGAGAACGAAGTGCCCTGGGGCGTCAATCGGCGCCGTGTCGTCACCATAAATGACGGCAAGCCGGGAGAACGGTCTATTTCGGTGGCCTGCATGCACTGCTCGGACGCGCCGTGCATGGCGGTCTGCCCGGTTGACTGCTTCTACCACACGGCCGACGGCATCGTTTTGCACGACAAGGATCTGTGCATCGGTTGCGGCTATTGCTTCTATGCGTGCCCGTTCGGTGCGCCGCAATATCCGCAAGCCTCCAACTTCGGCTCCCGTGGCAAGATGGACAAGTGCACCTTCTGCGCCGGCGGTCCTGAAGAAGACAACTCTGCCGCCGAGTTCCAGAAATATGGACGCAACCGGATTGCAGAAGGCAAGCTGCCGCTTTGCGCCGAGATGTGCTCGACCAAGGCGCTGCTGGCCGGTGATGGTGACACGGTATCGCAGATCTACCGTGAGCGTGTGGTGGCCCGCGGCTTCGGCGCCGGCGCATGGGGCTGGGGCACAGCCTATGACCAGAAGAGTGGTGGCTGACCGGTTGCTGTCAATCGCAGCCAACCTGGCAGGCGGACGGATGTTCGGCTGCCAGGTCTCTCCAGATCATATTCTGACCCCGGGAGTTCACCGATGAATAATCTCAGGACGCGCCACGCGTCTCAGCGATATCTCCTACCCGGTATCGTGTTTGCCATTCTTGCTCTTGTCGGGCTGTGCCTGCCGTTGCAGGCCAACGCCCAGAGCACTGTGCGCCCGCCGGAAAACGCGACCACAAATATCGCGCCGGCCGGCCCCCCTTTGCAGGGCGGCGTCCAGGGCACGCAGTCCGATGCGGAAATCTGGCACGATATCCGACTTGGCGAGACCGGCGCTGTGTCCATCCCGAACAAGTCCGCCGGCCAGATGATCCAGTCGCAAGGCGAGGACTGGCGGCTCTACAGAAATGGCCCGATCCATGATTATCTGGGCTATGCGATGCTCGCCACGATCGTGCTTCTGGCAGTGTTCTTCGCCATCCGGGGACGCATCAAGGTTGAGCACGGCATGTCTGGCGTCAAGATCAAGCGCTTTTCCACCCTTGAGCGCATGAGCCACTGGCTCATGGCTTTGTCTTTCATAACGTTGGGAATCAGCGGCCTGAACTTTACTTTCGGTCGTTCACTGGTCATGCCGGTCATAGGCAAGGATCTGTTCGGGCCGACGTCAGGCTTCCTCAAGGCAACGCACAATTACACGGCCTTTGCCTTCATGCTCGGGCTCATTCTCGCCTTCGTCTTCTGGATTGCGCACAACATCCCCGACCGGACCGATCTGAACTGGCTGGCCAAGGGCGGCGGATTGATCGGCAAGTCCAGCCATCCTCCTGCAAAGAAATTCAATGCCGGCCAGAAAATCATCTTTTGGGGCGTGATGCTGTTTGGGCTTTCGCTGTCGGTCTCGGGATGGGCCCTGCTGTTTCCGTTCGAGCATCATCTGTTCTCGAGCACATTCGCGCTTCTGGGCAATATCGGCATCGATGTGCCTGCACTTCTTGGATTGCCGCAGCCGCCCTACAGCGCCATTCAGGAACAGCAGTTCAACAGCGCCTGGCACGGCATCATCTCGGTCGCGATGATTTGTCTGATCCTGGCCCATATCTATATCGGCACAATCGGGATGCAGGGCGCCTATGATGCCATGGGCTCAGGCGAGGTTGACCTGAATTGGGCCAGGGAACACCATTCGCTATGGGTCGATGAAGTCATGGCGAAGAAGACTGACGGCATTGTTGCCGCGCCAGCCGAGTGATGATGGGGAAGAATAGAACATGAAAGCATTCCTTCTCAGCGTCGTTGTTCTGCTGGTAGTTGTGGCAGGTGCCCGGTTTGGTCTCAAACCGTTATGGGAGACGCCCTCGGCAGTGGCTTATTCGACAGACAATGTGCGCCTGCACTGACAGGCCCCTCAAGCGACGCCTTTACAGGCTGTGCTGCCGCACAACGACCCAGATATGAAAGTGACATCATGAGCGACGAAACCTTTAACCTGTCGATGCGCAAATTCCTCAAGCAGGTAGGTGTGACTTCTCAGCAGCAGATCGAGGAGCTGGTGCGGTCCGGCGCTGCTGGTGAAGGCCCCTTAAAGCTCAAGATGGTGCTGACAGCCGAAGGGACCGACCTCGAGCATGTCGTCACCGGCGAAGTCGAGTTGCCCTGACCGCGAGCATGCTGCCCGACCCTGAATTCCCGCCGCTCCTGAAAGGCCATGCTGTGCCCGCTGAGGATGACCCTTTGCGCGTCGCGCTGGAGGGTGCGCGCCAGGGTAAGCTCAGTGCCGGTGATCTGTGCTGGTCGATGGCCGAAACCCATGCCCGGGCGGCAATTGTCCTCGAGCCTGAGTGCGCCCTTGCCAAGGCGTTGCAGATGGCGCCCTTGCTGATGGTTGCCATTGGCGATGCGCTCGGATCAATCGGTCCGCCAAACCTTGCGCTGATGTATCGATGGCCGACAACGCTTCTGGTCAATGGCGGCGAAGTTGGCGAGGTGTTTTTGCAGGCCCCCGAGGGTGCTGGACTTGAGGACACGCCGGAATTCATCGTGCTGGGCTTTTCCATTGCAATGAGCCTGTCGGCCGCGATCGTTGACGCGCCGGGCCTCGCCAGGCACGCCACGGCGCTGTTTGAAGAGGGGTGCGGCGATCTTGATCGGACCCAGGTCATCGAGGCCATCGCGCGGCATTTCCTGTCCTGGGTCGATGCCTGGGAACATGACGGCTTTGGCGCCGCACATCCGGATTTTCGAGGTCGCATGCAGCCCACAGACAAGGTCGCGGTGCAAGTGGGCAAGGTTCAGCACGAAGGCCGGATGATCGGCATAGATGAAGATGGCGGCTTGTTGCTTGATGGCGCCGGAGGCGCTCACGGCCTGTCGCTTGCTCAGGGATTGGGGATGGCCGGGTGAAACAGATCAATGAAAAGGCAGCGGGCGTGATCTGGAAATCCGCCGGGCAGCATCTCACCCACAGGCTGGACAATCGCTGGCTTGCGGTCAGTGCAGATTTCCTGCGCGCCTATTACACGCGTCCGGAAATCCATCCTGTCGAGGAAAGCTGCGCGGTTGAACATGCGCTGTTCGAGCGGCTGATGGCGGATCCATTCGCACCTGTGAGCCCGGCCGATCTCGCTGCAATTGCGGATTGCGATGCGGCGGACAATTATGCGCTGGTCCTGCGTTTTCGCGACCATTTGGTCGCCAAGGGATCGATCGAGGCAGCCTACGTGTCGCTCTTTGCTCCTGGCGCGCCTATGATCCCGCCGGTGTTCATCAGCCAGATGGCGCATCTGATCATGGGCAATATTCTCATGGGAGAAGGCGATGCAACGGTGGCGCGGGCAGCCGAGTTGTTCTTCCGTGAGCAGACCGCGACCACCTCCAACGAGCGGATGATGCTGGCCGATGCTGAAGTGGTCGAAACCCGCGCGCAGCAAGCAGCCCTCCTGGCCTTGACCGATCCCAGGAGAACCGATGTTGCGCTCGAAATTCTCAACGCTGAAGGTGCCGAGGACTATTGGGCCCGTGCCGACCATTTTGACCTGGCTCTGGATTTCCGTTTCTCGGAGCCCGGGCAGGATGCTTTTGCCCGGCTGATCGAACGCTGGATCAGGCATTTTCTCGATCTGCGGGTCAGGGTGCAGCCGCTACAGTCAGTCAAGGACGAGCATTGGTCTTGGCATGTCGGATTGGATGCGGAAGCCACCCGCATCATGAATGCGCTTTACGAAGGTCAATATCTGCCGGAGGAAGGGCAGGGTAGCATTGTGGCCCTGTTCAGGATGGAGTTTCTCGATCAGGACCGGGTGCTCGAGCGAATACGTCGCAAACCGGCTTTTCTCGGGATGGCAGTGGATGCCCATGACCGCATTCGCATGAAGCCGCAGAACCTGCTGATCAACCTGCCGCTCAACCCGCTGCTGCAGTAGCTCAGTGCACCTTGGCGAAGGTCAAGCTTGCGTTGACATGGCCTACTTGGCGTCGATCGTGATTCCCTTGATCTTGCCGACGCCGCTGTCACCTGCAGAATCGTATTCGATGGTGACATGATTGCCGGCACTCAGTCCCTCGGGAACAAGGTCACCGGCCGGTGTCAAATCCCAGACGGTCTTGTCATCCAGAACCAGCACATGATCGACACGGTCAAAGGCGACAACAACGCCACCGGCTGTGTCAGCCAGCGCGGGCGTTGCAAGAATTGATGCGAGAATGGCGATAGCGGGAAAAAGGCGCATGATATCCTCCATAAGGCTTGATGGATGCTAGCTATGCGCCTGTGCTGTCGTTCCCGCAATGGCCTTGTGTCGCGAGGCAATGCATCAGCCCCCAACGGACTGAATCGCGTTGCTAGTCTTCATTCAGGAAGTCTTCGACCGTCAGCCCACGGCGACCCGCTTCAAGGTAATCATCGGTCGTGCGGGTGCGGCGAGAATGAGCGATAGCGAACGGATCAGCGCCGTCACGTGATAACTCTTCGAGCTTGCAGTCCTCGCACATATGAATGAGCGCGCGCCGCTGGTCGGTGTCAAACATCCGGTTGCCCTTGAGGCGCCGTTCCACTGCCCGCAGCATTCCGCCGGCTGCAAAGGCTTTTCCGCACGAGGTGCAGCAGGCCGGTTCGTCAGCATGCAGCGTCACGGGTTGCATGACATTGGGAGAAATATTGTAACGCGGCTGCAGCGTGATCGCCGTTTCCGGACAGGTTGCCTCGCAGATGCCGCATTGAACGCAAGCTGCCTCGACAAAACGCAATTGCGGTGTATCGGGCGTGTCGCGCAACGCGTCCGCCGGACAGGATGACACGCAGGCCATGCACAGCGTGCAGGCTTCCGTATCAACCAGAACCAGGCCGTAGGGCGCGCTGACCGAGAGCGGCACGATGTCTGAAACCGGCTTGCCGGCGTCTGCCAGAACACCAAGCGCAGCGCGCGATACTTCGCGCTTTCCGCCCAGCGGTTTGGGGGCGGCGCGCGTGATTTCCGGCAGGTCGGGGAGGGAATAGAGCGCGGTCTCAACTTGATCCGGGTCGGCTTCGAGCAGGGTCACGACACGACCGCCGGTGTGGCCAAAGCCGGCCAGCAGCGCCTCCATCAACTGACTTTCCTCACCAACGGCGCCGAATTCTTCAGCCTTGTGGGGGTCGCCCAGCACCACGATCTGGCGAAATCCGGAGGCGAGCGCGGAAGCCATCAAATCGTGACCCACACCGCTCGTTGCATGCATTTCTAGCGGGATGACCCGGGCTGGCAGACCGCGGCCAAACCGCGCCATCGCCCCGATCAACGGTGTGCCATGGCCAGCGTCATGAAGCAGAAGGACAGGAGCCTGGCCGCCGGCCGCCAGGAATGTGCGGGCAAGCGTCTGTACCCGCGAAATCTGGTCGGTCCGCGTCGGATAGGTATAGGCCACCGCACCGGTGGGGCAATGGGCGGCACAATTGCCGCAGCCGCCGCAGATGCCGGGATCAACGACGATAGCGTCACCCAGCCCGGTGATTGCACCGGCTGGGCACTGGTCGATGCATTTGCTGCAGCCGGTTTTCTTTGATCGCTCATGGGCACAGATCGAAGCGTCGTAGGTCACGTAGATCGGTTTTTCGAAACTGCCCGCGTAATCCGAAGCCTCGATCACCGCTTCCAGTATGGTCACGGGATTGCCCGGATCAGCCCGGAAATAGCCGTCACGGCCATGGGCTCTCGTGAACAGCGCGGTATCACCCGACATGTCGAATATGACGCTGCAGGAGGTTTTCGCCCCGTCGCGCGCCATTGCAAATTCGGGTCTTGCCTTGGAAGACGGCAGCATGGCGGCATAGCGGTCAACAACCAGCTGGAAAGCTCCCAGCGATCCGCTGGCAGAAGCCACGCGGCCGGAAAACACCGGAAACGGCAACTCGGATGGCAACACCAGATCATCCGTTCCGGTCAGAAGCAGGGTCACGGACAAGGTGCGGTTGAGCCGCTGTGCTGCATCAAAAGCCGCCTGACCGGCCCCGATCACCAGGCAAAGCCCGTCACTTTCGATTGCCCGCAACCGGGCTGGCGTCGTCGGCAGTTTTGCCGCGGTCAGCAGAGCTTCCATTTTAGGTGTCACGGAAGCCTTGTCGGTGCTCCAGCCCGCCATCTCGCGAATGTTGACGAATGACAGCCCCTGGTGTCCGACCTCGGCAGCGAGCTCTTCAAACAGCGGACGTTCCTGTGTGCAGGCAATACAGATCGGCGTGTCGGTCGCAAAGGCTGCCTCGATCACACCCATTTCGCTGCGGCAAAGTTGGTGGTGGCCGGAGACTTCACCATAGGCTGCCCCGAGTTTCGCGGGGTCGACGGACATGGTTTTTTCGCAGCTGCATACAAAAAGCTTGGTTGCGTCTAAAACCATTGGATCACCCTTGTTGTCGTCTGCAAACACCTTATACTTTCAACGGGAAGAGACAACCGTGATTGCCTCAAGACCGGGGAGGGACTGACCGGCGTGTCGCGGGAACTGACAATTATGCTGGGAGTGATTGCCGAGAAGCGGCAGTCGATTTCTCGGTGGGCAAAAGACTACTGGATGCCGGTCGGCGTGATGCTTGCTCCCGCGGATCTGAATGCGGGCGACATCCTGATCAGCGATGATCGAATGACGCGCTACTACATGGGCCGCGTCGATCTGACCTGTTACGCAGCAGACACAGATTCCTATGTCGAAAATTTCGACAGCGGCAATCCGGCGCTCTATGTGGTGCTGCGACGCGACAGCGAAAACCAGCATCCACTCGACTGGTATGTCCAAAGCGTCACGGCCTCTCCGCACGCCGCTCAAGACTACGAAGTTGGCAGCGAGGACATCATCGAACGCTTGCCGATGCCGCCCGAGATCGCCGAGGCAATCCTCGAGTTTCTAGACGCCTATCATGTGGAAACGCCCTTCCTGAAACGGCGGCGCGACAAGCTTGATCTCGAAGAACAGAAATTTGGCAAACAGCCGATTTTCCTGAGCCGCAAGCGCTCCGACAGTGGAGATCTGGATGGCTGAAGACAAACAAGGATTTCTGGCCCGCTGGTCAAAGCGCAAGCAGGCGCAATTGACCAATCCCGATGTGGACCCCGACGATGAGGCGGTTGCAGTTGGTCCGGTTGAGCCCGTCGAGATTGACAACGAGCAACTGGAAGCCGAACGCACCGAAGCCGAGGCCAACCGTCTGGCGGCCGAAGCCGTCGATCTGGACGCGGCTGGCTACGGTTTTGATTTCTCGATCTTCATGAAGCGCGGCGTGCCCGATCTGTTGCGAAAGAAGGCACTGCAGAAATTCTTCAACTCCAACCCTGTGCTCGCCAATCTGGATGGATTGAACGACTATGACGAGGACTACAACAATCCGCTGCACATGGTCTACAAATCATCATGGGACGTGGGCCGTGGCTTTCTGACTGAGGCCGAGAAAGTGCTGCAGCAGGCAACGGGTCGGCTCACCCAGGATGCGCCCGTCACTGAAATTGCGTCAGAAGATGCGCCTGAGGATGTCGCGCACGATGTGGGGCAGGACGCAGACGCAGATCCGACCGAAGAAGCGAAGATCGCTGATGCTCAATCGCCCGGTGATGCTGAACCCGACATGACGATAGAGACTGATGCGGTCGACGTGAAGCCTGAAGCCTATGAGACCGCAGATCCCGAGCCGCTGCAGCAAAAGCGCGTTTCCATCAGACATCGGCTGAATGGATGAGGCAATTTTCACACGTTAGGGTCGGCCAGATGATTGCGCAGCATCTCGGTATAGGCAGCGACCATTTCGGTGACAAAGGCCTCGTGGTCTTCTGCCTCGATCACATTCTTGGCCACAAACGCATTGTAACGCGCAGCGCCATACAGGAATGCCATGTGAATGTCGGTGGCAGGGATCTTGGCGTTGGCCGTATTGGCGATACGGATGAACCGATCGGCAAGCCTGACAAATTTCTCCGTTTCGGTGCTGTCCATTCCCGGCTCTCCTCGTCGCTCGATTGGTGTAAAAGCGCATCTACCGGAACAAGAACCCGGACGTGCAGTGCGACACCTCTGATGCACTATCGACCACGGGGTACGCAGTGACAATCGCCACAGACCAGATTCTGGAACAGCTCAAGCGGGTCAAGGGACCCAACCTGACCGGCAATATCGTCGATCTTGGATTGGTCTCTGGTATCGTCGTCGCTGATGATGAGGTCACCTTTTCGATCTCCGTCCCGGCCTATCTTGCCGAGCAGCTCGATCCATTGCGGGCAGCAGCTGAAAAAGCTGCAATGTCTGTGCCCGGTGTCACCCGGGCAAAGGTGACGCTCACCGCAAATCGGAAAGGGGAGGCAGTCAACCCAGTCCCGGTGAGGGGTGCTCCGTCCGTGGCTCAGTCTTCAGCCGTGCCTCCGCCGATGCAGGGCCGCGCGCCGTCACCACCGCCTGCACCCGGAACAAAGGCGCCCGTGCCGGGAATAGGGGCGATTATCGCGGTCGCGTCTGGCAAGGGTGGAGTTGGCAAATCCACCACCTCGGTCAACCTTGCGCTGGCGCTGCAGGCCAATGGCATGAAGGTCGGCATCCTTGATGCCGATATCTACGGTCCGTCGATGCCCCGCCTCCTGAACATATCAGGTCGGCCGCAGGCCGGTGAAAACCGCATTATGACCCCACTCGAAGGTTACGGCCTCAAGGTCATGTCGATGGGATTTCTCGTCGACGAGGAAACGGCGATGGTCTGGCGAGGACCAATGCTGATGCAGGCCTTGACCCAGATGCTGCGCGAAGTGGCCTGGGGTGAACTCGATGTGTTGATCGTCGACATGCCGCCGGGCACCGGTGACGCGCAATTGACGATGTCACAGAATGTCCCGCTGGCAGGTGTCGTGATTGTGTCCACGCCGCAGGATCTTGCCTTGATCGATGCCCGCAAGGGTCTGAAAATGTTCCGCAAGGTCGATGTTCCCATTCTTGGCATCATCGAGAACATGAGCTCATTCATTTGCCCTGATTGCGGTGGCCAGCAGAATATTTTTGGTCATGGAGGAGCCCATGCCGAGGCCGAGCGCATCGGTGTGCCGTTCCTTGGCGAAGTGCCGCTGGTCATGGCGATCCGCGAAACATCCGACAACGGCACGCCTATCGTTGTTTCCGATCCCGATAGCGTTCAGGCGCGGATCTATCGGGACATTGCCGACCGCATCTGGACCCGTCTGGGTGAAGAACGGATGCTTGCCGGAGACCGGGGATAGCCATGCAGGATTTCGCAGGCGCATTCGGATTGGCTTTTGGTTTGATCGTTTCGGGCGATCCGGACCTGTTCGAAATTGTCGGCCTTTCCATGCGGGTCAGCCTGACAGCGCTTTTTCTCTCATGCCTCATCGGATTTCCCTTCGGAGCACTTCTGGTGGTGCGAAAGTTCTTTGGGCGCGGGATTGTCATTGCCCTTGTCAATTCGATGATGGGGTTCCCCCCGGTGGTGATCGGGCTGCTGGTCTATCTCGCCCTGTCGCGCGCCGGGCCTATGGGCTGGCTTGGCCTGCTCTACAGCCCGACGGCGATGATCATCGCCCAGACCCTGTTGATCGCGCCCATCGTTGCGGCACTGTCGCGGCAGGTTCTGGAGGCGTTGCAGGCCGAATATGACGAACAGTTTCGCTCGCTTGGAGTTTCCCGCGGACGCGCAATGCTGGCGCTGATCGTCGACGGGCGCTACGGGCTAGTCACAGTCGCGCTGGCAGGGTTTGGTCGCGCGGTGGCCGAGGTGGGCGCCGTCATCATTGTCGGCGGCAACATCGAACATCTTACCCGGGTGATGACCACGGCCATCGCGCTCGAAACCTCGAAGGGTGATCTCGGAATGGCGCTGGCGCTCGGGATCATCCTGATGAGCATCGCCGTCTCGGTCAATCTTGGCGCAGGCGCGCTGCGGGCGATTGCCGAAAGGCAGGCCTATGCCTGACGCCGCTCCGCTGATCCCGACACCCGCCTCTGATGCGGGGCCGCAGACGCCGCGCGACCGTGTGTTGCCGGGGGCTCTCAGGATCGAGCGGCTGGCGCTTGAAGTTGCGGGAAAACCGCTGGTCAATATCGAGAGACTTGTGCTCGATCCGCGGTCAGTCACCGTCATCATGGGTCCCAACGGAGCCGGCAAAAGCCTGTTCCTGCGTCTGGTTCACGGACTGATCGCGCCAACGCGCGGCTGGATCAGCTGGGGCGAGGTTGCCTGCGGTGAAGCCACCCGGTCAACGCAGGCGATGGTGTTTCAGAAGCCGGTGCTGCTGCGTCGCTCGGTGGCAGCCAACATTGATTTTGTTCTGCGCCGCCGTTCGGGAACCAAACCCGAGCGCCGGGCACGCTGTGAGGAACTGCTCACACGTGTTGGCCTTGCCGACCGGGCCCAGCAACCGGCGCGGCTGTTGTCGGGTGGCGAGCAGCAGCGGCTGGCTCTGGCGCGGGCGCTGGCGACGCGGCCCAAGGTTCTTCTGCTGGATGAACCAACAGCGAGCCTCGATCCTGCGTCGGTGCAGATGATCGAACAGA
The DNA here is from genome assembly GCF_038900115.1 of Hoeflea sp. AS60. Classification (NCBI taxonomy): domain Bacteria; kingdom Pseudomonadati; phylum Pseudomonadota; class Alphaproteobacteria; order Hyphomicrobiales; family Rhizobiaceae; genus Hoeflea; species Hoeflea sp. AS60. The sequence continues at coordinate 1,614,575 of NZ_JBBMQP010000002.1, read as the reverse complement.
TTGTGCTGGCATCAAGCGCCGACCAGACCAAGGTTATTTTCGTCACCCATGATGTGGGTCAAGCCCGCCGCCTGGCTGGTGATGTAGCCTTTCTTCATCACGGCCAGCTCGTTGAACATCGTCCGGCTGCGGCTTTCTTCGCCACCCCGTCATCTGAGGCTGCCAAAGCCTATCTGTCGGGCAATATTGTTCTTTGAACAAAAAACGGACTAACCAGGAGGAATCTCATATGATGAAAACCACGCTGCTCGGAGCCGCACTTCTCTCCCTGCTTGCAACAGGCGCTTCTGCGGAGGATCCGTCGATCCTGGTGCAGTCCACCACGTCGACGCAGAATTCGGGATTTTACGATTACATCCTGCCAATCTACAAATCCGAGACAGGCGTCACGGTCAACGTGGTGGCTGTCGGCACCGGGCAGGCGATCAAGAACGCCCAGAACTGCGATGCCGACGTGTTGCTGGTCCACGCCAAATCAGCCGAAGAGAAATTTGTCGCTGACGGGTTCGGCGTGGCTCGTTCCGATCTCATGTACAATGATTTCGTCATTGTCGGTCCTGCCGCGGATCCCGCGGGCATTGCCGGTGGCAAGGATGCCGTCGCGGCCTTCAAGACGATTGCCGACAAGGCGGCGCTGTTTGCCTCCCGCGGTGATGATTCCGGCACCAACAAGGCGGAGCTCAAGCTCTGGGACAAGGCCGGGATCGACACCAAGGCCGCCTCGGGAGACTGGTATCGTGCAACCGGCTCCGGCATGGGCGCGACACTGAACGCCAGTGTCGGCATGGGCGCCTATACGATCTCGGATCGTGCCACCTGGATCAGCTTCGGCAACAAGGGCGATTACAAGATCGAGGTCGAGGGCGATCCCGTGCTGTTCAACCAGTACGGCATCATTCTGGTCAATCCCGAAAAGTGCCCAAGCGTCAAGGCGGATCTCGGCCAGCAGTTCATCGACTGGATGATTTCGGAGCACGGGCAGGAATTGATCGCCGCCAACAAGCTCGACGGCAAGCAGCTGTTCTTCCCCAACGCAAAGCCCTGATCAGCCGTCTATTCCAAACCCGGTAAAGGGCAGGAACGACACCAGCTCGCCCTTTGCCACCGATGTCACGCTTTCGGTGATTTCGATCAGGCCGCTTGCCTGTCTCAGTCCGGAAATCAGCCCCGATCCGTCGCGCGCGAATTTATGCGCGACGGGCCGCCCATCAGGTCCGGGCTCGAGCCAGCCACGCCAGAATTCGCGGCGACCGGGCTTCTTGCCCGGGACCTCGAAACCGGCGGCGACCGGGAACCTGACTGGCTCCTGATATATCCCGCCGCCAAGCACTGTCAGCGCCGGGCGCACATAGAGCAGAAAGCAGACGAAGGCCGCGACCGGATTGCCCGGCAGGCCCAGGAAGATGCAGTCGCCGATCTGGCCAAAGCTCATTGGCCTGCCAGGCTTGACCGCGATCTGCCAGAGATGGCGCGTGCCCAGGGTGTCGATGGCATTGATGATGTGGTCCTCGTCACCGCGCGACGCTCCGCCGCTGGTCAGGATTACATCATGGGTCTTTGCAACATCGGCCAGGGTGGCCTCGATCAGCGTTGCGTCGTCGGGCAGGATGCCGAGATCGGTGATTTCACAGGGCAGGGTATCAAGCAGGGCGTGCAGCATGGAGCGGTTGGAATCATAGACCTGTCCCTGTGCGATTTCGGCGCCGGGCTCGAGCAGCTCATCACCATTTGACAGGATCGCAACCCGGATCGGCGCGTGCACCTTGACCTGCGGCAGGCCGAAGGACGCCAGTGCCGCCATGTCCTGCGGTCTGAGCCGGGAGCTGGTTTGCAGCACCGCGCTGCCTTCTGCCACATCTTCACCGGCACGGCGGGCATTGGCGCCGCGTTTGAGATCAAGTGGAACCGTGACGTGATCGCCCTCAACCGTGCAATCTTCCTGCATGGCTACCGTATCCGCGCCTTCGGGCATAGGCGCGCCTGTGAAGATGCGCGCTGCCTGACCCGGCTTGAGCCGGTAGCTGTCGAGGTCTCCGGCTGCAATGCGCGCGACCACCGGCATGGAACCGCTAGCGGGGGCTGCAAAGGCGTAGCCGTCGACGGCGGAATTTTCATGCAGCGGCACATTGCGCGGCGCGATGATATCGGCGGCAAGCCAGCGCCCTGAAATCCGGACCAGCGGCAGTTCCTCGATACCTGTCACCACTGACAGTCGGCCGGTCAGGATCGCTAGGCATTCCTCGTGGCTGAGCCGGTCCTTGTCAGTAAGGAAGCAGTCGTTCAAAAGCTTGCGCGGTGTCATGCGGCAGTCTCTCCCAATCCGGTTTCGCGCGCGATCATATCGGCAATGGCGGCGATGTCGTCCAGTGCGAAGACCGGAACATCGGCATCAGCAATGTCATGATCGGCGGCAATGGCGCGAATACTGGCGTCGATATCCGGCACCGGCGCCCGGTCCGCAGCAGCAAGTCGACGCGCCTCGATCTTCGGGTGGCTCTCGCGCTTGTAGCCCTCAATCAGCACCAGATCACACGGCGACAGTCGCGCCAGAATATCGTTGAGCGATGGCTCTTGTTCTTCTCCGAGTTCATGCATGATCGCCCAGCGGCGTCCGGAGACAATGGCCACTTCCCCAGCACCCGCCTGCCGATGGCGGTAACTGTCGGTGCCGTCATGGTCGATGTCAAACAGATGGTGCGCATGCTTGACTGTGGCAACGCGAAACCCGCGTCGTGTGAACTCCTCCACCAGCTTGCAGGTCAACGTGGTCTTGCCGGAGTTCTTCCATCCGGTGATGCCGAAGATACGCTGGTTCATGCATTGGCTCTGGCGACAAAGGCTTCCGCCTCGGCCAGTTCTTCAGGCGTGTTGGCATTGAAGAACGGGTCGGGCGTTCCGTCTCCGCCCGCTTCATAATCACAAAAGGCGAGGTCATGACGGTTGGCCCAGGCCAGTACCTTCATGGTGTCGCTGGTGCCGAGCCATTGCGCCAGATCCTGACGCAATGCCACCGGCCAAAGCCCGAACACCGGATGCCGATTGCCGCCAGACCGGGCAAGAACGATACGCTCAGGGCCGGCGATTGCTGCAAACCGCTCGACCAGATCAAGCGGCAGGAACGGCGTATCGGTCGCGGCAGTGACGATATGGGTGATGCCTGGCTGCGTCGCAGCCCATTCGAGCCCCGTCAGCACACCTGCAAGCGGGCCGACATGGCCGCCGATCGTGTCGGGCAGGACGGGAAGGCCAAACTGCAGATAGGGTTCCCGATCACCATTGGCATTGATCGCCAGCGTATCGACCTGCGGCGCGATCCGGCTGATCACCCGGGAGATCATCGATTGTCCGGCGAGCAATTGCAGGCCCTTTTCGCCGCCACCCATCCGCCGCGAAAGGCCGCCCGCCAGTACCAGCCCTGCAATGGTGGTGCTCATGTGTCATCCTCGGACGAGCCCTTGCGGCGATGACGCGGGGCCTCTTTGTCAGATTCTGTCGGATCACTGTCGAACTCGATCCGCTCCAGTCCCGCGAGCGCCAGGAAGCGCTTGCCGCGTGCCCGCCCGATCAGCGTCAATCCGGCCTTGTGCGCAAGCTCGACGCCCCAGGCGGTGAAGCCCGAACGGGAGACAAGAATGGGAATGCCCATCATTACGGTCTTGATCACCATTTCAGACGTCAGCCGCCCGGTGGTGTAGAAGATCTTGTCGTCTGCCCTGACCTTGTTCATGAACATCCAGCCGGCAATCTTGTCGACAGCATTGTGCCGGCCGACGTCTTCCATATAGACCAGCGGCACATCACCCTGGCACAGCACGCAGCCATGAATGGCCCCGGCTTCCAGATAGAGGCTTGGCGCCGTGTTGATCTTGTGTGTCAGCGCGTAGAGCCACGAGGTTTTCAGCCGCGCATCCGGCGCCAGCTTGATGTCGGCGAAATTCTCCATCACATCGCCGAAGACGGTTCCCTGGGCACAGCCTGAGGTTCGCACCTTCTTCTGCAGCTTTGCCTCGTAATCGGTCTCGCGTTCGGTGCGAACCACCACCACCTCGAGATCGTCATCATAGTCGATGGCCGTGATCTCGTCATCGGCATGCAGCATGTTCTGGTTCAGCAGATAGCCCACGGCCATCAGGTCCGGATGGTCGCCAATCGTCATCATGGTGACGATCTCCTGCCGGTTGAGATACAGTGTGAGGGCCTTTTCGGTCACCACCCGTGTGGTGACCTTTGCGCCGAGGTGGTCAACGCCGGTCACTTCTGCGGAGAGCCTTGGGTCGGAAGGGTCTGATCTGAGCAGAAAGCCGTCGTCGAACGGCGGTTTGGCTATCGTCAATGTGACAACTTTCGCTTCGAGTGCATTGCGGGGCGATGCTACAGCGGTTTCAGTCAAAAACAAATCGCAAGGACGTTGAAAGCCGACAAAACCAGGCTGATCCCGACAATAGCCCACGGAGATTGGCGTCTTTCCTGAAGATCTGGATCTGAAGCTCTCCTGCCAGATCGGCGAGGCAGAAGCAGTTCGGGACGGTCATGTCGGCGACTTCATTGTTGACTGTCCTGCCCGAGTGTCTTACCTCGAACTCAAGTGGAATTGATTTCGTAGTTTTAACAAAGGCTTGCTGCTCGATGTTCAGTCCGAACAGGCGACATCAGTTCAGGCCAAATGTCACATTTAGCATCAGGAAAACGCAATGATTGATCTGAAAAGCTTCGGCGACCTTTCAAACCTGGATCTGGGGCAGTTCAAACCAAAGCCAACAACCTTCACCGAAGGTCAGGTTGAAGCGGCGAAGCAGCTCTGGGCATCGGACGATGGCGTGACGCAGATCGGCGTTTGGGAATGCACGCCAGGGCGCTTTTCCGCCGACCGGACCAAATCCTCGGAAATCTGCCACATCCTTTCGGGCACAGCGACGGTTGTGGGCAAGCAGGGTGGCGACGAGCGCAAGATCGGCCCAGGAGATATTCTGGTCCTGCCGCTCGGCTGGGAAGGCGAATGGACCATCCACGAGCAGGTCCGCAAGACCTATGTGATGACCCGCAAGCCCTGAAATCCGGGTGACGGCCCGGTCATCAGCTCCGGGCCGCTTGGTCTCGCTCAATAATCATAGATATGCTCGAGCTCGAGGACATTGTCCTTGAGCTCGGCTATTGCCGGTCCGATCTCGGACACCTTGAGGCCGATCAGCCAGCGGGCGCTGCCGTCATAGCCGTCACGCGGGATCCGCGCCAGGATCGAGCCGTGGTTGAGGCTCTTGATATCCGGGTCATCCCAGCCCACAGCTGAGAGCATGATGTCGTCATTGCCGGCGATCTCGATGATCGTGCCTCCATTCTCGACAATGGCTTCAAGAATATGGGTGAAGACGCGGTAACGCGGCGTTTCGATGACGATCCCGTCCTCTGTCGTTCCGACCACATCAACACCTTCGATTGATCCAAGTGCTGTGGCATCAAGCCCGGTCACGACGCTTCGAATCCGCAGGATGGCGACGCCCGAGGCCTCGACGGCGGACGCTATCACACCGGCATAGGCGGTCTTGGCGCTGAATTCGCCGCCAAGCGCCAGCCGCCGTTCCCAACCCCGCAGGAACGATGTCACCGGCTCGGCCCAGAGTTCCGCCTTGGCGGTCTCGAAGTCGTATTTGTACCAGGGCACCTGCTGCAGGAATTTTGCATAATCCGCCGCCATCCGCGCGGCATAAAGATCCTGCGGTGTTTTCTCGGGCCCGCGCAGCACGGCAAACAGCCGGCCGATGGTTTCCTCGTAAGCCGCCTTCAGCACCAGCTCGAGCGTATAGCTGACACCGATCACATGGATGGTGGCGCGGGTGTTGAAATCACCGCCGCCATGGCGGTTGGCTTCCTGGTTCAGGGCGCAGAACGAGCGCCAGAAACCGGCAATGCTGGCACTGTAATCGAAGGCGTATTCGTCTGTTGTCTCCAGCGTCTTGGCCAGCCCCTCATAGGCATAGACGATGTGCCACTCGGGGTAGGTCAGGTAGCTGTTGGCCTCGGCTCGCTGAAACGCCGGGTCGGTGATCAGTGGCTGGTAATCCTGCGAGGCCATATCCGCGCGACAGAAGCTCTCGACATAGGCAACCGGCGACAATAGGGCGACAACGCCCAGCACCAGCGCCAAAGCAGTCCATTTCAGAATACGCCAGAGCCGCCTCATGCGCCTTTGTTCCGCTCAACCAGAAGAGCCGAGAGAACCGCAATGCCGCCAAGCGCGATATGGGGCAGGTTGGCGAGGACCTTGAAGCCGAAATCGAGATCGACCACGCCGTAATTGATGATCCCGAGATCCAGATACCCCGACCCGGTGGCAAGCCCGAGCAGCCCGTCGCCAAGATAGAGAATGCCAAAGTACAGGAGAAATTTTCGCGCAGCCCCACGCCCCAGCCAGGCAGCGATCGCCGCCCAGAGCGCAGAGGCGACATGCAGCAGGTCGTCAAAGATATCAAGCGCGAAGATGCCGAAGGCGCGGCCTTCCGAATCGGTCAGGCCCGGAATGTAGTTGAGGCTCGCAGCCCCCAGCAGCACGATGGCATAGACAGCCGATATCGAGCGTAAGGTGATCATGAATTCGGTCCTGTTCTCAAAGCTTTGCCATGTAGCGGTCCCACAACGCGTTGCGGAACACAAGGTCGGGATCGGCAGCACGCTTGCGCGCGACGAACTCACGGGCACGCGTGTAGCCGCGCTGGAATTGGGCGTCGGTCGCATGCAGCCGGTAGGGCAGGTAGTAGGTCCCGCCGATAGCAAGCGTCCGCTCGATCAGGGCCGAAGTCATGCGCTCCATGTCGGCTTCACCGCGCTCCGACATTTCCTGCGAGAACAGCATCACTGCGGCAATTCGCGGTTCGGTGGCATAGGTCAGCACGCTGTCGGTGTCAGTCGCCACATAGCGCAGCGTGATGTTGAGCAGCTCCTGATAGGACGAAGGGATCACATCCTGACAGGCTGCAATGAACTCGTGGAACCGCGCGGGGGAGACGAAATACTCATGCAGGATATCGGTTCGGCCCGGGTCGCGGTCATCGAGTGTCACCACCGGTTCGTTGATCATGCTGTTGCGGGTTACGCCGCCGCTGTTCAATCGCGGTCCGACTTCGGTCTCGACGAACCACCTGAGCCGCTTGGCCCGGTCCGAGCCGAGCTGCCTGCGGAAAATGTCGCGCGACACCTTGCTCATGAAGCCTGAGCCGGACGCTGCCGGCAGATCCGCCTGATCCTCGGAAGCGCGGTAGGTGATCATCAGCGCCTCGTCAAAAAAGCCGTCGATGGTCACGTCCAGCCGCCCGTAGGCCATGCTGATCGACGGATCAGCAGCAAGCGCTTCGGTGAATTTCGTTCCGAAATCGGTCGCGGCGATGGTTTCGAAAGACGGAACCAGCCGTTCATTCTTCACCATCTCGACATCGAGATCGAGGATCACGCCATTGAGCCCGTAGCCGCCCATGGCGAGATTGAATTGGTCGGCATTCTCGGTCCTCGAACAGGTGATCACCTCGCCATCGGCCCGCATCAGCCTGAGTGAACGCACCGTGCTGCCAAAGGCGCTATGCGGCACCGGCCAGCCATGGGCATTGACCGCGAAGGTGCTCGCCACGCCGAAATCATTGTTCGACTGCATCACCTTCGGCGAAAAGCCTATTCTGTCGAGATCCGCAATCACCTGGCTCCAGCGCACGCCAGCCGCAACGCGGTAGGTGCCAGCAGCGGTATCCGGTTCGAGCATGCTCTGCTCAAACGTCACGGCGGTGCCATCGCGCGGCAGGCTTTGCCCGCCCATCGAATGCCGCGCAGCACTTGCCGAGAACGCCCGCACTGCCGATTTTGCGTCCGACAATTCGGTCCTGAGCGCCGCCAGAAGCTTCGTGTCAGGAGCTTCCGACAGTGTCAGATGGCGCGCGACCGGTGTCGGATTGAGCAGGCTGGCGTCATCTAGAATGGTGCCGGCATCCGCGCTCTGCAGTTTGGGGAACGGCAATCCGGATGGAATCGTCTGGCGCTCCCAGATCCCGTAGCCCACAGCGCCGGCCACTGCGCCCGCACCGGCGAGGAGGGATCTCCGTGTAATCTTGTTCATGAGGCTTCTCGCGAAATAATGGTCGAAATCGGAGGTAAATGAAGTTTGCGTCCCAATATGGATGCAATCAGATGGTTTAATTGTCGGGGATGGGCTGAATTTCCCTCAGCCCGGACTTCAAATCGTTCCGGACATTAATATGTGCCGCCGAAATGGCCAAGCAGCAATTGGCCAATCGGAAGCCGGTGGGGCTGAAGATCCCGCACTGGTTACCGCTTTCTTCAGATTGTCTGCATTGCCGCTTGACCTTCCATTGACTGGAAGGATTACGGTCATTTCAGTTCGAAAAGGATTGCCTTATGGATCATCCCCATCACACCCATGAACACGATCAACCAGACAAGCCCGTAGACACTGACGCGCTCTTCAAGGCAGCGACCGTGCCTGTTGACGGCAAGGTCAAGGATCCGGTCTGCGGCATGACCGTGGCGCTCGACAAGGGCAAGCCCACGCTCAGCCACAAGGGCGATAATTTTTATTTCTGCTCGACCGGCTGCCATGACAAGTTCGAGCGCGACCCGTATTTCTATCTTTCCGGCAACAAGGCGCGGAAGAAGAAACCCGCGCCCAAAAATGCAAAATACACCTGCCCGATGGATCCCGAGATCGTGCAGGAGGGGCCGGGGACATGTCCGATCTGTGGCATGGCGCTTGAGCCGATGGACGGTGTTTCCGACGGTCCCAACCATGAACTGGTCGATTTCACCCGCAGGCTCTGGGTCAGCGCAGGCGCTGCCATCCCGCTGCTGGTGCTGACAATGGCGCCGATGCTGGGGCTTCCGATCCGACAGTGGCTGGGCGAAACGCTCACTCTCTATCTGGAGTTCGCATTGGCGACGCCTGTCGTCATTTGGGCCGCACGCCCGTTCTTCCATCGTGGCTGGACCTCGATCAGGACCTGGAACCTGAACATGTGGACGCTGATCATGATCGGCGTCGGCGCGGCCTACCTCTATTCGACGATCGCGACCTTTCTTCCGCATCTCTTCCCCGCAGGGCTGCAGATGCCGGGCGGTCATATGCCCGTCTATTTCGAGGCCTCTGTGGTGATCGTCGCGCTGGTCTTTGTCGGGCAGGTGCTTGAGCTCCGGGCGCGGGAACGAACCGGCGACGCCATCCGCGCGCTTCTCGACCTGGCGCCCAAGACCGCTCGCCGCATAACCCCGGACGGCGACGAATATGATGCGCCGCTTGAAAACATCGTTTCGGGCGATCGACTTCGTGTTCGTCCCGGTGAAGCCATACCGGTGGATTCTGTCGTCATCGACGGGCACACCTCGGTGGATGAAAGCATGCTCACCGGCGAACCGCTTGCCGTGAAGAAGGCCGAAGGCGACCATGTCACCGGCGGCACACTGAACAAGAACGGCTCGCTGATCATCGAAGCCGAGAAAGTCGGCGATGAGACCATGCTGGCACGCATTGTGGCCATGGTGTCCTCCGCCCAGCGGTCCCGCGCGCCGATTCAGGGACTTGCCGACAGGGTTGCCTCCTATTTCGTCCCGGCGGTCGTCATCGCGGCCGTTCTGTCATTTGTGATCTGGATGCTGATCGGCCCGGATCCGGCCTTTGTCTTCGCGATTGTATCCGCCGTATCCGTTCTGATCATTGCCTGCCCCTGTGCCTTGGGGCTGGCGACGCCGATGTCGATCATGACGGCGACCGGACGCGGCGCGCAAGCTGGCGTTCTGATCAAGGACGCCGAAGCGCTGGAACGGATGGCAAAAGTCGATGTGCTGGTCGTAGACAAGACCGGCACGCTGACCGAAGGCAAGCCGACCCTGACCGACGTGGTCACCTTTGGAGAAATCGCAGAGGCGCAAATGCTGGCGCTTGTGCGGGGCATCGAATCCGGATCGGAGCACCCCTTGGCCGAAGCCATTGTCGAAGGTGTTGCAGGCCGCGATATCGAAGCGGCAGCAGTCTCTGATTTTGAAGCGGTCACCGGCAAGGGAGTTTCGGGCCGTTCAGGCGAGCAGAGCATTGCACTGGGCAACGCGGCGATGATGGAATTTGCCGGTGTCGACGCCAAGGCAGCTGACAAGCAGGCCGATGCGCTGCGCGCGGAAGGCAAGACCGCAATGTATGTCGCCATCGATGGCAAACTCGCTGGCATCATTGCAGTAGCTGACCCGATCAAGGCAACCGCACGCGACGCCATCAAGGCGCTGCATGAAGCTGGTCTCAAGATCATCATGGCCACAGGCGACAACGAGACCACGGCCCGCGCCGTGGCCAAACAACTGGGCATCGACGAGGTTCGCGCAGGCGTTCTGCCGGAAGACAAGAAGGCGCTGGTCGACGAGTTGCACAAGGCCGGACACAAGGTCGCGATGGCAGGCGACGGCGTTAACGACGCCCCGGCACTGGCCGCGGCCGAAGTCGGTATTGCCATGGGAACCGGGGCAGATGTGGCTGTCGAGAGTGCCGGGATCACCCTTTTGAAAGGCGACCTTGGCGGCATACTCCGGGCGCGCAGGCTTTCCGAGGCGACGATTCGCAACATCAAGCAGAACCTGTTCTTCGCCTTTGCCTACAACAGCGTCGGCGTGCCGATTGCCGCCGGACTGCTCTATCCGATCACCGGCACATTGCTGTCGCCGATGATTGCGGCGGCTGCCATGAGCCTGTCGTCGGTGTCCGTCATTACCAACGCGCTGCGTCTGCGGTCGGTCAAGCTCGATGCTTGACCTTCCTGCCAGTGGAACCTTTATAATCGATGAGAAGTGCACAATGGCTGCAAATTCGGGAGTCGCACGATGAATATTGGCGAGGCATCTGATGCCACCGGCCTGCCGGCCAAGACAATCCGGTATTACGAGGATATCGGCCTCATAAAGCCGGCCCGCGCCGGCAATGGCTATCGAGACTACGGCGGCAAGGATGTTCATCGTCTGGCCTTCATACAACGCTCGAGAAGCCTCGGCTTCAGCATTGATGAATGCCGCTCGCTTCTGTCGCTTTACGAAGACAAGGATCGCGCCAGTTCGGATGTGAAGGCGCTGGCGGTGGACAAGATCCGCGAAATCGACCGCAAGCTCAAGGAACTCAAATCCCTGCGCAGCACGCTCAAGACCTTGGCGGATGACTGTCATGGCGACAATCGGCCCGACTGCCCGATCATCAACGAAATCTCCCGGGGAGTGCACGCTTGAACAAGCGCAACCTGCTGATCGCCGTCGTCCTGTTGGCTGCTGCATTCTTCGTCTATCTGCGTCTTCAGGCACCGGTTCCAGCCCCCACAGGTGCTGCTATGGCGTCCGTTCTTGTGCCCGAATTGTCGCCGGTCGCTCAGGAAGGCGAGCAGTTGTTCAATCGCTCATGCGCCTCCTGCCACGGCAAGAACGCTGCTGGACAGGACGGTATCGCACCGCCGTTGATCCACAAGATCTATGAGCCAAACCATCATGGCGACATGTCCTTCCATCTGGCCGCCAGGAACGGAGTGCGCGCACACCATTGGCAATTCGGAGACATGCCGCCGGTCGAGGGGATCACCGACCCTGAACTCGACAAGATCGTTTTCTACGTGCGCGAAATCCAGCGCGCCAATGGGGTGTATTGAATTTGACTTCAAGGTTGGCGCAGCGACACCACAAGAGTTCTCACCCGTTTGTGAATGTTTCAGCCATTGTATTGGCCAGACGGTTGGGGCAACACTGTTCGCGATGAAGAAATCCATTCGCCATCTACCCGGCCGCGGGCATTTGTTTCTGGTGATGATGCTTGTTTTTGCGAGCATCGTGCCTGGTGCCCTGCATGCTGCGATGATGGCTGGATCTGGCGCAGTTGCTAATGACGTGCATCACGCAACTGAACAAGCGCCGACTGAGCATTCGATGATGAGCCATCATCAGGCGGGTGATGTTCACCATGTTGCCGATCAGGATTCGCATCCTCAAAACCATCATGCCACGTCGGACCAGTGCTGCCCGGTTTCCTGTTCCTTTGCCATTTGCTCGCCTGAGCCCGAGAGAGCTGCAGTATTTGTTGCAGATAGTTTCGAAATTGAGCCAATGCTCGGTTTTGACGTCATGGCCATGGCTTTGCCGGACCGTCCTCCACGCGCCTGAAGTGTGACTGCCCCATTGCTGGGCACCGTGCCGATTCCGATCGGCTGATCACACTCTCTATCGCAGTAGGACAATCATGTTTCGTTTTCTCTTGGCGGCAGCAATGCCGTTGGCGCTTGCCGGCTGTGCCTCGGCGAGCGGGCCTGCCGATGTCATGCCGGTCAGTTCGCCGGCTGATCCCGGCGCGGGCATTCGCAAGATCCGCTCTCACACCGTTCTCGACGGATACGCCCATCGCGTTCCAGTAGAACCGAAGCCCTGGCGACAGCAGAACGACAGCCAGGCGCCTGGTGCGGGCTCATGAGCTTGTCCAGGAGGTCAAGGCGCATCGCTGTCGCTTCGTCCGCTGCCTTGTTTCTGACCGGCTGTGTCAGCGACCAGGAGATAGCGGGCTTTTCGGCAAGGGATGCCGGGTTCGGCACCGTCGCGGCGTCCGTTTCGATGGACACGGGTGGCAAGGATGCCGTCTGGATCCAGAGCAACGATCAGGCAAGGGCGATATCAGATCGGGTCCACGCCCTGGTGCACAAGAAGTCGATCAATGCCGACACTGCAGTTCAGGTGGCGCTTCTGAACAACCGCGGACTTCAGGCGGCCTACGCCGACATCGGCATGAATGCTGCCGAAGCCTGGCAGCAAAGCCTGCCCGAAAATCCGAAGGTCTCCATCGGTCTGCTTGGCATCGGTGCGCCCGAGCTTGGGGCTTATCGCGCCATCGAAGGCATGATCGCAGCCAATATCCTTTCAATGACAACGCGGCGGGCACGCGTCGACATCGCCGACACCCGGTTCAGACAGGCACAGATGCGCGCGGTCGACGCCACTCTCAAGGTCGCCAACGATACGCGGAGGGCCTGGGTCAATACAGTTTCGGCGTTCGAGACGGTGGCCTATCTCAATCAAGCCAGGGTCGCCGCAGACGCTGCCTCTGAACTGGCCCAGAAGCTGGGTGAAAGCGGAGCGCTCGCAAAGTCCGGGCAGGCGCGAGAACACGCTTTCAATGCTGAGTTGACGGGACAGATGGCCGAAGCTCGTCTGGCGTCACGGCTGGCGAAGGAAGAGCTCACCCGGATCATGGGCCTGTGGGGAAGCGAGGTCGATTATTATGTTCCTGACAAACTACCAAAGCTGCCGCGCGGGGTCATCAGGAAAGACCGGATCGAGCAGGAAGCGCTTGAGAACCGGGTCGATCTGCGCGTTGCAAAACTCGAGCTTGAGGCTGTTGCCAAGAGCTATGGCCTGAGCAATGCCACACGGTTTGTCACGGATTTGGAGATCATTTCGGGAGTCGAAGCCGAGCGCGAGATCGAGACTGAATACGAGATTGTCAGTGGCAATCTGGAGGAAACCAAGACCCGGAAAACGGTCGTCACGCCACAGCTTGAGCTGGAGTTCGTGATCCCGATCTTCGACAGCGGCAAGGCCCGTCGGCGCAAGGCCGAACTCGGCTACATGCAGGCGGCAAATCAGCTTGCCGAAAAGGCCGTCAACGTCCGCTCCGAGGCGCGCTCGGCGTACACCGCCTACAGCGCGACCCACGAGATCGCACGGCACTACCTCAACTCCGTGGTGCCGTTGCGCACGACAATCGAGGAGGAATCGCTGCTGACCTATAATGGCATGATCTCCAACACCTTCGAACTCCTCGCCGACACACGGGCCAAGGTTGGAACTTTGCTGCTGGCGATCAACGCCAAACGCGAGTTCTGGCTTGCCGATATCAATCTGTCCGCTGCGATTTATGGCGGCGGTGCGGGCACCGGCGGCAGCGGCTCGGCTCCATCTGTCGGCGATGCCGGCGGCGGCCACTAATCCTCCGGAAAGGAAAAGACCATGATGAACAGACGCCAATTGCTCGGTGCAAGTGCAGCCGGAGCGGCACTCGTTTCCTCGACCGCCTGGTCGAAGACAACGAATATGGGTTTGCCCGATGCGGCACTGATGGAAAGCCCGTTGACCCAGGCGCCGCTGATGCCCTCAACCGGACCGGACTACAATCCGGTGGTCACGCTCAACGGCTGGACCTTGCCATTCCGCATGAACAACGGGGTCAAGGAGTTTCACCTCGTTGCCGAACCGGTGGAACGTGAACTCGCGGAGGGAATGACCGCTTACCTGTGGGGATATAATGGTCAATCCATCGGCCCGACCATAGAAGCCGTCGAGGGCGACCGGGTGCGGATCTACGTCACCAACAAATTGCCCGAGCACACAACAGTGCACTGGCACGGGATGATCTTGCCATCAGGCATGGATGGCGTCGGTGGCCTCTCGCAACCCCATATCCCTCCAGGCAAGACATTCATCTATGAGTTCGATCTGGTGAAATCCGGGACCTTCATGTACCACCCGCACGCCGACGAAATGGTGCAGATGGCGATGGGAATGATGGGCTTCTTCATCGTTCATCCGAAGGATCCGGCCTTCATGCCGGTTGATCGCGACTTCCTGATCATGCTCAACGCCTTCGACATCGATCCCGGCTCCTATGTTCCGAAGATCATGACCATGACCGAGTTCAATCTGTGGACATGGAACAGCCGTGTCTTTCCCGATATCGATCCGCTGGTGGTGTCGAAAAACGATCGGGTCCGGGTGCGGGTGGGCAACCTGACCATGACCAACCACCCGATCCACATGCATGGCTATGATTTCGAGGTGACCTGCACCGATGGCGGATGGGTCAGGCCGGAAGCCCGGTGGCCGGAAGTGTCGATCGATATTCCGGTGGGCGCGATGCGGGCCTATGAATTCGACGCCAAGTACCTGGGTGACTGGGCCATCCACTGTCACAAGTCGCACCACACCATGAACGCCATGGGGCATGACGTGCCGACCTTTATCGGGGTCGACAAGTCCGCGCTGACAAAGAAGATCCGGACGGTTCAGCCCGAATATATGCCGATGGGAACTGCCGGCATGGCCGACATGGGCGAAATGTCGATGGAACTCCCCGACAACACCGTGCCGATGATGGCCGGATGGGGGCCGCACGGACCAATCGAAATGGGCGGCATGTTCTCTGTCGTCAAAGTCCGCGAAGGCATCTCCGCCGGCGATTACAGCGACCCCGGCTGGTACGAAAATCCGCCCGGGACCGAGGCCTATGAGTGGACCGGAGAACTCCCCGATTTCGCCAAGGCCGCGGACGCCAGGACAACGATCACCCCAAAACCTGAGGGCGGCAAAGGTTAGCCACTATCAGCCCCAAAACTCTTTACCCAAAAAGGAAAACCCAATGAAACTGATAACAGGAACCGCTCTGGCCCTCGTGTTGCTCGCAGCACCGGCTTTCGCTTCCGGCACTCATGCCGGCGGGCATCATGATGAAATGGACGTTGGCAAGCCAGGCGATGCCTCGTCTGTGTCGCGGACAATCATGGTCAGCATGTCCGAAACGGACGATGGCCGGATGCTCTTTGAACCGGCCCTCCTTGAGGTGAAGAATGGCGAGACCATTCGCTTCGCCATCAAGAATGCCGGCGAACTTGAGCACGAGTTTGTGCTCGATACCCACCACAACAACGAAGAGCACAAGGCGCTGATGGCGAAGTTCCCGGAAATGGAACACGACGATCCGAATGCGATCCGGCTGGTGGAGGGTGCCGATGGCGAGATCATCTGGACATTTTCCAAGACCGGAACCTTCGAATTCGCCTGCCTGATTCCCGGTCATTACGAATCCGGCATGAAGGGTGACATCACCGTCGCCGGCAAATGAGCACTTGAAGCCAGTCCCAAAACAAGAAGGAAATCCAATGCAGAAACTCGCAACAATTATGATCGCCACTGTGATCGGGCTTGCCGGCATGTCCGCATCCCTGGCCGCCGACTACACCAAAGGCGTGGTCAAGAAAGTCGACATGAAGGCCGGAAAGGTCACCATCATCCATGAGGAACTTGCCAATCTCGAGATGCCGGCCATGACCATGGTGTTTCGCACGGCAGACGAGGCAATGCTTGAGCGGATGAAGGAAGGCGACACAATCGAATTCGTCGCCGACCGGGTCAAGGGCAAGCTGACCGTGACAGAGCTGAAGTAGTCTCCACAAACAGGGCAGCGGGAAGCCCGAGCTTCCCGCTGCCAACACCCGCTCAGGGGCGCTCGCGTTTTCAGTCGAGGCGCTCTGCCGGCACCTGTCTGCGCATCAACCACAGCACTGCCAGCGGTATGAAAATCCATTGTAGAAGCGGGCTCAGTCCCGTGCCAAACGGCGGCACCAGTGGCATGAGATCGGAGTAGGTCCAGCGCATGGAAATGGTGGTGTAGTAATATTCAAAGCTGACAGTCAGCGCGATGCCAACCGCCAGGAACAGAAGCGTTTGCCAGGCCTTAGGCGCTGCAAACCAGTATCGGGATCGTGCCGCGGCGCTGGTGATCCAGAACGCAGTCAGGGCAAAGCCGACATCTCCAAAGGTGGCAGAGGTGCAGAGCTTGATGCCATCCCAATGGTTGAGATCGGTCATTCCGGCGTAAGTTGGCGCCTGCCAGAACTCCCAGACGAAATGGAGCAGGAAGGAAAACACGATCAACGTGAATTCGGGGAGACGGGTCATCTGGTCCAATCGAGCTTTCGGAAGGCGCAATTATATTGCATCATCAAATGACCCTAAGGGTTACAGCTGGGGGAATGTCAACTATCGCGCCGCGAGCACTCGACTGGTGCAGGGTGCCGTGTCGTGTGCAGCCTCTAGCCAAGCGCAAACCATGGCATAAAACCGATTGGAAGCGATCATTGTGGCGGCATTTACCCAATGAAGATGATAATGCCTGCAGATGACTTCTGACACACATATCCATTCTGGATTGACTGCCCGAGCCATCGCGAACCACATTGCAATGCTGGTCGCGATCCTGTTGGTCTGGTTTCTGACTATGGCCGCCTCAGCCCGGTTCCTGCCGGTCTCCGACAATTATCTGGCAATAGGTCCCGAGCGCTCCATTGTCGAAAACATGCCGGAAGAGGCGCGAATCCTGCGTACCGGCAACCACACTGTGGTCGTCAACATGACTGGTAATCAGGCGGGGAGCTCGCTCTATGGCGCCGGTGCCTGGCTGGTGTTGCCAGCGCTGGCAAATGGCTGTCTGGCGCTTAGGCAGAGCTAGACCTCCGGCGAAAGGTGGGAGGGGATGCAGGCGCTCGCGCATCTTGACGCAGACCATGTGAAGGGCTTGCGAGCCCTGCGACGGGCGTATAATCCTTCGAAAGATCGAACATCGGGCCAAGGGCGTAATCGTGACATGATCGGCAAGCGGCGTTTATTGAGCAGATCGGGACTGGTGCGCATGTTGTGCGCACTGTCGCTGCTGCTTGTCGCCTTCGCCCACCAGCCGCTCACCTTGCCTGCTGGAGCTGCAGCCTATGCCGGCGTCGATATCGCGGACTATGTTCTGCCCGATGGGACTCTTCCCGACCTCTGCCTGGATGGCGGAGAAGATGGCCACCATTCTGTCTCCAGTCATTGCGAAGCCTGCCGCATTGTCTCTTCGGTTGATTTGCCGTCCCCCTTTGACGGCTATGTGGTCATCCGACTGAGCGCGGCTGCGGAACTGACGCTCCCCCAGGACGTCAGTTCAACGCGGCCATTCTTGCGTGAAAACGCTTCTCCTCGCGGCCCCCCTCGCTTCAGCGCCTGAACTCGCCGAACGGACAGCCCACTCCTGCAATTGTCGCGGGACATGAGCTTATCCCGGACGCTTGCCGGTCGGACCGCTTTGTCCATGCCTGCGCCATCACCCCTTTACCCGCTTACCGGAACCGCTTCTCGAAGCGTCTTTCCATCTTGATCAAGCCTCGCCCGTTCCGGGCATTCAATCAGAAAGCAACACTCATGAACCGCATTGCCATTCTTCTCTCCGCTGCCATTCTCGGTCTTTCAACCGCCGTGGTGTCGGCCCACGACTACAAGCTGGGTTCGCTCGAAATCGAGCACCCTTTTGCCCGTGCAACGCCGCCCAACGCCCCGGTGTCCGGCGGTTACATGACCATTCGCAACACCGGCAACGAGCCCGACCGCTTGCTTTCGGGCGAGGCTACCTTCGCAGAACGGGTGGAAGTGCACGAAATGTCCATGGATGGCGAAGTCATGAAAATGCGCCAGCTCGCCGATGGTCTCGAAATCCCGGCCGGTGGTGAAGTTGTTCTCAAACCCGGCGGCTACCACGTCATGTTCATCGGCATCGACAGCCAGTTCAAGAATGGCGAAAGCCGCAACGTCACGCTCACCTTCGAGAAAGCCGGTACCATCGAGCTCGACTTCAAGGTTCAGGACATGAAGGCGATGCAGGATGACATGAAAAGCGACGGTCATGGGTCGATGGACCACGGCAAGATGGATCATGGCAATATGAAGCAGGGCGGCTGAACCATGCCGCGATTTGGCTTGAAAACCGGGATATGGGCGGCTGCTGCCGCCCTTTTCCTGCTCTGCGTCGGCTTCCTGGGCTTTCAATATTCTGTCCGCGGCACGCAGCAGTCGCTGACGTCGGGAATGAAACTCGGAACCGATTTCGCGCTTGTGGACCAGAACGGCGCACCGATCACCCAGGCCGCCTTTGAGGGCAAGCCGACGCTCGTCTTCTTTGGCTTTACCCGCTGTCCGGAAGTCTGCCCAACAACGCTTTATGAAATGGCCGGTTGGTTCGATGCGCTCGGTGAAGAAGGGCGCGACCTGCAGGCGTTCTTCATCTCGGTCGATCCTGAACGTGATACGCCCGAGATCATGAAAGGCTACGCGGAGGCTTTTACAGATCGGGTCACCGGTATTACCGGGGATCCTGATGAAATCGCTAGAGTGGTCGCTGCATGGCATGTCTATGCAGCGAGGATACCAACCGATGACGGTGATTACACGATGGATCACACTGCTTCGGTGTTTCTGATTGACCGGAAGGGCGTTTTCAGGGGCACGATTGCCTATGGTGAAAGCCCGGAGACGGCAACCGCCAAACTGAGAAGGCTTGCTCAGGCCGCCTAGGCTGTTCTGCCGTTGGCAGAGCTGTCACCTATCGGGTTCCCGTCTTCCGCCGAAAGGCCGGACGACGGGAACCCGCTCGTTGCCGGCTGTCTGATGGATTTATTCAATGTCCCGGATCCCCGGAATCGCGGTTGGAGAAAACGGTCGCGGGTAAACGCTCCACGGCACCAGCACTCCCAATTTCTGACGTTTCGAATGGAAAAAGTGGAATGCAAGCCCATTCTCAGCATTCTCGGCTGCGAAATTGCACAAGATGATGTAAAAAGTGCTGAAAATGGGTAGCTGCGACATCATGTTTCTATTTTAGCGATACGCGTTGAAGTAGTGTATGCTCGATTGGGGAGACTCATGGATATCCAACGTAAAGACGTTCACAATTCGGAAACACCGGTGCTTTGTCAGGCTTGCGAGAGCCGCCATCGCGGCGTTTGTGGGGCGCTGACCAGTGACCAGCTTCTGCAACTCAGCAAGCATTCGACCAGACGCACGGTGGAGCCGGGCACGGAGCTGGTTGGTGAAAGCCTGCAGACCAAGAGCTACTCGAACATCATTTCGGGGGTGGTCAAACTCTCGAAAATGATGGCTGATGGCCGTCAGCAGATCGTGGGCCTGCAGTTCGCGCCGGATTTTCTGGGCCGTCCGTTCCGCAAGGAAAACGGTGTGAGTGCCGAGGCCGCGACGGATGTGAAGGTCTGTTCGTTCCCCAAGGTTGCGATCGAACGCATGATCGGCGAAATGCCTGAACTTGAGCACAAGCTGCTCGAGCAAACCCTGACCGAACTCGATGAAGCACGCGACTGGATGTTGACGCTTGGTCGCAAGACCGCCGGCGAGAAAGTCGGCAGTTTTCTTCTCTTGATCGCCACCCACGCGTTTCCGGACAATGAAGAAGAATGGGTCTCCTTTGATCTGCCGATGAGCCGTGTCGATATCGCTGATTTCCTTGGCCTGACCATGGAAACCGTCAGTCGACAACTTACCAAGCTGCGCAAGGACGACGTTATCCGCATCGTCAACAACCGCCATGTCACCGTGCCCGACCTGACCCGGCTGTCGGAACGCGCCGGCTTCTAGACCATAGGCACACGGGCGAAAGCCTTTGGCAGCTTCCGTTTGAGATATTTGCGTCAACTCCTGTTTGAAATCGATTGCTTCTATTCTAGTCTCGTTTCCTGACGGTCTTTGGGAGGAGGCTTTTATGGAATTCGACTACGTCATTGTCGGCGGCGGATCCGCAGGTTCTGTGCTTGCCGCGCGATTGAGCGAGGACGCAGCGATCAAGGTCTGTCTGCTCGAAGCGGGAGGTGACGGCAAAGGCATTCTGGTTCGCGCGCCGCTCGGTATCCTGGCGATGCTTCCGGGACGGCCAAAAATCAACAACTGGGCGTTTGAGACAATTCCGCAGCGCGGGCTTGGCGGTCGGCGCGGCTTCCAGCCACGAGGGCGTACGCTTGGTGGCTCGAGCGCCATGAACGCCATGCTTTATGTTCGCGGCCATCCCTCCGATTACGATGACTGGGCGAAGGCCGGTTGCGATGGCTGGAGCTGGTCGGATGTGCTGCCGGTCTTCCGAAAGTCCGAGCGCAATGTGCGCGGTGCCGATGAACTGCACGGTGACACCGGACCTTTGCAGGTGGCAGAGCAGCAAAGTCCGCGCCCGATCAGCCGAGCCTTTGTTGACGCGGCGGCGGAAGTACAGATCCGCCGCAACGATGATTTCAACGGGCCGGAGCAGGAGGGTGCGGGCCTCTATCAGGTCACCCAGTTCTGGCAGGACGGCAAGCAGGGCGAGCGCTGTTCGGCCGCCGCCGCCTATCTGCATCCGGTGATGAACCGGCCCAACCTGACCGTGATCACCGGCGCCCATGCCACCAGGGTGGTGATGGAAGGGACCCGTGCGGTCGGCGTAACATACCGCAAAGGCAATATGGAACAGACGGCGAGGGCGCGTGCCGAGGTCATTCTCTGTGGCGGCACGTTCAACTCGCCGCAGCTCCTGATGCTGTCTGGAATAGGCCCTGGCGAACACCTTCGGTCTCGCAGCATCGAAGTCCTAAAGGACCTTCCCGGGGTTGGCCAGAACCTCCAGGACCATCTCGACTACATCTACATCGCCAAGACCCGCGATACCGATGTGTTGGGCTTGGGCGCGATAGGCGCCTACAAATTGCTGCGCCAAATCCTTGACTGGAGGCGCGACGGCTCCGGCCTTGTTGCAAGTCCAGGTGCGGAAAGTGGAGCCTTCCTCAAGTCCGATCCAGGTCTGGATCGGGCCGATCTGCAATTGCATTTTGTCGCGGGTCTGGTGGATGATCATTCCCGCAAGCTGCACATGGGCTATGGCTATTCGTGCCATGTCTGTGTGCTCAGACCCCATTCCCGTGGCGAGGTCGGACTCGATGGTCCTGATCCGATGCGCGGGCCCCGCATTGATCCGAAATATCTCTCCGATGATCGCGACGCGAAGCTTCTGCTCAAGGGCGCCAGGATCACCCGCGAGATCATGGATGCACCTTCACTCAGCAAGTATCGGCTCAGGGAAGTCTATACCCGGCAGGGCATGGATGATGACGAATTGATGCGGCATATCAGGGCGCGGGCAGACACCATCTACCATCCCGTCGGCACCTGCCGCATGGGGCGTGATGACATGGCCGTGACAGATCCCGAGCTTAAAGTGCAAGGGGTTCGGCGATTGCGCATTGTCGACGCCTCGGTGATGCCAACCTTGATCGGGGGCAACACAAATGCTCCTACCATCATGATCGCTGAGAAAGCCGCCGAGATGATCAAGGCTTCTGCCCGGGCTTGATCATCGAGCATTCGGGCTGGCTCGTCATGGCAACTGGATGGGCGCTGCGGACAAGTGGACGAGCACGTCGCCTTCCAGCGGTCTTCTCAGAATTCTGTCCAGTTTTCTGCCTTGGCAGTGGTTGCTGCACCGCCAAAGCTGGCACTCACATGAGCGGTGAGCTCGTGTTGCGGAGAGCTGGATTTACGTGAGGAGGGGGCAGGCGTGCCGACTGCCCGAAGGTGCGGCTTAACTGAACGGGTATCCGGAGCATTGCCGAGCTGGAAGCGGCTTATCAGCTCAAACAGCGCCTCGGCCTCCTGTGCCAGGCCGTGGGTCGAAGCAGTTGTCTGCTCAACCATGGCTGCGTTTTGCTGGGTTCCTTGGTCAATCACGTTGACCGCTTCGTTGATTTCCCGGAGCCCGGCGGATTGTTCGTGCACGCTGGTTGCGATGGCTTTGATGTTGAGGTCGATACTCTGGATTTTCCCGACAACTTCGCCCAGTGACTGTCCCGCCTTGTCGACAAGCGATACGCCGAACTTGACCTGTTCGCTCGATGAATTGATGAGCTCCTTGATGTCCTTTGCGGCGCTCGCCGAGCGTTGCGCCAGCTCTCGGACTTCCTGGGCGACAACGGCAAAGCCCCGTCCGGCCTCGCCTGCGCGGGCCGCTTCGATGCCGGCGTTGAGCGCGAGCAGATTGGTCTGAAAGGCTATCTCGTCGATAACGCCGATGATCTTGGACATTTGCTGCGACGATGCTTCAATCAGGCTCATCGCGGTCACTGCCTCGGTCACGATCTCGCCTGATCGTTCCACATCACACCGCGTTTCGGCGACGAGAGTGGCGGATGCGGCGGCATTTTGCGTGGCCTCGCCAACATTGGTGGTGATTTCTTCAAGCGCTGCCGCTGTTTCCTCCACCGAAGCAGCCTGTCGCTCTGTGCGCTTGGCCATGTCAGACGTCGCCGAACGAATTTCGCTTGAGCCTGATGATATGCTGCGGGCATTCGCTTCGACCGCTTTCATGGTCGTGCACAATTCCGCAAGCACGTCGTTGAAATCCTGACGGATCTTTTCCATCGTCGGAACAAAGGGCGTCTCCAGCGTGCGGGTAAGGTCACCGCCCGCCAATGCCTGAAGCGAACTGGCAAGGTGTGAGATTGCCGTCATGCGGGCTGTCACGTCAGTAGCGAATTTCACAACCTTGACGACTTCGCCCCTGTCATTGTGGATCGGGTTATAGGCGGCCTGGATCCAGACTTCCTTGCCCGTCTTGCTCAATCGCATGAACTCGTTGGACGAGAACCGGCCGGCAGCAAGCTCCTGCCAGAACAATTCGTATTCCGGCGTCTTGGTGTAGGCCGGATCACAGAATATCCTGTGATGCTTGCCGACGACTTCGGAAAGATCATAGCCCAGTGTGCTGCAGAAGTTTTCATTCGCCGTGATGATCTTGCCATCCGGTGTGAACTCGATCACAGCCTGCGAGCGCGAAATTGCCGATAGCTTGGCTGCATCTTCGATTGACTTCTGCTTGCTCGCGGTAATGTCGGTCGCGAACTTTACGACTTTGACCGGCTTGTCGCCTTTGAAGACAGGATTGTAGGACGCTTCAATCCAGATTTCGCGGCCATTCTTGCCAAATCGCTTGTACTGCCGGCGCTCGAACTTGCCTGCAGCCAACTCACGCCAGAATTCCTTGTACTCAGCGCTTTCCGCCTCTTGGGGATCAACAAACATGCTGTGGTGTTTGCCGGCTATTTCCTTGAGATCATAGCCCAAAGCCGCACAGAAATTCTTGTTTGCAGTCAGAATTTTTCCGGTCATGTCGAACTGGATAATCGCCTGCGAACGTGACAGGGCTTCCATGATGCTCTTGCAATCATTGGTGAGGCCAAAGGTCGAAATCATAAATTCCTCCTCCCATCCAAAATGGGATACAATGCCAAGAAGCAATTTATCGTTACGATAAGTGTTATTGGCAGGCTATTTGCTCTGCGGTTGTTGACATTGCATTTATCAACGTTGCTTTGTGGGTATGTATTCTTGCGATTAAGTATTTCCTTAAATATTTAACGAAGGAATAAGAAAGAAAGGTCAGATTTCCCACAATCCGCATCGGCTGCGCGTGTATCGGGCGTGTTGTCTGGCCCGAGCAGCATTGGAGCAAGGCAACCTCTTGCGTGGTTGCCATTTTTTGCCAGCTGGTGATTGTTGCGGCAGATATCGCATCTCATTGATTCCCCAGGAGCCACCGTCATGACCGTTCGCATTGCCGTTCTCACCGTGTCCGATCGCGCCAGCCGCGGCGAATACGAGGATCTGGGCGGTCCAGCCGTGAAGGCCTGGCTCGAACGGGTGATGTCGAGCCCGGCTGAGATCCACATACATGTTATCCCTGATGGGCTTGAAAGCGTCCGCGACACGCTGGTCCGTCTTTGTGATGTCGATGGCGTCGACATGGTGCTGACCACCGGCGGCACCGGCCCATCGCCGCGCGACCTTACACCTGAAGCAATGAAGGCGGTGATGGAAAAGGAACTGCCCGGTTTTGGCGAACTGATGCGCAAGGTGAGCCTGGAACAGGTGCCGACCGCAATCCTGTCACGTCAGACCGCAGGCACCCGCGGCAAGACACTGATCGTCAATCTGCCGGGCAAGCCGGGCTCGATCGACACCTGCCTGACGGCGGTGTTTCCCGCCATTCCGTTCTGTCTCGATCTGATCGGGGCAGGGCGGATCGAGACCCGTGACGAGGTCCTGAAAGCATTCCGCCCGTCGAAGTGACGGGCGGAAGCAGGGTCAAGTTTGCAGTGCAAAGGTCCGGCTCAGGTCCTGAGCACCCGGTAGATCGCCGGGATCACCAGCACGGTTAGCGCCGTCGATGAGGCGAGACCGAACAACAGCGAAATCGCTAGGCCCTGGAAGATCGGATCGGTCAGGATCACCGCCGCACCGATCATTGCCGCGAGCGCTGTCAGGATGATCGGCTTGAAGCGGATTGCGCCGGCCTCGATCAGCACCGGTGTTAGCGGCGTGCCCGGCACATGGGCATGACGGATGAAATCCACCAGCAGGATCGAGTTACGCACGATGATGCCGGCAAGCGCGATAAAGCCGATCATCGAAGTGGCCGAGAACGGCGCGCCGAACAGCCAGTGGCCGATCAGAATGCCGATGAAGGTCAGCGGCACCGGGGTGAGGATGACCAGCGGCGCCTTGAACGAGCCGAACTGGGCCACCACCAGGATGTAGATCCCGAGCAGGGCCACGCCAAAGGCGGCACCCATGTCACGGAAGGTGACCCAGGTGACTTCCCATTCGCCGTCCCACAGCACCGTCGATGCTTGCTCGTCGGCGGGCTGGCCGTGCAGCGCGATCACCGGCTTTTCAAGCCCGGTCCAGTCCATCGCGTCGAGCGCATCCTGCACGGCGAGCATACCGTAGAGCGGGGCTTCGTAGTCGCCGGCCATTTCGGCCATCACCATTTCAGCCGCGCGGCCATTGTGGCGGAACACCGGAAAGGATGAAGTCTCACGAGAGACATTCACCACGTCACCCAGTTCCACGATGCTGCGGTCACCCGGCAGCACGTTGGCTGGGATCGGCGTCGTCAGGAAACTCTCATTGACCACACGCTCCGAACGCGGGCGTTCGAGGCGGATGGCAATCGGCGTGCGGCCGCCGCCCCGGTGCGAATAGCCCACAGTCTGACCGGTGTTGAGGAGCGAGATGGTGTCGAACACGTCCTGTTCCTGCACCTTGAAGAATTCCAGCTCGTCGGTCGAGATCTTCACCCTCACCCTGTCGGCCGGCTGGCCCCAGGAATTGTCGATATCGACGATGAAGTTTGCCGAACGGAATGCCTCCTCGACTCGTCTCGCCACCGCGCGTCGGGTCTCGGCATCCGGACCATAGATTTCCGCCAGCAGCGTCGCCATCACAGGCGGGCCCGGCGGTGGTTCGACAACTTTCAGGCTGGCGCCTTGCGGCAGCGAAATGCTCGAAATGCGGGCGCGGATATCCAGCGCAATATCATGGCTTGACCGGTCCCGTTCACCCTTGGGGGTCAGATTGAGCGCGACATCGCCCATCTGGCTCTCCGAGCGCAGGAAGGAATGCCGCACCAGTCCGTTGAAGTTGAACGGTGCAGCAGTCCCCGCATGGGTCTGGGTCGACCTGACTTCCTCAAGCTTCAGCGCTTCGCGGGCCACGGCCTGGGCGATGGCGTCGGTGTCTTCCACCGTGGTGCCTTCGGGCATGTCGATCACCACGGAGAGTTCCGACTTGTTGTCGAATGGCAAGAGCTTGACCGTCACATGCTTGGTATAAAACAGCGACAGCGAGGCAAGCGTCATGGCGCCGACGACAAGCAGAAAGATCCACGAGCTGGTCTTGCTCGACAGGATCGGCCGCGCCACGGCACGATAGATCTTGCCAAGCGCGCCTCCGGCTTGTTCGCCTTCACTGGGACCGTGATGCATCGGTGCAGGGCCGGCAATCTTCAGCATCAGCCATGGCGTGACCATGACGGCGACGAAGAACGAGAAAACCATGGCTGCCGAGGCGTTGGCAGGGATCGGGCTCATGTAGGGGCCCATCATGCCCGACACAAACAGCATTGGCAGCAGCGCCGCGACCACCGTCAGGGTGGCGACAATGGTCGGGTTGCCGACTTCGGCCACGGCTTCGATCGCCGCCTGCTTGCGTTCGCGGCCATCACCCATGCCCCAGTGACGGGCGATGTTCTCGATCACCACGATGGCGTCATCAACCAGAATGCCGATGGAAAAGATCAGTGCGAACAGCGAGACGCGGTTGAGCGTGTAGCCCATCACCCGCGATGCGAACAGCGTGAGCAGGATCGTCACCGGAATGACGATCGCCACCACCAACGCTTCGCGCCAGCCGATAGCCAGCCAGACCAGCAGTATGATCGAAACTGTCGCAAGCCCCAGATGGTAGAGCAGCTCGTTGGCCTTCTCATTGGCGGTCTCGCCGTAATCGCGGGTGACTTCGACGGACATCGAATCGGGTATCAGCGAGCCTTCAAGCGCCTCGGTGCGCTCCAGAATCTGCTCGGCAACCAGCACCGCATTGGCGCCGGCGCGCTTTGCGATCGCGAGCGTCACGGCGGGCTTGCGGTCGATGCCGCCTTCCACTCCGTCCTCTGAATGCGTCACTGTTGCGACGATCCGCGCGGTGCTGTCGGTGGCGAATGAGATCTCGGCCAGGTCGCGCACGTAGACGGGACGCCCGTCACGGGTGGTGATCAGCAGATTGCCGATCTCGGCCGGCGCATAAAGCGTTTCGCCGACCATCAACTCGGCTGACTTGCCATCGATGGTGACTTCGCCCGCAGGGAAGGCGCGGTTTGCGCCACTGACCTTGGCCGCCAGTTGCTGCAGCGTCACGCCGTTCAGCGCCAGCCTTTTGGGGTCGGGCGCAATGCGGATGATCTCGTCGGTGTCACCGACCAGATAGGTCAGCCCGACATTGTCGATCTTGGAGAGTTCGGTTCTGAGCTCGCGGGCAACGCGGGTCAGGTCCGTGGCAGACACCGTGTCTCCGGCTTCCGCGGACGGAGTCAGTGTCAGCGAGACAATGGCGACATCGTCGATGCCGCGCCCGACGATCAGTGGTTCGGGTATGCCGACCGGGATCCTGTCCAGATTGGCGCGCACCTTGTCATGCACCCTGAGAATGGCGGAATCGGTTTCCGTGCCGACGATGAAACGTGCGGTGACCAGCACCTTGTTGTCCGATGTCTGCGAATAGACATGCTCGACGCCGTCGATGCTCTTGACGATTGTCTCAAGCGGCTCGGTGACCAGCTTGACTGCATCATCGGCCTTGAGCCCCGGCGCGCTGAGCATGATATCGACCATCGGCACCGAGATCTGCGGCTCTTCCTCGCGCGGCAGCGTCAGCAGTGCGACGATGCCGAAGGCGAAGGCCGCCAGCAGGAACAGCGGGGTGAGGGGGGAGGTGATGAAGGCGCGCGTCAGCTGGCCCGCAATTCCCAATCCGGAATCTTTGGTTTTCATGGCCGCAGCACCTTGTCGCCGGCGGATACGCCGCTGATCACTTCAACGAGCCCGGCATTGTCGCCGTCCTGGGCCGCGCCCAGGATAACCGTCCGTTCAACCGCTGTTCCGTTGTGATCTTCAACCGAAATGAAATCGAGGCCGTGGCGGCTCGTCACCGCGTCGATGGGTGCCAGCAGCGCGGTGCGGGTGCCGATCGGTACTTCAACCAGGATGCGGGCGTTGACGAATGCGGTGTCGAGCTTGTCGACCTCGACATCGGCGATCACCCTTCCATTATCGATCTGCGGATAGATCTTGGCGAGCCGCCCAAAGGCTTCCCCGGTGGCCATTGTGATGCGAAGTTTGGCATCTGTCTGCAGGTTGCCGGCAAAGCGTTCTGGCACGGCGAGCCTGAGAAAGAAGCCGCCCGAACCGATCGTTGCCAAAGGTTCGCCCGGCATGATCACCGAGCCGCGAAAGACGGGAACTGTCAGCACCCGCCCGTCTGCAGGCGCAACAACCGCGCCTTCGCTTTCCTGCTGGGTCAGTCCAGCCCGTTGGGCCTGCGTTGCGGCGATCTGGTTGCGTGTGACCTCGACATCGGTCGAAAGCTGCGTCAGCCGCTGCCGTGTGACAACGCCCTGGCTCATCAGTGTCTCGCCACGTGTGAATTCTGCTTCTGCTGTCTTGAGCTGGGCGGAGAAAGCCGCGAGCTGGGCGTCAAGTGCCGCGATCTGGAACGCGATCTTCTCATCCTTGACCAGACCGAGCTGCTGTCCCGCTGTCACCAGATCGCCTTCGCTGATCGTCAGTTCCTCTATTACCCCGCCGATCCGTGCCCGCGCTGGAACGATGTCGCGCGATTCGACCCGCGCCTGAACGGCTTTCCATTCGGTGATTTCGGTCGGCGACAGCGTCAGGGTCTCGGCCTGCGCAATGCTGGCGGAGACGGAGACAAGAAGCGCAAAGCTGAGCATTTTCATAGATTGCCTCATTTCATAGGGTCGGGGCACGCGGACACCGGAGCGACCATGATCGAGCAAGGATCAACTGTCATTGCGCGAGATCAATGGCCCGGTGTCTGGTTGTGATGCATATAGGCGCTTATATGTAATATCGCAAATATAAAATAAAACGTGGAGAAACCTGCCTTCACCTGCCTGCGGAAAACCGCATCATCGGTTGTTGACCCCGCGCCGGTGATCGGCTTTTGTGTCCGGACACTGGCAAGTGTCCGGGGGAGGCCTGCAACGTCAGCTCCTCGCTGCAAGCCAGCATATGTTTTGGAAGGACGAACTCATGAGATGGGCACTGGTTGATTTTGGTCATCCGTTTTACCGGCCGCTGACGCGACGGATCATCATTTTCGTGCTTCTTCTGGTCTGGACCGTGGTTGAGTTCTTCTCGGGCTCCTCAGGCTGGATGATGCTGTTTCTGGCGCTTTCAGCCTATGTCGGCTGGGGTTTTTTCCTGTCCGGCCAGGCTGATGCGCCGCTTGAGGACAAGACCGACACCCCCCAGACACCTCCTTCGGAAGATGGCAAATAGCCCAAACAAGGCAGAGGCAGTTCGGGCATCTGCGACGCCGGTAAAATCATCCTCCTTCAGCGCGGATTTTGAAGGGCCGGGGGCTTGTGGCGGCGATTATGCCGGTCTATAAGCCAGCCGCTGGTCACGGAGTGTAGCGCAGCCTGGTAGCGCACGTCGTTCGGGACGACGGGGTCGGAGGTTCGAATCCTCTCACTCCGACCAGAATTTCCAGGCTTCTTCCCGAGATGGCTCAAAACTGATCCCCTCTTTTGATTGAAAACCCGGTAAGCCCAATTCTGTCTTGGCGGCTTCACATTGGTCTGAGCGCCATTCGCAACTCACACGGTCTTTTAATGGTTCGTTGCTTACAGTGCAGTCAAAACGCATTTGAGAGAGCATTATGACAGACAGGATGAAATGCCAGGCGTGCCGTGACGGTGCAAGATTCGAGCTTCCGATTACCATGGCTTTCCAGCCGATACTGGACGTTCGCAAAAACACGATCTTCGCCTACGAGGCGCTCTTGCGCGGCGTTGATGGCGCGGGTGCCGGTGCCATCCTGTCGCAGGTCACAGACGCCAATCGCTATGCTTTCGATCAGACATGCAGAGTGACGGCGATCGAGCTTGCAACCGAGCTCGATCTCGCCAGAGAGAACTCTTATCTGTCGATCAACTTCTTGCCGAACGCGGTCTATGAACCCAAGGCCTGCATCAAGCTGACCCTGGAAACCGCAATGCGGACCGGTTTCCCGGTCGAACGGATCATGTTCGAGTTTACCGAAGCGGAACGCGTCGATACGGCACATCTGCTCAATATTCTGCACGCCTACCGCAATCTGGGTTTCAAGACGGCGATTGATGACTTTGGCGCGGGCTACGCAGGACTTGATCTTCTCGCTAAATTCCAGCCGGACATTGTCAAGCTGGATATGGACTTGATCAGGGACATCGATCAGTCGTCGGTCAAGAGGACCATACTTCGCCACAGCCTGAACATGCTGCATGATCTTGGCATCGACACGGTCTGCGAAGGCGTGGAAACACAGGCGGAGTTCGATGTCCTGTGTGATCTTGGCGTCGATCTGATGCAGGGCTATCTCTTAGCCAAACCCGAAATCAGAGCACTTCCCGTACCAGAATTGATCAAGACATCTTCGCGACAGGATGTCGACGATACTCCGTCACACCTAGATCTGGCGGACGAACTCGCCTGATTGACGCTTCCGCGTAATTCTTGACCACACATTGAACTGACCTCGTTCAGCGAACGGGCTCCGGGGTGTGTTCGAGTAGGAAATCGATGAAGGCCCGCACGCGGGGCAGATTTTGGCGTCCCGGCGGCATCAGTGCGGTGATCGGTACCGGCTCTGAGGCGTGGCAATCAACCAGCAGGGGCTTGAGCCGTCCGTCCCCGATTGCATCTTCGATGACGAAGCTTGCCAAACGGGCGATGCCAAGGCCGGATAAGGCCATTTCCGCCAGAATGTCGGCATTGTCGCATGTGACCGCCGGCTTGACTGCTACCGGTGTCACCTTGCCCTCAACCATGAGTGGCCATTCGGAAAGGCGAGCAAAGCCGGTGATGAGCAGGCAGTCGTGGTTCTTGAGGTCGGACGCCTGTCGCGGCTCGCCATGCCGGGCAAGATAGGCCGGGCTTGCGACAATGATGCGCCTGGCTTCGCCAAGCCGACGCGCCACAAGGCTTGAATCGGTAAGCGGACCTGTGCGGATCGCCACATCCAGTTGCTCGCCGATCACGTCGACGCGCCGATCAGCCACTGAGACATTCAGATCGATCTCGGGGTAAAGCTCCCTGAATTTTGGCAGCACCGGCGCCAGCCGATGCTTGGCGTAGGCCGTGCCCATGCTGACCCGGATCGTGCCCTTCGGCTTGCCGCGCGCGGCCATGACCTCGGCCTCCGTCGCCTCGATTGCAGCCAGGATCTCGCGGCCCCGCACCAGCAGCGTTTCGCCCTCCGCAGTCATCATCAGCCGCCTGGTCGTGCGTTGCAAAAGCTTGACGCCCAACCGGTCCTCGAGCCGCGTTACAGCCTTGGAGACGCCGGATGGCGTCAGCCCGGTTTCCTCGGAAGCAGCGGCGAAGCCGCCGCGCTCCACCACCCGCACGAAGATGCCGATCTCGTCGGATGCTGCGATCCTATTCATGACTGGTATTCCGGAGTGTTGATCATCAAACGAAGATTATCATCTTCCGCAATAATAATACAACTCTCTTCAACGCCACGGACGAAAGCTTGAAGGAGACAGCCATGTCGAGCCCCAACCATCAGATCCCGCACCTATCTTCCCATTCGATCAATCCTGCGCCTGACTACTACCGGTACAGGGAGCGCGCCCATCAAGAGCGCACCAAAGCCATCAACAGTGCGATGTCTGCAGTCTGGAACAGGCTGACCGGCCGGAGTGCTCGCCAGAAGAACGATGCAGCGTTCTGGGCGGCCTGAAACGGCATAAGAAAACGGCCGACCTGTCCGCGAAGGCCCCTTCGAACGCAATCAAACCTCATGGAGAAGACGACAATGCCCCTGGTCAAGTTCAATATACCGCAGTCGCTTTCGGGTGACCGGATCGCCGGATTGCGCACCGCCGTGCATCAGGCGCTGGTGGAGCATGCCAACGTGCCGTCAGATGACCTGTTTCATGTCGTTCACCGGCTTGATGCGACAAGCCTGCTGGTCGATCACGCCTTCCTGGGTGTCGAGCGGAGCCAGGAGGCGGTGATCGTGGAAATCACCTTCCGCATGGGGCGGACCGAGATCCAGAAGCAGGCGCTTTACCGTGAGATCGTGCGGCTGGCGCAGGCGAGGGCTCAATTAAGGCCGGAGGATATAATGGTCGTGCTGACCGAAAACACCTCGCTCGACTGGAGCTTTGGCGCAGGTGTCGCGCAGTACGCGCCGGCGCAGGTTCCAGCCTGAATTGTCACTCTTGCGGGCAGAAGGCAGCCAACAATTCCGTCTCGCCGTGAGCCGTAAATTGCACCACCCGTGACGCCGGTTCGCGGCTGGCCCAGCCAAGGCTTTCAAAGCGGGAAAGCAGGCCCTGTCCAAGCGAACCGGCCAGATGTGTGCGCCGCGCGCTCCAGTCAAGACAGGACCGGCACAGGGGCCGCCGCTGGGCTTCGAGTGCCACCATGTCGATGCCGAACCCTTCCATCCGCAAATGGCCAGCCGGCGTCAAAACCGGCTCGCCGTCAATTTCTGCAAGTAATTCCGAGGCCATCAGGCCATCATAAAGCGCGACACCAAGCTCTCCCGCCAGATGGTTGTAGCAGACCCGCGCTTTCCTCAGCGCCGGATCTTTGGGGCCGGTCCGTGTGCGCGTCAGCCCTCGCCGTGCGGCAAGGCCCATCATGGTTTCGAGAAGTGCGCCGACATCATCATCCGCAAGCGCAAAATAGCGATGCCGGCCTTGTTTGCGCTGGATCAGCAGGTCGGCGGCTTCGAGCTTCTTGAGGTGGGAGCTTGCCGTCTGCACTGTCACGCCGGCCTCGGCCGCAAGTTCGCTCGCGGTCAGGGCCCCACCGGCCATCAGCGCGGTGAGCATGTTGGCGCGCGCCGGATCACCGATCAGCGCGCCCAGCTGGGCAATGTCCGGACCTTCCTTCATACTTCGATGCTAATCGAAGCATTAGCGCTCGTCAACGTGGCATGGATGTCTCCGCACAAAGGAGACCGTGATGATCACTTGCTTTATCCGCTACCACATCGACCCGACAAAGAAAGCGCAGTTCGGGGAATACGCCCGCAACTGGGGGCAGGCCATACCGCGATGCGGTGCCGAGCTGATCGGCTATTTCAGCCCGCACGAAGGCTCCTCGACACTGGCCTACGGGGTCTATTGCATCGAAAACCTTGCCGCCTATGAGGCATACCGGCAGCGTCTGTCTCAGGATCCGCTGGGCCGCGAGAACTACGAATTCGCCCAGCGCGAGAAATTCTTGCTGCGCGAGGACCGGACATTCTTCAAGCTTGCCTCCGGCCCGCATGCCGCGCTGGTGCGGCCATGATCGCGGTCATCTTCGAAGTTGAGCCGGCGGACGGACGCCGCACCGAGTATCTTGAAATTGCTGCCTTTATGCGTCCGATGCTCGAAGAGGTCGACGGCTTCATTTCGGTCGAACGCTTCGAAAGCCTCACCACTCCGGGCAAGCTCCTGTCGCTGTCGTTTTTTCGCGACGAGGAAGCCGTCATGCGCTGGCGAACTATGAATGCGCACCGAAATGCCCAGTCGCGGGGCAGGGCGGGCGTGTTTGCCGATTACCGGCTTCGCGTGGCGCATGTGTTGCGCGATTACGGCCTGCATGACAGGGACGAGGCACCCAATGACAGTCGCGAGACACACCGGCAATGACAACCCCTGGTCATCAAGCAGATGACCAAACATGTGTGCGTTTCCGTGCGGTTTCGATGGAGTTGCTGTCAGGGATGAATTAAACCGAAATCAGGTTTGGCGATGAGTCTCACCAATCAGCTTCCATTTTGGAGCCGTATCGCCATGGCAAAGCCGAAAATCGCGGCAACCCGTTATTACATTCTGACATTTCTGCCGGCTGCGGTTACCGTTGCCTATCTGCCGATCTGGCTCAACGAGCAGGGGATCACGGATGCACAGATCGGGTTGATCAACACGTTGCCCATGGCCGGCATGCTGCTGTTCAGCGTATTTGTAGGCCGCCTGGCCGACCGGGCGTCAGACTGGAAGCAGGCTATCCTCATTGGCACCGGTCTGGCAGCAGTCTTCTCGCTTTTGCTCGGTTTTGCAGAAGGATTCTGGATGATCCTTCTTATCTGGACCATGACCACAGTGCCCGCCGGGCTGATCGGCCCTGTCGCCGATGCGGCGACCATGCGAATGTCGTTGCGGCTCGGCTTTTCATTCGGAGCGACGCGGGCCTGGGGGACCGTTGGCTTTCTCACCACCTGTTTTGCCACCGGCTACCTGATCCTTTGGTTTGGCGCATCGTCTTTTGTCTGGTTGATGGCCGCTGCCTGCTTGATCCGGTTCCTGGCTGCGGTTGGCCTGCCGAGGTTGCGCGATGCCGATCAGCCCCGCACGCGGCCGGAAGGGACTTTCCTGTCGCGCGAAGTCATTGCCACGTTCCAGCCTTGGGTCTTGTTGCCGGTGATTGCCGGCGCCATCCTGTTTTCCAATCACATGGTCATGAACGCGTTCTCGTCGCTGGTTTGGAAGCAGCAGGGGTTATCGGAAACCACCATCGGCGCCTTGATCGCACTTGGCGCGGCCGCGGAAGCTGCAACCATGTTTGCCTGGAAACGCATTAACATCCGCTTTCCAGCCCGCGTTCTCATTCTGATTGCCGGCGCAGTCTCAATCTTGCGATGGGTCGGCATGACCCTGTCGCCACCGCTCTGGGTGATCGTGCTGATGCAGCTTGGTCAAGCCGTGACCTTCACGTTTTCCTATCTCGGATGCCTCTATTTCATAGCCAAGCGCACCAGCGAAGACATCTCTGCCGAAGCGCAGAGCCTGTTTGGCGTCATGATGCAGGGATTTTCGATCCTGGTCGTCTCGAGCTTTGGCATCGCTTTCGGTGTGATTGGCGTCAATGCTTTCTGGATCTGTGTCGGGCTGTCGGTACTCGCTATCGCGATGGTGCAGGTGTCGCTCAGAATGCGCGGTCCCGACACGAGCGACTGAGACGAGGCTGGCAGAGCCAACGCTGTGCCGCCATGTCTCATGGGCCCGACCTGATGGCGCAGGCTTGCTTGCCGGTGGTTCCAATGCAGTCGGGGTCTGCGGTAGATTGCCTCGATCCATGAAAAAACGGTGTTTCGAATTTTCCAAATCTGTCTAAATGGTAACGTGAATTCCGCGAGCAGCGCGCTATGTTCCATGCGTGAAGTAATTGATTTGCAGCAGAAGCTTTTGGCATGCCTGATCCGGACCGCAGTCGAGCAGGCGAGATGTGTTGGTCACGGGTCTCGCTGAGCCCTATTGAAAGATACGAATTTGAAACTCTGGAAACAACTGCTGGTCTCGCTTGTCCTGATCGCCGTCGCATTCGTGACGTGGTCCTGGGCCTACCCCGGTGCGCATGACGTTCTTGTCCGCAACGGGTTGGAACGGATATCGTTCTTTCCGCCCGCAGCAGACGCGGCGAAGGGGGGATCTTCTGGCGGGCAGCAGGCAGGCGGCCCGGGCCGATCCAGGGGGGCACGCGAGGCGCTTGTTGTTGTTGCGCCGGTCAGCGATGGCATCGTCAACGACAAACTCACCGCCATCGGAACCGGCCAGGCCGTGCGGTCGGTTTCGGTCAGGGCGCTTGTTTCCGGACAGATCGCCGACATCCCGGTGCGCCCGGGCGGCAAGGTTGAGCGCGGCGATGTGCTGATGCGCCTTGATGCCGCACAGGAAGAACTTGCTGTCGAACGTGCCAAGCTCACCGTCAGCGATGCGAAGGCCAAGGTTGATCGTCTTCAGAGCCTTGTTGCCAGTAGTGCCGCCTCCAGTGTGGAGGCCGACCAGGCGCAGAACGCACTTGGCACGGCAGAGGTGGCGCTGAGGGAAGCCGAACTCAACCTGACCCGGCGCACTGTCACCGCGCCGATCAGCGGATCGCTTGGCATCCTTGCCGTCAACGCGGGCGACTATATTACCAGCCAAAGCGAGATCGCCAGCATTGATGACCGCAGCCAGATTCTGATCGAGTTCTTTGTGCCAGAGCGGTTCGCGTCGGGCATGGAAGTGGGCAAGGCTGTTACCGCAAGCGCCAGCTCACGGCCGGGAGAACGTTTCAGCGGCGAGATTTTCGCGGTCGACAACCGCGTCGATGAGGCAAGCCGCACCTTGCGTGTGCGTGCCCAGATCGCCAACCCGGAAGACACACTGCGCGCCGGCATGTCGTTTGAGGTGACCGTTGCATTTGAGGGGGACCGCTGGCCCGCCGTCAATCCGCTGGCGATCCAGTGGGATTCCACCGGCGCCTATGTCTGGCAGGTGACGGATGGCAAGGCGGCCCGGGTCGACGTTGCCATCATTCAGCGCAATTCCGATTCTGTTCTGGTCAAGGCTGATCTGGCGGCAGGCGATGAAGTTGTGACGGAAGGCGTGCAGAGCGTCCGGCCCGGCGCCGCTGTCAACGTCATTGGCGGCAGTGAGAAGCCGGGCGGCAATGAAGAGCAGGGATCCAGCGAGGAGCCGACGGCTCAGCGATCGACAACTGAAAAAACCCGCACAGGGAGTGGCGCATGAGCGAGCGTGACGAAGAGCTCATCGATGTGTCAGAGCCGGACGTATCGCCGGAAACAGGCGGAGGCGCAGCCCTCATGGTTCGCCGCCCCGTGCTGGCGATTGTCATCAGCCTTCTGATTGTTGTTGCAGGCCTTGCAGGTCTCTACGGCGCCGAAATCCGGGAATTGCCAGATGTAGACCGTCCGGTGATCACAGTGACGACCGGTTTCACCGGCGCCTCGCCGGAAACAGTAGACCGTGAACTGACCGCCATAGTCGAGGGGGCCGTGGCGCGGGTCTCGGGCGTCGCTTCCATGTCGTCAACGTCGACGCTGGGGCGCAGCCGCGTGACGGTTGAATTCAGCGACAGCACTGATCTCAATGTCGCGGCATCCGATGTCCGTGATGCGCTCGGCCGCGTGACCAACAACATGCCCGATGGCGCCGATGATCCGCGCATCGTCAAGGCCGATGCCAATTCCGACCCGGTCATGCGGCTGGCCGTCACGTCCGACCGCTACAATGTCCAGGACATGACCATTCTTGTCGAGGATCTGGTGGTCGACCGCCTGGCGGCTGTCCCCGGGGTCGCCGACGTCAATGTTTATGGTGACCGCGAGAAAATTTTCCGTGTCGATGTCGACCAGTCTCGTCTTGCAGCCTTTGGCCTGACGCTTGCCGACCTACGCAGCGCGTTGAGCAATGTCGCCCTTGATGTCCCTGCCGGTTCGCTGACCGCCCAGACCTCCGACATCGTCGTCCGCGCGACGGCTGATGTCACCACGCCGGAAGGTTTTGAAGATCTCTACATCAATGACCGGATCAGGTTCCGCGATGTCGCCAATGTGACGCTCGGTGCCGACCCCGGCGATTCGGTTCTGCGCGCCAATGGCCGCACCGGTCTGGGTATGGGCATCATTCGCCAGTCCGCGTCCAACACGCTTGAGATCTCACAAGGGGTTCGCGCCGCAACCGAGGCCATTCAGGCAATCCTGCCTGAGGGCGTGGATATTCGGGTGACCAGCGATGACGCCACCTTCATCAGTGGTGCTATTGATGAGGTCCGCAATACACTGATCCTCGCGGTGCTCATCGTCATCGCCATCATCTTCCTCTTCCTGCGCGATTGGCGGGCAACACTCATTCCTGCCGTCACGCTTCCGGTGTCGTTGATCGGTGCCTTCGCGGCGATCTGGCTTGCGGGATTTTCGGTCAACATTCTCACGCTTCTGGCCTTGGTGCTTGCCACCGGCATGGTGGTCGATGACGCCATCGTGGTGCTCGAGAACATCGTTCGCAAGCGCAATGAAGGCATGGGCGTGCGCGCTGCGGCCGTCATCGGCACCCGCGAAGTTTTCTTCGCCGTCATCACCACCACCGCCACGCTTGCCGCAGTCTTCATTCCGATCTCGTTCTTGCCGGGTCAGGCGGGTGGGCTGTTCACCGAGTTCGGATTTGTACTCGCCTTCACGGTGATGATTTCGAGCGTCGTTGCGCTCACACTTTGTCCAATGCTGGCGTCAAGGCTGATCAAGCGGCGCGATATGTCGAAGGCATCCGACAAGGAAAGCGGTTTCGTGGCTTTCGGCACTTACATGTCAAAACAGTATGCGTCTCTGCTGCGAAAGTCGCTGGATGCGCCGCTGGTCGTGATTGTGATTGCCTTGCTGGCAGCGGGTTCGGCGCTGGCGCTGCTGCCGACGATTCCACAGGAACTGACGCCGCCGGAAGACCGGGCGGTGGCCCTCATCCGGATTTCGGCACCGCAGGGCGTCAGCCTGGATTACACCCGTGCCCGCATGACCGAGATCGAGCGTCTGGTGGCTCCGCTGCGCGACAGTGGCGAGGTGCGCAACATCTTTGCCATCGCCGGAACCGGTGGCTCAGCAAACAACGGCTTCATGGTGTTGACCCTTGCTCCCTGGGGTGAGCGGGTGCGCTCTCAGGCCGATATTGTCGCCGAGCTCAATCGCGCGGTGGCAACAGTTCCGGGCTTGCGTGCTTTCGCCATTCAGCCCAACAGCTTGGGCATTCGCGGCGCAGGCAACGGCTTGCAATTTGCCTTTGTCGGCAACAGCTATGATGAATTGGGCGATGTTGGCCAGCAGATGGTCACCAAGCTGGAACAGGATCCCCGTTTCAACCAGATCCGGCTATCGTACGAGACCACCCAGCCGCAGATTTCGGTTCAGATCGATCGCGCCCGCGCCTCTGATCTCGGTGTCAATATCGACGGTCTGGCAGAAGCCCTGCAGGCCCTGCTCGACGGCCGCGAAGTGGCTCAGGTGTTCATCGAAGACCGCTCGTATCCGGTCAAGCTGATGTCTACCAACAACCCGATCAACGATCCGACTGATCTCGAATCGATCTATCTCAAGGCAGGCGATGGCCGCATCGTGCCGATGTCGACAATCGCGACGCTGACCGAAAAGGCTGTTGCTCCAGATCTCAGGCGCGAAAGCCAGATGCGGTCGGTCTCGATCACGGCCGGGCTGTCACCTTCTTTTGCTCTCGGCAACGCCTGGTCCGAAGCCGTCACAATTGCCGAACCGCTGATGCCTGCAGGCGTGCGTATCATCCCGCTCGCCGAGGCGGCAACGCTGGATCAGTCCTCAAATGACATGCTGATTACCTTCGGCATTGCCATCATCGTCGTGCTGCTGGTGCTGGCGGCTCAGTTCGAAAGCTTCGTCAGTGCTTTCATCATCATCTCGACGGTGCCGCTGGGGCTCGCGTGCGCCATCTTCGCGATGGCCATGACCGGCGGCTCGCTCAATGTCTACAGCCAGATCGGGCTTGTGC
Source organism: Hoeflea sp. AS60 (assembly GCF_038900115.1). Taxonomy (NCBI): domain Bacteria; kingdom Pseudomonadati; phylum Pseudomonadota; class Alphaproteobacteria; order Hyphomicrobiales; family Rhizobiaceae; genus Hoeflea; species Hoeflea sp. AS60. The sequence goes on along the minus strand of NZ_JBBMQP010000002.1, from coordinate 1,575,055 downwards.
TGCTGGTCGGCGTCATGGCCAAGAACGGCATTCTGATTGTCGAGTTCGCCAACCAGCTGCGCAATCGTGGCATGGACATCCGTTCTGCGATCGAGGAGGCCTCCAACATCCGGCTCAGGCCTGTGATGATGACCATGATCTCGACCGTGCTCGGTTCCGTGCCATTGCTGCTGGCGTTCGGGGCAGGGGCTGAAGCACGCATCGCGCTCGGCTGGGTCATCGTCGGCGGTCTCGGTCTGGCCATGATCGCGACGCTGTTCCTGACCCCGGTGGCCTACCTGCTGCTGGCCAGGTTTGCCACACCGTCCGCACAAGAGGAGCGACGGCTCGACGCGGAACTGCGTGAAGCGGACGAGCTGGACAGGCGAAAGGTCCGGCAAGCGGAGCTTTCACCGGGCGAATGAACCAAAAAGGCCCAAGTGTCCAGTTTTGACACAAGGGCCCGCAGGCCACGAAGGCGATAGATTTCAGGTGAGTTACTTGACGGCGACGACGATCTTGCCGACCGCATGTCCGTCGGCCAGCTTGTCATAGGCTGCCGAAATGTCAGCGAGCTTGTAGCTGCTGTCGATCACCGGCTTGACGACGCCCTTGTCGATCAAGGCATCGAGTTGGGACAGCTGTTCGCCGCTGGGCGACATGAGGAACCACTCAAATCGGACACCGTGCTTTTCGGCTAGGTTGTCGGTGTCCTGTCCCTTGATCGAAACCAGAATGCCGCCCTTCTTGAGAACGCCAAAGGAGCGGGCCATGATGTCGTCGCCCATCATGTCGAACACCACATCGTAGTCCGAGACAATATTCTCAAATCTCTCGGTCTTGTAGTCGATCACCTCGTCGGCACCGAGTGAGCGCACCAGATCAGCATTCCTGGCGCTTGTGGTTGTGGCGACATGGGCGCCGATATGCTTGGCAATCTGGATCGCCAGCGTCCCAACACCGCCCGACCCGGCATGGATCAGGACTTTCTGGCCGGCCTTGAGGTCTGCCTTGTCGACCAAAGCCTGCCAGGCGGTCAGTCCGGCCAGCGGGATTGAGGCAGCCTCTGCATGGCTGATGCTTTCAGGTTTGAGCGCCAGTTCGTTTTCCTTGATCCGGGCAAACTCGGCCAGCGATCCGGCATCGTCCTGGTTTGGACGGGCATGAACAGCATCACCGACCTTGACCTTTGTCACGTCGGCGCCGGTTTCAGTGACGATGCCCGAAACGTCATAGCCCATCACAAACGGGAACGAGACTGGGATCATGTCTTTGAGGTAACCTGCGCGAACAATGTTGTCGATCGGATTGAGGCTCGCTGCATGCACTTCTACCAGCACGGAATCAGCATTGAGTTTCGGCGTATCGACATCGCCAATGACGACGTCAGTGGCATAATCTTTGATAATTGCGGCTTTCATGATGGGTATCCTGTGCGATCTGCAATCGACGCGAAGTGACTTGCCGTTGGAAGGCGGGGCAGCGACGCGCCTCATGTGATTGGGAGGTCAGGGCCTGAATGCCGGAACGCCTTTTAGGAGGAATGCAGCTTCGTGATCAGGCAACTTATCGGTACAACGCAGATGGCTGCTTGGAAGTTCCGCTTCAATGGCCGGCACGTCATAGTAATGAGCCAACTGTTAAGGTTGGCGACTGTCGCGGAGCAGATTTTCGTGCCGGTCAGCCGCGCTTAAACACGCGTGACCCAAGCCCCATGATCGCCAGCAGAACCAGCCCCACCGCCAAGCCGAAGACCCCGCTTATCGCTGCTTCCGTTGCCCAGCCGAGGAAACCCGGCGCAATGGATACCGCATCGCGAACCTTGGCAGACATGTCCTGGACAAAATGACCGAGCGCGTTGATGTCGAAGGTCTCGAGACCGTGAATGATGATGGATCCGCCAACCCACAGCATCGCAGCGGTGCCGATGCTGGCGACAGTTTCCATGAAGGCTGGCATGCCGCGCACGATGGCTCGGCCGAGGCTGCGTGTTGCCTCAAAATAGGCGCCCTGTGCCATTTTCAAGCCGACATCATCGGCCTTCACCAGCACCGCTACACTGCCATAGACCGCTATCGTGATACCGACGGCCACCAGCGCCAGCACCATGCCTTCCATCCAGATCGAGTCGGCCTCAATTGATGAGAGCGCGATGGTCATGATCTCAGCCGAGAGGATGAAGTCAGTCTTGATTGCGCCGCTGACCCGTTGCTGTTCGAGATGCGCATGATCGATCGGCTTGTCGGTATCTACCGGGACAGGTTCGGGGTGGAATATGTGCCAGATCTTCTCGGCGCCTTCAAAACACAGATAAGCGCCACCAAACATCAGCAAGGGTGACAGCAGCCACGGCGCAAACACGTTAAGCAGCATCGCGATCGGCAGCAGGATGACGAGCTTGTTGAACAGCGATCCGCGCGCGATTTTCCAGACAATCGGCAATTCGCGCGCAGCTGGCAGGCCTTGCACATATTTCGGTGTGACCGCGGTATCGTCAATCAGCACCCCGGCTGTCTTGACGCCGACCTTGGCTGCCTGCGCCGAGATGTCGTCGAGTTGCGCTGCTGCCAGCTTGGTCAATGCTGCGACGTCATCGAGAAGGGCTAGCAATCCGCTCATAGTGTCAATTTCCTGTCTACGCCTGATCAGACCCCGGGCTTGTCCGGCCCGTCAAGGCTGCCGGATACCCGATATGGCCAGTCCCGCCAACCTGCGCAGGGACCTGTTCAAGGGAACTTGCGAAATCCACAATGGTTCCGCAAGCTCTATCCTTGATTGACGTGGCAGGAGATCAGTTTCAGCGATCCTGCAGGCAGTCGTGCATTGAAGTGGCAAGGTTGCGGATCAGTTGGAAATAGAGCTCCGGCCCATCGTCAATCGTCGCCCCGAGGGGATCGAGAACGGCGGTGCGGGCTTCAGTGCCTTCAATGGCGACGTCGATCAACTGGCTGTCGAACTGTGGTTCAGAGAATGCGCAGACGGCATTGAGCTCGCGCACCTTGTCCTGAATTGCCGAAACCCGTTCCGCGCTCGGACGCACCTCCGGGTTGACCGTGATCGAGCCGGCGGCCTCCATGTCAAAGCGCTTTTCGAAATACTGGTAGGCATCATGAAAGACGATGAACTGCTTGCCATGCACCGGGGCTAGGGTAGCGTTGACCTCTTCGATCAGCGCGTCGAGCTTCTGGTTCGTCCGGGCGACATTGGCGGCATAGGTGGCGGCATTTGCAGGGTCTTTTTCCGACAGCGCCTCGCCGATTGCGCTGACGAAAACCTTGGCGTTTTCCGGATCAAGCCAGAGATGGGCGTCGAAGCCGCCTTCATGGTGATCATGATCATGATTATGATCATGGTCATGGTCATGGTCTTCGCCGCCGGCTTCGGCGTGGTCCTCGCCCTTGTGCGCATCATCGCCATCCGCATGATCGGCATGGGAATGCACCTCGAACGGGCCGCCCTGACGGAATGGCAGCTGGTTGAGACCGTCCACATCCATCAGTTCCACTGCGCGGGCGCCGGACCCGATCGTCTCGATCGGCTTTTCAAGAAAGCTCTCGAGCTCATGCCCGACCCAGAAGATCATGTCGGCATTTTCCAGCGCCTTTGCCTGACTGGGTTTGAGCGCATAGGCATGCGGCGAGGCGGCGCCTCCGACAATCAGGTCTGGCGTGCCCACGCCTTCCATCACCGAGGCGACCAGCGCGTGAACCGGCTTGATCGAGGCGACCACGCGCGGCGAGGCAAAACTCTGCGCTGACCAGAGTGGCAGCAGCGCAAGCGAAAGTACTGCACTTGCGGCAAGGGAGCGAAGCGACGTCATGAGAACTCCATAATGTTATATAGTTACGTTGTTGTGTAACGGTATAACGTGTGTCATATCATCAGGCAAGATAGGAAAGTCGTTTTTCTGAGGAACAGGCATGCTGCAGCCACAACCGCCCCTGATTTCGCTTGAGCGAGCCGGCGTCGAACGCGCCGGGCGCTGGCTGGTGCGCGGGGTTGATCTGACCATCCGCAAGGGCGAGATCGTGACCTTGATCGGGCCCAATGGCTCGGGCAAGTCGACCACCGCAAAGATTGCGCTCGGGGTGATCAAGCCCGACGAAGGTTCTGCCGATCGCATGCCCGGCCTTCGCGTTGGCTATGTGCCACAGAAACTCTCTGTCGACTGGACGCTGCCCTTGACCGTGAAGCGCTTCATGCGCCTGACCGGTGGCGTCTCGTCTGGAGCCGCTGAACAGGCGCTCAAGGCCACCGGAATTTCGCATCTGCTGGCGTCGGAAGTGCGCAATCTCTCTGGCGGCGAATTCCAGCGCGCCATGCTGGCCCGCGCCATCGCCCGCAAGCCCGATCTCCTGGTGCTGGATGAGCCGGTACAGGGCGTCGACTATAGCGGCGAAATTGCCCTTTATGATCTTATCAAGAAGATCCGCGACGACATCGGCTGTGGCGTTCTGCTGATCTCGCATGATCTGCATGTCGTCATGGCCGCCACCGACCGTGTGATCTGCCTCAACGGCCACGTCTGCTGCCAGGGCACACCCGTCGCCGTGGCCGCAAGCGACGAATACCGCCGGATGTTTGGCGGCCGGGTTGATGCGGCACTCGCAGTCTATGAGCACAATCATGATCACACCCATCTGCCCGATGGCACAGTCCGCCACGCTGACGGTTCGGTGACGGCGAGCTGCCATCCCGACGATGGCCATCATGATCATGATGACGACCATGCCGGTCACGACCATCATGACCACGGACACGACCATAACCACCATCATTCGCCAAGCGGCAGCGCCGGATCCGCTGTTGGTAAAGGGGAGGGACGTAATGCTGGATGATTTCTTCACCCGTGCCGTGCTCGCAGGCCTCGGCGTTGCCTTGGTCGCAGGTCCGCTCGGCTGTTTCATCGTCTGGCGCAGGCTTGCCTATTTCGGCGATACGCTGTCGCACGCCTCGCTGCTTGGCGTCGCTCTCGCCTTCCTCTTCGAGGTCAACATCACGCTTGCGGTTTTTGCCGTTTCGGTGCTGATCTCGCTGGCGCTGCTGTTGCTGCAGAAGCGCGCCACGCTTTCGTCTGACGCGCTGCTCGGTCTGCTGTCGCATTCAGCCCTTGCCCTGGGGCTTGTCGCGCTCGCCTTCATGACATGGGTCCGCATGGATCTGATGGGCCTGCTCTTCGGTGACATCCTCGCCGTCTCCACGACGGACATCGCGGTCATCTGGGGCGGCGGCATTATCGTGCTGGTGGTCCTGGCCCTGATCTGGCGACCGCTGTTTGCCGCCACCGTCAGCGCCGAACTGGCGGAAGCCGAAGGCATGCATCCCGACCGCGCAAATCTCGTCTTCATGATCCTGATGGCGACCGTCATCGCCATGTCGATCAAGATCGTCGGCGTGCTGCTGATCACCGCCATGTTGATCATTCCCGCAGCCACAGCCCGGCGCTTTGCTTCTGGCCCCGAGCAGATGGCGATCTTCGCCTCGCTTGCCGGCATGGCGGCCATTGTGCTCGGCCTCGAAGGGTCGCTGAGATGGGATACGCCCTCCGGCCCGAGCATCGTGGTCGCGGCCCTTGCCCTGTTCCTGGTTGCCATGTCTCCAATCGGCGGACTGATCGCGCGGCTTGCGCGCGGCCGCACTCATCCACCCAAATCGGAAGGATCCACCTCATGAACGAAGTTGCACACAGTCATGAACACGGACGTGCACCGTCCGATCTCACCAAGAACCAGTCGCTGGTGTTTGGCGCACTCTCGCGCGCTGATGGCCCGTTGTCGGCCTACACCATTCTCGACCAGTTGCGCGACGATGGTTTCCGCGCACCGCTGCAGGTCTACCGCGCACTCGACAAGCTGGTCGAGACTGGCATGGTCCACCGGCTTGAAAGCCTCAACGCCTTCGTCGCCTGCCGCCATCCCGGCTGCGACAGCCACGAAACCATCGCCTTTGCCATCTGCGAGACCTGCGGCAAGGTCACCGAGATCTCCGACGAGGGGCTCGAAACGCGTCTGCGCGCGCTTGCAGTCACTGATGGCTTCACCGTCAGGAAGGCCGTGGTAGAGTTGCGCGGTATATGTTCGGGATGCGCCTGAAAGCTCAGGCTGAGATCAATCCCTGGGTGTCTGGCACCGGCATCCGGTTCCAGGCGTCAAGCGCTGCGATCTTGTAGGCTTCGGCAAGGGTCGGATAGTTGAAGGCGTTCTCGACGAAGTACTCAAGCGTGCCCTTGAGGTTGAGCACGGCCTGGCCGATGTGGATGAGTTCCGTCGCGCCCTCACCAACGATATGACAGCCCAGAAGCCTGCGGGTCTTGAGCGAGAAGATCAGTTTCAGCATCCCCGTATCGAGCCCCATGATGTGACCGCGCGATGTTTCCCTGAAACGGGCAATGCCGCATTCATAGGAAATTCCGCGCTCGATCACTTCCTCTTCCGTCATGCCGATTGTCGACATTTCGGGCACCGAGTAGATCCCGTAGGGGAAGAACTTCGGTGGCTCGTGGGCAGGCCGTCCGAGCGCGTGGCAGGCAGCAATCCGGCCCTGTTCCATCGATGTCGAGGCAAGGCTCGGAAACCCGATCACGTCGCCTGCGGCATAGATGCTGGGCACGTCGGTCTTGAATGTTTTCGGATCCACCTTGATCCGGCCGCGGCTGTCGCTTTCGAGACCGCATGCCTCTAGGTTGAGCTCAGTGGTTGCGCCCATTCTGCCGGCGGCGAACAACACCATTTCCGAGCGGATGTTTCTGCCGCCCTCCATCTGGATTTCGCACATGCCGTCTTCCAGCTTGCTGATCTTCTCGGCCTTTCGGCCAAAGCGCAGAACCATGCCGCGGTCCTTGAGCTGATGGGTGAAATCGTCGATCAGCTCCCGGTCGATGAAGTCCAGCATCGTATCGCGCGGCTCGACCAGCGTCACATGCACATCAAGCGAGCTGAAGATCGTGGCATACTCGATGCCGATGACGCCGGCGCCGATGACCGCAATGGACCGGGGCAGGTGGTCAAGGTTCAGTATCTCGTCGCTGTCAAAGATGTTCTTGCCGTCAAACGGCACGTAACCCGGCCGGAACGGAACCGTTCCGACAGCCAGCAGTATGGACTCTGCGGAGAATTCGAACGTCTCACCCTGTTCGCCATCGACCTCGATGGTGGTCTGGTTCTTGAACCGCGCATCGCCGCGCAAGGTGGTGACCTGGTTGCGGGCGAACTGGTGCTCGAGCACCTCGATCTCGTGGTTGAGCGTGATGTCGAGCCGCGCGCGCAGATCCCCCGCCGTCAGGTCCTGCTTCACCCGGTAAGACCGGCCGTAAAACCCGCGCTCGCGCCATCCTGAGAGATTGAGCGCTGTCTCGCGCAGGGTTTTCGACGGAATGGTTCCGGTATGAACCGAAACCCCACCAACACGGTGGCCTCGCTCCACCACCAGAACCTTCTTGCCAAATTTCGCAGCCTGAATAGCCGCCCGCCGCCCGGCCGGGCCGCTGCCAATGACGATAAAGTCGTAATGTTCCATGGGGAGAGCGTCCAGGTTCAAATTTGATTAAGGCTTTAATCAATTTGAACACGAAGTTTCTAAGGAATCCTTGCTGCGCTGCGGCAAATGCAAAATCCATCGTTTGACGCTCATCGTGCCGACAGCGAGAACGCCGAGCCTGCCGGGTTCTCTCCAAACTCAATGCCTAATTCAGTACATTGTGGTCTTGTACTCGTCTTCGAGGCCAGCATCCAATTTACGCATCTCGTCGCCGTCGCTCGGAGCGCCCGTTGTCTGGTCCAGGATCATGTTCATCAGGGACGGCATCTCGGCGCGATCCTGAAAGTGATCCGGATCCCACAGGTGAGAGCGCCGGAATGCCTTGGCGCAATGCAGGAAGACCTCTGTCACCTTGATCACGATTGCGATTTTCGGGGTGCGCTCGTTGACGCGCATGCTCTTGAGAAGCTCTGGGTCGGTGACCAGGCTGGCCTGTCCGTTCACACGCAATGTGTCGTCAAAACCGGGTATGACAAACAGCAGCCCGACGCTGGGGTTGGCGAGAATGTTGACCAGACTGTCGAGACGGTTGTTTCCGGGCCGGTCCGGTATCGCCAAGGTGCGCTGATCGAGAATTTCGACAAAGCCGACCGGGTCACCGCGAGGACTGACATCGGCCCTTCCATCCAGGTTCTGCGTGCCGATGCAGAGGAACGGTGACCGCCTGATAAAGTTCTGTGCGTGGATGTCGAGTGAATTCTGACACTTCTGGGCAGCCAGTGGGTGCGTCGCCTGAAACAGACTTCGAAGAGAGGCTTCGTCCCTGATGACGAAATCCGGATTGACGGTGAAGTCCTTCATGGCATTGCCCTCCCGAAGCTGCCCCTTGGGTCTGCTCCGCTCCACCACCATGGATCGGTCAGACATGTGTGCGCCGAAGACGATCAATTTCAGCTCACCATGAGGTACGTACCTCTGTGGTTTGCAATCAGTCAAGACCCGATAGAAGGATTTGGCCGCTTCAGGAGTTGGACCTGTCCCAAACACCAACCAGCAGCTGTGGCCTCGCTCTGCCGCCAGAAAAGTCTTGGCGAACCTTTCAGCTGAATGGACGGGGGACACAGGCAGGCCGGGCCGCATGCTTCCTGGTAGAGGCATGCGGCCCTTCTGGTCTGATACTGAATTCAGCTTCCCTGCTGCGGAATGTTGGCAAGTGTATATTCCACCGCCCATTGCAGCCCGCCGCCATGGGCAAGAGCGATCGGATACATCCGCGGGTATTCGGCCGCCGTGTTGTCTGGCGTCCATTCGGCGGCTACGGCGAACCAGCTCATCGGCACCGCACCCGCCTGGATCATCCGCTGGCACGCGCGTTCATGCGATTCTGGCGTAAGCCCGCCAGACGCATCGGCGACGAAGAACACCTCGTAGCCGGCCTGCATCGCCGAAATCGCGGTCTGGGCCAGACAGACTTCGGTCCAGAGTCCCGCCATGACCAGCTTCTTGCGGCCCGTTGCCTTGACGGCTTCAACAAAAGCGGGATCTGACCAGGCATTGGTATTGTGACGGTCGATCGGTTCGACATCGGGCCAAAGCGCTGTCAGTCCCTGGAACAGCGGATCCATCAGCGGCCCCGACCTTCCGTTGATCGTCGTCAGGATGGTCGGCACGTCGAGGGTCTTGGCGGTCTTTGCCAGCCCCAGCACATTGTTGGTCAGATGCTCCGGCGTGATCGAGTTGATAGGAAACGCCACCCATGGCTGATGGTCGATCAGGCAGAGCACGGAATTCTCGATGGTAAGCGTATTGATCGTGTGCATGGTCTCTCCTTCATTGAGCTTCGGTTTCATCAAAGAATGCATTGAGTTCGGTCGCGAGGAAGTCAGGTGCCTCTTCGGGGAGAAGGTGTCCCGTGCCCGGGATCGTGCCGCCGCGTACATCCGTTGAGATCGCTTCGAACTGGGCATGGGTGACTGGAACGCCATATTCACCGCCCCAGGCCATGATCGGCACGTCGATGCCTGCGTCGCCAAGCGCGCGCAATTGCCGGGCCGTTTCGAAGGTCGCGCGGTACCAGCCTATCGATCCGGCGATTCCGTTTTCTGTCTTTAGGCCTTCGGCATATTTCGCGCGATCCGCTGCGGTTACAGCGTCAGGGTTCGGGGCATGCATCAGCGGCACGAACCAGTCGACGAAAGCCTGCTCCTTGCCGTCAACGAGGATTTCCGCAAGCCCGGGCGCACTGTTGAAACCGAAGTGCCAGTAGCCGCCATAGGTTTCCTCTCGGTAGACCGTGAACTGGTCGAGATTGTAGCCAACCAGTGGCTCGTCCAGATAGGTCATGCTGAGCGCCGTTTCGGGATAGGTCCCGGCGAAGGCCAGCGACACCAGTGCGCCCATATCGTGGCCCACCACATGGGCCTCGCTCTTGCCGTAGTGGTTCAGAAGTCCCTTGATGTCTGCGGCCAGTCCAACTGCGTCATAGCCCGCCTCCGGCTTGTCCGATGCGCCATGTCCGCGCATGTCAGGCACGATCACAAACCGGTTGCCCGCCAGCAACGGTGCCAGCTTGCGCCAGGTATGCGAGGTGCCCATCCAGCCGTGCATCAGCACCACGGCGGTGTTCTCAGGATCGCCCCATGCCTTGACGTTGAGCTCGATCCCATTGGTGGGAATACGCGTCTCGGCGTCCTGGGCAAAGGCCGTCACCGGCAGTGCGGCGATAAGGGTAGCGAGAATGTATCGGTTCATGTTGCAGGTCTCCCTGTGGTGGTGGTGGCGGGGCGTGTTGCGGCGAGCAGGATCGCGACGAAGAGCGCGAGCACTGAGGCTGCCAGAAACCCGGAGGCAAGCCCGGAGTTGGCGATCACTGGCGCAAGGATAAGGGGTGAAGCGAACTGGCCGGCAAAGATCGCGGTTGTCAGCGCCCCCATCACCCGGCCACGCGCCATCGGCGGGGTGACGGAGAGAAGCCAGCGCGACAATGTCGGCATCAGCAGACCCATGCCAAAGCCCAAGCCAGCGAGGCCGGGATAGGTCGTGCCGCTACCAAGCCAGATCAGGCCAAGCCCGATGGCGATTGATGCGAAGGCCATCACGGCAAGGCCGCGCAGCGGCACCATTCTGGCGACCCATCCATAGGCGAGGCCCGTCACGGCCGAGACCAGTGTCATCCCGGCCATCATCGCGCCACTGAAGGCGGGAGCGCTATTGCCGCGCTCGGTCAGCAGAAACGGCAATTGCACGGGCACCGCATAAAAGCCGATCATGCCGATGAAGGCGGCAGTGCATATCAGGGCGAGAGTTCCAATAGGGAGAGGGGATGCGTTTCCAGCCGCACTGTCCGGTTCGCTGCTGCCGGATCTTGCTCTGCCGAGCGCCAGTGGGATGAGCGCCAACAGCACCAGCGGCAGCAGATAGATGGCAAAAGGACCACGCCAACTTATGCCTGCCAGAAGCCCACCGAGGCCCAGAAAGACCACGCCGCCAAAACCCATTGCCGCACCTTGAAATCCCAGCATCCGGTCGCGGGCCGGACCTTCGTAAAGATCGCCGATCAGGGCGCTGACCGACGTCATCACGCCGGCGACCGCAAATCCGAGAACCACGCGCGAGATCTGAAGTGCAAGCAAGTCACTGAGTACCAGACCCGCGCCGCCGGCCGCCACGTAAAGCGCGACGGAGACAAACAGAACCGGCACCCGCCCAACCCGGTCGCCAAGAAAGCCCGCAACCGGGGCGGCGATCGCAATCGCTAGCGCGGTGATTGTCACGAGCAGCCGCACGCGAAGTTCGGTCCCCGCGCCGAAATGTTCTGCCATCGCGGGCAATGACGGGGCAATTGTCGCGCCTGCCATGATGGTCATGGTCGCAGCCCCGAGAAGGGTTGCCGAGGCCAATGCGCCCGGACCGCCCCCAGGACTGGATCCACTGCTGCTCTCCGCACTCGTCATGGGGTGGCCTCGATAATGCCGGTGTCGGTGACCGGGCCAGACTTTGCCGCAAAGGCCGATGCAAACAGTACGAGGCAGACGGCAACGGCTTGAAAACCATGGGTCATGGGTCCTGCTCATGTCTGGTTCAGATCTTGGGTCTCAATCGTCACAGGATCTCCGACACCTCATCGAAGGCGAACCGTGGCAGGCGCGGGAAGACTGCGTTCGCGTCGCCATAGCCGACATTGATCAGGAAGTTCGATTTGAAGGTGTCGCCGTGGAAGAATTCAGCATCCACTCCGGCATTATCGAAGCCGGACATAGCGCCCACGTCGAGACCGTGCGCCCTGAGTGCGATGATCAGATAGGCTGCCTGAAGTGTAGCATTGCGGAATGCGGTCGCCTCCGCCAGCGCCACATCGCCGGCAAAGAACCCGGCAGCACCTGGATTGATCGGAAAGATCTTTGCGAATTGCGTGTGAAAAGCCGTGTCATGCGCAATGATCGCTGTCACCGGCGCCTTCTCGGTCTTGTCGCGATTGCCCTCCATCAGATGCGGGAGCAGGCGTGTCTTTGCCTCTGGTGAGCGCACCCAGACCACGCGCATTGGCTGGCAGTTCATCGAGGTCGGCCCGATGCGGGCAAGATCGAACGCGGCACGCAGCGTGGCTTCCTCCACCTTCCTGTCGGTCCATGCATAATGCGTGTGAGCCTTGCCCAGGATCAGATCGAGAGTGTCAGGGTCGCCTTGGGTGATACGCACGCGCAAATCGTTGACTTCAGCGATGGCTTCCGCCTGGCCGGGGAGGAGGTCGGTCATGATTGGTCCTTCTTGCTGTGTTGAGGCAGCAGGATGGCCCCTGCGGCGCTGAGTTTCTGAAGGGAAATCAGAGAGCTGTCTGGCCCGCGGCCCCGGCTCGGAACGTATCGGCCTTCGGCCGCGTGCGCGTGCCGGCGACGCTGCCCCGCATCGGCATCTGGATGTGCGGCGATGAGGCCTTCTCCCACACGGCCGGGTGCTTCTCCGGCACTTCTGCTGCTGTCCGTTCCGCTCAATTTCGCTTGCCTCGACTTCCATACGGGGAAAAATCTAAGGCTTGCAGCAGAATTGATTAGATCATCGAAATGGATATATTTAATCCATGGATGAATTGATCGATCTTGGTCTGGATGATCTGGCGCTGTTTGCCCGGGTGGTTGAGGCGGGTGGTTTTACCGCCGCCGCACGCCGGACAGGCACGCCACAGGCGACGATCAGTCGACGCATTGCGCAGCTCGAGGCGCGGTTCGGGCTGCCGCTTCTGATCAGAACGACGCGCCGGATCGCGCTGACAGAGGTCGGGCGACGCGTTTATGACCACGCGCAACTGATGCTTGAGCAGGCGGACGCAGCGCTCAATGCCGCAGCCGAGATGGCGCGTGAGCCAGCCGGACGTCTGAAAGTCTCTGCGCCGGTCATTCTTGGCCAGGCTTTCATCAGCGGAATTCTCGCAGATTTCCTGATCGAGCACCCTAAGGTGAACATCTGCCTCGAATGGACCACCCGCTTGGTCGACCCGCTGGAAGACGACGTAGACGTCGCCATCCGGGTGGGGCAGTCGCCACACCCGGCTCTGAGCGTCACGAGCCTCGGCTCGACGCGAACGCGGGTTTACGCGTCACCCGATTGGTCCGGGTCAGAGCCTACGTGCCCGGCCGATCTGACAACACTTGCAATGTTCGGCATCGGTCGTTCACTCGAGGCGGGCGAAGTCACCTTTACCAGAGGCGGGGAAGTCGCAACCGTGAACATCCCGCGCCGGATGATGGCCAACGACGTGCAGCCGGTCATTGCCGCCGCTGCCCGGACTGGCGGACTTGCCTTCCTGCCCGACTTCGTGGCCCCTGAAGGCTGGCGAGAACTGCTGGCAGACTGGCGAACCCGGGAACAGGAGATAACAGCGCTCACGGCAGCTTCCCGAGGCGCATTGCCAAAGATACGGTTCTTCCTGGATGCGCTGAAGTCAGGCCTCGCCCTGACGCAGCAACGGAAGGGCCGTCCCGGTCGAGGCCCGAAAAGCTGACCTCGACCGGGCTCGACTTATTCGCCTTCGGCCTCTTCGGGCCCCGTCACCCGGATCTCGCCTGCATGTGAGCGCGCAAATTCGGTCTTGAGGAATGCTTCGAGCAGCCGCGCCGGCAACGTCACTGTCGCGCGGTCGGCATCAGGCAGGGCATCAAACCGGCCTGACTTCGAGCGCTTGCCGTCGATCATGCCGCCTGCAACCGTGTTCAGCGTTTCCGGATCGATCAGGATGAAAGCGCCGGTGTCGCGGTTGGTCTCGTAGGCATCAAAGATCGCGGTGTCCTCGAAATCGAGGTCCACCACGCCTATGCCGTTGACGGCCAGGAAAGTGGCGTCGTCCCAGTTGCCGGTCGAAAGATCCAGCGCCGAGGTCGGGCGCACCATCACCCGCTGGCGGCGGGCACCGGCCTTCAGCCAGTAACGCTTGCCGGGAACAATGCCGTCGGGCGAAAGCGCCACCATTCGCGCAGTGAAGGCACGACCTGTCTGCGGTCGCTGGTCGATCGCCGTAATCATGTCGCCGCGCGCCACATCCACCGGACGGTCGAGCACCAGCGTGATCGCGTCGCCGTGGACGGCCGCGTTTCGTACCAGATCGTAGGTGACGATGGCCTTGACGTTGGCTTCGACGCCTGAAGGCAGCACCACGACACTGTCGCCAGGCTTGATCGAGCCGCCGGCAACGGTGCCCTGATAGCCACGGAAGCCTTCGCCGGGGCGCGAGACCCGCTGCACTGGCAGTCGGAAGCCTGTTGTCTGGCCGGTGCGCTGGGTGGCTTTCTCCAGAGCGTCGACCAGCGTGGGTCCGGAATACCACGGCATCACATCATCGCCACGCAGCACGATATTCTCGCCCTTGAGCGCAGAGACCGGAATGGCTGTGACCTGGCGCACGCCGAGCGACAGCGCGATTTCCCTGAAGTCGCGGGCAATGGCCCGGAAACCGGCCTCGTCGTAGTTGTTGAGATCGATCTTGTTGACCGCCAGCACGAACTGCCGGATGCCCATCAGCGCCGCAATCGTTGCATGCCGCCGGGTCTGTTCGAGAATGCCTGCGCGGGCGTCAACCAGCAGCACGGCGAGATCGGCGGTCGAGGCGCCGGTCGCCATATTGCGGGTGTACTGCACATGACCGGGCGTGTCGGCGACGATGAACGAGCGCCGGTCGGTGGCGAAATAGCGGTAGGCGACATCGATGGTGATGCCCTGTTCGCGCTCGGCCTGCAGACCGTCGAGCAGCATCGCGAAATCGGGCAGGCCGAGCTCGTTCTGTTTGCCGGTGGAATCGCGCCTCAGCGTCGCAGCCTGATCTTCCTTGACCGCCTTGGTGTCCCACAGCAGCCGGCCGATCAGCGTCGACTTGCCGTCATCCACCGAGCCGCAGGTGATGAACCTGAGCGGCCGAGCCTGCCGCGCCACCGTCTCCGGATGTGCCTCGACATGGGACCCGGCACCGGTTGCGTCATCGCCGGAATCAATCTGTTCAGCGGTCTGCGAAAGTGATTGAGAACTCATCAGAAATAGCCTTCGCGTTTCTTCTTTTCCATTGATCCGGACTGGTCACGGTCGATCGCCCGGCCCTGACGTTCGGACACCGTGGCGATCTCGAGTTCAGCGATCACTTCATCCAGCGTGGTGGCTTGCGAGCGGACCGCGCCGGTCAGCGGGAAGCAGCCCAATGTGCGGAACCGCACCAGCTCCTCGCGCACCTGCTCGTCTGGCAGAAGTTGCATCCGCTTGTCTTCTGCGAGGATCAGCATGCCGTCGCGTTCGACAACCTTGCGACGTTCGGCGAAATAAAGCGGCACCAGCTCGATCTGTTCGGCCTGGATGTAGCGCCAGATGTCGACCTCGGTCCAGTTCGACAGCGGAAACGCGCGAACGCTCTCACCCGGATGGATCATGCCATTGTAGATCGACCAGAGTTCCGGACGCTGGTTGCGCGGGTCCCAGGCGTGATCAGGCGTGCGGAACGAATAGATCCGCTCCTTGGCGCGCGAAGCTTCCTCGTCACGGCGTGCGCCGCCGAAAGCTACATCATAGCGACCCATGTCGAGCGCCTGCTTCAGCGCCTGCGTCTTCATGATGTCGGTGTAGCGCGACGAGCCGTGGCTGAACGGCGTGACATTATCACGAAGCCCCTCCGGGTTGGTGTGGGCGATCAGCTCCAGACCGTGTTTGGCAACCACCGCATCGCGGAAGGCGATCATCTCCGGGAACTTCCAGCCGGTGTCGATATGCACCAGCGGAAATGGCAGCTTGCCGGGATGAAACGCTTTCAGTGCCAGATGCAGCAGAACTGACGAATCCTTGCCGATCGAATAGAGCATCACCGGGCGTTCAAATTCTGCAGCCACTTCACGGAATATGTGGATCGCCTCGTTCTCGAGCGCTTTGAGGTGTGGATCGAGCGGCGGCTTGCCGCGCCCGTGTTCAATGACCTTCATGTGTGTGTCCTTGCGATATCTTAAGAGACCGGCCCTTGGGATGCCGGTGTCGTGACTTTTGGTTGGCCCTGGGCGCGGGAGCCGGAAACGGAAGCCGACAGATGCAGGCCGCATTCGCGGCGTTCATCCTGCTCCCACCACCAGCGTCCTGCGCGCTCGGGCTCGCCAGGCTTGATGGCGCGGGTGCAGGGCTCGCAGCCAATCGATGGAAAGCCCTTGGCATGCAGCGGATTGATCGGCACATCGTCAGCCTTGGCGCGCGCCTGGAGCGCTTCCAGCGTCTGATCGGCCAGCGGATTGATCTTGAGCAGGCTGCGGTCTGCGTCCCACTCGGCCAGCGGCGAATTGGCCCGGTTGCCCGACTGACCGCGGCGGAGCCCGGTGACCCAGATATCGGCGTCTTCGAGTGCCCGGCCCAGCGGTTGCAGCTTGCGCGCATGGCAGCAGGCGTGCCGTGCCTCAACGCTGTCGTAAAATCCGTTCATGCCGTAGAGCGCGACAAAGCCGTCGACCTCGTCCTTCCATGGTTTGAACACCTCGATCGACAGCCCGTACTGTGCTTTGGTCTCGCCCATCAGCTTTTCCGTTTCTGCAAACAGCCGTCCTGTATCGAGCGTGACGATCCGCAGGTCAGCTTTGGTTGCCGCGATGATCGATGTCAGCACCTGATCCTCCAGCCCGAGCGACGTGGTGAACACCGCCCGACCAAGGCTGGCGATTCGCAGAATCCGACCCGGCAGCGGCATCGACGCAAGTTCGGCTTTGAGCTGGGCTGCGAACTGAGGGCCGAAAGCCTCGCGTGAGACGGCAGCGGCGGGCGATTGTTGCGTGGACATGATTGCGGCTCCGGTTATGGCAGCGATTTTCGCCTCGCCCGCCCGCAAAAACGAGGCATCACAGTCCTTTTGCTGCCGCCGTTGAGGTCTGTTGTTCCGCTTAGGCTGGGTACAACAGAAAAACCTGTCCAAATACTGCCATTGTTGCGCTGCACTGAACATTGACCGGGCGTTCCAATCGTGCGACGCCAGAGGTCAACTGTAACCCGATGCTGGACCATTGCCGATGGGTGCCCCAGACTTTGCCGATCCCGATCATCAGCCGTTGCCGGACCTGATCGATACCTTCGAGCGTGCGGCGATTGCTGCTGGCAGGGAAATCCTCGCCGCGCGTGCCAGTGGTGCCAAGGTCTCCATAAAATCGGATTCAACGCCGGTGACCCAGGCCGATCGTGCGGCTGAAGCCGTCATTCTGGCGCATCTGACCGAGCAGTTTCCGGGTGTTCCCGTGGTCGCTGAGGAAATGGCGGAGGACGGCAAATGCCCGAACTCGACCGGGGCCTCCTATTTCCTCGTCGATGCGCTCGACGGAACCGGTGATTTCATCGCCGGCCGCAACGAGTTCACAGTCAATGTGGCGCTCATTCGCGATCTGAAGCCGGTGGCTGGTGTTGTTTATGCACCAGCACTGGGGCGCATCTGGAGCGGATCCGGCAGCAAGGCCTATGTCGCGGAAGTCACCGCCGATGGCGAAATTCGCGACCGGAAGGAAATCCGCACCCGTGCTCTTCCCAAGACCCCGGTCGCCCTCGTCAGTCTCAGCCACCGCGAACCCGAGACGCAAGCCTGGCTCGACAAGTTGCCTGCGCATGAGACAACCCATATCGGCTCATCGCTGAAATTCTGCCTCGTGGCCGAAGGCAAGGCCGATGTCTATCCCCGGCTTGTCTGCCTGCATCAGTGGGACATTGCAGCAGGCGACGCAGTGCTGCGCGCTGCGGGCGGCATCACGCTCGGTCTTGACGGCAAGCCGCTCGAATACGGCGTCGACAATTCCGACTTCGATTGCGGCCGGTTCGTCTGCTGGGGCCAGCATCCTGATAAGGCGGCCGCCGGTTGATCACGCCGACAGGCGTGATCAAGATCTCATCCAAAGATAAAAGCTAGGCGTTTTTCAACCGGTCGGTCTCGCGCCAATCGGCGTTCATCCACGGTTCCAGATTGCTGGGCGCCAGCGGTGTGCGTCCGAGAATATGGTCGGCTGCCTTTTCCCCGGTCATGATCGACGGGCCATTGAGGTTGCCGTTGGTCACGCGCGGGAAGATCGAGGAGTCGGCAACGCGCAATCCCTCGACGCCGATGACGCGGGTCTCTGGATCGACCACCGCATGAAGATCATCGGCCCTTCCCATCCGGCAGGTGCCGCAAGGATGATAGGCGCTTTCGGCGTGCTCGCGGATGAAGCCATCGAGCTCGGCGTCACTCTGGACGTCGCTGCCCGGCTGGATCTCCTTGCCGCGGAACGGATCGAAGGCAGCTTGCCCGAACACCTCTCGGGTGATCCGCACGGCCCTGCGGAAGTCGCTCCAGTCTTTCTCGTGGCTCATGTAATTGAAGTGGATCACAGGCGCCGCCTTGGCGTCTGCAGACCGGAGCGTCACCGCGCCGCGTGAGGGCGAACGCATCGGCCCGACATGGGCCTGGAAGCCGTGCATCGGGGCTGCGGCCTTGCCGTCGTAGCGGATCGCGCCGGGCAGGAAATGGAACTGGATATCGGGGTAGGGCACACCCGCTTCCGAGCGGATGAAGCCGCATGCCTCGAACTGGTTCGAGGTCCCAAGTCCTTGCCTGAGGAACAGCCACTGCGCCCCGATCATCGCCTTGGAGATGAGGTTGAGCTTGGAGTAAAGCGTGATCGGCTGGATGCACTCCTGCTGGATATAGACCTCGAGATGGTCCTGCAGATTGGCGCCGACGCCGGGACGGTCGGCGATGACATCGATGCCGTGCTCGGCAAGATGCGCGCCCGGTCCGATGCCCGACAGCATCAAGAGCTTGGGCGAGTTGAACGCGGAGGCGGCGATGATCACCTCACGCTGCGCCTTAACAACCTGAATCGATCCGTTAACTTCGAGTTCAACACCGGTTGCGCGGTGATTCTCGATGACAACCCGGCGCGCCAGGCCTCTGACAAGACTCACGTTTTTGCGCTTCAGCGCAGGCTTGAGATAGGCCTCCGCCGTGGACCAGCGCTGGCCCTTGTGGATGGTCTGCTCCATCAGGCCGAAGCCTTCCTGACGCGACCCATTGTAGTCCTGCGTCACCCCGTAACCGGCTTGTCGGCCTGCTTCGATAAAGGCGTTGAACAGCGGATTGACCGCAGGTCCGCGCCGCACATGCAGCGGTCCGTCGGTGCCGCGCCAGCCCTCTTCGCCGCCGATGCCACCGCCTTGATGCGAGGTTTCCATGCGCTTGAAATAGGGCAGCACATCGGCAAACGACCAGCCATTGGCGCCTTGCTCGGCCCAGTGATTGAAGTCCTCGGCATGGCCGCGCACGAACACCATGCCGTTGATCGAGGACGACCCGCCGATGACTTTGCCGCGCGGCGCGGCGAGCCGCCGGTTGCCCAGATTGGCTTCGGGCTCGGTGGTGTAACCCCAGTCATAGATCCCCATGTTCATCGGGTAGGAGAGGGCGGCTGGCATCTGGATGAAAGGACCGAAATCCGACCCGCCATGCTCGATGACAATCACCGAATGCTTGCCATCCTCGCTCAGCCGCGCGGCCATCGCGGAGCCTGCCGAACCTGCGCCGATGATAACAAAATCTGCTTGCATGATGGTCTCCAATGCCAAAGGCCTTTCAATTCTGTCCGCGTGAGCAGGACGCTGCCTGCCCTGCGGGCGAGATAATTGAAAAGAGGGCTCTCGCAGCCGTGTTGATAGATGTATAGCTATTGGCTATATTTCCGGTATGAAGGCCATCAGATATAGCCGCGATGCAAAGAAAAGCCTCGACCGCATGCAGCCAAAGCGCAAGGCGGCGATCCTGTCCCGAATCGAGGCTTATGCTCGCGGTGAGAGCGTGGACATAAAGAAGATGCAGGGCGGCGGTTATCATCGCATCCGGGTCGGTCAGGATCGCGTCATTATTGATGATCAGGGTGTCGTCGTCATGGTGATCAGTGCCGGTCCGCGCGGCGGCATTTACAAGGAATGAAATGACATGGGTGAGATTCAGAAGCTTACGATCGAAGGCAAGAATTACGTTCTCGTTAGTGAAGATGACTATGAGGACATGATCGATACACTTGAAGCCAACGCCATCACGGCGCGCATCAGGGAGGGCGAAGAGACCTTCCCCCATGCGCTGATCGTCGAACTTGCTGAAACAGATAGCCGGGTTCGAACCTACCGCAAATACCGAGGTCTCTCGATGACCGAACTTGCCAAAACGGCCGGCATTTCCCAGCCGTATTTGTCCGATATAGAAAACGGCAAGAAGACTGGCTCGGTTGATGTGCTCAAGCGCATCGCCGTTGCTCTTCGTGTCGATCTCGATGATCTCGTGTGCTGACCAGGCCATCAACGCGCCTCAGTAGGGGCTGTCGACGGGCCCGGTGGCCACGTAGACGCTTTTGAGGTGGGTGTAGTGCTCGATTGCCGCGCGCGAATTCTCGCGCCCGATGCCCGATTGCTTGACGCCGCCAAATGGTGCTTCAACCGGTGTGAGGTTATAGGTGTTGATCCAGGTGGTGCCGGCATCAAGCTCAGCAATCACCCGGTGCGCACGCGTAAGGTCCGCGGTGAAGACGCCTGCTGCCAATCCGAACTGGATGTCGTTGGCGCGGGTGACCGCCTCGTCCTCGTCATCAAACGCCAGCACGCTCATCACCGGGCCGAAGATTTCTTCCCGCGCAATCGTCATGGTGTCGGTGACATCAGCAAAGACCGTCGGCTGGATATAGGCGCCGTTTTCAAAACCCTGCAGCACAGGCACGCCGCCACCGGTGACGAGCCGTGCGCCTTCACGTTTGCCGGTCTCGATATAGCCCATCACCTTGTCGCGTTGCGCCATCGAGACCATTGGTCCGAGGTGCGTGTCGGGATCAAGCGGATCCCCGATGCGGATTGCCTCGGTGCGGGTTTTCAGCCGCTCGAGGAAGCGGTCATAGGCACCGCGCTGGACAAACACGCGTGTTCCGTTCGAACAGATCTGTCCGGTCGAATAGAAATTGCCCAGCATCGCGCCGCCGATGGCGCTTTCGAGATCGGCATCGTCAAACACGAGGATCGGCGATTTTCCGCCCAGTTCCATGGTCACGGACTTGATGGTGGGGGCGGCTGCCGCCAGCACCTTGGCGCCGGTTGGCACAGAGCCGGTGAGCGACACCTTGGCGATCTCAGGGTGCGAGGCGAGCGCCGCGCCGACATCGCCATAGCCCTGAACCACGTTGAAAATGCCGGCTGGCAATCCCGCATCCTTGAAGGCTTCAGCCAGCAGCAGGGCAGTCAACGGTGTCATTTCGGACGGCTTGAAGATGAAGGCATTGCCGCAGGCGAGCGCCGGCGCTGATTTCCATGCCGCGATCTGGATCGGGTAGTTCCACGCACCGATGCCCGCGCAGACGCCAAGGGCCTCACGCCGTGTGTAGACGAAGTCGCCGCCCAGATCGACATGTTCGCCGGTGATCGCACCAGCGAGGCCACCGAAATACTCAAGCGCATCCGCTGCCGAAGCCGCGTCGGCGACAAGGGTTTCCTGAATGGCCTTGCCGGTGTCCAGCGTCTCGATGCGGCTTATCTCTTCATTGCGTTCACGCAGGATCTGCGCCGTGCGCAAAAGGATCCGCCCGCGCTCGACACCCTTGAGCTTGGCCCAGGCCGGTTGCGCGGCCTTCGCCGCCTCGACAGCGCGTTCAACGATCGCAGGCGTCGCTGAGTACAGCCGGGCATTCAACTCGCCGGTGGCCGGATAGATGCTTTCAATTACCGCACCGGCATCGTCTTCGAGATAGGCGCCGGCGATGTGGTGGGAGGCTTTCGGTTGTGCTTTCATGATTTGGCTCTCAACGGCTCGTAGGAAACCATGGCATGCTCGCGATAGGAGGGCCGCGTCTGCAGCGTCTCGAAATAGGACCTCAAGGCGGGGGTGTCCGCACGGTCAAACTCATGCGTGAAGTAACGATGCAGCAGATGGCCGCAAATGATGTCGGCATAGCTGAAGCGCTCGCCGTCGAGATACGGGCCCTTCTGCAGCCGCGCATTCAGAATCAGCGCCAGAGGCTTGAGTTTCTCGATCGCGGTAGAGATCGCGTTCTGGTCGCGCTGCGCCACGGGCTGGATCACCATCGGGAAGAAGACCCCGTTACCGAAGGCTGGCCCGAAGCTGGTCTTGATCCATTCCGCCCACATGTCGATCTGGACGCGATGGTTGGGGTCGCCAGGCCAGAAGGTCTCGTCGCCATACTTGCAGGCGAGATAGCGCACGATTGCCGCGCTCTCGAAGATTGGCTCGCCACCGTCATCGCGCACCACCGGTATCAGCCCGTTGGGGTTCATGGCCAGATAATCCGGCGTCCGGTTGCCGCCATGGGCATGGCCGATGTCGAGTCTGTCATAGGCGAGCCCGAGCTCGCCTATGCACCACATCAAAGCCTGCACGTTGGAGGACGTCGCCCTGCCATAGACTGTCAGCATGTCATTCTCCCCTTGGAAAACGTTGCGATTCTTCGAGGATGTTGAGGTCCATGTGGTTGCGCATGTAGCGCTCCGAAGCCTTCTGCAACGGCTGGAAATCCCAGGGGTAATAGTTGCCGTTTCTCAACGCTTCATAGACCACCCAGCGGCGCGCCTGGCTTTCGCGCACCTCGGCGTCATAGCGTGACATGTCCCACTTTGCGCGAACCTGAGCCATGTAGGCTGAGACCCGATCGGCGTGCGCAAGGTCCATTGCCAGATTGGTGAGCTCGTCCGGATCTGCATCGAGATCGAACAGCTGAGGTGCATCGAGCTCGCAATGGACGAACTTGTAGTTGCCGTCGCGGATCGCCACCAAGGGTGCTTCCGAGCCCTCGGCTGCATACTCCATCATCACCGGTGCGGTGCGCTTCTCGCCATTCATGGCGGGGATCAGGCTTTCGCCATCGGTCCACGGCGCCACATCTTCGAGCGACACGCCTGCAAGCGCTGCCAGCGTCGGCGTGATATCGAGATTGGAGGTGGGCTGCGAAACCAGTCGGCCTTCCGCACCTGGGGTCGCGATCATCAGCGGAACCCGGGCTGAACCGTCAAAAAAGCTCATCTTGAACCACATGCCGCGTTCGCCCAGCATGTCACCATGGTCTGAGCAGAACACCACGATGGTGTTGTCCGCCATGCGGGTTGCTTCAAGCGTCGCCAGTATGCCGCCGATCTTGTCATCGAGATAGGAGATGTTGGCGAAATAGGCCTGCCGCGAGCGGCGGACATTGTCTTGCGTGATATCGAAGCGCTCGGAATCATTGGCCTTGTAGAGGCGCTGCGAGTGCTGGTCCATTTGCTCAAAGGCAAAGGGCGCAACGCGGGGCTCGAGTTCCGGGCAGCCCTCATAAAGATCCCAGAATTGCTTGCGTGCCACATAGGGATCATGCGGATGGGTGAAGGACACCGTCAACGCCCATGGTCGCGACGACGGATCATCACTGGTGCGTGATAGCTGATGCAGCTTCTGGTTCGCGAAGAATGCCACCTCGTCATCATATTCCATCTGGTTCGAGGTCTCGGCGACACCGGCTCCGGTGACCGAGCCCAGATTGTGATACCACCAGTCGATGCGCTCGCCGGGCTTGCGGTAATCCGGCGTCCAGCCGAAATCGGCAGGGTAGATGTCGGTGGTCAGCCGTTCTTCAAAACCGTGCATCTGGTCCGGCCCGACAAAATGCATCTTGCCCGACAGGCCGGTGTAATAGCCGGCGCGCCTGAGGTGATGTGCATAGGTCGGAATGTCGGAGGCAAATTCCGCAGCGTTGTCATACACCCGCGTCCGGCGCGGCAGCTGCCCCGACATGAACGATGCCCGGCCCGGCGCGCACAGTGGCGAAGCGGTGTAGTTCTTTGAAAACCGCACCGAGCGCGCTGCGAGTTTCTTCAGGTTGGGTGCATGCAGGAAATTGGCCGGGCCATCGGGAAACAGTGTTCCGTTCAATTGGTCGACCATCAGGATGAGAATATTGGGTCTTTTCGCCCCTGCGTCCGTCATACTGTTCTCCCGCGAATCTCAAGCAGTTGCGTTTCGATGTGATCTTCGACCAGCGCCACCGCATCATGACGCGCAGGTCCGGTGCCGAGCGCCTTGCGGATGTAAAGCCCGTCGATCATCGCCGCCGCGCCTTCGGCGATGCGCTCGGCCTCGTATTGACCGGCCAGCGGAGTCAACCCGCTCATCAGGTTGGCATGCAGCCGCCGCGCATAGACCGACAGCAGTCGCCTTATCTCAGGGGCTCGCTGCGCATCCACGTAGAACGCCAGCCATGCGGCAACCACATCCTCTGAGAACTGCTTGTCGGAAAAGCTCACTGCAATGATCGCCGAGATCCGCGCGCGATTGCTGCGCGCCGCCTTCAGGGCATTGAGCGTATCGCTTCTAAGATCGCTCAGCAGTGCGCGCACAGAGGCGGTGATCAACTGGTCCTTGGAGCCGAAATAGTGGTGTGCGAGCGCAGGCGAAACTCCGGCCCGTCCGGCAATGTCCGACATCGTCACATCCATCGAACCGCGCGCGCCGATGGCTTCGATGGCTGCATCTGTGAGTGCCTTGCGGCGGATTGGTTCCATGCCGATCTTGGGCATATGCGCTCTTCCTTGGGTCAGGATGGGCAAGGTCAGGGCCTTGCCGAGAGCACAAGTCTAGTTTTGATTGAGTGATCAATCAACAAAAAATCTTTTGGGGAACGGGTCGGCGTGGGTCTGGCTTGGCGCTAAAAAATGCCGGCGGTTGGCATTTCGGTGTCTTCGGTCACGGCTGGAACGCCGGTTGCGATCAGGGTTTCGCCCACCGGTGCGGGTGTCTCGGCTCTTTCGGGCGCGCGCAATTCACGATACCCGATATAAAGCTCGGCACCGATGATCAGCGCCATGCCGGCAAGCGTGTTCAGTGCCGGAACCTCACCCCAGAAAAACCAGGCTGCCATTGCGGCAAACGGCAGGTAGGCATAGTCAAACGGCGCGATCAGGCTGGCATTGGCGACCTGATAGGCGCGGCTGAGCAGAATGTAGCCGGTCATCCCCACCACGCCCAGCAGCGCCAGATTGGCCAGCTGCGACGCCTCTGGAACAATAAGCTCAAGCCGCAGGTGATAAAATTCCGGTCCCATCGGGACGACTGCATTGACCAGCCACCCGAGCGGCCAGATCATCACCCCGGACCCGCCGATGGTCCAAAGCCCCATGGTCAGGCTGCTTTCGCCGTCGCCCACCCGCCGGGTCAGGATCATTGATGCGGCATAGGTCAAGGCACACATCAGCGGCAGCAGCGCCACCCATTGGAAGCTGGCATGGCCGGGCGCCATCGCGATCAGCACGCCGGTAAAGCCCACCACCAGCGCGCCGATCCGGTGCGGCCCCATGCGCTCGCCCAGGAAAAGTGCTGCCAGGATGCCTATGAACAGCGGCGCTGAGAAGAAGATCGTGGAGACCTCCGCGAGCGGCATGAACGGAAAGGCCGCGTAAAACATCGCGAAGCCGCCGGTCAGCAGGAACGCCCGCACCAGGTGGATCGGCCACAGCGGTGTGTAGAGCCTGTGCTTGCCGCCGAGCCAGACGATCAGCGGCGCG
The DNA here is from genome assembly GCF_038900115.1 of Hoeflea sp. AS60. Taxonomy (NCBI): domain Bacteria; kingdom Pseudomonadati; phylum Pseudomonadota; class Alphaproteobacteria; order Hyphomicrobiales; family Rhizobiaceae; genus Hoeflea; species Hoeflea sp. AS60. The sequence continues at coordinate 1,549,561 of NZ_JBBMQP010000002.1, read as the reverse complement.
AGCACGAGAACCGAGACGCAGGCGCGGGCGAAAATCAGCATCCACAAGGGTTGCGCCCCGAGCAGCTCCTTGACCATCAGATCCTGCCCGACAAAGCACCACGCACCACCAAGCACGCAGGCAACGCCCTGGACCGACCGGGAAGATTGGGCAGGCACAAAAGAGGCGACGGCTGTCATAGTGAAACCCCGGTTTTCATAAGGTCTGCTGGAAACAGCGGTGGGGACGAACCCCTTTATGCAATTGGCGTAAAGGATAATAAATCCATGCTCGATTTTTGTCGATCATGCGCGTCTGTCCGCGACACACGATGCGGAAAATGTCGAGCGATGGCAGCGCGCGCCATCTTGGCCGGTCTGCATCAATGCTGACAAAATCTGACAAGAGAGGGCTTATATCCTGGGGCCACGATCAACCTCAGTCAGGATGCCTGCCATGCTTACCCTCTATCATTCGCCGCAGTCCCGCTCTTCCCGTATCGTGCGTTTGCTCGATGAACTTGGCGTTCTCGACCAGGTCGAGATCCGTATCGTCGGCATCACCCGCTTTGATGGCTCCGGTGGCGCTGATCCCGCCAATCCTCATCCCGAAGGCAAGGTGCCGCTTCTCGTGCATGACGGCGTCGAGATCTGGGAATCAAGCGCCATCATTCTCTATCTCACCGATCTTTTCCCCGAAGCGGGCCTTGGTCGGCCGGTCGGGCATCCTGAGCGGGGAGCCTATCTGAGCTGGCTTGCATGGTATGGCGATGTGATGGAGCCCGTCATGGTGTTCAAGCTTGCGGGCCTTTCGCATCGGCTTCTTGATGTCACGTTCCGCGGCGTGGACGAGATGACCGCGCGGCTTGGCCGCCAACTCGCCAGGACTCCATACATTCTAGGTGAAACATTTTCCGCAGCCGACGTGCTGCTGAGCTCGACCTTCGTCTGGATGCCTGATGCAACGCCCGACGTGCCCGAGATCAGGGACTGGGTGGCGCGCTGCCAGGCGCGGCCTTCTGCAGCCCGGCTGGTAGCCTACGACAAGGAGTGCTTCGCGGCTTGATCTGCAAAAGCAGGCGCCGACCGATGGCCCAATCGGGCCGCCGGTCGGCGTGCCGCATCTGGCTGCTGGCTCTATGTCAGCATCGCCGGCATGGAGGATCGCCTGACGATCACCTTGGCGCGGGGGCGCACCCGTTCATAGAGGTCGATTATATCCTGGTTGAGAAGCCTGATGCAGCCGGATGAGACCGCCTTGCCGATGGAGTTCGCTTCCGGATTGCCGTGCAGCCGATAGAGCGTGTCTTCGCCGTTCTGGAAGAGATAAAGCGCCCGCGCCCCCAGCGGGTTCATCAGTCCCGGTTCCATGCCGCCATTGGCGACGGAGTAGGGCTCAAGTTTCGGGTTGCGCGCCACCATATCGTCGGGCGCCTTCCATGTCGGCCATTTGCGCTTGTACTGTATCACCGCGTCACCGGACCAGGAGAAGCCCTGCTTGCCCACGCCGACACCATAACGCATTGCGGTTCCGCCATCCTCGACAAGGTGGAGATAGAATGCGTTCGGATCAATGATGATGGTGCCCGCAACCTCTTCGGGAAACGGGTTGGCGACGCGCTGACGCCAGTACTGCTTTGGCACCACGCCCGCTGGTACGGCGGGAATGGCGTAACCATTGTCGAGTACCGGACCATAGGCTGCGGGCATCACCCCGGTATCCGGTTCGATAGACAGTGTTTTGTTGGTGTCTGGGCTACTGCCGGTCGTGGTGCAGCCTGAAAGCGCAGCCATCGAGGCCGCGCCAAGGAAAAAGCGTCGGGTAATCATAAAGAGAAGTCCTTTGATGCTGAATAAAACAGGACCGTCGGCTAACGGGCCCGGATTCGGTTCAGCTCAAACGCGGCGGCCTGAACAGCCTGGAGCTCTGCAGATCGTCAACGCTCCCGCCGACATTGCGTCCGAAAGCATGACTCGCAAAGGCAATGTCGATCTGCAGGGGCCTGGGCACATAGCCGATTTCGAAGCTGCAGCTTGACCAGCCCAGGACGCCGCGTTGGCAGCTCTTGGAAGCGGTCGCGCTGCCGTTGCTGTTGGCGGTCACACCTGTGCGCGTTGCCTCGATCGTCAGCGGATCAGGACTGATCTTAGAGGAAAATCCACGCGCCAAAGGGCCCATCAACCCGAGGGTTAAGGCCAGCAGACACAAAAGCAGGATTCGGGGCATGCGCATGTGCCATGCTTGACCGATAATGCTGCCGAGTTCCAGTGCCGACCGCCTATTCACCGATCAAGATTTGGTGAGGCAGTCGCCATTAATGCCCCCAGTCCTGAGAGCCGGGCTCGCAGACTGCGCCGGAGTTTGCCTGCTGAAGCCCGTGAAATAGTGGCGTTGCGATTAGGCGCAGACGATCTGGAACTCTCTTCTCCCTCCATGGTTAAGCAGGAGTGAACGCCAAATATAGACATAAAAACAAATGGTTGATGGAGATTCTTTGCCCGCGATTAACCGGAAAGAGGGCGTTGCGCTCATTCTCGATATTTCCGTGAAACCAAAGCCGCAAATGCTGCGTTGCCTCCCTGACAACGGCTCAACGTTTTGAAGTGTTGTTCCCTGCCCACCGCAATATTTCGCGCCGAGGCAGCGACCATTTTAGCAGAGGAATATTTTCGATGAACCATGGGAAAGCAACGGTAAAACCCCAATCCAACTATTTGAGCAGGGCCGCTCGCGATACGGACGAGCGTAGTCATGAGCGGCGCAAATGCTCTGTCCTCTTCAATATCTTTTTTCCTGCCAAGGGAATTCGGAAAACCAGCAAGGCCCAACTTAGGGTGCTCAACATCGGTGAGGGCGGTCTGTCGGCCACATCGCGCAGGCAGGATATCCCTGATCATTTCTACATCAGCATTGGTGATAGGCAGTTCCTCATCGCTTGCGCCATTGTCGAACGAAATGGCGATGTGCTCCACGTTCGCTTCCTCAATGAACTGCCGACTGTTTTCGTCGATGTTGTGGCTTCGTTGAGGGATCCGTTGGCGCTTCTCGAGGAAATTCGCCCGGCTCTGTACGGCCTCGAAGATTGGGTTATGTGATGTGGGCGCATGACTGATCTGCCCTTGCCGCGGCAACACTGAGCGCACAGCAGCCGGTCACTGCCGGCTGTTTCCCAAACTCTCAAATCCCGCAAAACCCCCTTGGCTCTTTACAAAGCCGTCCGCGCGCTCAAAATGCGCGCCAACACAGACAAGATTCCCGGGAGAGAGACCAAATATGTCCGCATGCATCATCGGCTGGGCCCACACGCCCTTTGGAAAACACTCTGAAGAAACCGTCGAAAGCCTGGTCACCAGAGTGGCGCGCGAGGCGATAGAGCACGCCGGGCTTGAGGCCGGCGATATCGACGAGATTTATCTCGGTCATTTCAACGCCGGGTTCTCTGCGCAGGATTTCACCGCCAGCCTCGTGCTTCAGGCCGATGACGCGTTCCGCTTCAAGCCAGCCACCCGTGTCGAAAACGCCTGCGCCACAGGCTCGGCAGCCGTGCACCAGGGCATCAAGGCCATTCGCGCAGGCGCTGCCCGCCGGGTGCTGGTGGTGGGCGTCGAGCAGATGACAACGACGCCGGGGCCGCAGATCGGCGCCAACCTGCTCAAAGCCTCCTATCTGCCGGAGGAGGGCGACACGCCTGCGGGCTTTGCCGGCGTCTTCGGCAAGATCGCCGATGGCTACTTCCAGAAATATGGCGACCAGTCTGACGGGCTTGCTGCCATTGCCGCCAAGAACCACAAGAACGGCGTCGACAATCCCTGGGCGCAGATGCGCAAGGATCTGGGCTTCGAGTTCTGCCGCGCCGAAAGCGACAAGAACCCCTATGTCGCTGGTCCCTTGAAGCGCACCGATTGCTCGCTGGTCTCCGATGGTGCGGCGGCAATCGTGCTCGCTGATGTGCAGACAGCCATGCAGGCGCCGCGCGCCGTGCTGTTCCGCGCCGCCGAACATGTTCAGGACTTCTTGCCGATGTCCAAGCGTGACATCCTCGCCTTCGAGGGCTGCGCTCTCGGATGGAAGCGCGCCTTCGCAAATTCAAAGACGTCGCTTGATGATCTCTCTTTCGTCGAGACCCATGACTGCTTCACCATCGCCGAACTGATCGAGTATGAAGCGATGGGGCTGGCCAAGCCGGGGCAGGGCGGTGATCTCGCCATGAGCGGCGAAACCCAGAAAAACGGTCGCTTGCCGGTCAACCCGTCCGGCGGCTTGAAGGCGAAGGGCCACCCGATCGGCGCCACTGGCGTCTCCATGCACGCGCTCTCCGCCATGCAATTGACCGGCGAGGCCGGCGGCATCCAGGTCAAGGACGCCACACTGGGAGGCATCTTCAACATGGGCGGCGCTGCGGTGGCAAACTACGTCTCCATCCTCGAGCGGATTCGCTGATGCCAGGCGCCACCGGTCACGTTGTTGTCACCGGTGGCGCATCGGGCATCGGAGAGGTAACCGCGCTGGCGCTGATCGACGAGGGCGTCACCGTCACCATTCTTGATGCCAGTACCGAAGCAGTCGCCCGCTTGGAAGACCGGCTGTCGGGCGAAGACGCGCTGGTTCTAACTTGTGATGTCACGGACGAGGAGGAGGTGGTCGATTGTCTGGCCCAGGCGGTCGGCGCGTTCGGGCCGGTCACGGGTCTGGTCAATTGCGCAGGCATCGCCCGCGATATTCCTGCCGAAAAGACCAGCGCCGAGGTGTTCCGCCAGATCCTCGATGTCAATCTGACCGGCAGCTTCATCCTCTGCCGCGCCTGCCTCGACCAGATGGGCGATACGCTCGCCATCGTCAATCTCGCCTCCGCTTCGGGCATCAGGGCCAACGCCGGACGGGTGGCCTACGGCGCGTCCAAGGCAGGCGTCATCCTGATGAGCCAGGTTCTGGCGAATGAATGGGGCGCCAGCGGCGTGCGCGTCAACGTGGTCGCACCCGGCCCGGTCGACACGCCGTTGATCTCAAATCTTCACACGATGGATGACCGCAAGCGCTGGACTGCCCAGATCCCGCTTCGCCGCTATGGCCGCCCGGAAGAAATCGCCGATGCCATCCTGTTCCTGCTCTCGCCTCAGGCGAGCTACATCAATGGCCATGTACTGACCGTTGACGGCGGATTTTCATCCTCGGGGATCATTGCGGGGCGGTAGTGGGGGTGGTGACCGGCGAAACCTTCTGCCGCCCGATCGAAACGCCTACTGCCGTGGCGCCAATCACCAGCGCCATGCCCACCCATTGCAGCGGGCTGAACCATTCGCCCAGAGCGACTGCGCCGATCGCGGTTGCCACCACCGGGCTCGCGAGCGCCAGGTAGACGGCACTCGGTCCGATCTTGCCGATGCCGCGGGTCCAGACGAAATAGGCGAACGCAGTGCCGAGCAGCATCAGCCAGCCATAGCCGACGATTTCCGTGAGCCCCGGCGCAGGCGGCAGTCCTTCAACCATAAGCGCCACCGGCAACAGCATGGCTCCACCGAAAATCAGCTGCCATGTGGTGGTCTCAAGCGGTGTACCCATCCGGCCCCAGCGATCAATCAGAACCGTGCCAATCGCCATCGACAGTGCCCCGCCTATGGCTGCCGCAACCCCGATCGGGTCAGGATGAGCGTTGGGTGACAGCACCAGGAGCCCGACGCCGATCACGCCGGCGATGCCCGCAAGGATTTGCACCGGGTGCGGTGCGCGGCCTATCAGCCATCCTGATATCAGGATCACCGCCAGCGGCTGGATTGCCCCGAGTGTCGCGGCAAGTCCGCCAGGCATACGGGCTGCGGCGACAAACAGCAGCGCGAAAAACAGCCCGATATTGGAGAACCCGATCACCGCATGGCGTTTCAATGCGGCAATCGGCGGAATGCGCGGATTGAGCGCAAGCAGGATCAGCCCGGCGGGCAGCGCGCGCATCGCGCCGGTGAGCAGTGGATGGCCGACCGGCAGGGTCTCGGTGAACACCGCATAGGTGGTGCCCCAGAGCATCGGCCCCAGTAGGGTAATCAGGATTGTACGCAACATGGGAGATAAGGAGATTCCGGTGGATATGGCCTGAGCTTAGCGATCCGCGGGCCGGGCGCAATGGCGAAATCCACCTGATGGGAGAGGGGTGGGATAGGTGGCGGTTGTGGCCTATCCAATCACTCCGGGTTGCAGCCCTTCAGCAAGAAGCACAGAAACCTTGGCTGCGGCTTCGGTCTTGGTCACATACCCGTTGCCATTGGTGTCGAGCCCCCGGTTGAGCTTGTAGGCTTTCGAGCCTTTTCGAAACAGCACATAGCCTGGCTCCTTGTCGACGCCGCGGGGATAGAGCACCGCCATATACGCGCTTTCGAGATCGGCCATCTTGCCTTTGTAGGGATTGAGGTATCTCTCGACATAATCGAGCTGGTCAACAGCACTCATTGTGGCAAGCGCAGCCGTGGTGGTTCCGAGATCCCGGGCGGTTGCGGGCATGAACTGGATCAGCCCGGTGGCGCCAGAACCGGCGCGGTTGGTCTCGGACGGATCGAAACTCCGGCCGGTCTCGAACGCCATGATTGCCATCAGATGGTTCGGGTCCATCTCCAGACGGTGTGCGATCTCGATTGCCTTGCGCTTGAAGGCAGCTGAGACGCGCGCGCCCCAGGCGATCGCGAAGTCGGGCTCGATTGCGGGAGAAATCGGCGCGGGTCCGGTCGCGGGCGGGAAGACCGGATCGGGTGCTGCCCGCTGTGTAAGCCATGACATAAGGGATGCGAAAAATGAAAGCCTGGCCATGGTGTCTCCGATTCTTGGCGGGATCAGGTGGTGTGATGGCCATAAGTCTAGGCAGCGCCTGACAGGGCGTGGACAATTCGCATTTGCGGAAGGTGTGTTCTCCGGCATTTGGCTTGGCGCTGGACAGCCACCCCCGCCTGTCTGCCGGAGACCGATCCTCCAGCAAATTCAGAATTCTAACCAATCCTGTTCACAGCAGCTGCCGACCGTTTGCGGGGTTCAGGAAAGCAGACAAAACCGTGCTGCCGGTCTGTCGCTCCCAGGTTTTGTGCACAGCTCTTGCCCGAAGCGCTCGCTTCTGCGATCACTCTGGCCCTACATTCCGGACGCAGGATCCGGTGTCAGTTGTCAGTTCAGTGCCAGGAAATCAGCCATGCCAAATCCCGTTCTCGTTGAAGTCACCCGCGGCCAGATGGTCGAAAGCCGCCATCGCGGCATGGCTGTTGTCGTGGATGGTGAAGGTAAGGTGGTGATGAGCTTGGGCGAGGTCGAGACCCCGGTGTTTCCGCGCTCTGCTGTGAAGTCGATGCAGGCGCTGGCGCTGGTCGAGAGCGGTGCTGCAGACCGCTACGGTTTTGGCGACAAGGAACTGGCGCTTGCCTGCGCCTCTCATTCCGGCGAACCCGAACACATGCGGCTGGCCGGCGATATTGTCGCCCGCGCAGGCCTCTCGGAATCAGATTTCGAGTGCGGCTGCCACTGGAGTTCCGAGCAGAAGGTGCTGATCGAGCAGGCCCGCGCCGGCGACAAGCCCAACCAGCTCGGCAACAATTGCTCAGGCAAACACGCAGGCTTTCTTTGCCTCTCGTGCCACGCGGGCGTCGATCATTACGGCTATGTCGGCTACGATCATTTTGTCCAGACGACGGTGCGCGACGTCATGTCCGATCTTACCGGCGCGAGCCTCGGCCATGAAAATTGCGGCACCGACGGCTGTTCGATCCCGACCTACGCAGCACCGCTCAACAAGATCGCCCACGGTTTCGCCCGGATGGCTTCGGGCGTGGGGCTTGGAGCGGAACGCGCCAAGGCAGCGAACCGCCTGATGTCGGCCTGCATGGCCGAGCCCTGGTATGTTGCGGGTACCGGCCGCGCCTGCACCGAGCTGATGAGACTCGCGCCTGGCCGCATCTTTGCCAAGACCGGTGCCGAAGGCGTCTTCTGCGCCACCATTCCAGAGAAGGGCTACGGCATCGCGCTCAAGTGTGAAGACGGCGCAACCCGCGGCGCTGAAGCGATGATCGGAGCGGTCCTGTCCAAGCTCTTCAAAGACGATCAGGACCTGTCGGCAAAGCTTGATGGCTGGTCGCGAAAGACAATGAAGAACTGGAACGGCATCGAAGTCGGCCGCATCCGCCCGGCAGGTGAACTGGCCTGAGCTGAAGCAAGGTCAAACGGCTCAGACCGGAGCCGGGACTAACCTGCGTTGGCAGCTTGCGGAATAGCGAAAACCGGCCCGGCGCGTCCAGGTTCCGCGCGCCTTATGCTGCCCGGTGGTTGTCCGAAGACACGTTTGAAGGCCCGACAGAAGGCCGCTTCCGACTGATAGCCGAGATCGCCTGAAATGGCGGCCAACCCGTCCCCGGTGTCGATCAGCCGGCTGCGCGCCACGCGCATCCGCCATTCGGTCAGGTAGCGCAGCGGCGTTTGCCCGACCAGATTTGCAAAGCGTGCCGCAAACGCCGAGCGCGACATGCCAACCTCGGCCGCGAGCGTGTCGACGCTCCAGTCTTCGCCCGGCCTGCGGTGCATCAGCGCCAGTGCCTTGCCGATCTGCGGATCGCGAAGTGCTGCGAGCCAGCCTGTCTCGGTCGTGGGTGCCGTTTCAAGCCAGGACCGGATCGCCTGGATCACCACCACATCCGACAGTCGCGTGATCACCGTTTCGCCACCGGGCTTCAGCGATGCCGCTTCGCTGGCGATGAAACGAAGTGTGCTTTGCAGCCAGCCGCCGGTCTGGTCGTCCCAGGCGTCGATATTGATGATCTGCGGCAGCAACCCGACCAGATGCTCTGCCGCCACATCATCAAACCGTACCACGCCATACATCGTCCGTGTCATCTCGCCGCCGCCGCCATGGCGCATGATCTCGTAGCGCTCACTGACCTTCTCGACAGGAAGATCAAACAGTGGTTCGCCAGCGAGGCCGGCGGCACTGGAAATCACATGCGGCGTGCCATGCGGAATCAGCGCCAGACAGCCCTGCGACAAGAGCTGCGGCTCCATGCCGTCAAGTTCCAGCCAGAGCGCCCCGGAGGTTGCCACAACGAAAGACATCACACCCTCAAGCCGCGGAATGGCAATCGACCAAGGTGCCGTCAGTTCGCCGCGGCAATAGAGCGTTCCCGTCAGGCGCAGCATGTGCAGCGTCTCGGCGAGCGGATCGGAGGTCACAGGAATGCTGGGATCAGGTTTTGACATGAACCCGGAATAGCCGCGTTCTTGCGGATTGTCCATTGCTGTGGACGATCTGCACATTATTGAAGATTTGTAATCATTGTTCATCCAGAAATTTGAATTTAAGTCTTTTGCATCATCAATCAGGCGCAAGGAGCTTCTCATGCACACCACACCCATTCTCGTCATAGGATCAACCGGCAAGACCGGCAGCCGCATCGTTAAGTCACTGTCCGAAAAGGGCTATCCTGTTCGCCCGGGCTCCCGCAATTCAGCCATCCCGTTCGACTGGGACCGGCCTGATACCTGGGCAGCCGCACTAGCGGGCGTGAATGCTGCTTATGTCTCCTATTTCCCCGATCTTGCCTTCCCCGGCGCTGCCGAAAAGATCGAAGCCCTGACCGTGGCGGCCAAGGCCAACGGTGTGCGCAAACTGGTGCTGCTGTCGGGCAGGGGAGAGGCGCATGCCCGCACATGCGAAGATATCGTGCGCAATTCCGGTCTCGACTTTACCCTTGTCCGCGCTGCCTGGTTCGCCCAGAATTTTTCCGAAGGCTACCTGCAGGGCCCAGTGCTCGATGGCGTTGTGGCAATGCCAGCGGGCGACATCAAGGAGCCGATGGCTGATGTCGATGACATCGCTGACGTAGCGGTCGCAGCCCTTACAGATAACCGCCACAATGGCGAACTCTACGAGATCACAGGTCCGCGGCTGTTGAGCTTTGCCGAAGCCGCAGCCGAAATTTCCGCTGCCGCCGGCATCCCGGTTCGCTATATGCCGATCACGCTCGAGCAGTTCCATGAAGCGATGCTCGGCATCGGCGGGCCGCTGATCGCCGATGTCTTCACAGAGATCTGCCGCGAAACCCTCGACGGGCACAATGCCTACCTCACCGACGGCGTTCAGCGTGCCCTGGGCCGTGAACCGCGTGATTTTGCCGATTTCTGCCGCAGCGCTGCGGCCAGCGGTGTCTGGAAAAAGGCTGCCTGATATCCCCCTGGCCCCCCCATAAGGAACAATCCCGTGAACTCTTCAGTCTTCCAAAAAGCCGTGCTTCTGGTCGCAGGCGTCACCGCCATCTATACAGGCTCGTCGATCCTGATCTCACCCGATGGCTTCTATTCGGCCTACAGCATTTCGCTGTCCGGCAATGTCAGCCTGACAAACGAATTGCGCGCCTCGGGCGCAAGCGTGCTGATGTTGGGCCTTCTCACTTTGGCGGGACTGGTGTTTGCAAGATTTGCAATGGCATCAACACTGCTCGCGGCGACCATGTTCCTCGCCTATGGCGCAACCCGGTTTCTCAGCGTCGGTCTCGATGGCCAGCCGGATGGAGGTCTCGTCACTGTCATGATCGCCGAACTGGTCATCGGTGCGGCAAGCCTGGCGGCTCTGATTTCGGCGCGCAGGGCAGGCTGAAAATCACCCGCACGGCCTGTGAGCTCAACAGGCTGTCTCTCATCCGTTCAAAAAACAGGGGGCGAAGAGCCCCCGCATGAAAGCAACGATTATGTCTCTCTGGTTCATTCTGTTGTGTGCAGCATCCGTTATCGCCTACGCCGCCATTGGCGGTGTGTTTCTGGCATTCTCCGATTTTATAATGCGTTCCTTCAATCTTGTCAGCGCCCAGGGCGGGATCGAGTCCATGCAGGTCATCAATGTCGAGATCATGCGCTCGGTATTCATGGTTCTGTTCATGGGACTGACGCTGGTCTCGCTCATCATCACTGTCTATGCGGCGGTCAATGTCGATGGCACACCCAAACCTCTGTTGATGTTGGCAGGTGGTCTCTATCTTGTCGGTGTCTTTGCCGTCACTGCAGCTGGCAATGTTCCACTAAACAATCAACTGGCCGCGATCGATCGGGCTTCACCCCAGTCGCTTGCCTTCTGGAAACAGACCTACATGACAAGCTGGGTCACCTTGAACAGCCTCAGGACACTGGCATGTTTGCTCGCCTCAGGACTGACGCTTGCTGCGCTGGCTATCCGGTGAGTGGCGAGGTTGGGCGCAGAGAGGTGGCCGCTTGACAAACAAACGCCGTCGGTTGATCTCCGCCAGACACAAAAGTCCTGATCGGCCCCAGGCGCACGGCCAAACGTGACCGCTTTGGTGATCTGTTAGAACCCTGACGCCTAGAGGTTGATCTCATCTGCTGCGTCTCGCAATAGATCTGCCAGTGCGGTATTGTGCGCATTCCACCAGTGATAATCGATCAGTTCCGCGGTGTCATTGCATGGTCGCCCGGCGAATCTGTTGGCAATTGCTATGCAATATCCTGATAAAACTGGGTTGTTTAGGATCAGTTCAGTCAAGTGAGCAACCGCTCGCTCTCGATCAGCAATAGTCAATAAACCGCTCCATTTCACAACAGTTTTCACCAGCTTCGTTTAACGCGGGGTCATGAAATTGGTTCCATAATATACCCTAAAAAATTAGGGAATTTTGCATGATCTGAATTTGTCCAACAGACGGGCGCCGCCCGATCCATGCGATTGTAACGTGTGCAATGATTGCGCTTGGCAGATGCGGGACAGCTCTTTTCCTGCGCCCTTGCCTTGATCGGTCATGCCACCGCCTCTATGTCGGGTAACCGGCTGTTTTCGAGCCCCGCCTTTTCCGACCATGGAGCCTTCCTTGTCCCCATTCAAAAACCTGCCCGCAGCCCCGGTTGCCGAAAAGAACGCTGTCACAGACACCCGTCATGGCATCACGCGTACTGATGACTATGCCTGGATGCGCGATGACAACTGGCAGGCCATGTTCAAGGATCCCTCCATTCTCGAACCGGCGATCCGCGCCCATCTCGAAGCGGAGAACGCTTACCAGAAGGCCGCGATGGCTGACACGGAAGCTCTGCAGAAGACGCTGTTTGCAGAGATGCGCGGCCGTATCAAGGAAGATGACAGTTCGGTTCCATCGCCGGATGGTCCCTGGCAATATGGCGTCCGCTATGTGACCGGCGGCGAGCAGCCGAAATATTTCCGCATTCCGCGCACCGGCGGCGATGAGCAGATTGTGCTTGATGGCGATCTGGAGGCTGATGGCAAGGCCTATTTCCGGCTGGCCGGAACCGGACATTCGCCCGATCACGCGGCGATGATCTGGGGCTATGATGACAAGGGCTCGGAGTTCTTCACCCTCAAGGTTCGGGATCTGGCTACCGGCGAAGACGGCTCTGACCTGGTCGAGAACACCGGCGGCGGAGCCGCATGGTCAGCCGATTGCACCGGGTTCTTCTACACCGCAGTCGATGACAACCATCGTCCCAGCAAGATCTTCCATCACCGTCTGGGGACACCTCAGAGCGAGGATGTCCTTATCCACGAGGAGACGGACACCGGCTTCTTCATGGGCGTTTCCGGAACACGTCTGAACGATGTCATCATGATCGGCATTAACGATCACGAAACCTCGGAATGCTGGGTCATGCCGGCCAATGATCCTCAAGCCAAACCGCGGCTTGTCGCAGAGCGCAAGATTGGCGTCGAATATTCGCTCAGCGAAGGTGGGGATGTGTTCTACATCCTGACCAATGCCGATGGGGCCAAGGACTTCAAGATCGTGCAGGCGCCGGTGGGCTCTCCTGAGCCTGAAAACTGGAGCGAGGTCGTTCCTCACAAACCGGGAAGGCTGATCCTTTCGGTCAGCGCCTACCGCAACCACCTAGTCTGGATGGAGCGGGAGAACGGCCTGCCGCGCATCGTCATCCAGGATCGGACAAGCGGCGAGCAACATGCCATCGCCTTTGATGAAGAGGCCTATTCGCTCGGGTTTCAAGGCTCGATGGAATACGACACTGACGTGGTGCGGTTCAGCTACTCGTCGATGACGACGCCGTCCGAACTCTATGATTACAACATGACCACCCGCGAACGCACACTCCTCAAGCGGGACGAGGTGCCGTCTGGCCACACGCCGGCTGACTACATCACGCGGCGTGTCATGGCGCCCGCGGCTGACGGCGAACAGGTGCCGGTGACGTTGCTCTATCGGCGCGACACCCCGCTTGATGGGTCTGCGCCCTGCCTGCTTTATGGCTACGGCTCCTACGGCATATCGATCCCCGCGAGCTTCAACACCAATTGTCTGTCGCTGGTCGATCGCGGCTTTGTCTATGCCATAGCCCACATTCGTGGCGGCAAGGAAAAGGGCTTTGGCTGGTACGAGGCTGGCAAGCGCTCCAACAAGATGAACACTTTCAGCGATTTCATCGCCGCGGCACGGCACCTCGTCAAAGAGGGCTTCACCTCGCATGACCGCGTAGTAGCCCAGGGCGGCTCTGCCGGTGGCATGTTGATGGGGGCGGTCGCCAACATGGCGCCTGACGCATTTGGCGCAATCATCGCTGCGGTTCCCTTCGTTGATGTGCTCAACACCATGCTCGATGACACTTTGCCGCTGACGCCGCCAGAATGGCCGGAATGGGGCAACCCGATCGTCTCGGCTGCGGATTATCAGACCATCGCTGGTTATTCCCCCTATGACAATGTCGCAGCGCAGGCCTATCCGCCGATCCTGGCGGTTGCTGGCCTGACTGATCCGCGCGTGACCTACTGGGAGCCTGCCAAATGGGTGGCCCGTTTGCGGGAAGTGTCGACCAGCGGGGCACCTGTTCTGTTCAAGATCAACATGACAGCCGGCCATGCAGGTGCGTCGGGCCGCTTTCAGCGGCTTGAAGAGATTGCCTATGAATATGCATTTGCGCTCAAGGTGGTCGGCAAGGCCTGAATATTGCGCTGCGGCAGCAACCTGCGGGTGGGCACCAAGCCAGCCTTTCCGCAGGCTGGCAGTTGGGAAGCCGCCTGCATTATCCAATCTCTCGTTCTCTAAGTTTTTACCAATTCACTTAAGTTGATCCTAATGGATCATGCGTATCTGTGTTCACATCGTATTCCAATGATGTGGAGTTACAGCATGACCAATTCGTCGATCATGAAGATCGCGAAATTGTTTCGCAATACAGACGGCAATTTCGCGATGCTGGCCGGATTGGCGCTGCCGGTCCTGTTTGTCGCCGCTAGCCTGGCAATTGACACGACCAACGCGCTGTCCATGAAAACGCGGCTTCAGAATGCTGCCGACAGTGCTGCGTTGGCGACGACCAGTCAGCTTGCCGAGGAAAAAATCACCCAAGGCCAGGCCGTGAGCTACGCCGTAAATTTTTTCAACGGGCAGATTGCGGACGACTCGTCCGCGTTTGACGGTTTCTCAGCCGTACCAACGGTAACTCTGACCAAAACAGGAACCGGAAAGAAGACGGTGTGGAAGGTCGATGTCGCGGTCGTCGGATCGCAGAAGACCACCGGCATGGCGCATCTGATCGGTCGCGATAGCATCGATGTCTCGATCAATGGCACATCCGAATCCGCCCGCGATGCCTCCAATCCGCTGTCCATGGTCCTGGTGCTCGACCATTCCGGATCGATGGGCGATCCCTCGGGCAGGACGACGTCCGTGACCGTTCCCAAATACTGCACCGACTGGATGTGGAAACAGGTATGGAACGGGTGGTGGAACGAGTGGAAATGGGTCAAGGAAACAACCCAGTGCGGAACCGAAGTCGTGCAAACCGATATCCCGAAAATTGACGTTCTCAAGGAAGCGGTAGGCAATCTGACGGCACATATCGAGGAAGCCGATCCGACCAATGAATATGCGCGCATGGGAGCGGTGAGCTACAACAACGAGACGACGAGCAAAGACAAGCTGAGCCCGACGTGGACGAAGTCAAAGGTTACGGACTTCGCCAATACGCTGGTTGCGGGTGGTCGCACGAACTCTGAAGCCGCGATGAAATGGGGCTACGAACAAGTCGTGAGCTCAACCGAAATAAATGAGCATTATTCCAAGAACGGCTCAAAGAAACCGTCCAAGTTCATTGTCTTCATGACCGACGGCAAGAATGAAACCGGTAGTTCCTCAAACGATGATTACGTCGACAAGCAGACACTCAAATACTGCACCGATGCCAAGAATGCCGATGTGACCATTTTCTCTGTTGCTTTTCAGGCTCCTGACAGAGGTCAGAAATTGCTCGCGGCCTGCGCATCGGGCTCTGCCAGATATTATGACGCTCAAAGCGCCGATGAACTCACCAAGGCTTTCGAGGCTATCGGCGAGGAAGCAGTCAAGCTGGTTACGCGGTTGACGGACTGAACCTCATCGTTCTTGACTGCAATCGATCTGGTAAAAGCGGTTTTCGCGCCAGCACTGGACAGACACCGAAAGCGTGATGCGCACATCATGGAAGCAGTTTTACAGTGCTGGCGTGGAAGAGCGGGCACCCGGAGCTGATGCAGGGCAGACATTTCACCTCAAGAATGCCGGCAAGCGTTTGACCATATTCGAGTTTGCCCTGCCTGCTTCAGTTATATCTGACGCTGATAAGCAGCGAAAACAGCGTCAAGCCTGTATCATATTGGTGTTCTGTAAAATTTGAACGTCTCGTTTAAGCGCGCGCTTATGGGTTCCGGTGTATTTGTTTTCATCAAGAAGACAGACGAAAACGGGGTCCCGAGATGGCTAGGTCGATGTTCGGAAAGATTGCGGATCTTTTGAGCAACAATCAGGGCAATTTCGCCATCATGGCGAGTTTGACCCTCCCTGTTGTTATCATCGGAGCAAGCCTCGCTCTCGACACCACCGATGCGTTGTCTATGAAAACCCGCATGCAGAACGCGGCCGACAGTGCTGCGCTTGCAACTTCGACACTGTTGTCGCAAGACGAAAATCTCAGTGTGGAAGATGCGAAAGCCTTTGCCGCAACATTTTTGCGGGGGCAGATGGAGGAAGATCTGCCGGCTTTCTCCAACATGAGCGTCACCCCCCTCATCACCATCACCCCGGTCAAGGACAATGGCAACACCATTTGGCAGGTGGCAGTTTCCCTGAGCGGCACCAAGGCTTTGAGCCCCATGGCGCATTTGATGGGCCGGTCCGATATAAGTGTCGGTGTGGTCGGCAAGTCCGAGAGCGCCTCCGGCGTAATCCAGGGCGCCTTTTCCATGGCACTGGTGCTGGATCGTTCCGGTTCGATGGACTGGGACCTTGACGGTCAGCGCAAGATCGATGTGCTGAAGACCGCTGTTGGGGGCCTTCTCGACCAGTTTGAGACTGCCGATCCCGGCCACAACTATGTCCGGGTCGGGGCTGCCAGTTACAACACCTACATGACCGGCTCGCAAAAGCTCAGCTGGAAGCCGAAAAAGACCCGGGATTTTGTCAATGCCTTGCCCGCCGATGGCGGAACCGATTCCACTGAAGCATTCAACTGGGCCTACACCAACGTCAATTCGACCAGTGAAACGAAGAAGCACACGGATAACACTGGCCAGGAACCGCAGAAGTTCATCGTCTTCATGACCGACGGCGACAACAATTACAGTGCAGCCGATTCATCGACCCGAATCCTCTGCGACAAGGCTAAGGACGCAGGCGTTGAGGTGTACACGGTAGCGTTTGCGGCTCCGACGCGCGGCAAGCAGTTGCTGTCCTATTGTGCAACCAGCTCGGAGCACTTTTACGACGCTGAAAGCAGCGCCGATCTCATCGCGGCGTTCAAGAGCATTGGCAAGCAGGCGTCGCAGGTCACGTCACGCCTGACCCAGTAATCGGGTCACGGCTGGCAGCTGATCAGGTTGCAGCTGTCATTCCCAGCCGTTTGGCCGTTCTGGCAGGGCTTTCAGATAGGCGGCGATCGCATCCCGGTCGTCGCTTTTCAGTTTTGCCATGTTCTTCTGCACGTCCACCATCGACCCGCCGACGCTGTCGAAATCCGGTGTGAAGCCGCTTTCCAGATAATAGGCGATGTCGGAGGTGCTCCAGCTGCTGATCGATTTTCCGCCCGGTGTCAGGTTGGGGATCACCCCTTCGCCCTCAGGGTTTTGGGCGCCCGAAAGCCAGGCATTGCTGACAAAACCGCCAATCGGGTTTCGCGGCGTGTGGCACTCTCCACAATGTCCCGGACCTTCGACCAGATATTGCCCGCGTTTGATCTGTGGGTCATCGCTGGCGAGTTGGACACGAGGCTGATCGGTGAAGAACAGCAATTTCCAACCGCCCAGCGACCGCCTGATGTTGAACGGAAAGCCGATCTCGTGCGGCAGGGACGCGACCTTGCTCTCAGGCAGTGTCTTCATGAACGCGAACAGGTCGGCGATGTCACCGTCTGTCATCCGCGTGTAGGAGCCGTAGGGAAATGCCGGATAGTAATGGCTGCCATCTGGCGACACGCCGGCCAGCATCGCGTTGGCGAAATCAGAAATCGACCATTCGCCGATGCCTGCTTGCGGATCAGGCGAGATGTTGGGGGCGATGAAGGTGCCGAAATCACTCTTGAGCTTTACGCCGCCCGACAACACCAGTTTGGCGTCGCCTTCAGCTCCGGGCGCTGCGTGACAGGAGGCGCAACCGCCAGCCCAGAACATCGTTTCCCCGGCTGCCGCATCGCCGCCAGTAGCAGCAATCGCTTCGAGCCGTTCAGCAGCAACCGGCCTCGGCGCGGTCAGCACAAATGCCAGCCCAGCGCCTGCGATCGCGGCAACACCTAGTCCGAGCGCCAGCCGTTTCATGACTGCCGCCCGGAAGATTGGAGGTGATCGGCTGAACGCATCAGCTCTTCTTCAGGCGATAGGTCTCATGGCAGGAGCCGCAATTCTTGGTCAGCGGACCGAATACGGCCTTGAGGCCATCCAGATCGGCCGGGGCCGCAGCGACGCCAGCATCGGCATCAGCCTTGAAGGCTGCGAGCTTTGCCTTGAAACCGTCCATGTCGGTCCAGATTGCCGGAGCTGCTTCCGAGTCCATGCCGGTTTCAGATCCTTCGGGGAAATAGTCGCCGAATGTCGCTGCCACTTCGCTGATGGTTGTCAGGGCCGCGAGTGCTGCTGCGGCGTCGTAGTCGACTTCGCCCTTGACCATCTTGGCCATGGCGCCGGTCGCACCACCGACCTTCTTCATCATTTCCTGGCGAACAACCTGCGGCTCGTCGGCAGCAATTGCGGGTGCAAACGCTGCAGCGCCGATGAGGGCTGCGGCAAACAAAGTCCGAAATTTCATGAAGTCTCTCCTGCGGTGGTTGATCGGTTGGATATGGTGCCCCTAGTGCATGATTACATTCTGTGGATGTCAGGGAAGTCAAAAGTTTGTGAACAGTGTGTTATCTGGTACGAAATCAAACCAAGCTTGGATCAGCCATAAAAAAACCCGGCGAGGTGTCGCCGGGTTTCCTGGTTTTCTCAGTCAGTGCGGTATCTTTGCTCAGACAGCCGCTTCGTACATTTCTGCGACATGATCCCAGTTGATCAGATTGTCGACAAACGCCTCGAGGTACTTCGGACGGGCGTTGCGATAGTCGATGTAGTAGCTATGCTCCCACACGTCGCAACCCAGAACCGGGGATGCGCCATGCATCAGCGGGTTCTCGCCGTTCGGGGTCTTCATGATCTCGAGCTTGCCGTCCTTGACCGCGAGCCAGGCCCAGCCTGAACCGAACTGGCCAACGCCGGCAGCCACGAAATCAGCTTTGAACTTGTCGAAGCCGCCCAGATCCGAGTTGATCGCCTTTTCAAGCGAGCCCGGCATCTTGGAGCCGCCGCCGCCCTTCTTCATCCACTGCCAGAAATGCATGTGGTTGTAGTGCTGGCCAACATTGTTGATCAGTCCGGCGTTCTTTTCATCAAAGGCTGCCTTGCAGATCTCTTCAATCGACTTGCCGGCAAGCGGGCTGCCTTCAAGCAATTCGTTGCCCTTGGTGACATAGGCCTGGTGGTGCTTGTCGTGGTGGAACTCAAGCGTCTCGCGCGACATGAACGGCGCAAGCGCGTCGTAATCGTAGGGCAGGGCTGGCAGTTCGAGGGCCATGTGTCTCTCCTAATTTGTGATTGCTTGCGAGGTGTTACCCCCGTCATGAGTTGCAACATAAGGGGGCGGGCTCACCGTAGCAACGGGGCCACACCAAAAAGGTTCCGGCCAGTTGCAGAAAACGCGGTTGGCGGAGGGACTGAACTGTCGCGTCTGCGGGCAGTGTTTCAGCGTGTCCTGCGTCCGAAACCACCCAATTGCGGACGCTTCGGCGCAAGCGGTCTGGCCTGATCGCGAAATATCGGCGCAGGTGCGGTGACGGTCGCGATGTTATCGCTCGGCGGTTCTGGCGTCAGCACTTGCTGACGCGCTTTTCCGGTGATGATTTTCTCACCCACGAACCGTACTCCGCACTCGCTGCCTTTTTGCCAGACGCGTTCGCATTCGATCTTGTAGCCGTCGATATCGACATGAAGGGTGAATCTGTCGGGAACGAACCAGCCACCCTCGAATATCACCCGTGCCCCCGTCGCGCTCACGTCGCGCAAGGTGCACGGAATGGCACTGAATTCATGATTGAATGCCGCGTGGGCGCCCTTGAGCACTTTTGAGCGGGACGCGCGGTGATCGCCGGGATTGGCTTCACCGGTTGGGTCATTCGGTTCGTGGCTGTTCACCATCGCTTTTTACCATCTGCACTTTGATGCGTACTGTTAAATGCTCCCGCTGCTGGTATGGCAGAAACGGGTTAGGATGGTGTTAAAGCAATATCTAATTTATAGGTGTCGGCCTTGCAGATATCCCGCAGAACGGGAAAGTTGGGTCTTCAGTAGCCGACTGAGGCTCTCCGGCCAGAGGCAATCTGATCAATCAGTTGCCGCCTGTTCAGCGCTCCGCCAGCGCCAGCCGCAACCCCATCAGCCCGAAGGCCGACGCGAAGGACCTCTTGACCAACCGCATCACCTTGGGCCGCGAAATCACATGGTCGCGTGCCTGCGCCGCGAGCAGGCCGTAAAGCACGAACACGATGAAGGTGATCGCCATGAACACCGCCGCCAGTCCGAACATATCGACCGTGGCATTGGCTGCGCTCACATCCACGAATTGCGGCATGAAGGCGAGGAAGAACAATGTCAGCTTCGGGTTGAGCAGATTGATCAGAATGCCTGCGCCAATGATCCGCATCGGCTTGTGTTGTTTGAGTTCGTCGGTCCCGGACGCGTCAATCGACAGCGCGCCGCTGTCGCGCCACATCTGCCAGGCCATGTAGAAAAGATAGAGAACGCCTAGGTATTTGAGCGTCTGGAAGGCAATCGCGCTGGCATGCAACACGGCGGCCAGCCCCGCCACCGACGCAGCCACGTGCGGTACGATCCCGAGCGTGCACCCGAACGCCGCCAGCATCGAGGCTCGCGCACCCTGAGTTAGCCCCGCCGCCAACGTATAGATCACGCCGGTACCTGGCAGGAGAACAACGATCAGCGTGGTGATGAGGAATTCAAGCGACATGGTGCAGGTCTCCGGCGTGTGATGGCGCAAGAGTGGCCGCAGGCGAGGGCGGATGTCAATCTGCGCGTGCCACTGCCAAGAACCCACGCGTAGTGCGAATGGAGCCGCACGGGGCAACCGTGGGGGGAAGTCCACTTTCAGCCGCGAACCGCCAATGCGGGTTTATCTCCGCTGATGCAGCCGATTAAGGAACGATGCGGTCTTGACTGCGTTGGGTCGTGAAAGATGTACCCCACGGAAAATCAGAATTACGAAATCCAACAGCGCGAAGGCGGTTGGGCCTATCTTATTGATGGCCGCCGGTCCCCGACCTATGCGACCAGAGCTGCCGCGACGGAGGCTGCAAAGGGTGAAACCAAGCCCGTTACATTTGATCAGGAACTCGACGACGATCTTGAAGAAGGACTGGAGGACTCGTTTCCGGCCAGTGATCCGGTCTCGGTCACGCGGAGCAGCCACACCGGAGGCCCGGACAGAAGCAATGCGCCCGATCTCAAGCCGTTACCGAAAACCGGCAAGCCGGTGTAGACAGTTTCATCCGAGGCGCTGGCCGGCTTCGATCTTGTCGATCGGCCAGTGCCCTGACGGATGAGGGGCATGTGAAAGTCATTTGCCCTTCACCGCCTCTTCTTTCAGACTGTCCATGGCCCATCCCACGGTGAAGCCGTGCAGGATTGTCGACATCAGGATGACAAGAGCGATGAGAGACCAGAGCGGGGCCTCGTTGGTAAATTCCATATGGCTGCCTGCATAGCACAGGTAATAAATAGAACCGATGCCGCGGACCCCGTAGACAGACACAACGGCTCTGTCCCGTCGCTTGAGATCTGTGCCGAGCAGGGCAACCCATCCCGACAGCGGGCGGATCACCAGAATCAGCAACAAGGCGACCGCAAAGTGCGTCCATGTCAGATCTGCGAACAGGATTGGCATGACACTGCCCAGCGCAATCAGCAGCAGCGCGGTCAGCGCATGCTCGATGGATTCGGTGAAATCATGCAGTTGCCGATGGAAAGCATGATCCTCCTCCACCCGCCGCAATGTCAGGCCCAGAACCGCAACCGCTATGAAGCCATAGCCCTCGATCAGCTCGGTCGAACCGTAGCACAAGAGCACGCCAGCCAGCGCTATGACGCCTGATCCGGTTTCAGCGAGGACTGATCCCCTCGGTACGGAAAAAAGGATGTACCCCAACACTCTGCCGCCGAGCCATCCCATGCCGATGCCAAGAGCGATGCGGTAGACAATATCGCGCAGGAACCAGTCGAGGGCCCAGCTTCCAGGACTCAGACCTTCGGCCGCGACAATCAGGCCAAGATAGACGAAGGGAAAAGCCAGCCCGTCATTCAGGCCCGCTTCTGTCGTCAAGGTAAAGCGCACCGGGTGCTCCGCGCCTTCATGCGGCGGCCCGACCTGAACATCCGATGCCAGCACGGGGTCCGTTGGCGCCAGCACTGCGCCGAGCAGGATCGCACCGGCGACTGTCAGCCCGACAAGCCCCACCCCCAACAGCGCCACCGCCAGAATGGTCAGTGGCATGGCGATGCCGAGCATGCGCGACGTGCCTATCCAGCGTTTCCAGGGGCGAAGACGGTCGATACGCATACCTGCACCGAACAGGGCCACGATAACTGTAAGTTCGCTCACCAGTTCCCAAGGCAGGGGCGTGTCGCGCGGGTCGGGCAGCGGTGGTAGTCCCGGTATCAGCAAGGCGGCCCCGGCGCCAAACAGGATCATCAACGGCGCGGACGCCGGCTCCCGCTTGGAGACCAGACGCGGCAGCCACCGTGCGGCGATAACAATCACCCCGACGACTGCCAGCGCGACATGATAGGAATTAAGCCCGAAGAATGGTTCGTTTTGCATTGTCTGTTTCCGTGCCGGTGGATGGCAAGCCGTTGTCCTATAGGCAAAACCATCCAGCGAATAGCTGGCATGACCTCTGACACTACCATCTTGCCCAAACCACCACAGTCTGCTCGGGCGTCAGGTTTTCATGGATACCTGCGTCACAATGCCCCTCGGAGCAGGTAACTCGGAATGGAACATATAGAAGCCCCGCTCGTTGACGACCGAATTCCAAGAAGGAGTGAACATGTCAACGATCACAACCATCAACCCCGCGACCGAAGAAGAAATTCAGGCCTATAACCTGATGACCGAGACAGAAGCCACCGAACGGCTTGAGGCGTGTCATGCGGCGTTTCTGGAATGGCGCAAGCTGTCCCATGAGGAGCGAGCTCCCTACCTGACAAAGATAGCGAAAAAACTGCGCGACAATGCCGGTGAGATTGCTGCGCTGATGACAAGGGAAACCGGCAAGCTCCTGAAAGATGGACATACCGAAGTCGAGCTCTGCGCGGCCATTCTTGAGTACTCTGCCAAGACAGGCCCACAGGCGCTGGCCGACGAGGAACGCACCCATGGTGCTGAAGGCAAGCGCGGCGTGGTGAGCTACCAGCCGATCGGCGTGGTCTATTCGATCCAGCCCTGGAACTTTCCGCTCTACCAGCCGGTCCGTGTGCTGGCCGCCAGCCTGATGGCCGGCAATGGATGCATGCTCAAGCATGCCAGCATCTGCACGGGCTCAGCCCTGCTGCTGCGTAAACTGTGCATTGAAGCTGGTCTGCCGGAGGATCTGTTCCAGGTTGTCGTGATCGACCACGACGTCAGCGACAAGCTTATTGCCCACAAGCTGGTTCGTGGCGTGACAATGACCGGCAGCGATGGGGCAGGACGGCATATTGGCGCAGAAGCTGCCAAGGCACTGAAGAAGACCGTTCTGGAACTTGGATCGAACGACGCCTACCTCGTTCTCGAAGACGCAGACCTTGAAACCGCCGTGAAGTTCTCGGTCATGGGCCGACTTTACAACAATGGTGAGACCTGTGTGTCCGCCAAGCGGTTCATTGTCACCGACAAGATCTATGATGCCTTTGTCGAGGCCTATGTGGCCCAGATGAAAGACATCTCGATGGGTGATCCAACCAGCAAGGACAGCCAGCTTGGCCCGCTATCGAGCCAGGATCAGTTCGACAAGGTCAAATCCCAGGTCGATGAAAGCGTCGCCAAGGGCGCCAAGGTCCTTTGCGGCGGCACTGCGCCAGACCGGAAGGGTGCCTATTATCCGGCCACGGTGCTGGCTGACCTCGCGCCGGGGATGCCCGCCTATGACGACGAGATCTTCGGCCCTGTCGCTTCCATCATTCGCGCGAAGGATGATGAGGATGCCATGCGCCTCGCCAACGAAAGCCGTTATGGCCTGGGCGGAGGCATATTCTGCAAGGATGAGGAACGCGCCATCAAACTGGCCCGTGATCATTTCGACACCGGCATGATCCGCATCAACTCCTTCGGCGCGGCTGACCCGAACATGCCGTTCGGCGGGGTCAAGGATTCCGGCTACGGGCGCGAGCATGGCGGCTTCGGCATGAAGGAGTTCGTCAACGCAAAGGCGATCTTCCTGCCATGATTACGCTCCACGCTCTCAAATTCTCCCGCGCGACCCGCGTGCTCTGGCTGCTCGAAGATCTCGGGCAGACCTGCAAGCGGGTCGATTATGACCGGACATCCAAGTTCCGCGCACCTGAAGAATTGTCCGAGGTTCACCCCTTGGGCAAATCTCCGGTGATCGAGGACAGAGGCGAGATGATCGCGGAATCGGCCACGATATTGCGCTACCTTGCTGCCAAGTATGGTGACGAAAGCCATCAGCCGCCGCGCGGCACGCCAGCCTTCTGGCGGCACGAGGCGCTCTTTGATTACGTGGAATCCACCTTTGCAGGGGTTGCCATGCAGTCGATCATGCCTGCCTTTCAGGGCAAGGACGCGCCGGATCAGGCCAAGGCGGCGCTCGACAAGCACCTCGCCTACATCTCGAGCGAACTGGGCGATGGCCCGCTGCTGTTCGGGGAGCGCCTGATGCTGGCCGACATCCAGATCTCCTACATTCTGTCGCTCCTGGCAAAATTCGATCTGCTCGCCGAGCACCCGAAAGTCTCGGCCTACTGGCAGGCACTGCAGACCCAGCCCGGATACATCGCGGCGACGGACGCCGCAGGCCCGATGGCCCCGCCCAATTGATAAAACCGTTAGGAACACACTATGAGCATGAACATCCTCGTCGCCGGCGCCACCGGCAAGACCGGCCAGCATCTGGTCCAGGACCTTGTTGATCAGGGCCATAACCTCACAGCGCTTGTCCGCGAAACGTCTGACACCCGCGCCTTCCCTCAAGGCGTGAACCTGCGCAACGGCGACCTCACCGATCTGCAACCCGGCGTCTGTGACGGCATGGATGCTGTTATCTTCGCTGCAGGCTCCGGCGGGTCCACAGGTCCCGAGATGACGGATAAGGTTGACCGCGATGGCGCCAAACGTCTGGTCGACCTTGCAGGCGAAGCAGGTGTGAGCCGCTTTGTCATGCTGAGCTCGGTCGGCGCCGATCAGTCCAACCCCGAAGGCGATCTGGCCCACTATCTCAAGGCCAAACACGACGCCGACGAACACCTAAAGGCCTCGGGCCTGACCTATGCGATCCTGCGTCCGGTTGCGTTGACGGATGACGGTCGAAGCGACAGTGTGATCCTTGGCGAAAAGGTGGACAAGGGCGGCCAGGCGTCCCGCGCCGACGTGGCCCAATTGCTGGCCGAAGCAGCGACCACAGGCCGTTTCGATGGTATGGCACTCGAGATGCAATCCGCCTGATCCTGGCGCAAAATCCACGTCGCGTTCACATAAATGCCCTTGCAGCACGCAATCCGGATGTCGCTCAGAGGTGAACGATATCCGGCGGTTGTCGCCCTCGCGTGAAACGCTGGCGCAGCATCATCAGACACAAACTCAAAACCAATAGCCAATACAGGAGATAAGAAATGAAAATCCTATCGATCGTATCCGCAACTCTTGTCGCTTTGGCAGCAGCCCCAGGCAATGCCAACGACCTTACTGCTCAGGACCTCGCCACCCAAGAAACCACAAGCGGTGAAATGGCTGGGCAGAAAACCGGGCCATCCAATGCTGCCATTTTGGAAGATTTGAGGCAAAACAGCCTCAGCTCTAACGAAATTCTCGCCATCACCGCGGCGGATGAGGTCGAATTCGTAAGCCTTGAAAGCTTCTCGGGAGCCGGTCGGCAAGAGCTTGAAGAAACGCTCGGTTCCACAGAAGATGGCATGGGCGAAGTCCAGACCGCATTCGCGTGGAACGAAACGTTGGAAGCAGTCCTCGACGAGAGGGACGTTATGATCAGGGACCTTGTCGCAGCCACTCGCTCCGATACCGGAACCCTGACGGTCTACATCGATATGCCATCGATCTGAGCTTTTGCGCTGAGTGTGGGGGCTCCGAAGTGGGTGCCCCATATTTTGGCTGAAGCCGCGACCACAGGCAGTTTCTATGCCATGGCACTCGAGATGCAGTCCGCCTGACCGGATGGTCCCTCGAGGATGCCACTTCAAGGCATGAAGGCAGCAGCCTTCATGCCTTTGTGCGTGAGCTGGGCCGAGCCACGCCGCTGGCCGGTTTTGTCATTCCGGGATCAGCCTCTCTGTGCCCGAGCCCGAAACGCCATCAATGGTCCACGCGCCTTCAAGCGAGCCGTCTTCCATCACATCGTAGACAATAAGCCCAACCCCGCCGTTGGTGAAGACGTAGCGCGCGGCAAATGCGTTGCCATAGAGCATGCAGATGCCGTCGGATTCCGTGCCTGTGGCCCAATGGATGTGGCAGGTCGTATCCGAGCTGAGCGTGATCGTCGCCGTTCCGCCATAGCTGCTGCCGTCGAGGTTGGTGCCTTCGACTGTGTAGGTGCCGGCATTCACTTCAGCCTTCGCAATACTCCCCATTCCCAGCGTTGCTGCCAGACAAACCCAAATCAGCTTTTTCATGTGATTCACCCCTGTTGACACCACCCCGCATGCCGGCGGATGGAGCGAAGATCCGCCCGCCATTAATCGGTGTCAATTGGCCGGCGGGGCACACTGAAGGTTTCTTTTTCGCTGCGCATGCGTGAACCCTCGACGCCTCGCTCGGGATGGCGAAGCCAAGCGGCCCAGCCCCTCAGGCCACTGCATTCCGCTCAAGTGTCAGATGCGTAAATTGACCCGCGCCGGTCTTTGCCAGATCCTTGGTCACCACCTCGTTCCAGCGGCAGCCAATGATGGCGCCGCCGGGTGTGGCGTCGAACATGTTGCCCGAGATCAAGGCCGCTCCCGCGCCCTCGACCACCGAGACGGCAACACCCGCGCCGCAATCGCGGATGGTGTTGCCGGTGAAGTTGACCGAACGCAGGAACGGTCCCCAGCCCATCAGCACACCCCATTTAGGGGCGCCCTCGATGACATTGCCCGAGACCGCAGCATCCGCCTCGATCGCCATGCCGATGCCGAACCCGGCATATTCGGCCGAGTAGGGGCCTTGTGTCGACAGGTTGCGGATGATGTTGCCGGTAATCGCAGCCAACCGGCCGCCCTCGTTGAAATTGGCAACCGACACACCCACGGTGCCGCCATCAATCAGGTTCGACGCAATCACCGCACCCTGAAACGAGAATTCCGCGTAGATCGCTGTCTCGCCCGAACGGATCGCCTGGTTCGAGACGATCTGGATGTTGCTGGCCGAATTGGCCCGGATCGCCGAGAATGCGCAATCCGACACAAGATTGTTGGTCACCATAACGTTGCCGGCGCGAAAGATGTTGATGCCGTTGCCGTTCTGACCGGTGCCCCCGGCGCGCGCCGAAATCCGCATCACCCGGTTGCCGTCAATCAGCGTGGCGTCTTCGCCCACCGACCAGCGGTGCACCAGAATGCCCCCATTGGCGCAGTCACGCACGACATTGCGGGTGATCGCAAGCCCGCGGCTTTCAATGGCATAGATCCCAGCCAGCCGTGCACCGGAAATCTCGGAATGATTGATCCGCCCGGCGCAGGCCTCAAGCGTGATGCCGTGGCCGTCCGCTCCGGCAACCGCCATGTCCTCGATCACTGCTTCGCTGACGCCGCGCAGATGCAAAAGCGCGGAGACATGCCCGCCAAGCCGCTGGTTAGCGCCGTCCAGTACCAGGCCGGACAGTTCGATCCGCCGTGCACCTTCGGCCAGCATGAAATGGCCGCGCCCGCCATAGATCAGCCGCGTTGCACCGGGCACACCCATGATCCGGGTTCCGTCCGGCAGGTCGATATTGGATATAACGAAGCTGCCCGGTGGCAACCGCAGGATCCGGCCAGCGGCAGCTGCGTCATCGATGGCGCTCTGGAACCGGCGGCTCTGGTCGTCCACCGCGTCGGGCAGCAGGCCGGCGAGATCGGCATCATGCCCGCCCCGCAGGTCAATCTGGCTGAACAGATCTCCCGATACGGCCCTGGTAACTGCCGAAGGGGCGAGAAGACTGGCCGCACTTGCTCCTGCAAGGCTCAAGAGAAGGTTGCGGCGGCTCAAAACGGGATGGTTCTTGCTCATGTGCGGAAGGTTGCAACAACCGTGCCAGACCCATCTGTGCCGTTATGGGACAGGTGGGGCTTGCTGCGCAGACCAGGCTGGCCTGGTTCAAGTTCCATAGCCTCGCGCAGTTCAAGCACATTGATCCAGCGAACCGGTAGCAAGGTCCCGGCGGAACATCTCGGCTCCCCTCGCGTTACTGAAGGAGATCAAAAACAGCAACGAGGAGACGCGCCATGCAAGCCAAAGCAAACACCAATCCGCTTACCGCCAGCGACGAAGGTGACCGCAAGGGCCTCGAACTGGGCCTTGCGCAGGGCGATGCTCTGACCCGCACTCTCAAGCACATGACCGATGAAATCGCCCATGATGGTGGCGAGGTTCAGGTCGGTGAATATCTGGTCGCCTATGCGGTGGAAGAGGCCGAGGGAATGTATGAACCAGGTCCGGACGGAAAGCTCGTCTGGAAAGAGCCCGATGAAGAGAACGCCCATGTCGAGATCGCAGTGCGAGACGCCGCCGACGGCCGGCTGATCCCTTCACTGAAAATCGAGGCAACGCTGACCGCACCCGACGGCTCGGACGTGGGTACGCACGAGCTGCCGCTACTATGGCATCCCTATCTCTATCATTACGGCCGCAACTGGAAAGTTCCGGGGGATGGCACCTACAAGCTGCATGTCAAGTTCGCAGCCCCGACCTTCATGCGCCACGACAAGAAGAACGGTAACCGCTTTGCCGATGGCTGCGAGGTGACCTTTGCCAATGTGAAGATCAAGACCGGCCAGGACTGATCCGCGCGCTACAAAGCGCGAAAAAACCCGGCGGTTCGGACCGCCGGGTTTTTCAAGTTGGGTAAATGCCTGCAGTGTCTAGCCGTGTCAGACGAACTGCGATAGGCCGGGGATAGCAGCGACGATTTCGTCGATGGAATCGCCTGCGCCGTTTTCACGGGCGTAGCCCATGGTTTCCTTGGCAACGCTGGAAATTTCACCCATGCCAAGACCAAGGCCCATCAGCTTCTGGCCCAGTCCCATGACGCCGCCCATCGACAGCATGCCGCCGCTTGGCGCCTGGGCGATAAGGTCTGCGGAGCCCGGCACGGATGCCAGCATTTCCTTGACCTTGTCGGCAGGGCCTTCCGACTGCAGGAACTCCAGAATGGCGCCGATCGCCTTGGCTGCGGTTTCGGGATCGATGCCGACATTGGTGGCAATGCGAGAGACGAGATCGTTCAAGGGAAATCCTCCGAATGTATGACGTTAACGTAAGCGTAAACGTGAGGTTTGGCCAAGGCAAGCGGCAGATAGCTGATTTTCAGGCGTTATCCGCCGATAAGTATGCGTTCGGTCATCATGACAGATTGGTGTGACAACAAACCGTCAGATCAGAACATTGTGCCCTTCAGGAAGGCAAGCGTCCGTGACCAGGCGAGATCCGCAGCTTCCTTGTTGTAGCGTGCCGCAGAGGTGTCATTGTTGAACGCGTGGTTGACCCGCGGATAGACATGAATGCCAAACACTTTGTCATTGGTCAGCAGCGCAGCTCGGTAGGCCTGAAGACCGGCGTTGATGCGCTCGTCCAGGCCTGCGTAGTGCAGCAGCATCGCAGCCTTGATTGCGGGAACATCCTTGGTGGCGGGCTGGCGGCCGTAATAGACAATGCCTGCACGCAACTCCGGATCAGCCACCGCCAGATCATTGACAAGTCCGCCGCCCCAGCAGAACCCGATGGCGGCAACCCGGTCGGTGGTTCTCGGGTGCCCTGCCAGCCAGGCCCGTGCTGCCACCGCATTGGCTATGGTCTCCGGATTTTTCAGCTCGCTGACCATTTCCCGTGCCGTGTCCTCGTCGGACGGCGTGCCGCCAAGAGGCGAGAGAAAGTCGACGGCCAATGCGGCGTAACCTTCAAGCGCCAGCCGCCGCGCGATGTCGCGCATATGGTCATTAAGGCCGCGGTTTTCGTGCATCACCAGGATTCCGGGCACTGGTTCGGTTGCGAAGGCGGGTATGGCAAGATATCCGCCCATCACGCCGGTTTCGCCCAGGAACCTGACGTCAGACGTCGCCACCCGCTTGTCACTCGGGGGAACAATTGCTGCATGCGCGCTGTTGGCGGCCAGCAGCGGCGCAATTGCCGCAGCCGCAGCTCCAGAGCCTGCCAGCTTGGTCAGCTTGTCCATGAAACCGCGGCGGTCCAGCGTCAGGTGAGTGTAGTCGTCATAAGCCTGGATCATGGCCTGAGTGACGGTTGGTTTGTCTGCCATGGTCGTTCTCCCGATTTCCATCCGTATGCATACGCGATATTTGTAATTTAGTATGTGTGGACGGCCAAAAAATGGCGGTTCACCCCTAAATTTCTGGGTAAACCGATAGATGATCGGGTTGCCCGTTTCGAACTGCATACCAACCGCAAATAGCCCAGTCACACTGCCGTTAGATTTGGCGCAACAAAGCAAGCCCCGAATTCCACAGCACTATGAGTATCATGGCGACCATAAACAAGTTACCTGAAGCGAAGCTGGCGTCTGCCCGCCCGGATAAGGTGAACGAGTGGTAAATATTCAGGCCTTCGGTACTGCAGCCAATGCACTGAAGAGAAATCGCGCCAGCGAGGATTTTACACTCCCTGCAAGCGAGGGCGACGTCACCACATTATGGTCGAGAACAACGAGCAACTGATATTCGCAATCTTGTGTGGCCTGCTTGTCCAACAGGCGTAATCATGCTCACTGCCTCCAACACAACAGGGATATCATCACGTGACCACTCAATTGCCTCGCCCCGACCTTGAAGCCGATGCTCGCGTCAAGGCGGTTTTCGACGACATCCGCAAGACTCGCGGAACCGATTTCATCAACAATATGTGGCGCTGGCTGGCCCTGGATCCTGGTCTGCTCGAGCGGACCTGGACGGAAGTGAAGGAAGTGGTCAGCACGCCATCCTCGATCGATCCGCTGACCAAGGAGATGATCTACATCGCCGTTTCGGTCGCAAACAACTGCACCTATTGCATTCATTCCCACACGGCAGCGGCGCGCGCCAAGGGCATGACCGGAGAACAGTACGGCGAATTGCTCGCCATCATCGGGCTGGCAGGCAAGACCAACCAGTTGGCGACCGCGCTGCAGGTCCCGGTTGATGACGCTTTCGACGCAAGCAAACCCGGTCAATAGACAATGATCCGGCTGTTTGACCCTCATGGCATCTCTCTGGTCACGCCCGAAGCAGGCGAGGCGGCGTTGCCTGAAACGGTGTGCTGGGCGGATCTGGTTCACCCGACACCACAGGAAGAGGCTCAGGTCGAGAGGCTGATTGGCGTCGAGGTTCCAAGCCGCGATGAATTGCGCGACATCGAACCCTCAAGCCGGCTCTACATTGAAAACGGCGCCGCCTACCTGACGGCCAGCGTGGTCTGGAAATCGGAAACCGATTTTGCCGAAATCGCCGACATCGGCTTTGTGCTGGCGGGCCAGCGGCTGGTCACCATCCGTTATGCCGAGCCCAAGGCCTTCGCCGTTTTCGCGACCAACGCCGAACGCGAATTCTGCGGCCACGATGGCCGCGATGTGCTCACCCGTCTGATCGAGGCGATGATCGACCGTTGCGCCGAGGTGCTGGAAAGCCGCTCGCGCCGAATCGATACCCTTTCGACGGAGGTGTTTTCCCGCGGTGCTGTCAAAAATCCCGAGGCCGTCACACGCGATCTGGAAGCCACGCTCAGTGTCATCGCCAGTCACCAGCGCACCATTGCCAAGGTGCGCGAAAGCCTGATGTCGCTTAGCCGGGTTGCCGGTTTTCTGCAGACGTTGCCGGAAATCGCCAGCGACAAGGCGCTCAAGCAGCGCTGTCGTGCCATTGCCGGCGACATCCAGTCGCTGTCCGAGCATGCCGATTTCATCTCGGAAAACATTGTCTTCCTGCTCGACGCCTCGCTTGGTCTGATTTCAGTGCAGCAGAACCAGGTGATGAAGGTGCTTTCGGTCGGCTCGATGGTATTCCTGCCCCCGACCTTCATCGGCACCGTCTACGGCATGAACTTCCAGGACATGCCAGAGCTCAACCAGCCCTGGGCCTATCCGATCGCACTTGCGGTGATGGCAGCCTCGGCGCTCGGCCCATATCTCTGGTTCAAGCGCAAGGGCTGGTTCTAGAACCAGCATTGGGCCTGATAAGCTTGGGTCGCCTGACCCTCAGTGGAAGAACGTGCTAAGCCCGACCGCCTTCATGCTTTCATCCCACAGCAGTTTTTCGGCTGATGAATTGCGTTCCGGCGGTAGCAGCAGGGCGGGAGCAAGCTTGGTCTTGGCATCCGGGCCCAGAAAGCTCCCGCTTGGCAGATCCTGCTCGCAGCAGCAGCGGGCGAGACCGCAGGTCCCGTCCTCTACTGTCTGGGCAATTTTGAGCGTCGACCAGAGCACGTAGCGGTCAAGCCAGCGATCTCCGCCGGCTGTCTTGGTCTTGCCTTGCAGGCCGCTGTCCGTGGCGCCGGGGTGCGCGCAATAGATCTTGATCCGGTTGCCCTCCCGCTCCCTGGCATGGTCATCAAGCGCATAGGTGAACATCAGGTTGGCGAGCTTGCTCTGCTGGTAGCGCACCCATTTGTCCATGCCGGGAAAACCGTCGCCACCCAGATTGCCGCCGTTTGCCTGCAGATATTTCGCCATCAGCGGCTTGTTCGGCCGGTTACGCGCTCCGGAGGAATGGTTGACCACGCGGGCTTCGCCGCGCAGTTCTGCCGCCTTCTCGAGCAGCGGCCAGACCTCGTGGGTCAAAAGGAAATGCGACAGGTGATTGGCCTGCATCTGCTCGTCAAACCCGTCCTTGGTTGCCCGGTCCGGCGTGCCCATGATCCCGGCATTGTTGCACAGGACATCGCAGCCGGTTTCGCCAAATTGCGCCCGCAAGGCTTCGCCCGCGGCGCGAACGCTGGCAAAACTCGACAGATCGCAAGCCACAAGCGTCGCATCAAGGCCCTTGTCAGTGAGGGCTTTCAAGGCCTTGTTCGCACGCTCCGAGGCGCGGTTCAGCATAACGACCTTTGCGCCCAGTTCGCCGCAGGTCTTGGCCAGAACCATCCCCATGCCCGAGGTCGATCCGGTGATCATCACGGTCTTGCCGGCCATTGAGGGGAAGCCCTTGACCAGTTCGGTGTAATGTTTGGTGACAGGGGGTGTCCGCGCAGCCATGAGTGCCTCCTGGGGCATGAATGTTTCCAGTGGAAATATAAATGCCTGCGACGTTCTGCGCTGTCAAGGAGATATTTACAGTGGAAATATTTTGTTGGATAAGTTGTTGATGTCAACCGCAAAGACCTATCACCACGGCAATCTCAAGGAGACCCTGATCACATCGGGGCTGGATATTCTCAGGGAGCAGGGCCTTGCCGGCCTGTCGCTAAGAAATTGCGCCGAACGCGCCGGCGTCAGCCACACCGCGCCAAAGAACCATTTTGGCAATCTGGCCGGATTGCTGACGGCAATTGCCGCGCGTGGCTACCAGCAGCTGACCGCCCATATGCAGCGCGATCTCAGCGAAGACGCCTCGCGGATCGAACGCCGCAATGCCGCGTTTCAGGGCTATGTGGAATTCGCCCTGGCACATCCGGCGCTCTATGAGCTGATGTTTTCCAAACACAAGACCAACAGCGGCGACCCGGAACTGCTGGCTCAGGTCACAGCTAGCTTTGTCATTCTGCGCGATGCGTCCGAGGGTCTGGATTGGGACAAGTCGGACAAGCCCGACGCCGATCTGCGTGCCCAGATGATGCTCTGGAGCCTGGTGCACGGCTTCGCCCAACTTTCCGTGTCGGGAAAATTCGACAAGGACATGATGCGCAAGCTCGACATTCTGGATGTGATGCCGGATTTCCAGTACCGCAGCTGATGCTCCGCAAACCACGCTAACCAAGCGCCAAGGACCTGATCCTATGTCCCTTTGCCCCTGCGGCTCAAAGCTTGACTACCCTGCCTGTTGCGGCCGCTACCACGTGGGCACGCTTGCGCCGACGGCTGAGGCATTGATGCGCTCACGCTACGCGGCCTATGCGCTCGGCGAGCTCGATTACATCGAGGCGACCGCCGGCGGACCTGCGGCACTTGTCTTCAACCGTGCGGAAGCCGAAGCCTCGCAACTGGGCACCCAGTGGCTCGGGCTTGAGATTGTCGGGACCAGGAAGGGCAGGGAGGGTGACAGCGAAGGCACGGTCAGCTTCATCGCCCGCTATCGCCACAACGGAGAGGAAGCGGCACTCACAGAGACCTCGCAATTCCGCGGCGTCGATGGGCGCTGGCTCTATTGGGATCGTGACGCAGCACCGCGCGTTTCAGCCCCGGCCCGCATCGGCCGCAACGACCCGTGCCCCTGCGGCTCGGGCAAGAAATACAAGAAGTGCTGTGGCTGATGCGGGGCACGCCTGCATTTCCCAATTCGCGAAGATGCCAATCGTTCACTTGAGGCTCTGTCTGCGTGTGATCTCGTGCTGACTGTTGAAGGAGTCAGCCGTCGATCTCTCTTCAAAGGTGCAAAGCCTGGGCTCGTCAACGCTCGGTTAACCATAATCAGCGAAAATCTGGCAACGTCACTGTTATGAGTTGAGTGAGCCATGGTTTCGCGTCTTGCCTTCGTTTGCGCCCTTGTCTGCCTGGCTACGGCCGGTTGTGCGTCAAAGCCTCCTTCCAGCGTGGAAGCCACGAAAACGGCTTATGTGCCGGTTGTCGGCAAGCAATCAATTCTTGGCCGCAATCAGGACGCGCCGCCGTTTTCCACATTTGACAAAAGCTCCGGGCCATTGGCCGGACGCAGTTTGAGTGTGGCTTCGATTTCCGAGATCCAGTTGCACGACAAGGAGGTCATCCTGACCTTTGACGACGGACCGATGCCCGGCAAGACCGACAGGGTTCTGGATATCCTGAGCCGGTACGGCGTCAAGGCAACCTTCCTGATGGTCGGCCAGATGGCGAGCAGCTACCCGGCGGTTGCGGCAAGGGTTATCAATCACGGCCATTCCATTGGCGGACATACCTACAACCACGCCAACCTGGCAGCCGCGGGCTATACACGCGCGCTTGATGACATAGCCAATGGGAATACGGCGGTCGCCCGGGCAACAGGCACCCAGGTCGGCTTCTTCCGCTTCCCCTATCTGGCTGATACCGGCGCGCTGCGGAGTGCTGCTGCCAATCGAGGTCTTGTCATTCTCGATGTCGATATCGATTCCAAGGACTATTTCAAATCGAGCCCCCAAGCCATTGCCGACCGCACCATGGCAAGTGTTCGCGCCCGGCGCAAAGGCATCATCCTGATGCATGATATCCATGCACGCACAGCGGCCATGCTTCCCTCGCTGCTGTCGCAATTGCAGGCCGGCGGCTACAAGGTCGTGGCGCTGCAGTACCGCCGCTCCCGGGCACCCAAGGCGCTTGTGTCTGCCGCGATCGGCGAGGCGAAATACCGCGCGATGTAACGTGAGGTGGCGGAATGGTGAGCCTTCAATCGGCTCCTACTGCTTGGCCTCCACATCGCGGTTCATCGCGGGCGCGTATCTCCTATGAAAATGCGTGTAGCCTGGCTCGGTCTCGACCAAATGCTCCGCCGCCAGCTTGTGCAGATCCGGCAGCCTGTGAAACGGCACCGCCGGATAGGAATGATGTTCTGCGTGATAGGGCATGTTCCAGGCCAGCCGCCGCACCAGTGCATTGGTGAAGGTGGTGCGCGTATTCTCCAGCATGTTGGCAACATAGGCGCAGCGACCATGCTCGGCCATCAGGTAGAGCCTTAGGAACGGCTGGCCCAGCAGCATAGGAATCAACCAGATGAAGACCAGCACCGTGCTGCCGGACGCAATGCTGCCAGCAAGCAGGACGAGATAGACGCCGATCATCGTCCATGCCTCGCGCCGCACCATCGGGCGTTTGGCGTGCGGGACGAAATCGTCATGGCAGCGCCCGGCGGCATGGCGCATGATTGTTCCCAGATGGTCGATCCAGACCGGAATGCCAGAGATATGAAGCAGATACTGGCCCCAGCTTTCGGGCTTCGGGGACGCCAGTTCAGGGTCCTTGCCGGGCATTTGCGTAAACCGGTGATGGGCGAAATGGAAATAGCGGAACCAGCGCGGCGGCAGAAAGATCACAAATCCGCTGACATGGGCTGCAGCCGTGTTGAGCCATCGAGAGCGGAACGGGGTCTGATGGCTGGCCTCGTGCAGCAGCGTGAACAGGAACACCAGGAGGATGCCCTGCGGCAGCATAAACAGCGGCCAGAACGGCACCCGCGCCACGATCAATGCCGCCATCACGCCGATGGCGCCCAGGTGGAGTGCCAGTTGCATCAGCCCGCGCGCGTCTGATGTCTCGGTCAGTTCCCGGCACTGCTCGGCAGACAGGCTGGCCAGAAAACGCTTGTGATCCATGCGACCGTCATCCTCGGTTCTGCAGTAGTCTAGCTCACATTCACACCCTCGCGATAGCACCGCGAGGGTGTGGGGATGAACGCTATCCGTCTTTGCGTTCGGTAAACCTAAGCCGGTTGCCGAACGGGTCAATCACTTGCATTTCCGCGCCCCAGTCCTGTTGTTCAAGGCCCGGCCGGTTGTAGCTGTAGTTCTTGTCAGCCAGTTCCCTGTGCAACGCCGCCACACCCCTGCAGAAAACCAGGGCATTGGCGCCTGGCGTTGCGTCGCCCGAGTGTTCGCTCAGATGCAGTTTCAACCCACCGCGCGAGACCTGCATGTAGAGCGGCAGATCCGGTGCATGACGGTGCTCCCAGTCCACGGTCATGCCCAAAAACCCGAGATAGTATTCCCGCGCCTTGTCGACATCGAAGATGCGGAAGATCGGCGTCGCGCCTTCGAACCGCAGTTCGGCTTCCGCTGCTGATCCCGATGCCCCGTTCGTTGCAGCATCAATCCGGGCGGACAGTATGTTCCAGGTGTCCAGCCCGAATTGCCGGGCGACGATCTCCAGCGCCTCGCTGTGGGCGATGTTGATGCCCTTTTCAGCCAGCCGCTCGCGCATGGCTTTCGCCATCGCCTTGGAATCCAGATATGTGCGCATGAGTGTTTCAACCCTTTTCGACGGCGAAGCCCCGGTCAGTATCCGCATTGCTGACGGTTTCGCCGTGAAGGATGAAACCTGTCGAAATCGGTGATGCTTTCGCCTTGCCCTTCTCGGGTGCGGATTGCCGGCAGCATCAGGCCGTGCAGCAATCTTTGCCATTTCCCGGATGAATTGCAACCCCACACCGGCACGCCCCGCGTTCGGGGCTGAAATTGCGCTGCTTGCTGGTCTTTCGGCCCCGAATCACTACATTCACGGGTATGAACAATTCAGACGATGATATCCCGTTTTTCGGCGACGACGATCCGGCACCGCGCACGCCACCAGCATCAAGTGCTGGTGGCTCAATTGCGGCCCGCGCGCTTGCCGCCAGCCAGCAGGCGCGCAGTGCTGCCCAGCCAACGCCCAATTACATCTCCGGCCTCAATCCCGAGCAGGCCGATGCGGTGGAATCCATCGAAGGCCCGGTTCTGGTGCTGGCGGGCGCGGGCACCGGCAAGACACGGGTTCTGACCACCCGCATTGCCCATATCCTCAATCTCGGGCTGGCCTATCCCTCGCAGATCCTGTCGGTGACATTCACCAACAAGGCCGCGCGCGAGATGAAGGAGCGCGTCGGCGTTCTGGTTGGCGGCGCGGTCGAGGGCATGCCCTGGCTCGGAACCTTCCACTCGATCGGCGTCAAGCTTCTGCGCCGTCACGCCGAGCTTGCGGGCCTGAGGTCCGATTTCACCATTCTCGACACCGATGACGTGATCCGGCTCTGCAAGCAGCTGATCCAGGCCGACGGCATCGACGACAAGCGCTGGCCGCCGCGCCAGTTCGCAAACATGATCGACGGCTGGAAGAACAAGGGGCTTGGCCCTGCGGATATTCCCGAAGGTGACAGCCGCGGCTTTGCCAATGGCAAGGGCAGGGCGCTCTACACCGCCTATCAGGAACGGCTGCAAACGCTGAACGCTGTCGATTTCGGCGATCTCCTGTGCCTGCCGATCCGCATGTTCCGCGCCAATCCGGATGTGCTCAAGGAATACCAGAAGAAGTTCCGCTTCATCCTGGTCGACGAGTATCAGGACACCAACACCGCGCAATACATGTGGCTGAGACTGCTCGCCCAGCGGCCTGCGGGGGAGCGTCCCAACATCTGCTGCGTCGGCGATGACGACCAGTCGATCTATGGCTGGCGCGGCGCCGAAGTCGAAAACATCCTGCGCTTCGAGAAGGATTTCCCCGGCGCCAAGGTGATCCGGCTTGAGCGCAACTACCGCTCCACCGAACATATTCTCGGTGCGGCCGGCCATCTGATCGCCCACAATGAGGGCCGGCTCGGCAAGACGCTGTTCACCGAGCAATCCGATCCTGACCACGAGCGCGTGCAGGTCCATGCCGCCTGGGATTCGGAAGAAGAGGCCCGCGCCATTGGCGAGGAGATCGAGCAGGCGCAGCTCAAGGGCCGCGCGCTCAACAACATGGCGATCCTGGTTCGCGCCTCGTTCCAGATGCGCGAGTTTGAGGAACGCTTCGTCACGCTGGGGCTCAACTACCGCGTTGTCGGCGGACCGCGCTTTTATGAGCGCCAGGAAATCCGCGACGCCATGGCCTATTTCCGCGTGGTCAGCCAGCCCGCCGACGATCTGGCTTTCGAGCGCATCGTCAATGTCCCCAAGCGGGGCTTAGGCGAGGCGGCGGTGCGCCAGGTCCATGATGTC
The DNA here is from genome assembly GCF_038900115.1 of Hoeflea sp. AS60. Taxonomy (NCBI): domain Bacteria; kingdom Pseudomonadati; phylum Pseudomonadota; class Alphaproteobacteria; order Hyphomicrobiales; family Rhizobiaceae; genus Hoeflea; species Hoeflea sp. AS60. The sequence goes on along the minus strand of NZ_JBBMQP010000002.1, from coordinate 1,510,871 downwards.
TCCCGCGGCCGCGGCGTGCCGATGCTGGCCGCTGCCCGCGACCTGATCCTGACTGACGAACTCAAGCCCAAGCCACGCAAGTCGCTCAGCGATCTGGTCGAGATGTTCACCCGCTGGCAGGGCATGATGGAAACCACGCCGGGTCATGAACTGGCTGAAACCATTCTGGAGGAATCCGGCTACACCGAGATGTGGCAGAACGACCGCTCCGCCGATGCGCCGACCCGGCTCGAAAACCTGAAGGAACTGGTCGAGACCATCTCCAGCTTTGAATCGCTGCGCGCTTTTCTCGAGCACGTGGCGCTGGTCATGGACACCGACAACAACCCGGATCTCGACGCCGTTTCGATCATGACGCTGCACTCGGCCAAGGGACTGGAATTTGAAACCGTGTTCCTGCCCGGCTGGGAAGAGGGCCTGTTCCCGCACCAGCGCGCGCTTGATGAAGGCGGCCGGTCGGGGCTGGAGGAAGAGCGCCGTCTCGCCTATGTCGGCCTGACCCGCGCCAAACTCTATTGCCACATCTGGTTCGTCTCCAACCGCCGCATTCACGGGCTCTGGCAATCGACGCTGCCCTCGCGCTTTCTCGATGAATTGCCCGAGGCCCATGTCGAGGTGGCCGAAATGGACACCGGCTATGGTGGCTATGGCCGGGGCGGACGCTTCGGCGGTGGCGGGCAATCCGGCGGCCCCTACGGCGCCTCGCGCTTTGACAAGGCAGAGCCTTTTGCCGGCAATTACAACACGCCCGGCTGGAAACGCGCCCAGGCCAACAAGACCGACGCAGCAAGAGACAACTGGGGCACCCGTTCGGGCCATTCGGTGGAACGCATCGCCTACGGTGAAAGCGGCCCGCGCGGCTCCACCATCGAAGGCGAACTGGTTGCAAGATCGACAGGCACGGCTTCCGCCTATTCCATCGGCGACCGCGTCTTCCACCTCAAATTCGGCAACGGCAATATTGCTTCAATTGATGGCAACAAGCTGACGATCGATTTCGACAAGGCCGGGCAGAAGCGGGTGCTGGATGGGTTTGTGGAGCGGGTGGGTTAGTACTACTTGTTAAAAATTGAAGCAGCCTCCTTAGCCAAGTTTGCTCCAGAGCGCATTTCAACCATAAAGAGATCAATCGCGGATACTATTCTGCGCTTTGATTTGTTTATTTCGCCCGTTAGCCTTGGAAGGCTCGATATTGTGTCGCGAAAAGACAAGGCAGATTCGCAAGTTCCGTTAATAATTTCAACAAATTCATCAATCTGGGAAATGTATTCAGATAGCTGATTTTTATATTCTTCATCTGTAGAGAGATCGGATACTAATTCAATAGCTATTGTGGAAAGCCGTATCGATTCGTTAAAATTGTTGCGAAAAATTGGAATCTCGGCCTCAAATCGCTCTGAAAACTGGTCCATATCTGAAGATGTGCTGGATATGACCCGCCGCAGTTTTCGCCTTTCCTCTTTCGTGTTCGCTTGAGAGCCATTGCTGATGGTATTAATGCTGTCGGTATGTTGATTCAATTTGACACTTAGTTCAGATAGATATGATGCAGAGCGTTCAAGAGAATCTTGGGAATTCTGCATCTTGTCTTCAACTTCATCTAATATATCAAATATGCCCGGTTCGATATCGTCGATTTCTTCTTCTAATGGCTTAGTAGGGTGATCCTCTAAAGGCCTGGCAATGCTTAAATTTGTTGATTTCTCGTCGTTTATTTTCCATTTTTGAACGAGCGTTGTTAGATGAATTCTAATAAATTTTTCGAATGCAGATGTATCTCTGTAGGGCCAGTAATATGTCCCCTCGTCGCCAAGACTTTTTCGAAATTTTTGAACTAGTGCGAGCTGATCTCCATCTATTTCATCCATCGTGGTCGGCGGAGAGCTTCTGAAGTAGAACATAATGTTTTTGTGAGGATCTTCGATCTTCTCTTTCGCAATTTCGAATTCCTCAACAGTTCCAGATCCATATCGGCCAGTTGGAGTGCCAAAACGGTGCCACATCAAGCCGATAAACACATCGTAGTCGTCTATTTGACCATTAATAACATCTTGTGCATCTAGCCCGCGGCCAGGCATAGTGTGGGTTTCCCACCTATTTAGTTCGAGACGGAGGCCGAGGTTTTTGCTCCAGCTCAAATTCAGTTCTCTAATCACTTCTTCAAGTTTATCGCGCTCTTCGGTCACGTCACTGGGGGATGCCACAAAAACGGATAACACAGTTTCTTTTCTCGGCATCAGCGCGGAACTCCGTTAGTTGAAGAAAATGACGCAATTATAAATTGTAGTTCATTTTTGTACCCCTGCAATTCTTGCTAAGCAAGCTTGACTAGAAATGCATGCTCGATGGGTTTGTGAAACGGCGCGCCAGATAGCACCATCGTATACCTCCCTCAGCCCTCGCGCGGCTTCCCCAATTTCCCCACGAGAAAATCCGCGAATATTGCAATATGCGGCGTGCAGGCCGTGTTGTTGTAATGTACTGACATGGCAACTTCGGGCAGTGGCGGAAAGCTTGGCTGGCCATCGAGAATGCGCACTCTCTCGGGAAACGATAAAGGCTTCCATCACCGAGACGCCCGCGCCGTTGAGCACGGTCTGCTCGATAAGGGAAGCACTGTGGGGTGAACACACGATGTGCCATGGGCGTTCGATTTCGGGATCGCGCCAACTCCCTCCAATCACGTAAATTGATCATAACAAGCATTTTAATTCGTTTTTGGCATGCAATGGGCCGGCCTAAAGTTCTCCTACACAAGGAGACAAGCCATGTTGAACCTGATTGCCAACGCCATGTTCGAAGCCACGCGGGCGCCAACACTTCCAGCTCGGGCAGCACCACGGGAAGAGATCCACCGAGATGCCAGCAACGGCGGTCTCTTCGGCTGGAGACGGTCCAAAGCCAGGAAGTCCGGAGCCCCGGGCGGCAGTTGAGCACCTGATCAGGGCCGGTTGCGTCGTTGGGGATATTGCCCGTTGTTGCCTGCGCCTTGAGCTGGTGGCGAAAGCCACTGGCTCGATTGCCATTTTAGCGTTCCCTTTTTTAAAGCTGCATCCTACAAATTTGCTGACGCCGATGAATGCCGGATAAATTTGCCGTTCAAGGCTGGTTCAATCGGGTGGCGGCACAACAGGGCATCGCTCAATGGTCAACAAGGGGTTCCGGCCATGAAAAACATTCTTCGCAGCTTTCTCGCTCTCAGCTTTCTGTTCGCCGCCCAGGTGGTTGCCAAGGCGGAGGAAGTCTTCCTCCAGTCGGTCCAGTCCGGCAAGTATGTCACCGTGGTGAACGGCACGCTTGCCGCCGCCGCCCCTGATGTCGGTCGGGCCAGCCGCTTTGTCCGGATCCCGCTTGAGGGCAACAGAATGGCGTTTCGCGACACGGGCGGCAGTTTCGTCCGCGCCGGCGTCGGCCCGCGCTCCCATCTCGCGGCGGTGTCGGATCAGGCATCCGGCTGGGAGATCTTCCGCTTCATCGACGTGCTCGATGCGCCGCAGGCTCCGACCCAGAGCGCCAGCCTCAACTTGGGCGATGTTGTCGGCACCTACCGCATCACCCATATTGCAGCCGACAATGGCTTCCTGGTTCAGCTCGGTCGGTCGTTTGGAACCGCGGCGCAGTTTGTGCTCGACAATCGCGGCATAGTCGGCGCGACGATCGGTTGCAACAGTCATTCGGTCCGCATCTCGGTCCGCGATGGCCGCGTCCGCACCGACGGACGGGTGATGCAGACAAAGATGATGTGCTCCGGCCAGGGCCAGATGGCGGCTGAAGACGGTCTTCGCCGCGCCCTCGCCACCACCCGCATCCTGGTTCGCGACGGTCGCACTGTGACCTTCAAGTCCGCCACCGGCGCGGATCTGATGAAGATCAGGCGGATGTGACAGCCACGCGTTGCAGTCCGGGGAATGCTTCAGACCATTGGCACTGCCGGGAGACAGCCTCCCGGCGGCGTCTTGTTGGGCCGGCCTGTGCCGCTCTGACAAGGCGCGTTGGCCCATAATGAACCCGGTGTCTCATTTTGGCACATTGTTAACCAGCGGCGTGAACGGTTTTGAAAGGCGGGGCGTGCAACCTTCCCGTGTCTGGTCAATGATTGATCGGGCCCGGTCGATGCAGGACCGGAAGCGTGCACAATGTTTTGAAAGGGACCTCCATGATGAAGGTACTCTGCACCCGCGCCGCACAATGCGAATCCGGCGCCACCGCTATTGAATACTCCCTTACTGCAGCACTCATTTCCGTGGCTCTTCTTACGGGCGCCGAGACCCTCGGCACCGCGATCAGCGACAAATTCAGGTTTCTATCGAAGAATGTGGAAGTTGCTTCCGAAGAACACCTGAAAACAGGTGGCGCGACCAGCCTCGTTGCCCTGCAATCCCCGCCATATGACCCGTTCGCAACACCTCGTCATGGGTATGACTGACGGACGCCCGGACAATAAGCTCTGCCAAAACACTGGATTTCTGCAAAAAACGACTATGTCGGACGGAATTCTTTCTGTAGGGATTTCAGCATGATGAGAACTCTCAGAGAGCTGGATGTGAAACGACTGGTCGTCGCGACCCTGTTCGTTCCCCTGCTGCTGTTCTCGTTTTTCTCGGTCCACACCATGCCCCGGTTTACCGATGAGGGCATGGAGATTGTCATCTGTACCGGAACCGGTATCGAGACTGTTTCCGCAAGCAGCGATGACGATCCGGCTGGCAATCCGGCGCATGCGCCCTGCGACTGGTCGATGCAGATCCATGCGGCAACGCTGCCTGCAATCGGCATTGCTGTCTTTCCCGTCATGTACGCCCGCGCGCAGGCCGTTGCCTTCCAAACCACCATCCTGCGGTCCCGGAAAATCGATTCCGGCAGACACGCCCGGGCGCCGCCTCTCTCAGTCTGACTTCAACAAACCCAACATTTTGATTTTTGTCAGAGGAGAGACTGATGGTCTCGATCGATTCCGATGGTGTGTCCAGACAGGCAACTGCGCCTGTGAGCACCAACAAGCTTTATCTCGCGGCGTGGCGCTGGCATTTCTATGCCGGGCTCTACGTCATCCCGTTCTTCATGGTGCTTGCCATCACCGGCATGTCGATGGCCTGGATCGCCTATATCGACGGGCGCGACGGCGAGAACATTGCCGTTGTGCCGCAACAGGTTGCGCAAGCTGTCTCGGTGCAGGCGGAGGCGGCGGTTGCGGCCATTCCGGGCGGCACGCTCAAGCAATATGTCGCCCCGCGCGCCAATGATCTGGCGGCGATCTTCCGGGTTGATCGTGAGGGCGATGCCACGATGGTGGTGGTCGATCCCTACACGGCCACAGTTCTCGCAGAGTTTCCCCGCAGAAGCGGATGGTATGATGTCTTCGACACCATCCACAGCGACCTGATGCTTGGCGTGACCGGTGACCGGATGATCGAAATCGCAGCCTCGCTCGGCATGGTGCTGATTGCCACCGGGCTCTACATGTGGTGGCCACGCACTGGCGGATGGCGATCGGTCCTGATCCCGTCGTTCGCACGCGGCGGCAGGGTGATGTGGCGATCGCTGCATGGCGTGCTGGGGTTCTGGCTCTCGCTGTTCCTTGTGTTCTTCCTCATCTCCGGCCTCTCCTGGGCAGGTGTCTGGGGTGAGAAGATGGTTCAGGCCTGGAGCCAGTTCCCGGCGGAAAAATGGGACAATGTGCCACTCTCCGACGAGACCCACGCCAGCATGAACCACGGCCGCAAGGAGGTTCCCTGGGCGCTGGAACAGACCCCGATGCCGGCATCTGGCAGCGAGGCGGGGGAGGCGATGATGCCTGCAGGGTCCGAGATCACAATTGACACGATGGACAGTCTTGCCCGCGAGATCGGGTTTGATGGCCGCTACCAGATGAATGTGCCCAGTGGTGACACCGGCGTCTATACCTTCAGCCGGGATTCGATGAGCACTGACAGTCCTGACCCGATGTCCGACCGCACGGTTCATGTCGACCGCTACACCGGCAACATCCTGGCCGATGTCCGCTACGAGGATTATTCCTGGGCAGGCAAGGCCATGGCTGTGGGCATTGCCCTGCACATGGGAACCATGGGCCTGTGGAGCGTGCTGGCAAACACGCTTGTCTGCCTGTCGGTGCTGTTCCTGTGTGTAAGCGGCGTGGTGATGTGGTGGAAACGTCGCCCGGGCGGGATGCGCCTGTCCGCACCGCCGCTTCCGCGCGACATGCCGCTCTGGCAGGGCGCAACGCTGGTCGCGCTCGCAGTCTCGATGGCGTTTCCGATGGCCGGGCTGACCTTGCTCACGGTCATGATGCTGGACATGCTGATCCTGTCACGCATCCCGGCGCTCAAGCGCGCGCTCTCCTGAGGCTTTGAACTCGAAATCGTGCCGCGCTGGCAACGGCGCGGCACGATTGGCACAGGCTGGCAATCTGACTGTCCGGACCCGCAGCTCGACCGCCAGGATAGGAATGTAACAACACGTTTCAGCGTTTATTAGCAGATACAGGATAGAAACAACGGCAGGATCGCGCGCAGCATTCTTACGGCGGAGCAACTGGCCTGATGACAATCGAAAAGATGTTCGAAATACGCACCATGCGTCAGGTCTACAAGATGGCGGCCATCATCACGGTCTTCGCGGTGATGATCCCGGTCCTCACCTTTGCCATTCCCTTCACTTTCCTGGGGCTGCGGTACTTTGGTTTCTTTGCCGTCGCCTTTTTCCCCGCTGCCCTGATCCCACTGCTGATTACGCCACCTATCGCAATCGTTGTTCTCAACCTTTTCCGCGTGCAGACCCTGACCATCGACAAGGTGGATCACTATGTCCGCTATGATACGCTCACGGGCGTGCTGACCCGCGCCTACCTCCTTGGCAAGACACAGGACGCCCTTGACCGGGGCGGCGCGTTTCTGATGGTGGACGCAGATCATTTCAAGGCTATCAATGACACCCACGGCCATGATGTCGGCGACGAGGCGCTCAAGAAGATCGCCGAGGTTCTGCGCAAGGCGCTGAGCACCGACGCGCTGATCGGGCGCCTGGGAGGCGAGGAATTCGGCGTGTTCCTGCCCGGGGCAACGGATGCCGAAGCTGTTTCGGCAGCCAATAATCTGTGCGACCTGATGCGCAGGGAGGCCAAGGTCATTGCCTGCAAGCAGCTTGATGTGACCGTCAGCATCGGATGCGCAGTTCACCGTGCCGACCAGTCGCTTGAACAAACCATCAAGCTTGCCGACTCGGCGCTTTATCATGCCAAGCACAGCGGCCGTGACCGCTACTTCCTGGCTGAGTCCACACAGACAATGCCTGCGCTGATTCTCAAGGACCGGATGGCCCGCTGACCGGTGCGGAAGATAGAGCCGGAAGATATGGCCGGAAGGGATGTGCGGTTTTCTATCCCGCCAGCGTCCACAAACCGTGCCCCAGCAGGCCGATCAGCAGCACCACCTGCGCCAGGAATGACAGCCCAAAACCACCGCCGCGCTGCCAGCCCGGTGCATCTTCCTGGATGAAGTGCCATGCGTGCAGCGCGCGGCCGACGGTGAAGGCAATGCCCAGCACATGGGCTGCGAGGACCGGCATGCCGATCAGCGCGCCGGTAAGCAGCAAGATGAAGAACATCGGCATGTTCTCGATCGCATTGGCATGGCCGCGGATGATCCGGATCAGGTGCTTGACGCCGCCGTCACCGATGGAAACCTTGTGCTTGCCGCGCAACCGGCCGGTCTCTGTCGCAATCCAGATCAGAATGGCCATGTTGAGCGCGGCATAGATGCCGACCGCCGAAAGGGCAGGGATGAGGGGCTGCATAGTCGATCTCCGTGAATTTGGCTTTGGGCGAAAACCTGTAGAATTCCGATGACATGCCGATGACGGATTTTGCGCGACAAGTAAACGGTCGAAAGCCTTCAGGCGCTTTTTGGTTGAGGCCGACGGTACTCAATCAGCGCAGGTGCTTGGTCGGTTGCTCCAGCGCGAACACGTCATAGGAAAGGCTTTCCATCCGCTTGGCGACCAGTTCCTGCGCATCGTAAACACCGCGATTGTAAAAATACGCGCCCATCTTCTCGCCAAAGAACCGCATCAGCATCTCGGCTGGCAGCGCGCCTATGTCCTGATCCAGTTCTTCGCGGAAATAGTCCTGGATATCGCTGGCGAGGGCCTTGGTTTCTTCGCGGCTGAATGTGATCGGCTTCATTGGTCTCTCTTGGCATTGTCTTGAGTTTGCAGGTGCTGCGACCGGTCGGAAGCCATTCCGGGTGGTCCGGCGGCGCAGTTGGTTTCGAATACCAGATCAGCTGAAGCCTGTCGCGCGTCGGGCACAAATCTTCGCAGGCGCTCGTGATCGCACGACGGTGGGAAGGGGGCATCGCCAGGCTCTGCCGCACCACGAAGATCGCCAGGCTCAGCTACACCAAGCCCACTCGGCGCGGGGGGGCGAGGTGTGACAGAGGGCAAACTGGCTCAATCGCCAGAAATTCGGCACAAACCGGTGCAGTTCCCCGGTTTTGGGTTGTCATCGTATAAAGCCCTGGGCTAAACCGGATGGAGTTCCCCACCTCCTGCCAGCAAACCAGAGTCCCATGACTTCTCCAGACACATCGGTTCAGCCTCCCGCCAGCGTTCGCGATGAGGGGCTGCCGCCTGACGAGCGTGAGGTCGTTCTGGCCGTACTGGTGGGATTGGCGTTCCTGGTTGGATTGGTTGCGGCAGGCGGCGCCATTGCGTTCAAATACCTGATCGCGATCATCTACAATATCTCTTTCTACGGACTTTTCTCCTTCGAGCTGGACCCGAATTCTTACGGCGATCCGAGCCCGTGGGGCCCGTTCATCATTCTGGTGCCGATCATCGGCGGCCTCCTGGTGGTCTGGCTGGTGAAGAATTTCGCCCCCGAGGCCAAGGGCCATGGCGTGCCGGAAGTGATGTTTGCGATCTACCACAAGGACGGCAACATTCGCGGCATCGTCGCCGTGGTCAAATCCTTTGCCTCGGCCTTGTCGATCGGTACCGGCGCTTCGGTCGGCCGTGAAGGTCCAATCATCCAGATCGGCTCCTCCTTCGGCTCAACACTGGGCCGCCGTCTCCGGCTGATCCGCTCGCAAAAGATCATCCTGCTTGCCGCCGGCGCCGGCGCCGGAATCGCGGCTACCTTCAACACGCCGCTGGGAGGCGTATTGTTTGCGGTCGAGGTGCTGCTGCCTGAAATCTCGCCACGCAGCTTCCTGCCGGTTGTCGCCGCAACCGCCACGTCGACCTATGCCTACCGCCAGGTCATTGGCGCCGAAGCGGCTTTCCAGATTCCGCTGTGGACCCAGATGCCGGCCTCAAGCGCGGTGAATTTCGCCGAAATCGGCCTCGCTGCCTTCACCGGCATTGCTCTGGGATTTGCAGCTTACATGTTCGTGCGCGTTCTCGAATTCATGGAAGACAAGTTCGAGGAAATGAAGATCAACGAGTATATCCGCAATGTCATGGGCATGGCTGCGGTGGGTCTCATGGGATACCTCTTCATGCTGACCTCGGGGCACTACCATGTGCTCTCGGTCGGCTACGCCACGATCCAGGATATCCTGTCCAACAACCACATGGGCGTGTTGCTGCTCTTGGCACTGTTTGTTGCCAAGATGCTCGCGACCACGATTTCGCTCGGGGCCGGGGCCTCCGGCGGCATCTTTTCACCGAGCCTGTTCATGGGCGCAACACTTGGGGCTGCCATCGGCACCGCGGGGCAATGGCTGATGCCGAACGCCGGGCTTTCGGTGCCGATGTTCGCGATGATCGGTATGGGCGCCATGGTCGGTGCGGGAACTTCCGCGGCAATGACCGCGATCGTCATGATCTTCGAGATGACCCGCGACTACAACATCATCCTGCCGCTGGTGCTTGCCGTCGCGCTGGCTTTGGGTGTGCGCCGCGCGCTGATTGCCAATGACATCTACACCATCAAGCTGCGCAAGCGCGGCCGGGCCATTCCCACCGACCGCACCACCAACATGTTCCTGGTCCAGCCGGCGCGTGAGGTGATGTCGCGCAATTTCAATGTGCTGGAAATGAGCATGACCGTTGCCGAAGCGCTGAAAAGCGTGGATGTCGAGACCAACCGCGTCATCGTCATCGACGGCCAGCGCATCGTCGGCTTCGTCCGCTTCGCCACCGTTCCCTATCAGGCAGACCGCTTCGGCGGACAGACGCTGGGCGATATCATGAAGACGGACTTCGTCATCGCAACGCCTGACGCCAACCTCAACTCGGTGGTCACCCGCATGAGCAGGCGCGAGCGCAGTTACGCCATCGTCGTTGAATCGGCTTCCGGCGTGCCGCGTGCCGAGGATGTCGTCGGCGTCATCGATCGCGAGGAATTGGCGCAGGCAGTGGTGCGCAACCACTATTCCTAAGGCCGTTGGAAAAGGGATGGTTTTTGCAAAGTCCGATCTAATGACCGAGGTGCGGACAAGACACCGTTTGATGCGAACCCGCCAATGTCCGTTTTCAGAATACTAACTGCGGAGTTTAGAAGGGGATGTCGTCATCCAAACCAAACGAGTAAGTGGGCTCAGGAAGCGCGCCAGACGGCAACGGTTGATTGGTCACAGTAAAAAGATTGAGGATGTCATCCCTGTCCATAAACATGATCTGACTTCGCTTGGTGGAATCCAGCTTTTGACCTAGCCAGTTCTTGGCCTGCTTTGTAATTTCGCCTCCTGCCACGATGAAGGCGTGGTCCACGAGGGCTTTCTTGCTTATCTCAGGGTCAAATATTTCATGACCCAGCATCATTAAGACCTGTTGATATATTTCAGATATATTCCTGTTGCTGCCTTTGCTCATCCCTGCAGAGTCGAGTTTCCCTTTCTTGGCTTGGATTCCAAAGTAGAGAACATGTTGTGTTGGCAGGACGTATCGCATCCAAATATCTTTGCCGTATTCTAAAGCTTTGTCAGTGTGCCCCGCTGCTTGAATGCGATGAAATCCTAGCTGCCGGAATAATGGTAGCAGCACTTCTTCTATCAGCTCGTCTTCGGAGCATTTGTCGAGATATCCGCTCAGATTTTCACGTCGCTCCAATTCTTTGGGTGTAAAGGGTCGATGGGGGTTCGCCGATTGGGAGATTGTGTTTGTGCCGATGTGCCTGATGTAGAGAAGCTCATCTTCCCCATAGTAAGCTTCGAAACCTTCCCGTGAAAACGGCTTGTTGATGTGTTCGAGCGCAAGGGCGCGGTCAGTGTCATCTTCTTCCGCGTCAGCCTTATGCATGAGGACACGAAAAACATGCACAAATCGCTCGGGTAGAGCGTATGGTCCCGAGGAGGGTTCGGCCAGAAGTGCAGCAAGTACACCAGAAGTCCAAGCCCACCGTGTAGAGCCATCGTGTGCGTAGTCCATATCGCATTCTTCGAAGAAACGCGTAATGTTGCTGCTAGAACGATATGGAAAATTTGGAGCATCGCCAATTACGGCTTCGGCTAGAATTCGCAGGTTCCTGTCTTTGAATTTCATCTCTCACACCCTTAGGTATCGAGCAAGCTGCCCTAGAAGTCCTGCATGCTTCAGTTTAGTGCCTTGCTGTCGGACAACAGACGTTCATGCAATCCGCTGCGTTTGTCAAAGTCGGCTCTAAGAAGAAATTCAATGCGACAGCCATGCAGCTGAGATTACATGGCCCGAAAAGCCGTTGCATAAGCCTTGGAAATAGCGACTGGGGCAGCTCAGCCGGGCTGCTTACGGGGGATCCCGATAGATTTTCCGGCGCGCTCGGGCCGGGGAAGGTTCTTGTGCGCTTCGGCCATTGCGGAGACGTTGGCCAGAATATCGTCAGGCATCGGCATCGTGCGGGGGCCGCTCATGTCGATATGCAGCAGCAGGGTTTCACAGGTGGCCGAAAGCCACCCGTCGACATGTCTGAGTTCCTGAAACAGCTGGATCCGTTTGGCGTCGAAATCGAGTAACTGCGTACTGGCGCGGACCATCGCGTCGGGTTTGAGCTCTCTGACGTAACAGACATGCGCCTCGGCAGTAAAAAAGCTCATGTTGCGTTGCGCCCGATAGCTCGGCCCGCAACCGAACTGCTCGAAGACATGATCGGAACCCTCGTCGAACAGCACATTGTAGTAGGCCATGTTCAAATGCCCGTTGTAATCGAGCCAGGCCGGGTCCAGTCCGCGCGCAGGTGCGACCATCGGGGCATCAAAAAACATGGCTTCTACCTTATCAATATCGGCCTGCGGCCACTAATGTTCCTCTGCGGCGTCGCCCACACTGGACAAGCGCGCCTCAGTTTGCACATTACCTCATCGCGTCGAAGCAGCAAGCATCTGGCGCAGTTGATGTAAACACGGTTGACCGGAGAAAAAGACATGGGTCTGAGCGACGTCGAGCCCGGCCTTCGCAATGAAGAAGGCATAGAAGCGGTTATTGGCGTTCTTCGTCAGCGCTTTGGCGAACATCTGCAGACCGGGGAGGCGATGCGGGCGCAGCATGCCCACACCACCAGCTACATTCCCGGTCAGCTGCCCGATGCGGTTGTGTTCCCGGGCTCGGCGGACGAGGTCAAGCTGATCGTTCGGGCCTGTGCCGACCACCGGGTTCCTGTGATCCCCTACGGCACCGGCACGTCGCTTGAAGGTCACGTCAATGCGCCCAATGGCGGGATTTCGATCGATATGTCGCGCCTCAACAGGGTGCTCGAAGTCAACGCCGAAGATCTCGATTGCACGGTGGAGCCGGGCGTGACCCGCGAGCAGCTCAACACCTATCTGCGCGACACCGGGCTTTTCTTTCCCATTGATCCCGGCGCCAATGCCTCGATCGGCGGCATGGCATCGACCCGCGCCTCGGGCACCAACGCGGTGCGCTATGGCACCATGCGCGACAACGTCATCGCAGTCACAGCCGTGACGGCGGAGGGCGAGGAAATCCGCACCGCGCGCCGCGCCCGCAAATCCTCGGCCGGTTATGATCTGACCCGGCTGTTCGTTGGTTCTGAAGGAACGCTGGGAGTGATCACATCCGTCACCCTTCGCCTGCAGGGCATTCCGCAAGCGATATCCGGAGGCGTCTGCCCGTTTCCGACAGTCGAGGCCGCCTGCAATGCCGTGATCATGACCATCCAGATGGGCATTCCGGTCGCCCGTATCGAATTGCTCGATGCGCTGCAGATGAAGGCCTGCAACGCCTATTCCAACCTCTCCAATCCGGAAGTCCCGTCGCTATTCCTCGAGTTTCACGGAACCGAGGCCGGCGTTGCCGAACAGGCAGCAATGTTTGCCGAGATCGCCGCTGAATGCGGTGGCGGTGAGTTTGTCTGGACCACCAATCCCGAACAGCGCACCGAACTGTGGAAGGCGCGGCACAACGCCTACTGGGCCTCGCTGCAGTTGCGGCCCGGCGCCAAGGGCATCTCGACCGATGTTTGCGTGCCGATTTCGCGGCTGGCCGAATGTGTTGTCCAAACCCAGGAAGATCTTGCCGCAGCCGGCATGGTTGCGCCGATTGTCGGTCACGCAGGCGACGGCAATTTCCATGTTCTGGTCTTGCTCGACACGGATGTCCCGGCCGAGGTCAAGGCTGCGGAAGACTTTGTCGGACGGCTTAACGCGCGTGCGCTGGCAATGGATGGAACCTGCACCGGCGAACATGGTATAGGTCAGGGCAAGCGGTCCTATCTTTCGCAGGAAATGGGTGAGAGCGTCTCGGTGATGCGGCAAATCAAGCAGGCGATGGATCCGATGAACATCATGAACCCGGGCAAGATCTTTTCGTTCGAGAGCTGAAACCAACACAAGCGGCTATGCTGACCGCACGGAGGATTGAAAGCTGAATCGTGTATTTGTTGCCATTGGCGGGTTGTTGGTGCTGGCGCTGTTTGCGGCGCTTATCGGTCCTTATTTTATTGACTGGAGCAGCTACCGGACAGCATTTGAAGCGGAGGCAAGCCGCATCATCGGTCAGCCGGTCAAGGTGCGTGGCGATGCGGATGCGCGACTGCTGCCGTTCCCGTCGGTGACTTTTTCCGACGTCGTCGTCGGCGACGAGGCCGAGCCCTCCATGACCATCAGCCGGTTTTCGATGGATGCGGAACTGGCGCCGTTCCTGAGTGGCGAGGTTCTGATCTTCGATATGCGGATGGAGGCCCCCAAGGCCGTTGTGCGGGTTCTTGAAGATGGCTCGCTTGACTGGGCGCTCAAGCGCAAGCCTACGCCGCCCGGCGACCTTGTGGTGCTCGAGCGTGTCAATATCAGCGATGCCGATATCACCATCGTCGATGACCAGAATGGCCGCACCCATCGGCTGCGCGGCATCAACGCGCTGGTCTCGGCCAAATCATTGTCTGGTCCATGGAGTGTCGAGGCCGAGGGCGAGATTGCGGGTCATCGCGGCGGTGTTTCGATCTCCACCGGTATTGCCCAGGCCGATGGTTCGATCCGGATGCGCGTAAGAGCGGTGCCCGATTCCTGGCCTGTGCTTCTGGAGACCGAAGGCGAGGCACGGATCGAGGACAACAAGCCGCTCTATGACGGGTTGTTCACGTTTACCGCTCTTTCTGATCCCGGCGCCGGAGCCGTCGTCTCCGAGAAACCGCTGCTTGTCGCCAAGGGCGATTTTGCCGCCACCAATGAGCGGCTGTCGATCAAGGAGTGGCGTGCCGAGATCGGGTTTTCCGCAGATCCCTACATCGTCACCGGACAAGCCACCATCGACACCGGCCCCAATCCGGAGTTCCTGCTGCTTGCCGATGGGCAGCAGATCAACATGGATCAGCTGTCGGGCGAGGAAGCCGCGCCTGAGGGGGCAACGGCCGCCGTGCCGCTGGGTGAGCGGATCGCGCTGATCAACCAGATGATTGACCGTCTGCCGCCTCCGCCGCTGCCGGGGCGCATCGCGCTCAATCTGCCGGCAATCGTTGCCGGTGACACCACCTTGCGAGAGATCGCGCTCGAAGCCCGGCCCGATGGCGATGCCTGGCTGGTGGAAAACTTCTCGGCCAACCTTCCCGGTCGCACCACCGTCGAGGCGAGAGGGCGTCTGGTTTCGGGTGGCGACGCCAGTTTCAACGGAACATTGACCGTCGCCTCGACCCAGCCGTCCGGCCTCGCCAACTGGCTTGTCGGCGATGTTGATCCGGTTATCCGGCGGCTTGGAGCCGCAGGCTTTTCCGCAAATGTCAGTCTGTCGTCCGGGTTGCAGAGGTTTGAATCGCTTGAAGTCGCCGTCGGTCCCGCAATCCTCAAGGGCAGACTCGAGCGTGAGGAGCCTGAAAACGGCGTGCCCTCGCTTTCGGTTGAATTGTCAGGCGACACGTTCGATGTTGATGCCGTGCGGGCGCTGACATTGTTGGCGGGCGCTGAAAGCAATGCGGTTCGTCCGCTGAAGGACTACAATCTCGCAGCCCGCATTACCGCCGATACCCTGACCCTTGGCCAGTACAGTGTCAGCGGCGTCGACACGTCGATGTTCTGGCGCGACGGCGAGCTGACAATAGACCGCATGAAATTTGCGGATTTCGGGGGCGCTTCTGGAGAATTCAGCGGCTCACTTTCGGGCTCATTCGCAACCCCGAATGGCGAGATCAATGGTGACTTCAGTGCCGCAACCGCAGCTGGCCTTTTTGCCCTGGCCGAGCAGGTCAGTGGAGGTCATCAGATCATTCGCCGACTTGGCGCCAACAGTTCGGCCTTCGATGGGTTGAGTGCCGCAGTCAGGCTGAAGCTTGATCCGAATTCAGGTCCCGATCTGAATGTCACCGGGGAAGCTGGAGGCAGCAGCTACACCGTCACCGCGTCAGGCACCGGGCTGCTGCCGGGGGGCGACGGACCGCGCACCATCGCCGTCAAGGCGGACAATCCCGAGGCCTACCCCATTCTTGAGCAGCTGGGTTTTGCGGTGCTTCCACTGGAAGGTGAGGGGCCTGCCTCGCTCGTACTTGCTGCATCAGGCGGCGCCGACGACGGCGATCTGGCCATCGATGTTAAAGTGACAACAGCGGCGTCGAGTATCTCGCTTGAGGGCAATGGTCGGATCCCGCCATCCGCACCCGCCACCGGTCTGTTCAATCTCGTTGTTGACGCTGCCGACATCGAGCCGCTCATCATCATGTCTGGCTATTCCGCACCTCAGGCAGGAGCCGGCTTGCCACTCTCGATGACGGCAAGCCTGGCCCTGAATGACGAGATGGCCTTGCTGTCGGAACTGGAGGGCAAGGCCGAAGACAATGCATTCGCGGGCAATCTCGAATTTGACCGGGCCGCACCTGATCTCTCAGGCAAGGGAAAGCTCCGGATCGACTTTGTGACCCTGGAATGGCTCGGTGAACTCGCGCTCGGGCCGCAACTGTTCGCGGCCGATGGGGCGACCTGGAGTGATCAGTCATTCCTGCCGCCTGTGCCAGGCCAACCGGCGATGCAAATCGCTCTTGAAGCGGGTCAGATCGATCTGGGGCGCGGCGGCATTGCGCAGAATTTCAAGGCCGATTTATCGACGAGCACAGGGCTGGTGGCGCTGGAGAATGCCGAAGCCGACTGGTTCGGCGGCAAGCTTGGTGGGCGTGTTTCCCTGAGCAATGCCGATGGGTCTGTCTTCCTGTCGGGCAAGGTGGACGCAACAGGTGCTGATCTTGCGGCGCTGGATCGTGCCATTCGCGGCTCCTCCACAGTCTCTGGTGCCGCCGGTGCCAGCGTCAGTCTCGAGGGGACCGGAAAGTCCATGCGTGAACTGGTGGCCTCGCTTGCCGGCGGCGGCGAACTGACAGCGGCGGATCTGACCATCTCCGGGCTGGATTCCGGCGGCTTCGCCCGCATACTCGGGACCGCCGACCGCGAGGGCTTCAAGATCGAGACCGACGCTGTGGCCACAATGGTCAGCGAGCTCATCGCCGGTGGCGAAATGAAGGCTGAAGCCCTTCGCCTGCCGTTTACCCTGACCGGTGGAGTCATGCGTTTTGCCAGCGCCGGGATCAAGGACGGTAACGCCGAACTGTCGGGCGATGCACGCGTCGATCTGATCGGCTTGCGTCTTCAGTCGGACTGGCGGCTGACCTTTGATCCGGGTGTCGAGGCTGTCGCGGGTGGGGATCCATCGGTGGTCTTCGGCATTGGCGGTTTGCTGGTTGATCCGGCTGTGTCGATCGATGCGGGCCAGTTGACCAATTATCTCTCGATGCGCGCCTTCGAGCGTGAACGCCGCAAGGTTGAACTGCTCCAGGCCGGCGTGGTCGAGAAGCAGCGGTTGCGGCGCGAGGTTGCCCTGCTCAACGAACGTGCGGCCCAACGCGAAGCTGCGGAAGCTGCCCGCGTGGCTGCGGAAGAAGCGGCAAGGGTCGCAGCCGAAGAGGCTGCCCGGGTCGCCGAAGAAGCCGCGAAGGTTGCCGAGGAGGAAGCGGCGCGTCAGGCTGCAGAAGAGCAAAAGCGCTTGGCCGAAGAGCAGGCGCAACGGGCTCGGGAAGAGAAGGCTGCGGCTCAACGCGCAGCGGAAGAGGCCGCGCTTCAGGCTGCAGAAGAGCAGAAGCGCCTGGCCGAGGAGCAGGCGAAGCGTGCCCGCGAGGAGAAAGCGGCCGCTCAGCGCGCAGCCGAGGAAGCGGCGCGTCAGGCTGCGGAAGAGCAAAAGCGGCAGGCCGAAGAGCAGGCAGCGGCTCAGCGCGCAGCGCAAGAAGCTGCGCGGCAAAATGCGGCCGATGCAGTCGAGCGCCGCCCCTTGGCTGACCCACTGGCCGATCCGCCGTCCGCCATTGCCGATGAAACGCCGGCGCAGCAGTTGCCCGAATTGCGATTTGATGAATTGCCCAGCGTCGACGACCAGATCCGCAGCCTGATCGCACCGGGCGGCTGAAGCTGTCTCAGGTCAGTCTGACTTGATGTTTGTCGGAAAAATCAGTCTGCGACGGGAAGCTCATCCGTTGGAGCAGGTTCACGGCGCCCATTCATTGCCCAGTCAAGCACGGCCAGACGGATCGCCGAGGACAAGTTGACCGGACCGGATTCCGCGCTGTCGATTTCCGCAATCAGGGCAGCAACGGCCATTCCGCGCTCATCGGCCATCTGCCTGAGCGCATCCATGAACGCGTCTTCGAGGGTGATGCTGGTGCGGTGGCCGCGAATGCTGACCGAGTGCTTGCGGATGAAGCCGCCGGTCATGCGTCAGGAACTGCTTTTGTCGGGCTCGCGCTTGGAGGCGTCATGCTCGCGGGTGGCTTTTTCGTTGCGTGCGCGTGCCAGCTCTCGCTCAGCCTTTGATCGGCCATGCTCAAAGCGGTTGCGCTCGGCGTCGGCCTCTTTGGTGACGCGGTCGCGGCGCTTGCGGGCCATGCGCAGATTGATGACGTCACCGCTCATCGGGCGACCCGGTCAGTTCTTCTTGCGGAAGGAATCAAGCGAGACGACATCAGCGCCGGGCTTCTTCTCTGCGTCCGGATCTGCTTCGCCATCGCCGGCCTCTGCCGCCTCGGCGGTCTTGTCCTTGGCTGCCGGCTCCACCAGCCGTTCGATGGTGCCGGCCAGTTCTGCCTGGTCATCGTCGTCCTCGTCGCCGCCATCATTTGCAGCAACGTCCAGCACGGTGTCGAATTCCAGTTCGAAGTTGACGGACGGATCGTAAAAGCCGCGGATGGCGGCAAATGGCACCACCAGCTTCTCTGGTTTGTCGGAGAAGGAAAGGCCTATCTCGAACAGCGATTCCGTGACCTTGAGGTCCCAGAACTGGTGCTGCACCACGATGGTCATCTGTTCCGGATAGCGCTCCTTGAGCGCGGTCGAAATCCGCACGCCGGGTGCTTCCGTCAGGAAGGTGATGAAGAAATGATGCTCGCCCGGCAGGTATCCGGTCACCGCTACCTCGGACAGCACCTTGCGGATCACGCCACGCAGCGCTTCCTGGGCAAGAATGTCGTATCGAATGTGGTCTTGCGGCATCTGCGCGTTCTTTCCTGTCTGGGCCCGGTGCTCAGAGCCAATTCCTGATGATGACGGCGGTCGGATCACACCGATTCACTGTCTTTCTTACCGGAAAGCCCATGCGCTTGAAAGCTGTGTTGCAGGATAAAGCCTGATTGCATTCAGGAATGGTATAAATGCGCTCTATCCAGCTGACCGGTACCTCGATTTCGCAGAACCAGTATCTGAATTTCTGGCCTGGTCCGTGCGTCGGGAAAGTGGAGGTTTCTGTTGCCAGGTACCTCCGAACCCCGCCCAGAAGTGCGACCCTCTAGGACTTAGTTTGAAGTGTCACACCGCAATTAAGCAGCGAGACGAGCTTCCGCATAGTTGTCATTTGCAACTACAAGTTTAGCCCGATGACGGTGGTACAATGCCGAACAAAAAGTCGCTCTTTACACCCTCGTCGATCCTGTTTCGCCCCCATCATCATCCGGTCATCAGACTGGCTTCGGCTTTTGGCCGGATCCAGAAGACCGGATCATGGTGGAGGCGCCGGGTACCGCCCCCGGGTCCGAATGGTTTATTGCAACGCTCGTTTATTGTCATAGCTGCTTGCGCAGCACGCCCAATATAGGGTGCGCATCAGCCAATGAAAAGGGGGTATTGGCAGCGACTGTCTATTGACAGCATCTGCTACATTGCCAAACATGCACCTCTTGAATGGCCAACAGGATGCGGTTCCGGGAGGAGCGGCTTCCAGTCAAAGGGGACTATCCATGACTGACTATGCAGCCGATGTGAAGAAATACGATGCCGGCGCATCCGATGAAATCATCGGCAAGATTGTCAAGCACTTGGGCATTGCGCTCAGGAGCCGCGACTCTTCGATGGTTGCTTGCTCTGATCCGTCGGAACTCGCACGGGTTTCTGAGAAATGGTGCGGCAAGAAGCTCGGCGTGACCGGTGCCGCTGCCGACGATGTGGTCGCCAAGGTCTGCGAGATGATGAAGGCTGACAATTCCAAGGCGCGTGTCACCTTCTACTATCTGGTT
The DNA here is from genome assembly GCF_038900115.1 of Hoeflea sp. AS60. Classification (NCBI taxonomy): domain Bacteria; kingdom Pseudomonadati; phylum Pseudomonadota; class Alphaproteobacteria; order Hyphomicrobiales; family Rhizobiaceae; genus Hoeflea; species Hoeflea sp. AS60. The sequence goes on along the minus strand of NZ_JBBMQP010000002.1, from coordinate 1,490,968 downwards.
GCCAAGGAGCTCGGCAAACTCGGCGATCTTTGATCCGCCTCCCACTCTTCAAGGCCCGTTCTGGCTGAGGAGGCCGGGGCGGGCTGTTTGCTCCGCGCCGTTGTGTTGTCGGAGACAATGAACCGATGTCGTTTCGGCGGCGCCTCAAACGGTCTAGTATAGTGGCACCTCGAATCATCAAGCGGCCACCATGCAGCAATATCACGACCTTTTACGCCTGGTTCTCGACCAGGGTTCTGACCGCGACGACCGGACCGGCACCGGCACGCGCAGCCTGTTCGGGCATCAGATGCGCTTTGACCTGGCCGCAGGCTTCCCGGTCCTGACCACCAAGAAGCTGCATCTCAGATCGATCATCCACGAACTCTTGTGGTTCCTGAAGGGCGACACCAACATTGCCTATCTCAAGGCCAATGGTGTCTCGATCTGGGATGAATGGGCCGACGAGAACGGCGATCTCGGCCCGGTCTATGGCGCTCAATGGCGCTCGTGGCCGGCACCCGATGGCACCACGATTGACCAGATTGCCAATGTCGTCCATCAGATAAAGACCAATCCATCCTCGCGCAGGCACATTGTTTCGGCCTGGAACCCGGCGGAAGTCGACCAGATGGCGCTGCCGCCATGCCATTGCCTGTTCCAGTTCTATGTTGCTGACGGCAAACTCTCGTGCCAACTCTACCAACGCTCCGCCGACATCTTTTTGGGCGTGCCTTTCAACATCGCATCTTACGCGCTTCTGACCATGATGGTGGCGCAGGTGACCGGCCTGAAACCGGGCCATTTCGTCCACACGCTAGGCGACGCCCACATCTACAAGAACCATTTCGACCAGGCGCATCTGCAGCTCTCTCGCGACAGCCGCGCTTTGCCGGTCATGCAGATCAATCCGGATATCACCGACCTGTTTGCCTTCACCTATGAGGATTTCAAGCTCGAGGGCTACGATCCGCATCCGGCGATTTCCGCTCCGATCGCGGTTTGATCCAGACCATGACAGACCAGGATGCTCACGTGAAAATTGTTCTCGTCGCTGCCCATGCCAAAAACATGGTGATTGGCCGCGATGGCGATATGCCGTGGCGGCTGCCGTCTGACCTCAAGCACTTCAAGGCGGTGACGCTGGGCACCCCCGTCATCATGGGCAGCAAGACCTATCTGTCTATCGGCAGGCCTTTGCCCGGGCGCGCCAACATCGTGGTCTCGCGATCGGGCTTTTCAGCCGAAGGCGTGGAGACTGTGGAGAGCATCGATGCCGCGCTCGAACTTGCGCGAAGCCATGCGAAAAACACCGGCGCCAGCCAGATCTCTGTGATCGGCGGCGGCGAAATCTATGCCCTCGCGATCGATCTCGCCGACGAGCTTTTCCTCACCGAAGTGGACGCCGATATCGAAGGCGACACCGTCTTCCCGGACATCGATTCGAGCCTGTGGCAAAAGGTCAGCCTGTCCGAACCGGTAAAGGCCGAAAAAGACAGTCATTCGGTCCGTTTCGCCGTCTGGCGGCGTCAAGATCGATAATTCGACCAGAATAAGCCGCAATCGGACACGGAACACATAATGCCGCGTTGAAAGCGTCGGGTACCATACCTATAACGTGGTCAGTGTGCGTGTTCCGGAAATTTGTCCGGGCCGCACCATAACACGGTTCGAAAAGAGGTATTGATGCCCTGGAGCAATCAAAACGGAGGAGGCGGCGGCCCATGGGGCGGCGGCGGCAATGGCGGTGGCAATAATCAGGGACCGTGGGGCAAAGGCCCCCAGCCGCCACGCGGCGGCGGTGGCGGCAATCCGCCAGATCTTGAGGAATTGATCCGGCGCGGCCAGGACAAGTTGCGTCAGGTCCTGCCAGGTGGTGGTGGTGGACCCGGTTCGGGCAGCACCAAGCTGATTGTCGGTCTTGTGGTACTGGGCCTTGTTGGCCTTTGGCTGATGCAGTCTGTCTACACAGTCCAGCCAGACGAGCGCGGCGTCGAGTTGCGCTTTGGAAAGCCCAAGGACGAAGTGTCGCAGCCAGGCCTGCACATGATTTTCTGGCCTTTCGAAACAGTCGAACTGGCCACGATTGTCGAACGCGAAATGGATACCGGCGGCAGTTCCCGCACGGGATCAAGCGACGGCCTCATGCTGTCGGGCGACCAGAACATTGTCGATGTCGAGTTCAAGCTGCTCTACTCGGTGCAGGACCCCAAGGCGTTCCTTTTCAATCTCGCCCGTCCCGAAGATACGCTGCGTCAGGTTGCCGAAAGCGCCATGCGCGAAGTGGTTGGCCGCAGGCCGGCTCAGGACATTTTCCGCGACAATCGTGAAGCGATCGCCGCCGAAGTCCAGACCATCATTCAGAACGGAATGGACGCGTTTCCTTCGGGCATCGTCGTCAATCAGGTTTCGATCGAAGATGCGGCACCGCCGCGTGAAGTGGCTGACGCCTTTGACGAGGTGCAGCGCGCCGAGCAGGATGAAGACCGCTTCGTCGAAGAGTCCAACCAGTACGCCAACCAGAAACTTGGTCAGGCACGTGGTGAAGGCGCCCAGCTTCGCGAAGAGGCTTCCGGTTACAAGGACCGCGTCGTCAATGAGGCGACCGGTGAAGCTGGACGTTTCCTTTCGGTCTATGAGGAATACGCCAAGGCTCCGGATGTCACCCGATCCAGACTTTATCTCGAAACGCTGGAAAAGGTTCTCGGCGGATCTGACAAGGTCATCATCGAGCAGGGCCAGGGCGGCTCCGGCGTGGTGCCTTACTTGCCACTGCCTGAAGTCCGCAAGAATGCAGGAGGCACAAACTAATGGGTAATCGTCTTCCCTTTATCATTGGCCTTCTGGCTGTCATCGTCTTCCTCGTCTGGTCGTCGCTGTTTGTTGTCAACGAACGTCAGCAGGCGGTTGTTGTCCGCTTCGGTGAAATCCAGGACGTGAAGACCGAACCTGGCCTTTACTTCAAGCTTCCCTTCGCCTTCATCGACGCTGACACAGTGCAGTATGTTGAAGACCGTGTGCTGCGCTTCGATCTCGAGAACATCCGTGTTCAGGTTTCGGGCGGCAAGTTCTATGAAGTCGACGCCTTCGTGCTCTACAAGATCGCAGATGCCAGAAGGTTCCGTCAGACGGTTTCGGGCGATCAGGTCGCAGCCGAATCCCGGCTCCGTACCCGTCTGAACTCGGCCCTTCGTACAGTTTACGGTCTGCGCGGGTTTGAAGCTGCACTTTCCGAAGAACGGACATCGATGATGCGTGAAGTGCGTGATCAGCTTCGTCCTGAAGCAGAATCACTCGGACTGCGCATTGACGATGTGCGTATCCGCCGGACAGACCTGACACAGGAAGTCTCGCAGCAGACGTTTGAGCGGATGAAGGCAGAGCGTCTTGCCGAAGCCGAACTGATCCGTGCACGCGGTAACGAGGCAGCACAGCGAATTCGCGCGATCGCCGACCGTCAGGTTGTCGAAATCGTGTCCGAAGCCGCGCGTGATTCCGAAATCATCCGAGGCGAGGGCGATGGTGAGCGTAACCGCATCTTCGCCGAGGCGTTCTCGCGTGATCCGGAGTTCTTCGAGTTCTACCGCTCGATGAACGCCTACGGTCAGGCTCTTGCCGACACAGGCACCACCATGGTGCTCTCGCCGACGTCTGAGTTTTTCCGCTACTTCAACAACAGTGCGGCAGGCGTCAGCGCAGGCCCGACGGCAGGCACCAGCGGCAGCGCTGCGGCAGCACCAGCTGCTCCGGCCGCACCGGCAAACTGATCGAAGGGTGATCGCCAGTGAGTATGATCTTTCTGGCGGTCGGACTTGTGCTTGTAGTGGAGGGGCTGGCCTATGCGCTGGCCCCTTCCTTTATACGCCGTATGGCCGAGGAATTGCCCAAACTGGGCGATGAACACCTCAGGATTTTCGGTGTTGCCGCTCTGGCGATCGGGGTCGGTGTGGTTTATCTGGCGCGGCATCTGTAACTTGCCGACATGCGTCTAGAGATGCGTCCCGACAGGCGTCCCGACATGCGTAATAGTGTACGCGAGGACTGGACGGGCCGGACTGGCGCTATAGTTTCTCACGAAGTGCTGATGTAGGCATGAACTGCCAATGAATGTCGTTCAAGGAGACCGTCTCGATGAAAACAATTCGCTTTCGCTCTGTCGGGATGGCACTGGCCGCAGCCATGCTGATGGCGTCGCCCGTCATGACACCGGCTCATGCGCAGTCCAATCAGGGGCCCGCCTCGGTGGCAGACCTGGCGGAGGGACTGCTTGATGCGGTGGTCAATATCTCAACCTCGCAGAATGTCGGTGGCAGCGGACGGACGCAGCCACAGATGAAGGCACCGGACGGGTCTCCGTTCCAGGATTTCTTCGACGAGTTCTTCAAGGACCGTCAGGGTGAAGGCCCGCGCAGCCGCAAGGTATCTTCGCTCGGCTCGGGCTTTGTCATTGATGCAGAAGAAGGCATCATCGTCACCAACAATCACGTCATCGATGGTGCCGACGACATCGAAATCAACTTCGCCGATGGCTCCAAGCTCAAGGCCGAGCTTGTCGGTGCCGATTCCAAGACCGATCTGGCTGTGCTGAAGGTAAAGCCGGTCAAGCCTTTGACCGAGGTTCCGCTGGGCGAATCCGGCACGATGCGGATCGGCGACTGGGTGATGGCCATCGGCAACCCGTTCGGCCTTGGTGGAACTGTTACGGTCGGCATCATCTCTGCACGCGGCCGCGACATCAATTCTGGCCCCTATGACAATTTCATCCAGACCGACGCCGCGATCAATCGGGGCAACTCGGGTGGTCCGCTGTTCAACATGAAGGGCGAGGTCATCGGCATCAACACGGCAATCATCTCGCCATCAGGCGGCTCTATCGGTATCGGCTTTGCGGTTCCGACTGAACTTGCCGTCAATGTCATCGACCAGCTGCGCGAGTTTGGCGAAACCCGTCGCGGTTGGCTCGGCGTGCGCATTCAGCCGGTGACCGACGAGATTGCTGAAAGCCTGGGTATGGACGGTGCCAAGGGCGCCCTGGTGGCGGGCGTCATTCGCGGCGGCCCCGTGGATGACGGATCGATCGAACCGGGTGATGTCATCATCCGCTTTGACGGCAAGGACGTCGATTCCATGCGCGATCTCCCGCGCGTTGTCGCGGAAAGCCCGGTCGGCAAGGCGGTTGACGTCATCGTCATTCGCAAGGGTGAAGAGCAGACCATCAAGGTAACGCTCGGACGCCTGGAGGACAGCGAACAGGCAAGTGCCGATGAGACTGGCGATGGTGGCGCAACCGACTTGCCCGATACGCTCACGACCGTGGACGTGCTCGGCATGACGGTGGCGGAACTGACCGACGACGGTCGTCAGGAATTTGCCATTGCCGATGATGTTGAAGGCGTGGTGATCACGGCTGTCGACCCGGAATCGGCGGCTGCGGAGAAGCGCATCGAGCCAGGTGATGTCATCGTCGAGATCGCCCAGGAGATCGTCACGACACCCCAGGATGTCGAAGAACGGATCGCCGCCCTCAGGCAGGACGGGCGCCGCAATGCGCTGCTGATGCTGGCTGGAAGAACCGGCGAGCTGCGTTTCGTCACAGTCCGCATGGACTGATCTCATCGCTTGAAAACAAAAGAAGAGGCGGCTTACGGGCCGCCTTTTTCATTTTCTTATGGAAAACGTTTTCAGCCGCGCGGGTCGCCTGAAAGCATGTCATACATAACATGCTGCTGTAGCTGCGGATGCGTGGCCGGCACGTTGGGGTGGTCGAAATCGAGATCGGGCCGCGCGGTCATGCCGATCCGCCGCATCACCGCTGTGGACCGACGATTGCCCGCGACCGCAAAGCTTATGATCCGGTCAAGACCCAGATCGCCAAAGCCGAACTCGCACCAGCGCCGGGCGGCCTCTGTGGCAAAGCCTTTGCCCCAGAATGCCGGCGCCAGGCGCCAGCCGATCTCCAAGGTTCCGTCCGGAACGCCAGGTACTTTGCTTGTCCTGTGGAGCCCTGCAAATCCAGCTGTCTCCCCGGTCCCAGCGATCTCGATTGCAGCAAACCCGAAGCCGTTCGTTGCTATTCCGGCTTCAAGCAGGTCCATCAGTTCATCCGCTTCGGCGCGGCTGCGCCGCATCGTGAAGAACTCCATCACCCGGTCGTCGGAATTGATCAGGTGAAACAGATCACGATCGCGCTCCTGCCAGTTGCGCAGGATCAGACGCTCTGTTGTGAGCGGCGTCATGACGTGACGAAATCGGTGCGCCGGTAGCCTTGCAGGTAGAGCAGGGCCGTCAGGTCTCCATGATCGATACGGATATCGGCCTGTGCTGCCACCGATGGCTTGGCATGTAACGCCACGCCAGAGCCCGCGCGGTCGAGCATGCCGAGATCGTTAGCACCGTCACCAACAGCGATCGCGTCGGCGGGATCGAGGTTGAGGCGGGCTGCAATGTCCTCAAGCGCGTCGACCTTTGCCTGTTTGCCAAGGATCGGTTCGCGCACGGTGCCGCTGAGCACCCCGTTCTCGCTTTCGAGAATGTTGGCGCGGTTTTCGTCAAACCCGATCATTGCGGCCACGACCGAGGTGAATGAGGTGAAGCCACCTGAAACCAGAGCGGTGTAGTGGCCGTTGGCGCGCATCGTTGCGACCAGTTCAAGCCCGCCCGGCGTCAGTGTGATGCGGTTCTCGATCACCTGGCCAATCACCTCGACTGGCAGTCCCTTGAGCAGGCCCACCCGTTCCCTCAGCGCGGGTTCGAACGCTATCTCGCCGTTCATTGCGCGCGCTGTGATCCCGGCTACCTTGTCCTTGAGGCCAACTTCGGCGGCGAGTTCATCGATGCATTCCTGGCCGATCATGGTTGAATCCATGTCAGCGATCAGGAATTTCTTGCGCCGCAATTCAGCAATCTGGACAGCGGCATCGATTGGCCGGTCGCCAATCACCGCCCTGAGCTTCTTCAGAGCCTCATCGGCGGAAACGCCATCCTTGAGCGCGATATCACAGGCCACGCCGTCGGCGAGCCAGTAGAGACCGGCACCATCCACCGCGTTGAAGGCTGCTTCGCCCAGCTCTGGCGTAAGAACAGGGTTTGACGGATTGGCGACAAGCGTGGCAACGAGGGCCATGGAACACAAACTCCTGCGACAAGATATCTCGGCGCTTCTGATAGCCGGGCCAACCGCCAGCGGCAAGTCCGCGCTGGCGCTTGAGATGGCGCGTGACCTCGGTGGCGAGATCGTCAACGCGGATTCGATGCAGGTCTATGGCGTGCTCGATCGCCTGACCGCGCGCCCCGATGCGCAGGATCTGACCGAGATTCCGCATCATCTTTATGGCCATGTGTCGCCCGGAACGGCCTATTCCACGGGCATCTGGCTTGATCAGGCAACCCAGGCGATTGCTGCTATCCGCGCCCGGGGCGCACTGCCGGTGGTTGTCGGCGGCACCGGGCTCTATTTCCGCGCCCTGACTGGCGGCTTGTCAGAGATGCCTGCGATCCCTGATCCGATCCGCACCGAATTGCGTGCACGGCTTGAGACCGAAGGTGTCGAGGCGCTGCACGCCGAACTTGCCCGGCTCGATCCGCTTATGGGCGAGCGGCTTCGCCCGGCTGACCGGCAACGCATCCTGCGTGCGCTTGAGGTGGTGCGGTCAACTGGCCGGTCTATCACCGAGTTCCAGGGGCGGGGTGGGGCGAGGATCGTCGATCCCGACAGCGCGCACTGCATCGTGCTGGAACCTGAGCGGCCGCTCTTGCATGCGCGCATCAATGCACGCTTTGCCGCGATGGTCGAGCAGGGCGCGCTCGATGAAGTCAAGAAACTGATTTCACTTGACATTCCACCCCAGCATCCAGCCATGAAGGCCATCGGCGTCAGCCAGATTTCTGATTATCTCGCTGGTCTACACTCCCTTGATCGAGCGGTCGAACTGGCCAGTACGGCCACGCGGCAATATGCCAAGCGGCAGATGACCTGGTTTCGCAACCAGTTGGGTGAAAACTGGCAAAGATTGCACCTTTAAGGCGAACAAAATACGGAGCGAAGGCTGATATCGTCGGCGGCGTTAAACCAAACATAAAGGGTTGGCGGTAGTCTGACGTTCGAAGACCTTTGAATTCAGTTGGGATTATGCGCTTTCACAAGGCTGAACTATTCTTTTTTCTGCTGATAGTCCTCGTTGGCGTCGGTGGAATTTTCTCGTGGGCGGCTTATTCCGCTGCGACCGGCGGTGTTGTGATCGGCGGAGTGGAGACGGCTGCCAATTTTGCGTTCATGGGTGCGGTGCTGGCCGGGCTGTCAGCGATCTGCGGATGCCTGCTGGTCTTTCCGATCCTGTCCCATGGCCTGCGCGAACGCGGCAAGCTGCAGAGAATGACCGAATCCCTCTCCGTGCGTTCGCAATCGCTCGAGCATGCAGCCGTCACCGACGGATTGACCGGCATGTACAATCGCCGCTATTTCGACGAGGCTCTTGCGGAGTACCTTGAGGCTTTCGGTCATATCGACAAGCCGATCGGCATGGTCATCCTGGATCTCGATCACTTCAAGAAGGTCAACGACACCCACGGCCATGATATTGGCGACAAGGTCTTGCGGCAGGTTGCTGAGTGCCTGCAGATTTTCACCCGCTACCATGATGTGCTTGCCCGTCTGGGCGGCGAGGAATTTGCCATTCTGTCGCCCAATATCACCGAGAGTCAGCTCTACAATCTGTCCGATCGCATCCGGCAAGCTGTATCCGAGCTCAGAATCAACAACGGCAATGTCACCCTGAAAGTAACCGTGAGCGCAGGTCTGGCGATCTGGAATGGCGCTGAAAGCGGCGAAGAACTCTACCGTCGCGCAGATAAGCAGCTCTACGAAGCCAAGCGCCAGGGCCGTAATCGCGTCTGCGCAGCCTGATTACCGGACAATTCACGGTTCCACCTGCTTTCAAGCCAAGAACGGATCATGGGCGGCTCTTGCCGCCACGGCGGATTTGCGTCTGATCGTTTGATTAAGCGCTCGCACTATGATGCGGCAAGCCCGCAATTGAGGACGTCAGTCCTTGAGCAGCGAGGACAGCGGCTTCTTCAGCAGGCTCGACCGGAGCGAGTTGAGTTCGGGGCGTGGCGCGGCCTGGGATGCGGGGCGTTGCTCTGCGCCGTATTCACCGGCCTGGTTGCCATATCCGTGCTGGGGGCTCGGCGTGCTGGCAAAGCCGTCGGTGCTGCGCCGCATTGCCGGTGCGGCGGCGAAGTCACCGGATGGGTCGATGGACGGCATCTGCGGTCTGATCGTAGGTTGCTGCGGCCTGATTGTTTCCGGGCCTGGAGCCGAAGCCCTCGGGTTTTCATCGATATGGCGCATCCGCATGACAATCTTGCCGAGGTCCACACTGTTCGGATCGCCACGATGAACCGGCTGCAAACCGGAGTTTGCACGTGGCAGCACCGTTTCAGAGACCCGTTCGAACACCATGCGCATCGGCACAGCCACGGCCTCGCCGAAGGCAATGGCCTCGCCATTGCCGATGGAGGAAAGGAAGCTCATGGTCGAGGCCGATGAGTCCGGAATGGCGGATCGGATGATGTCCTGGTCCCGGTCATTGGAAAGCCGCATCGCAAACACCGTCGAGCACTGCGACAGGATTGTCGGGTCGAGTTCGCCCGGGCGCTGGGTGATCACCCCGAGGCTGACGCCATATTTCCGGCCTTCCTTGGCGATGCGCGAGATAGCCTGACGCGTGGGGAAAAAGCCCAGCTTCGGATCGGCAGGCACATAGCGGTGGGCTTCTTCGCAGACGACCAGGATCCGCACGCCGCCCGCACTCCAGAGCGCGATCTCGAAGGCCATCCGGCACAGGATGGAGGCAACCGAGTTGACAACCTCGGACGGGATGCCCGCCAGCTGGAAAGTGGTGACCGGCTTGCCGTCACCGGGAATGCGAAAGATGTGACTGATCGTTGTCAGAATGGTGTCGTGAATCGTGTTCGAAGAGAACATGAATTCGTAGCGCGGATCATTGATGGCGGCCTGGATGCGCACCTTGAGCGAGCGCAAATGTGGTTTTTCAGAGCGGCCTTCAAGCTTGCCAATGCGTTCGTCGATCAGTGCAAGCAGATCGGCGACCCGGTAGGGCACCGGAGTGTCCGCAGTCAGTGAGGATTTTTCCGGTCCGCGCCGGATCAGCGCCGTGTCGGTCGTGCCCTTGAACATCCGCTTGGCTTCGGGAATCAGGTCACGCAGCACATCGATTTCTTCGGGGATGGACGGGCGTCCCCTAAACAGCACTTCGGTAAATTCCTCGAGCTTGAACAGCCAGAACGGCAGATCCAGCGTGTCGGTGTCGATGACGACCGATTGAGTTGGAAAAGCCGCGGCGAACTCGTTGTGCGGATCAAGAATCAGCACCCGCAGGGAAGGGTCGGCCTCCAGCGCCTTGTGCAGCAGCAGTGTCACCGCTGTGGTCTTGCCCACACCGGTGGTTCCGACAACCGCGAAGTGCCGTGACAGCAGCGACGGGATGTGGATCAACGCGCCCAGTGAGGTGTCCTGGGTCAACTTGCCGATGACGGCGGTGTCGCTGACGCCCGGATCATAAATGATGGCCAGATCGGAAGAGCGCATGCGGTGAGCCACTGCGCCGAGATAGGGATACTGCGTTATGCCGGCACTGAACTCGGGCTTTCCGCTCACGCCGGAGCGAATTTCTCCAACCAGCTCGACCTCGATGTGCATGACATTCTCTTCGGTTTCCGACCATGCGCTCGTTGCCGTCCCCATCGAGCAGACCAGCGCAACCACCCGGTTGGCGCCAACGCTGATCGAAATCAGCCGACCCACGGACCAGAGTTCTGCCACGCCGTTGCCGTCTTGGCCGTCTTTTCCTGCAAACGCGCTTATGGTCGCCTTCGAGCCGGAGCAGCCGACGACACGGCCCATAAGCCGGTTTCCCGGCGCATAGGTTCCACGGCGCGCGCGGCCGTCTTCTTCGCCAGAAGCTGATGATGTCGTTGCGCTGTCCATGGTTTGCCCGATTTCCATTGCTGCTAGCATCGCACTGCCAGGTTAATGGGGGGTTGCGACAATTCGGGCGTGGAGGATTTTGAAGCAGATTTTAAGGCAAATAATTCGTTGACGCCGGGTTTGCGAGGCGATACGAGGTTAATCATGAAAAAGATCGCGAACATTCTCGTGGTAGGACCGCGCATGGGCAGGGTGGCGTAGCCACCCGGCGAAAGCTCCCATGCGCGAAACACAGGCTCCTCCGGGGGCCTTTTTTTATGGCTTAAACCGGGCTATTGAGCCCGACAAACAGACTGAACAAGGGGTCAGGCGATATGGCCGGCAAGCAAATGGAAATGACTGGCGCGGAAATGGTTCTGCAGGCGCTCAAGGACAACGGCGTCGAGCACATCTTCGGGTATCCCGGCGGAGCGGTTCTGCCGATCTACGACGAATTGCATCAGCAGGAAGACATCGAGCATATTCTGGTGCGCCACGAGCAGGGCGCCGGCCACATGGCGGAAGGTTATGCCCGTTCAACCGGCAAGCCGGGCGTTGTTCTCGTCACCTCCGGTCCGGGCGCCACCAACGTGGTGACGGCGCTTCAGGACGCGCTGATGGATTCGATCCCGCTCGTCTGCCTCACCGGCCAGGTTCCCACTTCACTGATCGGGTCCGATGCCTTCCAGGAATGCGACACCGTCGGCATCACACGGCCTTGCACCAAGCACAATTGGCTGGTCAAGGACGTAAATCAGCTCTCCCGCGTCATTCATGAAGCTTTCCGCATCGCCACAACCGGCCGTCCCGGTCCCGTTGTTGTCGATATCCCGAAGGACGTTCAGTTTGCCACCGGCATCTATACGCCTCCTTCGCCGGTCATCGAGCAGAAGAGCTACCAGCCGAAAGTCTCCGGTGATCTCGACAAGATCCGCGAGGCGATCGAGCTGATGGCCGGCGCCAAGCGTCCGATCATCTATTCCGGCGGCGGCGTGGTCAATTCCGGCCGCGAAGCCAGCCAGTTGTTGCGTGAACTGGTTGAACTCACCGGTTACCCGATCACTTCGACCCTGATGGGGCTGGGTGCTTACCCCGCATCGGGCAAGAACTGGATGGGCATGCTCGGCATGCACGGCACCTATGAGGCCAACATGGCGATGCATGACTGCGATGTCATGGTCTGCATCGGCGCCCGCTTTGATGACCGCATTACCGGACGCCTTGACGCGTTTTCGCCCAATTCGAAGAAGATCCACATCGACATCGATCCGTCCTCGATCAACAAGATCGTCCGCACCGATATCGGTATTGTTGGCGACATCGGTCATGTGCTGGAAGACATGGTCCGGCTCTGGCGTGCATCGAAGAAAACCGATCGCAGTCAGTTGGCGGATTGGTGGAGCCTGATTGCCAAGTGGAGAGCGCGCAATTCGCTGGCCTACACGTCCAACAAGGACGTGATCATGCCGCAATACGCCGTCCAGCGGCTTTATGAGCTGACCAAGGATCGCGACACCTACATCACCACAGAAGTTGGCCAGCACCAGATGTGGGCAGCGCAGTTCTATGGCTTCGAGGAACCCAACCGCTGGATGACATCTGGCGGTCTCGGCACCATGGGTTATGGTTTCCCCGCGGCCATCGGCGTTCAGGTTGCCCATCGCGACAGTCTCGTCATCGACATTGCCGGCGATGCATCGATCCAGATGTGCATTCAGGAAATGTCCTGTGCGGTCCAGCATAAGCTGCCGGTCAAGATCTTCATCCTCAACAACCAGTACATGGGCATGGTGCGGCAGTGGCAGCAATTGCTGCATGGCAACCGGCTGTCGCATTCCTACACCGAATCCATGCCTGATTTCGTCAAGCTGGCCGAGGCCTATGGCGGCGTTGGCATCCGCTGCGACAAACCCGCCGACCTCGATGACGCGATCACCAAAATGATCGACACACCTGAGCCGGTGATCTTTGACTGCCGCGTGGCGTCATTGGCAAACTGCTTCCCGATGATCCCGTCAGGCAAGGCGCATAACGACATGCTGCTGCCCGACGAGGCCACCGATGAAGCCGTCGCCAACGCCATTGATGCAAAAGGCCGCGCGCTCGTTTGAGCCGCCTTTAAACAGGAATTGATCTCATGAACGCTCAGCATCAACCCACCGGTTCGGCCTATTTCATGACCGCCGAAACCGCCCGTCCGGAGACCCACACTCTATCGGTCCTGGTCGACAACGAGCCGGGCGTCCTTGCCCGGGTCATCGGTCTGTTCTCAGGCCGTGGCTACAACATCGAAAGCCTGACGGTCTCGGAGACCGAACATGAAGCGCATCTGTCGCGCATCACCATCGTCACCACCGCGACCCCGCAAGTGCTTGAGCAGGTCAAGTCGCAGCTCGAACGCATCGTCCCGGTTCACCGGGTGGTTGACCTCACGGTTCGCTCGGTCGAGCTGGGCCATGACAAGCCGCTTGAGCGTGAACTGGCGCTGGTCAAGGTGACAGGCGCCGGCGAGAACCGGGTCGAGGCGCTGAGGCTTGCCGATGCGTTCCGCGCCCAGGTAATCGACGCCAACACCGAGCATTTCATCTTCGAGATCACCGGTCGCGTCTCCAAGATCGAACAGTTCATCTCGATCATGAAGCCCCTCGGCCTCGTCGAAATCTGCCGCACCGGCATCGCCGCCATGAACCGCGGCCCGCAAGGGATGTGAACTGCGGATCTGATCTCAGATCATCTGCAGAGGCTGGCGCGAGCGCGGCGGCGGGAATAGCTGGTTGAGTTCTGCAATCTGCTCGTCAGTGAGAGCGATCTCGGCGCTGGCGCGGTTTTCTGCCACCCGCTGCGGATTTGACGACTTCGGAATCGCGATCACGTTTTCACGGGCGAGCAGGAAGGCAAGCGCCAGCTGCGCAGGTGTGATGCCTGCGCGACCGGCCATTTTTCCGAGCCCCGGATGGCGCATGAGCCGGCCCTCGTCGAGCGGCGAATAGGCCATCAGCGGCATGGCCTGCTCCGACATCCATGGCAACAGGTCGAACTCGACGCCGCGGGTCGAGAGATTGTAGAGCACCTGGTTGGCAGCGCAATTTTTGCCGCCGGGCAGGGCGGAAAGCTGCCTCATGGCGATGCTGTCGAAGTTGGATACGCCCCAGCGGGCAATCTTGCCGGACTTGCGCAAATCTTCAAAGGCTTCAACGGTCTTTCCCAGCGGATGACGGCCGGGCCAGTGCAGCAGGTACAGGTCGATATGGTCGGTGCCAAGCCGCTTCAGGCTGGCCTCGCAGGCAGCGATTGTTCCCTGACGGCTGGCATTGGATGGCATCACCTTGGAAACGATGAAGACGTCGTCACGGCGTCCCTTGATCGCTTCGCCGGTCACTGTTTCAGCACCGCCATTTGCATACATTTCAGCCGTGTCGATCAGTGTCATGCCGCAATCGATGCCTGCCTGAATGGCGCGGATTTCTGCAGCGGCATCCCTGCGACTTTCACCCATGTGCCAGGTGCCCAGACCGAGCGCGGGAACGGCTTTCCCATCTGGAAAGGTGACTGTGGGCAGGGGGAGTGGCATGCGGATCTCCTGTACCGTGTTTATCACATTCTGGAATGTGGCCATGATGACAATTCGTTTGTCTCGGCGGATATCTGGTTTAACAAGCATCGACCGGCATACAGCCGGTGGGAAAGCATATGGCACTCGAAACCTTCCTGACGCTTGTCGCCTTCGCTTTGGTTGCCTCGGGCACACCGGGGCCCAACACCATGATGCTGTTCAGCTCAGGCGTTAATTTCGGCTTCAGAAGCACTGTGCCGCACATGGTCGGCATCGGTTTTGGCTTCCTCGCGCTTCTTTTGGGGGTTGGCTTTGGGCTCGGTGCGCTGCTCACGACCTTTCCTGCGCTCTATCTCGTGCTCAAGGTCCTGGGCGGCAGCTATCTGATTTACATGGCCTGGCGAATCGCCACGTCCAACACGCTGCCTGAAGCCAAGGTCGGCGCACGGCCGTTGACCTTTATCGAGGCGGCTGCGTTCCAGTGGGTCAATCCGAAGGCATGGGTGATGTTGGTAACGGCCATGGGGATCTACACAGATCCGGACCATTACGCCCAGACGGTGATGCTGATCTTGCTTGCTTTCGCAATTGCCCTGGTGCCCTGCGTGTCTGGCTGGGCTGGTTTCGGATCGGTGCTGAGGTCCTGGCTGGCCGATCCGGTACGGCTGAAATGGTTCAACATCACGATGGCTGTGCTGTTGGTGGCGAGCCTCTGGCCGATGCTGCGGTAGATTTTGCCAAGGGTAAATTCGCTCTCAGGTACCATCGTCATCAAGATGAGCAGGACCATGAAAATGAGCTCGATCCGTTTGCCACGGCATTGATGAATCCGGTTTTTGATCACATTCTGGAATGTGGGCATGACGACAATTTGTTTGTCTCTCCCGAAACCTCGTTTAACAAGCATTGGCTGGCATTCAGCTGGCGGGAATGCGAATGTCACTGGAAACCTTTCTGTCGCTGATCGTTTTTGCCTTCGTCACTTCGGTGACGCCGGGGCCGAACAACATGATGCTGTTTGCTTCGGGCGTGAATTTCGGCATTCGCCGCACCGTGCCGCACATGGTGGGCATCGGCGTGGGGTTCTTTTCGCTGCTGCTCGGTGTCGGCTTCGGCCTGGGCGCGCTTCTGGAAAACGCTCCAATCCTCTACACGGCGCTCAAATTCG
Organism: Hoeflea sp. AS60; assembly: GCF_038900115.1. NCBI lineage: Bacteria > Pseudomonadati > Pseudomonadota > Alphaproteobacteria > Hyphomicrobiales > Rhizobiaceae > Hoeflea > Hoeflea sp. AS60. Next base: position 1,475,281 of record NZ_JBBMQP010000002.1, on the reverse strand, counting down.
CCGGTGGTGCCTACCTTGTCTATATCGCCTGGAAGATAGGCACCTCTCGGGCGCTGCCTGACGGTAAGGTTGGCGCCAAGCCGATGACGCTCTTGCAAGCGGCGGCCTTCCAGTGGGTCAATCCGAAAGCCTGGGTGATGGCGGTGACGGCAATGGCGGTTTACACCAACCCGGCCAACCACACGTTCACCGTACTGCTCGTCGGACTTGCCTTCACGCTGACCAATTTTCCAAGTGTTTCGGTCTGGGCCGGCTTCGGCTCGGCGCTGAGGTCATGGCTGTCCGATCCGGTGCGGCTCAAATGGTTCAACATCACCATGGCGGTTCTGTTGGTTCTCAGCCTCTGGCCGATGTTGCGGTAGAGCCTGCGGAGGATTAACCTGCCATCATGACCGACAACCACCACACCCATGATCACGATCACCACCATGACAACGAACTCGATCCGTTCGCAGCCCGGGTCAAGGCGCTGGAAACGATCCTGACCGACAAGGGCCTTATCGATCCTGCCGCTATCGACGCCATCGTCGAGACCTATGAGCACAAGGTCGGTCCGCGCAATGGCGCCCGCGTGGTGGCCAAGGCCTGGTCCGATCCGGAGTTCGCCGATTGGCTGAAACGCGACGCAACCGCGGCAATCGCCTCGCTCGGCTACACTGGTCGCCAGGGCGAGCACATGCAGGCGGTGTTCAATACGGATGACACCCACAACCTCATCGTCTGCACGCTCTGCTCCTGTTACCCGTGGACGGTGCTTGGCGTGCCGCCGGTCTGGTACAAGGCGCCGCCCTACCGCAGCCAGGCGGTGATCAACCCGCGCGGCGTGCTGGCGGAGTTTGGCTTGAAGCTGCCGGAGGACACGCGCATCCGGGTGTGGGATTCCACCGCCGAGCTGCGCTACATGGTGGTGCCGATGCGCCCGGTGGAAACCGATGGCCTGAGTGAAGACGAACTCGCGAAACTTGTGACGCGCGACTCCATGATCGGCACGGGACTGCCGCTCCGGCCGGGATCGCTCGGTCCTGGCGCGCTTTGGCCACCCGTGGCGGATCTCGGAGCGGGAATTTGAACGGGCCGCACGATCTCGGCGGGCAGATGGGGTTCGGCCCGGTCGCGCCGGAAATCGACGAGCCGGTTTTCCATGGCGATTGGGAGCGCCATGCCCTCGCCATCACGCTTGCCTCAGGCACGCTCGGCGCCTGGAATATTGACGAAAGCCGCCATGCGCGCGAAAGCCTGCACCCGGCGATCTACTATTCTGCAAGCTATTACGAGATCTGGATCCGCGCGCTCGAGACATTGCTCGAGCGGCATGGATTTGTCTCCGCTGACGAGCTTGAGGCAGGACACAAGATCTGGGTCGGCGTCAAACCCAAACGGGTGCTGCACGCTGACGATGTCGCGGGCGTTCTGGCGCGCGGCGGGCCGTGCAATCGGGAGATTGCAGTCGAGCCGAAGTTCAAGGCCGGCGACACCGTGCGCACCATCAACGAACACCCTGAAGGCCATACGCGGCTGCCGCGCTATGCCCGCGGCAAGCTTGGCACCATCGAAGCGGTGCGCGAGGCCTTTGTCTTTCCCGACACCAATGCCCACGGCAAGGGCGAAAATCCCCAGCATGTCTACACAGTCAGCTTCGAGGGTCGCGAACTCTGGGGGCAGGGGACTGATCCGGCGCTGACAGTCTCGATCGATGCCTGGGAGAGCTATCTTGAGCTCGCCTGAGGCTGACATCGAAACGCCGTTCCAGTTGCCCCAGGGCGCCGGGCCGGATGCGCCGGTGTTTGCCGAGCCTTGGCAGGCGCAGGCCTTTGCGCTCGCTGTCGGATTGCATCAGCGTGGTCTGTTCACCTGGACCGAATGGGCGGCCGCTCTTTCGAAAGAAGTCGCACGACCCGGCGCGGCTTCAGATGGCAGCGATTACTACCAGCATTGGCTGGCGGCGCTCGAAGCCCTTCTGGGTGCAAAGGGCGTGGCTGGTCCGGAGATCGTCGAGGCATTGTCCGCATCCTGGCAGCGCGCCGCCCACGCCACGCCGCACGGACAGCCGATCCTATTGGAGAACGATCCAGAGCGGGGCGAATGACGTGAACACACCTGAGAGTGTGCTGTGAAGTCACGTTTCCTGGTCCGTCCGGTCCGCGAGAACGACCGCGCCGATTGGCAGACACTTTGGGAAGGCTACAACGCTTTTTACGGGCGCGAGGGTGACACAGCTCTATCTCCTGCGGTTCTAGCGGCGACCTGGGGCCGGTTGCTTGAGGCTTCCGAGCCGGTCCATGGCCTTGTCGCCGAGGCAGATGGCCGTCTTGTCGGGCTCGCCCACATCATCTTTCACCGCAACACCATACACATCGAAGACACCTGCTACCTTCAGGACCTTTTCACCGCGGAGGAATGCCGCGGGCGCGGCGTAGCCCGGCAACTGGTCGAGGCGGTCTATGAGACCTGCCGTGTCCAGGGCATGACCAGCGTCTATTGGCATACCCATGCGTCAAACACAGCCGCGCGGGTGCTCTACGACAAGCTCGCGACAAACACCGATTTTCTGGTCTATCGCGCAAAAGCTTGACAGAGCCGTCGCCCCGCAATTGCCGGGTCGCGCGGCGATTGCGAATCTGCCATGAGGGATCATGAAGTTTTCACCGCAACAGGATGAGGCGCTCAAGGCCGTCGCGCGCTGGCTCAAGGATGGCCGCACGCCGATTTTCCGGCTGTTCGGCTATGCCGGCACCGGCAAGACCACGCTGGCCAAGTATTTCGCCGACAATGTCGAAGGCGAAGTGCTGTTTGCAGCCTTCACCGGCAAGGCAGCCCAGGTGCTGCGCGCCCGTGGCGCCAAGAACGCCCGCACCATCCATTCGCTCATCTACCGGCCCAAGGGCGAGGAAGAGGTCGCCAACGAGGAGACCGGCAAGACCACTGTCTCGCCTTTGTTCTCGATCAACCGGCAAAGCCCGCTGGCTCAGGCTGCACTGATCATCATCGACGAATGCTCGATGGTGGATGAGGCGCTCGGCAAGGACCTGATGAGTTTTGGTACGCCGATCCTGGTGCTGGGTGATCCGGGGCAGTTGCCCCCGATCTCGGGCGGCGGCTATTTCACCGAGCATGAGCCCGATATTCTGCTCACCGAAATCCACCGTCAGGCCCGCGACAACCCGATTATCGATCTCGCCATGCAGGTGCGCGAAGGCCGCGAGATCATGCATGGCGACTATGGTGCCGCCCAGGTGATCGGCAAGAACGAGGTCGACCGCGATATGGTGCTTGAGGCCGACCAGGTGCTGGTCGGCACCAACCGCACCCGCCGTCGCTACAATCAGCGTCTGCGCGAACTCAAGGGCTTCACCCAGGCCTTCCCGCAGGCCGGCGACAAGCTGGTGTGCCTGAGGAACGATCCCGCCAAGGCTCTGCTCAACGGTTCGCTCTGGCAGGTGATGACCTCATCGAAAGAGACCGTCAAACCCGGTATCAACCTGCTGGTCCGTCCCGAAGACGACGACATGGAGCGCGGCTCCGCCAAGATCAAGCTCTTGAAGAGCGCCTTCGACGATCCCGATCTCGAAGTGCCCTGGCAGACCAAGAAGCGCTACGATGATTTCGATTTTGGCTACGCACTCACTGTCCACAAGGCGCAAGGCTCGCAGTGGAACTCGGTCGTCCTCTTCGACGAAAGCTACGCCTTCCGCGACAGCCGAGAACGCTGGCTCTACACCGCGATCACACGCGCTGCCGAGCGGTTGGTGATTGTCAGGTGATTGCGCTTTGCGCGCAAAAACCGGAATTCCCTCATGCCTATGCAAACCAAGGATGTTTTTTGCTGCCGGATCTTTGCGCGCAAGCGTCGATCGGCAGCATGACTGCTCACGTTTTGAACGTAATGCTCAATAGTTATACAGTGCCCAATATTTTCGCTTCCGCTTGCTGACGTTCTATTGACTCCGCCCGAACACCAAAACTATGGTCGATCAGGTCATTATTAACTGAACTTCAACCTGACGGGAATCCACATATGTTCCTTCGTACATTGCTGGCTGTCGTGCTTCTTGGCACAACCGCGGCCCATGCTGAAACTGATATGCCTTTCGCCCTGGACTGGAAATTCGAAGGGCCTGCGGCACCCTTCTTTGCTGCCATCGATAACGGCTATTATGCAGACAAGGGCCTGACCGTGTCTGTCGAGGCCGGCAATGGATCACTGGACGCAATTCCAAAGGTTGCAACGGGCGCTTTCCCTGTTGGCATGGCCGACATCAACAGCCTGATCAAGTTTCTGGACCAGAACCCGGGCGCGCCTGTCATCGCGGCCATGATGCTGTATGACAAGCCTGCGTTTGCGGTCATTGGCCGCAAGTCGCTGGGTATTTCCGATCCGAAGAGCCTTGAAGGCAAGGTTCTGGGCGCACCGCCGCCGGATGGCGCCTGGGCGCAGTTCCCGATCTTTGCTGCCGCAAACGATCTTGACATGTCAAAGATCACCGTTGAGCCTGTTGGCTTTCCAACCCGCGAGCCCATGCTGGCCGAGGGCAATGTTGCTGCAATCACAGGTTTCTCTTTCACCTCCTATCTGAACTCGGCTCGCCTTGGCGTGCCGGAGGATGATCTGGTCACCCTGCTGATGGCTGACTATGGCGTGAAGCTTTACGGCAACGTCATCATCGTAAACACCGATTTCGCAGAGAAGAACCCGGACGCAGTGAAAGGCTTTCTGGCGGCAACCGCCGAGGGCTGGAAGGCATCTGTGGCCGACCCGGCAGCCGTCATTCCAATGTTGATGGAACGCAATCCGGCAGCGGACGCGGCACTGGAGCAGCGTCGTCTGGAATTGGCGCTTGAAGCCAATGTGCTGACCGACGCTGTGAAGGCAAACGGATTTGGCGTCATCGACAACGACCGCATGGCCGAGTCGCTGAAGCAGATCGCCACGACCTACACCTTCACGACAACGCCGGATGCCGCGCTGTACTTCACCGATGCCTACCTGCCTGCCGGCGGGTTCAAGCTGACGGACTGAGCTTGGAAAACCTGATTGACATCAAGGCGGTGCGGCATTCTTACCGCACCGCCTCAGGGCCTCTTCCGGTTCTTGACGGTCTTGAACTGTCGGTACCGGAAGGCGGTTTCGTGGCTGTCGTGGGCCCGTCGGGCTGCGGCAAGTCGACCCTCACCCGGCTTGTTGCCGGCCTCTTGATCCCCGATCATGGCGAGGTCAGCGTGCATGGCACCCGGATCACCGCACCGCGCTCAAACGTCGGTATGGCGTTTCAGAACCCTGTCCTGCTCGAGTGGCGGACCATTCTGCAAAATGTTCTGCTGCCGCTGGAGATTGTCCCTTCAAAGCTGTCCAAAGCCCAGGGCGAAGAGCGTGCCCGCAAGCTGCTGGCGCTCGTAGGTCTTGAAGGGTTCGAGAACAAGCGCCCGTCGGAGCTCTCTGGCGGCATGAAACAGCGCGCCTCGCTGTGCCGCGCACTGATCCATTCGCCCGAAGTGCTGATCCTTGACGAGCCTTTCGGCGCGCTCGACGCTTTCACCCGCGAAGACCTGTGGCAGATCATGCACCGCGTGAAGGCCGAAGAGCCATTTACCGGCGTCCTGATCACCCATGATCTGCGCGAGTCGATCTTTCTCGCCGATCAGGTGGTGGTCTTGTCCGGACGGCCTGCCAAGACCCAGTACGTCCTCGATATTCCGGATACCGGCCTTCGTACCCTCGACCATCTCTACACTCCCGAGGCGGCGACCATGCTCAACACCTTGCGCCATCAGATCGAGATCGCCCAGGGCCGGGCGCCTGCAGGGGTTGCCGCATGAAGGCGCGTCAGATTTACGTGCCCATTCTTGCAGTCATCGTGTTTCTGGTCCTCTGGGAAGCGCTGGTCTGGGTGATGGGCTGGCCAAACTACAAGATGGCGTCGCCCAGCGATCTGATTCCGGCCTATGAGAAGTACTGGGACCTTTTCCTGGTCATGGGTTGGCAAACCCTGTGGCGCACAGTCGTGGGCCTGCTGCTGGCGGTTGTTTTTGGCATTGCGCTCGGCATGGTCATGGGCTTTTCGCGGGTGATGCGCGATGCGCTCTATCCGCTTCTGGTCGGCTTCAACGCAGTGCCGAAAGCCACCGTTGTGCCAATCGTCGCGCTGATGTTTGTCGGCGCGCATGATTTCAACACGGTCCTGATCGCCTTCATGATCAGCTTTTTTCCAATTGCGGTCTCTGTCTCCATAGGGCTGTCGACACTGGAACCGGAATACCGAGACATCCTGCGGTCACTTGGCGCATCTCAATCAACGATTTTCTGGAAGATCGCACTGCCCAAGACCTTGCCCGAGTTTTTTGGTGCGCTGAAGGTTTCAGTGACCCTTGCCTTCATCGGCACCAACCTGATGGAAATCGTTTCGCCCCACGGCCGCGGGCTGGGTGCATTGTTTGACAGCGGCAAGACCAACTCGGATTACCCTTTGATGTTTGCCGTGCTGATCGCCTTGGCGTTTCTGGGCATCGTTCTGTACTACGTGGTGGTAGCTCTTGAGAAGATTTTCGCTGGCTGGGCTGATCGCACCACTTGAGTGGTGATCGCACACGATCAAAGACCCGGCGCAGGGGCAGGGGCAGGCAATCCGCGCCGGGAACCTTGTTTGCAGATCAATTGAGCGCGTAACGCAGTCCGGTTCGGATCTGATGAACGTTAAAGCCCTGATCGCGGATCTGTATGCCGCTTGCGCCGTTGGCCTGGTCAGCGGAATCATACTCGAAGGCGTCTCCACCGAAAACGTGCAGGAAGCGATAGCCTGCATCAAGTTTCAGCCGGTCGGACAGGTCATAGGTCGTGCCCACCATGAGCGCTAGAGCCGGACGCACGCTGCCTACGCCTTCCTGCTGGCCAGTGTAGCGTGTGTAAGTCGCAGAGCAACGCGGGCAGACTTCCTGCGCATACATGGTTCCGTATTTGACATAGGCGGCGCCGACGCCTGCGCCGAGATAGGGGCGAAAGCCGTCCAGGGGCATCAGGTCGACATAGGTATTGGCCATCGCCGTCCAGACGCTCGCCGTTGAACCGTCATTGTAGTGGCAGTCGGACGGAAACGGCAGACTGTGCGCGGCATCGGATTTGATCATCAATGGGCACTCGGTCTTGCCTGCAAACTTCGAGTGAAAGAAGTCCAGTGTGACGTCGCTTCTAAGCTGTTCGTTGAACTGATAGCCGACGCCGATGCTAACTGAGGCAGAGCCGCGCAATTTGAGCGAGTCGAAACGATAGGTGTCATCAATCCCCTGAACGCCCGCAAACTGGTTCCAGAAATCCCATTCGCCTTTTGCCTCCTGAGGTCTGGAATAGCCGACGTCACCGCGCAGATACCAGCCTGACGTCGCTCCAATTTCCGGAAGCTCGACAAAGGGTGCGTCAAGGTCAGCCGCGTGGGCGGGTATGATCAGGGTCGCAAGGCCCAGTGCCAGAATTGCGTTCATGACAGGCTTCATCGTGATAACCATCTTTGACAACTCGGTGTAGCCGCACCAATTCAGGGAGGCCTCGTACCAGTAGCTCCAGTCGATAAGCACTTATGGTAAATAGCGTCTTAAGATGAACTCTGATCCGTTCGCAGCCCTTGGTTGATTTGCAAGCCCGACCAAGGGGATCGCCGCCGAACCGCTCGTTCCGGCGGTGCTAGAATCAGACCAGTTCGGCCATCGATGCCGGGTCGAAGGGTTGCAGGTCTTCGGTGTCGCCGGTCTTGATCTTTGTGACCCATTCCGGATTGCCCATGATGGCGCGGCAACGCTATGCGGCTGCTTGGTGAAGCACGACTGACGTTTCCGTCGCGACGCTACTGACCACCCCGCACCGAGGCGTCCTACTTGCCCCGAAATGCAAAGGGCCTGGTACCGACGATTCGACGAAACGCTTCATCGAAGTGAGCGAGGGTGCGAAAGCCGCAGATTGTTGCGATATGCTCAAGTGGCAATTTCGACGACAGCAAAAGGTCGCGGGCTTTCTGGACCCTGCGTTGCAGCAGGAACTGGTAGGGGGTCTCGGATGTGGTCTGCCGAAACACTCGAGAGAAGTGAAACCGGCTGAGACCTACGGCGTTCGCCATGTCCCCCACCGACAAGTCCTCTGCCAGATGCGCTTCGACATAATCTATCAGGCGATTGAGCTCGGTTGCACTGAAGGTGCCAGGAACCCCCATGGCCGGTATCTGGAGAACTTCGCTGGCTGCGGAAATGCTCAGGGACTCAAGATAAACTGCGTTAGCCTGCACAGAGATGGCTTTGGCGAGCTTTTTCATCGTGCTCTCAAGCTCGGCATTGCGAAAGTAAAGCGACGGTGCCGGGGCTTGCGCGGCGAAGTCATTTCCCAGTTCTTCGTTGAGTGTCTTGGGATCGAAATAGAGCGCCGTGAAATTGTTGTCACGCGCCTTGGGCTTGGACCAGCCGGTAATTTCGCATCCGGCTGGAGCGAAGGTCAGCTTGTCGACGAGCGACCGTGTCTGTGACCGAACTCCGCCCGAAACCTCGACTTCACCCTCGCTTAATTCGATGTCGTGCAGGGCAAGATAATGCGAGGTCCCCGACATCCGGTATTCGAACTGCTCATCGGGAAGGCGCACACGCTCAACGCTGAAACCTGGAAACTGGCCAAGCCGTCGGTCCGAACTGCGCACTTGCGGCGGCAGGAAGCCGAGTTCTAGGTCAGGATTGATAGGCAGGGACTGGGTCATTGTGAAAATGTGCTTTCAAACACGAAATTTTGCTACTAATATTTATCTTTTGAAATGATATTGGATATGGGCATAGTGGACAAGATTGTGACCTTCGTTTCCCCTCACGCCTATCTGCTTTCGCTCGCCGACGAGCTGAGAACGATTGCCGAGCCTGAGGCGATCAAGGAAACAGCCTGTCGGCGGCTGGCACAATATCTGAAAGCCGATCAGGTTGCCTATGCCGAAATTGACGGCGAATTCGCACTGATCGAGCGAGATTGGAGCGAGGGCCGCATTCCGAGCATCGCTGGCCGCCATCGCATGTCGGACTTTGGTCCGATGCTTGAGCAGGCGCTTGCCACTGGACAGGCTGTGGTCGTAAATGACGTGACGTCTGACAGCCGGACCAATTTACACGATGCCCTGGCCCACTTCACCTCGGTTTCCATCGGGTCTTTGATCGACATACCCCTGATCAAGAATGACAGGCTGACAGCCGTTCTGGCGATCCACAACCGGCAGCCTTCCATCTGGACGGAGGACCAGATCCTGTCGGCCACGGAAACGGCTGAACGGACATGGGCAGCGGTCGAACAGGCCCGAGCCGAACGCAAGCTCAGCGATACCGAACGACGGTTTGAACTCGCTCTTTCGAAATCGCCCATCGTTGTCTTCGAGCAGGATCTGGATCTGCGCTACACATGGATCTTCAATCCCAGGTTCGGTTTGAGCTTCGACCAGATGCTGGGAAAGACCGACGCGGAATTGATGGATGCCGATGCAGCTGCAGAGCTCACTTTGGTGAAGCAGGATTGCATAAAAACCGGCCAGCCCACTCGAAAGCAGGTGCCGGCTTTTGCCGCTGGACAGACCGAGGCATTTTTTGATCTTTGTGTCGAACCCCGTCGCGATGAGACTGGTGCGGTTATCGGCATTATCGCAGCCGCAACGGACGTCACCGAACGGGTCTTGTCCGACCGCCAGATGAGGAGTGCCTACCAATCATACCTCCGGCTGATCGAAAACAATCCCTTCGGCGTCTATCTGGTGGATTCCAAGTTTCGCCTGGTGCAAGTCAGTCAGGGCACAGAGAGTGTCTTCCGGAACGTCGAGCCTCTCCTGGGTCGGGATTTTGCCGAGATCCTTCGGATACTTTGGCCTGAGCCAATGGCTACGGAGTTGATCGAGAGGTTTCGCCACACATTGGCGACCGGCGAACCCTATCGGTCGACTGACACAAGGGGCCGGCGTGGCAATGTTGATGCGGAGGAGGGTTACGATTGGAAAATCGAACGCGTGGCGCTCCCCAACGGGACCGACGGGGTGGTGTGCTATTACTATGATCTCTCGGAACAGCATGCACACAAGGAGCAGATCCGCACATTGCTGAGCGAGGTCACGCATCGCTCCAAGAACCTGTTGAGCCTGGTGGCCGTGATCGCCCGAAACACAGAGGATGGCGACCCGCGCGATTTTCGCGATCGCCTGCAGAACCGCATTCTGGCCGTTGCCGCGAGCCATGATCTGCTGGTGACCGGGGGGTGGCAAAGCGTGTCACTTGATCAGCTCATCCGGTCGCAACTGGCCCATTTCAACGACTTGATAGACAGCCGGATTATCTTGCAAGGTCAGGACCTGGCGATAAACCCGTCAGCGGCCCAGGCAATCGGCATGGCCGTTTTTGAACTCTCCACCAACGCAGGAAAATACGGCGCACTTTCGCAACCTGAGGGGAGTGTCGAGATTTCCTGGGGCATGTCGGATGACACTGCGGATCAAAGGTTCACCCTGCAATGGATCGAGAGCGGCGGCCCAACTGTCGAGCGCCCAAGTCGGCGTGGCTTCGGATCGAAGGTGACCGGAAGCCTCATCAAGGCCAGTTTGAACGCTAACGTGGATTTGACATACAACCCCGCTGGCGTCCAATGGGCACTGGACTGCCCCAGCAAAGAACTCCTTGCCGGAGCCGGAGGAGAGATGGGCTCGTAGTCAACCGGTTGTCGACGGACGCGACCCATCACCACAGCTTCCTGCATCAAAGAAAATCGCCGCCGAAACCTGTGTTCCGGCGGCGCTATTGTCAGACCAGTTCGGCCATCGAGGCCGGATCGAAGGGTTGCAGGTCTTCGGTGTCGCCGGTCTTGATCTTGCTTACCCATTGCGGGTCGCCAAGGATAGCGCGGCCGACGGCGATGAGATCGAACTCTTCGGCTTCCATGCGTTTGACCAGTCCTTCGAGACCCACGGGGGAGGATTTCTGGCCACCGAAAGCCGCCAGGAACTCGCCGGACAGGCCGACTGATCCGACCGAGATCGTTGTTGCCCCGGTCAGCTTCTTGGCCCAGCCGGCGAAATTGAGACCTTCCTCGCCATCCACTTCGGGGAATTCGGGTTCCCAGAAACGGCGCTGCGAACAATGGAAGATGTCGACGCCGGCTTCCTTGAGCGGCAGCAGCCAATCGGCCATTTCATCGGGCGTGGTGGCGAGCTTGACCTTGTAGTCCTGCTGCTTCCACTGGCTCAGACGGAGGATCAGCGGGTAGTCCGGGCCGAGCGCTTCGCGGGTGGCGGCCACGATTTCGGCTGCAAACCGGGCGCGTTCCTTCAGGGTCGCGCCGCCATAGCGGTCGCTGCGCTCATTGCTGCCAGCCCAGAAGAACTGGTCGATCAGGTAACCATGCGCACCATGCAGTTCGACCACGTCGAAGCCGAGCCGCTTGGCGTCGGCTGAGGCGCTGGCGAAAGCCGCAATCGTGTCTGCGATGTCTTCGTCACTCATGGCAACACCGTTCGGGTCGCCCGGTCCATTGAGGCCAGACGGGCTCTCTACCGGTGCTTCCGGCGCCCAGCCGCTCATGCCGCGGGTGGCGCCCGTGTGCCAGATCTGCGGCCCCATCTTGCCGCCTGCTGCATGAACGCTGTCGACAACGTTCTTCCATCCGGCAAGAGACTGCTCGCCGTGGAAAAACGGAATGCCCGCCTCGTTGCGTGAGGCGGGACGGTCGATAACGGTCCCCTCGGACAGGATCAGCCCGACATCGCTTTCGGCACGGCGGCGGTAGTAATCGGCAACGTTCTGGCCGGGAATTCCTTCAGGCGAGAACGCCCGGGTCATCGGCGCCATGACAATACGGTTCTTGAGTGTCAGGGACTTGAGCTGGAAGGGGCGAAACAGGCTGTCAGTGCTAGGGGTGGTTGGCATGGTCTCAGTGTGTCCTTTTCAGTGAGATCTCCTAGGTATATAGTTTATACCTAGGATCAAGACGGCACTTTGAATTGACCAAGTATACCGAAGGATACCACCATGGAGAAAACCACCTGCCAGAGTTTTTCGGCCACCTGTCCGAGCCGGGTGCTGTTTGATCAGATTGCCGACAAATGGTCGATGATGGTGCTGACGGTTCTTGATGCCGGGCCGATGCGCTTCAACGCCATCAAGCGCCACCTCGAGGGCATCACCCAGAAGGCGCTGACCGAATGTCTCAGACGCCTGGAACGCAACGGCCTGGTGGAACGGCGGGTGATCCCTGCGTCGCCAGTGGGGGTCGAATATGAAATCACCCCGCTGGGTCGCTCGCTGCAGCCGCCATTCAAGGCGCTCTATGCTTGGACAATCGAACAGATGCCCTCCGTCGAGGCGGCACGGCGCGAATTCGACGGGCGCGCTCGCTAGAGCGTCGCACAACTGCCAGGCCGTTACGGTCTATGAAGGCCGCTATGGCAGCGCATGGGCACCTTCCATCGACAGCGACTGCGGCCATCGACAGCGAGTGCGGACAGCATGCCTATTCCTCGTGGCGCCAGCTCGTTGTCGTCGTCCCGGTCCAGCCCTTGAAAGCCCGGTAGAATGAATTCGGGTCATGGTAGCCCAAGAGATGGGAAACTTCGGCGACGGAGCGATGCTCTTCCTTGAGATGCGCCAGAGCAAGCGCCTTGCGGGTCTCGTCGAGAACATCTCGGAAACTGCCTCCCTCGGCCCTGAGCAGGCGTTGCAGCTTCCGCGCGTTGATGTTCAGGTGATGACTGACATCCTCGATGCCGAAACGCCTGGATGAGAGCATCTCCGCCAGGGCCTGACTGACCTGTTGGCTTATCGGTTTGGGTGCAGGCGGTGGGTGTCCCCGGTCAGCGTTCATTTCGGTAAAATCATCACGTGCCGTCAGAAGCCGCAAACTGATATCAGGCAGCGTAAACTCCACAAAAGCACATTTGGACTCGACTGGCGTGACACCGAGAAAAGCGATGTCTTCAGGCCGTATGCGCGAGGCATCCATCATGCCGACAGCGCGGGGCACAATATGCCGAGCGGTGCAATTTCGGCACAGCTCGACGATGTAGAGGATATCGCACAACACCGCCCAATGCAGCAAGACGACATCCGGCGCCACTGGCTTTATCTCGATCCGAAAGCGGTCGCTCAGCATATGCGTGCAAAGCGCACTGCCATCGTTGGCGGGCTTCAGAATTGCCAGTCTTTCAATGCCGCTTTTTATGGTGTCGCAATTTGCAAAAGCCAACGCGCCCCCGGGCCGCGGCGTGCGTGCCCTGAACATGGCCAGATGGTAAGCGATATCGTCGCGTCCGCTCAATCGCTCGATTGCCAGTCCAGCGGCATGGCGCTGTCGAGGCGTTACATCTCGCTTGTTGTCCCGCAGAAAATCGACAGGCAGCTCCGCCTCATCCAGCAGCTCTCTTTCGTCGAGTTCCAGGACTCGGATTATCGTTTTCAGGATCTGAATCATGCAGTGGTAATGGTCTGTATCGGGATGCGAAAAAACCTGTGCTGGAAACGCAGCTGGGAATGAGTCGTCGTTAAAAATGGCTTGAAGCTGGGGATGGCTTTTCAGTCGGGTTTAGTCAATCCCACGATTTTGGGGCTGACAGGAAAACCGCCGGACTGTCGCAATTTGCATGAATATTTGCATGTCCCGCTAGAGCTAACTCGCTGATTTTTTGATCGAACTGGCCTCAATGATTCGGGCGTAATGATTCGCCCGGATGTGGCTAAATCTGGCGTTCGAAAAATTGAAGTTTCAGCGCCTTCTTGTGTGCAGGCGTTCCATGCTTTTGCTTAAGTCCTTTTCACCGGCAACCGGGCGGCGGTTCATTGCTGGCGCGTCGCAGCCGTATTCCGCGTGGTCCCGATCAATCCGGCTGGCCCTCGTTGCGTCGACCGCATTGGTTGCTCTGCCGGATTTCGTGGTGGCCCAGGAAATTATAGTCAATGGAACTCAGGTAAAAACCGGAACGACAACGACTGCTAGCACTTATTACGTTGGTCAGTTCGGGACCGGCCATATCACCTTTAAAGACGGAGCATCCCTCGTAATTTCAGATGCCGGATCGTTTCATCTTGGCATCCAGTCAGGCGATACAGGTACGGTAATTGTCACCGGTAACGGTTCCAGCCTTGAAGCAGGCGGTTCCGTGATTCTTGGCCCCAGTGGTACCGGAACCATCAAGGTTCTTGATGGTGCGACGGCCACGTTTTCCGAAGTGTCGGTGGATCGAGGCGGACTTTCCATAGCGGAAAGCAACGGCTCTGGCTCTGTTTTGGTGGATGGTGTTGGGTCTGTTCTGAACGTTGCGGATGGGATCAGAGTCGGGAACGGTGGCACTGGGTCTTTGTCAATTCAGAATTCCGGAAAGGCGTCTACAAATAAGACCGTTTTATTGAGAAGCAACGGTAGTACATTGTCAGTCGGGAGCGGAGGTGTCCTTGAGGCGGGTGATGTTGAGCTTTATGGCCTCAATACAACAGCGACATTGGACGGCGGAACCTTGCGGTCAAATGCGAGCGGTGGTGACCTGGTCCATGGGAATGGAGTTTTTGCGCTCGGCAGCGCCGGTGGCGTTGTTGATACAAACGGTAACAGCAACAACCTCTCCAGAATCGTTTCTGGCGCTGGTGCGCTCACCAAGGCTGGCAACGGCACTCTGACCTTGACCGGCGCCAACACCTACGCCGGGGGTACCAAGATTACCGGCGGTACGCTCGTCGGCTCGACAGTTTCGATCCGTGGTGCTGTTGCAGTGTCGTCCGGGGCTACGGTCGAATTCAAGGAGACAGGCACCAAGACGCTGAGCAATGTGGTTAGTGGCGCCGGTTCGCTTGCCAAGTCGGGCGCTGGCACCCTGACTTTGACAGGCGCCAACAGCTATGCCGGGGGCACCAAGATCACCGCTGGTACGCTGATTGGTTCGACAAGTTCGATCAGCGGCGCTGTTGCTGTGTCATCCGGGGCGGCGGTCGAGTTCAACCAGACAAGTGATGGGACGCTGAGCAATGTGGTCAGCGGCACAGGCTCGTTCACCAAATCCGGCACCGGCATGCTGACATTGACCGGCGCGAATACCTACAGCGGCGGAACGGCGGTCAAGGCTGGGCGGTTGGTCGCCAACACCTCATCGATTTCCGGCGATATCACGGTTCAGAGTGGTGCGGCCCTGCGATTTGATCAGGGCGTTGACGCGGAATATTCTGGCGGATTGTCGGGAGCCGGCGCGCTGGAGAAGCATGGCGCTGGTGTTCTGACCCTGACCGGGACTTCCGGTGTGACCGGCCGCACAACCATCACTGAAGGTCGACTGGTTGGCTCTGCGAGTTCGATCCGCGGCATTGTTTCGATCGATAATGGAGCGTTTCTCGAGTTCAAGCAGGCAGCCGACGCTACGCAGAGCAAAACTATCAGCGGAGCGGGTTCACTTGTCAAATCCGGCTCCGGCAGGCTGGAATTGACCGGCGAGAATTTCTACTACGGCGGTACAACCATCACCGGCGGTACGCTTGCGGGCTCGACGAGTTCGATCCGCGGCGCTGTTGCCGTGTCGTCCGGAGCGACAGTCGAGTTCAACGAGACAACCAACAAGACGCTGGGCAATGTGGTAAGCGGCGACGGCTCGCTTGCCAAATCCGGCTTCGGAACGCTGACGCTAACCGGAGCCAACACCTACACCGGAGGCACAACCGTAACCCGTGGCACGCTTGTTGGTTCTATGAGTTCGATCCGCGGCGCTGTTGCCGTGTCGTCCGGTGCGACGGTCGAATTCAACGAGGCAACCGATGCGACGCTGAGCAATGTGGTCAGCGGCGCCGGTTCGCTGGCCAAATCTGGCGCTGGCACTCTCACCTTGTCCGGCACCAGCAGCTACACCGGCGGCACGACAGTCAAGGCTGGACGGATGGTCGCCAACGCCTCATCGATTTCCGGCGCCATCAAGATTGAGAGCGGTGCAACCATGCACTTTGACCAGGCCACCGATGCAGACTATTCCGGTGCGCTCTCGGGAAGCGGCGCGCTGGAGAAGTCCGGTAACGGCACGCTCACATTAACCGGCACCAGCAGCTCCACCGGCAGCACGACAGTCAAGGCAGGACGCTTGGTCGCAAGCACCTCTTCGATCTCCGGCGCTATCGAGGTTGAGAGCGGTGCGATCATGCGCTTTGTTCAGGCCACCGATGCAGACTATTCCGGCGCGATCTCGGGAGACGGCGCGCTGGAGAAGTCGGGTGCTGGTGTTCTGACACTGACCGGGGCTTTCAGCCTGACCGGCAAGACCTCCGTCTACGACGGCGAGCTGATTGTTTCGGCCGAGAGCCTTGGGGCTTCGGCCTCGTTCGACCTCAGCGGCGGAGAACTGAAAGTGTCAGGCGGTGGCGACGCGACCATCTCCACTTTGCAAATGGGCACAAACGACGGCAAGCTCAATCTCATCGGCGGACAGCTTACTGTTTCCAACGTTGTATCCGGGACCAAGGCACTGATGCTGACCGGAGCAGGTACGCTCAATCTTGATGCTGCGGGCAGCAACATCGATGGTGGCGTGACGGTGTCCAAGGGCAAGCTTGTTGTCGGGTCTTCATCGTCGAAGAAGAGCGCAAGCCTTGCCGGTGATGTTACGGTGACAAGCGGCGCAGCGCTGGGCGGCCACGGCACCATCACCGGAACCGTGACCAACGCAGGCAAGCTGACGCCGGGCAACTCGATCGGCATCCTGACGATTGCCGGCAACTATTCCGGTACCGGCACGCTCGAGATCGAGGTTGACGGCGATGCCTCCGGCACGCCCAGCGCAGACAAGCTTGTCGTCAACGGTACGGTTGATGTCAGCGGCACGAACCTGGATCTGGTTCTCACCCCGACGACGGATTCAAGCTGGGCCCAGACGCCGACGGGGCCGTTCACGATCATCGAAAATGACGGCGCTGACGCCATCATCGGAACATTCGCCTCGGTGAAAGACAACCTGCTGTTCCTTGATCCGTCGCTGAATTATGCTGGCGGCACCGGCAATGACATTGCCCTGACGCTCAAGCGCAATGACATCGATTTTGCCTCGAAGGCCAAGACCGGCAACCAGGCCAGCACGGCTTCCGCCATTGAAGCGCTTGGATTCTCCAACACGATCTACAGCGCGGTGGTAGCGACCGCTTCCAGCGACGCGGATGCGCAGACGACTTTCGATAGTCTGTCGGGTGAGATCAACGCAAGCCTTCGCTCTGTCCTGATCAGCGACAGCCGTCTGGCGCGCAGCGCGGTGATCTCTCATCAGGCTTCGGCTGATGCGGCGTCACCGTTCTGGGGGCAGGCGATCGGCAGCTGGAGCCGCTTCGGCCAGGACGGCAATGCGTCCGCCGCCAAGAGCTCGACCGGTGGCTTCGTCTTCGGGGTCGACAATGTCTATTCCGACGCACTGACGTTCGGCCTCCTCGGCGGCTACACCAACACCGGCATGTCGGTCGGCGCGCTGTCGTCCACGGCTGAGACCGATACCTTGCATGCCGGCATCTACATGGGCGGAACATCGGGCGCATGGACCCACAAGGCCGGCCTGCTCGGCGCCTACAATTCGGCCCAGATCGATCGTGTGGCAGCGGTTTCTGGCCGCTTCTCCCAGTCCTTGACCTCTACCCAGGACATCCTCACCGCCCAGGCCTTCGTCGAAACCGGCTATGCCTTCAACGTCAACGGCGCGAAGTTCGAGCCGTTTGCCGGCCTGGCCCATGTACATCTGCAAAATGGCAGCTTCTCTGAAACCGGTGGATCGACTGCATTGTCTGCCGCTGCCCAGGGCAATGACGTGACCTTTTCCTGGATCGGTCTGCGGGCCGAGACGGCGGTCTCGCTGTTCGGCCTTGATGCCAAAGTGAATGGCAGCGTTGCCTGGCAGCACGCCAGTGCGCAGAAAGCCAGTTTCGCCCATGGCTTCGCCGGCGGCAGCGCGTTCACCGTCAACGGCGCCTCGCTTGCGCGTGACATGGCGCTGATCGAGACCGGCATCGGCATGAACTTTGCCGGCGGCGCCGCGCTCGACCTGAGCTACAAGGGTCAACTGGCCAAGGATATGCAGAGCCACGGCTTCAATGCCCGGCTGTCGCTGGCGTTCTGATGCTTGTTCTAATGCTTGTCTTGCCCTGCAGGGGCAGGCGCCTGAGTTGAACAAATCCTCATAGGCAGAAAAGCAAAACGCTGTGCGTCCGGTTGGGCACACAGCGTTTTGGCTTTTTGAGATGACACATTGAGGTGTTGCGGCGTCTTGCGCGCACTCAACGCTGTGCCTTCATTATGCTTACTTCTTGAACGCAGAGAACGATGTGTCAAAGGCCAGGCGGACGACGAAGCGTGCCGGATCCTTGTTGGAATCGTAGTAGCGAAGGTCCAGCGTGACGGTGTCATCAACGAAGCCGCGCGAGAAGCCTGCGTCCCAGGCGATCTTGTCCGAGCCGAGGTTCTGGGTGCCGAAATCCGAACCAACCGACCCCGAGAATGAAATCTCGTAAGGCAGGCCGGAGAACTCGGTGTTGGCGGCGACCCAGCTGGCCTTGGCCGTCGGGTCCCAGTACACATCAGCGCCGAACGAGAAATCATCGGTGACGGCAAACGATGCCTTGCCGTAGAGTTCGCCGTTCACATTGCCCGACTTGTTGTAGAAGTAGCGCGCATAACCCAGGTCCAGCGACAACTGGCCGAATTCGGGACGAATGCCGCCGTAGACGTCGATTTCAACGTTGTCGGTTCCGGTCTTGACCCGGGAGGCCCAGACGCCGCCGTAGACGATCCCGTAGGTGGCTTCCATATAGCCATCGATGATCGGCTCGTCGGAGGACTGGGTTGCGCCGCGTGAAATGTAATTATTGGCAACGCCAACGCCAAAAGCGACGTCAAATGCGTTGTCTTCTGCAAGCGTAGACGTCGTACCGGCTGCAGCAAGCAGGCCAGCGATGACGAGGGTTGTAATGGGTTTCATGGGAGACTCCGGAAAACGATTGTGCAATGCGATATTGAGATCAGAAAACGGGAGCGTTTCACAACGTCTTTTACTACGCTGACGCTCTTCAAAGATGAAATCTCCGCGCTTGTCATATTTCTGCACCACAGCCCCATGCGCGCGTAACAAGCTGTTTTGGCAGAAAAAATGTATTCCCAGCGCTGTTTTCATCAAGCCGCGGGCATTGCGGTGCCGGAAAACCACGCGGTGCAGCACAAAATGGCTGGAAACGGTGTTGACAGCCACATTTTGTCCATTCTTGCGTGACCTCCGACCGGCGCGTTCCCTACCTTCAGGGGTCGCATGTTTTGCCCGTTGTGCGCCGAACGGTCCGGCCCTATCTTGTCGCTCCAACGGTCGCACTTCGCGGCCATCCCTGAGAAAGCTTCCGATGATTTGCCTTCGTCTAGCAGGCCTGGCCCTTGTGCTTGCCGCTGCTCCCGTCTGTGCCGTTTCACCCGCCTTTGCAGACAGTCTGGCCGCCATTTCAAACACGGCCATGGCGATCACCGGCGACATCGAGTTCGATGATTTTGAAATTGTTTTCGAGAATGGCGAAAAACTTGTTTTCGACGAGCTGGTAGGAGACACGTTCATGGTTGATGGCAAAGAGGTTGGCGCGTCGGTCTACAGCGTCAAGTCGCCGGCCGACCCGGAGCTCAACAATGGCAACCATTTGTGCGGCGAGAGCGATGTAACCTATGTCGCCAGTTGGGGCGACCCGTCGGACGAGAGTTTGACAATTGTGGCGGTTTTCGACACTCAGGACGTGCCTGACAGCGATGCCGACATGTGTGCTTCCTACACATATGAATACAAATGAACCGCCTGCATTGAGTGGCGCCTAGGCAAACGAGACGACGGAAATAGCGATGATCCCCTGGCTCCGGCTTGATGCGGTTGAACTTGAAGATGGCGTTGAACTGCGGCTGATGCGCCGCGGCGACGAATTCTCCATCATGCTTGGCTCAAACGAGCTGATGAACAGTCGTCTGAGCGGGTCAGAGGAGGCCTTGGCCAATCTCGCGTCGGAAAGGCTTGAGGGCAGGGCAGGGCCGCGCATGCTGATCGGCGGCCTCGGCATGGGGTTTACCCTTCGTGCCGCACTCAAGCACCTGGACAAGGACGCTGGCATCACGGTCGCCGAACTCGTGCCTGAAGTCATTGCCTGGGCGAAAGGTCCGATGGCTGAAGTGTTTGACAGCTGTCTCGATGATCCGCGCGTTACGATCTATCAGGGCGACGTCGGCGAGTTGATCCGAGGCAGCGATCGAGCATGGGACGCGATCATTCTCGATGTCGACAATGGACCCGACGGGCTCACGCGGAAGGGCAACGATGCGCTCTATTCCGCCCAAGGGCTGGCGGCCGCCTACCTGGCGCTTTTGCCCGGCGGCATCTTTTCTGTCTGGTCGTCCGCCCCCGATCCCGCTTTTACACGGAGATTGAAACAGGCAGGCTTTCAGGTGGCCGAAGTGCCCACCCGGGCCAGCACCAAGAAACGCGGCGCCCGCCACATGATCTGGATGGCAACCAGACCCTGATCTGCGCGAGTCGCCGCAGCGCAGGCGGCCTCAAGCATCTGTAATAATTCAGCTTATATCCATCCAAGGCGGCATCCGCACTGTTGCTCGCCATCCGATAAGGTCGTAACGCAGGTGCCGAGGCCCTCAGCGTATGGCTTGCCGCATTGACTTCCGAAAGTGCACCTTCCTGCATGGGCCTGAAAAGTGCAGCGTGACCTTGCGTATCAAAAAGATAATGGTCGATGCGCGTTAAGATATTGTTATATTTGAATAATTCGGAGAGGGGGCAAAAAGTAGCAGACAATATTTATTAGTTATTAGTAATGATGAAACAAATATGGCTTCAGGATCATGAAGATCTTGTTGCTTGCCCTGACAACGGCGGAATTTTGCGCGCTCATTCAAGGTAATTGATCGGGAAGAGTGCAATGAGTGAATCCTCCAAACAAAAAGAAATGTCCGAAAAGCTGGTCTTCGTCGGGATGGACCAGCCGCAACGGGAGGTGTTGTCCACCTTCAAACCGCTTATTGCGCAGGCTGTCGGACCAGCGCTTGACCGGTTCTATACCCACGCAACGAGCAATCCGGAGACAGCCAGGCATTTCCGTGATGCGTCGCATATCGAACACGCCAAGCAGAAGCAGGTTGATCATTGGGACTTGATCGCCACCGCAAAATTCGACCACGATTACATTGATGGCGTCACACGCATCGGCAAGATCCATGCAAAGCTGGGCCTTGAGCCGAAATGGTATATCGGCGGTTATTCGCTGATCCTCGAAGAGCTTGTGACCAGGATCATCGCAGCCGAACTCAAGGGGTTCGGGACATCGAAAAAGGCTGATAAGGCCGCAAAGGGCGTATCGGCGGTCATCAAGGCAGCGCTGATCGACATGGACTACGCGATCTCGGTCTACCTGGATGAGCTGAGCGAAGAGCGGGCCAAAGCGGAACGCGAACGCGCAAGCCTGAAGGCCGAGCAGGACCTGGCTTTGTCCGCCCTTGATCGCGCGTTGACGTCTTTGGCCAAGGGTGATCTGCGGTCCTCGATCGATGAAAATCTCAGCGCTGATTTCGACGACCTCAAGAACAAGTTCAATACGGCAGTCTCAAAACTCGACGAGGCGTTTCTCGATATTGTCGCCTCGATCAGCCAATCGGCCTCCGATACCCGCGAGCTTTCGGGCGCAACCGATGACATGGCGCGCCGCACCGAGCAGCAGGCGGCAGCCCTTGAGGAAACAGCCGCAGCGATCGAGCAGATCACCACGATCTCTAAGCAGTCCGCCGAGCGCACCAAGGAAGCCCGGATGGTTGTCGAAAAGACGTCCGAGCAGGCCGCGCAATCGGGTCAGACAGTGACCGAAGCTATCGCTGCGATGGGCAAGATCGAGGAATCGTCAAAGAAGATCACCCAGATCATCTCGGTGATCGACGAGATTTCGTTCCAGACCAATCTGCTGGCGCTCAATGCCGGTGTCGAGGCCGCGCGTGCCGGCGAGGCGGGCAGGGGATTTGCCGTCGTCGCTCAGGAGGTTCGCGAACTCGCGCAACGCTCGGCATCTGCGGCAAAGGAAATCAAGGAACTGATCGAAGCCTCGTTCAGCGACGTTCTTACGGGCGTTGAGCTTGTCAACAAGACCGGACAGGCGCTCGGCAGCATTGGCAATCAGGTGAATGTCATCAGCGAGCATTTTGTCACGATCTCGCAGGCAGCTCAGGAGCAGACCACAGGGATTTCCGAGATCAACAGCTCGGTCAATGCCATGGATCAGATCACGCAGCAGAATGCGGCCATGGTGGAAGAGACCAACGCCGCCACCCAGAATCTGCTTGGGATCAACCAGACGCTTGCGGAGCTCGCCTCCCGTTTCACCGTTTCCGGTCAGACCAAGCAGGTCATGTCCCAATCAAGGCTTGCAAGGGTCGCGTAATCGGCTCTGGGCGATCAGGCGCATTTCTCGGCTTGGTCTTTGATCGTCTCTCTGGCAGCGGAACCACCCGATCTCGCGAACGGGTGGTTCCGCTTTTTACTTTTCTTCTGCGAGGGCGCGTTCAGCTGCGAGGTGCAACGATCCCATGAAATCCGCGGCGACCGTTTTTGTTATGGGGAACGATAAGGGCAGGCCGGTAAACTCGCCAGAGAACGCAGAACGCAGAACGCAGATCTGGTGCGGCTCTTCACCCATTAAACGTGATGCATTGTCGGGGGACGTGTGTTCAGGCCGCGCTCAGGATGAAGCAGTCACGGCCGGCTTCCTTGGCTTGATAAAGCGCCTTGTCGGCACGGCGCATCAGCCCCGAGAGGTCATCGCCGGGTGAGAGTGAAGCAATCCCCACACTAACAGTCGCGCTGAGCAATTGACCTTCGAAGGCAAACGGCATCGCGGCAATCGCATCGCGTAATTTTTCGGCCACCTTTGCAGCCCCCTCAGGGCCAACTTCGGGCAGTAGAACACAAAATTCCTCACCGCCAATGCGCCCAATAAGGTCGTGAGAGCGCAAGACATGTTTCCAACGTTTTACCATGCCTTTGAGGACTTCGTCTCCGGCGGCGTGACCATCGCGGTCGTTGATCTGTTTGAAATGGTCTGCGTCGAGCAGCAGCAGCGATACTTCGTTATCGTGACGATGGGCCCGGTCGATTTCCTGGCTGGCCAGCTCCATGAAGCGGTGCCGGTTCATCGCATCAGTCAGGCTGTCGGTCCAGGCGAGCCGGGCAAGTTCCTGCTCCTGGCGTTTGAGCTTGGTGACATCAATCCGGAAGCCGACAAGGCCGCCTTCGCTGGTGCGGCGTTCCTGAACACTGAGCCAGGTATCATTCGGCAAATGCTGTTCGATTTGCTCTCCGGGATTCTGATGCTTTTCAAGGCGCTCGGCAACAAAGGCTTCTTCCCTGCCAAGAGCATCGAGATATTGTCCATTTTCAACGCCTTTGCGAATGATCTCTTCAAAGCTGGCGCCAGGGACAATGTATGGCGCGCTCTGCGCATACATCTCGCGATAACGCGCGTTGCAGATTACCAGACGGTCGTCCTTGTCATACAGGACAAAGCCGTTTGGCAGGGACTCGATCGCGTCGATGAAGCGGCGCTCCGCCGTTTCAGCGCGATCAATGATCAGGCGTGTTTCCAGCGCGTCCATAACCATTGCCGCGAGATCGACCAGGGCCTGCTTATGGTCTTCACTCAGGATCCTTGGTCTCGTGTCGGTCACGGCCAATGCGCCCAGGTTGAGCCCATCGTTGGTGCACAGCGGAGCCCCGGCATAAAACCTCAGATGGGGTTCACCGGTTACAAACGGATTTCGTGCGAATCTTTCATCCTTGGTGGCGTCAGAGACCACGAAGACCTCATCCTGGCAAATGGCATGTGCGCAGAATGAGAGCTCTCTTGGCATTTCGATCCGGTTAACACCAACTCGTGCCTTGAACCATTGCCGATCGCCGTCGACCAGGGAAATCGCCGCAAACGGTATATCCAGCATTTTGGAAGCAAGTCGGGTAATCCGCTCGTACGTTTCTTCCGGCAGGCTGTCCATGATTTCATAACTGCGCAGTCTGGCCAGGCGCTCGGTTTCTTTTGCGGGCAACGGATAGATCGGCATGCACTGTCCTGTCTGGTTCCGCGAAACCGGCATTCGCATTATTGGAATAAAAATGCTGCGGTCGATATCTGTCGGTGAAGTCTCACCATGCGGCTTGTTTGCCGCATGTAAATTGAACATAAAACACTAATAAATGGATACCTGTTGAGAGGCCGGTGCCGATCAGGGGGCGACATTCCCGGAATGGTGCTCAGTTCCTTAATGGTTTTGCCGTAGGTTGCTTTCGGATTATCTGAATGAGGAAATGTTCATGCGCACCCTGTCCGCAATCGCTGCACTTTCTACGATCTTGATAACTGCCGCGCCGGCTCATGCACTCGATTTCGATCATCTGCTCAAGCAGACACTGGGCTCATCCGATCTCCGCGATCTTGCTGGCCCAATCTTTGCGCTGATCGGAGTGATAACACTCCTGTTTTTCTGGGGGGCACTGCGGATTGGCAAGAAGCGCCAGCGCAGGATGATCGAATCCTATGATGAGCAGTTGAAAGACTATTCCGGCCGACTGCGGCGCAAATCCTGAATTGATCCTTTATCCCGCCCGGTTTGCTGGCCGGTCCTCTGGCAGGTCCTCTGGGCGGTAGGGCTCGCGGGAGTGGGGAACCCATTCATTCAAATCCGGAATGCTGACGTTTCCGAAATTCATTTCACATCGCTGGCCAATGCTTTAGGAAAACGGGAGAGCCGCAGGCTCCTTGAGTTGTCATTGCATATGAGGCCACCATGCCCGCGAAACTTTCTGTCAATCTCAATGCCGTGGCGATGCTTCGCAATCGCCGCGATCTGCCATGGCCGAGCGTTACCGGTCTGGGGCGCATCGCGCTGGCAAATGGCGCCCATGGGCTGACGGTGCATCCAAGGCCCGATGAGCGCCATATCCGCTTTTCCGATCTTCCTGAAATCCGCGCGTTGATCGATGATGAATTTCCTCAGGCCGAGTTCAACATCGAAGGCTATCCGACCGAAGAGTTTCTCGACCTTGTGGAGGCCAATGCGCCTGAACAGGTGACGCTGGTGCCCGACGATCCGTCGCAGGCGACATCTGATCATGGCTGGGATTTCGAGGGCAAGGGCAATGTGCTGCGCTCCGTCGTCCAGCGTTTGAAGAAAAATGGCGCCCGCGTATCTCTGTTCTGCGATCCCGACGCTTCTCGCTCGGCACTTGAGGCTGCAAAGGCCACCGGCGCCGACCGTGTCGAATTCTACACCGGCCCTTATGGCGGAACCTATGATGATCCTGCGCGCGCTGCAGACGAACTCAGGAAACTCGAGATCTCGGGCAAGATTGCCACTGAGCTCGGGCTCGGCGTCAATGCCGGCCATGACCTCACGGTCGATAATCTTCCGGGTCTCGTCCGCGCGCTCCCGGGCCTGCTCGAAGTCTCGATCGGCCACGGCCTGACCGCTGACGCGATGGAGTACGGCATGGCCGAAACCGTCCGGCGCTTTATCAAGGCCTGTGGGTAAGCATTCATTTGGTCTGGCCTCCCTCCATCTGTAGTCGACAGAGGAAGGCCAGTTTCATGGCCGGAGATCAGAGCCATGATTTAAGGCAACGGATCAGGCTCCGAGGGCTGCCTTGTTTGCTTCCATGAAGTCTTTTAGCGACGTGAGTTTTCCGCCCGAAAGCGTGGCTGCGTCATCAGTCACCATCGCGATCTTGCCTTCGCGCGTGTTGGCGTCGAAGGAAACGAAAGTCGGGATGTAGGGTGCCGGAACGCCGGCGCCGGCCATTCCCTGAGCCAGCTGTTCGTCGTTGACATGCACCACGGCAAGCGGCTTGCCGGTGACCTCGCTTGCAAGAGCAGCGATTTCCTCACTGGTACGCGCGGTCTCTCCGGTCAGCGTATAGGTGACATTGCCGGCTGCAGGCGAGGCGATGCCTCCTGCAATGGCGCGGGCGATGTCGTCGCGGGCGATGTGAGCCAGTTTGCCTTCGCCTGAGGCGCTGTACCACTGGCCGCTGGCAAGGGCTGCGGGCAGCGCCATGAACAGGTTTTCCATGTACCAGCCATTGCGGAAGATGCTGTAGGCAATACACGAAGCCTTGATTGCCTCTTCGGTGGCCAGGTGGTCGGGTGCAAAGGTGATCAGACTGTCGTCAGCGCTGGGCATCGAGGTGTAGAAGATGCGGCCAACGCCTGCCTTTTTCGCGGCTTCGACGGCTGCGAGATGCTGGCGTTGACGGGTGCCGGACGCATCAAGCGCATCGGTGGACACGATCAGAACGCGATCCACACCGGCAAGACTTTCTGTGAGCGAGGCCTGATCGTCAAAATCGACCCGGCGGATCTCGACGCCACGGCTGGCGAGGTCGGAGAGCTTTGCCGTGTCACGCGACCCGGCGACGAGGCTGGAAGCGGCCACCTTGAAGGTTTCGAGCAGGTGACGCACGACAGCCGCGCCAAGCTGTCCCGATGCGCCCGTTACAAGCAGTTTGCCAGTCATATCGTTTTCCTTTCGAGCGAGACATCACGGTTGGGTTGTCTCAAAAATTAAGTTGCTCTCATATTGAGAGTTACGTTACATATTGCATGCAGCGGATATGCGAAAGAAGGCATTTTTCCCGCTGATAGTTACCTGAAAGGAACCACCCATGGATGCGCACATCTCATTCTCCGACCGGCTCAGTATGATGCAGGATGGTCAATCGCTGGAGAATTGCCCGGTGCGCCAGGTGATGCAGGGCATTTTTGGCAAATGGAGCACTTTGCTGCTGCAAGCCCTGGCCGAGCGGCCTTACCGCTTCGGCGAGTTGCGCCGTCTGGTCCCTGATATTTCACAGCGCATGCTGACCCAGACGCTGCGTGATCTTGAACGCGATGGTTACGTCTACCGCAAAGTCTACGCCACCAAACCGCCAAGCGTCGAATACGGGCTGACTGGGTTGGGAACATCCATGCTCACCCCGCTCAATGATCTGGTGGTCTGGGCGACCGACAATTTTGCAGCCGTGGACGCAGCGAGACAACGGTTTGATGAGGCCGGCAAAGCCTGAAGCGCCCGATGCCGACATATGGTCGCCGCTGCCTGCTTTGAACACCCGGATAGTGAATCTCCTGGCCGCAGGTTATTGTCCGGGATTTGCCTGCGATAGATCTTGAAATTGTCCGACTGCTCGGCGAAAAGGCGATAACGCTTGAACCGGGGTGGATATGAGTCGAACCAAGATCACGCTCATGATTGTGTCGCTGGCGCTTTGGGGCTGCGTTGCGCAGCCGTCACAGAACTCGGGCCCGAAGAAGCCGGCGGTCAATCTTGATGCGGTCCTGCCGCCGCAAAGCCTGTTGCACGATGATACAAATACGGCGCTGACCCATGACCGCGGTGAAAGCCGGCTGGCCTATGTCGGTGTCTGGGCGACGGATGGCGACAAGTGCGCAATGATGGATCAGACCGCCTTTGAGGGCTTTGCCGTCATCACACCCGACAGCATTCGCCGCTCAGCTGAAACCTGCACATTTGAGCCGGGCGAACCCGGTTCGACCTCTGTCCGCCTGGATGCAACCTGCAAGGCGAGAGGCAACACGAGCACGCAGCGCACCATCACGCTGCAGATGCTCTCCAGCCGCTCGCTCTACCTGAGCGCAACTTCCGCTACTCCTGCCGCCACCATGGTTCGTTGCCGTCTGCTGCAATAGATCCTTTGGCGGCTATCCGGTCCTAGATCCATCTGGCGACAGACACGATCAGGTGCGCGCCGGGTACCAGCAGGATCTGGGCGAACAAGGTTCCCGCCAATCGGCTCAGCACCATCCAGACCAGTACCCGCCGATAGGTGGCGTGGCTTACCCCGCCCTCGACCACGTCGTCGGTCAGGCCTGCGAGATAGGGATCGATCAGGATGAACATCATGATCGTCGCCACGCCGTTGATAACCGCTGACAGCGAGCTTGCCGTCACCCGAAATTCCGGATCGATGGAGCCCGCGTAGATCGCAGAAAGCACACCCACCGTCCACAACGCCGTGGCGGCGAAGTTCATCCCGATATAGACGGCCGGAAATCCGGTTGAGACCCTTAGCGAAGTCAGGTTCTGGTAACGCGGCAACGCCACAGATTGCATAACCACCTCCGCCCCGCGTGGGGTTAGAGCCTTGAGCATTAGCCTGACGAGATTCCGCCGTTTCTTGAAACTCGCGACGGCACCCGTGGCTACGCGCTGCACCGTGGGGATCAGCAATCCGCCGACAATGGTCGCGACCGACGCCGCCGCCAAAATCAGCGCGAAATCCCATTGCAGATGGCTGGATCCGGCCTCAAGAATGGAGCTTTCCACCCGCTTGGCCAGCAGCGGCGCCTGAAACGAATTCGATGTCCGCGAGATCAGCACCATCGCGTTGAACAGCGAAAAAGCGATGGCGATCTGACCTGAGCGGATCCCGGCGATCCGGAATGCAAAAGCCAGCGTCCCGATCAGATGAATGACGAAGGTAAGTCCGATGATCGCCCAGAGTTGAATGTCCATGCCGTGCCCGCCCGAAGCTCGAATGCCCGAACCGGAGATGTCGGATGATTTCGGGCTTATTTGCGGCGAAAGCAGTAGGGAAGCGGGTATATCTGAACTGGTCCGGGAAGAATAACCGGGGCCCGGCAAATGCAGCATTCGATCTCTTGCGGGGCGCCATGTTATCTTTTTCTTCTGCTCGATCGGGGCATCCGCCGGCCCGAATTCTGCCGCATTCCCGGACCCTTAATGGCTCAAAGCGGTGACTGACATGACAAGATTCCTCAATTTTTCAGGTGTTGCGCTCGCAGCGCAATTGGCGTGGATGGGAGCCGTTCAGGCCCATCCGCATGTCTGGGTCGATGGTGTCGCCCAGCTCAATGTCGAAGGCGGCAAACTCACCTCGATCACCAATATCTGGACATTCGATGCGCCTTTTTCGGCTTACGCCACGCAGGGGCTCGACACCAACGGCGACCACAAGCTCTCCGCTGCCGAGCTCAAGCCGCTGTCCCAGACCAACATGGAAGCGCTCGAGCCCTATCATTTCTTCACCTATGTCAAGGATGCGGGCACGCAGGTGGAGTTCGCCCCGCCAGAGCATTACGGGCTGAAGATGGGCAAGAGACGCCTGACGCTGACCTTCACTCTGCCGCTCGTGCAGCCGGTTGCCTTGGCCAGGTCCACCGAGGTCGATGTGCTCGACCCGGAGTATTTTGTGGCCTTCAGCTATCCGGGCAAGACGCCGGTCACGGTCAAGGGGGAGGCGTCAGGCTGCACCGCGCACTATCAGCCGCCCAAGGAGCTAGATGACCAGATCATGGCGCAACTGGCGGCCATTCCCGCCGATGAGCACGATCTGCCCGAAGCCCTGCAGGATGCGGCTCAGGGCCTGGCACACGAGTTTCTGATCGAATGCAAGTGAGACCGCAGACCATCCTGCCGGCAATGCGGGCGAGATTGCTCACCGCATGCTTTCTGCCGGCGCTGCTGATCCTGTCTCATCCCTGTCTCGCCGCTTCCGGACCGTTTGGCGTGGCCAGTCCTGATACTCCGAGGGGCATGAATTGGTCCGGCCCGTTCTCGGGCCTTATGGTTCAGGCGATGCAGGCGCAGAGCTATTTCTACACCGAGCTCACCGATGCCGTTGACCACTTCTCCGCAAGCCCCGGCGCGCTGGCCTGGCTCATGGGACTGAGCCTGCTCTATGGCGTCTTCCACGCTGTCGGACCCGGTCACGGCAAGGCGGTGATCTCCTCATATCTGCTTTCGACCAATGACAGCTTGCGCCGCGCGGTGCTGATTTCCTTCGCTGCCAGCTTGATGCAGGCGCTGGTCGCCATCGGTATCGTGCTTGTCGGTGCGGCTTTGCTCAATGTCACTGCCGCCAATATGGCAGGCATCACCGACATGGTGGCGATTGCCAGCTACGGCCTGATTGCCATGATCGGGTTGATGCTGCTGGTCACCCGACTGCGCCGGGCTTTTGGCGGCCCTCAGCCAGGCTCCAGCGGACTCTATCTGTGCGAAGAGGTCTTGCCGGATGGTCTGCCGGGCAAGGGGATGACAGCACAGATCGGCAAAGGCTGGCGCAGGTTGTGCTCGGCCGTGCGCCACGTCCACACCGCATCCTGCGCATGCGTGCCGGTCAATCTTGGCTATGACAAGGGCGAAGCCTTGCCCTGGCCACGGCTGCTGCCACTGATCGCTTCGGTCGGAATCAGGCCGTGCTCTGGCGCGCTGATCGTGCTGGTGTTCTCGCTGTCCGGCGGGTTGCTGCCAACGGGAATCCTCTCGGTGCTGGCCATGGCGCTCGGCACAGGCGCAACCATCGCCGCAATCGCACTGCTGTCGGTCTTTGCCCGTTCCACGCTGCTGCGCGCGGCCTCCGTCAATTCGGTGCTGGCCGCCCGCGTCTCGATCGGCCTGCAACTGGCAGCCTCCGTGCTGATCCTGATTTTCGGGCTGACGATGATGACCGGCGCGCTGGCAATGCATGCGGCGGGGTAGATGTCTCGTCAGGATTGACGTCTGCGCGGTTGGGCATACACTGTAAGACAGCAGATGACAGTTACGTCGGGACAGACACCATGGGCACCGTACCGTTCACATTGCGTTTGGAAGAAGAGCTCAAGACAAGTCTTGAGGCCGAAGCGAAGCTGGAAGACCGTTCCGCCGCTTACCTCGCAACGCGTGCTATCAAGATGATGCTCGATGCCAAGGTAGCCAAGCGTCGTCTTATCGAGGATGCGATCGTTGAAGCTGACAAAGGCGCATTTGTCTCGCAAGAGGCAATGAACGCGTGGTTTCAGTCGCTCGGCACCAGCAATGAACTGCCCGAACCTGAACCTGATGTTTTCACAAAGCCTTCATAGGCCATGAAGCTCGTCTTCCTTGCCAGCATAGCCAGGGACCTGCGCTGGTTCAAGTCTTACTATGTGAGCGTTTTTCCGGATGGCAGGATCAGAGCCGAGACCCAGTTTCGCTCTTTGCAGGAATTGCTGAAGGCCAACCCTTACATTGGTCACCCGTCGGAAAAAGGAGATGAAGTGCGGGAATTGCACGTTCCCAGAACACCTTTCACGTTTCTCTATCGAGTCCTGGAAGAGCGTCTTGAAATCCTGCGCGTTCTCGATACACGCGCCGACTGGAGCGGGGGCGGGGAATAGGCTGGGCGACGAGGGCCGATAGAGGCCGGGGAAGGCTTGCTTTTGGCAAGATGCCAAAGGGCTACAAGTGCAAAGCAAGCTGTCCGCGCCATTCACCCAGTCGCCGCTTGACACAGTACCGTACGGTACGGTACATCGCCGCCATGACATTGACCCTTGCCCCAGATGCCGCTCTTGAGAGCGCTGCCAAACCTGCAGAGACCGCCATTGGCGCCTCGGTGGGCGAAGGGCCGTCCGAGCGGCAGCAGGAAGTGCTCGATGCGGTGCTCAAGCTGATGGTGGCAGAGGGCGACGGGTTTTCCGTCGCTGCCGTGGCCCGCGCCGCAAGTTGCTCCAAGGAAACCTTGTACAAGTGGTTTGGCGACCGCGACGGGCTGTTGACCGCCACGGTGCGCTGGCAGGCCTCAAAAGTGCGGATGCCGAAACTGCCGCAGGACCGGTTGACGCGCGCGAGCCTTGAGGCAGCGCTTACGGGCTTTGCCGAGAGCTGGCTGAGCGTGATCACCAGCGACCTGTCGATCGCGCTCAACCGAGCTGCGGTCTCCCATGCCGGATCGGGCAAGAGCCGGCTCGGCGCGATCGTGCTCACCAACGGGCCATTCGCCATGAAGCGGCGGCTAGAGCCCTTGTTCGAGGCGGGCAGGGCGGCAGGATTTCTGTCTTTTGATGATGCGGGCGAAGCCTTTCATGCCTTTTTCGGCCTTGTTGTCGCCGATGCGCAGATCCGTGCGCTGCTCGGCGACGATTCCCGGCCCGATGCCACAGAAATCGAAACCATTTCCGCCAAGGCGGCACAGCAATTCCTCAGCCTTTACGGGCGGGGGTAGAACCAGACGATAGGCGGCGGGGCGAACCTCCGTTGCTGACCAAACAAGAATAACGCGAACCAACGGGAGTGTCTCATGCGCGTATATTATGACAACGACGCCGATCTCAATCTGATCAAGTCGAAGAAAGTGGCCATCATCGGCTACGGTTCACAGGGCCGGGCGCATGCGCTCAATTTGAAGGATTCGGGCGCCGGCAACGTCGCTATTGCGCTGAAGGCCGGTTCGCCGACCGTCAAGAAGGCCGAAGCCGATGGCTTCAAGGTCATGACCGTTGCCGAAGCCGCTGGCTGGGCCGATCTGATGATGATGGCGACGCCGGATGAGTTGCAGGCCGACATCTACAAGGCTGACATTGCCGACAACATCCGCGACGGTGCAGCCATCGCGTTTGCTCACGGCCTCAACGTCCATTTTGGCCTGATCGAGCCTAAGTCGACCGTCGACGTGGTCATGATTGCACCGAAGGGCCCTGGCCACACCGTGCGCGGCGAATACCAGAAGGGCGGCGGCGTGCCATGCCTGATCGCCATCCACCACGATGCATCGGGCAACGCCCATGAATTGGCACTCTCCTACGCCTGCGGCGTTGGCGGCGGACGCTCGGGCATCATCGAAACCAACTTCCGCGAAGAATGCGAAACCGATCTGTTCGGCGAGCAGGTTGTTCTCTGCGGCGGTCTGGTCGAACTGATCCGCGCCGGTTTCGAAACGCTTGTAGAAGCCGGTTATGCACCGGAAATGGCCTATTTCGAGTGCCTGCACGAGGTCAAGTTGATCGTCGACCTGATCTATGAAGGCGGCATCGCCAACATGAACTACTCGATCTCCAACACAGCCGAGTGGGGCGAATATGTCTCGGGCCCGCGCATCATCACCTCAGAGACCAAGGCTGAAATGAAGCGCGTTCTGACCGACATCCAGACCGGCAAGTTCACATCCGACTGGATGCAGGAATACAAGGCTGGTGGTGCCCGCTTCAAGGCCATCCGCCGTAACAACGATCGTCACCAGATCGAGGAAGTCGGCGAAAAGCTGCGCGGCATGATGCCTTGGATCAAGGGCAACGCCCTGGTCGACAAGGCCAAGAACTAAGCTGCAGAAGCATAAGGTCGAAGCCAAAGCCCGCCGGATCGGCGGGCTTTTTGTATTAACTAACATTTGAATCGATATACTAACCGAAATTTCATCATGCTGAACTAACCTGTATAGTATTGGTGGCGCATTGCTTTGCCGCTACGGAGTCTGGGATATGGAGACGTTCACACTTTTTTGCGCCAACCTGACCATCCTGCTGGTTTTTTCAGGTGCCTTTCTTGTGTTTTCCGTTAGCTCTGCTCACCAGCCCTACTGGCGTAGCTGGTCGCTTGCCAACTTCCTGCTCGCCCTGTCACTCGGTTTCTTTGCCCTTGAATCGCACTTGCCCGTGGTGACGGTGTTTGTTGTCCCCAACGCCCTGCTGCTGCTTGGCTTTGGCGTGCACCTAAACGCCGCAAGCCAGTTTGCCGGACAATCCGCCGCTATCTCCCGGCTCTGGATTCCGGTTGCTGCGCTCGTGGTGATCAATGTTCCGGCGATGATCTTCGACAGCTACGGCATCGTCTACGTTTCCACCAATCTGCTGGTCGCCGCGATGGCGGCCATGACTGCGCGCATCTATGCAGGCCGGGAGCTCGGCGGGTTGATGTCGCGATATGGCCTTGTGCTTGCCTTTCTGCTGATGGCAGCCGAAGGCGCAATCCGCGCCACTCACGGCATCGCGCTTGGCAAGGCAATGGGGGCAGGGCTGAGCGATGATGTCGTGCTGACCACGCATCTTCTTGCATCGCTGGTGTTCGTCACCCTGGCCGGCGCCTTCGCGCTTGGCATATTCTTCGAGCGCACCGCCAGGCAGCAGCACGACATCGCCAGCCGAGATCCGCTCACCGGGCTCTACAATCGTCGTGAATTCGATCGCCGCCTCGAGGCCATGCTCTCGGCGCGGTCGAGCGCCAGCTTCGGTGTTTTGCAGCTCGACCTGGATTTCTTCAAACAGGTCAATGACCGCTATGGCCATGTGTCAGGCGATGACGCGCTGGTCGCGGTCGCCGATGTGATCAGGAAGAACCTCAAGGACGGCGACTGCCTGGCCCGGTTGGGTGGTGAGGAGTTCGGCGTACTTCTGCCCGATGTCGATCGCAATGGAGCGCTTGCGACTGCGGAACGGATCCGCCGCGTGGTCGAGGCCATGCCGCTGGCTTTCGCAAGTGAGGGTTTCCGGTTGACGGTGTCTGCAGGCCTTTACCACGGCACCGGCGGGAAACTCAGCGCCAGGAGCCTGATGCAGGCCGTCGACCGCAGCCTTTACCGGTCCAAGAACAACGGCCGCAACCAGGTTTCGGTCGCCGAAGCGGCATGATCTGTTGATCGCCAGCCCAAGCCCTAACCCAAGTCGGAGCAAGGCTTGAAGGCGATCTGTGCAATTTGACGCAAATCCGCCCCGTGGTCCGAACCAGGTCTTAACCGGTTCTCACGTATCAGTTTCATCCAGCGACGATGGATGTGAACAAACGCAGGAGGACGGCGATGCAGGGCGGAAAACAGGAACGCCTGCATTACTGGGATTTTTCCCGAGCGCTCTATCTCGTGCTGGGCATCCCGTTTCATGCTGCGGTGATCTATTCCCTCAGCCATGAATGGTCGATCAGTTCGCCCGACAAGAGCCAGCTGCTGACGTGGTTTGCCAATTTCCTCCACACCTTCCGCATGCCGGGGTTCTTCATTCTCGCAGGCATGTTCTCGATCATGCTGCTGGACCGTCAGGGCGCTTGGCCATGGATCAAAAGCCGGCTGCTCCGCCTCGGGTTGCCGCTGCTGTTTGCAACACTGCTGATACTGCCGTTCCAGATTGTGGTGCAATCCGTGGCGCTCACCGTGACCGGCGCTCTGCCGGTGGCGGAGCTCAAGAGCCACATTGTCGGCCAACTCACCCATTTTGGCGAGCCGTGGATTTCGCATGTCTGGTTCCTGTGGGTGCTGATCGCCTACTGCGTGGCGCTTGCGCTTCTGCATGCCATCGCCGGTGGCGCAGGCCTCAGGGCGCGGGTTGAAGGCTTGGTCGCCTGGATTGGTGACAATCGAATTCTCTCGCTGGCGGCCTTCGCCGCGATCTGCCAGCTGGCCGCACAGGCCCAGACGGCCATCATCGGGGCGAGCCCCTACTACGGCAATGCCGTTATCAACTACAATCTCTACGCACCCTATTTCGGCTTCGGCGTGGTGCTGTTCTACAGCCGGACGGTGCACGACCTGCTGCTGAAGCCCGGCCTCACGACGTTGTGTCTGGGCGTGGTGCTGGTGACGCTGTCTCAGATCCCCTATGCGGGTCTTCTCACCCATACGCTGGCGGTGATGGCGGGCATTTTCGGTGCGCTGATGATTGTGGGCTTCATCTCCAATCTGTCGAGGCGGCATTTCAGCCATCCCAATGGCCACGTCCGCAAGCTGGTCGATGCCTCGTTTACCATCTACCTGTTCCACCATCCGGTGATCTATGTGCTGGCGACGCTGTTCCTGTTGGTGAACCTGCCGCCGGTCCTCGAGTTCGCAATCATCGCGCCAGCCGCCGGCTTCATTGCCTATGGCATCCACCTGGCGATCCAACGCAGCACTATCGCCAGGCTGATGTTCAACGGCGTGATTTCGAAGAAGGCCAACATTGCCCCGGTACCGCATTCACTGTTCAAGTCTACCGACCGGGCCTACCCATCGCGGGGGTAAGCGGGCAAATGCCAAGAGCCCCGGCGGCTCCATCTGGACTGTCGAAAGCGAGCGCGCCGGGCAGGATCGATCGGTCGACATCAAGTTTATTGTGCACTGCGAAATAAATTGGCAATCTTTCTGCTTCATGGTCGCCGCCATTGACGCCGGGATGAACCCAGCGCTTGCGCCTGCGGGCCGCCAGCCATGATGGCAGGCCATCATGGAGCCAGCCGCACATGCAGATCAACAATCTCTCCATCCTCAAGAAGATCAGCCTCGTTGTTTCCCTTATGGGAATTGCTGCGGCGGCAATCGCCGCTGTCGGCGCGCAGGGCCTGTCCTCGCTCGGCGATTCTCTCAAGGATACCGGAGCGCGCGAAGAGGTTGCCCGCGAAGCGATGGATCTTCGGGTCGACATCATCGCGATTTCCCGCATGACCTACCAGATGGCTCTTGCTCCGGAGCGCGCAGCCGATTTCGCCGCCGAAACCGATCGCCGCGCCGAAGAGATGCTCGGACGCCTGCCGAAGATTGCCACCACCGCGGACGCGACCGAAAAGCAGTTGCTCGAAAAGATCCGGGGAACGCTGGACGCCTATTTCGGCCAGATCCGCTCCATGGTGGGCATTGCCGCGTCGCCCGCGAGCGCGGACCCCGCCATCATGCAGGCAGAACTCGACAAGGTTCTCGAAGGCCAGAAGACCGTGACAACGGCGGTCAAGGAATACTCGACCTACTCCGCCAACACGCTGGACGCCTCGCGCAAGAACGCGCTCACCGCATCGAGCTTCACCATGCTGGTGCTGGTCGCCACCGCCGCCATCTGCATTGTGCTGGGCGTTGCTGCAAGCTTCCTGCTGGCGCGCAGGGGGATCGTCAATCCGATCCGCCGGTTGACTGCTGTCATGTCCGGCATGGCTGCCGGCAAGGGCCTCGACAACGAAGTGACCGACAGGGAGCGGCAGGACGAAATCGGCGAGATGGCACGCGCGCTCGAGATCTTCCGGGTCAATGAGCGCCATATGCGCGCCATGGAAGCTCAGGAACAGGTCCTGGCCGAGCAGAGCCGCGACCTGCAGCTGTCGATCAGCAGCATCGTCGCCGCCGCCGCCGCAGGCGATTTCTCGCACCGCATCACCAAGGCCTATGAGGATGAAGACCTGCAGCGCTTCGCCGGTTCGGTCAACGAGCTGGTCGAAAGTGTTGATAAGGGCGTGACCGAGGTTCGCCGCGTGATCGCAGCACTCGCCGACGCCGATCTGACGCATGAAATGGAAGGTCAGTTCCAGGGCGCCTTCGCCGAATTGCAGGTCAACGTCAACCAGACAATGGCCGCGCTGCGCCAGACGATTGCGAGCATTCGCACGACCGCCAGCACCATCACCGGCAATTCGGACGAACTCTCGTCTAGCTCCAACGAGCTCGCCCGCCGCACCGAGCAGCAGGCTGCTTCGCTTGAAGAAACCGCAGCCGCGCTCGAGGAGATCACCACCACGGTCAAGACCTCGACCGAACGCGCCCGGGAAGCCTCGCAGATGGTGGGCGAGACCAAGGCGAGCGCGGGCAAGTCGGGCGAGATTGTCCGCAATGCCATCGACGCCATGGACCGGATCGAACAGTCCTCAAGCAAGATCAGCCAGATTATCTCGGTGATCGATGAGATCGCCTTCCAGACAAATCTGCTGGCGCTCAACGCCGGTGTGGAAGCGGCGCGCGCGGGCGAGGCCGGCCGCGGCTTTGCCGTCGTGGCGCAGGAGGTGCGCGAACTGGCGCAGCGATCCGCCAGTGCTGCCAAGGAGATCAAGACGTTGATCAACAGCTCTGCCGAGGAAGTCACGGGCGGCGTATCGCTGGTCAAGTCGACGGGGGATTCGCTGCGCGAGATCGAAGGGCTGGTCAACAACGTCAACGACCATGTCAACGCGATCGCTCGCGCCTCGGAGGAACAGTCGACGGCGCTGAGCGAAATCAACACCGCGGTCAACCATATGGACCAGATGACCCAGCAGAACGCCGCCATGGTCGAAGAGACCTCGGCGTCGAGCCACGTCCTGGCCGGCGAGGCCCGTCAGCTGGAGGATCAGCTCGCCCGCTTCCGGCTGGAAGGCAGCGCCAACGCCGGCATGGCCTACGGCAGGGCTGCCTGATCCACACGGGGGCCAGCCTTCAGGATCAGCCAGCACACAACATAGGCACGCACGTCAGAAATGGCGTGCGTGCTTTTTTGGTTTTGAGTTCCAATGGCAGCGGCGATTTGCAGGCGGGCTCGCCTTATTCCCTGAAGGGATCTTCTCCTATGAAGATCTCAGCGCTCTTCCGGTGGAATGTCCTTGATCCGCTCGGAGAAAGCCGAAACCTCTTCCGCCGAATAAGACATTTGCCTCCGGGTCGCCGACGGAGGCCGCTTGGCGACCGACAGTCCCGACCGCCATTCCGTCGCCGGGCGGATCGGCCGCGGCGCAAACCCGCCACCGCAGTTCGGACAGACGTTGAGAAGCACGGTGTCCACGCAGTCGGCGCAGAAGGTGCACTCAAAAGTGCAGATCCGCGCCTCAGTAGAATGTGGCGGCAGATTCTTGTCGCAGCATTCGCAGTTCGGTCTGAGTTCGAGTGCCATGCTGATGTCTCCTGTAAGACAGGAAGGATTGGCGGCCGGGATTAGCCGCCCCGAACAACCCGCCCCAGCCGCTTGATGCCTTCCTCGATCATTGCTTCGCTTGCGCACGAGAACGACAGCCTCAGCGTGTTGGCGCCTGAACCGTCGGCGAAGAAGGCCTTGCCGGGGACGAAGGCGACGCGTTCGGCTTTGAGGCTCTCGGCGAGCAGGGCCGCGCCATCAAAACCTTCGGGCAGGGTGACCCAGACGAACATTCCGCCGTCGGGCTTGGTCCAGCTGACGCCTTCGGGCATGTGGCGGGCAAGCGCTGCCAGCATCGCATCGCGGCGCGCCTGGTAAGTGGCCTTGATCTTGGCGACCTGCGCATCGAAGCCGTCCGACGCCACTTTATGGATCGCCATCTGGTTGAGCGTCGCCGAATGCAGATCCGCCGCCTGTTTCATCAGCACCAGCTTCGAGATCACAGGCTTTGCGGCGCACACCCAGCCGACGCGCAGGCCCGGTGCCAGCGTCTTGGAGAAACTGCCGCAATAGATCGTGCGGGTGTTCTCGATTCCGCCCGTGCGTTCGATATCGAGCGCCAGCAGGGGAGGGATTTCCTCGCCGTCATAGCGCAGCGACTGGTAAGCCGCGTCTTCGATGACGGCGATGTCGAGTTCTTCGGCCAGATCAAGAATGTTCTGTCGCGCGCTCTGGGCGAGCGTTTCGCCGGTCGGGTTGGCAAAATCGGCTGAAGCGTATGCGAATTTCACCGCGCCGCCATTGGCCTGAGCGGCCTCGCGGTAGTCGGCCGCAGAACGGTTGCCGAGCGGGGTGAGGCGGTCGTAACTGGGTTCATAGGCGTTGAACGCCTGCAGCGCGCCAAGATAGGTCGGCCAGCCGACCAGCGCGGTGTCGCCCTTGGACAAAAACAGCTTGCCCAGATAATCGAGCGCCTGCTGCGATCCGGAGGTGATCATGATGTTGTCGGCAGTGCACTCGACGCCGAGCGAGGCCATGCGCGCGACCAGCCACTCGCGAAGCGGTTTGTAGCCTTCGCTGACCGAGTACTGTAGCGCCGCACCCTTTGTGTCGCCCGTCAGCGCAGATGTCAGCGCAGCACCAAAGGCTTCGGCTGGAAACAGCGCGGGATCAGGAATTCCGCCGGCAAACGAAATCACGTCGGGCTGGTCGAGCAGCTTGAGAAGTTCGCGAATCTCCGAGGCCTTCATCCGCTCCGCCCGTGTAGCGAACAGGTGTGGCCAGTCGAGGCCGTGGCCGGAGAGTGTTTTTCCAGCCGCTTCAGCCTGCATCTGCGTCGTCATGTCCTATCCTCCCAAGTGCGGCCCGCCTTCGCTGAAGCGCGCCCTGTCGTATTGCCGTGCTACATGTTCATTTAATTCAGGTGGAGTGGTCCGGGCGCAACAAAAATGCGCCCATGACGCTCTGGAAGCACCAATGATCACGAATCGAAAAATATGTCAACAATACTGACCTAAATTTGAGAATTCTGGTCGCCGACTGCGGGGAGGGGCGTGCTGTCATCAGCGAATCGGTTAGATTGACGCAGTTGGTGCATTCGCAGCGATACAGCATTGCTTTTCCACCAATAATGAAAAGGATTGCCTTGTTCTTGTCCAAGCTGATGACTAAGTGACGGACGCAAGACCACGCCAAGTGGATTTTCAGAGGGCCGTCCCCGGGGATTATTGATGAGCGCCAGCGCGCCTGGAACGACTTTTATTGTCTTGATGCTGCCATTTCTGGCGGCGGTGATTGCCCCGTGGCTGACGCGTCGTCTCGGCCACAATGCTGCCTGGGTTCTGGCCCTGGCGCCGGTGGCGATCTTCATCCATTTTCTTGGCTTTTCGTCCGAGATAGCCGATGGCGGCATCGTTACCGGTGGTTTCCAATGGGTTCCGTCGTTTAATGTGAGCTTTTCCTGGCTGATTGACGGATTGTCGCTGACATTCGTGCTCTTGATTTCGGGCATTGGCGCGCTGATCATGCTCTATTCGGGCGGCTACCTTAAGGGCGACGAGCAGCTTGGCCGTTTCTTCTCGTTCATGCTGCTGTTCATGGGCGCAATGCTGGGCGTCGTCATTTCCGACAGTTTCCTGATGCTGTTTGTCTATTGGGAACTGACCTCGATCACCTCGTTCCTGCTGATTGGTTTCGACCACACCCGCGAGGCCTCGCGCCGCGCCGCCATCCAGGCGCTGGTGGTCACAGGCGGCGGCGGACTGGCACTGCTCGCAGGTCTTCTGGTGATCTGGAACATCACCGGTGTCAGCCAGATCTCGCTGTTGCTGAGCTATGGCGACGAACTCCGCGGCAGCCCGTTCTACCTGCTGGCGCTGCTGCTGGTTCTCGGCGGCGCGTTTTCCAAATCGGCGCAATTCCCGCTGCATTTCTGGTTGCCCAATGCCATGGAAGCGCCGACGCCGGTCTCGGCCTATCTGCATTCGGCCACCATGGTCAAAGCCGGCGTCTATCTCCTGATGCGGCTCAATCCAGTGCTCGGCGACACGGTCTGGTGGGAAACCATCCTGCCGGTGTTTGGCGGCACCACGCTGATTGTCGGCACGCTGCTTGCAATCCGTCAGACCGATCTCAAGCTGATGCTGGCCTATACAACCGTCTCCTCGCTCGGCCTTCTGGTCATGCTGACCGGTTTCGGCTCCGAGCATGCCATTGCTGCGGCAGTGCTCTACCTGGTGGCCCACTCGCTGTTCAAGGGCGGTCTGTTCATGGTCGCAGGTCTGATCGATCACGAGGCGGGAACCCGCGACGTGACCCGGCTTGGCGGCCTGCGCAAGGCGATGCCGATCACCTTCATTGCTGCGATGGCTGCGGCGATCTCGATGGCCGGCCTGCCGCCCTTCATCGGCTTCCTCGCCAAGGAGGAAATCTACTACGCGCTCTGGGCAACAGATCCCTGGTCTCTGGCCTTTGTTGCGGTGGCAATTGTCGGCAATGGCCTGATGTTCGTCATCGGCTTTTCGGTCGCCATCAAGCCGTTCTTTGGTCCCGCGGTCAAAACCCCGAAAGCTGCCCATGAAGGCCCCGTCCTTCTGTGGCTGGGACCGCTGACACTTGGCGCTGCAGCACTTGTCGCAGCGCTGGTCTCTCCCTTGACCCACCGTTTCATCTCGTCACCGATGGCAAGTGCAGTGGCGGGCGAGGCTGAGACTGTGACGATTTCGGTGATCCCGCATATGGGCCCGGCGCTGATCCTGTCGCTGGTCACCATCGTCTTCGGCATCATCGCCTACCGTATGCTCGACCACTTGCGCGCAGGCATGGCTTCGCTGCTGTCCGCCATCGGGTGGGGCCCGGATCGCGGCTTCGACCAGTTCATCACCGGTGCCGTGCGTCTGTCGGTCTGGGTGACCCGGATTGTCCAGCCGGGACGGCTCGATATCTACATGACGGCGACATTCCTGATGATTGCCGTAGCCCTGATCGGGCCGATGGCCTGGTACGGCGAATGGCCTTCGATGCCGGTCTGGCCGGAAGACGCACAGTTCCACGAGCTGGTGGTGATGGCGATCGTGCTGATCGGTCTGCTTGCCGTGATCTATGCCCGCGACAGGCTGACGGCCATCGTCTCGCTCGGCATCCAGGGCTTTGCCGTGGCGCTGATCTTCATGCTGTTTGGTGCGCCCGATCTGTCCTTTACCCAGTTCATGGTCGAAACCCTGGCCGTTGTCATTCTGGCTCTCGTGATGAC
The DNA here is from genome assembly GCF_038900115.1 of Hoeflea sp. AS60. Classification (NCBI taxonomy): domain Bacteria; kingdom Pseudomonadati; phylum Pseudomonadota; class Alphaproteobacteria; order Hyphomicrobiales; family Rhizobiaceae; genus Hoeflea; species Hoeflea sp. AS60. The sequence goes on along the minus strand of NZ_JBBMQP010000002.1, from coordinate 1,433,163 downwards.
CCGGCTCAAACTGCACGCTTCCGATCACCGGCCAACCCTGCAGAAGATTGTCGACATGAGTGTGTCGATCGCCTGCGGCGGCGGCTTCATGCTCTATCTGATGGCCGTGACGCAGCAGCCGTTCAACACGGCACTGAGCGACTTCTTCTCGGCCTACTCGAAGGTCGTTGCCCATGGCGCGAACGTCGTCAACGTCATCATCGTTGATTTCCGCGGAACAGATACGTTGGGCGAGATCGCGGTTGTGATGGTCACCGGTCTTGCCATCCTGTCGCTGATCCGCATCCGCTCATCGCGCGTGACAGTGGCGGATAATGACCCGGATCAGAGCCCCGCACCGAGCCCGGTACTGAGCAAGGAGACCAGATAATGCGTACGGTCATCTTTCGCTCGATAGCGCCCTATCTCACCAGCCTGATGGTGCTGTTTTCGATCTTCGTGCTGCTGCGCGGCCACAACGAGCCCGGCGGTGGCTTCATCGGCGGCCTGATCGCGGCCTCTGCGCTGGCGATCTACGGCATTGCCTGCGGCGTCGCCCCGGTCCGAAGGGCGATCTATTTTCATCCGATGGCCATAGCGGCTTTCGGGCTTTTCATGTCGTCGATGGCGGGCGTTCTGTCGATGTTGGCCAGCGTGCCCTACATGTCGGGCCTGTGGATCTATCCGCATCTGTTCGGCGTCGAAGTGGCGCTCTCCAGCGTTCTGGTTTTCGATGTCGGGGTCTATCTCGTGGTTGTCGGCGCCATCAGCTCGATTGCGCTGGCGCTAGAGGAAAGGGACCGCGACTGATGGAACCGATCCTTGCCATTCTGGTTGGTGCGCTTTTCACCGTTGCCATCTACCTGTTCCTGTCCAAGCACGTCATCCGCATCCTGATGGGGGCGGCTATCCTGGGCAATGCGGTCAACCTGTTGATCTTCACCGCCGGGCGCGTCACCCGTGAAGTGCCGCCAATCATTCCCGGCAACGCCGATTCGTTGACGGGTGCAGCCGCCAATCCACTGCCGCAGGCGCTGATCCTGACGGCAATCGTGATCTCGTTCTCGTTCTTTGCCTTTCTGCTGGTGCTGGGTTACCGCGCCTATCAGGAACTTGGGACCGACAGTTCCGATGAAATGCGTGTAGCCGAACCGGTGGGGGATAAAACCCCGCCGACCGGCTACTGAGGGGAGACCGGATATGGCTGGAAAAAGCGAAGGTCTTCAAGATTTCTCTGTTGTCTACACCATGCAGCCGGTGGCTGCCGCCGATTGGCTGATTATCGCGCCTGTGATCTGGTGCATCCTGATCGGCGCACTGCTTTTGATGCTGCGCAAGCGCACCGATCTCCAACACGTGATCGCCATTCCGGCGCTGGTCGTGCTGGTGCTGATGACGCTCGGGTTGCTGGCTCATGTTGTCCAGAGCGGCACGCTCACCATGACCATGGGCCGCTGGCTGCCGCCGTTTGGCATTTCCTTTACCGTCGATCTGCTGGGCGCGTTTTTTGCGGCCACCTCGGCGCTGGTGGCACTCGGTGCCGGCATCTACGGTCGCAGCGATGTCGACGATACCGGCCGCCGATACGGGTTTTATCCATTCCTGCTGCTTATCATGGCCGGTATTCTCGGCGCGTTCCTGACCGGCGACATCTTCAATCTCTATGTCTGGTTCGAAGTGCTGCTGATTTCCTCCTTCGGGCTTCTGGTACTCGGTTCGGAGAAGAAGCAGCTCGACGGCGCGGTCAAATACGCCTTTCTCAACCTGATCGCCACGACCCTGTTCCTGGTCGCAACCGGCTATCTCTATGGCCTCTTCGGCACGCTCAACATGGCCGACATCGCCATCAAGGCGTCAGAGCTGCGCGGCACTGCGCCGCTGATGACGCTGGTCACGCTCTTCCTGCTGGCATTCGCCATGAAAGCCGCCGCGTTCCCGGTCAATTTCTGGCTGCCCGCCTCCTATCACACGCCGCGGCTGGTGGTCTCTGCGCTGTTTGCAGGCCTGCTGACCAAGGTCGGCATCTATGCGCTGCTCCGGATCCTGGGCATGCTGTTTCCGTTCGAGCGTGAGGAATTGTCCTTCCTCATCGCCATCGCAGCAGCGCTGACCATGATCCTGGGTGTCATGGGTGCGCTTGCGCAGAATGACATCCGCCGCTCGCTTGGCTTCCTCGTGATTTCAGGCATCGGTGTGATGCTGGCCGGACTTGCGCTTGGCAGCCCCGCCGGCCTGTCTGGCGCGATCCTCTATGCCGCCCATTCCATGGTGGTGATGACGGCGCTTTACTTCGCGGTCGGCATTGCGGCCCGACTTGGTGGCAGTTTTGAGTTGACCTCGGCGGGTGGGCTCTATGCCAGGAATGCCCTGATCTCGGGGATGACGCTGATGCTGTTCCTGTCTGTGGCGGGTCTGCCCCCGTTCTCCGGCTTCTGGCCCAAGATCATGCTGGTCAAGGCCTCGCTCGACATCGGCGCCTGGTGGCTGGCCGGATCGATCCTGGTGACCGGGCTTCTCACCACCATCACCGTCGGCCGGATCTGGGCCTTGGCCTATTGGCGTCCGGCGGCAAATGAGGGGGCGGATGCGGGCACCTTGAGCCCGCTGCCGATGGGTGCGACAATCTCGCTTGCCGGTCTCGTCGTGATCACTGTCGCCGCCGGTGTCTGGCCCGAGCCCCTGATGGCACTGGCTCAGGATGCCGCACGCGGGCTGATTGATCCCTCTGCCTATGTGCTGTCGGTCTTTCCCCTGGAGGCGTCGCAATGAGCCTGTTTCTGGTCAATGTGCTGCTTGCTCTGGCCTGGTCGGCCGTCACAGGCTCGTTCAGCTTCCTCAATTTTGTGTTCGGCTTCGTTCTGGCGATTTTTGCCCTCTCTCTTATTCGCGAACAGGTGGGCTCGACCGGGTATTTCTCCCGTGCCCGGCGGGTGATTTCCCTTCTGCTTCTGTTTCTCTACGAGCTGGTGCTGTCGGCCTGGAAGGTTACCGTGATGGTGCTGTCGCCGCGCCTCAATCTCAAGCCCGGGATTTTTGCGTATCCGCTCAGGGTCGACCGTGATTTCGAGATCACCATTCTGGCAAATCTCATCACGCTGACGCCTGGAACCCTGTCGGTCGACGTGTCGGATGACCGTCGTATCCTCTACGTGCACGCCATCGATGCGTCAGATCCTGACGGCACCCGGCGCGACATTGCGGAAGGCTTTGAACGCAAGATCATGGAGGCGTTCCGATGATCAGTGTTGCAGACATCTTCGCATCCGCCGTTACCCTTTCACTCGGCATATTGAGCCTGTCGTTCCTGATCACCATTTACCGGATCATCAAGGGCCCGACGCTGCCGGACCGGATTCTTGGTCTGGACATGCTGGTTGCCATCGCCATCGGCTTTATTGCGGTGATCGGCATCAAGACCGGCTACACGCTCTATGTCGACGTGGCCATAGCCCTGGGGCTGGTCGGCTTCCTTGCCACGGTGGCATTTGCCCGGTTCGTTCTCTCGCGTGGCAAGACAGAAGACGACCTCATCACCGAGGCACGCCAGGCGGCATCTGCCTCACGCCGTGAAGCCAGGGAGGCATCAACGACCAGACCCGGATTGAAAGACGGGGCAGGAATGCAGGCTGCGGCCGACAAGATTTCGGGAAGGCAAGACAATGAATGAAGTAGCCACACTGATATCGGCGGCGCTGTTGGTCATTGGTTCTTTTTTTGCACTGGTTGCATCAATTGGTCTGCTTCGCTTGCCGGATGTCTATACCCGCATGCATGCAGCCTCCAAGGCAGGGACCATGGGATCTTGCCTTATGCTCATCGCACTTGCCATTCATGCTACCGATGTCGGTACCATGTCGCGGGCGCTGGCCGGCGTCGTGTTCTTTCTGCTGACAGCACCGGTTTCCACGCATCTTCTGGCGAAAGCTGCCTATGCGGTCGGCTACCGGCTGCATTCTTCTTCGGTCATGGATGACATGGAGCCGAAAGAGCAGGGATAGAGATAAGTAAGTTCAGTTTAGAATTATATCAAATTTATAAATAATATTAATTACGGCAATAAATAATATTTATTGCAACCTATAAATTTAAAAATGTGGCGTTTCGCGTTTGAATTTCACTTTTTTGCCAATTTCGGTCAATTTATGTAAATTTGTATTAATGAGGTGGCCTTCACACAAGAAATAGTACTTGTTTAAAGTATAAAACAATGTACATCCAACGCAGCAGCCTGTCAGGTGGAGCTTGCGTTGTTTGTAACCATCTTGCTTCAGGAGCCAGACAGCTGGTGCATTAGAAAAAAAGTTAGGACCAGACTATGATTGAATCAAACAAAGACAATGGCGCGGACTTGCTCATCGAGCTGACTGCGGAAATTGTCGCTGCTTATGTGAGCAACAACTCTGTTGCTGCAAACGATTTGCCGAATGTGATTTCTCAGGTGCATGCCGCTCTTGGTGGCGCGACAACTCCAGTGGAAGAAGTCGTTGAAAAGCCCAAGCCGGCAGTATCGGTTCGCCGGTCGATCCAGAGTGATTACCTGATCTGCCTGGAAGACGGCCAGAAGTTCAAGTCGCTCAAGCGTCACCTGATGACCCATTATGGCCTTACACCGGAGCAATACCGTGAGAAGTGGGATCTGCCTGCAGATTACCCCATGGTTGCGCCTTCCTATGCAGAGGCACGTTCGCGTCTCGCAAAGGAAATGGGCCTCGGCCAGAAGCGCAAGCGCGGCAAGTAAGGTCCGGCTGGTCGAGCGGTTCGGTCGTCAACCCTGAACCGGGATCAGCAGGAACCAGAACTGACTTCGCATTGAGCGCAAGCCTGATATGCGAGCACAAGAACCGTAGCCTCCGGGCTGCGGTTTTTTTGTTTTAGCCTGCCAGATGCTTCATCAATGGCAGCTTTCCTGCAGACGGGTATTGGCCGGCTGGAATGCGAGTGAGGAAAAAATTCCTCATATTTCGGTTCAGAAACACCAAAAACAAAGAGAAATCAACGCTAGGCTGTAGGGTAGGGGTGGCTGCATGTCCCCATGATCTGCATATCATGTAAGAAAATATTCCTATAACGGAGATTTTCATCATGTCATACCGACGCAAAGATAAACCAGGTTCCAATCAGCGAAACCTTGCCGCGACGATCCGATCGCAACCGCTCCCGATCGAGGCGGGTTCTTTGAGCGGCTCCCTGCTCGGCAATGACACGGATCTTGCCTTCGCAGCGCTCGCCGGCCCATCGGTTGAGGCCTTCGACAAGGAGCCGCCGGTCGATACAGCAAGGCACATCACGTTTGTTGACGTCTTGCGCTGTCGCGTCACCTGGCGACTGGTGGCGGAGTTGTTCGCGGCAGCCTGTGAACGCGATTTGCCGGAAGGTGCGGCTCGCCGCAGGCCGCGCTGCCACATGCGGCAAATTGCCATGTATCTCAGTCATGTGGTGCTGTCTGTTCCCTATCAGACCATTGCCACCGCCTTCGGGCGCGACCGTACCACTGTCATGCATGCCTGCTCGGTGGTCGAGGACCGGCGCGATGATGCTGGCTATGACCGCTTTGTCGAGCAGTGTGAACGTTGTGTCACGGCTGTTTTCGCACCGCTGGGGCACGACAATGCAGAGCTCTGAGGTCCGACAGTCGCGCAAGGCGCTTGCAAGTCTTGTGGGGTTTCTGGCGCGCGGCCCCGCAACCTGCGAGCCCACCACCGCACCGCTGCAGCCAGGCAAGGTCGAATTGATCCACAGTGACGGAGCAGCACGCAAGGTTGATGCCCTGGTTCTAAAGGCAGCCCTTGAACGCGGTTTGATCGCTGTGGAGAGATCTCGGCTGTCATCATCGCAAACCGCGCCAAGCTACAGAACAACGCCAGAAGGGCGCGCTGCTCTCAAGCGCTGGTTGGCTGATCCCGAAAGCGCCTTTCAGGACCAGCATCGTAGCCTGGTGACGGCTTCTGATCCTGATCACGGCAAACTCCAGGTCAATCTGGATGAATCCCCCCTCGCGTCGCTCGCCCGGATAAAGGGCAGGGCCGGTGAGCTGTTCCTCGAGCCGCTACAGGTGGAAGCGGGTGAAAGGCTGCGGATCGACTTCACCCGTGGGCAAATGCAGCCCTCTCTCGGTCAGAGCTGGGAACCGGTACGGATGGGGCGCCAGTCCGGACAGGCTGGCGGTGCGGCGGAGTTTACGGAAGCGGCCCTGTCTGCGCGAATGCGTGTGGATGCGGCATTGGCGGAGGTCGGGCCGGAACTGTCCGGCGTCTTGCTCGATGTGTGCTGTTTTCTCAAAGGTCTGGCCGAGGTCGAGCGCGAACGACAATGGCCGGCCCGTTCAGCCAAATTGATGCTCAGAACCGCGCTGTCCGCTCTCGCAAGGCATTACGCAGCGCCACGGCGAAAGTTCAGAGAAGCTAGCCGTCCGTCCGCGCGGCCGCAGCATGCGCCTTGATGCGCATGACCATGGATCTCAGTCCGTTGGCCCGTTGCGCCGAAAGGTGTTCACCCAGGCCCAGCTGTGACATCAGCGCTGTTTCGTCGAGACTTTCGACCGCTGACGCCTTCTCTCCGGACGTGGCCGCCAGCACGATGGCAACAAGGCCGCGCACGATATGGGCGTCGGAATCGCCGCGGAAGACCATCACCGGATCGCCGGGATCTCCAGGGTTGGTTTCAGCCACAAGCCAGACCTGGCTGGCGCAACCTTTGACCTTGTTCTCGTCGATCTGTTCTGACTGCGGCATTGCGGGGAGCGCCTTGCCGATTTCGATGACGTAGCGGTACCGGTCTTCCCAGTCCTCGAGATACTCAAAATCGTCAATGATGGTTTGCAGCGTAGACATCTCTGGTTCCTGTAATTTGACAGTCATATAGGCCGGTTTGCCCAATTATGCACCCCGTGCTGGTGCAATTCATCTGTCCTTTGGAAGGTCGAGTTGCTTGCTGCGCGCGCCACGGTGAAAGTTCGATCCGGGGAGGGGCTGGCATCTGGCAGCCGGTGCCTGGCGCTGAAAAAGAAAACGCCGCCGGGAGGAAGGGCTGTTCCCGGCGGCGGCGCGTCAGACGCGACTTGAGTTGGCAGTGGTTAGCATCATCTAACATACGGGCAGGCAAACTTGCCGATTGCTCCGCAGAGGAGCAGGCGGCGAGATAACTAGTTGGTCACAGGCAGTGAGCCTGTCACCAGGTCGGGTTCGGCGTCAGTGAATTTGGTATCGAGAAACTGGTAGGCAATTCGCGCACCTTCCTTGGCGCGCATCCCAAGCGCGGCAAAGGTCTCGCTGCCGGTTTCGCAGATTTCCGGCTTGCGAACGCATATTTGTCTGATGTCGTCGAACGCCTCAACGGCAGCGGCCATGCTCTGGCCGACTTCAAGCGGTGGTGCGCCATCCAGCGCTTCCCGCGAATCGGAATCGAGTAATGGCAAGGTGATCAGCACAAGTGAAAACCAGAAACTTCCCTTGATTAGAAACCACATGGGTTAGCCCTTCCTGTTGCCCGCCATCTTTGGACGGAGATGCTCGGGTTTTTCCGAACTTGACGATGATCATGATGCAAATTCTTCAAGGCAGATTTGAAGCTGGCAATACGATTTGAGCCAAATTTGTCGAAAATTTTAGGCAATTGCCCAGACGGGCTCATCGGCTCCTGTAATGCGGTGTTCTCGTCCGCATCCGGCACGGCCTGTTTCAGGCTGCAACGCTTCAAGCGATCGTTTTCAGCGGCTTTGAGCTTGAAGACGGGGCATTGGGCGGCACCCAGATCCCGGAAAGCAACAATTAACCATAATCGCCAAAGCCGCTCCTGTACGGCTGATCGCCCGCCAAATCGACGGGTTTTGGAAGATCTGGGTTGTCTGGCTTATCCTTTCCTTAAGTCGACGATGACAATGTTGCCCCAACAACAAACAACTGCGGCGTGTATGGATTCGGCAGTGACAAAATTGGACAACCTCATCGACAGAATGAAGCTTGCTGGACGGCAAACCGCCGAATCCTGGCTGGGTTCGGCCGCGCGTGATGCCGAGGCTCACGAAAGCCAGGTGCGTGCGATGACGCGCTGCCTCTCAAGCATCATCCTTGCCCCGATGATCGCGGCTCCAGTTCTGCTGATGGCATTCTCCTGGCCCCATGCTGTTGCCGGCGCACTTGCCGCCGCTGCAATGCCGATTGCTGTGGCTGGCATGCTTGCCGCCACAGGGTCTGAGCGGATCGCCGGCAACTCCGCTCTCTTGGCGGTCAGTGCTGCTCTTGCCGCGCTTGCCGTTTCAAGCGGCGGTCTGACATCTCCCTTTCTGCCCCTTCTTGCCTTGCTGCCGCTGGAAGCTGCAATGCAGTCCAGGCGGTTGTCGGGGCTCGCTCATGGACTGCTGGCAGCTCTAACGGCGGTGCTGGCCATTGCGGCAGTCGACGCTGGCGGCCACTCCGCAACCATTCCTGACGGCGCGCTTGCAGCTGCAGCGATTGCATTTGCCCTTTACGCGCTGGTCCGCGGTCTTGCCTTCGGCATGGAGCGGTCGAGACCGGCTGCGGTCATTGTCGTCGCTGAAACTGACCGTCCGGTCGAAATCCGCACTTCCGATATCCTCGACCGTTTGTCGGGCCTGGTGACGCTGCACAATGCACATGGCGACGTTCTGCGCGTTTCAGGGGCTGATAAAGCCGATTTCACCCGGTTAATTGGCGACTTTTCCGGCAAGGGATTTGTCAATCGCATCCACGTTGCAGACCGCATAGCCTTCCTCGATGCCGTTGACAGTCTTCGCCGTGGCGAGGCCCGCAGCCAGGTCGAACTTCGTTTCGACTGCCCCGGCGAAGCCTCTCAGTTTGTCCATGTGGCTGTTGAGCTCTCTGCCGAGCGGGACGAGGATGGAAGCTTTGCCGGCGTCATGGCCCAGACCCGCGACATCTCCGCCGAAGTCGCCGACTATTTCCGCACCAACGCGGTTGTCGAGGAAGCCGAAAGCGCCAATGCCTCCAAGACCCGCTTTCTTGCAGCCGTCAGCCATGAATTGCGCACGCCGCTCAACGCCATCATCGGCTTCTCCGACATTCTCGCTCGCGAGATGTTCGGCAAATTCAGCGATGAACGCCAGCGCGAGTATGTCGGACTGATCCACCAGTCGGGGCATCACTTGCTGTCACTGGTCAACACCATGCTCGACATGTCGAAGATCGAAGCGGGCCGCTACGAAGTGTTCGTCGAAGCCTTCCCGATCGGCGATGTCATCGACAGTTGTGACGCGATGTTGCGCCTGCAGGCATCCAACCGCGGCGTGACGCTCACCCGCAGGCTGGCGCGTGGTGAAAGCGAAGTCGTGGCCGACAGGGGCGCGGTGCAGCAGATCCTGATCAATCTGGTCGGCAATGCAATCAAGTTCACCGAGACCGGTGGCGTCGTCAATGTCGACGCCGCCATCCGCGATGGCAGGCTTCAATTGGTTGTCAGCGACACAGGCATTGGCATCCCCGCCGATAAACTCGCCCGCATCGGCGAACCCTTCGTCCAGGCCCAGAACGAGCTCGGTCGCCACTACGAAGGCACAGGTCTCGGTCTGTCGCTGGTCAAGGGGCTCGTGGATCTGCACGGCGGCGAATTCACCATCGAAAGCAGCGAAGGCGAGGGCACCGTGGTGACCATCGAGCTGCCTGCTGACGGCTCTGGCGCCAATCCCGAGCCGGATGACGGCGAAACTGGAGCAGCCGTGGTGTTTCCACCGCTGCTGCCGAAAGCCGCCAGGAAATCGGCCGGAAATCTGGCCAGACTTGATACAAAAACCAGGAATGAAGCCTATGCCGAGACAGCGCGTATCGCCTGACTTGTTTGATGATGAAACCGGAAAGGGCCAGGGTGTTCTGGGAATGCTCGGCTCTCTCGTCTCCGCTCATCCCTCGCTTGCCGGGGGCAGTGTGGCGTTCGCCGTGATTTTCGGTTTTGTCACAACCAACGCTCTGTGGCATCAGCCAGGACAGCATCCCGCGCCGATCCTCAAGACCCGGGATGTGGCGTCCTCGGCTCCTCCGCTCGCTCGCGCCAAGCCTGATGCGCTGACGCCGCTGATCAAGGGCGCGCCGACCCGTACCGTGACGACCTACCGGATTGAACGCAGCGATGATACGCCGACTGCCTCGATCCCGGTCCCCAATGTCGAACCCGCGACTGAAGCGCCTCGGACAATAGCTGAAGCGGCCGCCGCACCTTCTTCCGATCCGGTGCTCGCCAGGATGCAGACGATCCTCGCCGAGATGGGACTGTATTCGGGTGACATTGACGGATTGATGGGTCCGAAATCCGCTGCCGCGATCCGGACCTGGGAAAAGACCAATGGTTACGTCGAGACCGGTGAGGCGAGCACGGCTCTGCTTGCCATCATGGACAAGGGCAGGGTCAAGGCCGCGCCGGTCGAGGTGGCGAGCAGCCAGCCAGCTACACGCCCGACACCCAAACCCCGGCCTGTTCCCGTTGTCGCATCCGACACGCGCGTTGGCGAACCGGTGACCATTCCGGCCGTCATCGCGGAAGGTCCGAGCGAACTGGTGCGGCAGATCCAGTCCGGCCTGTCCAACATCGCCTATGCCGACATCACGGTCGACGGTGTGGCCGGATCACAGACCCGTGCCGCGATCAGTGCATTCGAAAAGCATTACCGGCTCCCGGTCACCGGCGAGCCCAACGAGACCGTGCTGAAGAAACTGCTCGAGATCGGCGCGCTGTGAGGCTCAAAGCCGGTATCTTCGTCTCCGCATTGACCCGCCGCCTGTTTGCAGAAGGCAACATGGCAGTCATTGAAAGACGCGGATCGGAGGAAGCCGGCGCGATTTTCGTCCGCATTCGGCACCGCGATGGAAGCGAAAGCCTGGCCGCTCCTGCACCCCAGACGGCGTTTGAAAGTGACCATACGGGCGGCCGGCTGTTCGAGCTCAGAAAAATCCGCGTTCCCGAGGCCGAAGTTTCCGAAATGATTGCCCGCGAAGCTCGGTTCGACCCCGACATCTGGGTGGTGGAAATCGAAACCGACAGCCCGGAAACCTATCTTCCTTTCGCTGAAGAGTAGGGACCACCGGACCTGATGACCCGGGCAGATCTCGGGTCTAGATCAATGTCTTCTCAAACCGCCAGATCTGAAGTGGAAATACGCCATCGGTGGTGTCGAGTTCGACCGTCCGTGTGCCAGCATTTGTCCAGCCGCATTTTGCATAGAAACGTGCAGCCCTGTCGTTGCCGACAGCGCATTTGAGCCAGACTGATGAATGGCCGGCGCTCCGCAAGCGATCTTCGGCGTCGACCATCAGCGCCTGTGCCAGTCCCAGACCTCTGGCCTTGGGCGAGACATACATCTGATAAAGCTCGTCACCTTCGGTTATGCACAGACCAAGCGGCTCGCCGTCACTGGTTCCGATACGTGTATTTGCACTGTGCTCACGCAACCTCTGGAGAAAACTTTCCGAGGTCCTGAGCTCTACGAGTTCCTTGGGCACGATACTCGCATGTGCATCGTGCCAGCCGTTCTGCCAGATCTGAACCGCCTGAGCGATGTCAGTCTCGTTCAGCTCAATAATCCGAAACATCATAGCGACTTAAATCCTCGTGACTGCGTCGGCTCAATCAGGAGCCAGCCGGTTGGCTTGTTTCCCAAGACACCCCTGATCAGCAGGTCTTGCGCAGCTGGTTTGGCGAACGCCCGAACTTCTGGCGGAAGGCTCTCGAGAAATGGCTTTGGCTCTGGAAGCCGTGTGCGAAGGCGATGTCGCTGATTGGCTCGTCGCGGGATGAGAGGATCCTTTTTTCGCAGGCAAGCAGGCGGGCATCGAGAAGAAATTTTCCAAACGTCATGCCGTCTCTCGCAAACAGCTTGTGCAGGTGACGGGTTGAAATCCGGAAGTGGCTGGCGGTCGCACCGGGTGAAATCTCTGTATCCGAAAGTCTTTGCTGGATGTAGTTTTGAACCATTGCAAGATGCTGATCCGCAACGGTATTTCGCCTCGCATTGGTGAGCCCGAAGGCCAGCATCTGCATCATTCCCGGCAGCACATGCTGCGGTGGCATGCCACCGGTGAGACCGTCGATGGCAGAGAAAAGCGGTGCGGCAAATCCAGATTGCCGTGTCACCGCGCGCCCGACGAAATCGGACACCCGGATGCCGTTTTCCTCCAGAATGGATTTCGGCATATGCAGGCAGACCTGCTCGAAGTTGCGGTCAAATTTCATCGCAAAGGGTTCGGTCGCATCGAGCAGGACAAGTGATCCCGCGTCGATTTTAGCCTCTATTCCGCGCTGGGAAACAGCACTCTGCCCGGCCAGTTGAAAATTGACAAAAACGGCTTCGCAGGCCTGAAGCCGTATGTCCTTTTTCGTCCGCCTGACGACCTGTGCGCCGGCCTTGATCGAGGAAATGCTGGCGTCGTCGGGAAGCTCGAAAAGCTTGATCTGACCGTGGAATGGATCGGTGTCGATGGGCTCTGGAGAGAGCGCGGTGTAGGCTTGGCTGACCGTCTCCTGCCAGTAGCGAAACGGCTTCGCGAAGCCTGTTGTCGACCAGACTTTCGGGGGCAAATTTGTCTGCTGTGGGTGCTCAAGATGCATTCGCATTCTCTCCAGACTGCGCACAGATAAGGTCAAAGTGCACTCTGGATCAAGTGCCGGTCTTGCCATGATCGAGGCGATGCCGTTCGCTGGGACCAACGAAAAATCAAATTTCGAGGGAACCACAATGACAACGATCAGCACCAGACTTACCCAAAAATACGGCCTCTCAGTCCCCATCGTACAGGCCGGAATGGCTTTTGCCGGCATGACGCCGCCTTTGGGAATTGCGGTGAGCGAAGCGGGTGGAATGGGCTCGATCGCAGGCGTCGGCATCATCCCGCCGGAGGGCGTTCAGATGCTCGTTGGCGGCATGAATGACGGAACGAAGCGCGCCTATCATGTCAACTTCATCACCATTTTCACCTCCCAGGCGCATATCGACCTGATGTGCGAAATGAAGCCAAAAGCGGTTTCGTTTCACTGGGGGCATCCGCAGAAAGCCTGGATCGACCAGATGCATGCCGCCGGCATCGATGTCTGGGAACAGGTGGGTTCGGTGGCCGATGCCGTGACCGCTGTGGCTGACGGCATTGATCTGGTGATCGCCCAGGGCACGGAAGCTGGTGGCCACAATTATGGCACCGCCGGCACCATCGCCCTGACACCAGCCATTGTGGATGCTGTGGGTGACAAGGCGCTTGTGCTGGCCGCAGGCGGCATTGTCGATGGTCGCGGACTGGCCGCAGCGCTGATGCTTGGAGCCGATGGCGCCTGGATCGGAACGCGCTTTGTCGCAACCAAGGAGGCCTCGGTTGCCGACGAATACAAGCAGCGCATCGTTGATGCCGATACGACCGGCACCGCACTCACCCACATTTTCGGCCGCGAGCACCCGATCTTCAATCCGATCCGGGTACTGCGCACACCGCTGGTGACGGAATGGAGCGACAAGCTGGACGAGATTGCTGTCGGTCCTGAGCATCACCCCCAAGTTGGCGAAATGAATCTTCTGGGGCAGCAGGTTCCGCTGCATCGTTTCACCAACATGGTCCCGATGCAGGGTGCAACAGGTGCGTTTGACGAACTGCCGATGCTGGCTGGCGAGGGGCTCGGCCTGATCAAGGATCTGCCATCGGCTGCAGACATTGTCGAACGTATGGGTGCTGAAGCTAAGCAGCTTCTGTCCAGATACGGGGCCTGACCATCATGGCCCGCATTCTCGTCTTTACGGCCACCGGTCAGGTCGGGTCAGCCCTGTGCGATGAGTTGGTTTCGCAAGGGCATCAGGTTGCAGGTATCACGCGGAATGAAGCTGCTGCCGGTCGGATGATCCAGCGTGGCATCACCCCGATTGTCGGCGATATCCGCAACCTCGATCAGCTCGGCCCGAAACTAGGCGGGTTTGACAGCGTGTTCCTGGCGTCATCCGATGCCCGGGATCAGGACAAGGCGGAGATGGCGCTGATCGAATGCCTTCGCGCAGGTGGTTTGCCGCATATGGTCAAACTTTCCGCCCAATCGGCAGGGCTGAGCCCGCCCGTCAGTTTCGGCATCCAGCACCGCGCTGTGGAGGATGCGCTCAAGCACAGCGGGTTGAGCTACACGATATTGCGGCCGACCTTCTTTCAGCAGTCGTTGCTGTTGATGAGCGGCGATGTGGCGAAAAGCAAGGCGATCACCGCGCCGATGGGCAAGGGCAGGACTGCAATGGTCGATGTCAGGGATATCGCCGCGGTTGCAGCCCGCTGCCTGATTGATGAAGGCCATGCCGGCAAGACCTATACGCTGACCGGACCTGCAGCCCATGGCTTTGCTGACGTCACCGAAAAGCTCACACATCTTCTTGGCGCCAAGGTGAGCTACAGCAGTCCGCCTGCGCCGCTTGCGCGTCTGGTCATGCCGATCCTGACCGGGATGCCGCGCTGGAAAACCAGCCTGCTCGTCGATCTGATGGTGGCAATCAGAAACGGCGCGCAGGAAAAGGTGACCAATGACGTGATGGACGTGACCGGTGATGCACCACGAACCCTGGACGCCTTCTTGAAAGAGCATTTGCCAAGCTTTCAGCCTTAAGTGTCTAGGGATAAAGCCAAGCTGATGGAACCGGATTTTTGATAAAACGAGACCGAGAGAGGAATGCAGTTGAGCGAGAAAATGTCGGCCACACAGTCGGTGAACCAGGCCTTGGCGAAGCTTGAGGCCCACGCCGGCCTCAACTTGGTCACGGAGCTGAATGATGGATCTGCCTTGGCGATGGCAGCAGAACTCGATGCTTCGGGCGAGGGGGCGCATGGTCCGCTGCATGGCCTGCCGCTGATCGTCAAGGCCAACATTGCAGTCTCGGGTATGCGCCATGATGGCGCTTGCCCACCTTTGCGCGACAATGTTGCCAAGGCGGACGCCACCGTGGTGCAACGGCTTCGCGACGCGGGCGCTATTCCGGTGGCGATCGCCAACATGCACGAGCTCGCCTTTGGAACCACCAGTGCCAATGCCCACTTTGGCTCTGTTGGCAACCCGCACGACAAGACCCGCATGACCGGTGGTTCAAGCGGCGGCACTGCCGCAGCCATCGGTGCAGGCATCTTCAAGATCGGTATCGGAACCGACACCGGCGGATCAGGCCGGATCCCGGCGGCATTCTGCGGCTGTACCGGTCTGCGCCCGACAACCGGCCGCTACCCCGGTGAGGGTATTCTCAAATTGACAGACACGCTCGACACGATTTCAATCATGGGCTCGGATATGGAGCATCTGGCGATGCTCGATGCAGCGATCATGTCTGAGAGCGCGGTCGAGGCTGGCGATGTTGTCCGGATCAGGCTGGCCGTTGTGAGGGACCCGTTCTGGCTCGGCATCAACCGCGAAATGGGTGCGCTCGGAAAGTCTGTTCTCACCAGGCTCAAGACTTCCGGTGTAACGCTGGTCGAGACGGATGCGCCGCACATCGAAAGCCTGACAGAGGCCTCCGGGTTTCCGATTGCGCTGTTCGAGACGGAACGGAACTGGCAGACATCCGCCATGGAGCTTGCAGGGCTGACATTGGCCGAGTTTGCCGACAGGATCGCCAGCCCTGACGTGCGAGGTCTCTATCAGCAGATGGCCCGCGGCGAGATGCCGGGCGAAGACGCCTACCGTGCGGCGATGGATCAGCACCGGCCGGATTTGCAGAAGGCCTTTGCCGATTTGTTTGAACAAACCGGTGCCGATGCGCTGATCTTCCCGACCCTTGCCCGGTCGGCGCCGCCCATCGGCGAGACGGAAATGATTGACATTGACGGCGACAGCCTGCCGTTGTTTCCGACGATGACGCGCCGGGAACTCCCTGCCAGCATCGCCGGTCTGCCCGCCCTGACTTTGCCCGCGGGTCTCTGCGCTGACGGGCTGCCGTTCGCGATGGAACTTGTGGGGCCATCACGTTCCGACCGCGCCCTGCTGGCCATCGGCCGCGCCATTGAAGCCCTACTGAATTGAAGGAAGAGACACTCATGAACGGAAAAATCCTGTCGCTGTCGAGCTACCCGATCAAGGGCTTGAGCGCGCAAGGCCATCAGAAGGTCGACCTGAAAACCGGCGACGGCTTCCCCGGAGACCGCCTGTTCGGCTTTGCCAAGAAGAATAGCGGCTTCGATCCGGCCGATCCGAAGCCCTTGCCCAAGAGCCGGTTCATCGTCCTGCTGCAGCACGCAAAGCTTGCCGGTCTCGAAACCGCGTTTGATGCTCAGACCAGAATGCTGAAGATCAAGACCAGCGACGCACCGGTGCTCGAGTTCGACATGAACACGGAAGCCGGAACCGGCGGCGCCAGTGACTTCCTCGCCAAATTGCTGCAGCTGAAAGAGGAGGAAGTCCCGTTCTTCGCCTCGGCCTTTCCGCACCGCTTCACCGACGCTTCTGTTGCCTCTACCACCCTGATGAACGCGATTTCGTTCATCAACATGGATTCGGTGCACGCCTTCGAGCAGGAAATTTCGAAGGAAGTCGATGCGCGTCGCTTCCGCGGCAACATCGTGTTTGAAGGCTGGCCTGCCTTTAGCGAACTCGACATGGTCGGTCGCCATATTCGGGTTGGCGAAGTCACCTTCAACATCCTGCACCGCACCCAGCGCTGCCTGGCGACGGAGGTCAATCCGGAGACCGCCGAGCGGGACATCAAGCTGCCCAACCTGCTGAAAAAGGCCTACGGCCATTTCGACATGGGCGTTTATGCCGAGGTCCTCAACGATGGTGCTATCTCGGTGGGCGACACGATTGAACTGGTTGAAGGCTAGAAATTTCTGCGCGACGGGCTGCAACCAGGCGGCCGTCGCGAGCCATCAGTTCTGGTCCGCAACGGAGGGCCAAAGCCTCACTGATATAAAAAGCACGGTCGGCTCAGCCGGCCTTGCGCGACGGCGAGATGCGGCGGCGGACCTCGCGTGCCGATACGCGCTGGTCCGTGTTCTGGCGCACCGGCTTGCCGTCGGACAGGGCGGGTACATGGGATGCTGCCCCGTTGGTGTAGCTGTCAGCGCGCTGCCAGGCCTGAAGACGCGCGGCACAGCTTTCACTGTCGAGCTCCTCGATCAGGTCGGTTGCCAGCGTATGCCGGACTGACGGTTTGGCGAGGTGGGGAAAGAAGCTTTCAAGTGCCGACTTGATGGTGTCTTCAGGCGCGCCCAGACCGATCAGTGCCGTTGCCAGCTGTCTGCCAGACAGATCCATCATGATGCGTTCTGCAAGCGCAAAGCTTGCCCCCATGGCATCGGCCAGAGCGGTGGCGAACCAGGATTCCTGATCTGTCTTTGCGTGGCGCGCCAGTTGCGCAAGTCGCACATCACCCACCCTGCGCCGGGCAGCCATCGATGCGGCAGCGGTCTTTTCGTCCTGAAGCGCAGGCGAGGGTGCGTCGACTGCGCCAGATGCCTTGCGGGTGCTGGTCGGCCGATTGAGCGGCGACTTTGGCGTCGGGCTGGCTGCCACAAGCGCGCGCAACGTCGCCCTGAGCTTTTCGCTCGGATCAAGCGGCGGCGCATCTACATTCGGTCGTATAGTCTCGGAAGGGCGTGACACCGGTGTGGCCGGCCTTGCTGATGCGGGATCGGGGATCAGCTCGCGCAGCACCAGCAGTCCGTCGACGGACGGGTCCTTGAGTTCCTGCAGCTTGGCGATGGCCTGTGGCGACAGGTCCGAGCGCCGCGCAGCCGCGCGCGCATGCGGCGCCCCATGGCGCATCACCGCCCGGGTCAGGGCGTTTTCGTTGATGAGCGGATAGTGAACGATAAAGGGAGCGGCGATCGAAATCGGCTCGTTGATCAGCATGTCTGCCACATCGTCGGGAACCCGCGACAGCCGCGACAATGTCGCCGAAGCGGTCCGGCACGTTTCCTGACTGGCGGTCTTGTAGAGCGGGATGAAGAGGCGGGAAAACCGTGCCATATCCTGGCGTGACGGATGATCCAGGGATTCAAGGCCGCTGATGGCTGCCATCAGAACTGCATCCTTGCGGCGGACGCCATCTGGCCGTTCGAGGTCGCGGAAATTGTCTGACACGGGCACACCTTACACAAACGCAACAAGATACTCGTTTCAACTTATCTCAAAAGCGTTAGCGAGCTGTTAACCAAGTCAAGTCTAGACAAATATTAGTAAGGATAAATATGTTGAGCGTAATTCCTGTCCCACCGGGTTGGAGTCAAGAAATGACAACAATATTGACCTTTGATCTCGCGAGATGCCGCAAGGCAGATCCGGCGATATCCGCAAGCAAAACCGCCGGCGTCTCTGCCGAGGTACTGATGTTCACCGGAATCCGTCGCGAGCCTCTGCATGTTGGTTCAGGCTTGCCGGAGCCTGTCAGGCACGAGCCGATGTTTGATGACACAGCTCCCGACAAGCCGACCGGCAAGAAGCGCCGACGCAGCAAGAACGGCTGAGGTTCATGCTTTCTGCCGGAACATATGCGCAAAGAAAGCCTCGTCGTCCATGTAGCGCAGCAGTGCAGCAATCGCCGCAGTGGCCAGAATGGCGAAGACCAGCCGGCCGGCAAGCACACCGAGGATATCGGCGCCAAGCGCCATAACGATCAAGGTATCCTCGATCACGCTGTGCGCGAAACCCATGAAAACGCAGGACAGGAAGATCTGCCGCGGAGACAGCGCCTCCGATTGCGCCTCGCGGATCAGAAGACCTGCTCCATAGGAAATCCCCAGAAACAACCCGACGGCGGTGAGGTGCGCCGCTTCGCCGTTGATGCCGGCAAGCCGCAAGACCGGTGAGAGAAACTGCATCATCCGGTCGAGAAGTCCGCTGGTCTTGAGCATCAGGAGAGCCCAGGACAGGACGACCAGGATGACAAGCATCCAGACCATCGTCTCTCCGAGGCCCCAGAAAAAGACGGCCCAATCGGGTGTGGCTGTCATCGGGGTCCATGCAGGGGCGACTGGCGCCTGCAACCAGCCGGTGGCAAGCAGGACGTGGTGAAGCAGAAAAGCGTAGAGCAAACCGCCTGCGATCCGCAGCACCGTTGTTGCCGCCATCCCCGGACCGGCCATCTGGATGATCTTCTGCTCGATAGGCAGGCCATGGGCGAACAGGATCAGTGCTGAAAACACTGTCACGTCCGCCGTGCTGAGCGAAGATATGGGGACGAGTGTGAAGACAAGAGGGACCGCACCCCATATGCCAACGATCATTGCCGTCAGCCAGGCAAGCCCCAGTTCCGGCGGCAAGCCGACCACACTCATCAGAGGCTGAAAGAGCGGCGCTATCGCTTCGATCGCGCCGGCCCGTGACAACACCTCCGTGATGATGGTGATCGGAACCATGATCCGCACGAGGACCCAATAGATTCTCATTGAATCCAGTGTGTTGTTCGAGAAATCCGTGAACGGCGGCATCTGGTTTCCTTTCGGTTTTTTTAGGGCGGCGGGGACATGGGAGCGGAGTTATCGCTGTCGTCCTGCGAAGATGTCGTGAAGGCGGTTGAACAGGTCGGAAACCGCCTCGAAACTTAAAAACATCAATCTCGGACCCCATCCACCATGTTGGTGCATGAAGCGGTCCTCCTGCATCGGGTCGCATCCACGCTTGTCTTTGGAGGGTCGCGTCAACATTATCATCAGCAACAGCATCGCCGGCTCCTTTGAGGTTACCCCTCTTGCCTACCCGGATCCGTTTCGAATTTTTGGTCAAAGATTGCGCTTTGGTGCAATAATATTGCAAACATGCAGATGCGGATTTGGAGTGCGACGATGGACCGGATCGACCGGAAGCTTTTGAACCTGATGCAGCGTGACGCTTCGCGCACCAATGTCGACATGGCCGATGAAGTTGGCCTGTCTCCCTCAAGCTGTCTGCGGCGTCTGCAGAGGCTGCGCAAATCCGGCGTGATCGACAAGATCGTCGCCATCCTGAACCCGGCCAGAGCAGGGCGGATGATCAAGGCATTCGTCACCGTGGAACTGAAGTTGCACGGCGAGCAGCACATGCGCCGGTTTCTGGAAACTGCCAGCGCGGAAGAGGCCGTGTCGCATGCTTATGCCGTGACTGGGGAAACCGATGTGGTCCTGATGCTGCGCCTGCGCGACATGGAAGAATTCGATTTGCTCTGCGACCGGCTGTTCAGAGACCAGACCAATGTCGCCCGTTTCTTCACGATGATCGCCATAAGGACGGCAAAGGAAGAAACGGCGATTCCATTGTGAGCATGGCCGCCGGCCCGGCTTCCAGCCGAATTTCACAAACAGCATCGAACAGCGTTTCTTGAGCCGGCACACGGCGCAGGACGGTCGGTCACTGCCACTTTCTAGGGACAGGGAGGTCACGAGGTCGATGGCTCCCGGCCCCGCAGAATTGCTTCGGCGGATGAGGCCTATTTCAGCTTGTGCATCGCCAGCATCTTCATGATCGCGCTCTCGTAATAGGTTTCGGTGATGCCCTTGCGGACCTTGTGCATGAAGTATTTCTCAAACGCCACCTTGGCCAGATGCACCCACATGCCTTCGGCTGCCCAGTTGACATTGCGCGGCGGGTTTTGCGGTTGCGCGAGGAAGGCAACGCCGCGATCGCCGAAATCGGCCAGGCAGAAGGCGTTCCAGGTGGCTTCGTCCTCGGGCGCGCGGTCTTCAAGCAGCGCCTTGATGTTCTTGGCGGTGGCCAGCACCATGCTTTCGATCATGTAGCCGGTCTTGGGCACACCGGTGGGCACCGGGGTCTTCTCCAGCGGCGCAATGGCGATCGCCACGCCAATGCCGAAGATGTTGGGGAATTTCGGATTGCGCTGGTGCTTGTCGACGATGATAAAGCCGCGCGGATTGACCAGACCCTCGATGTCGCGGACTGCTGCAATGCCGCGAAAGGCCGGCAGCATCATGGAATATTTGAACGGGAGCTCGTGCCTGGTCTTTTCCGAGCCGTCATCATTAAGCTCGGAAACGGTCATCGAGCCGGCCTCGACCTTTTCCACCTTGGCGTTGGTGATCCAGCGGACGCTGCGCTGACGCATCTCGTGCTCGAGCATTCCCTTGGTGTCGCCGACGCCGCCGAGGCCAAGATGGCCGACATAGGGCTCGGCGGTGACGAAGGTGATCGGCACCTTGTCGCGGATCTTGCGGGTGCGCAGTTCCTTGTCGAGGATCATCGCGTATTCATAGGCCGGGCCGTAGCACGATGCGCCTTGCACCGCGCCAACGACCATCGGGCCGGGGTCGGCGCAGAACGCTTCGAACGCCACATTGGCTTGGGTGGCATGATCGACGGTGCAGACCGACTGGGTGTATCCGTCAGGGCCAAGCCCCTCGACTTCGTCGAAGGCCAGTTCTGGCCCGGTGGCGATCACCAGATAATCATAATCGACCGAGCTGCCGTCCTCCATCTCGATGCGGTTGTCTTCAGGGTGCAGCTTGCTGGCTGAAGCCTGGATGAAGTCGATGCCGTGCTTGGCCATCAAGGGTGCGAGCTCGATTGTGATGTCGCCCTTGTTGCGCCAGCCGACGCCGACCCAGGGATTTGATGGTGTGAACTGAAAGCTCTCTGTCTTGTTGACCAGTACGATCCGGTGATCTTTCCCAAGTTCTGCCTTCAGGTCGAAGACCATGGAAATTCCGCCAAGGCCTGCGCCGAGGACAACAATGTTTGATTTTTTCATGCACTTAGCCTCCCGTGAGCCGGTAAATGAACACCGGTTTATATATATGAATGTTTATATATAAACCCGATGTCGGCAGATCGCATTGATTGATATCAATTGGCATTTCTGCCGGTTGTGAGGCGGGATTGTGTGAGATCGGGAAGGGTTACTTCACTCAATCTTGAGGAGGCCATAGCCAGTCAGCAGGACGGCCACGCCGCTGGCCACGGTCCGAACCTGGTTCCATGTCTGCCAGCGCTCCGAATAGCTTTGCCAGATCTCTGGTGCGCCGTTTCCGGCATCTGCGACATCGACCAGCGCCAGGGCCTCGTTCATCGGAACATTGACCAGGGCAGTCACACCGAAGCCACCGACTGCATAAACGCCTGCCGACAGCGCAAACCACAATCCGGCTTTGCCTTGACCTGATCGGACCAGCAAAACGGAGGTGATTGCCAGCACCACTGGCGTGAGGAAAAAGGCCGGAAAGAACACCGCATTTCGCACCGATGCGTTCATGGCCTGCATCGACTGAATGGCAATCGCCGGATCGCTGGCGTCGAGGCCCCACATGGTGGAGCACACCCAGGCGTAGAAGAAGCCGAAGATCGATGCGCCAAGCAAGAGCGAGGCAAGCGGCAATATCCGCGTCGTAATCATCTGGGGCATGATGGGTCTCCATAGGCGTAATTAAGTGTACGGTTGCAAATATCCGTAAACATAATTACGCTTGTCGTCAATCATCTGGAGAAAATTCTGATGCGCGATGAGAACAAGGCCTCCCGGCAGCAAAAGATCGAAGAGGCGGCCTATACGGTTCTGGAAGCCAAGGGCTATGCCGGGGCATCCATGCTGGCGATCGCCAAGGCGGCGCGTGCGTCAAACGAGACGCTGTATAACTGGTACGGTGACAAGACCGGCCTGTTCAAGGCGCTGGTGCTGCGCAATGCGGAAGAGGTCAAGGCTCTGCTGGAAGAGGGATTGGACAGCGGCAAGCGTCCGCTGGACATTCTACATGCGCTGGGGCCGCGCCTGCTGGCGCTTCTGGTCAGCCCGCGCGCCATACAGCTCAACCGCGCCGCAGCTGCTGACCCCACAGGCGAGCTTGGGGCGGTGATTTCCGAACGGGGCAGGGAAAGCATTGCGCCGCTGATCGGCGAGGTGATGGAGCGGGCAAGGCGTGAAGGTGCGCTTGAATTTGACGCAACCGGCGAGGCCGTTGGTCTTTATCTCAACCTGCTGGTCGGAGATCTGCAGATCCGCCGCGTCATCGGCCGCGAACCGCCACTCGACGAGGCCGCGATCAATCGCCGTGCCGAACAGGCCTATGAGCGGTTCCTTCGTCTTGCCTCACCATCAGGCCAGCCGTAATCTGGTTTCACCTCACGCTGCTTACATACAACTCAGGCCGGATCGATGCTGATGCTCGCGCAGACCGCGTTTGCAAGAAAGGCGCGCGCCGCGGGTTTCTGGCTTGGCGTCGGGGCTACGGCGCGCAGGGCGACATAGCCTTGCGGCTCGCTCAGCTCCACCAGCACCGCGCGTTCAAGCGCCCGCGGCATGATCCGGCGCATCTGCAGCATTTGCGCCGGAGTGACCAAGGCGATGTCGACGCCGGTTCCGATCGCCGAGCGGTCATTCATCGAATAGGTTTCATTCGATGACACGCCATAGGCGGAAACGGACCAGATCGGGACGTCCCCCGAAGCGATGATCCGCACCGGACCATCGGTGATGTCGAACCGGCAGACAGCGCTGCGGATATAGGGGTTTTCGTTGTAGAGCCCGGTGATGTTGGGCTCATTGGCAAGCGAATAGAACCGGTTCATCTCGCCAAGCGCCTGCACCCGCGTCCATGCATCCTTGCCCGTCCACATCGGCAACGCCAGAATGATGACGATATGGATGAAAGCTGCGCCCACCAACCCGATCGCGATGGCCAGCAGCGCGCTACGCATCGGAGCACCCGATAGCTGCGATTTTGGGCATGTCGAGTTCAACCAGGCTGACCGACGCCGCAGTGGGCGTATCAAGCAGGGTCAGCACGAAGCTGACATTGCCGTCAGTGTCGAGCCAGATCCAGTTGCCGGGCGTGGGGGAGGCGCTGAGCCGGATGCGGAACGCGCCGTCGGTGTTGCGAAGCGTGGTCCAGGAATTCAGGCTTGTCGGAAGCCGCGGGGATTCCGCAAGCGGCTCGCCACTGGCGTCCTTGACCGTGAGTGTCCAGAACCGCGCCGGCGGTGTTGATCCGGAGATTTCATAAGCGCATCGTCCAGACAGGGCAGCCCCGGTTTCGTCGGTCTTGGCGGTAAACACCAGTCCTTCGGCCCGGCCGAGCAGAATGCGACCGTCACCGGCGCGGTGCGCCTTGGCGAAAGGATCGGCCTTCTCTGTCTGAAGCTCGGGGTAGGCGCTCCATGAGCCGAGGCTGATCGCGCCGAAACCGGATGTCGCCTTGAGCATCCACGATGCAGACCAGGCACCACCGCCAAAAGCGATCACCAGCGTCAGAACAACCAGGGCAGGCAGACGAAACACGTGGCTTGGCTTCCTTCGTCAAACAGGGTGCGTGGCGCTCGCCGCGCGGGGGCGACCACTCGTGCGCGCGAACATCGCCGCGCGTGAGGAAAAAGCACAATACCGCGTCAATAACCAGTCACCTGGATTGAAAAGATCGGGATATGCACTGTTGCTGGAAAGCATCCCGGAGGTTCATTGCTCGGCGGTGGCTGGAACCAGCTCAGGCTGGCTTTCGACTTTTGCCAAGCGCTCTGGTGCGCCCAGTGGCCGGGCGCTGTTGAGCTTCTCCACCAGCCCGCGCAGAACATCTGTGGTTTCCCGGTTGAGCGAACGCGAGCGTTGCCGGGCAGGCAGCGCATTGCCGTCGGCGTCGGTCGAGGCGCTGGCAACCAGCGGTGTGGCTCTCGCGGACGGCAGCGGGTTGTCGACGCCCGGAATGGCCCTGAGTTCAATGCCCTGGTGGGCGTAATCCATCAGCCGCTTGAAAGTCATGGCAGGCAGAGAGCCGCCGGTCATCCGGTTCGATGACGTATAGTCGTCATTGCCGAACCAGACCGCAGCGGTGAAGTTGCCGGTAAAGCCACAGAACCAGGCATCTCGGTAGGCCTGGGTGGTGCCGGTCTTGCCGCCGGTCAGCACACCGTCGACGGCAGCGCGGCGGGCGGTGCCGACATAGGGAACCCGGGTCAGCATCTGGTTCATGTAGTTGCCGGCATCTTCCGAAAGCACGCGCTCGGCCGGCGGTTCGTCGCGTTGGAAATCATAGAGTACATCGCCATTGTAGTTCAGGATCTGCGCGATGCCGTGGCGGCGCGACTGGTAGCCGCCGGCCGGAAACACCGCATAGGCGGTCGCCTGATCGAGCACGGTGACTTCCGAGGTGCCGATGGGAATGGTGACGTCGCGGCGGATCGGGGTCTCGACGCCAAACTTCTTCGCCTGCGCCATGATCTGGCCGATGGGATCCTCGCCGAGCCGCTCCTTGGCCAGACGCACCGGAATGGTGTTGATCGAGCGCGCCAGCGCGGTCTTGATGTCGATGCGGCCGGAATAGCCGCCGGAATAGTTGTGCGGGTTCCAGTTACCCCAGTGGATTGGCGCGTCGGTGATCGGGCTGTCGGGCGTCATGCCCTTTTCCATGGCCAGAGAGTAGGTGTAGATCTTGAACGACGAGCCGGGCTGCCTGAGGGCGCGGGAGGCGCGGTTGAACTGGCTTTCGCCATAGTCGCGTCCGCCGACCATGGCGCGCACAGCGCCGCCGTTTTCGATCAGCACGAGAGCGGCCTGGCTGGCGCGGTACTGTTTGCCATACTGGCGCAGGCCCGCTTCCACCGCCGCGTCCGCTGCTTCCTGCATGCCCGGATCGATAGTGGTGCGCACGATCAGCGAATGCTGGTCGAAGCCGCCGGCGATGCGCTTGACCTCGTCAAAGGCCCAGTCGAGGAAGTAATCCGGCGCATCATGGTCGCCGCGGTCAATCACGCTGGCTGGATTGCGCCGCGCGCCAATCACCTGGCCCTCGGTCATCAGGTTGCCCTGCACCAGGTTGGAGAGAACTTCGTTGGCGCGCGCTCTGGCCGCCGGCAAGTTGATATGCGGCGCATAACGGGCAGGGGCCTTGAACAGGCCAGCGAGCATTGCGGCTTCAGCAATCGAGACCTCGGTGATGTCCTTGCCGAAATAGAACTGCGACGCCGCCGCAGCGCCGAACGTGCCGCCGCCCATATAGGCGCGGTCGAGATAGAGCCTGAGGATTTCCTTTTTCGACAGGTTCGCCT
This sequence comes from Hoeflea sp. AS60, assembly GCF_038900115.1. Lineage (NCBI taxonomy): Bacteria > Pseudomonadati > Pseudomonadota > Alphaproteobacteria > Hyphomicrobiales > Rhizobiaceae > Hoeflea > Hoeflea sp. AS60. The sequence continues at coordinate 1,407,264 of NZ_JBBMQP010000002.1, read as the reverse complement.
CGAGCCAGAAGGCAAGAAACGCTTCCTTGACCTTGCGCTCGAGCGTCCGCTCGTTGGTCAGAAACAGGTTCTTTGCCAATTGCTGGGTGATGGTCGAGCCGCCCTGGACCACCGAATTGGCCTTGACGTTTTCGGTCATCGCGCGGGCGAGACCGAGGAAATCGATGCCGAAATGCTCGAAGAAGCGCCGGTCCTCGGTTGCCAGCACCGCCTTGACGAAATGATCGGGCAGCTGGTCGACGGGAGCTGAATCCTCGTGAATGATGCCGCGATGGCCGATCTCGTTGCCATAGCGATCAAGGAAGGTGACGGCGAAATCATCGCGCGCCCGCCAGTTGCCGGCCGTTTCCTCGAACGCCGGCAGCGCCAGCGCCAGAAGCAGCACGAAGCCCGCTGTGCCGGCATTCATGCCTTCGCCGGCGATCTCGAACACGGCCTTCCAGACGCCTCGGGTGCGGAAGCGGCGGAAGAAGATGGTGATCTCTTCCCAGATCTCGCCAACACGGAAACCGGCGTTCCAGATCGACGAATCGATCCAGGAATCAATGCGGAGAAAGATGTTGGAGCGCTTGCGCGGACGGTTGTCCTGATTGAACGGGTCTTGCACGGGTCCATGTCCATTGCGGGCGGCGGCGATTTGGGTCGCCGCATGTTACTTTCTCGGTGATGCGTGATAGCACCACAGTTTACGCCCCTTGCGATCTATGCTTTTGGCGCATTTTCGGTCAAAGGACAAGCCGCGCTGCCCCTCCCGCGCGCAAGCAGATGATAAAAAAGGAAAACGGCAATGAACGCCAACCAGTTCTGGAAGGCCAAGACGCTGAGCCAGATGACAAAGGCCGAATGGGAAAGCCTGTGCGACGGCTGCGGCCGCTGCTGTCTCAACAAGCTCGAGGACTGGGATACAGGCGAAATTGCCTGGACCAACATTGCCTGCCGCCTGCTCGATGGCGAGAGCTGCCGCTGCAAGGACTATGACAACCGCCAGGCGACCGTGCCCGACTGCATCGGCCTGACGCCTGAGCAGGTCGACACCATTACCTGGCTGCCGCCGACCTGCGGCTACCGGCTGGTGCGCGAAGGGGCTGATCTCTACTGGTGGCACCCGCTGGTCTCGGGCGACCCCGACACGGTGCATGAGGCCGGTGTCTCGGTGCGTGGCCGCACGGTGACCGAGGCAGATCTCGATGTCGAGGATTTCGAGGATTACCTGGTCGACTGGCCCGGCGAGGAGGTCTGAGCCGCACTGCGGCCGGACAATAGCTTGCCTTTCGTGGAACCAATCGGCTGCTTCGGTGTTGTCTTTCCGTATTGCCAAACGGAGGGACTATCCAATGATCCAATGGATCCTGATTTTGCTTATTGTTGCAGCCGTTGCGGGCCTTCTGGGCTTCGGACGTCTGTCGGGCGCCGCTTTGACCGGCGCAAAATTTCTGGTCGGCATCGTGCTGGTATTGTTCCTGCTCGCCGTCCTCGGCATCATAGCCATCGCCTAGTGCGATAGCACCTGAACCCACTCAGGAAGACGCACACCTTATGGCCGCCGGAGTTTATTCCGGCGGTTTTTTTGTGTTTGGAGAAAACTTGATTGCTGTCAATGCGTGAACTATAATTCACGCGTGATAGAGGTTCGTCAAACTGAAGTGTTTGCGAAATGGCTTTCCAAGTTGCGCGACAGGGAAGCCAAGGCACGGATATTGGTGCGGATGAGGCGAATGACGCTCGGCAATCCGGGTGACATCAAGCCCGTGGGGCATGGTGTAAGCGAGCTGCGTGTGGATTATGGTCCCGGGTACCGGATCTATGTCGCGAAGCAAAATGACAGGTTGGTCATTCTGTTGTGCGGTGGGGACAAGTCCCGTCAGCAGGCTGACATCAAGATGGCATGGAAAATGGCCAAGGAGCTTTAAATGACACTTGCAACCCAACCCTTTGATGCGGCGGAATTTCTCGACAGTCCGGAGACAGTGTCGGCCTATTTGGATGCGATCCTTGCTGATGGCGATTCGGCGCTGTTTGCCGCAGCTCTGGGCGACATAGCCAAGGCCCGCGGGATGAGCGACATCGCCCGCACGGCCGGCGTTACAAGAGAGGCACTCTATAAGGCATTGAGCGAAAAAGGCGATCCCCGCATGTCGACGCTTTTCGGGGTGATCAAGGCACTGGGGCTCAAGGTGAGGGTGGAGCCTGAGGAGGCTTAATCTTGGCGCCGCACCGACCAAGGCAATCGTCAGCCCCGGTCACGCCTCGGCAAATAGCTGCTAAGCTACAGCGAAACCGCAGGAGAAATTCACAGTGACGGAAAATGTGCACGCAGCCCCGAAATTCGAAGCCGTGGTGTCAGGGGAGGCACGGCCGGAAAACAGGTCCGTTGCGCTTCTCTTTGGCACAGCCGACGGAGAAAAATACAGCCTCGAGTTTGATGCCAGGATCGTGCCTGCGACAATCACCGCGCTTGCGAGCCTTTTGGGCCAGGTCGTCTCCGACTTGCCTGAAGACGACCAGCCCAATTTCCAGGTTCTCAAGACCACCGGCATGGGGCTGGCGATGAACCCGCAGGGCAGACTGGGTCTGACGCTGGCTTTGGAGGGCGGAGGCGAAATGACGCTCGAGCTGGCAAAGGCCGATTTGCCTGTGCTGCGGGAGCAGATTGACGAAGCGATCAGTATTTCCGAAGAGCCGCGGCATTGAGGGGACGCGCGGCGGGACAACTCCGTGACGCCCTCGAAAGCCAGCTTTGCCGCTACGCTTTCAACTCGGCAAGCAGGGAGTGAGCATCCACGGCGCGGCCTTCGCCGCTGACCATTCCCTCGTCATAGGCGTGCTTGAGCCGGTTGATTTCAAGCTCGCGCAGCTCCTCACGCTGCTCCCACAGCCGCAGCGCATCGCGCATCACTTCGCTGTTGGAGGCATAGGACCCGGATGCGACCGCCTGCTGCAGCCGCGTGATCTGCTGCTGGGAGAGCGAGATGGTGAGTGTTTTCATCGGTTCGTGCTTGATGGAACAAATGTAGCAGAGCTAACAGGAACTAACAAGAACTGTGAGGATGGAGGAGGGTTCGGCAGAGCTCACCTGGGCAGCCACCTCGCGGAATTCGATTTTCCGCTATAAACGCCGTTCAGGTCTTAAGGCGTGAACGGTTAGCGTGCAGAAATGCCGCTTGATGCTATCCGTGGTAAGCACCTAACCTGCCGGCGGATTGTTAAGGTTGGTCACCCCTAAGAAGAAGGCAGGCAAAATTCTCCACAATAGAAAGAAAAAAGAGGTGGACACTTAGCTTCTTGATGATGATCTTAAATTCGATCTTTCGAATCGATCACCACACCATCCGGTCATGTCTTTATTGGCGGACCACTGTCCGGGAAAGGAGGTGAAGACGCATGCGCAAGATCAAAGTTGGTCGCTCCGCAATCACCGGTCGTTTCACGACCGTTGCTAAAGCGAAACGCTACAGCAAAACGCACGTAGTGCAGACCATAAAGAGGAAATAAGGGCTAGCCCTTGTTTCTAAGCAGGGCGGTGTTTCATTCCGGGAGTGCCGTCCTGCCTCTCTTGATCGCCCGATTCGGTTACTGCTTCGTTAATGTACGGTTTAGACGCTTGTTGAGCACCCAGCTCAAGACCTCGTCGGCCTTCTCCTGGTCTGTTTTATGATTGGCGTCTGACATGACAGAAATCTCGCTTCGGGATCAGCTTTTCCTAAACGTTGGCAAATGTCTTACAGCCTGGAATCACGTCGAAAACGAGATTCTTGGGTTGATTGAATATGCCCACTCTCTCGATGGGGTTGTGGGTATAGAGACCAGCGTTGGGTATTGGTCCGTCATCTCATTTGATGCACGTTTAAGATGGTGCGACTCAATAATCACCTACAGGCTTCGCCCTCCACCTTACTCCGAGCTATCAACTAGATGGCGCAGTCTAAAAGACAAAGTACACAAGAAGGCTCAAAAGCGCGCTGAGATTGCTCACGGCTCAGTCATCACAATGATGGAGCGCGGCGAGTCCGATTTCACCGATTATTTCGTCCCATACTATAATCAGAGGCGAACGCAGTTTAATCTGAAATACAGCGACGAACTCCACGTGAGTCACTTCCCTACAGATGCAAAACATCTAAAGGTAAGCGATATAGAGGCAAGGACAGCGTCATTCTCTAAAGCTCGCCAAGATATACGTAAGTTTTTGGAAGATTGGCGGGCGAAAGACATAGAGACAGGATATCCTTCACGATAAGCCTGATACCGCCCCTAACTGGCATAGGGTCTCCCGTCATACCGGGCTCAATCAACAGATCAACGCCTGCCTCAATCAACTCAGGCCTGATCTCAATTTTGTCTGTCTTCTTTTCGTCTTTGGTCGGCATGGGAAACTCTCCGTTTCCTTGAGGTACCGCCCGCCCTGTCACGCCGGAGAACCATGCCTTTTTACATCTTGGTACTTCAGGGGCGCAAATAGGAAAATAATCCTTGACGGTGTGACGGTGCTCTGGTAGGGTTATGTCATCGTCACAGAAGTGCGCCGGAAGCGGTGCTGCTGCGGCACCAGGATTTTTGCAAAGCGCCTCTGGGGTTTCCGGGGCGCTTTTTGCTGGCCGGTTCGGTTTGTTTGGCCGGTTCGGGCGGTTTTCAGGATTTTGCGAGGACGGGATGACCGACAGCTTTTTGCAGGCCGGGCGCACAGTTGTGTCCGGACCGGAGGATTGGACCGGGTGCTCGAACGGGCGCGAGGCGGTGCTGATCGACCGGCTGGTCGAGCTGGTGCTGGCGCTGGAGCCGCTCGAGTTCAAGCAGGATGGAGCTGCGGATGGAGGCGGGGCAGATGCGCCCGCGCCGACGCTTGTGGCCGAGAGTACCAGGACGATGCTCGCCCGGATGCGCGCCGTGCTTGATCGTGAAGCGGCGCGGCTGGGCGAGGACGGTGTCGAAGGCAAGGCGGCGGTCGACCAGGTCTCGCTGATTGCCCGGACACTCGAAAAGATCGACCAGATGGAACGACTGATTGCCGAGGATCAGGCGAGCGCTGCCCGGCAGACGCTGAGCGCTGATGAGCGCGAGCAACTGCGGCAAACGGTGCGGCAGCTCATTCTCGCCGCGGCCGAGCGGCTGGCGGTTGAGCGGGCTGGTGAGCAGGCGGCGAGCGAGGCCAGTCGTGATGAGGCTGAGGCGGAGATGCGCGCCGGTGAAAATTCCGGGGAGCAGATTTCAGATCGTGCCGAGGCTGAAAGAGCCCCTTGATCCGGCAGACGCCAGATCGCTGGATCCCGGCTCGGGGCCGGGATGACGGGGAGTGAGAGATCGCCACTTCAACTGTCCGATTTATTGGTTGCTGCTGGATGGCAGGAGGAAGACGCAATGACGCTCCGGTCAATGGCGGTGACGCTGAGGTGCAATGTCTGGGCTGACCCTGTGCCGGGCTATCGGGTTCCGTTTCGTAATCTGCTGGCCTGCGGGCCAAAGCGACGTCAGATGCAGAAGCCTGATGGTGTGGATGCGCCGATCAATGAAGCGGTGCGGGACGAGCCATACACCGAGGCAGCGAGTGATATGCCGGGTGGGCTGGATGCTGCAGCGGTGCGAGATGACCCGGATTCCGGAGCAGCGTTGGATGAGCCTGACGCTGCAGAGGCGGCGGTTGGACCGGGAGGCGGCTGTGAGCCGGCTTCGACGTGGACGCCGGATCTTGGTTTGCAAGACGAGAGCGAACAGGAAGCCGAGTGTGCTCGGGAGTTCATGGAAAACAACGAGATAGGCTGGTTTCGTGACTCAGTTTCGCATGGTGATGGTTTGGACGAAGCATTGAGCGTTGACGCGCTTGTGTCCGCGCATCTGCTGCGGCTGGATGACACCGCGCTGATGGCCAATGCCCATGACTGGCGGCTTTCAGCCCGCCCCGAGCAGCTGCCGCCCGAAGGGGCGTGGCGCACCTGGCTGATGATGGGCGGGCGCGGTTCGGGCAAGACAAGGGCGGGCGCGGAATGGGTGCATGGACTGGCCTCGGGCGAGGTGCCGGGGCTCGGGCGGGATGGACGGATTGCGCTGGTGGCGGAAACCTTTGGCGATGCCCGCGAGGTGATGATCGACGGGGTGTCGGGCATCATGGCCGTGGCGCGGGATCAGCGGCCAAGCTTCGAGACGACGCGGCGCAGGCTGGTGTGGCCGTCCGGGGCTGTGGCGCAGATGTTTTCGTCCGAGGACCCCGAAAGCCTGCGCGGCCCGCAATTTGATCTCGCCTGGTGCGACGAACTCGGCAAATGGCGCCACCAGCGCGATACCTGGGACATGCTGCAATTTGGCTTGCGCCTTGGCACTTCACCGCGCCAGCTGGTGACGACCACGCCAAGGGCGACGCCCTTGATGCTGGCGCTGGTGAAGGACAAGGCCACGCGGGTGACGCAGATCAGGACCGAAGACAATGCGCAGCATCTGGCGGCAGGGTTTCTCGACGCCATCCGGGCGCGCTATGGCGGCACGCGGCTGGGGCGGCAGGAGCTGGATGGTGAACTGATTGCCGACCGCGAGGACGGGCTGTGGCGGCGCGACCAGATCGAGGCGCTTGTGGTGCGCAATCACGGGCCGCTCGCGCGCATCGTGGTGGCGGTCGATCCGCCGGCGGTGAGCGAAGCCAGATATTCCTGCTGCGGCATTGTTGCCGTTGGGCTTGAAGCGGAAGGCCGCGCGGTGGTGCTGGCCGATGGCTCGGTCGAGGGCGCAAGCCCCTCCAACTGGGCGGGTGCGGTGAGCAGGCTTTACCGCCGATTCGACGCCGATTGCGTGGTGGCCGAAATCAACCAGGGCGGCGACATGGTGACGAGCGTGCTTCGAACCGTCGAGCCGACGCTGCCGGTGCGTACGGTGCGGGCGACGCGCGGCAAGTGGCTGCGCGCCGAACCGGTGGCAGCCCTTTATGAGCAGGGCCGGGTGGTTCATGCCGGCCACTTTGCGAGCCTCGAAGACCAGATGTGCGATTTCGGGCCGGACGGGCTGTCGTCAGGCCGTTCGCCCGACCGGCTCGATGCGCTGGTCTGGGCGCTGACCGAACTGATGCTGAACCGCCGAGGCGCACCGCAGATAAGGCATCTGTGAATGGGCTGGTATGCGGCAGATCGGGGACATGGCGTCTGCAATGCTGGGCGTGGTTTCACATCACCGTCATCCCGGCCTTGAGCCGGGATCCAGCCAGTCGAAGTCCTTGGGCTGAACAGAGCCTCTGACCCGGCAGACGCAGGGTCGCTGGACCCCGGATCAGGTCCGGGGTGACGGAGTAAATATCTGCCCGCCACGTTTTCTAACTGGCGGGCTTTTTGGTTTCAGAGCTTGAAAGGGCGACATCATGGCATTCGGATTTCGGCTTCCCTGGACCCGTGCAGAACAGGTTCGCGCGCCCGCCGCCAAAAGCTGGTTGCCGGGCGCGATTGCAGCGCTGTCGGGTGACACGGGCGCGCAGTGGAGCGGGCGCAGCTATGGCGCGATTGCGCGGGAAGGCTTTATGCGCAATCCGGTGGCGCACCGGGCGACACGGATGATCGCGGAGGCGGCGGCCTCGGTGCCCTGGCTGGTGTTTGACGGTGGTCGCGAACAGGAGCGGCATCCAGTGCTGGATCTGCTTCAGCGGCCCGACCCGAATGGCGCTGGAGACGGTTTCTTCGAGACGCTCTATGGGCACCTGGTGCTCTCGGGCAATGCCTGGATCAACCCGGTTGGCGCCGGCGGACGCATCGCCGGACTGCAGCTTCTGCGGCCAGACCGGATGCGGGTGATTGCGGGTGCTGACGGTTGGCCGGTGGCCTATGAGCATCAGTCGGGCGGCAAGCGGCAGAGGTTTGCCGTGTCGCCCGAGGAGGGGCCAGGGCTGCTGCACTTGAAGCTGTTTCATCCGCTCGATGATCATCTGGGCTTTGCTCCGCTGGAAGCAGCCCTGATGGCGCTCGATCTGCACAATGCGGCGATGAGCTGGAACAAGGCGCTGCTGGACAATTCCGCCCGGCCATCGGGTGCGCTGGTCTATCAGCCCAAGGACGGCGGCAACCTGACGCCGGAACAATATGAACGGCTGAAGGCCGAACTCGAGGATGGCTACCAGGGTGCGCGAAGGGCAGGACGGCCGATGCTCTTGGAGGGCGGGCTCGACTGGAAGGCGATGGGACTGACCCCACGCGACATGGATTTCATCGAGGCCAAGAACGGGGCGGCGCGGGATATCGCTCTGGCGCTCGGCGTGCCGCCCATGCTTCTGGGCATCCCCGGCGACCTGACTTACGCCAATTATCAGGAGGCCAACCGTGCCTTCTGCCGCCAAACTGTGTTGCCGCTGGTGGGCCGGACGGCGCAGGCGCTGACCGCCTGGCTGCAGCCCATTCACGGAGCTGGACTGAAGATCGACTATGACGCCGACCGGCTGCCGGGCCTGTCGGCTGAACGTGACGGGCTCTGGGCCCGCGTCGGTGCTGCGGATTTCCTGACGGATGAAGAGAAGCGGGAAGCCGTGGGATATCAACGTGTTGCGGGCTGAACCGGATTCAAACTCGCACACACCTGAATCAATCTCTGAGCCGAAATTGACCATCAAATGCGGAGGCGAGGCGATGCAGAGCATGGGTCCTGAACCTTCGATGCTGGCGGCACGGATCGCGGGCGCTGTGGCCGGCGCGCTGGTCTCGCTCGCCTACATGATGCCCAGAGGAGCGCGCGAAGCCGTGGCCCGTGCCATCGCCGGCATCGTCTCCGGCCTGGTCTTTGGAGGCCCGGCAGGCGTGGTGCTGGCGCAGTGGATGGGAGTGACGGACATGCTGTCACCGGCGGAAACCCTGCTGACCGGATCAGCCGCCGCAAGCATGACCGCCTGGTGGGTGCTCGGCGCACTAGCGCGGATTGCCGACCGGACCGGGCGCGGTCCGAAAACCTGAACGGCGCGCATCTCAAAACACTTCGACACCAACAAGGACAAGACCATGACAACTGACTGGAGCGCATCCGGACGGCAGCGAAAACGTGTCGATCTGGCACTGGAAGATGTGAGCGGTGACGGCAGTTTTTCGGGCTATGCCAGCCTGTTCGGCGCGGTGGATCTGGGGCGCGATGTGATCGAGCCCGGCGCCTTTGCCGCCTCATTGAAGCGGCGAGGAGCGGGCGATGTGCGCATGCTTTATCAGCACGATCCGGACCAGCCGATCGGCCGCTGGCTGTCGATCCGCGAGGATCAACGCGGCCTGCATGTCGAGGGCAAGCTGTCGCTCGGTGTGGCCCGGGCGCGGGAAGTCCATGAGCTGATGAAATCCGGCGCGCTCGACGGGCTGTCGATTGGGTTTCAGACCCTGCGCGCCCGCAATGAGGCCAAGGCCGGGGTGCGGCGAATTTTAAGCGCTGATCTCTGGGAGATCTCGGTGGTGACATTCCCGATGCAGCCGGGGGCGCGGGTGACCGCGGTCAAGGCTGCATCCGGTCTGGCTGAACCGCTGACAGTGCGCGAACTTGAACGCCGGCTCACGCGGGATGCGGGGCTGACAAGACGCCAGGCGCGCGGGCTGATCGCCCGAGGCTTTGGCGCGCTTTCGGACAGGCAGGACGCTGGCCCGGAGGATCTCAAACGACTGGAACGGCACCTGCGCGCGCTCACCGGCGGGCTGGTCCGTTCCGCTCCATCCACCAAACTCAAGCATCTGAAAGGACGACCCATGACCTGCAGGACCAAAGCGGCCCGCGCGCCCGAAACCAAGAGCATCGACGCCGATGTCTCCGCAGCCTTCGAGGACTTCATGTCCGCGTTTGAACACTACAAGCAATCCAATGACGAGCGGCTGGCGGAGATTGAACGCCGCGGCGGGAGTGATGTGATCACCGAGGAAAAGATGGCCCGCATCGACACCGCGCTCGATGAACAGAAGCGCACGATTGACGCGCTGCTGGTCAAACGCGCGAGGCCTGATCTCGGACGTGGCGCGGCGCAGCCAAGCGCGGTGCGCCAGGCTTTTGATGCCTATGTGCGGCGCGGGGACGAGAACGGGCTGCGCCAGGCTGAACTGAAAGCGATGTCGGCTGGCAGCGACCCGGACGGCGGCTATCTGGTGCCCGACGAGCTCGACAGCGAAATCGGCCGGCGTCTCTCTGAGCTGTCGCCGATCCGCTCGATTGCCACGGTGCGGCAGGTGTTGGGCGCGGTGCTGAAGAAGCCGTTCGCGCTTGATGGCATGGCGACAGGCTGGGTCGGCGAGACCGATGCACGGCCGCAGACGGCGGCACCCCAACTGGCGGAGCTGCAATTCCCGACCATGGAGCTCTACGCCATGCCGGCTGCAACCGCCTCGCTGATCGAGGACGGCGCGCTCGACATCGAGGGCTGGATTGCCGCCGAAGTCGAAGCCGCGTTTGCCGAGCAGGAAGGCGCTGCCTTTGTTGCGGGCGACGGGGTCAACAAGCCGCGCGGCTTTCTCGACTATCCGAGTGTAGCCGACGATGCCTGGAGCTGGGGCAATCTCGGCCATATCGCAACGGGGGCTTCGGGCGCCTTCGGCACCGATCCGTCCGACCGGCTGGTCGAGTTGATCTATGCGCTGAAAGCGGGGCACCGTCAGAACGGGCGGTTTGTTATGAACCGCAAGACGCAGAGCCAGATCCGCAAGTTCAAGGATGCCGATGGCAACTATCTCTGGATGCCGCCGGCGGGTGCGGGTCAGTCCGCCTCGCTGATGGGTTTTCCGGTGGTCGAGGCCGAGGACATGCCCGATGTGGCTGCCAATGCGCTGGCGATTGCCTTTGGCGATTTCCGCCGCGGCTACCTGGTGGTTGATAGGACTGGGGTGCGGATCCTGCGCGATCCCTATTCGGCCAAGCCCTATGTGCTGTTCTACACCACCAAGCGTGTGGGCGGCGGGGTGCAGAATTTCGAGGCGATCAAGCTTTTGAAATTCGCCGCCTGACGGATCTTCCGCTCCCTCCGAGCAACCCTCTCCCGACGTTCGGGGGAGGGACTCGAACACCCAACACATCCTATTGCCGGAGACTGCCATGACACTGATCCAGACCGATCCGCCGCTGGCGGAGCCGGTGATGCTTGCCGAATTGAAGACGCATCTGCGCATCGACGCGGGCGATGAAGACGAGCTGCTGGAAAGCCTGATCCGCGTCTCGCGGGCCCATCTGGAAGCGGTCACCGGCGTGGCGTTGATGACCCAGGGCTTTCGGCTTTTGCTCGACGACTGGCCGCGCGGCGAGGTGATTCAATTGCTGAGAACGCCAGTTCAAACCATTGATGCGATTCTGGTTTATGACGCCGACGGCGTGGCCCAGACCATGGGCCTGAGCGGACTGCTGCTTGACGCTGCGGCGCGACCGGCACGGCTGGTGGTCCGGCAGCGGCAGAGGCCGAGCCAGCCGATCAACGGCATCGAGATCGAGTTCACTGCGGGCTTTGGTTCGGGCACCGAGGTGCCGCCGGAGCTCAAGCGCGCGATCCTGATCCATGCAGCGCACCTCTATGAATTCCGCGGCGCGGTCACGCCGGACATGCAACCGGCTTCCATTCCGCCAGGCTACGAGCAGCTGATCGCGCCATGGCTGCGGCGGGCTCTGTGATGGGCGCACTGTTTGTTGATCCCGGACGGCTGAGCGCGCGGCTGGTGCTGGAGGCGCCCACGGAACTGCCCGATGGGCAGGGCGGCGTGAGCGAAAGCTGGACGCAGGTGGCTGCGCTCTGGGGGCGGATTGAACCGCTGCGTGCGGTGGCGCGTGAAGAGGCAAGTGCCGCGACCGCGCCGATCACGCATCGCGTCACCATCCGCTATCGCGACAATGTGCTCCACGCCATGCGCTTTGTGCACCGGGGCCGCAATTTGCTGATCCGCACCGTTCGCGATCCCGACGAGACCCGCCGGTATCTGGTCTGTGACTGCGAGGAGAACCAGCCATGAGCGCCAATCAATTGCAAAAGGCAGTGGTTGACCGTCTGGCGTCAGACCCGGACGTGCTCGCGATCATTGGCGCTGGTCGGATTTTCGACCGGCTGATCACTCGTGCCGAGCCGCCTTATCTGGTGCTGGGCGAGATAGCGACTTCCGATTTTTCGACCGGAGATGGAACCGCCAGCGAGCACCGGTTCGAGATCGAGGCTTGGACCAAGCAGAACGGGCGCAGGCAGGCAGTCGAACTGGCGGATGCGGTCCGTGCGGCATTGCATGACACCGGTCTGACGCTTGAGGGCGCGGCGCTGATCAATCTGAGGCACGAGCGCACACTGAGCCGCCGCGCGCCAAAAACCGGGCTGCATGTGGCGCGGCTGAGGTTCCGCGCGGTGACCGAGCCGTGATCGCGGCGCATCCGTAAACACCAGAAAGAAAGCTTGAAAGGACACTTCCATGACCGCCCAGAAAGGCAAGGACCTGCTCATCAAGATCGATGATGGCGGGAGTTTCGTGACCATCGCCGGCCTGCGTGCCCGGCGGTTGGCGTTCAACGCCGAGGCCGTCGACATCACCGACGCGGAATCCGCCGGTCGATGGCGTGAGCTGTTGGGCGGCGCGGGCGTGCAGCGCGCGTCGTTGTCGGGTGGCGGGCTGTTCAAGGACCAGACCAGTGATGCGCTGACGCGGACGGTATTTTTTGCCAGCGAGATCCGCGACTGGCAGGTGGCGATCCCGGATTTCGGAACCGTGACCGGGCCGTTCCAGATCATCGCGCTTGAGTATGCAGGGCGTCATGATGGCGAAATGACCTTCGAGATCGCGCTGGAATCTGCCGGTGCTTTGAGCTTTGCGGCATTGTGAGGCGATGATGAACATTCACCCCAACCGCCATCGCGGCGAGATCGTGGCGATGTTTGATGGTGAGGCGCGGCTCTTGTGCCTGACGCTCGGTGCGCTGGCGGAGCTCGAAAGCGCTTTTGGCGTTTCAAACCTCGCAGAACTTGCGGGCCGGTTCGAAGCGGGCCAGCTCTCGGCGGGCGACATCATCCGCATTGTCGGCGCGGGTCTTCGCGGTGCGGGGAACCGGCTGAGCGACGAGGACGTGGCCCAGATGTCGACCGAGGGCGGGGCGGCCGGTTTCGCCCGCATCGCCACGGAACTGCTCTGGGTGAGCTTTGGCGGCGCGGAGGCCGATGGGACTTCAAAGACTTTAGCAGATCGGGAGGGGCGCTTTCCGTTGCGGCCGGAAAACCCTCCCGGGCCGCAGGTGGCAAGGAGGTGACGATGCCGGACCGGACGTTTTTCCCCTGGGCGTCCGTGCTTCGCTTCGGCCTCGGCCACCTGCGGCTGACCCCTGATGCATTCTGGCGGTTGAGCCTCAACGAACTGACCATGCTGATCGGCGCAATGGATGCGCCGTCATTGACCACTCGCGACGGGCTTCAAGCCCTGATGGCGCTGTTCCCCGATATCGGCCCCAACAAGGAAGCTGACGATGACCGATGAGCCGAACCTCAATATCAATGTTGAACTGGATCTCAACGGCGCTGACCGGGCGCTCGATGAGTTGACGCGGAAAGCCGATGCATTCGGCGGCGCGTTGTCGGGTGCGTTGAAATCCGCAACCGTGGACGGGCGTGGTCTTGATGATGTGCTGCGCACGCTTGGCACCCGCATGGTCGGCATCGCGCTGGATGCGGGCACAAAGCCCCTAGACAGACTGATCAGCAACTCGATTTCGGGGCTGACCGGAAGTCTGGGCAAGCTGTTGCCGTTCGCCAAAGGGGGTGTGCCCGGACGGGTGAACGCGTTTGCCGATGGTGGCGTGGTGGGTTCGCCGTCGTATTTTCCGATGCAGGGTGGCGATGTCGGGCTGATGGGCGAGGCGGGGGCGGAAGCGATCCTCCCGTTGAGCCGGGGGCCTGACGGACGGCTGGGCGTTGCCTCGGGTGGTGGTGCGCAAACGGTGCAGGTGACCTTCAATGTGACGACACCTGATGTGCAGAGCTTTTCCAAATCCGAAGCCCAGGTCACCGCCATGCTGGCCCGCGCGGTCGGCCGTGGCCGGCGTGGCTTGTAGGAGGCAGACATGACCAACGGTTTTCACGAAGTGCAATTTCCATTGCGGCTGTCGCTCGGCGCCAGCGGCGGGCCGGGACGGCGCACCGATATCGTGGCGCTGTCGAATGGCGCTGAGACGCGTAATGCGCGCTGGGCCGATGCGCGGCGGCGCTATGATGCTGGGACCGGGCTGCGCGGTCTGGATGATCTTTATCAGCTCACCGCGTTTTTCGAAGCGCGGCGCGGCCAGCTCTATGGTTTTCGGTTCCGCGATCCGGTCGATCATGCCTCGGCGCCACCGGGGCAGGCGGTCACCGCGATTGACCAGCAGATCGGAACCGGCGACGGGGTGACGACCCTGTTTGAACTGAGCAAGACTTACTCGGATGCAGCCGGCGCGACCGTCCGCCGGATCGAAAAGCCCAGTGCGGGGAGCGTCGTGGTGGCCGTTGATGGCCTCGCTCTGGACCCCAGCGACTATGCCGTGGATCACGCCACCGGCCTGGTGACGATTGCGCGCGGCTCAGTGCCGGCGCCCGTTGCCCAGGTGACCGCCGGCTACGAATTCGACATTCCGGTGCGCTTCGACACCGACCGCATCGAGATCAGCCTCGCGGCCTTCAAGGCGGGCTCGGTGCCAAGTGTGCCATTGGTGGAGATCAAGCCATGAGGGACATTCCCGAAGCGCTGTCGGCGCATCTCGATCAGACTTCGACCACCACCTGCCATGCCTGGCGGCTGACCCGGACCGATGGTCTGGTGCTGGGCTTCACCGAACATGACCACGATCTCGAATTCGGTGGCACGGTGTTTTCCGCCGCCACCGGGTTTCGCGCCAGCGAGGTGGAGAGCGGGCTGGGGCTTGAGGCCGACGCCGCCAATGTGGCGGGCGCCTTTTCCGATGCGGCGATCAGCACAGATGATCTTGCGCTGGGGCGTTATGACGGGGCGCGGGTGGAGACCTTTCTGGTCAATTGGCAAAGCCCCGGCGAGCATGTGCTGCTGTCGACCCGGGAGCTGGGCGAGGTGCGAACGGCCGGACCGGCTTTCACGGTTGAATTGCGCAGCCTGGCGGCCCGGCTCGACCAGCCGCACGGGCGGCTTTACGGACGTCGCTGCGATGCGGATCTCGGTGACGCGCGCTGCACCAAGAATATCGCTGTGGCGCCTTTCAGGCTGACTGGCATCATCACAGAGGTGGTCGACGAGATGACGTTGATCGTCAGCGGGCTGGAAGGCCAGCCTGCTGGCTGGTTTGGAAATGGCCGCGTCCGATTCGCGACCGGGCTGCTGAGCGGATTGTCCGCTGACATCTCAAGCCATTCGATCGAAGGCGGCGGGGCGCGGCTTGCTCTGTGGTCGCCGCTGGCACGGCTGCCAGAACCCGGCGATCAGCTACAGGTGTCGGCAGGCTGCGACAAGTCGTTTGAAACCTGTTCAGCCAAGTTCGCCAATGGGCTCAATTTTCAGGGCTTTCCCTATCTGCCGGGCAGCGATTTTGCCTATGGCTATGCCGATGCCGATACGGTGCATGACGGCAGGCCAATCGTGCCATGAGCGATGATGCTAAGGGCCAGCGCATCGTGGCTGCGGCGCGCGCCTGGATCGGCACACCCTACCGTCATCAGGGAACGCGCAAGGGCGTGGGCTGCGATTGTCTCGGCCTGGTGCGCGGGGTCTGGGCGGAGAACACGGGCAGCACCTCGCAGGACCCCGGGGCCTATGCGCCCGACTGGGCCGAGCGTGCGGGCAGCGACCGACTGATCATCGCCGCGCGAAGCCATTGCGGCGACCCCATTCCGCTATCCGAAGCAAGCCCAGGCGACATTCTGCTGTTCCGCTGGCGCGCCGGGGTTTCGGCCAAGCATGCGGGCATCCTGTCGGGCCCTGACCATTTCATCCACGCTTACGAACCCGTTGGCGTCATCGAAAGTGCGCTGGTTCCTTCCTGGCGCCGCCGGATAGCGGCCGTGCACCGGATTCCGCTGGCAGACTGAAAAGCGAGACATCGAAATGGCGACAATTCTTTTGCAGGTGGCGGGAGCCGCCCTTGGCGGCGTGTTCGGCCCGGTCGGCACCGCCATCGGCTCGGCAATCGGCGCCACCATCGGTGGCATGCTCGACACCAGCCTGATCAATTCCACCCGCACCATTAGCGGTCGCGGTCTGAGTGGTGCCCGCATTCCCTCCGCCGATGAAGGTTCGCCGATCCTGAGGGTGCATGGCTCGATGCGGATTGCCGGTGCGCTGATCTGGGCAACGCGGTTTGAGGAAACGGTGACGCGGGAAAGGCAAGGCGGCAAGGGCGGTGGGCCGAAGGTTGAAAGCTATCACTATCACGCCAATTTTGCGCTCGGGCTGTGCGAAGGTCCGATCGCGTTTATCAGGCGGGTCTGGGCCGACGGGCGCGAGCTTGATCTCGAAACGCTGGACATGCGGATCTACCGTGGCACCGCGACACAATTGCCTGACCCGCTGGTCGAAGCCAAGCAGGGCACAGGCCGTGCGCCGGCCTGGCGTGGGCTTGCCTATGTGGTGTTCGAGCGGTTGCCGCTCGATGATTTTGGCAACCGCATCCCGACGCTGCAGTTTGAAGTGGTCCGTCCGGTGGGCTTGCTCGAACCGGCGATCAGGGCGGTTTCGCTGATTCCGGGCTCGACTGAGCATGGCTATGCGACCACACCGGTGCGTGAGAGCCTCGGCGTGGGATCAGCGCGACTGCTCAATCGAAACATACGCCAGGCCTCGACCGACTGGGCGCAGTCGATAGACGAATTGCAGGCGCTGTGCCCCAATCTCGGGTCGGTGGCGCTGGTCTCGGCCTGGTTCGGCGATGATCTGCGCGCCAGCCATTGCCGGTTTCGCCCCGGTGTCGAGGTGGTGGCGCGGAGTGGCGAAAGCAGACCTTGGAAAGTGGGTGGTCTTGACCGGTCAACCGCGCATCTGGTCAGCACCAGCAATGGCGGCCCGGCCTATGGCGGCACACCCGATGATACGTCGATCATCGAGGCGATCCGCGATCTCAAGGCCCGCGGGCTCAAGGTGGTACTCTATCCCTTCGTGCTGATGGATGTGCCGGCGGGCAATAGCCTGCCGAACCCTGGTGGCGGTAGCGGACAGTCGGTCTATCCATGGCGGGGGCGCATGACGGCAAGCGTTGCGCCTGGACGGCCCGGCACGCCAAACGGCACTGCCGCGATGCGAAGCGAAATCAATGCACTGTGCGGCGCAACGCTTGTATCGGATGTGGTCGTCTCGGGCGACAGCGTCAACTGGGCCGGAGGTGACGAAGGCTACCGCCGCTTCATCCTGCATCACGCTGGCCTGGCAATTGCCGCTGGCGGCGTCGATGGCTTCGTCATTGGCTCGGAGATGATCGGCCTGACCCGGCTGCGGGACGAGTCCGGCGCGTTTCCCTTTATCGATGAGTTGATCGAACTGGCGGCTGATACCAAGGCGATGCTGGGCGGCGCAACAACCGTGACTTATGCCGCCGACTGGACCGAATATGCTGGCTACCGCCCCGATGACGGCTCCGGTGACGTGTATTTCAATCTCGATCCACTGTGGGCGCAACCGGCAATCGGCGCCATCGGCATCGACAACTACATGCCGCTGAGTGACTGGCGTGATGCGGATCTGTCGGCGGGCAACCCCGATGGCGCTAGCTTTGCCAATGACACCAATGCGATGCGGACCGCCATCGTCAGTGGTGAGGGCCATGACTGGTATTATGCCAGCGAGACGGGGCGGAACGCGCGCGACCGTCTTCCCATTACCGACGGCCTTGCGGGCAAGGACTGGATCTACCGCGTCAAGGATCTGCGTGGCTGGTGGCAGAACCAGCATTTTGATCGCGTGAGCGGCAGCGAGGTGGCTGTTCCGAGCGCCTGGGTGCCTGGCTCAAAGCCTTTCTGGTTCACCGAACTGGGCTGCCCGGCGGTGGACAAGGGCGCAAACCAGCCCAACCTGTTTCCAGATCCGAAATCCTCCGAAGGCGCTTTCCCCTGGTACTCGACCGGCGCGCGCGACGATCTGGCTCAGCGAGCCTTTCTTGAAGCCCATCTCGCCCATTGGTCCGGAGCGGCGAATTTCGATGGCATGGTCGATACTGATCACATTCACCTCTGGACCTGGGATGCGCGGCCGTTCCCGGCTTTTCCGCTGTCTTCACAAGTCTGGTCTGACGGCCCCAACTGGCGCACCGGCCATTGGCTCAACGGGCGTCTGGGGACAGTGGCGCTGAAGGATCTGATCGCGGCCATTCTGACCGAGGCGGGAATGACCGATTTCAATGTTGATCGCGTTGACGGCATGGTGACCGGTCACGTGATCTCGAGCCCGGCTTCGGTGCGCGCGGTGCTGCAGCCGCTGATCGAGGCGTTCTCGATCGATGTTCGCGAAGGACCCGAGGGCCTGGAATTTGCCTCGCGGCTGACACTGGGCGCCGCTCCGCTCGAGATCTATGCCGTTGCCGAGCCCGGGGAAGGGCCGCTGTTTGATGAAATTCGCGGCGAATTGAGCGAGTTCGCCAATGAGGCGGTTTTGCTTTTCGCCGACCCGATGGTGGATTACGCCCCCGCTTCGGCGCGCTCGCGCAGGCTTGAGGGCGAACCCGTTCGCCAGCACGACCTGCCGATGAGCCTGGCAGTGGACACCGGGCTTGCCCGCATGACTGCGGACCGCTGGCTGCAGGATCACCGGCTGCAACGGCGCCAGCTGCGCTTTGCCCTGCCACAGCAGGCAGCAAAAGTTCAGCCCGGCGACACCGTCCGCTTTGCCATGGCGAACGCGCCGCAAAGCCGGTTTCGCATTGCCCGCATAGAAGACGGCGAGGTCCGCCGCGTCGAGGCAGTGGCCCATGCCGGGTCTGTGGCGACGGGATCCTTCGAGATATTTGCCGGACGTGCCGATAATGACGCCAATGCGCCTTTTGCGCCGGAGATCGTCTTCCTCGATCTGCCAGTGCTCACGGGCACTGAGGAAACCGGATGGGTCCGCGCAGGCGCTTTGGCCATCCCCTGGCGGCAGATGGTGCTCTCGAGTTCTGTTGAAACCGAAGGCTATGCCGCCCGGGTGACGCTGGATGCGCCAGCGAAATTGGGCGTGCTGGCGGAAGCGCTGCCGCCCGGAGAGATTGAAGGTATGTTCGACCGCAGTTCGGCGCTGGTGGTTGATCTCGGGTTTGGCGGACTGGCGAGCGCCAGCCGCCTTTCGGTGCTGAATGGCGCAAATGCGGTTGCTGTTCGATCCGACACCGGCGCTTGGGAAATCATCCAGTTTGAGAGCGCGGAAGAGATCGCGGCTGGGCGTTGGCGGCTTGAAGGCCTGCTGCGTGGCCAGGCGGGAACCGATGACGCCATGCATGCGGGCGCCAGCGCTGGTGCCGCTTTCATCGTTCTCGACAGCACGGTCAAATCTCTCGGGCTATCGCTTGATGAGGCGGGCCGCCAATTCAACTGGATCGCAGAAGCCACGGGCGGCATTGCCGACGGTGGGGCGCCCACTGTGTTTGCGGGCGGGGAGAGGGCGCTGACACCGCTGTCGCCGGTGCATCTTCGCGCCCGGAGGCAGGCGGAGGGTATTGCGCTCTCTTGGATTAGGCGTGGGCGGCTGTCCGCCGACAGCTGGACGCCAGCCGAGATCACCAATGACGAGGGTTTTGAGCGCTACCGCATCGAGATCCTCGATGGAGCCACGGTGGTGCGGACCGTCGAGACTGATACATCCGACTGGCTCTATCCAGTTGCAGATGAACTTGCCGATTTCGGCACGGCGCAAGCGTCGCTGACGTTTCGCACAGCGCAAGCGGGCAAGCGCGTGCCGTGGGGCGTGGCACGAACCACTACTTGCGTATTCTGATTTCTTGCAAACCTTGAAAGGATAGTTGTCATGACCGATATCAAATCCTGGTGTCAATCCAAGACCCTGTGGGGCGCCATCATGACCATTGCTTCGGCAGGACTTGGATTGGCGGGCGTTGACGTCGGTGATGCCGATCGCGACGCTCTGATCGAGCTCTTGACCTCGCTCGGTGCTGCGATTGGCGGTTTGATTGCCATATTCGGGCGGATCACGGCGAAAAACCGCATCGGCTGAGGTTTCTTGGCAGGGATCAGCAACAGCACTGGTTTCCATTCATTTGCGGTTCAGGCAGGATCTTGTATCACTGGCTCCAAGATGAAATACGAACCGCTTCAGGGCTGATCATGATCATGAACTTACTCAGTATTGGCTTAGTCGCCGCGCAGGTCGCAACCGCGTCACCGGTTACCACCGTGTCGCAGGAAATGCGCGCGCCGGACGGGACTGCCATTGTCCGGATCGCCGCCGACTGCGGCGGAGCTGCAAGCCAGGTTGTTGGCCAGACCGGCGGACAATTGCTTTCGGCTTCTGCCCAGACGCAAGGCGGGCAGGTTGTCTGCGTGATTACCGTACTGGTGCCGGGCAACGGCAATGATCGACCGAAAAAAGTCACCGTTTCCGTTCCTCAGTAAGGAAAAGGACGAGCAAAGCGGGGCAAGATCTGGCAGGCCTTGCCAGTCTGCTCTGTGCGCAAGGCGCGAGTCGGTGCATCGTATGAAGTGAATAGCGCCGCCATGGGTGGATGGAGCGCAGAGACAAAGGACGGGGGCAGGTCACGTGCGTATATTGATTGTTGAGGACGACAAGGATCTCAATCGGCAGCTGGCCGAAGCGCTGGTTGAGCAGGGCTATGTGGTCGACCGCGCCTATGATGGTGAGGAAGGCCATTTTCTTGGCGACACCGAGCCCTATGATGCGGTGATCCTGGACATTGGCCTTCCTGAGATGGACGGCGTCACGGTGCTGGAAAAGTGGCGCGCCAATGACCGCATCATGCCGGTGCTGATCCTGACCGCCCGCGATCGCTGGAGCGACAAGGTCTCGGGAATTGACGCGGGCGCGGATGACTACGTGACCAAGCCGTTTCATGTCGAAGAGGTGATGGCCCGCATCCGTGCGCTGATCCGCCGTGCGTCCGGACATGCCTCTTCGGAGATTTCCTGCGGCCCGGTGCGTCTTGATACCAAGGCGTCCAAGGCGAGTGTCGATGGCACCACGCTCAAGCTGACCAGCCACGAATTCAGGCTCTTGTCCTATCTCATGCATCACATGGGCGAGGTGGTGTCGCGCACCGAGCTGGTCGAGCACATGTATGATCAGGATTTTGATCGCGATTCCAATACAATTGAAGTCTTTGTCGGGCGTCTGCGCAAGAAGATCGGCGTCGATCTGATCGAAACCGTGCGTGGTCTTGGCTACAGGATGACACCGCCGGAGGGCGAAAAATCCGGCAAGCCCGGATGAAAAGTGGTTCGCTCACTGCCCGCGTCCTGCTGTTTGCATCTGTCTGGGCGGTGATTGCCCTGGTTGCGATCGGGATCGTGATATCGCAGCTCTATCGCGCCGGTAGCGAGCGGGCTTTTGCCGATCTGTTGCGCGCCCACCTCAACAGCGTCATCAATGCGGTGACGATCAATGCCGAGGGTCGGCTGTCGGGAAATCCGCAGCTGGGCGATCTGGTGTTTGATCAACCCGGCAGCGGCTGGATCTGGCTGGTTGAACCGCTGGGCGCGCTGGACGGCCCTAGACTTGCGTCGATCTCCGCAGGAGATGAGGCAATCGCTTCACCATCGGTCGAGGCGCTGCCTTTCAATGACCGGTATCAGCGCAGTTATGCCGCCGACGACGGTCACGGCAATCTGCTGCAAGTCATCGAGACAGAGGTCGAGCTTGACAATCAGGGGCACGCTGCGCGCTTTCGCGTGGCCGGAAACCGTGAGGTGCTGGAAACGGAAATCGCAGCGTTTTCGACCAACCTTTATCTGGTGCTTGCCCTGTTCGGTATCGGAAGCCTGATCGTCAACGCCATTGCCATTCTCTACGGGCTCAGACCGCTCGACCATGCCAGGCAGGCTCTGGGCCGAATTCGCGCAGGCGAAGCTCAGCAACTGGACGGGACGTTTCCGCGCGAGATTGCGCCACTGGCGGGGGAGATCAACGCGTTGATCGAGGCCAATCACCGGGTAGTCGATCGGGCCCGGATGCAGGTCGGCAATCTCGCCCACTCGCTCAAGACGCCCATTGCCGTTCTTATCAATGAAGCGCGCGACATGACGCCTCAACATGCGGCTCTCGTGCGCACCCAGGCCGAGACCATGCAGGCGCAGGTTCAGACCTATCTGGACCGGGCCAGGATCGCAGCCCAGCGCGGCAGCGTTTTGGCGCGAACGGAAGCAGCGCCCGTGATAGAGCGACTGGTGCGGGTCATGGCCAAGCTGAACCGGGATCTGGATTTCTCCACCGACATCGAACCGCGCAACGCGGTGCTTGCCATGGAAAGCCAGGACCTGGAGGAAGCGCTCGGCAATCTGGTCGAAAACGCCGCGAAGTTTGCGCGCGAAACGGTGGTGGTCAGGTTGCGGGCAGCACCCGGTACAGAGGCAAAGCGTCCGATGTTTCGTATCGACATCGACGATGACGGTCCTGGACTAGATGATACCGGAATGAGCGAGGCGATGAAGCGCGGGCGACGGCTGGATGAATCCAAACCCGGAACCGGTCTTGGCCTCTCGATCGTGGGTGAGATCGCCTCGGAGTACAAGGGCAGTTTTGCGCTGGCAAAAGCCGAAACCGGCGGCCTTTCGGCGCGATTGACCCTGCCGGCATTGATCACGGAGGCTTGAACCGAAGTGTGAGGTTTCACGGTCCCAATTCAGTTACAATTGAGGCTTTCCGTAGCGTTGCGTCACAATGCGGCCACAGGAACAAGGCATGAACTAGGTGTGCGGCGATCTCACACCCTGAAAATCAACCGCGCTATATATGAGGACGGCGGCAGCATGGCATATTCAGTCTCGAGTTTGGTAAAGTTCGGCATTATAGCTTGCCTGTCGGTTGTGGTTGCCGGTTGCACCGGAACGGGCAATGTGCGGCCCTTGTCATTCGCACCGGTTTCCACGCCGAAAATTGCTGGGCCGAAATTTGCCGGCAGCGATTCTATTCTTGCCTCGCTGAACGGCGGGATCTTGCCGCAGGATGCCGCAGGTTCATTGACGGGCCCAGACCGGTTGCGGTCTCTGGAAGCTGAATATCAGGCATTGGAAAAAGCTCCGCTGGGCCAAGTCATTGCCTGGAAAAGCCAGTCAAGCGGCGCAGCCGGTGAAGTCTCTGCAGGCACGCCCTATCAGGTCGGCCAGCAGAATTGCCGTCAATACACCCATACCGCGACTATCAGGGGATTGCCGGTAAAAGGTCAGGGTGCTGCGTGCCGCAACAGCGATGGCAGCTGGACACCGCTGAGCTAACCCGGTCGTTTTCCGAAGTGACGCCTGTCTCACAACGAATGCCGGGATTCTCTAAGCGTCTGGTCTTGCCGGGGTGTCCGACTGACAAGCTGAATGCCGAAAATCAGTATTTTTCAGCACTTATTGCGCGGCTCCTTCATGTGTGGCTCTCAAATACGCGACCAAACGCCCCATTCGTGTTTAAGGAACCGATTACTGTTGGAAAACAAGCAATGCTCGGATATTGAAGCAACATGTTGTTTTGGGTAATCGCCGCCGTCATGACTGCCGTTGCGACCCTGGTCCTGTTGGGGCCGGTGGTGCGCGCTCGCTCGGATGCGTCTGACGCTCCCGAGTTACATGATATTGAAGTCTATTCAGACCAGTTAACTGAAGTCGACCGTGACCTGGCTGACGGTCTGGTTGATCCGGTTCAGGCCGAAGTGGCCAAGACCGAAATCTCCCGCCGTTTGTTGACAGCCGCGCGCAAGAGCGAGATGTCCGATACAGGCGGCAAGCCTGGCCAAAACCGCGGCTGGCGTCGTGCCGCTGCCATTGTGGTTGCGCTTTTCATGCCGATCGCGGCTTTGACTGCCTATTTGGAACTCGGCCGGCCTGATTTGCCGCAACTGCCGCTCTCGGCGCGGCTGCAGACTGATCCGCAGACAAATGACATTGCCATGCTGATCGCCAAGGCAGAGCAGCATCTGGCAGAAAACCCGGAAGATGGTCGTGGCTGGGATGTGCTTGGTCCCATCTATCTGCGAACCGGGCTGTATGAGAAATCCGCGACAGCCTTCAAGAAGGCAATATCGATACTTGGGCCGTCGCCGTCCAGGCTTTCAAGTCTTGGCGAAGCCTTGTTTTCTGCCTCGGGCGGGATCGTGACAGAAGAAGCGAGCCTGGCGTTCCAGACAGCACGCGAACTCGATTCCACCGATCCGAGACCACAGTTCTTTCTAGCTGTCGCGTTGGCGCAATCTGGCAAGACGACAGAAGCGCGCGCTGCCTTTAACGGCATGCTGGAAACCGCGCCGGCTGATGCTCCGTGGATACCGGCAGTGCAAAGCCAGCTTGCCGCTCTGCAGTCGGACACGCGAACTGCGCCATTGTCCGGCGCCGGCTCAGCCGCGCCCGGCAATCCCACAGCCGCTGATATCGCAGCGGCACAAAGCATGAGCCCGCAAGATCGTCAGTCCATGATTGCATCGATGGTCGAGGGGCTGGAAGCCAAGCTTGCCGACAACCCCGACAATATTGCGGGATGGCTGAGGCTTGTGCGCTCACATGTTGTGACTGGAAACCGCGACAAGGCACAGGCAGCACTTGATCGCGCGTTCGCCGTCTTTGCGCCATCCGGCTCCGAGAGCCAACAATTGAGCGCGATAGCCAGTGAGTTTGGCCTGACCGCCACGCCAACACTTGGTGGGGTCCAGATGGCACCTGCAGTTCCGTCGCAGGAAGCAACGGTTGCCAAGCCTTCAGCGGCTGTGAAGGCACCGTTTGTTCTGCCGGCAACCGGCGCTGATACGACTGCGTTGCAGGCCCCGGATGGGGCAGGCATTGCATCCGATGCCCCCAACGCCCCCCGTGGACCGACCCAGGCCGATGTCGCCGCAGCGCAAGGCATGTCGGCTGAGGACCGCTCGTCGATGATCCGAACGATGGTTGAATCGCTCGACGCGAAGCTGACCGAGAACCCGGACAATCTTGAGGGATGGCTTCGGCTGGTGCGTTCTTACGCTGTTCTGGGAGATCGCACAGCAGCGGAGTCGGCGCTTGAGCGAGCCGGTATGACGTTCCCGCGCGAAAGCGAAGGGGGCCGCAATCTGGCGGAACTTGCCGCTCAACTCGGCCTGGAACCTGTTCTGGAGAGCCAATGAACCGCAAACAGAAACGCTTGTCCATCATTGCCGCAGGTGCGGTGTTCCTTGCCGGATCAGCAGCCCTGGTAGCCTCCGCGCTGCGTGAGCAGATCGTATTCTTCAATTCCCCCACCGACGTGATCGCCCAGCATGTGGCGCCCGGCACACGGGTGCGGCTTGGCGGTCTGGTCGAGAAAGGGTCGATCGAGCGCGGCACGAATTCGGAAGTGACATTTCTGGTCACCGATACCAATGCCTCGGTCAAGGTGCGCTATGTTGGCATTCTGCCGGACTTGTTCCGGGAAGGGCAGGGCGTTGTGACCGAAGGCGCGTTCTCGGCGGATGAAGGCACTTTCATGGCTGACACCGTAATGGCCAAGCACGACGAGAATTACATGCCCAAGGAAGTTGCCGATGCGCTGAAGGCGCAAGGCGTCTGGAAGGAAGGCGATCCGGCGCCGGGTGTCGGGACACAAACCCAATAGCCTGCCGGTAATGCCCAATAGCCTGCCGGTAATGAATGCCCCTGCGGCATTGGAGGAGATGACGCCATGATCACTGAAATCGGCCATTTCGCACTTATCCTCGCGCTTGCGACCGCAATGGTCCAGTCGGTCGTGCCGCTGATCGGCGCCCGGCGCCGTGAACCGGGACTGATGGCGGTTGGCCCGATGGCGGCGCTGACGTCCCTGATGCTGATCGCGATCGCGTTTGTGGCGCTGACAAATGCCTATGTCACATCGGATTTCTCGGTTCAGAACGTCGTCGAGAACTCGCATTCGCTCAAGCCGATGCTCTACAAGATCACCGGCGTTTGGGGCAATCACGAAGGCTCGATGCTGCTATGGGTGCTGATCCTGGCACTGTTTTCGGGCCTTGTGGCACTGTTCGGCCGCAATCTGCCTGACACCTTGAAAGCAAATGTGCTCTCGGTCCAGGCCTGGATCACGGTAGCCTTTCTGCTCTTCGTGCTGCTGACATCCAATCCGTTCCTGCGGCTTGATCCGGCTCCGGCCGAGGGCAATGACCTCAATCCGATCCTGCAGGACATTGGCCTCGCGATCCATCCACCACTGCTTTACCTCGGCTATGTCGGGTTCTCGATCTCTTTCTCCTTTGCGATTGCCGCACTGATCGAGGGCCGGATTGATGCGGCCTGGGCGCGCTGGGTGAGGCCGTGGACGCTGACTGCCTGGATTTTCCTCACCGCAGGCATCTCTATGGGAAGCTACTGGGCCTATTATGAGCTCGGCTGGGGCGGTTGGTGGTTCTGGGATCCGGTCGAGAACGCATCCTTCATGCCGTGGCTTGTGGGCACAGCGCTGCTCCATTCTGCGCTGGTGATGGAAAAGCGGGAAGCCCTGAAAATCTGGACCGTGCTGCTCGCCATCCTGACATTTTCGTTTTCGCTGCTCGGCACATTCCTCGTCCGATCCGGCGTTCTCACATCCGTGCACGCCTTTGCCACCGACCCGGCGCGCGGCGTCTTCATTCTGGGCATCTTGGTGATCTTCATCGGCGGCGCGCTGGCGCTGTTTGGTTTGCGGGCCGGTACATTGAAGGCTGGCGGTATGTTTGCGCCGATTTCGCGCGAAGGATCGCTGGTTCTCAACAATCTGTTCCTGACTACGGCGGCCGCCACTGTGCTGGTGGGCACGCTCTATCCGCTGCTGCTCGAAGCCACGACAGGGACCAAGATCTCTGTCGGTCCTCCCTTCTTCAATCTGACATTCGGTCCGCTGATGGTTCCGTTGTTGCTGGCCGTACCCTTTGGACCGCTGCTCGCGTGGAAACGTGCTGATCTGGCTGGCGCAGCCCACAGGCTCTATTTTGCCATCGGTATCGCGTTATTGGTCGGCCTTGGGGTCGTTTTCCTGCAGACCGGCGCACCGGTGCTTGCGGGACTGGGAATTGCACTGGGCGCGTACCTGATCCTGGGCGCATTCACCGATTTGGCTTTGCGTGCCGGCCTTGGCCGGGTTCGCCCAGGCGTAGCCGTCAGTCGCCTGATTGGCCTGCCGCGTTCGGCCTTCGGCTCTGCGCTGGGTCATATGGGGCTGGGCGTCACGGTAATCGGCGTCGTCGCGGCAAGTGTGTTCTCAACCGAAACCGTTTTGGCGATGAAACCTGGCGACACCGCCAGCGCTGGCGGCTATGAGCTGCGATTTGATGGTATCCGCAATTATAACGGGCCGAATTACTCTGCGCAGTCAGGTGAATTTACCGTCTCGCGTGATGGCGTCGAAGTCGCTCAGGTGGCCTCGGCCAAGCGTTTCTATCAGGCTCGCCAGATGCCCACCACGGAGGCCGGAATCCTGACATTCGGCGCCAGCCAGCTTTACATCGCACTCGGTGATCCCGAGTCCAATGGCGGGTTGGTGGTGCGAATTTGGTGGAAGTCCTGGGTGACCTTCATCTGGTACGGCACCATCGTGATGGTGATAGGCGGCGTGATGTCCCTGTCAGACAGGCGCTTGCGTATTGGTGCGCCGAACCGCGCCCGCTCGAAGAAGTCTCAGGAGGCCGCAGCGTGACCCTGTTTCGACGGGCTCTGGCTGCAGTCCTGCTGATGCTGGCCTTGATAGGTCCGGCCGCTGCCGTCAATCCCGACGAGGTTCTTGATGACCCGGCGCTTGAGGCAAGGGCACGAACCTTGTCGCTCGAATTCAGGTGCCTGGTTTGCCAGAACCAGTCTATTGACGATTCCAACGCGGAACTCGCCCGTGATCTCAGGCTTCTGGTGCGCGAGCGGCTGGTGGCGGGCGACAGCGATCAGGACGTGATCGATTACGTTGTGTCGCGCTATGGCGAGTTCGTGCTGCTCAAGCCGCGGTTTTCAGTTCAGACATTGCTGCTGTGGGGGGCGCCGGTGGCGATCTTCCTGATCGGCGCGGGCGTCATGCTGGTCAATGGCCGTGGCCGGGAAAAGAAGGTCGATGCAGCCAGTGGCAGCGAGCTCACCGACGCCGAACAGGCCGAGCTCGCGAAAGTGTTGAAAGACCGTGATCTCCGGGCCTGATAACACGACCCCCATCATTTGAAAGGGGCAGAACATGACGGCTCACACCATCAAGGCTGAGTTTGAAGGCCACTCCGGTGCGAAACTGGCGGCAAGGCTTGATTTGCCCGCAGGCTCGATCCGGGCCTGGGCGCTGTTTGCCCATTGCTTCACCTGTTCCAAGGATACGCTTGCGGCCAAGCGAATTTCGGGCGAACTGGCCCGCGCCGGTATAGCCGTCATGCGTTTTGACTTTACCGGGCTGGGCTCGAGCGACGGCGAATTCGCCTCGACCAACTTCTCCTCCAATGTTGCCGACTTGCGGGCTGCCGCCGAGTGGCTGGCTGACCATTACGACGCACCGGAAATCCTGGTCGGGCATTCACTGGGCGGTGCTGCAGTGCTGGCAATCGCGGGAGAGCTCAAATCGGTCAAGGCTGTCGCCACCCTTGGTGCACCGTCGGAGGCGAGCCATGTGATCCACAATTTTGGCGACCACGTTGATGACATCCATGCGCACGGCGAGGCCGAGGTCAATCTTGGCGGTCGCACCTTCACCATCAAGCGGCAGTTTGTCGAAGACCTCAATTCAACCAATCTGGCCGAGCGGATCGGCCACATGAAAAAGGCATTGCTGATCTTGCATGCGCCGCTTGATGATGTGGTCGGCATCGACAATGCCTCGGCGATTTTCAACGCCGCCAAGCACCCCAAGAGTTTTGTCTCGCTCGATGGCGCCGATCACTTGCTGACTGACCCGGCGGATGCAAACTACGTGGCTGGTGTCATCGCCTCCTGGGTCGCGCGCTACCTTCCCGTCGAAGCACCGCGCAGCGAGGATGAGCCGGTCGATGATGTCGTGGTCGGTGAAACAGGGCAGGGGCAGTTCCAGGTCTCCGTTCAGGCCGGACCGCACCGGTTTCTTGCCGACGAGCCTGTTGATGTCGGCGGGGCTGACACCGGTCCATCTCCCTATGATTTGATGTCTGCGGCGCTCGGCGCTTGCACCGCAATGACCTTGCGCATGTATGCGCGCTTCAAGAAGCTTGAACTCGGTCTGGTGACGGTCACGGTCAGCCACAACAAGGTCCACGCAGCCGACTGTCTGGAATGCACTGAGGCGGAAAGGTCCAATGGCGGCAAGATTGATCGATTCGAACGAGTCATCTCGATTGATGGCGGGCTGCCTGAAGGGCTTGAGGACAAGATCGCCGAGATCGCCGAAAAATGTCCGGTCCACAGAACGCTCGAGCACGGCGCAAAGGTTGTCACGAAACTCAGTTGAGATATTGCCGGAAAGCCAGCATTCGCGGCGATCTTGAGCGGTGAAGCGCCGTCACGACGACAATGTGGCGAACAGAAGGCGGTAAACATTACAAAGGTTTAATGATCCGGAAAGCTTGCTGTAACGGGGATCGGCCTATCTGTGGTCATCACAAGCCGGATAAACGGCTTTGATAGCAAACAAGAGGTTGAGACATGTCGAATACGCCCCGCAAGCTTTCCAGAAGCTTTCTCACCACGACCGCGATTGCAGGCATCGCTGCAGCAATGCTCGCCACGGGCATCCCGGCAAAGACCAGCGGCGCTCTCGCCGATGCCGTGCGCGTTGAAGCGCCGCAGGCGCCTAGCTTCGCCGATGTGGTCCAGGCAGTGTCGCCGGCCGTTGTGTCAGTTCGCGTTCAGGCCGAAGTCAGCCCGGTTTCCAACGATGGACCGTTCAGCTTTGATTTCAACGGCAAGGGGTTCCAGGATCTCCCCGACGACCATCCGATGAAGAAGTTCTTTGACCAGTTCAGCCGTGGCTTTGGCGATCAGGATGGCAAGAACGACCGTCGTGCCGAACGCGACCGCCGTGGTCCCGATGGCAAGCGAGGTCATGGTCGAGTCCGCCCTGTCAGCCAGGGTTCGGGCTTCTTCATTTCGGAAGATGGCCTGCTGGTGACCAACAACCATGTGGTCGAAGATGGCTCCGCCTTCACGGTGATCATGGATGACGGCACCGAGCTCGACGCGAAGCTTGTCGGGCGCGACAGCCGCACCGATCTGGCCGTACTCAAGGTCGAAGAGGCCCGCAAGTTTACCTATGTCGATTTTGCCGATGATTCCAAGGTTCGCGTCGGTGACTGGGTCGTCGCCGTGGGCAATCCCTTCGGTCTTGGCGGCAGTGTGACTGCAGGCATCGTCTCTGCCCGTGGCCGTGATATCGGTGCAGGCCCATACGATGACTTCATCCAGGTGGACGCCGCCGTCAACCGCGGCAACTCGGGCGGCCCGACCTTTAACCTCAACGGCGAAGTCATCGGCATCAACACCGCGATCTTCTCACCTTCAGGCGGCAACGTTGGTATCGCATTTGCCATCCCAGCCTCAACTGCTCGCGCAGTGATCGATGATTTGGTCCAGAGCGGCTCGGTCGAGCGCGGCTGGCTCGGAGTGCAGAT
This sequence comes from Hoeflea sp. AS60, assembly GCF_038900115.1. NCBI lineage: Bacteria > Pseudomonadati > Pseudomonadota > Alphaproteobacteria > Hyphomicrobiales > Rhizobiaceae > Hoeflea > Hoeflea sp. AS60. The sequence continues at coordinate 1,376,691 of NZ_JBBMQP010000002.1, read as the reverse complement.
CCAGCCTGTGACATCCGACATAGCTGAATCTCTCGGTCTGGCCTCCGCAGAGGGTGCGTTGGTCAACGATCCGCAGAAGGATGCTCCTGCTGCCAAGGCAGGTATCGAGGCCGGTGACGTTGTCACGGCTGTCGATGGGGAGACCGTCAAGGATCCGCGTGACCTCGCCAAGAAGATCGGGGCAATGGACCCGGGCAAGTCCGTGGAAATCACGGTCTGGCGCAACGGCAAGAGCGAGAACATCAAGGTTGAACTTGGTACGCTTCCCACAGAGATGGCCGCCGCTTCGTCTGATACCGAACAGGCTCCTTCCACACCACAAGCAGAAGCTACGCTTGACAGCTTCGGACTGACGGTTGTTCCGGCCGAAACCGGAAGCGGCCTTGTCATCACCTCCGTCGAGGCAGACAGCCTTGCCGAGGAACGCGGGCTTCGCGCCGGTGACGTGATCCTGGCAGTCAACAACCAGGAAGTCGCCAATGCTTCCGACGTCGTCAGCATCATCGATGCTGCAGCCAAGGATGGTCGCAAGGCTGCCCTGTTCCAGGTCGAGAACGAGAACCGTTCGCGCTTTGTCGCCCTGCCGATAGATCAGGGCTGAGTAACAACCTGATCTTGTCGCATCCGGTAACTCTGCAAAGAGAGCCGGGTGCGATGACGCGGCGGCCGCCCCTATAGCCGCCGCGTTTTTTTGTGCCGTCTGTCCACCTGTCTGTCCGTGTGTTGCAGGCTTTGCGGGGCAGGGATGAACCGGTAGGATGACGCCATGAAGATTCTCATCATAGAAGACGACCTGGAAACCGCCGCTTACCTGTCAAAGGCTTTTCGCGAGGCGGGAATTACCGTTGACCATGCAAGCGATGGCGACTCGGGTTACTTTCTGGCGTCCGAGAACAGCTATGATGCGCTGGTGGTCGACCGGATGCTGCCAAGGCGCGACGGGCTCTCGATCATCAGTGAATTGCGCTCCAAGGGCGACGACACCCCCGCGCTCATTCTTTCGGCCCTTGGACAGGTGGATGACCGTGTCACCGGCTTGCGCGCCGGCGGTGATGATTACCTGACCAAACCCTACGCCTTCTCCGAACTGCTGGCCCGTATCGAAATCCTCGGACGGCGCAAGGGCGGTCGCGAGCAGGAAACCACATACCGGGTTGGTGATCTGGAACTCGACAGGCTGAGCCATGAGGTCCGCCGTGCCGGCCAGCCTATCCCGCTGCAGCCGCGCGAATACCGGCTGCTCGAGTACCTGATGAAGAACGCAGGTCAGGTGGTCACCCGCACCATGCTGCTCGAGCATGTCTGGGACTATCATTTCGATCCCCAGACCAATGTCATTGATGTCCATATCTCACGGCTCAGGTCCAAGATCGAGAAGGACTTCGGCGAGCCGTTGCTGCGCACCGTGCGTGGCGCCGGATACATGATGAAAGCCGGGGGCTGAGCATTCATGATCCGTCTGCGCGCCATGCTTTCGACGACGGCTGTCCGCCTGTCGGCGCTTTATCTCGGTCTGTTCGCCCTGTGCGCAGTCGCACTGGTCTTCTACGTGACCGCCATATCCGAAGGCATGCAGCGCGACCGGACCCAGAGCGCCATCGGCAACGAGTTGCGCATCGTCGCCAACGCCTATCGCGGTGGCGGCGTGGCCGGTCTGGTCCGCGTTATCGAGCGCCGCTCGCGCCAGCCTGGGGCCAATCTCTATGCAATTGCCTCGCCCACCGGCGATCTGATCGCCGGCAACATCGCGTCGCTGCAGCCAGGGGTTCTCGATTCCGAAGGCTGGACTGCCATTCCATTCCGCTACCAGCGGATCGGCGAGACATCCAACGAAAATCACCGGGCGCTGGCGCAGGTCGTCTTCCTGCCCAATGGCATGCGGCTGATGGTTGGCCGGGATCTCGGCGAGCGCGAACAGGTGCGCGGCCTGGTTCGTCAGGCGCTGGTGATGGCGCTGGCGATCATGTTTGTCGGCGCGTTGGGGATCTGGTTCTTTGTCGGACGAAGGGCGCTCAAGCGCATCGACCACATGTCGGAAGCGAGCAAGAAGATCCTTGCCGGTGATTTGTCCCAGCGGTTGCCGGTCAACGGGTCGGGCGACGAGTTCGACCGGCTGAGCCTGTCGCTCAACACCATGCTGGGACGGATAGAACGGCTCAACGAGGGGCTGCGGCAGGTTTCCGACAACATCGCCCACGATCTGAAAACCCCGCTCACCCGGCTCAGAAACCGGGCCGAGGCCGCACTTTCAGACGATAGCGGACCTGCTGCCCAGCATGAAGCACTCGAGCAGATGATTGCCGACAGCGATCAACTGATCCGGACCTTCAATGCGCTGTTGATGATCAGCCGCGTCGAGGCCGGATCATCAACCGCACAGATGAGCGAGGTCGATCTGTCCGGCCTCGTCCAGGACGCCACCGAGCTCTATGAACCGGTGGCCGAAGAGGGCGGCGTTAAACTGACGGCACAGATTGCCCCCGGCCTCAAGACACTGGGTAACCGGGAGCTCCTGGCCCAGGCGCTGTCCAACCTGATCGACAACGCCATCAAATATGTCGGCGATGCGCCGGTCCCCGAAATTACGATCACGCTCTCGCGTTCAGGGGAAGGGGTGCGATTGGCGGTGACTGACAACGGCCCCGGTGTTCCGGCCAACCGGCGCGAGGATGTGGTCCAGCGCTTCGTTCGGCTCGACGAAAGCCGTTCAAAACCCGGCACAGGGCTTGGATTGAGCCTTGTTCAGGCTGTTGCGGCGCTGCATGGTGGCCAACTGCTGCTCGATGACGCGCAGTCCGGGTCCACCGACAATCCCGGTCTCGCTGCGATCATGGCGCTGCCGGGGGGGAAATGACAGATAAACCAGAATCGCAGTCGCTTGCCGATCTTTCGAAGAGCCCAATTCGCGCGCCGTCCCAGAAGGCTGCAAAGGCGGTTGCTGCCGACCTCAAGCCGCTTGCCGCCGACCATCCCGAGATTGCCGCTGTGTTATCCACGGACGGCGCGCCGCGTGAGTTCCTGCTCGCGGCGCTCGCCTTGTCTCCCTATCTGCGCGAAACCGCGCTGATCGATCCTGAATCGTTGGCGCTGGCCCTGTCCTTGCCCGCCCCCTATCTGGTGGCCTCTACCATAGAGCAAGCCCGTGGCTGCTGGCGCGGAGCCGATGGAACGCTTGCCAGCGAAACCGAGCTGATGCGGGATCTGCGCCGGGCCAAGCGGCGCGTATCACTCACTCTGGCTCTGCATGATCTGGCCCGACTGATCGATGCGCGGCACACGACCGCAGCCCTGAGCGATCTTGCCGATGCCGCACTGGGCGCGGCTTTCGATCATTTGCTGCGCGGTGGGCATGATGCCGGCAAGCTTGTCCTGACTGATCCGGAGAACCCGTGCGAACACTCTGGTCTGATCGTGCTCGGCATGGGCAAGCACGGCGCACGCGAACTCAATTATTCCTCGGACATCGACATCGTTGTCTTCTTCGATCCCGATGCAGGCGTGGTGGGCGATCCGGACGAAGCGGGCGAGATCTTTGCCCGCATGGTGCGGCGGCTTGTGCGAATCATGCAGGAGCGCACCGGTGAGGGCTATGTGTTCCGCACCGACTTGCGCCTGCGTCCGGACCCTGGTTCGACGCCGCTGGCGTTCCCACTTGATGCGGCAATGAACTATTACGAAAGCCGAGGCCAGAACTGGGAGCGTGCTGCCTACATCAAGGCCAGGCCCGTGGCTGGCGACATCGATGCCGGTGAGCGGTTTCTCAAGGAGCTTGTCCCGTTCGTCTTTCGCAAGTATCTCGATTTCGCAGCCATATCCGACATCCATTCCATCAAGCGTCAGATCCATGCCCATCGCGGCTTTGGCGACATCGCGGTCAAGGGGCACAATGTCAAACTTGGACGCGGCGGCATTCGCGAGATCGAGTTCTTCGTCCAGACCCAGCAATTGATTGCCGGTGGACGGATGCCGAAACTGCGGTTGCGCCGTACCGACGAGATGCTGGTGGCACTGGCGCGCGCGCGCTGGATCGATCCTGCGACCGCCCGGTTGCTGGTGGAGAGCTACTGGTATCTGCGCGATGTCGAGCATCGCATCCAGATGGTTCGCGACGAGCAGAGCCATACCTTGCCGGAAAGCGAAGCTGAACTCTTGCGCATAGCGCTGATGATGGGCGATGCTGACATCGCAAGTTTCGGCAAGACTTATGTGGCCGTGCTGGCGCGCGTTGAAGAGTGCTACGCTGAGCTGTTCGAGAAAGAGCAGGGGCTTTCCAGTGGTGTCGGCAATCTCGTCTTCACTGGCGAGGATGATGATCCTGAAACACTCAAGACACTGGCCGAGCTTGGTTTCGAACGGCCGTCAGACATAGCCCGCATCATCCGCACCTGGCATTATGGTCGCTACCGGGCCACCCAGTCGGTCGAGGCGCGTGAGCGGCTGACCGAACTGACCCCGGAGCTGCTCACGGTGTTCGGGGCCACAAAGCGCGCCGACGAGGCGCTCATCCGGTTCGACGCATTCCTTTCCGGCCTGCCTGCCGGGATCCAGCTGTTCTCGCTGATCGGCAACAATTCCGGCCTGATGTCGCTGATGGTGACAATCATGGCATCGGCGCCGCGGCTGGCGGATATCATCGCCCACAAACCCCATGTGTTTGACGGCATGCTCGATCCTGGACTGATGGCGGAGCTGCCGACCCGTGCCTATCTCGCCGAACGCCTGGAAACCTTTCTGGAGGGCGCCCGCGCCTATGAGGAGATCCTCGACCGGTTGCGGATTGTGGCGCTTGAACAGAAATTCCTCATTGGCGTGCGGCTGCTCACCGGAGCGATCTCGCCTGAACGTGCCGCACGCAGTTTCTCCCATCTGGCTGACCTGATCATCGCCGCAGCCCTTGAGGCTGTGCGGGAAGGCATGGAGGAAGCTCACGGTCGGGTTGCCGGTGGACGTGTCGCCGTGCTCGGCATGGGCAAACTCGGTAGTTATGAGCTGACCGCCGGATCCGATATAGATATCATCCTGCTCTACGACCATGATCCGGATGCCGATGAATCCGACGGACCCAAACCGCTTGATCCGGTGCGCTACTACACCCGCATGACCCAGCGTCTGGTCACAGCACTTTCGGCGCCCACGGCCGAAGGCATCCTGTACGAAGTCGATCTCAGGCTTCGGCCATCGGGAAACAAGGGGCCGGTGGCAACCTCGATCAGGGCGTTTTCAAAATATCAGGCCGAGGAAGCCTGGACCTGGGAGCATATGGCACTCATCCGTGCACGCGCCCTGGCCGGCGAGCCGAGCCTGTGCAGAGAAGCCCGCGACCTGATCGATGAAGTTCTGGCGAGGCCACGCGACCGGACCAAGCTGCTTGATGATCTGACGGAGATGCGCGCGCTGATCGAGCAGGAAAAACCGCCACGTGACGTCTGGGACGTCAAACTCATTCCGGGCGGGCTGATCGACATCGAATTCATCGCCCAGTTTCTCTCGCTCATGGCCCGCGCCGACGGCTGGCTGCCCGCGCCGGAAGATGATGAGGCTGCGGGACTGCTCATTGGAACTGATCCCGATCAAACCACCCTGAGCGTCGACCACAACGAATGCACCAGCACTGATGCGACGTTGAAAACGCTCGGTCCGGATGCGCTTGGCGAAGAGGTAACGGAGAGTTTGCGCCAGGCGCTGGCTCTGTGGAGCGGACATGCCCAGATCGTTCGCCTCTGTGCAGAGGGCGATTTCGTGCCAAAGCAAGCGCCGGCCGGATTGATTGATCTCGTCATACGCGCCGGGGAAGCGCCGGACCTGGCGAGTCTGGAGGCTGACTTCAAGGCCAGCTCGAAACGTATCCGGGCTATTTTCAAGAAGGTGACAGGCTGACAATCGGCAGGATTGAACGCGACGAGCGGATTCTTGCGGTCAGGTGGCCACGCTCACTTGGGACGGACTGTTCAATCCTTGCCAGTATTCTAGCTTCTGCCAACGTTCATCACTGTATGTCGTTTAGACATTAAGTGCACAATTTGCCGTCTGAACGCCCAATTTTTCATCTGCAAACAGCCATGTCGCATCGTTCGGCACGCTGTGTTGCACTTATGTTGATGCGCCGCAGCATTGAGAAGTTCATGTTTATCTAAAATTAAGACCATTTTGCGAATCGTAGCCAACAATGTCATGGATCAATTGGGGCACAGTTCAACAAAATGATGAAGAATTTCAAGATCTCGGCGCGATTGTATTTCCTCGTAGGATTGGCTCTGACGGTATTTACCGCTGCGGCTGTCTACAAGCTTTACGACTCGCACAATGCTATGGTGATGGAGCGCAAAGCCAAACTCAACGCACTCGATGAGAGCGTTATTGCCATGCTTCAGCACTATTACGAGCTGGAGACTTCCGGTGCCTTGTCCCGCGAAGAGGCCCAGTCTCGCGCGCTGGAGGCGGTCCGCCCGATGCGCTACGAAGACAGCGGCTATTTCTGGATCAATGACATGTCGAACTTCATGGTCATGCATCCGATCAAGCCCGCGCTTGAGGGTACTGATCTGGCAGGTCTGAAGGATCCGACAGGGAAATACTTTTTCCAGGAATTCATCAAGGTCGTAAAGGCCGATGGCGAAGGCTATGTCGATTACTATTGGCCCAAGCCCGGTGCTGAAGAGCCAGTGCTCAAGTACTCTCACGTCGAGGGTTTTGCGCCATGGGGCTGGATCGTCGGCACCGGCGTGTACGGAGATGATCTTGCTGCGCTGTTTGCCAAGAATGCAATGAATACGGCGGTTATCCTTGGCCTCGGCGCTCTGGCGATCCTGCTGATGGCCTATGCTACGGTTCGCAGCGTCATCAACCCGATCCGGAGCCTGAATGCGACCATGCAGGATATTGCCCGCGAGGATGTCAGCGGTGATGTTCCTGAGGCCGCTCGCAAGGATGAAGTGGGCGAGATGGCGGCCTCGGTGCTGGTGTTGCGCGACTCGGTGCGGGAACGTGCCCAGATGCGGGTGCGCGAAGCCGAGCAGCAGCAGCAGCTCGATGCCGAGCGTGAAGACGGTGTCCGTCGTCAGGAAAACATCAGCCAGTCACAGTCCGATGTCATGACCAAGCTTGGCGGTGCGCTTGAGAAGCTGGCAAGCGGCGACCTGACGGTTCAGATCGACAACATCGCGCCGGAATATGCGAAACTCAGGGACGACTTCAATCGGGCTGTTGCCGCGCTTGGTGATGTCATCAGCGCCATTGCACAGTCCACCGATGTGGTCAGTTCCAGCGCCGACGGGATTTCCGAAGCCGCCAACAACCTGTCGCTCCGGACAGAACAGCAGGCAGCTTCGCTTGAGGAAACCGCAGCCGCACTTGATGAAATCACATCCACCGTGCGCAATTCGTCCGAGAGGGCCACCGAGGCAAACCGGATGGTCGGCGAAACCCGCCAGAGCACGGACAAATCGGGCAAGATCGTTGCTGAAGCAATTTCGGCGATGACCCGCATCAAGGATGAATCCGACCGCATTGGGAAAATCATCGTCGTAATCGATGAGATTGCCTTCCAGACCAATCTGCTCGCGCTCAACGCAGGAGTTGAAGCCGCACGCGCCGGGGAGGCGGGACGCGGCTTTGCGGTCGTCGCACAGGAGGTTCGCGAACTGGCTCAGCGGTCCGCAACGGCTGCTCAGGAAATCAAGGTGTTGATTTCCAGCTCCGCCAACGAGGTTCAGAACGGCGTGGCACTTGTCCAGTCGACCGGCGACGCTCTCTCGGAAATCGAGAAATTCGTCACTCAGGTCAATGAACAGGTCAACTCGATTGCAACAGCAGCGAAGGAACAGGCCAATGCGCTCGCCGAGGTCAACACTGCTGTCAACCAGATGGACCAGATGACCCAGCAGAACGCGGCCATGGTGGAAGAGACCAGTGCTGCAAGCATGACGCTGACGCAGGAAAGTGCTCAGCTCGATACGATGCTGCGCAACTTCCGTCTGCCACAGCCTGGTGGCGGACAACAGCGCCGCCATGCGGCCTGAAGCCTGAAACCAGGCAGTAATTACAAACAATCGAACCGGCGTCTGCAATCAAGCAGGCGCCGGTTCTGCATCTTATTTCCGGCAGAGCGTCATTTGCCTGAGCCTGAAGCGGAACATTTGCCATTTTCAAGCGTTCAGGCGGACCGAAAGGTGTTTCAGAACCTTGGGTTTTGAAACCGCAAACCGAAAACAACTGCCCCAATCAGACGCGACCTTGCTACAATAGCCGGTGACGGCCACCACCAACATGCCGATGGATATGAACCATGCGCCGATATGCTTGTCCCAACTGTTCCAACGAAGTGCATTTTCGCAACAGCGAATGCGTCAATTGCCATTCGCGTCTGGGCTATGTGCCGGCGTGGGACCAGATGTTCTACACAGGTGCGGATGATCTGAAGTGGCACGATGGCGCGACGGAATACAAGGCTTGCGCCAACCGGCAGCAGATTTACTGCAACTGGCTGGTCGAAAATGATGATGAAGACGAGCATTGCCTGAGTTGCCGGCACACGCTGGTCATTCCGGATCTGTCGTCGACAGAGAACCGCGACCATTGGGCGGCCCTTGAGGAAGCCAAGCGGCGGCTGTTTTATTCGATCGAAAAATTCCGGCTTGGCGTCGGCGATCTTGCTGGTCAGCCTGACACGGCATTGCGCTTTGAGTTCAAGGCCGACACGCTGTCAGCCGATGGCAAGACCAAACGCGTGCTGACTGGTCACGAGCATGGCCTGATCACCATCAACGTCGCAGAAGCCGACGACCCCACCCGCGAAAAATACCGCAAGGCCATGGGCGAGCCGTACCGGACATTGATCGGTCACTTCCGCCATGAGGTCGGCCACTATTATTGGGACCATCTGGTCTACAATTCGTCGAAGCTCGAACCCTACCGGGCCATCTTCGGCGATGAGCGCGAGGACTATGGCGAAGCGCTCAAACGTCACTATGAAAATGGAGCACCTTCAGGCTGGGAGGCGTACTATGTCAGTTCCTATGCCTGCGCACATTCATGGGAGGATTTCGCCGAAACCTGGGCGCACTATTTCCACATTGTCGATGGTCTGGAGACAGCCGGATGGTACGGGCTTGACGGGCACACGCCGGATGCAGGGGTAAATCGTACGCCGGGCGGCTGGTCGGATGCAGGTCCTTACGGCGCAGCTGAGTTCAAGCCGCTCATGGAGGCGTGGGTGCCGCTGACCGTTGCCATGAACGCCATGAACCGGTCCATCGGCCTGAGCGACTTCTATCCCTTCGTCCTCTCGGACACGATCTTCGCCAAGCTCGAATTCATACACGGCCTGATTCACGACAGGGGTTGAACGACCGAACCAATCGCCAGTGCTTGTGATCCGATATGAAACCAGTGGCGCGTGACGGCAACGTGCCACGCATGTCAGGCGGACTCGTCGCAGTCTTCCGTCTTCGGGCATTCAATCGGTATACGGACACTGACGATTGTTCCGACGCCTTCAACTGATCTCACCTTCATCGCTCCGCCATGCAATTCGGCCAGGCTGCGCGAGATGGCGAGGCCGAGACCGGAACCGCCGGTCGATTTGGAGAACTGGTTCTGCACCTGTTCAAATGGCTGACCGATGCGGCTCAACAGGGCCTTTGGTATGCCGATGCCTGTATCCTCGATGGTCAATGTCACTGCACGGGAAGTCTTGCGTGCGCGCACCAGGATACGGCCACCTGGTTCGGTGAATTTCACAGCGTTTGACAGCAGGTTTAGCAGGATCTGTTTCATCGCCCGGCGATCGGCGTTCATCGACAGCCGCTTGGAAATCTTCTGCTGAACTTCGATCCCCTTGCTATCGGCCTGGAAGGCAACCAGCCGCAGCGCCTCATCGAGCAGTGGCGCCATGTCCACTTGCTCGCAATCCATCCGCATATGCCCGGCCTCGATTTTTGCCATGTCGAGTATGTCGTTGATGACCGTCAGCAGGTGGATGCCCGAATTGTGGATGTCGTCGGCATATTCCGAATATTTGTCAGATCCGAGTGGGCCGAACATGCGCGCCTGCAGCACCTCGGAAAAGCCGATGATGGCATTGAGCGGGGTTCTGAGTTCATGGCTCATATTGGCCAGGAACTCGGACTTGGCCTTGCTGCCTGCTTCCGCGCGTTCCTTTTCGACCTGGTAATCCTGGTTGAGCTCGGAAAGTTCAGCTGCCTTGCGCTTGAGTTCGGCCTGGGAGGAGGTGAGGTCGCCAATGGTTGCCATCAGCCGCTTTTCGCTTTCGCGCAGCCGTTCCTGATTGCGCTTGAGCGGCGTGATGTCGGTTCCAACCGAAACCTGCCCACCATCCCGCGTCTGGCGCTCGTTGATCTGAAGCCAGCGTCCGTCGCCGAGCTGCACTTCGTAGGTTTGCGCAAGCCCCTTGGAGCAGGGGACAGCCAGACGCCGTTCCACCACCGGGCGCGTGGCAGCCGCTTCAACGATCGAGCGTGGCGTTCCCGGCGCCAGACTGTCTGCCGGCAGGCCATGAATTTCCTGATAATGCTTGTTCCACAATACCAGCCGGTCGTCGCGGTCCCACAACACGAAAGCTTCTGACGTGCTCTCGATTGCGTCGAACAGGCGCTGGTCGGCTTCCACGGTGCGTTGCTGCAGGCGATGTTGCTCGGTGACATCCATGGCGATGCCGATCAGGTGGGTCTGTGCCGAAGTCGGATCGACAACCTGTGCCCGCGCCCGCATCCACAGATAGTGTCCGTCGACATGGCGCATGCGAAACAGATGGTCGACCTGCTTGATGTCGCCGCTCGCTACCTTCTGGGCAATCTCGTAGAGATCACCATCATCGGGATGGATCAGATGCGAGGCCTCGCCAAACGATATCACGCTGTCGCGCGGCTTCAGGCCCAGGATTTCGTACATTGAACGTGACCAGTAGACCCGGCCCCGCGCCATATCCCAGTCCCACAAGCCGCAGCGCCCGCGCGACAGTGCCATGTCGACCCGCCGATGGCTCTCCAGGTAGATGTCATCGGCTTCCTGCGCCCTGCCGGCCTGGCTGAAATAGGCATAGAGAATGACGAGCAGAATGGAGGATGTAGCGATAAACAGCGTGACATTGACCGAAATCGATTGCCGCCAGGCATCGTTGATTTCGGCAATCGGCGTCACCGACAGGATCGAACCTGCGCCGTCAGGCAGGAACGACATCGCCGCCAGAACCGGCTCGCTGTTCAAATCGATCTCCTGCACCCCCGCCCGGTCCCCGAACATCCGCAATGGCGAGAATTCCGGCATCAGCGTCGAGATCTGCCTGCCAACAAGATCATACCCGCCTGCGGTTGCGGCAAACGCGCGGCCATCAGCGTTCAGCACCAGCAGGAAGCGGCCACCAGTGTTCGGCATGACGCTGATGACGCGATTGAGCCGCGCTTCCGTGTCCCACCGCAAGGATTGCTTGATCGGCGCCAGGTCAGCCGAAAGGGTTGCATGTGTCGCAGCCAGCGACAGCGCGGTTACATGTTCCGCCGCAATCAGCAGCCGGTCCCGGTTGTCGCTTATATTGAGATATCTTGCCGCTGCGACCACGACCAGGAAGCAGACGATCAGCACCGGAATGAGGCGCTTGAGAAAGGGCTCGGCCCCAATCAGGCGCTCATAAGCAGGCTGCGCAAACAATTTGGCGTGGCCAGACATACCGGCGTTGGGCGCACGCTTCGCATCAGCCTTGCGAGCATGATTCGGCCGTTCGGCCGCAGGTATGTGCTGCGCATCCGTCATAGTTGTTGTATATCCCCGTTAGGATCCGGACTACCGCATCTCCGAATCTACCCTAATGAATCAAAGGTGATTCGCCTTGTCCAGTGCAAAAAGTAACCAATCTTTAAGGTTCTGAATTTGCACATCTTTTATCGGATTCGAGTCGGCAGTCATTGGGGGTAATCATAGGCTGCATAACCCCGCGCTCAGAAATCATATACCTAAATGATAAAAAGCTCATACCTCGTCGTGCCAAGGCAGCGGCGAGACATGAGCTTCTCAATCAGGCGAGGGGGCTGGTCGTCAGTTAGCCAGCATCCGGTCGACGATATCGCCGACATCAGGCGATAGTTCTCCGGCTTCGCGAATCGACACGAGGGCCTGACGGGCCAGTTCCTGGCGTCCGGCTTCCAGTGACCGCCAGGACCGCATGGCGGTCAGCAGGCGGGCGGCCAGTTGCGGGTTGCGCTTGTCGATATCGACCACTTCACGCGCCAGCATCCGGTAACCGGTGCCATCTGCGGCATTGAACCCGGTCGGGTTTCCGGCCGAGAACGCGCCGATCAACGCCCTGATGCGATTTGGGTTGGTTCGGTCGAAGTCCGAACTGTTGAGCAGTTCTTCAACCCGCACACCGGAGTCCGAACCAGGTGCCATGGCCTGGATCGAGTACCATTTGTCGAGCGCCAGAGGATCGGTGGCAAACCGTGCCTTGAAGTTGCCGAGTGCGTCAGCGGTCTCGCTCGAGCCCGGGAACTGATGAGCCAGAATCTGCAACGCCTGCGACATCACCGTCATATTGTCGCTCTTGTCGTAAGCTGCCTTTGCGCGGGCAGGCTGCCCCTCGGCGATCGAGGCATAGGCAATGGCGGCGCCGGCAAGGGCCCGCAAACCGGCATCGGTCGCGTTGGGGCTGTATGTGCCCGTTGGCGCGCCGTCGGCCAGCTTTGTAAAGACGTCCAAGCCGGACTTTGCAACTTCCGACAGCACGGCTTCGCGCGCTGTATGGATTGCGTCCGGGTCTATGTTGGAGCCGATCTCGCGGGCGATATCGCTTTCCGCCGGCAGTGCCAGCGCCTGGGCGCGAAACGCCGGTTCCAGGCTTTCATCAGCTGCCGTGGCTATGAGTATCTCGGCAAGTTCCTTGGCCGAAGACAGGTTGCGCCCGTCGCGTGCCAGTTTTGAAACGGCCACCAGATGCCGCATGGCCTGTTCATTGAGTGCCTGCCAGCGCGACACGCCGTCGCTGTCATGGCGCGCAATGTGGGCCAGATCAGCAGCACTTTGTTCCATGGCGATGTTGACCGGGGCAGAGAAGCTGCGGTTGATCGACAGCACCGGCCGGCCGGGGACATTGGAAAAGGTGAAGGTTTGCTTGCGTTTTGTCAGATGAAACACGCCGCCTTCGGCGTCGCCTGCATCGGGCTGGCCGTCAAATTCCGCGCCGTCCGGCAGGATCAGGCCATAGGCCAGCGGAATGTGCATCAACGCCTTGCGGGATTGATCCGGCGTTGGCGCCAGTGACTGCTCAAGCGTAACCTCGAAGGTTCCTGCTGCTTCGTTCCAATCGGTGGAAACCGATACCGATGGCGTTCCTGCCTGACTGTACCACAATGCGAACTGCTTGAGATCGCGACCGCTGGCCTCAGCGAAGCAGGCGAGAAAGTCCTCGATTGTAGCGGCGTCGCCATCATGCCGTTCAAAGTAGAGGTCCATGCCCTTGCGGAAATCATCTGCGCCAAGAATGGTACGGATCATACGCACCACTTCAGAGCCTTTCTCATACACCGTGGCCGTGTAGAAATTATTGATTTCCTTATAGGATTCAGGGCGTACCGGGTGCGCCAGGGGACCCGCGTCCTCGGGAAACTGGTGCGCCTTGAGCAACCGGATCTCGGCAATACGCTTGACTGCGGCGGACCGCTGGTCTGCGGAAAATGCGTGATCGCGGTAAACCGTAAGACCTTCCTTCAGGCACAGCTGAAACCAGTCACGGCAGGTGATGCGGTTGCCGGTCCAGTTATGGAAATATTCATGCGCAATGATGGCTTCGATGTTGGCGTAGTCAGCGTCTGTCGCTGTTTCGGGATCAGCCAGCACATACTTGTCGTTGAAGACATTGAGCCCCTTGTTTTCCATGGCGCCCATGTTGAAATCCGACACTGCGACAATCTGGAAGATGTCGAGATCGTATTCGCGACCGAATTTTTCTTCATCCCACTTCATCGAGCGCTTGAGCGCATCCATGGCGTAGCCGGCACGGCCTTCCTTGCCATGTTCGACATAGATCTTGAGTGCCACTTCGCGGTCGCTCATGGTGGTGAATGTGTCCTCGACCAGGCCGAGATCAGCGCCCACCAGTGCGAACAGGTAGGACGGTTTGGGGTGCGGATCGAACCAGGCTGCGAAATGGCGGCCTTCGTCATAATTGCCGCCTCCGAGGAAGTTGCCGTTTGACAGGAGCTGCTTGACGTCATCCTTGGCGGCAATGATGGTGACTGTATAGACCGCCAGGACATCCGGTCTGTCGTAGAAATAGGTTATGCGTCGAAAGCCTTCCGCCTCGCACTGGGTGCAGTAGGCGCCATTGGTGCGGTAAAGCCCCATCAGCTTGGTATTGGCTTCGGGCGAAATTGTCGTGTTGACGGTGACCTCGAACGGTTCGCTTTCGGGCAGTCCACGGATGGTCAGGGTTTCCGGCGTGACATCATAGAGCGATGGCTCGATTTCGTTGCCGTCCAGCTGCAGGCTGTCGAGAGTGAGTTCGTCTCCGTCAAACACCAGTGCAGCGTCTGGGGCGACGCCTTCGCGGCGATGCAGGATCACGCGGGAGACGATTTTCGTCTCCTTTGGGTCAAGCTCGAAGGTAAGATCGATGCGCTCCACCACGAAGTTGGTGGGCCTGTAATCCTTGAGCTTGTAGACTTGTCCTGTTTCAGTCCGCATATGATTTGTGTCCCGCAGTTTCCCATTATGGGACGGGACGCTATCATGGCGGATCCTGACATCGGGTTAAGATACCCCCGCATCAATCGACGGGAAGGCAATCGTGCCAAGGTGTTGCAGCGGATGAAGAGTTTCCGTGTTTAAGGTCGAAAACATCGATAATTTGACTATTATTGGCCCTATTTTCCGGTTTTTAACTATCCGGCCGATGTCGGGGTCTGATCGAGCTGCAATCGGGACTTTCAAAAATGATGATGTTTTTTTGATTATTATAATATTCGGCAAGCTTGTTCTAATGGATTGGGAAATCAGGCTGTCAACCTGAATCGGGGCGCGTTTGCTTCAATGGCACTCAGGAAAGTTTCGATTGGCGCACACGGTGGTGGGGTTAGCCTTGGTGCAGGACAAGATCAATTGCCGTAAGCTGTCACTCAGACATGTGCGAGCAGCCGGACGAACAGGGCAGGTGCACGCGTGCGCCATGCTGATGAGGCGCAGATCTTTGGGAAACCGGCACTCGACATTCTGGCCACCCCGACTAAATATAGATGGAGAATCTCATCTGCGATAAGCAAATCCAATCCATCACCGGGACCTGCCATGAACATCGCGACACCTAAATTTGGCGTGGGCGCATCCGCGCTGCGCAAGGAAGACCGGAAGCTGGTC
Organism: Hoeflea sp. AS60; assembly: GCF_038900115.1. Taxonomy (NCBI): domain Bacteria; kingdom Pseudomonadati; phylum Pseudomonadota; class Alphaproteobacteria; order Hyphomicrobiales; family Rhizobiaceae; genus Hoeflea; species Hoeflea sp. AS60. The sequence goes on along the minus strand of NZ_JBBMQP010000002.1, from coordinate 1,361,331 downwards.
ATGGGCGAGGGATCCTTCACCGATGATATCCGGGCCGAAGGGGAATTGCGCGGTTACGTTTTGCGCTCCGCCTACGCTGCTGCGCGGTTTGTCTTCAATGATCTGGACGCGGCCCGCGGCCATGAGGGTGTGCATCTGATCCTGACGGCGAGCGATGTGGCTCACCTCGGTCCGGTCACCAATCTGGCGACTGTCAAGCAGCCCGACGGGACTCCTCATGCCCAGAAACATATCCCTTTGTTGTGCGACGGCGAAGTCCGTCACGTCGGCGACGCCGTGGCCTTCATTGTTGCCGACACGCTTGCCCAGGCTCAGGAAGCCTCGGAACTCATAGACATCGACTGGAGCATTGAGGACGCCCATACCGTTCTGGCGACGGCCCTCGATGAGGGCAGCCCATTGGTCTGGCCGGATCTCGAGACCAATCAGGCCTACCTCTATCGTATTGGCGATATCGGCAAGACCGATCAGGCTTTCGCTGACGCCGATCATGTGACCACCATCAATTTCATCAACAACCGGCTTGTCTCCAACTACATGGAAACACGCGCTTGTCTGGCTGAGTGGGACGACAAGGCGAAGAAGTTCACGCTGACGCTCGGCTCCCAGGGCGTTCACTCCATTCGCCGGACGCTCGCAAATGATGTGTTCAAGATGAACCTCGAGGACTTCCGGGTGGTTACGCGGGACGTTGGCGGCGGCTTCGGAACCAAGGTCTTCAACTACCGGGAATATCCGCTGTCACTTGAAGCTGCGCGCCAGCTCGGTCGCCCGGTCAAATGGGTGGCCGATCGCACCGAGCACTTCCTTGCTGACGCCCATGGCCGCGACCATGTCGTCACGGCATCGCTGGCGATGCAAAAGGATGGCCGGATTACCGGGCTGAAGATCGATATTCTCGCCAATATGGGCGGTTATCTCAGCCAGTTCGGCCCCTTCGTTCCGACCTTCGGTGGCACCATGGCCACCGGCGTCTATGACATCCAGAATCTCGATTTCAAACTCCGCGGCGTCTACACCCATACCACGCCGGTTGATGCCTACCGCGGCGCCGGCCGGCCGGAAGCGGCGTTCCTGATCGAACGGCTGATTGATGCTGCCGCACGCGAAATTGAGATGCCGGTGGCAGAACTGCGTCGGAAAAACTTCATCCGCCCGGAACAGTTCCCCTACCTCACGCCCGGCGGGCGCAACTATGATGTCGGCGAGTTCGATGGCCACATGACCCGCGCACTTGAAAAGGCCGACGCGGACGGCTTTCCTGAACGGGCAAAGGAAGCTGAAACGCGCGGCAAGCTGCGCGGACTGGGCACCGCGGTCTATATCGAGGCCTGCGCCTTCGCAGGATCTGAACCCGCCAAGCTGACGCTTGATCCTGATGGCGGGATAACCCTTTACATTGGCACCCAAACCAACGGCCAGGGCCACGCCACCGCCTACAGCCAGTTTGTCGCCGACCAGATCGGCATCGATTTCGAGAAGATTACGGTGCGGCAGGGTGATACCGCCGAGCTCGCCAAGGGCGGCGGCACCGGTGGCTCGCGCTCGATCCCGCTGGGTGGCGTATCGGTGTCGGCTGCTTCCAAGGTGCTGGCTGAGAAGATGAAGAAGCTCGCCGCTGATGAACTTGAAGCCTCAGCCGCCGATATCGAACTGGTTGACGGCTCGGCCCGCATCGTCGGCACCGACCGCGTCATCAGTTACGCAGATATGGCCAGGGCCGCCAAGTCGGACGAAGACCGCACCGGACTTGCAGATGTCGTGCAGAACGAGGCCACCTATCCCAACGGGACCCATGTCTGCGAAATCGAGATCGATCCCGACACGGGTAAGGTTGAAATCGCGCGCTACACCATCGTTGACGATTTTGGCATGACGGTGAACCCGGTTCTGCTGCTTGGCCAGATCCATGGCGGTGTTGTTCAGGGGGTCGCGCAGTGCCTGAGCGAAGGTGTTGTCTATTCGGACGACGGCCAGTTGCTGACCGCGAGCTTCATGGACTATGCCGTGCCGCGGGCCGAGGATATGCCGTTCTTTGATTTCGAGACCCGCAACGTTCCCTCGACCACAAATGCGATGGGGATCAAGGGCGCAGGCGAAGCGGGTACGATCGGGGCATGTCCTGCAGCGATGAACGCGCTTGTTGACGCGCTCTATCGGGCTCGCGGCGTGCGGGAAATCGAGATGCCGGCCACGCCGCAGCGCGTCTGGGAAGCGCTGAACGGCTGAAACTCGAGCAACGGGTCATCAGCGCAAGGTGGGGGGATCATCAGTTTTTTTGATCGGACGGTCACTGGTGATCGCGTTATGGTCAGCCAAGCTTGATGCCAAGTTTTTCGGCAATGTCGCCTGATGATTGAATCCTGAACCCGGAAATTCCGGTTTCTGCAATTCCGAATACGAAAGAAGACAGGTGACCGAACGCCCGCACACCGCTCCCGAACAAGCCGCCTTGCCGCAATCTCCGATAGGTCAAAACGGATCGCCGATGATCGGGATCATGCTCAAGGTCACCTCTGTCACCGTGTTCGTCACCATGTCGACGCTGATAAAGGCTTCGGGAGAAGGCATGCCTGCTGGCCAGATTGTGTTCTTTCGCTCGGCCTTTGCGATCATTCCAATCCTGATATTTCTGGCGCTTCGCGGCCAGTTGCACACGGCGTGGCGAACGGAAAATCCACTCTCGCATGTCAGGCGTGGTCTGGTCGGCGTCACCGCCATGTCCCTGTCGTTCTACGGCATCATGCGGCTGCCTCTGCCGGACGCGATTGCCATCGGCTATGCAACGCCATTGTTGACGGTTGTGTTTGCAGCGCTTTTCCTGGGTGAAAAGGTTCGCATCTTCAGGTGGTCAGCCGTGGCCGTGGGGTTGGGTGGCGTCATGATCATCACCTGGCCAAGGTTGAGCCTGTTTGGCGAGGGCTTCGGATCGAGTGAAGCGCTTGGCGCGGCGGCTGTACTGGTTTCCGCCACGCTTGGCGCCACCGCAATGATCCTGGTCCGCAAGCTGGTACTGACGGAAAAAACGCCCACGATTGTTCTCTATTTTTCGCTGACAGCTACCGTTCTTTCGCTCGCCTCGCTGCCGTTCGGCTGGATCATGCCGGATTGGCAAACCCTCGGCCTCATGGCGCTGGCCGGGTTTTGTGGCGGCTTGGGACAGATCCTGCTCACACAGAGCTACCGTCATGCCGACGTGTCGACGATCGCGCCGTTCGAATACACCTCGATCGTGCTGGGCATCCTTATCGGCTATTTCATTTTCGGCGATGCTCCCACTTGGACCATGCTCACCGGCACCGCAATCGTGGTCGGCGCTGGCATTTTCGTCATCTTGCGCGAGCACGCGCTGGGTCTGGAGCGCAAGGCCCAGCGCAAGCTGGTCACGCCTCAGGGCTGAATGCGCTTGTGTCTTGAGGGCGCGGGTTTGGGAACCAATCGTTCCGCTAAGATGCGATTGGCTCTTCTTCATCCTCGATGCTCTGTTCGCCGTAGGCAGGGTCGGAGCGCGGGTCGAGTTCCGCCGATTGCGGAGTGAGATCGGGCATTGCCGCCATCGGCAGGAAGTCTGAACGCATTTCCTCCGACGGCTGTTCACGGCGGCTGATGCGCCAGGCCGCATGACCGGAATAGGCGGCAAAACAGATCGCGATCACCGCAAACAGGGCATGCGGTCCGAACCAGTCCATCGCAGCGCCCGTCACCAGCGGACCGATCATTGTCGCCACCCCGTAAGTGATCATCAATCCGCTGGAGACTTCAACGAACTCATCAGGTTCTGCGTGGTCGTTGGCGTGTGCGACGTTGAGCGAATAGATCGGAAACAGGACGGTTCCCAGGAACAGCATGCCGGCAAAGAAAATGATCCTGTTGTCGACGCCGAACACCATCGTGATCGCACAGGCGATGATGCCGATGAAACCCGCGAAAATCATCACCCGGCGGCGGTCCATCCGGTCGGATGCGCGGCCCAGCGGGTACTGGAAGATCGCGCCGCCGATCATGGCGATCGCCAGCATCGATGCGCCTTCGGCGGTCGAAAGCCCCAATTGGGTGGCATAGACAGGCCCCAGTCCGCCCCAGGCACTGGCGATCAGACCCGCGAGCAAGGTGCCGATGACGGCGGCTGGCGAGCGACGGTAAAGCGCGGGCACATCAAACTTGACCTGCGTCAGCGGCTGCGGCGATTGGGCGGTCGACAGCAGCGTCGGCATGACCGCCATCGAACAGACCAGGGTGCAGACCATGAACAGGACCGGGCCGCTCGGGTCGCCGAGCGGGACAATGTACTGCCCGACCATGACAGCCGACATGCTGACCACCATGTAGACAGAAAACAGCGCCCCGCGGTTCTCGTTGCTGACCTTTTCATTGAGCCAGCTTTCGATGATCATGTATCCGCCGGCGATCGCGAAGCCGGCCATTGCGCGGGTCAGTACCCACACGGCTGGATGCACAACAAGGGAATGCAACAGGTACGACATGGCCATGATTGTTGTCAGCGCGCCGAATACCCGTACGTGGCCGACCTTGAGCACAAGTCGCGGCGTGATGATGCAGCTCGCAGTGAACGCAATGGCATAGCCGGTCGCAATCAGCGAGATGGTGAAGGTCGACCACCCTTCGGCAACGGCCCTGACCGGAATCAGGTAGCCTGACAGACCCATCGCGGTCAGCAGAAAAAAGGTCGAAAGCAGCAGCGACGCCACCGATCGAACGGACTGGATCATGGCGGCTCTCCCTGCCAACGGAGCGCGGCCTGCCCATAGCCCGGTTTGTCCGGATCACGCAGACCTGATTGCATTAACGATTCTGAATGCACCCTTGCCATGTCCGAATACGACGGCAAGGCTCGATTGCGACGTCGCAAAAATATTTGTCCGAATTCCCGCGCGAAACGGCAGCGGATGTCAGCCGCTGTTGAGCTGTTCCATCCGCTCCTGCAAGGACAACAGGTCCGCCCAGACGAGCCGCTTCTGTGCGGGGTTTCTGAGCAGATAGGCCGGATGCATGGTCGGCAACGCCGGGATCAGCATCTCGCCTGCCGTGTACTCCATCCAGGTTCCGCGCAGCGACAGGATGCCCTTGTCGGTGCCGAGCAGCGACTTGCTTGCGACATTTCCGAGCATCACCACGATCTTGGGTGCGGCCAGCGTGACATGGCGTTCAATGAACGGGCGGCAGAGTTCGATTTCGTGCGGCGCCGGGGTCCGGTTGCCCGGCGGTCGCCAGGGAATCATGTTGGTGATGTAGGCAGTCTCGCGGCTGAGCCCGATCGCACCGAGCATCCGGTCCAGCAACTGCCCGGCGCGCCCGACAAACGGCGTGCCCTGCAGATCCTCCTCGCGGCCCGGTGCCTCGCCGATAAACATCACGTCGGCTTCCGGATTGCCGTCGGCAAAAACCATCGTCTTGGCGCTGTGGCGCAGGTTGCAGCCGGTAAAGCCATTGAGCGCCTCGCGCAATTCCGCAATTGAATTGGCACTAGCGGCAAGCGCCCGGGCATCCTCGAAAGCGGCAGCACCGGGGATTGTCAGTTGTGAGGCTTGCGGCGCGGGTGCGACCGGTGGAGGAGCGGCCTTCAGGCCGGGGCGTGTCGCTGGTGGAGCATTCCTGGCGGGATTTTGGCCTGCTGCGGCTGGCGCGCCAGCACCCGGTTGCGGCCTAGATTGATTGCGTGACTGAAGGATTTTCGCAGATTGGTCGAACCGGTCGATCGCCGCGTCTTCACACAATTCTCCCACGCCGCTTTCGGCGTAAAAGTAAAGCAGCGCTGCAAGCGCTTGCGGGCTCATGTCAGGTGTGGAAGCGACCATGGGAGCGTTTTACCGCAAAGCATCGAGCGGCGAAAGCAAATTGACCGGTAGCATGCATATCAAAACGCCCGGGACAGGGCGTCCCGGGCGTCTTGACGAATGCGGTCGGGTGACGGCGGTATCAGGCGTTTTCTTCGCCGTCTTCCTCGTCAAGGTAGTCCGGGTCGTTGGCTGCGGCTTCGGCTGCTTCAGCCGCAGCTTCCTCGTCAACGCCGTAGATCGCGTCGGCCGACGACAGGTCTTCGCCCTTGAGCTGGCGTTCGGCTTCGTCAGCCGAGCGTGCAACGTTGAAGGTGACAGTGACGGTGACTTCGGCGTGCAGCGCCAGCGGCACTGTGTGCAGGCCAATGGTCTTGACCGGGTTGTTCAGGTCAACCTGGTTACGGCCGATGGTGAAGCCGTTGTCAGCCAGCACCTGGATTACGTCGCGCGCAGCAACCGAACCGTAAAGCTGACCGGTTTCACCGGCGGAGCGAACAACCACGAAAGTCTTGCCGTTGAGCTTTTCAGCAATCTGCTCGGCTTCCGACTTGCGCTCGAGGTTGCGGGCTTCAAGCACTGAGCGCTCGGCTTCAAAGCGGGTCTTGTTGGCGGCGTTGGCGCGAAGCGCCTTGCCCTGTGGCAGCAGGAAGTTGCGGGCGTAGCCATCGCGAACCTTTACGGTTTCGCCCATCTGGCCAAGCTTGGCGATGCGTTCAAGAAGAATGACGTCCATGATGATGTCCTTTCGAGGAGGTTTTCAGGGTTTTGATTGGGGGCCGGATCCGGTCCCCGTGAGTGTACGGGCTGTGTCGAACAGCCCGAGGAACAGAAAGAATGCGAGTGGCACCGTAAAGATGATCGTCGACAGGTAAGCTGCCCATAGCACCAGCCCTCGTGCCGGCTTGCCGCGGGTCCGGTGATGCGCGATGGCGAAGCCTGCTACAATGAACGAAGCGCCGAATGCGCCGCAGATGGTCCAGCCGATCAGGCCGATGCCGCCACCGACGAAACTCATCACCACGCCCGCGCCAAGCGCAAGTGCGCCCGTGCGCGGCATTCTCAGTTGTGAAGGAATGTCATCCTTGGGCCGTTTCGAACGACCTGACAGCCGTACGATCGCCGAGGCGATATACCAGCCGGCAAGCAGGATCAGCACCCACATTGCGGCCTGGATCGCGGGCAGGGCGTAGAGGAAGAACTGCTTCATCTCTGCAATGCCGTCTGGCGTCGGCTGGTAGCCTGCGTTGCTTTCCTTGAGGCTGGAGACAAAAATGTCGACCAGTTCGCTGACGAAGTCGGTGCCATATCCCATGGCCAGCCCGACAGCCACCAGACCGATACAGACGCACAATGCGATTCTGACGACGATCTCGGACAGCGGGTACCAGATGACGGCGCCGTCCGGGCCGCCGACTTCCTCGGCAGGGCGTGCCAGGTTTGAAAGGTGGGCGATCCAGGCGGCAGGTGCCAGCGTGGTGACGGCAGAGACGAGTGCTGCCTGCGGTGTCGTGACAAAGCCGATCACAGCCATCGCTGATGCGACAGCCACGATCGAAGCGAGGTTGGACCAGCCAAGACCTGCAATCAGGATGGGAAGGGCTGCAGCGGCAAACAGGATGAACGACAGGCTGGAGGGTGATCCGGCGCTGACAAGCAATAACGCGGCGGATATGCCGGCGAGCAGGCCCACAAGGAGCGATGTGCTTTGCTGTGTCATGTGTCGCTGTCCTGCTTTTTGAGCAGTTAGAGGCGAGCTGCGGACCCATTCCGCGCTTTAACCCCAACCCGGGAATTTCTGACCCATATCCCGCGCCCGTTCGCGAGATGGGAACGGAACCCTGCGGTTAGGCAGGGTTCCGAAAGTGTCCTACTTCAGCACGTAAGGCAGAAGGCCGAGGAAACGTGCACGCTTGATCGCCCGGGCGAGTTCGCGCTGCTTCTTCTGGCTCACAGCCGTGATGCGGGAAGGAACGATCTTGCCACGCTCGGAAATATAGCGCTGCAGCAGACGAACGTCCTTGTAATCGATCTTCGGCGCATTCGCACCCGAGAACGGGCAGGTCTTGCGGCGGCGATGGAACGGACGGCGTGTCGGGATCTGATTGATATCAACCATGGTCTATTCTCCTATTCGCGGTCTTCGCGCGGACGGCGCGGGCCACGGTCGCCACGATCACCGCGATCTCCACGGTCACCGCGATCACGATCACCGCCACGCGGGCGGTCATCACGGTCACGCTTCTGAAGCATGGCCGACGGGCCTTCTTCATGGGCATCAACCGAAACGGTCATGAAGCGAAGAATGTCTTCGTTGAAGCGCATCTGGCGCTCCATTTCCTTCACTGCGTCCGAAGGAGCATCAATGTCCATCAGCGCGTAATGCGCCTTGCGGTTCTTGTTGATGCGGTAGGTAAGGGACTTCAGGCCCCAATGCTCAATGCGCCCGACTTTGCCGCCATTAGCTTCGATCACGCCCTTGTACTGATCAACGAGGGCTTCGACCTGCTGGCTGGAGACATCCTGCCGGGCAAGGAATACATGTTCATAAAGAGCCATGATTGACTTGCCTTTCTTGCTTTAACATCACCCGGATCCGGCGCTAAGCCCCAGCGACTTGTCCTGGCGGCCATTTGGGCCGGGCAAGAAAGACGTGGTATCGAGACGGTCGTGAGCGGAGACACGGGAGGCCGGAGCGCTGTTGCCCCTAGAACCTTTTTCAAGGTCGCACCCTCCGTTCAGCCACCAGCCAGATGACCGGGTGTTCGAACAATCGCGCTTATACGCCGTTTTCGCTGTATTGCAAGTCTGGATGGCCAAGCAGGGATGGACAGTGCCAGGCCGGTACGGATTGTCCCGGAATTCTGCACCCTGATTTCACGTGCGGGACGTTCCTCTGCGTCGGTCAGGCTGCCGGCTCATTTGATCGGTTGAACATGAAAAAACGCAACCAATTTGTCGATCCCGCGTTGCACTGCCGAGACATTATTTAAAAGGAGTGCACCTATGACTGAGATCAATCAGGAACATGTCTGGGACATGATCGAGGACATCAACATCTGCATGTTCATCACGTGGGATGGCAGCCGCCAACGCGCCCGGCCCATGGCACATATGTCCAAGCCTGAAGAGCACGCCATCTACTTCTTTACCGATGAAAACGGCGCCAAGGACGATCAGCTGGAAAAATTCCCGATCGTCACTCTGGCCTATGCCGATCAGTCGCAAAACGACTACGTCTCGATCACCGGCACGGCAACTGTCTCGAATGATCGCACCAAGATAGAGGAACTGTGGTCGCCTATGATGAAATCATGGTGGGATGGACCACAGGATCCGACGCTGCGCCTCATCAAGCTGGTCCCAGAAGATGCCGAAGCTTGGGATAGCCCACACGATGTGGTTTCGACCATCAAGATGGCCGCTGCGGCTGTTGGCCTTGGCAAACCCGATATGGGAGACAGCGGCAAGGTTCGGATGTAATCTCGCGTCTTGAAAGCCAGCATTAAGAAGCCGCCGGGTTTTGGAAAAGACTCGGCGGCTTTTTGTTTGGATAGTGTTTCACTCAGATCGGCAGCGAGCTGGCTTGGGTGGCGCATTCAACGTCGGAAAATATCACCGTCTTTTCAAACAGGTCATCTCACAGGATCGATTGCCTGGCCTGACTGCGATGCTGGCAGTGTCGGCCATTTCGGCTGGCACGGCATCAGGCGGGTCCGGGCCGCCAGTGACGGTTGATGAACGCGTTGACTTCACGAAAAGACTGAGCGGCTGCCTCCGACGACAGTCTTTCCAGATGATGCCGTGGTGAGTCCCAGTAGTTGATACGCACGTCGCAGCCATGTTTCTGGCCATTTTCAGCCATCCGGATCGCATCGTCGAAGTGAAGATCATTCTCACTGGTATGGATCAGGATCGGCGGCCAGCCAGCCTGGTCGGCGAAGACCGGTGAGGCAAGGGGCGAGGTGACCGGCTCATCCCGCAAATAAAGCCGGGCGCAGAATGCGGCTGTTTCCATCCGGAACGGGCTTTGTGAGGACATGCTTTGCGTGATGTAGGACCAGCCGCTCAGGCTCAGGTCGCACCACGGTGAAAACAGCACAATGCCGGCAGGCAGCCGGTTCCCATCCTGCTGCAGCATCTGCACCGCCCCGAGCACGATCGAGGCACCGGCGGTGTCTGCTGCAAGAAAGATGTTTTCGGGATGGTGCCCCTGTTCAAGAAGCCCGAGATAATGAGCGGCAAAATCCATCGGAGCCGCGGGAAAGGGATGCTCGGGCGCAAGTCTGTGCGCCACCATCAGGATCTCGCAGTCGACGGCTTCGGCGAAGCGTTGAACCATGTTCTTTTGTTTGCGCGACGGCGGCATGATGAAGCCGCCACCCGCGACATATAGAATGATCGGCCTGTTGCTGGTCTTGCGTTTGGGCGTGTCCGGGTTCTCTTTCTGCTGGTGCGGGCGATCGGCTTCAGCTTTGCCCAGACCGCGGGGCAGAAAACTGGGCAGGGTTTCAACGGCGCCACTTTCATAGCCGCCACGCATTTGGGAGATATGCAACTCCGCCGCCTCAAGGCTTCCTGCCTGCCTGAGCGCGAATTTCAGCCTCGAAATCAGGATCCGCTCGATGATCCGGTTCTCCGCCCGGGCGAGCAGTTGTTCCAGGCCGCGTCCGAGAAGACCGGCCTTTATCGTGTAGCGGCGGGCCAGATCAGTGGCTTCCAGCATCGCCAGGCGCGAGCCTGTCAGATTGCTCAGAATATCGGAATTGGCGGTAATCCCAGTTTGTGACATTCTATCGCCCGCAAGATGTTCATTCGATCAATGCGACTACAAACCATTTCAATCACTCTAGTTAGTGGGGATGTGTTTGTAAAACAGCGGTCCGGGAGCGCGAATACACATGGTGGCAAAGCGGCCCGGCGCGCGGGATGGATTGCCGAATGGCCAACTGCAGGGCGACAAGGATCGAGTTCTTGAGGCGCGCGCTGCGTTGCCTGGTCTGGTCAGGGATACCGGGCTTCTTGATCTCGACTACCATCCCTCCGAACTTGCGCGGATGAACAAGATATTTGAACATCTTCCGGACCAGACCGTTTTGGATCTATCCAGGCGCCTGGGATCGCTGATGGCGGAAAAATTACCTGATTTCAAAGCGTTTTCAGATAAATATGGTATCTCACCGGCAGAGCAGAGATTGCTCGAAAGCCTGGTTGAGGGGCTAACGGTGGTTGCCCATTCGGAAATGGCGGGTATCTCGGTCAACACGGCACGCACCCATATGCGGCGGCTGTTGGAAAAAACCGGCAGCAACGGCCAGCTCGATCTTCTGCGGAAACTTCACCAGGCCGTTTGAACGCTTCTTGTTCGTTCGAACCATGTCGGCCAGTTATTGGCGGCTCATCACATCTGATGATTACTCGTCGGGGCCAGTGGACCAGTATCTGGTATCACAACGGCAAGAGGCGAGGATGAGATGATCAGAACAATCGGTTTGGTTTGCCTGATTGCAGGAGTGATCCAGGGATGTGCGGACGGCGGACTTATCGATGAAGTCAGGACAGCCGAGAAAAGAGAGCTGCCGCCGATCAAAGTGAGTGGAACGACCTACGAGGTCTACGAACTCTCGCGCAGTACAAATTACAAGCTTACCCCGAAAGACGACCCGAATGCCACATTTGCCGTCTATGTTGTCGTCGGACCGGGCATGAAATTGTATTGCGGCACCACATCTGCGGGATGTGAAAAGGAAATCCGGGACTTCAGGGCGAAGCCGTACAAGGCCAAGAAAAGCAAGAAACCGCGCAAAGCCAAGAAGAGCGAGAAGCCTTACATCTCCAAGAGAGAAATCCTCGATGGCATGTAGTCTAACCAGCGCCCAGGCAGGGTTGAGCGGCTGCAAGCTTTGCAGCGACGGAACTGCCGTCCGGCAGTCCCGTCATTCATTTCCGTTCAGATCGGCAGCGGATGCGCGCGGCGGGCGGTGGCGATGTCTTCAAGCACCGCATCCGACAAAGTAACGTCCTGAGACCCGATGACTGTCTTGAGCTGGTCCATCGTGGTCGCGCCGATGATCGTCGATGTCATGAACGGCCGTATCATGCAGAAGGCAATCGCCATCTGTGATGGATCCAGTCCGTGCTTTTTGGCCACGTCGAGATAGGCCTGTGTCGCGGCTTCGGCTTCCGGACGCCAGCGCCCGCCGAGGTTGTCCACCTTGCTCCGGCGCGAGCCTTCCGGAATCACGCCGCCCTGGTATTTGCCGCTGAGGATGCCCGCCGCAAGCGGCGAAAACGCCAGCAATCCGACATCCTCGTGATGCGCCACTTCGGCGAGATCCGTATCGAACACCCGGCAGATCAGATTGTACTCGTTCTGGATCGAGGCAACGCGCGGCAGGCCATGCTCTTCGGCAAGCCGAACGAACTGCATCGTGCCCCAGGCACTTTCGTTGGACAGTCCGACCGCGCGGACTTTACCTGCCTTCACCGCGTCGCCGAGACCTTCAAGCGTCTCGCGGATGTCGTCAACTGCTCCACCCTTGTCCTGTGTGCTGGCATCAAATGTCCAGTGCTTGCGGAAATGGTAGGAGCCGCGGTTGGGCCAGTGCAGCTGGTAGAGGTCGATATGATCAACGCCCAGCCGCTTCAGGTTGCCGTCCACGGCTTCCATGACCGAGGCCCGGGTGAAACCCTGTCCGTCACGAATCCAGCTCACCCCGTTACCACCCATTTTGGTGGCGAGAATCACCTCGTCGCGCTTGCCGGATTTGCGAAACCAGCTGCCGATATACTCTTCTGTCAGGCCTTGGGTTTCTGCCCGTGTCGGCTGGGTCGGATACATTTCCGCCGCGTCGAAGAAATTTACGCCCTGTGTCAGGGCAAAATCCATCTGCTCGTGGGCGTCTACCTCGGTGTTCTGTTCGCCCCAGGTCATGGTGCCGAGACAGATCTCGCTGACCATCATATCCGTGCGTCCGAGCCGGTTCATTTTCATGCGTCGTATCCCTTGGCTGGTAAATTGCGTGCACAATACCGGCGACATTTCCCGGCGCAACCCACTGTCGGGTGAAACAGTCAGTTCACTGCGGCAAACCGGGTTCAGAACAGCCAGGCGACATAGCCCGTGTAGAGTGCAAGCATGATGGCGCCTGCGCCGCGGCTGATCTTTCCGGCAATCAGGATCAGGGCAACCAGGGCCAAGGATACGCCGAGCATAAAGGGGATGTCGAACGATGCAATCGCGCTGTCGACAGGCACCGGAACCACCACCGCGGTAATACCGAGAATGCCGAGGATGTTGAAAATATTGGAGCCGACGACATTGCCGAGCGCAATCTCGGCGTTGCGGCGGAATGCTGCAACCACCGACGTCGCGAGTTCCGGCAGGCTGGTGCCCACGGCGACGATCGTCAGTCCGATGACGGCCTCGGAGATACCAAACTCTCGGGCGATGGACGTTGCCGCATCAATCAGCAGGCTGGCGCCAACGAACAGGCCAGCCAGCCCGCCGAAAATGAACAGCGCTTCTTTCCAGCCCGCGAGCTTGACCACAAGCTCGGCTTCCTCCGAGGTCAGGCTGCGGCGGTCTGTATAGGTGACCCAGGTGAGGTAGGCGACGAGCAAAGCGAACATGGCGAGCCCGGGCCACAAGTTGACCAAGCCCCAATACCCCATCCCGAGCATGACCACGGCTGCCGCCAGCATCATTGTCATATCGCGCTTGAGATTGGGGATCCGTGCGGCAATCGGTGAAATGATCGCGGCGACGCCTAGGATGAGAAGGATGTTGGCGATGTTGGAGCCGACCACGTTGCCCACGGCAATGGCGGGCGCGCCATCGAGCGCCGCCTGCAGCGAGACCAGAAGCTCGGGCATTGATGTGCCAAAGCCAACCACGGTCAGACCGATCAGCAGTGGTGGCATGCCCAGCCGGTTGGCAAACGATATCGCGCCGCGCACCAGATAGTCCGCACCAAGTGTCAACAGCGCAAGCCCTGCGGCGAGCGACAGCAAGCTGATCAGCATAAGGTTTTTCCTTCGGTCAAAGACCCGATTGAAAGCAAAGGTCACCAGTCCAGCTGGTGACCAACGCCCAACGCTTCGATTTCTGACGTAAAATAGAGCAGCAGCGTGTTGCTGCCAGATCAGTCAGCGTTCTCGGGGTTCATTTCCGCCGAAATAGCGAGCTTGGCTGTCATCCAGGTCGCCCAAAGCGCAGGCGGCACAATAACTGCGATTGCGATCAGGTCGCCAACCGTGGCCAGATCAAAGAAACCATCGGCCGCCCACAACGCTGCGAGCGCGGCAAGCCAGATTTCTGCGCCGATCAGAACGATGGCGCCGATGGCGGTCAGGAAGGCTACCAATTTTGTTTTGGAGGCCGGGGCGGAGTGTGACGCGGAGTGCGACATCTGGGTGTGTCCGAAAAGGGCGCTGCTGGGTCTGAGCGCAACGGGCAAGATGTGATTGCCATCCATGGCAAATTCAAGATGCCTGCAATCGCGGCGGAAAATATTTTTCACCCGACTATTTTGGCTCACCTGATGAGCGACTGTTCCTGTTCGCAAACCGGTGACATTCAGGCAGTGATCAGGACCCTGGGCGTACCCTCGACAGGGCCTCAGCCTTGACACCGGCGCTGTGAATGTGAATTGAAGCGCCAACGGGACATCATAGATCGGAGCCGAAATATGGCCATAGCATTCACTTTTCCGGGACAGGGCAGTCAGGCAGTCGGCATGGGCAAGGATCTTGCCGCCGCTTATCCTGAAGCGAAAGCCGTCTTTGACGAGGTCGACGCGGCGCTCGGCGAGAAGCTGTCGGCCGTGATATTTGAAGGCCCTGAGGAGACGCTGACGCTCACCGCCAACGCCCAGCCGGCGCTGATGGCAGTATCGATGGCCTTGATCCGGGTACTCGAAGCCCGCGGCCTCAACCTTGCCAGCGCGGCGAGCTATGTTGCCGGCCACTCGCTCGGCGAATACTCGGCACTTTGCGCCGCCGGTATGTTCTCGATTTCCGACACCGCCCGGCTGCTGCGCATTCGCGGCAACGCCATGCAGGCAGCGGTTCCCGCAGGCGAGGGCGCGATGGCAGCCATCATCGGGCTGGAGCATGAAGATGTCGAAGCCGCCTGTGCAGAAGCGCGGGCGCTGGGCGCGGTCCAGGTCGCCAATGACAATGGCGGCGGCCAGCTGGTAATTTCCGGGCTCAAGCCCGCTGTCGAGGCCGCTGCGGCCTCTGCAACTTCCAAGGGCGCCAAGCGCGCGCTGATGCTTCCTGTGTCGGCTCCCTTCCATTCGAGCCTGATGCAGCCTGCCGCCGACGCCATGCGTGAAGCGCTTGCCGGTGTGTCGAAATCGGCTCCGGTGGTTCCTCTCATTGCAAATGTCCGCGCGGCTCCTGTTTCCGATCCCGACGAGATCGCCGGATTGCTGGTGGAGCAGGTCACAGGCCAGGTTCGCTGGCGCGAGACTGTTGCCTGGTTTGCCGCCAATGGCGTCGATACACTGGCGGAAATCGGCGCAGGCAAGGTCCTGACCGGGCTTGCCCGCCGCATCGATCGTTCTGTCACCGGACTGAATATTGCCGGTCCTGATGACATCGAGCCTTTTCTGGCCTCACTCAACAGTTAGGCAAACCGACAGCGCTTCACATGACGGCCTGCATTCAGGCTAAAGATGATAAATATCCCGAAAGGACTTTCCATGTTCGACCTGACCGGCCGCAAGGCTCTCGTCACCGGTGCATCCGGTGGTATCGGCGAGGCAATCGCCCGCCAGCTTCACAGCCGCGGCGCAACCGTCGGCCTTCATGGCACCCGCGTCGAGCGACTGGAAGCACTGGCTGCCGACCTCGGCGATCGCGTCATGATGTTTCCTGCCGACCTGTCTGACCGCGACGCTGTGTCAGCTCTTGGCAAGAAGGCCGAAGAGCAGCTCGAAGGTGTGGATATCCTGGTCAACAATGCCGGTATCACCAAGGATGGCCTGTTCGTGCGCATGAGTGACGACGCATGGGACCAGGTCCTGGAAGTCAACCTGACTGCCGTGTTCCGCCTGACACGCGAACTGGCCCATCCGATGATGAAGCGCCGCCATGGCCGCATCATCAACATCACATCGGTTGTTGGTGTTGCCGGCAATCCCGGTCAGGCCAACTACTGCGCCGCCAAGGCCGGCATGATCGGCTTCTCGAAAAGCCTTGCCCAGGAAATCGCCACGCGCAATGTCACCGTCAACTGCGTGGCGCCCGGCTTCATCGAGAGCGCCATGACCGAAAAGCTCAATGACAAGCAGAAAGAAGCCATTATGGGCGCCATTCCGATGCGCCGCATGGGCTCGGGTGCTGAAATCGCATCCGCTGTCACTTGGCTGTCTTCCAATGAAGCTTCCTATGTTACCGGCCAGACCATTCATGTGAACGGCGGAATGCTGATGGTTTGATCGCCCTCCGCGCCGGCTTGGGCGCGGCTTACGGGTTCACCATGGCGACGGGAATCATGCTGAGGCGTATTTTCCGGCTTTGCCCGGTTGTCAAACCATGGTACTTCGCCCCCGCTGTAAGCGCGGCGCATGCCCGTTTGTCAGGCCAAAATATGCTGCAATCCACAGCTTCGGCTTTGACGGAACCGGACATAGCGCATAAAAAGCGCGCAACGAGCTTGATTACCCATGCTTGCGCAGGTAACGAAGCGCAACAACAATGTGAAACAGGTCGAGGAATACGACATGAGCGACATCGCAGACCGCGTAAAGAAAATTGTCATCGAACATCTGGGCGTTGACGCTGAAAAAGTGAACGAAGGCGCAAGCTTCATTGACGATCTCGGTGCGGATTCGCTCGATACGGTCGAGCTGGTGATGGCATTCGAAGAAGAATTCGGCGTCGAAATCCCTGATGACGCTGCAGACACCATCCTGACCGTTGGTGACGCAGTGAAGTTCATTTCCTCGGCTCAGGCCTGATTGGACTAAAGTTGACCGGCGGACCTGATGTCCGTTGTCAGGACCGGCGCAGCATCTGCGCCGGTTTATTTGCATTTCGACATGACTGGGGCTTGAGACGATGCGCAGAGTTGTCATAACCGGCACAGGTGTGGTTTCTCCGCTCGGATGCGGTACCGAGATCACTTGGTCTCGTTTGATCGCCGGCCAGAACGGTGCTTCCCGCGTTACCACTTTCGAAGTGAGCGATATTGCCGCGCAGATAGCCTGTTCCGTGCCCACGGATCCATCGGTGGAGGGTGCCTTCAATCCGGATGACTGGATGGAGCCCAAGGAACAGCGCAAGATCGATAAATTCATTCTTTTTGGCGTTGCCGCAGCCGAGATGGCGCTCAAGGATGCCGGCTGGCATCCTCAAACCCGCGAAGACCAGATCGCCACCGGCGTGATGATCGGCTCAGGCGTTGGCGGACTCGAAGGCATCGTCGAAGCCGGTTATACCTTGCGCGACAAGGGCCCGCGCCGTGTGTCTCCCTTCTTCATTCCCGGTCGCCTGATCAATCTGATCTCGGGTCAGGTCTCTATCCGTCACGGCCTGCGTGGACCCAACCATGCGGTGGTAACGGCCTGTTCCACAGGGGCGCACGCCATCGGTGACGCTGCCCGCCTGATTGGGCTGGGTGATGCCGAAGTTATGGTAGCAGGTGGCGCGGAAGCTGCCATCTGCCGGATTGGCCTGGCTGGCTTTGCCGCCTGCAAGGCGCTGTCGACGAATTACAACGATACCCCCGAAAAGGCATCGCGCCCCTATGATCGTGACCGTGACGGCTTCGTCATGGGCGAGGGCGCTGCCATCGTGGTTCTCGAAGAGCTGGAGCACGCGCTCGCACGCGGCGCCAACATCATTGCTGAAGTGGTTGGATATGGCCTGTCGGGCGACGCCTACCACATCACCGCGCCATCGGAAGATGGTGACGGCGCCTACAGGTGCATGCAGATGGCGCTCAAGCGCGCAGGCCTCACGCCTGCCGATATCGATTACATCAACGCTCATGGCACTTCGACCATGGCCGACACGATTGAGCTTGGCGCTGTCGAGCGGCTTGTGGGCGACGCGGCTCCGGGAATTTCGATGTCGTCGACGAAGTCATCGATCGGCCATCTGCTTGGTGCTGCCGGTGCCATGGAAGCTGTCTTTTCAGCGCTCGCCATTCGCGACAATGTCGCCCCGCCGACGCTCAATCTGGACAATCCCGAAGTCGAGACCAAGATCGATCTTGTTCCCAAGGTGGCGCGCAAACGCAAGGTCGATGTGGCCCTGTCCAATTCTTTCGGCTTTGGCGGAACCAACGCATCGCTTGTCCTGAAGCGCTTTCAGAATCAATGACAAATCGGCCGGGTTGAGAAGCCTCTTTCTCGATCCGGCATTTCGCCACATTGAGCGGCAAGAACACTGCATCGGGCACTGGCCCTGTTCTAATTTCTGCGGAGATTGACCTCGTGAACGACCGCAACAATCAAGGCAAGGGCATCTTTGGCCGCGCTGGTGACAAAAACAATGCACAGTCCGGACCTATCGTGCCGGTCTCGCCGTCTCAGGCCCTGAAGCCGGAGATGGCGCCGCCACCGCCCAAGCGCTCTCGCCGCGCCCGCAACCAGGTTGTGGTGTTCCTCAACTTTATTCTGTCGCTGATGATTTTCGTCGCGATCGTCAGTATCGGAGTTTTCTGGTACGGCAAGACCGAGTTTGAAGGGCGCGGACCGCTCGATCAGACGGTGGATTTCATGGTGCGCGAAGGCGCTGCTCTTAAACAGATCGCCGCCGGTCTGGAGCGCCAGGGCATCATCGCCAACCAGCGGATCTTTACATTGGGCGCTCAGAGCATTCTCGGCGACGATACGCTCAAGGCCGGTGAATACGAGATCAAGGCACGCTCATCGATGCTCGAGATTATCGAGCTGATGCAGTCCGGCAAATCCATCCTCCATTCCTTCACCGTGCCAGAAGGCCAGACCGTGCAGCAGGTATTTGACCGGCTGAGGGAAGATGAGATGCTGCAAGGGGACTTGCCTCCGGAAATGCCTCCCGAAGGTGCACTGCTGCCGGAGACCTACAAGTACTCCCGCGGAACCACCCGGGCGGAAATCATCGAGCAGATGGCAAGGGCCCAGACGAGGGCGCTTGAACAGGTCTGGTCCCGCCGTTCGCCGGACCTGCCTCTCGCGAGCCCTGAGGAGCTGGTGATTCTTGCTTCCATCGTCGAGAAGGAAACCGCTCGCGCCGACGAACGGCCGCGCGTCGCCGGCGTCTTCATAAACCGTCTCAACAAGGGCATGAGGCTGCAGTCGGACCCGACGATCATCTATGGTCTGTTCGGCGGCGCCGGAAAACCCTCCGACCGTCCGATCTACAAGTCCGATATCGACAAGCCGACACCGTACAACACCTATGTGATCGACGGGCTGCCGCCGACACCGATTGCAAATCCGGGCCGTGAGGCGATGGAGGCTGTTGCCAATCCGTCTCGGACCAACGATCTGTACTTCGTTGCCGACGGCACCGGCGGGCACGCATTCGCGGAAACGCTGGACGAACACAATTCCAATGTTGCACGATGGCGCAGGCTCGAGTCCGAGCGTGAGAAAGCGGTTGCTGCGGAAAAGGCAGCTGCAGCAAAGGCGGCCGCAAGCCAGGCCACAGACGGCGAAGCGTCAACGCAGGGCAATTGACTGGCAACCGCCCTGCTGGGACGGTGCCTTAACTCGGGCAAAAGGGGCTGAAGGCATGGCGATCCAGTCGATGACGGGGTTTTCTCGCCATGAGGGCGAAGTTGATGGCTTCCGCTTCGTGTGGGAACTCCGCTCGGTAAACGGCAAGAACCTGGATGTGCGGCTCAGACTGCCTCAAGGCTTCGAGGCGCTGGAACAGCCGATCCGGAAGGCTGTTGCTGCAGCGCTGTCACGGGGCAATCTGCAGGTCTCTCTCTCGGTAAGCGCCGCCAGTGCCGCAGTTGAGGCGGTGGTCAACGAAGCCGCACTCGATGCCGTGATCGAGCTGGTCAACAGGCTGGAAGACCGTATTGATGCCCGCAAGCCGGCGCTCGACGGCATTCTCAACATCAAGGGCGTTCTCGAATTCCGCGATCCTCAACTGTCGGCAGAAGCCCGTGAAACGCGGAGCAAGGCTGTGCTTGCCGGATTCATGAGCGCGCTGGGGGAACTCAAGTCAATGCGGCTGTCGGAAGGCGCAGCACTGGCAAAGGTGCTGGGTTTGCAGGTGAGGCGCATCGGCGAGTTGACCCTTGCTGTGGAGGCAGATCCCTCGCGCTCACCCGAGGCAATTCGCTTGAGGCTCGCCGAACAGGTCGCAAGCCTGATGGATACCGGTGCCTCGCTTGATCGTGACAGGCTGCATATGGAGGCGGCTTTGCTCGCCACCAAGGCTGATTTGCGCGAGGAGATCGACCGGCTGAAGGCCCATGTCGATGCCGCTCAAGCGCTGATTTCCGGGGAGGCTGCCGCAGGCCGCAGGCTCGATTTCCTGGCCCAGGAGTTCAACCGCGAAACCAACACGATATGTTCAAAATCAAATGCGGCGCCGGTCACCGCAATCGGCCTTGATTTGAAGGTGCTGATAGACCAGTTTCGCGAACAAGTTCAAAATCTGGAGTAGCGATGAGCCAGCCGCCTGCCCATCTTCCCTCGGCCCGCATCAAGCGGCGCGGCCTCATGCTGGTGATTTCATCCCCATCCGGGGCCGGAAAATCAACCATTGCCCGCAATCTTCTCGAGAACGACACTGGTCTCAGCCTCTCTGTCAGTGTGACCACGCGGCCACGCCGCGGCAGCGAAATTGAAGGCGTGCATTACCACTTCAAATCCAAGCGTGATTTCGAGCGCATGCGTGACTCCGAGGCGCTGCTTGAATGGGCGGAAGTCCACGGCAATTGCTACGGCACGCCGCGCGAAGCTGCCGAGACTGCCATGGGTGAAGGCCGCGACATGCTGTTCGATATCGATTGGCAGGGCGCCGAGCAATTGCAGGAGAAGATGAGCGCCGATGTGGTCTCGATCTTCATCCTGCCGCCGTCGATGGCAGAGCTCCGTGCGCGGCTGCATCGCCGCGCTGAGGACGCCGACGAAGTGATCGAGCAGCGGCTTGCCAACGCCCGCTCGGAAATCGAGCACTGGCGCGAATATGATTATGTGGTCGTCAATGATGATCTCGATCGGGCCTATTCGGCGGTGCGCGCCATCGTCCAGGCCGAACGCTTGCGCCGCGACCGCCGTCCGGGCCTGTTCGATTTCGTGCAGGAACTGCTTGAAGGCTGAGCTCTGGGCTAAAGCGCCTGCGCCAGTGCGCAGAACTCTTCTACGCTGAGGGTTTCCGCGCGACGGGTCGGGTCGATGCCAACGCGGGCAAGCAGCGTCTCCCCGCCAAGCGGTTTGACGCTCTGCCGCAGCATCTTGCGCCGTTGACCGAAGGCTGCCTGCGTCACGCGTTCAAGCTTGTCGAGATCACAGGGCAGGCGCTTTGACAACGGCTCCAGTTGCACCACGCTGGATGTCACCTTTGGCGGCGGTGTGAAGGCCTCCGGCGGCACGTCGAACAGGATCTCGCTATGCGCAAGCCAGCCGGCCAGTACGCCCAGGCGACCATAATGGTTTGACCCCGGTGCTGCCACGATCCGCTGGCCGACTTCCTTCTGGAACATCAGCGTCATCGAACTCCAGAACGGGTGTTCCGGATCAGCCGTCAGCCAGTTGATCAGCAACTGCGTGCCGACATTATAGGGCAAGTTGGCAACGATCTTGGCAGGCGCGCCGCCGGCAAGAGCCGCCAGGTCCACCTCCAACGCGTCTCCTTCCACGACTTCAAGCCGGCCTGGGTAGTGATCCGCTATCTGGGCAAGGATCGGCAGGCAGCGCGGGTCCCGCTCGATCGCCACCACACGCGAAGCACCTTGCGCCAGCAGCGCACGCGTCAGTCCGCCCGGGCCAGGGCCGATCTCGAACACGGTGAAGCCGTCAAGGGCCCCGGCAGACCGGGCGATTTTAGCGGTCAGGTTCAGGTCGAACAGAAAATTCTGGCCGAGCGCCTTTTTCGGTGCAAGCCCGTGGGTGGCGACAATGTCGCGCAGCGGCGGCAGGCCATCAGGTGTCGAGGCCATTATGCCCTGCTCAATGCGGTAAGGATCTTGGTTTCGGCTTCCGTGTTCGCCATCTTGGCCGAAAGCTTCATGGCCGCAACCAGACTGTCATGGCGGGCCTCGCCTTTGCCTGCGAGCGAAAACGCAGTGCCATGATCGGGTGACGTGCGGATAAAGGGCAGGCCCAGGGTCACATTGACCGAATCATGAAAGCCGAGCGTCTTGGCCGGGATCAGTGCCTGATCATGATACATGCAGATCGCCGCGTCATAATTTGCTCGCGCTTCGGCATGGAACATGGTGTCGGCCGGGAGCGGGCCGAAGACACGGATTCCTTCAGCTTGCAGCTGAGCGATTGCCGGAGCAATGATTTCAGCGTCTTCGCTGCCCAGAGCGCCATCCTCGCCCGCATGAGGGTTAAGGCCGGAAATGGCAATCCTTGGCGCCATGACGCCAAAGCGTGATGCAAGGTCCCGCGCAACAATACGTGCGGTGTCCACAATCGACCGTGTGGTCAGCGCCTCTGGAACCTGACTGAGCGGAATGTGGATGGTAACCGGAGCGACGCGCAGGCTGGGGCCCACCAGCAACATCACGGGCATGAGCTCGTGACCCTCTGCCTTGCTTGCCAAGTGTGCCAGATACTCTGTGTGTCCTGGAAAGCTAAAGCCGGATGCGTAGAGCACCGACTTCGCAATGGGATTGGTCACCACTGCACGTGTCCTGGACGCTGTTGTCAACTCGACGCCCAACCGGATGGATTCGATGATAGCCTCGGCATTTTCGGAATCCGGCGTCCCGGCTACCGCCGGCTTGGCCAGTGTCACCGGCAGAACCGGGAGAGCAGTGCCGAATTTGGCAACGGCATCCTCGGAAGTGGCCTCGACAAGGGGCACATCCAGACCAAGCAGATTTGCCCTCTCGGCCAGCATCGCCGGATCCCCAATCATGAGGAAAGGCGGCAATTCAAGCTGCGCCCGGTCTTTCCATGCTGCGAGAGCCAGATCCGGGCCTATTCCAGCGGGGTCGCCCATGGTCAAAGCCAGCGCGCGGCGGTGCCCGATCATTTCAGGAAAATCCTTACTTGTTTGCGATGACCGCGCGTTTGCGCAGTTCCGCGAGGTATTTCTTCGCTTCCTCGGACTCTCCCGCCTCTTCGTTCTCGGAGCGGAATACCATCTCTGCCGCCACGTCGTCCGTTACGGTCTTGGCTGAGCATATGATGATGAATTCGACGCCGCGCTCGGTAATCCGAGTGGTGGTTGCGCCGCCGGTAGGGGCCTTTTCGACCTGTGTTTTCCAGTCCAGTGGCAATTGCGGCTGCATGATGCGTCCTAGCTGACGCATGGATACGTCTCGCAGGCCTGTGATCATGGAGGCGGAGTTGTCGCAACCCTGAATGCGGCCGCGCAATTGCTCAGCTTCCCGTTTGCGCGCGTTCAGGAGAGAATTGGACCGCTTGTTGGCCGGCACCACGAATATGATCTGCTGGAGTATATATTCCGTGGTGGAGGCCTTGTTGTTGTCACCGCGCTCAAGCATTTTGGTGACGAGGTCTTGCGTTGACAAGCCGCCGCCACCGCCGCCAATTGCACCCATGACCTGCGGCCAGCTCATCTGAACCCGGATAAAGGATTTGAAGTGCTTGGGTGTCACGCCGGCCTGATTGAGCACCTGCGTGAGCTGTTTGGGGGTCATCTTGTTTGAATCTGCAAAACGCTGAAAAGAAGCATCAACCTGCGAATCGGAGGCGAGCACACGCATCCGGGCGGCCTCCTGAAGCTTCAGGGCTTCCTCGATCAACTGTTCCCGTGCCTTGGAGGCAAGGTTTCCGCTTGTGCGCTGCAGTCTGAGAAACGCTACCCTGCGTGCAATATCGACACTTGTGATCGCCTGTTTGTTGACGATGATCTTGATTTCGCTGGCAGCACGCGCGCTACCTGTCGAAGCAAGCGACAGTGGCAGCGCTACAACAACTGCCAAAAGCAGGCCGGTAAGGCGAAAGATCGCTGGAAAGTTCATGCTTCCTAGTCCTTTTGTCCGGTCAAATCTGAAGATCCAGTTTTGCAAATCCGAAGTCGCCCGTAAATGCCTCTCGCATGCGGCGAAAACGAGGCGTACTAGCGGTGCGGCGCTTCTGCTGGTTTCCCAGATCTTAGAAATTCGGTTTCAGCAACGGGTTTTCAACGCCGCCTGCGCCCAGGCCGCCAAGCGTGCGGAAGCTGAGCCGTGCGCCAACCTTCCAGTCACGTGCAGTGGTATTGCCATCGTCGCGCGTGTTTTCATAGGCGAGGGCAAAAGCAAAGCACTCGTCCTCATAGAGCAGGCCGAAGGCGTTCGTGTTGAACTTGTTGTCGACCAGATCATAGCTGGCGGAGGCTGCAACGCGCCAGTAATCGTGGACCTTGAGCGACGCATATCCGGTCACTTCCCTACGATCTTCGTCGCCGGCAACAAAGGGGCGCGGCGCCTTGATCTCGGTGTAGGTCATCGAGGTGCTGACCCGGTTTCTGCTGAATCCGGCGCGGAGCTCTGTGCGTTCAGCGCGGAAATCATCCTTGTCGAAGCGGGCTGACGCGGCGAGCGAAAACCCGTTGAACGACATACCGGTCATGCCGACGTAATCCGATATGCGGTTTTCAAGGCCTGCGTTTCGTGTCGCCTGGGAAAGATCCGGCGTTGCGAAGGAGTTGAGGCCGGCCAGATGGTACGACTGGCCAAAAGCGGCTTGCGTTTTCAGGCCATTGTCAAAGCTGCCGCTATAGCGCACGCCGACATTGGCACGTGTGCCGCCCTCGGTCCTGTCGAATCCTGAAAACTTGTCACGCTCGAACAGCGAGGTCGTATCGAAAACGAAGCTCTGCGCGTCTTCATTTGGAATGCCGCCGGCCAGACGTTCGTCAGGGCGGACAAAAACCTGCGCAATGGGTTCAAACACATGGTTTGAACCGGCAGTGGTAACAAGAACCGGATAAGTCGCTTCAACACCGGCTGTCACCATGCCACGTGTATGGGTGCCGTTGCCGGCGAAGGTGCCGTTGTAGTCGGTCGGGGCGGTGTCAATATTGACCGAATTCACATCTCCGCGCGCAGCAAGGATGGGTGTCAGGCGCACGCCGTTCATCGCTGTGAATGTCCGCTTCCACTCGAGTTCCGTGCTCAGGCGGGAATTGGTGCCGGCAAAGCCCTTGTAGCGGTCGGCATTGAGCGGGTCAGCGGCCACAAAACCGGTGCGGGTAGTGATATCGTCAGCCTTGCGCGACAGCGAATAGCCGTTGACGTTGAGCGACAGCTCGCCCCCGGCTATCGGATCGGAGAATGTACGCTTGTAGTCCAGCGATGGGTGAACCCTGGCCTGCTGCTTTTCTGTCAGATCACTGATTTGGGCGTTCTGTATGTCAAACCTGTAGGCACGCAGGTCGAAATGGCTGCGGTTTGACAGACCATTCAGGTAAACTTCGGATTTGACTGTGCTAGCGGAATATCCGGATATTCCGTATGTTCGGGAGAAATTATTGTCCGTCTGCAGCATCCCGTCCCAGCCGAAGGTCCAGCGCGGATTGATCCGGTACTGTCCTTTCGAGGCAATCATGCCGCGTCGTGTGTTGAGTGCGTCGTAGGTGCCGGGGGCAAAATCGCCAGGATTGAGCTGCGATATGCCAGCCATGCGCAGCGTGTGTTCGCCATTGGCAAAGTTCTGCCGGAACTCGACGTCGCCAAGAAAGCCCTGGTTGGTATAGCCGGTGCCCGTCAGCGTCGCATCCATGTAAGGCGAAATCGCCAAATAGTATGGCACGGAAACACCTGTGCCCAAATTCTCTGATGTCACGTAGCTTGGCGTGAGAAAGCCGGACTTCCGCTTGGAATCATAATCCGGAAGTTCGAGATAGGGCAGGTAGGCAATCGGCATCCCGAAAAGTTCGAACGTCGCCCGCTCCAGACGGATTGTCTTGGTTTCGCCGTTCTGGATCACGCGCTTGGCCTTGACCTGCCAGAATGGCGCCCGTTCGGGATTTTCCTCGCATGCCTCGCAGGCGGTATAGACACCGTTGTTGAAGGTTGTCTGACCGTCACCGCGTTCAGCACTTTCGGCCGCAATGCGGGTGTTGTCGGGCGTCTCGATCCTGAGCGCATTGACAAAACCGTCGGCAAAATCATCGGTTACATCGAGATTGTCGGCGTAAATCCGGTTTCCGCTTGGCTCGATCATCTCGACAGAGCCGAATGCCTGCATACGGCCACTCTGCTGATTGTATTCGACCCGGTCGGCAACCAGCTTGTAATTGCCGTAATCGATCTGAACGCCACCGTTGGCGACCACGACGCCCGTATCGTTGTTGTAGATCAGCTCGTCGGCTGCAAGCAGCATCTTCGCATCTTCGGGAATGCTGATGTTGCCCGGCGTTACCGCTTGCGCAGCAGCTTGGTGCGCGGCAAAGGAAAAAATGGTGCAAAAGGCCACACCGGCGCACAAGACGCCAGCATACGCACGAACTCTAGACCGGCGCACACCCGCCACTACCCATCCTCCTTGTGGAGAAGCACTGTTGTCCCCAATGCCGAGGCGACCAGTACCGGAAGCCATGCCGCCACGACCGGCGGAATGGTCCCGGCGTTCGCGAACGCCTGGATCAACTCGGAAACGACATAAAGCACGAAGCCCGCCAGGATTCCACCCAGGATCACCGTTAAAGACTGGCCAAAGCGAACAAATTTGAGCGACACCATTGCCGCTATCAATGTCATCGCTGCCAAAAGCGCCGGAAGAGCCACCAAACGGTGGAATTGCATCTCATAAGTGGTCGCTGGAAGGCCGAATGACTTGGCCGTTGCAATTTTCCCACGCAGCTCAAAAAACGGCACGGTTTCTGGAGAAGCCAATGATTCGCCAACGAATTCGGCTTTCAGGCTGGTTGCTACGGTTGCAGAATCCAGAAGTTCCACCGGCTGTGATCCGCGAATTCTCTTCACATTCTTCAGTTCCCAGACTCCGTCGCCAAGCACAGCGCTTTCCGCTTCCAGACGCTCTTTTATACGCTGATCCTTATCAAACAGGAAAAAGGTGGCGCCAGACAGTTTTGTGCCGCCCTCGGAACTGGCGCGGGCGCCCAGAACGGTGTCACCATCCTTGGTGCGCTGTCGCAGCCATGGAGCCACATTTGTCGATCGCTGACTGCCCAGATTGCGCTCGACGACAAGGTCTTCGGCCTTCTGCATGGCGTTGGCGGCAAGTGTACTCAATCCGGTGACCGACACGGCGCCGATCATGAGGTTGGCGATGATCAGCGGCGCCAGAAACTGCCATGCCGAAATACCCGCAGCTCGCGTGACCACCAGCTCATATTTGCGGTTGAGCTGCATCAGTGTGGCTATGGAGGCAATCAGGACCACAAAGGGGATTATCAACTGCAGCACGGTTGGCAGGCGCAAGGCAGAGATCAGAAGCCCCAGCGTCACGGTGTAATCCTCGGCTCGGGAAAGGCGACGGCTGGTCTCGTTGAAATCCACCAACAGGATCACAAGCAGCAAGCCAAGGCAGTAAATCAGGAAAGTCGACATATATCGAACGAAGAAATAGCGCGATATCGTGGAGAAAAGGACATTCATGTCGACTGTCCTTCATCAGGTTTCCTGCGTCCGCCTTGAAGCCGCTCGACCAGCCCCGTGACGGTTTCAACCACACGATAGTTCAACTGCGCCCATGTCTTGGGGATAGTCAGGGTTCTGCCGGTCAGGGTCAGAAAGCCGAACAGCAGAATGATCAGCGCCGGGATCCCGTAAGACAGCACTTCCATGGTCGCACTGATGCCGGACGCTTCGTTGCTGTAGAACCCGAAACCCCGGCTGCCAAGCGCGATGGCGGCAACAAGGGCGACATTCTGGAACTGTTCATTCCGGTTCGAACGTGCTTTGCCCAGAAACGAAAACGCCACCAGTCCAAATGCCAGGGGATACATCCATGATGAGAACCGCTTCACCAGTTCCTGGGTTATGACGTGCTTGGCGGAGGTGAAGTAGTAATCTTCCTTGTCCGGGTTCAGAAGGTAGAAGGTTGATTGCTCGCTGGGCCTGCGCGCAGCCGCACCGCCGGCTGGAACGAAGGCCGCCATATCAAGCGCATAGGATGAAAACGTGACGATCGAGATCCGGTCGTTGGTCAGGTCCCGCTGCTGCAATTCGCCGTCCACCAGGTAGAGAATATTGGTGTCGGTCTCTTCTGATTTCCTGATAACGCCGCTGCGTGCGTAATAAATGGTCTCGTTGTCTTCTGCGCGGTTGTCGGAGAGGAAGATACCGCCCAACTGGCCGCCGGCAAGTTTCTCGTTGACCTGAACGTAGAGGCCTTCCTCGAGTTTCATGAATGCGCCCGAGCGCACAGCGACCGAAAACAGGTCTGACTGCGCCTGGGCGAGAACATCATAGAGTTTGTTGTTCGACCACGGCTCGACGAAATTGCTCATGACAAGCACCATCATCGAGATCGATGCCGAAAGCAGAAGCACAGGCTTGAGAACGGTTGACGGCGGCACACCGGCAGCTTCTACAACCACCAGTTCGCTGTCGGAATTCATGCTCGAGAGAACCTGACCCACGCCGATCAGCAAGGCAAACGACGCCACGATCGAGAACACAGAGGGGATCAGCGTCGCTGCAAGCAGCATGAAGGCACCAAAGGCTTGCCCGGTCGTGGTCAGCACATTGACGCGAACGAGCACCTGCGTGGTCATGACAAGCAAGGTCACCGCAGAGAGTGACCAGAAAGTCAGCAAACTCATGCGGCGAAATATGTAACTTTCAATCTGCTGCATTGTGCCTTTCCGGAGCAGGTCGAGCAGAACCATGATTCGTTCGGCACGTTAGTGTCCCGGTTCGACCACCCCAACCATGCACCGGCCTTATCAAATCGCAAATTGGATAATGTGTGGCAAACAAACGCAGTTAATGGTTTATTCCGGTGGCGCACCGAAAAAGCAATATTGGTTTGCGGGATGCCGCGCAAGGTCCATCGGTTCGTGGCGCGGGCGGGCCGCGAAGTGCCCAATTTTCGACGCAAATCCGGTTCGTCATGAACAAACAGGCATTCGCCGCCTGTTCTGCCGGTCCGCTCTTGCCTTCTGCCGCGAAAACGCGAAGATCGCCAGCCATACAAATCACGAGAATCCATTGGAGCCGTCATGTCGATGAGCATTGAAATCAGTTTTTCCAAAACAGCCAAAATATCTGGAGGACTGGTTGTCGCCCTGGGGTCCCTCAGCGAGCCTGTATCGGCCGCAGCCCGCAGCGTTGACCCTGCAGGTCAGCTCGACAAGGCGGTCAAGGTTTCAGGCTTTACCGGCAAACCGTTTTCGACCGCTGATATCATTGCGCCGGTTGAGGCGTCGGCGGATCGCATCGCGTTGGTCGGGGCAGGGGATCCGGGCAAGCTCACCCCGCATGACTGGATGCGTGTTGGCGGCAAGATGTTCACGCTGATCCGCAAGGCCGAAAAAGTGACAGTGCTGCTGGGTGATGGTGGCTCGGCTTCGCCCGAAGCAACGGCCGACATGGCGCTCGGCCTGCTGATGCGCGCCTATTCCTTCGATCTCTACAAGACCAAGAAAGGCGAAGAGGACGAGAACGGTTCGCGCAAACTCACCGTCGTCATCCAGCATGAAGACGCTGCGGGCTGCAAGAAGGCCTTTGTCAGTCGTCAGGCGATTGCTGATGGCGTGAAACTGGCGCGCGATTTGGTCAATGAGCCAGCCAACGTGCTCGGCCCGGTCGAGTTCGCCGCCCGTGCCAAGGAGCTCGAAGCACTAGGCGTCGAAGTCGAGATCCTGACCGAGAAGGAAATGAAGAAGCTCAAGATGGAAGCCCTGCTCGGCGTCTCGCTCGGTTCCGTGCGCCCGCCACGGCTGGCAATCATGAAGTGGCAGGGCGGCAAGCCCAAGGACAAGCCGCTGGCATTTGTCGGCAAGGGCGTGGTTTTCGACACAGGCGGTATCTCGATCAAGCCCGCAGCAGGCATGGAAGACATGAAGGGCGACATGGGCGGCGCCGCCGCCGTCACCGGCCTGATGCACACGCTGGCCGCCCGCAAGGCCAAGGTCAATGTCATCGGCATCATCGGACTGGTTGAAAACATGCCAGATGGCGCGGCGCAGCGTCCGGGTGATATTGTCCGCTCGATGTCTGGCCAGACCATCGAGATCATCAACACCGATGCCGAAGGACGGCTGGTGCTGTGTGATGCGCTGACCTACTGCCAGGAACGCTTCAAGCCGCAATTCATGATCAACCTCGCAACGCTGACCGGCGCTGTGATGGTGGCGCTCGGCCAGCACCATGCGGGCCTGTTCTCCAACAATGATGATCTGTCCCAGGCCTTGAGCAAGGCCGGCGAAACAACCCAGGAGAGGGTCTGGCGTCTGCCGCTCGATCCGGCCTACGACAAGATGATCGATTCCAAGTTCGCCGACATGAAAAACACCGGTGGCCGCTATGCCGGATCGATCACCGCAGCTCAGTTCCTCAAGCGTTTCGTTGGCGATACGCCCTGGGCGCATCTCGATATCGCCGGCACCGCCATGGGCTCGCCATCGACCGACATCAACCAGTCCTGGGCATCGGGTTTTGGCGTCCGGCTTCTCGATGAGTTGGTGCGCGCCAACTACGAGGGCTGACGCATTTCATGGCGGAAGTGCTGTTCTACCATCTGACAGAGTCCCGGCTTGAAGACGCCTTGCCGCCGCTGCTCGAGAAGAGCCTCGAGCGCGGCTGGCGGGTGTCGGTGCATGTTAGCAGCGAGGAGCGCTGTGCGGCGCTTGATGCGCATCTTTGGACCTACCGAGAGGACAGTTTCCTGCCGCATGGCGGGGATCAGTCAGCCCATGCAGAGCGCCAGCCAGTGCTTCTGACCGTCGACGCAACGGCAGCCAATGGGGCCACCGTTCGCTTCGTCGCCGATGGCGCGGACATTCCCGCCCTTGATGGCGTTGATCGTCTGGTGATGATGTTTGACGGCCATGACCAGAGCCAGCTCGATGCCGCTCGGAGCCAGTGGAAGACGCTGAAATCGGGTGGCCATGCCTTGACCTACTGGCAGCAGACACCTGAACGCCGCTGGGAGAAGAAAGCGTAGCTTCGACGGTTTGGTTTTGACCTGAGCCTCTGCCGTCTACTGATGTCGCAAAGCCTCAATCGGATCCATCCGCGCTGCCCGGCGGGCAGGGAAATAGCCGAACACGATCCCGACCAGCGCCGAGAACACAAACGCGGCCAGTACGATTGTCGCATCCGGTGCAAACGGGATCGAAAGCAGTCTTGAACCGAGCAAGCCCAACGCCAGCCCGAGCAGAATGCCGATCAGCCCGCCGATCAGCGACAGCACGATGGCCTCGACCAGAAACTGCAGCAGCACCTGTCTTTCGGTCGCCCCGACCGCCAGCCTTATGCCGATCTCGCGGGTACGTTCGGTTACCGAAACCAGCATGATGTTCATGATGCCGATGCCGCCCACAAGAAGGCTGACGGCGGCGACGGCTGAGAGCAATCCGGTCAGCACGCTGGTGATGCCGGTCAGCATTGAGGTGATCTGCTTCATGTCGAAGACATTGAAATCATCTTCCTCGAAGGGCCCGATCCGGCGGCGTTCGCGCATCAGGCTTTCGATGTCGGCTTTGCCCTTGTCGGTGGAGATCCCTTTTCGGATCGAGGCGTAGATCATCGAGACGTCCTGATTGCCGGCAATCCGCCGCTGAAACGCCCGGATCGGGATCAGGATAATGTCATCCTGGTCGGTTCCGAAGCTTGATGCGCCCTTGACCTCGAGCGTGCCTATGACCCGGCAGGAGATCTGCTTCAATCGGATATTGGCGCCAAGCGGATCACCGTTTCCGAACAGTTTCTCGCTCACCGTCTTGCCCAGGATGCAGGCAGAGGATCCGGTTCGCTGCTCGCTCTCATAAAACGAACGGCCGCTTGCGATCTCCCAGTCGCGCGCTGTCAGGTAGCGGTTGTCAGTGCCTGTTACCGTGGTCGTGTAGTTCACATTGCCGAAGATTGCTGTCATAGAGCGCGAATTGCTTGGGGTTGCCACCGCGACGCTGGCGATTTGCTGTTCAATCGCATCGACATCCTTCATCGTCAGGTTTGCGGCAGTGCCGCCGACACCAGACCCAGGACCTCGTGATGGCTGCCCGGGCCGGATCATCAACAGGTTGGTGCCAAGCGTTGCGACATCGGCCTTCACCTGATCGGTGGAGCCTTGCCCGACGGTGACCATGGCAATGACGGCTGCGACACCGATGACGATGCCCAGAACTGTCAGAAATGACCGGAACACGTTTCTCAGAATGGCCTGCAGCGCGAGGCGTACCGCTTCATAGAGCATCGGGCGCACCCTTTTCGTTGGCCTTGTCCGATTCAATCCGCCCGTCGAGGAAATGCACCATCCGGTCAGCATACTCGGCCATGTCGGTCTCATGCGTGACCATCAGGATGGTGATGCCGTCCTTGCGGTTAAGGTCGGTCAAGAGATCCATGATCTCGTGACTTCGGGCTGTGTCCAGATTTCCCGTCGGTTCATCCGCCAGGATCACATCCGGGTTGGTGACGATGGCTCGCGCAATAGCCACGCGCTGCTGCTGTCCGCCTGAAAGCTGGGATGGATCGTGGTCCTCGCGGCCGCGCAGCCCGACCTTGGCAAGGGCTTCGCGCGCCAGCTGGCGGCGCCTGGCTCCGGGCATGCCCTTGTAGATCAGCGGCAGTTCGACATTGTCCAGCGCCGATGTCCGGGCCAGCAGATTGTAGCCCTGGAAGACGAAACCGAGAAAGTTTCTGCGCAGCAGCGCCAGCTGATCGCGGCTGAGGTGATCGACCTCCGCGCCGCCGAAGAAATAGTGCCCGCCGGTGGGCTTGTCGAGAAAGCCCAGGATGTTCATCGCGGTCGATTTGCCGGAGCCGCTGGGTCCCATGATGGCGACAAATTCGCCGCCCTTGATCTCCATGTCGATGCCGCGCAAGGCCCGGACCTCCGCATCGCCGGTTCCGTAGATCTTGGTGATGCCCTGAAGCTGGATCAGCGGTTTTGGCGTATCCGCCTCAACGGCGCTCATTGCTCGGTCAGATCTGTGATCACCAGATCGCCCACAGCCACATCGCCCTCACTGATTGCTGTCTTCGTGCCATCGGTTTCGCCCGGCAAAATATCCACGGCCTCAGCTGCGTCATTTCGGAGGACATAGATGGTGCGGTGACCGTCTGCGCTGGCACTCGCTGCCGCGGAGGGTGCCCGGCTTGGCGCATTCTTGAACAGCATTCCCAGCAGGCCGGTTCCACTGCTTTCCTCCGCCTGCGCAGGCGGCGCGAACCTCAGCGCCGCGTTGGGAATTGCCGGCGCATCCCTGATTTCGGCAACCTTGATGTCGGCAGTCGCCGTCATGCCGGGCCGCAACAGAAGTTCCGCGTTGTCGATCGACAGGATCGCCTCATAGGTCACCACACCATCGACCGTCTTGGGTGCAAATCGCAATGCGGAGATCGCCGCCGGGAACGTTCGCCCCTGATAGGCTTCGACCGTGAAACTGGCCTCATTGCCGACCTTCACCTTGCCGATGTCGGCCTCGTCGATGTCGACCCGCAATTCCATGTTCTTGAGATCTGCCGCAAGCGTGAACAGCACCGGCGCCTGCAGCGAGGACGCCACGATCTGGCCAACCTCGACATTGCGGCCAAGCACCACCCCGTCAATCGACGAACAGATGCAGGCTTTCGTGAGGTTGGCTTCGTTGATCTTGAGGTTGGCTTCGGAGACCCGGATGTCAGCTTCCGCACTCTTGCGTGCGGCTTCCGCCCGGTCCCGGGCTGCCTTGGCTTTCAGAAGGCCTTCCAGCGTGGTCACGTGCTTTTGCTCAAGCTGCAGGGCACGCTCGTAATTGTCGTTCATTTCATTGAGGGTCGCAGTCGCTTCGGCCAGGCGGGCCTGGCTGGCGCTCAGAGAAGCCCGGCCGAGTTCGACATTTGCTTCCAGTTTGTCGGTGTCGAGCCGCGCCAGGATCTGCCCTTTCTTGACCAGATCATTGAAATCCGCTTCCACCGAACGGACTGTGCCAGACAGCTCGCTCGAAATCTCGACCTTGTTGGTCGGCTCCACCGTGCCTGTAGCCGTTACCTGAACGATGATGTCCGAGCGTTCGACCGGCTGGGTGATGTAAAGCGGCAGGTCTTGCCGTGAACCGGAGGTCCACCAGAACCAGAGCCCGGCCGCGGCGACAACCAGCAGCAGCCCCCATATCAGCCGGCGCCAGACAGATGGGCCGCGCTCCGCTGTTTTGACAATGGTTTCGATGTCGGATTTGGAGGGTGTCATGTGGAGTTCCCGTTTCCCGGATTTCCATAGCACCCCCGCCAGCCGCCGCGCTTGATGTCGGTCAACAGTCGCGATCTTCATCGTAAAACAATTTTGGCGCTGATTTGGCATACACACGCATGTGTAAACGGCTGTTCAGCAACCGCGACAACCGGCCGATTTTCGTCAGCAACAAAAAAGCCCCCGGATCAAGATCCGGAGGCTGTCTCAGCATACTGATTAGCGTTTGAATTCGGGAGGCTCGTATCAGAATTCTTCCCATTCAGAGGTGTCGAGAGCCGCATTGCCATTGAATGCCGCTCGCTGCTGGCGCGCCGGGGCTGCCTTCGGGGCGGACGAAGTCGGATCACTGCTGCCAGACCTTGCGCGGTGTTGAGCAGCACCGGCATCAACCTTGAATTTTGAGAGCTGTTGGAACAGTGATGCCGCTTCCTGCGCCAGGCCGTGGCTTGCTGCGGTTGATTCCTCGACCATCGCTGCGTTCTGCTGTGTGCCCTGATCCATTGCGTTGACGGCGTTATTGATCTCTTTCAGGCCAGTCGACTGTTCGCGAGACCCGGTGACAATGGCCTCGACATTGGCGTTGATCTGCTTGACCTGTTCGACAATGTTGGACAATGCCTTGCCGGTTTCGCCGACGAGCGATACCCCGCTCTTGACCTGTTCGCCCGAGGCGGTGATCAGATCCTTGATTTCCCTTGCTGCAGTTGCCGTTCGCTGTGCGAGTTCACGCACTTCCTGGGCCACAACTGCAAAGCCGCGCCCGGCTTCTCCTGCTCGTGCAGCTTCCACGCCTGCGTTCAGGGCAAGCAGGTTGGTCTGGAATGCAATGACATCGATGACATCGATGATGTTGGTGATTGCCTTGGAGGAAGCCTCGATCTCCGCCATTGCCACAACGGCCTTGTCGACCACCACACCCGATGTTTCCGCATCCTGCTTCGTCTTGGCTACAAGCTCACCGGCCTCCTCGGCGCGCTTGCTGGAGGAGGTGACGGTCTTGGTGATTTCCTCCAGCGCCGCAGCTGTCTGCTCTATCGACGCTGCCTGGCTCTCTGTTCGCTTGGAAAGGTCATCGGCCGATGCACGGATTTCTTCCGAGCCGCTGGAGATCATCCTGGCGTTCTCGGAGACAGAATGCATGGCGCTGCAGAGTCCCTTGATTGCCTTGTTGAAATTGACCCGCAGCGGGTCGAGGTCAGCCCGGTAAGGGTCTGCGATCTGATGTGTAAGATCACCGTCGGACAAGCGCTGGAGTCCGTCTGAAAGAGAGTGAACATTGTTCACTCGCTGTGTAACGTCGGTTGCGAATTTGACGATCTTGAAAACCTTGCCATCCGCGTCAAAAATTGGGTTATAGGACGCTTGGATATGGACGTTGCGCCCGCCTTTGCCGAGACGGAGGAATTCGCCGGAAGTGAATCCTCCATCGCCGAGCTTTTTCCAGAGAGCGGCATAGTCAGGACTCTGTGAGAACGACGTTTCGCAGAACATGCTGTGATGTTTGCCCTTTATGTCGTCAAGGCTGTAGCCAAGCGTCTTGAGGAAATTCTCGTTGGCGGTGATAATGGTGCCATCGAGATTGAACTCGATCATGGCCTGTGCGCGGGAAATGGCGTCTATCTTGCCGTGATCTTCGGCTGACCGAAGCTTCTGGGCGGTCACATCGGTGGCAAACTTCACCACCTTGTATGGCTTGTTTCCCCGGAAAATCGGATTGTAACTTGCTTCGATCCAGATTTCCTTGCCGCCCTTGCCAATGCGCTTGTACTGGGCACTGTCAAACTCTCCGTGCCCAAGCTTCTTCCAGAACTCTGAGTATGCTGGCGAAGCGGCTTCTGCGGGATCAACAAATATGCGGTGATGTTTGCCCTTTATCTCTGATAGTTCGTAACCAAGCGCCTTGCAGAAACGATCATTGGCATCGAGAATATTGCCGGCCATGTCAAATTCGATGACGGCCAGGGATTTCTTCAGCGCCCGGACGATGTTCTTTTCGTCAGAGGTAACGATGTCGCTGATGCTCATTGTATGTGTTCCCGTGGATAATGGTTGAAAATAGCATTCAAACTTACACCAGCGATCTAACAGGTGTGCCAACTCAAGGATAAGTAGAAGGAGAATTTGGCGCGTCATGCACCAATCTGACATTGAAATTCCCAGAAATACTTTTCCGAATTATTAAGAAACAGACCGTGGGAATTGATGCGAAGCGGCAGTTTTTTCGGCGCTCGTCGGCTCGGTGGGCCCCAGCAGAGCACTCTCGTCGCGCGGTCGCCAACTCTCACGGCGCCTGATTATGTGCATGAAAAGGCCCCCGGATCTCGCGATTCGGGGGCTTTTCTCTATCTGCTGCGCTTCAGTGAATTCCAAGCTGGGCTTAAAATTCTTCCCATTCAGAGGTGTCGAGAGCCGCATTGCCATTGAATGCCGCCCGCTGCTGGCGCGCCGGAGCTGCCTGCGGAGCAGGCGAAGCACGTCCGGTGTTGGCAGCTCTTGGACGGTGTTGAGCAGCACCTTCATCGAGCTTGAACCGTGTGAGCAACTGGAAGAGTGATGCTGCTTCCTGTGCAAGGCCGTGGCTTGCTGCAGTCGATTGCTCGACCATCGCGGCGTTCTGCTGCGTGCCCTGATCCATGGCGTTAACGGCCGTGTTGATCTCGTTCAGGCCGGTCGACTGTTCACGCGATCCGATGACGATGGCCTCGACATTGGCGTTGATCTGCTTGACCTGTTCGACAATGTTGACCAGCGCCTTGCCTGTTTCGCCGACCAGCGAAACGCCGGATTTGACCTGGTCGCCGGAGGCGGTGATCAGTTCCTTGATCTCCTTCGCCGCCGTTGCGGTGCGCTGAGCAAGTTCGCGG
Source organism: Hoeflea sp. AS60 (assembly GCF_038900115.1). Taxonomy (NCBI): domain Bacteria; kingdom Pseudomonadati; phylum Pseudomonadota; class Alphaproteobacteria; order Hyphomicrobiales; family Rhizobiaceae; genus Hoeflea; species Hoeflea sp. AS60. The sequence goes on along the minus strand of NZ_JBBMQP010000002.1, from coordinate 1,324,224 downwards.
ACTTCCTGGGCGACCACGGCGAAGCCGCGACCTGCTTCTCCGGCTCGGGCTGCTTCCACGCCGGCGTTCAGGGCCAACAGGTTGGTCTGGAATGCGATCACGTCGATCACATCGATGATGTTGGTGATCGCCTTGGACGAAGCCTCGATCTCGGCCATGGCGACAACCGCCTTGTCGACAACGATGCCAGACGTTTCGGCGTCCTGCTTGGTCTTGGCTACAAGCTGGCCGGCTTCCTCGGCACGCTGGCTGGAGGAGGCGACAGTCTTAGTGATTTCCTCAAGAGCTGCCGCGGTTTCCTCAACGGATGCGGCCTGGTTCTCGGTTCTCTTGGCAAGATCATCTGCAGAGGCACGAATTTCTTCGGAGCCGTTGGAGATCATTCTGGCATTCTCGGAGACCGAGTGCATGGCATCGCAAAGCCCTTTGTTGGCCTTGTTGTAATGGATCCGCAGCGGCTCCAGCGCAGGCTGGAAAGGGTCGGGTATGTTGACGGTCAGATCGCCTTCCGCCATTAGCTCAAGCGCTTGCGAGAGTGAAACAACATTGTTCACACGCTGTGTCACATCGGTTGCGAATTTGACGACCTTGAAAACCTTCCCATCGGCATCGAATATCGGGTTGTATGAAGCCTGAATGTGGACATGACGCCCGCCCTTGCCGATACGGAGAAACTCGTCGGAGATGAACTCGCCGCTACCGAGCTTCTTCCAGAAATCGGAATATGCGGCGCTCTGCGTGTACGACGTTTCGCAGAACATCCGGTGATGCTTGCCCTTGACCTCTGACAAGCTGTATCCGAGCGCCTGGAGAAAATTCTCGTTGGCGGTGATGATGGTGCCGTCGAGATTGAATTCGATCATGGCCTGGGCCCGGGAGATGGCTTCGATCTTGCCGCTATCTTCGGCAGACTTGAGCTTCTGTGCTGTCACGTCAGTGGCGAATTTCACCACCTTGTAAGGCTTTCCGCCGCGGAGAACCGGGTTGTAGCTGGCTTCGATCCAGATTTCCTTACCACCCTTGCCAATGCGCTTGTACTGCGCCTTGTCAAACTCGCCACGGCCGAGTTTCTTCCAGAATTCGGCATAGGCCGGTGAGGCGGCCTCCGAAGGATCGACGAACATCCGGTGATGCTTGCCTTTGATTTCGGAGAGATCGTAGCCCATCGCCTGGCAGAAACTGTCATTGGCATTGAGGATGTTGCCGGACAGATCAAATTCGATCACAGCGAGGGATTTTTTCAAAGCCTGGATGATGTTTTTATCGTCGGATGCAATGATGTTACTAAGGCCCATTGGAGTAGCTTCCTTGAAAAATGGACAACATGAGGTGGGGCCCGCACGGTTTTCAAACCGCTTCTGAGCCATTGTACGAGTTGGTGTGGGGGTGGCTGACCGGTGTTCGACGCGTCATGCGTCCGTTCGAGGTTCAAGGTCTCAAAAATACTTTTCTGAAAAGTTAACAAAACAGTACATTAGAAACACAAAATGTTGAGGTGCATTCTAATGGTGTGAAATTGCTGCGTCGCAACTTTCGCAAGCGTGAATCTTGTATGGTCTGGATCGTTCGAGTTGAACGATTTCAAGATTTTTGATTTTTGATATTGCCGCCTACAACAGTCTGTTCAGGCGGGTTTGCTCGCGCGCATCAAAGCGCTTCTGGGCGCGCAGGTGCTGCGCCTTGATCTGGATAACGCTATTCCTGATCCGGCCCGCCAGCTCATTGCAGCTTGTGCTGGAGGTCAGAGCCGCAATGGAACTGCGCATCTTCGCCGCATAATCCCTGGCAATACGGATATGGGTCATTTCATGGTTGCGAATGGTTCGTTCGAACCGTGCCCAATGGTTCTTGATCGATACTGAAACAGGCTTTCCATCTCGCCATTTCGGCAACACAATCACCAGTTCCAGACCGACGTCCCGTGCGGTCGCCCGGCATCCCTTGTCACCTGCGACAAGCTTGTAATCCGGATGGAATGTGATTTCGACCAGGCCGAAAGCGCGTCCGCCACGTGGCGCCCTGGAGTGCACACTTTGCGCAAACCCGACCCTCGTTTCCGCGTAAAGCGTATAGGAGCGGTTGGTCGTGCCTGGCCTGCCGGTGGTGCAGCCGGCGATCACAAGCGACAGGCAAAATAGAAGAACCGACCGGATAATCACCAGCCAGTTGTTGTCACGTTTTCGAAAAGCCGGGCGCCGGACGAATGTCGCAGCCCTCGCCATGATCATTACTGTCATGCCCCCAAGCCCCCTAAAAGCGTATGACGGGGGAGAAGCTAGCACGATCTTTTCATCGCGGGAAACAATGGGGCGCAAGCGGCAGATACGGCCGGCTGTTACACCGGCACTATCCGACTATTCCGTGGTTTCGGCTTCCTCGACTTCGCTGGTGAGAGCCAGCCAGTCTTCCTCGGCCTTGGCCAGTTCCGCCGCCCGTTCGCCGCGCTGCTTGGTCTTCTGGGCGATCTTGTAGGGCGCATCGGCAAACTGTGCCGGGTCCGCAAGTTCCGCATCAAGAGACTGAATCTGCTTGGTAAGTCTTTCCACCAAGGATTCGAAATCCTTGATCTTTTTCTTCATCGGCGCGAGGTTTGCGCGCTCCTGGGCAGCCTGCTTGCGCTTCTCGGCCTTGGAGCCGCCGTCGCCGTCGTTGCTCTTCTTGCTCTTGCTCGAAGCGCCGACAACTTCCTGGCGGTAATCCTCCAGGTCGCCGTCGAAGGCACTCACGGTGCCGTCGCGAACGATCCACAGCCGGTCAACCGTGGCTTCGATCAGATGGCGGTCATGAGAGATCAGAATGACGGCGCCCGGAAAATCATTGAGCGCCCGGATCAGCGCGGCACGGCTGTCGATATCCAGATGGTTGGTTGGCTCATCGAGGATCATCAGGTTCGGTGCCTGAAACGCCGAAAGACCCATCAAGAGGCGGGCTTTCTCGCCACCGGACAGATCCTTGGCCGGCGTGTTCATCTTGTCCTGCTTCAGGCCCATCTGCGCCACCCGGGCGCGAACGCGTGCTTCCTGCGCATCCGGCATCAGCGCGCGCACATGGGCGACGGCAGATTCTTCAGGGATCAGATCGTCCATTTGGTGCTGGGCGAAAAAGCCGGTCTTGAGCTGCGGCGCGGTGCGGATCAAGCCGCCTTCGGCCTGCAGCCGTCCGGCGATGAATTTGGCGAAGGTCGACTTGCCGTTGCCGTTCGAGCCCAGCAGCGCGATGCGGTCATCGGCATCGATCCTGAGATCAAGACGTGTGAGGATCGGCGAGCCGGGTGTGTAGCCGACGGAGCCGCCCTCGATCGCGATGATAGGCGAGGCGACGCCGCGATCAGGCCGCGGGAACGAGAAGCCGCTGACATTGTTTTCGATCACCGCGTCGACGGTGCCCATTTTTTCGAGCGCCTTGATGCGCGACTGCGCCTGGCGGGCTTTGGAAGCCTTTGCGCGGAAGCGCTCAACGAATTCTTCCATGTGCTTGCGCGCGGCAAGGCTCTTTTCGCGCGCCTTCATCTGGTGCTCGTCGCGCTCGGCCTTCTGCCGTTCAAACTGGTCGAACCCGCCACGGTAGAACGTCAGTTTCTTCTGGTCTAGGTGCACGATTGCGTTGCAGGAAGTGTTCAACAGGTCGCGGTCATGGCTGATGATCAGCACGGTATGCGGATAGCGGCGGATGTATTCTTCCAGCCACAGCGTGCCTTCAAGGTCGAGATAGTTGGTAGGCTCGTCGAGCATCAACAGGTCAGGTTCAGCAAACAGCACCGAGGCGAGCGCCACGCGCATCCGCCAGCCGCCCGAGAAGCTCGAGGCAGGGCGCTGCTGAGCATCCTGGTCAAAACCAAGACCCGCCAGGATCGACGAGGCACGGGCTTCAGCCGAATGGGCGTCGATATCAACCAGCCGGGTCTGGATCTCGGCGATGCGGTTGGGATCGGTCGCCGTCTCGGCTTCCTTCATCAGCTTGGTGCGCTCGATGTCGGCGCGCAGCACGATCTCGACCAAAGCGGTGTCCTCGGCCGGCGCTTCCTGCGCCACCTGTCCGATCCGGGTGTTCTTCGGGATGGAGGTGTGACCGGTCTCGGTCGCCATCTCGCCGGTGATGATCTTGAACAGCGTCGACTTGCCGGCGCCATTGGGGCCCACAAGCCCGGCCTTGATGCCCACGGGCAGCGCCAGCGAAGCATTGTCAATCAAAAGCCGCCCGGCAATGCGTGCGGAAAGGTCTGTAATCGTAAGCATGTCGGCTTATTGGCCGTAACTGCGCGGATTTGCAAGCGGAGATGGGCGCGGCAGCAAAACTTGCTGAAAAATCCGGGCCATCAATGGCCCGGTGTGGTGCCACGGCAACGCAATTTGAGGGCAGGGGAAGCGGCAGCGACAAAGCTAGTCGAGCGTGATCATCGCCTTGATCAGACCGGCCTTGTTGCGTGTCCAGCGCGGCAGGTCTTCGCTCACCCCGTCGAAATCGGTCCTGTGGGTGATGATGCGATCGAGCGGAATTTTCCCGGCCTTGTGCGCGGCAATGACCGTTCTGAAGTCCTCGGATGTCGCGTTGCGGCTGCCAATCAGGCTCATTTCCCGCTTGTGGAACTCCGGATCCGCAAAACTCAAGGTCTCGTTGACGACGCTGACCAGGATGTAGCGACCGCCATGCGCCACTCTGGCAAATCCGGCTTCTATCGAAGCGAGGTTGCCTGTCGCGTCAAACACGGCGTCAAAGCCTTCCCCACCTGTCAGCCGGATGACCTCGGCCTCGGCTCCATCCCCGGCCTGGATCGGCTGACAACCATCAGCAATCGCGCAGGCTTCGCTGAGCCGGTCGGCATCAAGATCGAGAATGGAAACCTCGGCGCCAGCAAGTCTGGCAAAGATGGCAACGCCCAGCCCGATCGGCCCGGCGCCGGCCACCAGCACCCGGTCTTCAGTGCCGATAGCGCCGCGGCGCACGGCATGCGCACCGATGGCCAGAAATTCCACGGTCGCACAGGCATCAAGCGACAGGCCTTCCGAGGGCACCAGATTGATCTCGGGTAGGCAGAGTTCCTCGCACATGCCGCCGTCCCGATGCACGCCGAGAACCGCAATTGCCTTGCAGCAGTTGGGTTTGCCTGTGCGGCACGCCCGGCATTGGCCGCACGAGAGATAGGGATTGATGATCACATGCTCGCCGACTGCAAAGGCGCTGTCGGGGCCGGTTTCGACAACTTCCGCCGCCAGTTCGTGGCCCATCACCCTTGGATAGGCCAGAAATGGATGCTTGCCTTCGAAGATGTGAAAATCGGTGCCGCAGATGCCGACGCGTCGGATCCTGACCCGCACCTCGGTCTCGCCGCGCTGAGGCCGTGGAACCTCACGGATCTCGAGTTGGCCCGGGCTTGTGCATGCAACGCTTTTCATCAGGGACATGTGTTCAGTGCCTTCAGGCTGGATTGCGGCTGTGAATGCGGCGAAGCTTGCGAAATTTGGAGAATGTAAGCAAGTCCCGCAATCGATACGAACCAGTGGTGACAAATCAGGTTGCATCGGCCATGACTGTGCCTGTTTTCAATAGGGTGGAGCTATCATGACCATTGTTTTGCACGAGCTTGTCGGCGCTGACGTATCTCGGCCCTTTAGCCCGCATTGCTGGAAGACAGCGATGTCGCTGGCCCACAAGGGCCTGCCATTCGAGCGCAATATGGTCTGCTTCACCAAGGTGCCAGAGGTAGAGGGCGGCGTTTCCAAGACGGTGCCTGTTATCCGTGATGGCAGCCAGGTTGTGTCCGACAGCTTCCTGATCGCGGCCTATCTGGAGGAAACCTACCCGGACAAACCATCGCTGTTTGGCGGCGACGGCGGTCAGGCCATGGCGCGCTTCGTGGAAAGCTGGTCGCAATCGACCCTGCATCCGGCCCTCAATGTTGTCGCGCTCAGGGAGATCCACGACATGCTGGCGCCGGAAGATCAGGCCTATTTCCATCCAAGCCGCGAGGCCCGCTTGGGCAAGACGTTTGAACAGGTGGCCGAACGCCGCGAGGCCGAGATCGAAGGCTTTTCTGCCAAGCTGACGCCGCTCCGCGTGATGCTGAAATCGCAGCCCTGGATCGGCGGTTCCTCTCCGCGGTTTGCCGATTACATCGTCTTTGGCGCGCTGCAATGGGCGAGGGTCGCATCGAAGGCTAAATTGCTCGAGGAGGGCGACGCGGTGACGGACTGGTTCGAGCGCTGCCTTGATCTGCATGAAGGTCTGGGTCGCTCGGTGCCTGCGGCAAGCTGAACCGGGGGTCAGTTTCCGGGCACGAGCGAGGCAATGGCTGCGACAAACATCAGGATGCCAAAGGTCCAGTCGAGATGACGCCGGTGCCATTGCGAGGTGAGGTGCTGGCAACCCGACCAGCCCGCCATCGCCCAGAGGCTCAGGCCGAACGTCGTCAGCAACGTCAGCCCGGTAAAGGCGGCCGCCAAGGTCATCGATCCGCTGATGGCTGACCCGGCGAGAAAAAAGGCGACAGCCCAGCTCTCCGGGCTTTGAAGGTGGTGCAGCGGAAGCGCCGGGGAGGCAGCCGAAACCACAGGCTGGCGGGGATTGCTCGGATCGGCCAGATATCGGCTCAATCCCGCCATTGCCAGCACCAGTGACGCAAAGATGATGGCCAGGCTGCTGGTCCATACCGGCAGCAGGGACAAGGCACCCAGAGCCAGGCCAAACAGCAAGAGCCAGCCGCAGATGCTGGCGATCATGCCATCGATGACAGGCTTGAATGTCCGCTCCGCCCCGGCCGCCAGCATCGCGTTGTTTTGGGGGGCAAACCCGAAAACCGCGACCGCAACGATCCCCGATGCTGTCACTGCGTCAGACATGTCATGAATCTACAACGTATTGGTGCTTGTTCCAAGCCATCCCGGATACGGGCTGCAGCTGAAGACGGAGAGGGCCAATTTCCCAAGGGGAGGCCTGTTGCGCCTGCAGCACCTCCCGCATATGTCAATGTCCCCTTGCGAATGATCGGGCATGCGGCTATTTAGGCCGCAACTCCGGGCCGACCCGTGTCTGCCCGGATTTTTGCACCCCGTTTGGCCCGCTTCCCGGCGGGCAAACCGCTAAAGGAACGACACAATGGCGATTGAACGCACTTTTTCGATGATCAAGCCCGATGCCACCAAGCGCAACCTGACCGGCGCGATCACCAAGGTATTCGAAGACAACGGCCTGCGTGTCGTGGCCTCCAAGCGCGTCTGGATGAGCACCCGCGAAGCCGAAGGCTTCTACGCCGTGCACAAGGACCGCCCCTTCTTCGGCGAACTGGTTGAAGGCATGACCTCCGGCCCGACCGTTGTTCAGGTGCTTGAAGGCGAGAACGCCATCCTCAAGAACCGCGAAATCATGGGCGCCACCAACCCGGCCAACGCTGACGAAGGCACCATCCGCAAGACGTTTGCGCTGTCGATCGGCGAAAATTCGGTCCATGGCTCGGATGCACCCGAAACCGCCGCCGAAGAAATCGCCTACTGGTTCGCCGGCACCGAAATCGTCGGCTGAAGCCAGCTAAGAGCACCGCCGGTTCACCGGCGCGCTTGATCCAGATGCAAAAGGCGGCCTTCTCGCGAAGGCCGCCTTTTTCGTGTCGTCTTAGTGCAAACACCTTCAGCGCATGCTGAAGAGTTCCTGATTGAACCTGGTTCTGATGTCCAAACCATGGGCGGCGAAGTCGGTTCTCATCGCGTCGCCAAAACCAACCGGTCCGCAGAACCAGACACTGGCGTCGCGCCAGTTGGGAATCTCGGTGCGGATGCGCTCACCGGTGAGCTTTCCATGCTTGGCATCGATCAGGATATGAAGCCGCACGTCTGCTTCCACGGCATCGGCTGCCAATCTTGCCAGCGCATCCTCGTCGAGATCGGTCGTCGTGTGGAACAGGTCAATCACTTGTGGTGGTGCGTCCGGCTGATGCGTTCTGGCGTGCGCCAGATACTTCATCCGCGACACAAAAGGCGTGATGCCGATGCCGCCGCCGATCCAGATCTGCCGTTTGGCGCCGTCCTCAAAGGTGAAGCAGCCATAAGGCCCTTCGATCTTGACCTTCTGACCGATGCTCAGCTTCTCGGCGAGATGGCTGGTGTGATCGCCCAGCCCCTTGATGATGAAGGTTATTTCCGGATTTGCCGGATCCCATGCCGAGGCGATCGTGTAGGGGTGGGCGCCTTCTTGTGCGTCGGAGGTGGCAAAAGCAAACTGGCCCGGCTGATGGCCGGGCCAGCCCGGCTGCAATTTTATCCGGCTTTCCAGCACCTTGACTCCCGGAAACTGCAGCAGTTCGACAATCGTTCCTGATACCTGGCGCCCTGCCGCCACGCGTCGGAACAACACGATCACCGCAGCAAAGCTGCCTGCGGCCAGAAGCAGCGCGAGAGCAATACCCAACGGCGAGATCCAGTAGCTGAAAGTTGTCAGCACCACGGTGTGAAACACCAGAACCAGGTAGACTGCTGCCAGGATCCGGTGTGTCTTGAAGAACCAACGGTAGGGGATGCGTGGGAGCAGGGCTACGGCAATCAGAAGCACGGTGAGGTAGAAGGCCCATTCACCGAGCCCTTCGGCTGGGTCGCGCAGTCCGGACAGAAATTGCGCGATCGGGTTTGTGAGTTCCGGACGTTCGCCGCGCTCCGGGCGCGCAAGAAGTCCCAGGTCGATGGCCCATTTCGGAACCTCGGACCACAGCCAGTGCACCACGGCGAAGATCAGCGCGGAAATGCCGAGCCATTTGTGCAGCCGGTACATCTTGTCGAGCCCGCCCAGCCACGGCTCGGGCCAGCGCGGCCTCAACGCCAGTATCATGGCAAAACTCATGCAACCGATGGCCAGCACGCCGCTGTACTGCATCATGAAACCGCGAAGCCCGAACACGCTGCTCGCCTCAAACACTGCCGGATCAGCCACGACCCAAAGAAGGCTGATGAGGGCCAATACGCCCCAGAAGGCAATCTTGATGTTCTTCACGGCCAAGGTCCTTTCACGAATCTCGCATGCCTGTCGCCGAGATCATGAGTTAGCCCCATCACCCGCAACCACTCTGGTCATAGGACGGTCGGCACGGACGTGAGTTGTTTCAGATCAACCCCGCTTGGCATTTCGGATGGCTGGATCGACTGGCCGCGATCTCAGGTCGGGGGCGTGGATTGCGCTTGCCTGCCTCGGTCAGCCGGTATCAGCCTCAGGTCCGGCTCGGCGTATATGCCAATCCAGGCCTTCCAATCAGGCACGGGGTTTCAAATGGGTTGGGAAAAAAGCATTTTGCCGCTCTTCAGCGGTCCAGCGTCTTGGCCACGACCAGCAATTCGTCCATCATCTCGTAGCAAAGCGTGATCCGGAGCTCTTCGGAGTCATAAAATGCGTTGACCTCGCCACACTCGGCTGCGGCCAGCGTTGTGGGCGCGGGCCAGTCGTAGGTAGTGTCGATCCATTCGGCGATTTCCGTCATCACGCCGCTGTCTTTCAGTTCCTGTCGCAGGTCGTCATAATCCTCGCTTGCAGCCAGATCCACCGACACCTTGCCGGCAGGCTTGTCACTGTCCCTGAGCGCGTCGGCCAGCAGCAGGTCCCAGGATTCGAGTGCAAGGGCTGCATCATACTCGCAGGTTTCAAGCCGTTCATCGGGAATGGCCCGTTTCCTGGCTTCCTCCAGGAACGTGTCGGTGTCGTAACCATGCGCGATGCAGAGGATCCGGTAGGCGCGCTGAATATCGAGATCGTGCTCGTCGTAATAGGCGTGCTCGCCACCATCCGCCTTGAAGATCCTGTCGAAGGCGAACCAGGTCGCCGCCGCATCGAGCAGGATCGGCGCGGGCTCGTCATAGGTTTCAAGCACCATCAGCGTGGCGAAGGCATCCACCGCATCCTCTTCCTGCCCGATCACCGGAAGGCCGAACTGGTCAACCAGCGCGTGGCCGATTTCGTGATGCATGATCAGGATGATATTGCTGAGCGCGATGTCGTACTGGGTGTCGGGATTTGCACGGACCACTGAACAGGTCGCAAGGCTGACGGCCAGACTGATGAGTGTAATCTTGAGCCGTGAAAACCGCATATGGTCACCCTTGGTCGTTCGGGCGAGTTGCCCACTTTATGTCAGCTTCGTCAATGGCGGCAGTTCAGGCAATTGCCAATCGATCGGCTCCATGCCGTTTGCAGTTAGGAAGGCGTTGGCCTTCGAAAAATGCCTGCAGCCGAGAAAGCCCGCATAGGCGGACAGCGGCGAGGGATGAGGCGCCTTGAGCACCAGATGGCGGCTCGCATCGACGAAGTCGGCCTTCTTCTGCGCGTATGTGCCCCAGAGCAGAAACACCACCGGATGCGGCAGTTCGTTGACCTTGGCGATCACCGCGTCGGTAAAGCGTTCCCAGCCGCGCCCGCGATGGGAGGCTGCGAGACCGCGCTCGACGGTAAGCACGCTGTTGAGCAGCAGCACGCCTTGCCGCGCCCAGCTTTCGAGATAGCCATGGCTCGCTTTCGGGATACCGAGATCGGTCTCGAGTTCCTTGTAGATGTTCTTCAGCGAGGGCGGCACTCGCACATCCGGCTGCACCGAGAAGCACAGACCGTGCGCCTGTCCGTCGCCGTGATAGGGGTCCTGGCCCAGGATCACCACCTTGACCTGATCGAGCGGCGTCAGATCAAGGGCTGCGAAATACTCCGGACCTTTCGGGAAAATCTGTTTTCCTGCGTCAATCTCGGATTTCAGGAAAGCGCGGAGTTCGGCCATGTAGGGCGCGGACAACTCGGATGAAAGCGCAGCTTTCCAGCCGTCTTCAAGCTCGACTGTCCTGCTCATCACTGGTTCCGCCAGCGCAACTTGGCCTTGTCGTCCGCATCCTTGGCCGAAACCCATTCGCCTGCGCCACCGTCTTTCAGATGTTCCTTCTTCCAGAACGGCGCGTCGGTCTTGAGGTAGTCCATCAGGAAGGAGGCCCCGTCGAAGGCCGCTTGCCGGTGCGGCGCAGCCGCCACCACCAGCACAATGTTGCCACCGGGCGCAATCGACCCATGCCGGTGAATGGCGGTGATGCCGGTGAGAGCGAAGCGTTGAACTGCGTCTTCGGCAATCGTCCGGATGGCACGCTCAGCCATGCCGGGATAGTGCTCGAGTTCAAGCGCGGAAAGACGACCGCCTTCGTCGCGGCACAGACCTGTAAAACTCACCACCGCGCCGATGTCGGAGCGCTCGCAGGTCAGCGCGCTGATTTCATGCGAGATGTTGAAATCATCGGCCTGGATGCGAACCGTGATGGGAGCGGTCGACTTACCTGCAGCATTGTCGCGCGTTGCCATCTCAGCCACCGGTCATCGGTGGAAACAGCGCGATTTCCCTTGCATTGCCAATGACTTCGTCATGCTCTGCATGCTCCTCGTCAATGGCTGCACGTATCACCTGGGGCACCTCGAAAACCGCGGCATATTCCTCGCCGAGCGTCGACAAGTGTCCGATCAGGTCGCCGATTGTGACGACCGTGTCAGGCAGATCGATCTCTTCCGAGCCCTTGCCGATGCGCTCGCGCACCCAGGCAAAATAGACAATCCGCACGCTCATTCGTCCACCACATGTCTCAGTCCGGCTTTGAAATAGTCATAGCCGGTGTAAATCGTGATGACGGCCGCGATCCACAGCATGCCGATGCCGATTTGAGTGGTGTAGGGCAGGACCTTGTCGCCAGCGGGGCCGGCAAGCAGAAACCCGAGCGCCACCATCTGCAAGGTGGTCTTCCATTTGGCAATCCATGTGACCGGCACCGAAACCTTGAGCGCCGCCAGATATTCGCGCAATCCCGATACCAGGATCTCGCGGCACAGGATGATGATGGCAGCCCATATCGACCAGCCGGCGATGGTGCCGTCGGCGGCGACCAGCAGCAGGATCGCTGACACCAGCAGTTTATCTGCGATAGGATCGAGCATCCGGCCAATGTTGGAAGTCTGGTCCCAGATGCGGGCGAGATAGCCGTCAAAGAAATCGGTTATCGAGGCCACGGTAAAGATCGCCAGCGCACTCCAGCGCGCCAGATCCGAGCCGTGCAGCCGACCTTCAATGAAGAAGCACAGCACGATCAGCGGAACGGCGATAATCCGTCCATAGGTAAGCATATTCGGTATGTTAAGCGCGCTTGACGCCATGAAGCACCCCGTCAGTATCAGGATTTTGCGCAAGATGCGCGGGAGCGGCCCGTCAGGTCAACCGATAATCCACCTTGCCCCCATGCGGAACTGCCCGAGCTGACCCATATTAGTCGTCTTGAGGCGGCAAGCCTGCGTTTTGCGTTCAAAACTGTGTGACCAATGCGACCGTAATGCGCCAATGGCCCGAAATGGCCTACGCGAACCTTACGGGTTGAGACGAAATAACTCACCCAATGCGGGCGACTCGGCCAAGCCCTTGCGATCGCCTGGACATCATTTTCAACAATGAATTTTTCTTCGGAACCATTTCGGCTCCGGGTGCTTACACCTGTGCGCGTTTAAAAATTTTGGAGACATACATATGTTCAGATTGGTTCTCTCGGTATTGCTTTTGCTTCTGGGGGCTGGCCTTTGCGCCGGCGGTGGATGGCTCGCCTGGCTCGGCGGGTCACCCTTCTACCTGGTCCTGGGGCTGGCGGCTCTCATCACCGGAGGACTTTTGTATGCGCGGCGACCGGCTGCGCTTTGGCTCTATGCGCTGATGCTGATTGCCACCCTTGGATGGTCTCTGTGGGAGGTCGGCTTTGACTGGTGGGCGCTGTCGGCACGCGGTTCGCTACTCGCTGTCATCGGTATCCTGTTGTTGCTGCCACCGGTTGTGCGCTCGCTTCATGCCGGTAGCGTGTCACCCCGCCGCTATGGCATGCCAGCCGGAGCATTGGCGCTGGCCTTGGTGATCGTGGCGGGCGTCGGCATCTTTTCGATGACGCAGGACCCGCATGATGTCGCCGGCACTTTTCCGGATGAGCGCATGAGCGCAACAGCAGACGTTGCGACGGGTGGCGTTCCTGAGGGCGAATGGCAATCCTATGGCCGGACGGCCTATGGCCAACGCTATTCTCCGCTCAAGCAGATCACGCCTGACAATGTCGGCAAGCTAAAGGTGGCCTGGACCTACAAGACCAATCAGGTGCGTGGCGACACAGACCCGACTGAAACCACCTACGAGGTCACACCTCTGGTCTTCGACAACACCATGTATGTCTGTACGCCTTTTTCCACTGTGATCGCGCTTGATCCGGTAACCGGTGAGGAGAAATGGCGCTTCGATCCCTATCTCAAGCAGCCGCCAACCAAGACCACGCAGCACATGACCTGCAGGGGCGTGAGTTATTTTGACGGAGTCGCCAATCCGCGCCCTGCGCCAACGCCTTCATCCATCAGCAATTCCGCAACTGCAATGGGCGACCAGGAGGCTGTTCTTGCAGGCGAGAGCAATTCGGAGGTCACCACCCAGGCGGCCGGTGTGCCGCAGAACGTCGTTGCAGGCACTGCAAAGCCGGGCGATCCGAATCCTGTGGTGACCCGCGATCAGCGGGCGGCGTCAAGGACTGAACCAAGTGCAGAGTGCATCAAGCGGCTGTTCGTGCCGACATCGGACGGACGTCTGATAGCGATCAGCGCTCAGACCGGCGAAATCTGCCCCGGCTTCGGCGGCGAGGACGGCACGATCAACCTTTGGGCCAACATGCCGAATGTGACGCCGGGCTCGGCCTATGCGACGTCGCCTCCGGTTGTCACCAGAACAGCGCTCGTGGTTGGCGGCACGGTCAACGACAATGCCTCCGTCACGTCACCGTCGGGCGTCATCCGCGCTTACGATGTCTACACCGGCGAACTGCTGTGGAACTTTGATTCCAAGCGTCCGGAGGCGACCGAACCAATCGCCGAGGGAGAGACCTATTCCGAGAACGCGCCGAACTCCTGGAGCGTCGGTTCCTGGGACCCGGAACTCAATCTGGTCTATCTGCCGATGGGCAATCAATCTCCCGACCAGTGGGGCGGCAACCGCAGCGAGGCGGTGGAAAAGTTCTCCTCCTCCGTCACGGCACTTGATGCGGACACCGGCGAAGTGCGTTGGGTCTACCAGACCGTCCACCACGATCTGTGGGATATGGACGTTCCCGCCCAGCCGAGCCTGATCGATCTGACCATTGACGGTGCCACAGTGAAAGCTTTGGTGCAGCCAACCAAGCAGGGCGAGATTTTCGTTCTCAACCGCGAGACCGGTGAACCGGTTCTGCCAGTGGAGGAAGTTCCGGCTCCCGGCGGCGCTGTCGAGGGTGATTTTACCGCACCGACACAGCCTGTTTCCACAATTTCGTTCAATCCGCCCAAACTGACCGGAAAGGACATGTGGGGCGGGACGATCCTCGACCAGATGGCCTGCCGCATTGCCTTCCAGGGCTTGAATTATGAGGGCCGCTACACGCCGCCGACAACCGACGGAACCATCGTCTACCCGGGTAACTTCGGCACCTTCAACTGGGGCGCCGTCGCGGTCGATCCTGAGCGTCAGGTGATGTTTGCTATGCCGGTCTATCTGGCTTTCACGTCCAAGCTGGTTAGCCGCTCCAACGATACGGAACGCGTCGTCACCTCAGATGCAGATCCTGTGTTCAACGAGAACTTCGGTGCGCCCTGGGCCGCCAAGATGGGAACGTTCCTCTCCGTGCTCGGTCTGCCATGCCAGGCACCGCCGTGGGGCTACGTCGCAGGCGTCGACCTGACCAATGGCAAGACGGTCTACAAGCATGTCAACGGAACGGTCCATGATCTCTCCCCAATCCCGCTGCCTTTCGAGATGGGTGTGCCGGGCATCGGCGGACCGATTATCACCGGCGGTGGCGTCGCCTTCCTGTCGGGAACGCTCGACTACTATGTCCGGGGTTACGATCTTCAGACAGGTGAGGAGATCTGGCGCGACCGACTACCCGCTGGCGGACAGGCAACACCTGCCACCTATGTTGGCGCTGATGGCCGACAGTATCTGGTGGTTGTCGCCGGCGGCCATGGCTCGACAGGCACCAAGGCAGGCGATTCCATCATCGCCTATGCGCTGCCTGAGTAAGACGACAAACCCTGCCGCTGGCAAACGCTGGCGGCAGGGTTCTCTGCCTGCAGTCCCGGTATCTACCGGTTTTCCTCGTGAAAATGATTGTAGACCAGTTCGGCGACCGCCTGTGAAATCCCCTCGACGGCCACAAGATCATCGATCCCTGCGCGTGAGACGGCCTTTGCGGTTCCGAAATGGTGCAGCAGTGCACGTTTCCTGGTCGGTCCAATTCCGGCGATCTCGTCGAGCGGATTGCTGACCATCTCCTTCTTGCGCCGCGCCCTGTGGGTGCCGATTGCAAAGCGGTGGGCCTCGTCGCGCAGCCGCTGGATGAAATAGAGAACCGGATCGCGCGGCGGCAGAGTGAAGTCAGGCTTACCCTGAACGAAAAACCTTTCTCGTCCGGCTTCCCGGTCCATACCCTTGGCAATGCCGATGGCTGTGATCTTGTCGGCGATCCCGAGTTCCTCGAGGATCGCCCTGACTGCGCTCATCTGTCCCTTGCCACCATCGATCAGCACCAGATCAGGCCAGGCTGGCATTACCGACGCGCTGATCGCCTCCGGGTCGGTTTCATCTGGCGCGTCCGGTTGGTTGGGGCCGCTATCGCCGTGTTCCTTGATCAGTCGCGAGAAGCGGCGCTGCATGACTTCGCGCATCATGCCGAAATCGTCGCCCGGGGTGATCTCGGTCGATTTGATGTTGAACTTGCGGTACTGGTTCTTCGCAAACCCTTCCGGCCCTGCGACGATCATGCCGCCCACCGCATTGGTGCCCATGATGTGCGAGTTGTCGTAGACCTCGATGCGCCTCGGCGCGTGCGGCAGGTTGAAGGTTTCGGCAAGGCCCTGAAGCAGGCGTCCCTGCGATGCGGTTTCGGCCAGGTTTCGGCCATGCGCCTCACGCGCATTGTTTAGCACCTGATCGACCAGCTCGCGCTTCTCGCCGCGCTGCGGCACCGTGATCGTGGTCTTGCGATCCATGCGCACGCTGAGCGCTTCCTGAAGCAGCGCCCGGTCCTCGAAATCCTCCGAGATCAGGATCATCTGCGGCGTCGGCTTGTCATCATAGAACTGGCCGATGAAGGCTCCCAGGATCTCGCCCGGAGCCAGCGACGGGTCGGCCTTGGGGAAATAGGCGCGGTTGCCCCAGTTCTGCCCGGTGCGGAAGAAGAACACCTGGATGCAGGCCATTCCGGCATCATGATGGATGGCGAATACATCCGCCTCTTCGACAGTCTGCGGGTTGATCCCCTGATGGCTCTGCACGTGGCTGAGCGCCGAAAGCCGGTCCCGGTAGATGGCTGCACGCTCGAAATCGAGCTCGTCAGAGGCTGACTGCATCGCCGTTGCCAGCTGGGCTTTGACGGCCTGACTGCGACCCGAGAGAAAATCCTTCGCCTCACCCACCAGCCGGGCATAGCCTTCGCCATCGATCTCGCCGGTGCAAGGGCCCGAGCAGCGCTTGATCTGGTAGAGCAGGCAGGGCCGGGTGCGGCTCTCGTAGACGCTGTCGGTGCAGGTGCGCAAAAGAAACGCCCGCTGCAAAGCATTGATCGTGCGTCCCACAGCCCCGGCGGAAGCGAAGGGGCCGAAATAGGCGCCATTGCGTGAGCGGGCACCGCGATGCTTGAAGATCGCCGGCGCCGCGTGGTTGCCGGTAATCAGGATGTAGGGGAACGATTTGTCATCGCGCATCAGCACGTTGAAGCGAGGTTTCAGCCGCTTGATCAGATTGGCTTCAAGCAGCAGCGCCTCGGTTTCAGTGCGCGTGGTGACGAACTCCATGTTCGTCGTCTGCGCGATCATCCGTGTGATGCGGTTGGAATGGCCACGGCCTTGGGCGTAGTTCGTTACCCGTTTTTTCAGGCTCCGCGCCTTGCCGACATAGAGAACGTCACCGGTCTCGTTCATCATCCGGTAGACGCCCGGCTGGTTGGGCAGATGCTTGACGAAGGCCTGGATGACTTCGGCACCCTTGAGGCCTGGGGTAACGCCGGGGCTTTCGTTCCATTCCATGCCCGCGACCGAGGCGACATCAACGGGCAGGGGAGCGTCGATCTCGGACTGCTCGTCCTCGTCGGTATCGCTTTCCTCATAGATCACGCCACCGTCAGCCTGAGCCGAGGCTTTGGATTGCTTGGGAGATGTCGGATTTGGCGTGCGAGTCATTAAGCGATCTTATCAACCTCCAGCGCGCTGCGGGCAAGAGAGTGTGGTTGCAAGATCATGTCATCTGGCGTCAGCAGCATTGTTTATCAAGCGCGACAGCAGAAACAGAATCACTTTTGCCGGACGGATAGGTTGCTTTTCAGGGAGAGCGAAAGGTCCCCGCCGCCTGCTTTCGTTTCGTCAGGTTGCCGAAGCGCGATTGAGGAATGAAAACTCGAGAGGCGTGGTCTCATATGTGCCGTTGCCAGCCAGGCGGTCAGCGGAACAGCGAAAGAAGGTTCTGGGCGTTGTTGTTGGCGATGGAAAGTGATTGAAGGCCGAGCTGGTGTTGGGTCTGCAAGGCCTTGAGGCGCGTGGATTCCTCGTTCATATCGGCATCCATCAGCCTGCCGACGCCGGTTTCGATCGAATCGCGGAGGTCAGCCACGAAGTCGCCCTTTAGCTCAAGTCCCGTCTGCAGCGCACCCAGGTTCGAGGCCACGTCGATCATTCGTTGCAGCATCGCATCGACCGTATTGATCATGTCATCGATCTGAACGTCTGTCGTGGTCTGGTTCAGAACCATTTCGACGGTGGAGGGCGGGTTGGCTGCCCCCTTGAACAGAACATAGGCAGATCCTGCCCCGACGGATGTGGCAAAGGCCTTGCTCGTCAGAATTCCGTATTCGCCCGTCCCGCCATTGTCGACGAGATAGTTGATCCCGGTGGTGCCAAAGCCGGTGCTGACCGTGTAAGTCGTCGTCCCAACTGTCACGAGCCCGTTCTCGCCGCGGGTGAAGGAGGATACCAGTGATTTGTCTACGGAATCCGCTGCGGTATTCCATTTCAGCCAGTTCTCGCCATTGAACGTGGCGGAATCGACAATTGATCGCAATTGCCCCTTGAGCTGGGTCAGTTCCTTGTTGATCTTGGTCTTGTCGACTCCCGGCTCGCGCGCGACGACGAGTTTCGCCTTCACCTCGTCCATCACTTCGATCGCCGCATCCATACCTGTATAGGCCGTATCGAGTGTCGCCGCGCCGAGAGACAGCGCATCCTCGACTGCGGAAAGCGCCTTGTTGTCCGATAGCATCGTCGTGGCGATTGACCAATAGGCAGCGTCGTCCGAAGCGTTTGCAACCCGGTATCCCGTTGATATTCGGGACTGGGTTGCCTCCATCTGGCTATTGATCGATCGAAGCGTTTGCAGTGCACCGATAGCAGCGCTGTTCGTCAGGATACTCGTCATGAAAACACTGTGATTACCGCTGCGAAAATGTGCTTGATGAGCGTGCTTTTCGTCAAAAAGCAAATAAATTCAATGTGCAGAAAATGCCACGCGAAAGTAAATGCCGCGTAAACGACACACGGAAATACGCAATGATTCACCGCCGTTGTGCTTTTGTCGGGCGGTCTCCCACGGCATTAGGAGCAGCAATTTGCTGGCCGCGGAAATGTCCGGCGGCGCGTAATTATTCGCCGACGCCACTCACATCCGGTGTTTCCCAGGCAAGATGCTGACCGCCATCGAGTGCGATCATCTGGCCGGTTACCGATCTTGCCTCATGCAGATAGCGGATGGTTGCGCCGAATTCGGCGAGCTCTGGCCCGCGGCCGAGCGGAACCGCTGCAGTCTGTCGGGCGAAATCCTCGGCTTTCTGCCGTTCATTGGCAAGCGTCGGGCCGGGGCCGATGGCATTGACCCGGATGCGGGGCGCCAGCGCCTGGGCCATGGTCTGCGTCGCCGTCCAGAGCGCTGCTTTCGACAGTGTGTAGGAGAAGAAGCGCGGCGTCAGCTTCCACACTCGCTGGTCAATGATGTTGACGATCAGCCCCTCCTGATCGTCAGCCAGGCTGGTTGCCATCGATTGGGCCAAGATCGCCGGGGCCTTCACGTGGATGGCGAAGTGCCGGTCAAACAACTCTTCATCGAAGTCTCGGACGTCATCATCCTCGAATACGGACGCATTGTTGACGATGATAACGGGGGCACCCATCCGCGTTGCAACGTTCTTGTAAAGCTCGCGCGCAGCCTTGCCCTCTGAAAGGTCGGCCAGAAAGACCTCCGCCACACCGCCGGCATCACGGATGAAGCCAGCCACGGCCTCTGCTTCCGCGCCGCTGCTGTTGGCATGTATGGCGATCTTGTAGCCGTGGGCGGTCAGATCCAGTGCGATTGCCTTGCCGATCCGGCGCCCGGCACCGGTTACAAGGACTGTCCCCTTTGTAGATGTCATGCTGTTTCCCGGTTGTGTTGCCGCGACTGAACGCTGCTTTTCAGCGTCAGAATACCGAGAGGATATAGGCCGCAAAGATCAGAAGCATAGCCATGCCACCGAGCTTTTTGATCGGCACGTTCCAGTGTGCCAGCGCCACCACCAGAAGACTGACAGCCAGCATAACCCACATATCGATCGAGACGATGCGCGGATCCACATCAATTGGCAGGATCACCGAGGTGCCACCGAGGATAAGGCCGATGTTGAAGATGTTCGAGCCGACCACGTTTCCGATAGCCACCGCGCCGGACTTGCGCCACGCCGCCATCACAGAGGTCACCAGTTCCGGCAAAGACGTGCCGATCGCGACAATGGTCAGCCCGATGGCTGTTTCCGAAGCGCCCAGCATGCGCGCGATGTGGGAGGCGCCGTCAACAGTCAGCCAAGCGCCGATGGGAAGGCCGATCAGGCCGCCGATGATAAAGGCAGTGGTTTTCCAGGTTTGCTGCGGAAGGTCTGCCACTTCATCATGGTAATCGGGCACGTTGCCCGCACCGCACTGCCTTGCCGCCTTGATCTGCCAGGCGAGATAGGCACCCATCATGACAAGCAGAATGGCACCGTCCAGCCGGCCCAACGGCCCCAGCCACATCATCACCATTAATGTCAGCGTTATGCCGATCATTACGGCGAGCGATGTTCCAATACCGCTTTCACGGCAGTTGACACTCATCAGCATGGCCGGCGCGCCCAGTACCAGAAGCACGTTTGCGATGTTGGAGCCGACCACATTGCCGAGTGCGATTCCCGAGACACCGTCGAAGGCGGCCTGCAGCGAAACGAAGAGTTCCGGTGCCGAAGTTCCGAAAGCCACAATGGTGAGCCCGATGATCAGCGGGTCGATCGACAGTTTCTCGGCAAGGCCGACAGCACCCCGAACCAGGTAGTCACCGGCAAAAACGAGGACGACCAGTCCCGCGATCAGGGTCAGAATGCTCAACATGCTTGGGGATTAACGCTCGCGGTTTCAATGGGTTCAGATCCCATATAGGAGGTGGCTTGCCATTCGCAATGGATGCAAGGCTTGGGCCACGGCAAAATTGTTGCTCTAAAGCAACAGCGGCGACTGCCCTTTTTCTGCCGCGGAGTCTCCACATTCCTGCTTCGAGGCCGCCGCATTCAATGTCCATCTTGCAGCGTGTCGGCGGCATGCATCCCAATGTCGCCAGCTATCAAGGCCCGCTGTTTGTGTCGGGCCGGAAAAACAAGGAGAATGACATGCGTATTCGTAAACTGGCACTGCTGGCCGCAGCCCTTTCCCTTCCGCTCGCCGGCCCTGTGCTGGCCGCGGACGCTATCGTTGAACAGCCACCTCAGCCGCCGATGGCAGAAGTAGCACCGCAGGCCTATCTGTGGTCAGGCGGTTATCTTGGCGGTTACGGCGAGTACAAATGGGGCGAGTTCAGTGCCGCTGCCGGCCAGAACGCCAACGGCTTCGGCGGTGGCGTCTATGGTGGTTACAACTGGCAGTCTGACAACATCGTCTACGGCGCGGAAGCTGATATCGGTTACTCGGGCGCTGACTTTTCTACAGGCGCTCTGACCGGCAAGCAGGGTTTCAACGGTTCGGTACGGGCCCGTATGGGCTTCGACGTCAACCCGTTCCTGATCTATGCAACCGGCGGTGTCGCTGCGACCAGCGCCAAGCTGACCAGTGCGGCAGGTTCTGATCGCAACACTCACGTCGGCTGGACAGTCGGTGCGGGCGCGGAAGCGTTCCTGACTGAAAACATCACCACCCGTATCGAGTACCGCTACACCGATTATCAGTCAAAGAACTACAATCTTGGCGGCACCAATGTGTCGTCCGGCTTTGACGATCACTCGGTTCGCGTCGGTATCGGCATGAAGTTCTGATCCGTCAGAACCTCGGAACAAGAAAAGCCCGGACGAGAAATCGTCCGGGCTTTTTGATTCCTGGCAGATTTGGACACAGGCCCGAGTGCAGGCCCGAGTTCAAGCCTTAGTTCAGGATTGAGTGGCTGTAAGTTGCTTGAGGATCTGGGTGTAGTTCTCCACCCCTTGGGCCCCGGTGACGAGATGCTTGTTGTCGAAAATGATCGCCGGCACGCCACGGATATTGTTCTGGATCCAGACGTTTTCCTGTTGCCGCACCTCTTCAGCGTAGCGCTGGTCATCGAGCACTGCCTTGGCTTCCACGCCGTCGAGCCCGACCTTCTCGGCCACTTCGATCAGAACCGCCGGGTCTGACACATCCCGGCTATCTGTGAAGTAGGCGGCAAAAAGCGCCTGCTTGAGTTGGTGGCCAAGATCGAGTGTCTCAGCCCAGTGGATCAGCCGGTGCGCATCGAACGTGTTGACCATGCGCATGTCATCGCCGAAGCCGAACTCGAAATCGACGCTTGCGCCCATTTCGGTCAGCCGCGTCCGGTTTTCCCGGGACTGTTCGGGCGTGACGCCGTATTTCTCGGCCAGATGTTCACGCAGGTTCTGGCCATCGGCCGGCATGTCCGGATTGAGTTCAAACGGATGCCAGTGAATTTCATAGTCCGTGCCGGTCTCCTTCAGCGCCTTGTCGAGCTGCCGAAACCCGATCACGCACCATGGGCAGACAACATCTGAAATGAAATCGATGCGCAACGGTTGTGTTTGGTCTGTCATTAAAGTTCCAATATTGCTGTTTTGGTCACCAGTTTCCGTCACAGATAATGTGTGCATCCGGAAATGCCAGCTTCATCGGCCATAATTCCAGCCTGTCCCATGACCTGGTGAAGTGGTGGCTTGGCGAGAAAATGCGCGTGTTGCTGCCGTCCGGCCACCATCAGACCGCCATCCACCCAGTCGGCAGCAACACCGTTGCCAGCACGAACACCGCCCATATGCCGTTGGCGAGCAAGAGGCAGAACACCGCGAAAGATCCCAGATCCTTGGCATGCCGAGCCATAGTGGAATACTCCGGCGACGCATGATCGGTGATTTCTTCAACAGCGGTGTTCAGCGCTTCAACTGAAGCCGTCAGCAAGTACAGTAAAGCGGCGCCAACGTAGCCCCACAGCGGCGCGCCCGCGAACATGAATGCCGCTAAGAGAAGCACAAAGGCCAGTGTCTCGTGCCGGAAAGCGGTCTCCCCCCACAGCCGTTTGACGCCGCCCAGCGAGTAGCTGGCGGCGGCAAAGATGTGGGAGATCCCGACCTGCTTGTCCGGCCGCGGTGTCACGCCTTTGGCAGCATTGCGTCGAGTTCGGGAAAGCTTGCCGCAAACTTTGCGCTCCAGCGCTTGATCTTCGGCCGACCGCGTTCCCACTGCCCGGCAAACCGCAGGTTCAGGTAGCCGATCATCGCGGCGGCCGCAAAATGTCCGCCATTCGGCGCCTTTGTGATCCGCGGAAGATTGGCTTCGAGATAGTCCAGGGCGCGGGTCGCCTTGGTCCACTGCTTGTCGATCCATTCCTGATGCACGATTTCCGCAGGACGGAAGCGCCGCTCGTACATGATCGCCAGCAGGCAGTCGCAAATGCCGTCGCAGAGGGCTTCCATGACCTCGGCTTCAGTACGCTTTGCTGCGTTGCGCGGATAGATCCGCTTGCCGCCGGAACGGTCGACAAACTGCATGATGGCACGGCTGTCAAAGATGGCCTGTCCTTCATCTGTGATGAGCGTCGGGATCTTGCCCAGCGGGTTGTTGGTGATCAGCTCGGCCGGTGCCGCATTCGTGTCGGTCAGCACCGCTTCGACATCGAGTCCGGCAAACTTGGCGGCTATCCTGACCTTTGCCGAATAGGGGGAGGCAGGTGAATAGAGGATTTTCATGATGATCTTCTCTTCTTGCGTGAAAACAGCTTGAGGGCCTCAGCCCGGCTCGGGGACATTCAGGTTCTTGACTGTACAGCCGGCGCGGTCAACCTCGCCACAGGCTCGATACTCAAGGGACGGCGTCATGCAGATGCGGACCTCGCGCAGCAGGCCGCGCTGGCAACTGATGGCGATGCCGTCGCGCGTCATGCCGGGATTCGCAGCGATGAAATCGTCCTCGGCCGCAAATGCGTCGATGCGTGCGGGAAGTTTGTCCAGCGCAAAGGCTTCGGGCACCTTCACCCGGGCGCTGGCGGCCCGCAGCGCTGTGAAATAATCCCGCTGGGAAAGCCCCGAGCACGATCCGTGCTTGCGCCACTGATGCCCGATAAGTCCCATGGTCGGCACAATATCGAGATAATCGCGGCCCAGGCTGGACGGTACCCGGTCGGGTTCGCGCGAAGGGCAGAACTCCGGATAGCCCGATTCGTTCTGCGGCCAGAGACCGTGCACGACAAAGCCCAGATCCCGGTCTTCAGCGCATTGCTGCCGGTTGGCGCGATCCCCTTCGACGAGGCAGTAGGCGGGCGACCATGACAAGGCCAGCACATAAAAATCAAATCCTGATCCGACAGGAGCCTTGCTGGCGGTGGATACCGCAACCTTTGTTCCTGCCTGTGCCGGCGGCGCACTTTCGTCAGAGCAGGCAACTGCAAGCGCCAGCACCGGCAAGGCCAGCAAGCTCCGGAGCAGATTGACTTTCGTCATGGCCTGATCAGCGAACCGACCTGCACCACGCTCCATGAACCTTGAGCGGGTCGAGCCCGGAGATGCAGAACTCGAGATTGTTGCCCAGACCGGCAAAGCCCATTCCGCCTTCGATCAGCCACCAGATCTGGCGTTTGTGGCCATCATTCATATGCGCGGTTCCGTGGCAGTAGAGCCGCGGGATCGACCAGTATTGACCTTCAAAACGGGTGCGATTGGGGTGCACGCGCTGGATGCTCTCGATGGCAAGGCCGCGCTTGAGCACGTGTCGGTCTGTCCAGACGAAACGGTTCTGGATGTGGGACAGCACCTGTGGCGCGTCGCAGGCAAGGACATTGCCGCCATTGAAGGCTACGGCAGGACTTGCAAAACTTGAAAGCGAGACACCAAGCGTTGTAGCAAATGCGATTATCAGGCGTTTCATGGTCATGACCGGTCCTCCAGAACAGGATGCGAGTCATGGTATAAAGTGTGCCACAGCGATTGGGCAAGTGCGGAGCGCTAAAGCATTGAGCCTATTAGCGCAACACTTCCGCTTCATGTGGCATTGGGGCGAGCCGTGGAGGTAATTTCAATGCTGCATCATGCCCATTGCCATAGCGAGGTGATGGGGTTGGTGATGACTGCCGGTTGCCATCAGCCCGAAGAAACCCAGGGCCTTTGCTTTTTCGAGCTGACTTGAGGTTTCTGTTTTTACCGTGAGGATTGCACCGGTGGATGTCGTGACTGCCTGCACAGTCCATGCTCCGGTCTTGTTGAGTTCGGCGGCGTGCGCCGGAACCATCGCATGAATTGCGCGCAGGACCTTGCCTTCGCCCTCAACCTGGAATTTGATTGTGTCATTCTCGACAGCCGAAGAGGCCTTGGCCTCCAGCATGAGACTGTTCATGTCGACCAGATGGTCGCGAAGAGCGTCAATATTGACCTTTGCCCAGTCGGTATCGGGGTCCGCTTCCAGCAGATCGACAATTTCCGCAATCGCCGCAAAGGCGGACTGACCACCTTCCGTTGGCAGGCTTGATCCGTCGTTGGCGGAATGCATGCTGTGGCTGCCGCTATGTGCAGTTTCGGCGTGTGTGGCCGCGATCAGATGATAGGCCGGCACTGCTGCTATTGCCAAGATAGCCAGACCGGCGATGACGAGGGGCACGCGTTTCATTCGAATGTCTCCTATGTTGAGCCAAGACTAGGCTGAAACAGGCTTGCTGGAATATGATTTCAATCATATTCTATTGGTCATGCTCCCCCATACGTTTGGCCTGCTTCCATCTGCTGCATCCGCACCGAAGTTTTTGAAGAAGGGCGTGAGCCTTTTTCGGCGGAATGATCCCGCGACGGCGATGTATTATGTGCTTGCCGGCCAGGTGGATTTGCTCAGATACACCTCTCAGGGCGATGAAGTTGTCATCCACCGCGCTTGTGCTCGTGAGACCTTTGCCGAGGCGGGGCTGTTCTCGGACAGCTATCATTGCGATGCCGTCGCTGCTGCGGACACCGAACTGGTCCGGATCGACAAATCTGCCGTTTTACAAAGAATGCAACTGGAGCCGGACTTCGCGATTGCGATCTCCGCTCGTTTCGCCGGTCAGATCCAGAATTATCGCCGGCGATTGGAGGTCGTTGCCATTCGCGATGCGACCAACAGGGTGTTCGCCGCAGTTGGCGACGGCATGTTGACCGTCAGCATCAAGACGTTTGCCGCACAAATCGGATTGACCCACGAGGCAGTTTACCGCGCGTTGGCAGCCTTGGTACGGTGCGGCAGGCTGACCAAAACCGGGCGGGGCAGCTACGTTTTGTCCAGATAGACGAAAGTTTCAGCGCTCACCAACGAGCGTTGCAAGCTCCGATTTAGCACCAGGGCCCTGGGCCATCAGGCGGGCAAGTTCGGGCAGGATCTGTTTCAGCTCGGCCTCAAGCGTGAAGGGCGGATTGATGATCACCAGCCCGGATCCGTTAAGCCCCGGTGCGGTTTTGTTGTCGCGTATCATCAGACGGACCGTCAGAGTCCGTGGCCTGCCAAGTGCGATCAGCTTCTTGTCGAAAGATGCAAGCGGGCTGTCGGCCTTGATCGGGTGCCAGAGCATGTAGGTGCCGCCCGGAAACCGCCGCGTCGCCCGCGCCAGCCCGTCGATCATCCGGTCATACTCGCCATCTTCCTCGAAAGGTGGATCAATCAGCACAATGCCACGCTTTTCCTTGGGCGGCAGGTGCGCGCCGAGCGACAGCCAGCCGTCGAGTTCGATCACGCGGACCTGATAATCGCCCTCGAAGACGGTCTTGAGTATCTGCGCGTCGTCCGGATGCAACTCGATGGCCGTCAGCCTGTCCTGCTTTCGCATCACCAGCCGGGAGAGCTTGGGGGACCCAGGGTAATGCAGCACGCCACCCTTGGGATTGAGCGATTCGACAGCTTCGAGCCACGGCGCCAGGAACGCTTTCAATTCAGCCGACAGCGTCGCGTCCATGATCCGGCCAATGCCATCGCGCCATTCGCCGGTCTTCTGCGCCTCGACCGAGCTCAGATTGTAGGTGCCGATCCCCGCATGGGTGTCGATGACGCGGAACGCCTGATTCTTGCGCTTGAGATAGGTGATGATCTGGGCCAGCACCGCGTGTTTGAGCACGTCGGCGAAATTGCCTGCATGATAGCTGTGGCGGTAATTCATCTTCTGGCGTGATACGTCCCTGATTTGATCTGATGGACGCGCGCTTAGCGTGGCGCGTCGTCGGAAATTCTCTTATAGAGAAAGCATGAACGACGCGACCCCCATTGATTCCGCCGCCCACGATCCAGACGCGGTCACGGCCATCGGCCATTCCGCCTGTCCGCATGATTGTCCGTCAACCTGCGCGCTCGAAGTCGAGCTGCTGTCGCGCAACCGCATCGGAAGGGTCAGGGGCGACGCGGCCAACAGCTACACTGCCGGTGTCATCTGCGCCAAGGTGGCGCGCTATGCCGAGCGGGTCAATCATCCCGACCGGCTGCTCAAGCCGCTGATCCGCTCCGGCGCAAAAGGCGAGGGACAGTGGAAAGAGGCAAGCTTCGATGCTGCGCTCGATCTGATCGCGGAAAAATTCGAGCAGGCAGAAGCCAAGCATGGTCCGGAGACGGTCTGGCTCAACTATTACGCCGGCACCATGGGTCTGGTGCAGCGCGACGGCATCAACCGGCTGCGCCATGCAAAGGGCTATTCCAACCAGTTCGACAGTTTCTGCACCAACATGGCCTGGACCGGCTTTGCCATGGGGGCAGGGGCGATGCGCGGATCCGATCCGCGCGAGATGGCGAAATCCGACTGCGTTGTGATCTGGGGCACCAATGCCGTCTCCACCCAGGTCAACGTGATGACCCACGCCATCCGCGCCCGCAAGGAGCGCGGCGCCAAGATCGTGGTCATCGATATCTACGACACCCCGACCATGAAGCAGGCCGACATCAAGGTGCTGCTCAAGCCCGGCACCGACGGCGCTTTTGCCTGCGCGGTAATGCATGTGCTGTTTCGCGAGGGCTTGGCAGATCGTGATTATCTCAACAAATTCAGTGACGACCCGGCAGGCCTTGAATCACATCTGCAGGACCGGACGCCGGAATGGGCGGAAGCGATCTGCGGCGTGCCAGTGGCCGAGATCGAAGCCTTCGCACGTTTGGTCGGCACCACCAAAAAGACATTCTTCCGGCTGGGCTACGGCTTCACCCGCCAGCGCAATGGCGCCGTCAACATGCACGCGGCGCTGTCGCTCGCGGTCGTCACCGGCAGCTACCAGTATGAAGGCGGCGGTGCATTTCATTCCAATTCGGACATCTTCCGGCTCGACAAATCCCTGCTCGAAGGCCGAAAGAACTTCAATCCCGGCCTGCGCTGGCTGGATCAATCCAAGATCGGAAGGATCCTGACCGGCGATGCGGAAGCGCTGAATGGCGGCCCGCCTGTGACCGCCATGCTGGTCCAGAACACCAACCCCGCCAATGTCGCGCCCGAACAGCGAAAGATCATCGAGGGCCTCAGGCGCGAGGACCTGTTCCTTGCCGTGCATGAGCAGTTCATGACCGATACTGCCAAATATGCCGACGTCATCCTGCCCGCCACCATGTTCCTCGAACATGACGACATCTATCGTGGCGGCGGCAATCAGCACATCACGCTGGGGCCAAAACTGGTCGACCCGCCCGAGGGCCCGATGCCCAACCATCATGTCGTTGAGGAACTGGCAAAGCGCCTCGGCGTGGCAGATCGTGAAGGCTTCGGTCTGACGCCGCGCGAACACATCGACGTCATGCTGGAGAAGCGTGGCTTGGGCACATTTGAAACCTTCAGGGAAGACAAGTGGGCCGACGTTCAGTCCGATTTCGAGACCGCGCATTTTCTGAACGGCTTTTCCCACAAGGATGGCAAGTACCGCTTCCGGCCCGACTGGACCGGCACACCTGCGGCCAACAAGCCGCCCAAGCGCATGGGGCCTCAGGGACCCGTTGAACAGCTTCCGGAATTTCCCGATCATGTTGAGCTGATCGAGAGCGCCAACGCCGATCATCCGTTCCGGCTGGCAACCTCGCCAGCGCGCTCTTTCCTCAATTCCACCTTTGCCGAAACCCCGTCGTCACAGGCCAAGGAAAAGCGCCCGGATCTGATGATCCATCCCGAGGACGCAGCGCGACTCGCGATCGCCGACGGCGACAGGGTGCGGCTCGGGAATACACGCGGCGATCTTGCCATGCATGCAAAGCTGGATTCCGGTCAGCGGCGCGGTGTTGTCATCCATGAAGGCCTCTGGCCCAATTCCGCCTTTGAGGGCGGCGAGGGGATCAATACGCTCACGGGTGCAGATTCTTGCGCGCCCTACGGAGGCACCGCGTTCCACGACACGCGGGTATGGGTAAAGAAGGCTTGAAAGGGCCACTGCGGGTTGGTCGTTCAGTATTTGTGAACAAATTTACGCCGAACCGCTGGCTTTAAGCTGTCGCCCTGTTTTGCCATATACGACAGAGACAAAACGCTGATCGTTAAGGACAGATTATGGCCAATTCATTTGATGTGACCCGCCGTGCAGCGCTGCATTTTCTTGCAGCCGCACCGGTTTTGGCTAACACCGCAGCAGCAAATGCCGCGCCCGTGGAGCCGTCCTTTGCGGTCACCACGCCCATTCACATCCATTCCCTGTCGCTTCGTGTGCGCGATCTGGAAAAGATGACCTATTTCTACAACGCTGTTATCGGTCTTGATGTTCTCCGCGCTGAGCCAAATCAAACGACCTTGGGCAAGGATGGAAAACCGCTGGTCACCCTGATCAAGCGCCCGGATGACGATTTGGACGATCCCACGACTGCCGGTCTGTACCACACGGCATTTCTCATGCCGACACGCAAGGATTTGGGGCGCTGGCTGATCGTGGCCTACATGAATGGCGTACCGTTCACAGGCTTTGCCGATCACAGCGTCTCCGAGGCGCTGTACCTCAACGATCCGGAAGGCAACGGCATTGAGGTCTATGCTGACCGTCCGCACCAAAATTGGAACTGGGCCGACAACAGGGTCGTCATGGGCAGCGCTCAACTCGATCTCGACAATCTGGTCGAAGGACTGCCCGAAGACGCGGAGTTGCCTTATAGCGCTCCCAGCGGCTTTCGAATTGGCCACGTCCACATGCGGGTTGGCGACACCCAGCTGGCGCAGGATTTCTATGTCAAGGCAACCGGCCTTGATCTGACGGCGTTGATTGCAAACGAAAGCGCCGCCTTCTTCTCCAACGGTCGCTATCACCACCATATAGGGGCCAATATCTGGCAAAGCCGCAACGCCGGTCAGCGCCCGCAAAAGATGTCGGGACTGGAGGACGCTGCCTTCTCGATCCAGCCCGGCCTGATGGACGGCCTTCGCCAACGGTTGAAAGCCCATGGGTCGGATACCCAGGAATCTGGCAGCACTCTCGAAACACTTGATCCTTGGGGAACAAAAATCCGGTTCATCGCAAGCTGAAGTTGCCATTGCCCAAGGGCCGCACTGCACAACATGCTGAATACGGCACCGGCGGACGCTTAGCCGATCACACCCCCGCTTTTATTGAAGGTGCGTGCTAAGCTTCTTCGGCTCCTGTCTTGGCCTTCAATGAAGTCCTCAGCTTGCCCAGCATCTCGTGCAACTTGACGAAGTCCTCGAGTGACAGTCCAAACGCCTGCGCGACGCAGCCGGGCACATGCCCAGACCGGTCTTCAAGCGCCTGTCCGGCTGCAGTCAGTTTCACGCGAACTTTGCGTTCATCCTTGTCATCGCGCTTACGCTCAAGCATGCCCTGGCTCTCAAGCCGCTTGATCAGCGGGGTGAGGGTGGAGGATGCGAGGTCCAGCCGTGCGCCGAGTTCGCCCACGGTCTGCCCGTCCTGCTCCCACAACACGACCATGACCAGATATTGCGGATAGGTCAGCCCGAGCTCGGATAGCAGTGGCTGATAGATCTGTCCCACCGCGTGGTGGGTCGCGTAGAGGTCAAAGCACAGCATGGATTCAGGTCTCAACCTGAAACCATCGGGCAATTTACCATCGGTCATTGTGGCGCTCTCCTGTCAGTCAAAGCCTGTTTCCCGAAATCGTGAAGCGCAATCACTTGCAACGAGCATATCTCTGTCATATATATCGCGTACGATTAAATCGCAAACGAAGGAATATATCATGCCCACAAAAGTTGTTTACAGCACATCCGCCACCGCCACCGGCGGTCGCGACGGGCACTCGAGCACCCACGACGGCGCGCTCGATGTCAATCTGGCTGTCCCCAAGGAAATGGGCGGTCCTGGCGGCGGGGTAAACCCGGAACAGCTTTTCGCAACCGGCTACGCGGCCTGCTTCCTTGGCGCATTGAAGTTCTATGCCGGCCAGAAGAAGGTGAAAATTCCCGATGATGCCAATGTCACCGTGACGGTCGGCATCGGCCCGCGCGAAGACACGGGCTTTGGCCTTGACGTCAAGATCAAGGTCGATCTGCCCGGCATCGAGAAGGATGTCGCCGAAGACCTGATCGCCGGCGGCCACAAGGTCTGCCCCTATTCGCACGCCACATCCGGCACGCTCAACATCACGCCAGAGCTCGCCTGAACACAGAGCGCGCTTACGAGCTGAGATTTTCTGCCGCCAGCTGGACCGACACGGACCGGCTGGCGGCAGTTTGTGTTGGAAGCTGAACGCACATGCACGGTTGCGAAGAAGTTTCAATGTGTCATACTGGACAATCAAGAGTTGAGATTACTCATGCGGCGGTGATGACACATGCTTCGGAAACTTGTTTTTGGATCACTGGTCTTGACGTTCGTGAATTGCTCGCCGGTCAACGCTGGGCAATTCGATGTCGCCACAGTGCTCGAACACGCAGCCCATTTGCAGAAATCCCGCGGATACGTGTCCAATCATGTTAAGGGCGGCCACACGCATTTCGATATAGTGGCTGCCGACGGAACGCCCTACGAAATCTGTCCGCATCCAAAGATGGGCTTGCTTCATGTGATGCAGGGCGGGGCGCTTCCGGGCGCACGGCTCGTGATCGAGGTCGATCTCCAGAACAATGTCACGCCTTACAACCGCAACATTTTCACGAGTTTGGCCTACTTCAATCAATCCAGCAGGCGCGGCCTGTATTACATGGCGGACAAGGCCATGAAAGCGATAATGGCTACGCCGGAATGAAAGTCGCCCTGGCATTGGCGTGTTTGAGTGCCTGCGTCAGCAGCATGCCCGCCAGCGCCGATCTGGGCGTCACCGAACTGGAGGCGCGTGTTCTGTCTGGTGAGGTAACGCCTGAAGCAGCCATCATCGAGTACTGCGAGGGCGAGACAGGCGGCATGACACAGGATGCGTTTTGTTCCTGTCCCGAAGAGGCCTTGCGTCTGCTGCAAGAGCGATTGAAGTCACACCGGCTGCAGCCAAGTTAGAACAGCACGGGGCACGCAGAGGCCCTCCCTATTCAGCCAGCGCCTGGGCTGCGCTGGCGACAACGCGCTCGAGAAATTCGGTTTCCAGCCCGGCGATGTGCGCTTCTTCCGCGCCGATATAGTCCCGCGTGATCGGAACGGCGTCGCGTTCGCGGCCGATCTGGAGCTGGAAGACATTGCTTGAGCCCTGCAGGAACACGCATTCGGCGATCGACAGGTAGAGCTCCCACATCCGGCAGAAACGCTCGCCCATGATCTTGACCGCAGCGTCGCGGTTGTCGAGGAACCGCTTGCGCCAATGTTGCAAGGTGTAGCCGTAATGGCAGCGCCAGATTTCGCAATCGAGCAGCCAGAGTCCTGTGGGTTCGATTGCTTCGACGGTTTCCGACAATGACGGCGCGTAGCCGCCGGGAAAGATGTACTTGCGGATGAAAGGGCCAGTCACGCCGGGGGGAGACTTGCTGGAAATTGAGTGGATCAGAGCCACGCCGTCAGCTGTCAGCCGGTCGCGCACGGTCAGGAAATAGGGAGCCAGATATTGCACGCCGACATGTTCAAGCATGCCGACGGACACAACCCGGTCGAACTTGCCCTGAACTTCGCGGTAATCGATAAGTTCAAACTTGACCCGGTCGCTGACACCGAGGATCTCTGCCCGCCTTCTGGCGACAGCGAGTTGACGCTCTGACAACGTCACGCCCAGCACCTCCACATCTGCGACATGGGCGAGGTAAAGAGCCAGTCCGCCCCAGCCGCAGCCGATGTCGAGGACCTTCTGTCCCGGCTTGAGGTTGAGCTTGGCTGCAATGTGTCGCTTTTTCAGCGTTTGCGCCTCGTCAATTGTGGCCGTGCCTTCGGGGAAATAGGCGCAGGAGTACTGCATGTCCCGGTCCAGGAAAAGCTTGTAGAGATCCTCGCCGATATCGTAATGCGCCTTGACGTTGGCGCGTGATCTGGAAATCACATTGTGCTGGTGAAAGCGCCGCACCTTGCGTGACAGTCCTTGCCAGAAGATCTGGCTGGGCGAATGGTCGAACTGTCGCTTGTTGGCGTAAAACACCTTGACCAGGTCGTGAATGCTGCCGCTGTCCATCAGCAGCTCGCCATCCATGTAGGCTTCAGCTGCATTGAGTTCCGGATTGAGCAGGATTTGCCACTCGGTCGACTTTTTGGTGAAACGGATCGCGGCCTCGGGGCCCGGTTCCTTGCCGCCAAAGTTGTGAACCTCACCGTTGGCGTCGGTCATCGTCAATCGACCGGTCTTGATGGCTTTGTCGAGCAGGCCGTAAAGTGAAGGCATTATCGTCTCCATTCAAAACAGGGAGAACTGGCAATATCGAAAAATGTTCCCGGTTATCCTGCCACCAAAAGCACAGGCTGCGCAACCGGCATAAAAGCTCGCTCCGGCGGCGGGCCTGCCGGTCTGGACGAGACGCGGGGAAATCCGGCGCCGGCGTCTGTCGGCGTCAGCCGCTGTACTGGGTCCGCCCGTCACCGCCCATCCGCACTTCGCCACGCGCAAGCATGGCCAGCGCCACAGGGTAGATCCGGTGCTCGGCCGCAAGCACCCGGGCGGCAAGCGTATCGGGTGTATCGTCGCGTTCGATGCGCACGGCTTCCTGCTCGATGATCGGGCCTTCGTCCATGCCTTCGGTGACAAAATGCACCGTGCAGCCATGCACCCGGCAGCCGCTGGCAAGCGCGCGTTCATGGGTTGCCAGACCCGGAAATGCAGGAAGCAGGGAAGGATGGATGTTGATCATCCGTCCGGCGTAACGGCCGACAAATTCGCCCGATAGCAGCCGCATATAGCCCGCAAGCGCGATGATCCGCGCACCCGAGGCATCCAGTGCCGCCATGACTGCAGCCTCGTGAGCGGCCTTGCTGTCATAACCCCCGCGCGGGATCGCCAACGCTTCTATGCCAAAGCCACGGGCATGGTCGAGACCCTTGGCGTCCGGCTTGTCCGAGATCACTGAAACGATCTTCGCCGGAAAGTCGCTGCGCAACGAGGCGGCAATCAGCGCGCCCATGTTTGATCCCCGACCGGAAATCAGTATGGCGACAGGGACTTTCTGCTTGTCGTTCACAGCGACAGGGTTCCCTTGTAGACAACGCCCGGTCCGTTGTCGGCACGTGCGCTCAGCCTTCCAAGCCGGACGACGCTTTCGCCCTGGGCTTCAAGTGCGCTCGCAACCCGGTCGGCGTCTGCTTCTGACGTGACCGCGATCATGCCGATGCCGCAATTGAAAGTGCGCAACATTTCCTCGGGCGCAACTCCCCCGGTTCTGGCGAGCCACGAAAACACCGCCGGTGGCTTGATCGCGTCGAGATCAATCTCGGCGGCAAGCCCTTCGGGCAAGACGCGGGGCAGGTTTTCGGGGAAACCGCCACCCGTGATATGGGCCAGTGCCTGGATCGCCCCGGTTTCCCGGATCACTGAAAGCAGCGATTTGACGTAGATCCGGGTCGGCTCCAAAAGAGCTGCCCCAAGGCTCTTTGAAGCATCGAATGGCGCCGAGGCGTCATATGCAAGCCCGCTCATTTCGACGATCCTGCGGACCAGCGAATAGCCATTGGAGTGAACGCCGGAAGAGGCCAGGCCCAGAACCACATCACCTTCCGAAAGCGTGCCCGATGGCAGCAGTTGCCCACGCTCGGCAGCCCCCACGGCAAATCCGGCGAGATCATAGTCGCCGTCGCGATACATCCCGGGCATTTCCGCAGTTTCGCCGCCGATCAGCGCGCATCCGGCCTGAATGCAGCCCTGTGCAATGCCCGCGACGATCGCCGCACCCTGTTCAGGATCAAGCTTGCCGGTGGCGAAGTAATCGAGAAAGAACAGCGGTTCCGCGCCCTGGACGACCAGATCGTTGACGCACATGGCAACGAGGTCAATGCCGACCGTGTCATGGATGCCTGCTTCGATCGCCACTTTTAACTTGGTGCCGACACCGTCATTGGCAGCCACCAGAACCGGGTCGGAAAAGCCGGCAGCCTTAAGGTCGAACAGGCCGCCGAAGCCGCCGATCTCGCCATCAGCACCCGGCCGACGTGTCGAGCGCACCAGCGGCTTGATACGGTTGACCATCTCGTTGCCAGCATCGATATCGACACCCGCCTGGGCATAGGTGAGGCCGTTTTTCCGATCCGCCATCTTGGCTTTCCCTCTCTGGGTTTCAAAGGAGCTTCATATGCCCGGGGGATGGCATTTTGCGGACAATTCCGCAAGTCGGAGCTTGCGGGAGGACGCCACAAACGCCGGGAAAACTGCACCCGAACGTGCTATTGATGCTGCAACCCATTGGAATTGCGCTGGTCGATCGCCATATCGCAACCTCTCAGGATCGCTTGTTGCCCATGACACTGCCCAATTTCATCACGGTTGCCCGGTTCATCATGGTTCCGTTGATCATTCTTGCAATGATCAACGGCGAGATGCTCATCGCTTTCTTGCTGTTCATGCTGGCTGGCGCGTCTGATGGCCTTGACGGCTTCATTGCCCGCCATTTCAATCAGCGATCCGAGCTTGGTACCTGGCTCGATCCGATTGCCGACAAGTTCCTGCTGGTCAGTGTGTTTGTCATGCTCGGATGGCTTGGTGTGGTGCCCAATTGGCTGGTGATCCTGGCCGTTTCACGCGATGCGCTGATCATCGGCGCCGTGGTGCTTTCCAGTCTGCTGGAACATCCGGTTGAATTGCGGCCGCTGCTGGTCTCAAAGGCCAATACGATGTTCCAGATCATCCTGCTCATTCTGGTGCTGGCCGATCTGGCCGGACTTGCCCGGCTTGACGGCATTATCGGATGGATGATCTATGCGGTTGCAGGCTTGACCATCGCTTCGGCCAGCGCCTATCTCGTCACCTGGCTCAGGCACATGGCTGGCCTGGAAGAATCCGATTGATACAAGGCAGAAAATGGCCGGCTGAAGCGGGTCCGCAAGCGAGGTGATCATGACCACTCACATAGACCGGGCGGCGCTTCGCCGGCAAATCTTCTTCTGGATGGTGGCGCTGGCCATCTTCGTCGCCTTCTTGATGTTGTTCCGCTCGATCCTGCTGCCCTTTATCGCGGGCATGGCGCTGGCCTATTTCCTCGATCCGGTGGCTGACTGGTTCGAACGGCGCGGGTTCTCGCGGATGATGGCCACGCTGGCCATTCTCGTCGCGTTCATCCTGCTGTTTGGTCTGTCGCTGGTCGTGCTTATCCCGATCCTGGTAACGCAGGCGGCTGACCTGGGAGGCAAGATTCCGGGCTATATCTCCCAGCTGCAGACGCTTCTGATGTCGGAATCCAATCTGCTGCCGAGCTGGATCAGTGATCAGCTTGGCCAGATCAAGGACAGCTTTGCAGCGCTTCTGAAAGAAGGAGCCGGTCTGGTCGGTACGATCTTCCAGCAAATCTGGAACTCGGGCATGGCGCTTCTCGATATCGCCGCCCTTTTCGTGGTCACACCCGTCGTCGCCTTCTATCTGCTTCTCGATTGGGACAACATGGTTGCGAAGGTCGACAAATGGGTGCCGCGTGATCATGTAGAAACCGTTCGCTATCTGGCAAAGCAGATCGATGCGACCATCGCCGGCTTTGTGCGCGGGCAGGGCAGCGTCTGCATCATTCTTGGCCTGATTTATGCGGTCGGGCTTTCGATCGTCGGGCTGAATTTCGGACTTCTGATCGGTCTTTTCGCCGGTCTGATCAGCTTCATTCCCTATGTCGGCTCGATGGTCGGACTGGTGCTGGCCGTGGTTGTCGCGGTGGTGCAGTTCTGGCCGGATTACGTGATGATCGGAGCCGTTGTTGCAGTCTTTGCGGTGGGGCAGTTTTTTGAAGGCAACATCCTGCAACCCCGGCTGGTCGGCAAGTCGGTCGGGCTGCACCCGGTCTGGCTGATGTTCGCATTGTTCGCGTTCGGCGCGCTGTTTGGTTTCGTCGGCATGCTGATCGCCGTGCCTGCTGCTGCCTCGTTTGGTGTGCTGGTGCGTTTTGCCATTTCCCGCTATCTCGACAGTGATCTCTATCACGGCACGCAACGTGTGCCGCATGAGCCAGAAGACACCGCTGACGGAATTGCGAGTGACTGATGGGCAAAACGCCAGCCACACGGCAACTGCCGCTCGAATTTGATCATGGCTCAGCCTCCGGTCGTGACGATCTGATCGTATCGGACCGCTTGAACGCGGCTGTGGCAATTGTTGACCGCTGGCCCGACTGGCCGTCACCGGTGGTCATTCTGGCTGGGCCTACCGGATCCGGAAAATCCCATATTGCCAGCATATGGGCCAGCCGTGTCGGCGCCACCAGAGTGGAAATCGACAAGCCTGACCCGATGGTGCTTGAAACCGCGGCTCAAGGCCCTGTGCTGATAGAGGACATCGACCATGCAGGTTTCGATGAAACAGCACTTTTCCATCTTATCAATGCGGCCCGCGAGAACGGCAATGCGCTGCTGATCACCAGCAGGCTCTGGCCTGCCGGTTGGCGCGTGAGTTTGCCGGATCTTGCGTCCCGGCTGAAGGCTGCGACGGTTGTTGAAATCGCCGAGCCGGATGAGGAATTACTGGCCCAGGTGATGGTCAAGCTGTTTGCCGACCGACAGGTGGTGGTCGATGACAAGATCATTGCCTGGCTGGTTGCACGAATGGAGCGCTCACTGGCCGCAGCCCGCCTTGTCGTCACCCGCCTCGACCAGCTGGCGCTGGCGCGGGGGTCCAAGATTACCCGGTCCCTGGCAGCCGAAGTGCTGGCTGAACTCGACAGCGGAACGAGCGACATGGAAGTGTCATAGTTCCTTCGTTCTTGTGCTATAGACGGTGAATTCCAGAACCGGGGCGTTGGAGTGCATTATGGACGATTATGAGGGTACAACTGGAAGCGAACTGCGCATTGATCTTGCCGCGTCCGACATCCCGCAGGAAGATCTGCTGACCAGCCCGAAACGGTTTATCAATCGCGAGTTTTCCTGGCTTCAGTTCAACCGTCGTGTGCTCGAAGAGACCCTCAACGCTGCCCATCCGCTGCTTGAGCGGGTCAGGTTCCTGTCGATATCGGCTGCCAACCTGGACGAATTCTTCATGGTCCGTGTTGCAGGCCTCGAAGGTCAGGTGCGCGAAGGAATCACCAACCGCTCGCCCGATGGCCTGTCGCCGAACGAGCAGCTCGAACAGATCCTCGGCGAAATTGACGGATTGCAACTCGAACAACAGGCGTCTCTCGCCATTTTGCAGCAAAACCTGGCTGCCGATGGCATCTATATCGTTCGTCCATCCGTGCTGGTGGAAGGCGATATGGCCTGGCTTGAGGACGAGTTCCTGCAATCGATCTTTCCGGTGCTGACCCCGCTGTCGATTGATCCTGCCCATCCGTTTCCGTTCATTCCCAACCTGGGCTTTTCCATCTGCCTGCAGTTGGCCTCCAAGGCCGCCAACGAGCCGATGACCGCGCTTATCCGTCTGCCGGTCGCCCTCGACCGCTTCCTGCGTCTGCCTGACCTTGACGGCGCGATCCGTTACATTACGCTTGAGGATGTCGTCAGTCTTTTCATCAGCTCCCTCTACCCCGGCTACGAAGTCCGTGGCTCCGGCACGTTCCGGATCATTCGCGATTCCGATATCGAGGTCGAGGAAGAGGCCGAGGATCTGGTGCGCCTGTTTGAAAGCGCGCTCAAGCGCCGCCGTCGCGGTTCGGTGATCCGGATAGAGTTCGATTCGGAGCTGCCGCAAAGCCTGCGCGAGTTTGTGGTCAAGGAAACCAATGTTCCGGAAAACCGCGTCGCGGTGCTGCCGGGTCTGCTGGCGCTCAATACGCTATCTGAAATTGCCAAGGCTCCGCGCGACGATCTCAAGTTCGAACCTTACAACGCACGGTTCCCTGAACGCATCCGCGAACATGCCGGCGACACCTTTGCCGCAATTCGCGAAAAGGATCTGGTCGTCCATCATCCTTACGAATCCTTCGACGCAGTCGTGCAGTTCCTGTTCCAGGCGGCGCGTGATCCTGATGTGCTGGCGATCAAGCAGACGCTTTATCGCACCTCCAATGACAGCCCAATCGTACGCGCGTTGGTCGATGCGGCAGAGGCCGGCAAATCGGTCACCGCTCTGGTCGAGCTCAAGGCGCGTTTTGACGAAGAAGCCAACATCCGTTGGGCCCGTGACCTTGAACGCGCCGGCGTGCAGGTTGTCTTCGGCTTCATCGAACTCAAGACCCACGCCAAGATGTCGTTGATCGTTCGGCGCGAGGAGGGCAAACTTGTCTCCTACTGCCATCTCGGCACCGGCAATTATCACCCGGTTACGGCCAAGATCTACACCGATCTGTCCTATTTTACCTGTGATCCGGTCATTGCCCGCGACATGGCCCACGTCTTCAATTTCATCACCGGCTATGGCGAGCCCGAAGGTCTGGTCAAGCTTGCGGTTTCGCCGCTCAACCTGCGCAACAAGATCCTCGAAAATATCGAGGCCGAGATTTGCCACGCCCAGGCACGACGTCCGGCGGCAGTCTGGATGAAGATGAATTCGCTTGTTGACCCCGAAATCATCGATGCGCTCTACCGAGCGAGCCAAGCCGGCGTCGAGATTGATCTCGTCGTGCG
Organism: Hoeflea sp. AS60; assembly: GCF_038900115.1. Taxonomy (NCBI): domain Bacteria; kingdom Pseudomonadati; phylum Pseudomonadota; class Alphaproteobacteria; order Hyphomicrobiales; family Rhizobiaceae; genus Hoeflea; species Hoeflea sp. AS60. Next base: position 1,284,718 of record NZ_JBBMQP010000002.1, on the reverse strand, counting down.
CGGTATCTGTTGCCTCAGGCCACAGGTTCCAGGCCTTTCCGAACATATTCACGTCAAGTCGATCGTTGGCCGGTTTCTCGAACACAGCCGGATCTATTGTTTCGGCAACGGCCATGGCCTGCCGTCCTCGGAGGCGATGGTCTATATCGGCTCGGCTGATCTGATGCCGCGCAATCTCGATCGCCGGGTCGAAACCCTGGTGCCGATGGTCAACAAGACTGTGCATGAACAGGTGCTTTCGCAAATCATGTTGGGCAACATGATTGATAATCAACAGAGTTACGAGATATTGCCGGACGGAACATCGCGCCGGATTGAACCGGGTGTCGATGAGGAACCATTCAATGCCCAGGTGTATTTCATGACCAATCCAAGCCTGTCCGGCAGAGGCGAAGCCCTGAAATCGAACGCTCCGAAACTGATCGCTGACCGGTTGGCCCGGGCGTCACGCAGCAAACGCTGATTTGTGGCTTCTTTGCATTGCTATTGGCCAGTCATGGCGCCCGTGGATCTGGTGAAATTGCAGGTGCCGGTAAACAACACCTCGCTTCAGCAAAACACCATCACCTGTTTGGCCACCTGCGGGCTCGGGCACCTCTCAATACGGGATAACCTGGACCGGGAGATTTCTGGCGGGTTTCAGTTCAGGCTAATGCCATATATAAGGGCGCTGAATTTGTTGTTTCTGGTCTCGCTTCGCTCCTGCGAAACGCGTCGCCCTAACCGAAGAGCCCTTTAAATATGGTGGAATCGGAAGCGCAAGGCCGGCTACCGGGGATTCATCCCGTTTCTGTCATCGATATTGGCTCCAACTCGGTGCGCCTCGTGATTTACGAGGGGCTCAACCGGGCGCCGTCAGTGCTTTTCAACGAGAAGGTGCTGTGCGGTCTGGGCAAAGGTCTGGTGGCGACCGGAAAGATGGACGAGACCGGAATAGAGCGTGCCCTTGCCGCGCTGAAGCGGTTCCGGGCGCTGTCCGAGCAGGCGCGTGCATCCGAGTTGCATGTTCTGGCGACCGCGGCGGCACGGGAGGCCGAAAACGGCGCAAGCTTCATAGCTTCGGCCGAAGCCATCCTGGGAAGCCGTATCCGCGTTTTGACCGGCGAAGAGGAAGCCCGTTTTTCTGCCCTTGGTGTTATTGCAGGTTACTACAAACCCGACGGTATCGCCGGAGATCTGGGTGGGGGGTCGCTTGAACTCGTCGATGTCAAAGGCACCGTTCACACAGGCGGCCAAACCCTTCCGCTGGGTGGTCTGAGGCTGGCTGAAATGTCTGGAAACTCGATATCGAGGGCTCGGACCATTGCCCGGCAATCATTGAAGAAGTCGACCGTGCTCAAGGGCGGGGAAGGGCGCACCTTCTACGCCGTGGGCGGCACCTGGCGAAACATCGCAAAGCTTCACATGGACATCACCGGTTACCCGCTTCACATGATGCAGGCCTACGAGATCGACGCCAAGCCTGCGATCGAGTTCCTGGCCGAAGTGGCTGCGATGAAGCAGTCCAAAATCAGCGCAATCAAGGCGATCTCCCGAAACCGGCGCGGCCTGTTGCCCTATGGCGCCGTGGCACTTCAGGAAACCCTGATCGCCATGAAGGCCGCCAGGGTCAGCTTCTCGGCGTTGGGCGTGCGCGAAGGCTATCTCTACTCGCTGCTCGGCGCGGCGGAAGCCGCACGTGATCCGCTGCTGACAGCTGCCGGAGAACTCGCAATCCTGCGGGCCCGCTCGCCCGAACATGCCCGTGAGCTCGCCGCCTGGACCGGCCGCATGTTCCCGGTTTTTGGGGTTGAGGAGAGCGAGGAGGAATCCCGCTATCGTCAGGCAGCCTGTCTGCTGGCCGATATTTCCTGGCGCGCCCATCCAGACTACCGCGGCCCTCAGGCGCTCAACATTATTGCCCACGGCACGTTCACCGGAATTAGCCATGCAGGCCGTGCCTATATCGCGTTGGCCAATTATTTCCGGTTTGAGGGCCTCAGCGATGATGGCATTTCTTCCGATCTGGCGGCAATCGCCGGGCCCAAATATCTCGACTATGCCAAGCTGCTTGGCGGCATGCTGCGGGTTGTCTATCTGTTTTCGGCCTCGATGCCCGGCATGGTGCCGCAACTCGCATTCGTGCCCGCCACCGCCTCCGATGGCGATGTCGATATTGTTCTCAAGGTGCCGCATTCCTGCGAGGCTTTCGTCGGTGAGCGGCTTGATGGCCGCCTGCTACAGCTTGCCAAGCTGACCGGCAAGCGACTCGGCTTCCGTATTTGCTAGAACTGCTTTCTATTGGTAGCGGGCGGCCAGATCATCTATGTCGCCCGCGGCAAGAAGATGAAACTCTCTGACCACGCGCAGAACCGGTTTCAAGGCGAAACAGGCGGAGCCGATGACGAAAAGCCAGATCGCCGGGTTCTGCAGCGATGGATAGAAAAACAGGAACGAGCCGATCAGAAAGAACAGCGCCGCCGCCGCATCGATGAGGGTGTAGGTCAGTTCATAGGCCGCGTAGAGCCGACGCTGTTCCGGTGTCTGTGTTGCGCTGTCTTGCTGGAATAGGGCCATGGGATCCTCTTTGCTTATCGGGCATCGCCAGTGTCGCGGTGAAGGCCGATGAGCGCAAGGTTTGGCTCGATCCGGGCGTGACAACGCGCTTGGATGATGAGTGGACAAAGAAAAAGGCCGGGCGAAATTCGCACCGACCTTCCTGATCTGCCTCTACACACCTGCCAGTACATCCGTGGTCAGGCTGGAGACAAATTTCTTTGTTGATCCTGATATGGGGTGTTTCCGGCCGATTGCAAGGTCAATTGCATGATTTTGTTAAGCTCGGCGGAGAGGCAAGAGCGAGAAGCACTCCCCGAGCTATGGAACTGGAGGTCATGACCGCATCCCGGGGTGGCAAGGCCTGAATGGCCGTGTGCACTCTACAAGTCGAGAATGACGTCGAAACCGCCGTAGATCATGCGCTTCATGTCGAAGGGCAAGGTCGCCGGATCATAATCCATGCGTTTGTCCTGCATCACCTTTTCCATTCCAGATTTATAGGTCGCCTTGTCCGGCCACCAGACCCAGGAAAAGATCACGATCTCGCCCTCTTTGGCCTGCACTGCCATCGGCATCGACGTGACCTTGCCGTCCGGCACCTCGTCGCCCCAGGTCTCCACCACCCGCGTGGCGCCATGCTCCTTGAAGACCTCTGCAGCCGCTGTGGCCATGTCAAGATAGTCCTGCTTCCGCTCCGACGGAACCGATCCCATGAACCCGCTTACATATGCCATTTCTCTCTCCCTTCGCTTGAGTTAACCCCGGGCGGCCGCTTCGAGCGCCGCGATATCCATTTTGCGCATCGTCAGCATCTCCCGCATAAGCCGGTCAGCCGTTGCCTGGTCGGTAGACGCCATCAGTTGTCCCATGATGGTCGGCGTAATCTGCCACGAAACGCCAAACTTGTCTTTCAGCCAACCGCAGTGGCTCTCCTGGCCGCCATCAGCGGTAAGGCGATCCCAGTAGCGGTCGATCTCGGACTGAGTCTCGCACGAGACCATCAGCGACATGCCTTCAGTGAAGCTGAAGTCATGGGAGCCTGGGGCGTCCATGATGATGAAATCCTGACCGAACAGCGTAAAGCGGCCAAAAAGTACCGTAGCCGGCTCTTCCGCTGCAGCAGCTTCCCGAAATTGCACCGCACCGGCAGCGGACCTTGGGAACGTGCTTGTGTAGAGTTCGATCGCTTCCGTGGCGCGGCCAAGATTTTCCTGCGTGAACATCAGCACCGGGGTGATTGTCTGACCTCCATCCTGGTTCGCGCGAAGCATGATCTGCCAGGAAACGCCGTAGCGGTCGTTGAGCCAGCAGTAGTGTTGGCTCCACGGGTAGTTGTCGAGTGGCATCAGCACTGAGCCGCCTTCACCAAGCCCTGCCCACAACGCGTTTACCTCTTCCTCGGTGTCGAGCTCGACGAAGAACGAAATCGACGGGTTGGGCTTGAACATCGGGCCGCCATTGAGGCCGGAAAACTGCTGACCCGCGAGTTCGAAGGCCGCCACCATCACCTTGCCGGCGGGCTGTCCATGCGCATCATGTCCCTCGCTGCTGTAGCGGCTCAGGTGTGTGATGCGGCTGTTGGCAAACAGGCTGGTGTAGAGCCGTGCGGCATCTTCGGCCTCGCTGTCGAACCAGATGAATGGGGTGATACCCTGCCTGTATTGTGTGTCGGAATTTGTCACTTCATTGCTCCCGTTCGCTCAAATCATTTGGACGGCATTTGCTTGATGTTTGAAAACAGCGCCCAGATCGCCATGGCGTGGCCGCGGCCGAGGTCGAAATCGTCCTTGAGCCAGGCAACCACGTCGCCCGCCTTGACGCCCTTAGCGACCTTGCCGCCATCGAGCAGACCGCGCTCTTCGGCCAGTTTGCGAAAATCATCGGGGGTCTTGCCGGTGCGCGCCTTGATGGTGTCGAGATAGGCTTGAAAACTCATTTTCGTCTTCCTCAGTTCCCGTTGGCGGCCATCGTGGCTTTTCCGGCCTCGTGCATTTCCTCGGGCGTCAGATCGAATTTGTGCGTGGCAAAGCTCCACACATGACCGAAAGGATCTCGCAGCATGCAGAAGCGATCACCCCAGAACTGGTCGTCGGGCCTCATCATCATCTCCGCACCGGCAGCCTCTGCGCGGGCGGCGAAAGCATCGACATCGGGCACGAAGACATGAATTGACACCGCGCTTCCGCCGAGCGTCATCGGGCTTTTCAGGTTGAACATCATGTTCTCGTCGACCAGCATGATGGTCCCGCCCTCAAGCGTGATCATCGCGTTGATAAGCTTGCCGTCCGGGCCAGCCATGCGGCCGTTTTCAACCGCACCGAAGGCGCGGACATAGAAGTCGATGGCGTCAGCTGCGCCGCGGCAGATCAGATGGGGTGAAACCGGGCGCATCGTATCCGGTTTGTGGCTTGTTGCTGGGGTTGGCATTGAGAATCCTCCGCTTGAACTGAACTGTCAGGTTTGGGGTCGGTTCAGCGCCGGGCAGCGCTGGGAGCCGACGGCTGCGCGTCATACTCGTCGTGCCGCCGCCACCATTGGTAAGGCGCATCCTGGGCCACGCCTTCGGGCGAATCTTCCCAGTTCTCCTGGCGGCCAAATGGGGTAATGTCGAGCAGTGTCATCGGCGTGCCGAGCATCTCCACCCCACGGTAGCTGGTATAGTAGGTCCGCATGATGCCATCTTCGGTGCGCAGAAACACATTCACGCCGAAGCCACCGTGAATGCCGAGATCCGGACCGAAGCTGTCAGTGCTCTGGTAGAACGGCATCGACCAGCCCATGCGGCGCTTGTAGACTTCTATTTCCGGTGAAGGCGCGCGGGCAATGAAGGCAAGCGTCACGTCGCGGGTGTTGAGATGCGCCAGATGCGGCATGTGATCGCCGACCATGCTGCAACCGGGGCAGGGCGCGGGATCATTCGGCTTGAGCATGTGGTGATAGACAATCAGCTGGCAGCGGCCCTCGAACAGACCCTCAAGATCGGTCTCTCCTGCGGGGCCCGTGAACCGGTAGGGTTTTTCAACCCGCATCCATGGCAAGCGCCGCCGCTCGGCAGCCAGCCGGTCGAGCTCCCTGGTCATGGCCTTCTCTCTGTCCAGCAATTCGGTATGAGCTGATCTCCAGCTTGCTTCATCGACAATCGCGTTCATGCTTTCCTCCATGAATCGTTTGGCTCTCGCCCCTTCAGGCAGTTGCAGCGGTGCTTCAGCCTGCGAGGCTTTTGGCTGTCGCTTCCAACTGGTCGGTGGCCTTGTTCCAGCCGTCGTGAAAACCCATTTCCTCGTGCCGCTTGCGCTCCTCGACGCTCCAGTGCCGCACAACTGCGCGGTAGCGTGTGCCAGTGCCCTCATCGGAGAATGTCAGGATGCCGGTCATGAACGGCTTTTCGCTCGGCGCCCAAGCTTCGGTATAGGCATCGGTGAAGACCAGTTTTTCACCCGGAACCACCTCGAGATAGATGCCCGGATTGGGAAAATCGTCGCCCTCCGGGCTTTGCATTATGATCATCGACGAGCCACCGGCCCGGACATCCATTGTCGCGCTTTTGGTCTTCCACGGTGCGGGCGTGAACCATTTGACCAGCTGCTCCGGATCGGTCCAGCAGCGCCAGACCTGTGCACGCGGCGCATCGATATAGCGGTAAATAACCAGTTCACGCTCTGTGGGGAAACTTGGACTGCTCATGCGGTTTTCTCCTCTGGCTTTGAAAACAAAAGCATCACGTATCGTTTGAGATGGCCGATGCTGTCGACCGCGACTGCAACGGAATCATCGGCCTTGGCCAGAATGAAGGCTCCCTGCAAAACCACTTGGGTGTGCAAGGCCAGGCTTTCGGCGGTCCAGCCTGTGTCGCGCATGCCGCGCGCGTCCATCGCGGCCTGGATGTCGGGCGCAAGCGTGAGCGCGTGTCCTTCAATCGAGGCATGGCAGGCGTCGCGGATCGCAGGTGCAGTCAGATAGGTCTCCTGCACCATGGTGCCGACAAGGCATGTGTAATCGGGCAGCTCCCCGGCCAGCAGCTGGTGGCGAAAGTCGATATAGGCGAGCACCCGGTCGAGCGGATCGGCGAGATCATGATAGGGGGCGGAGGCAAACAGCGCGCCGGTGAATTCCGACCAGTAATCGGCCGCAGCGACGCCGAGCGCTTCCTTGCTCGCAAAATGATGGAAGAACGCGCCCTTGGTCACCCCCGCATTCGCACAAAGTTCGTCCACGCTGGTGGCTGAAAAGCCTTTCGCCCTGATTACCGACAAGGCGGAGGTCAGGAGTTTTTCTCTGGCTTGGGATGGTCGAGCTTGCATCAAGGTTCCTTTTCAAAAATTTACATACCGACTGGTCGGTATCTAGTCAAGTGGTGTTCAAACTTGTCAACCCAATTGGTGCCGGGTTAAGTCAGCCTGCGTAGGTGTAGTGCACAGGAACTTGCTGGACCGGAATTTCGCGAGAAACAGCCATTCAAGGCAAGTGTGTTGGAGACGGAATATTGAGTGCAAACAGCCGGTTGAAAAGCTTTCGCAAACTCCTTGCCCATGCCCGTGCCATTCTCGAGCTGGATATCGGGTTCCGTCTCTGGGACGGCTCTACCGTTCCCGTTGACCTCAATCCAGGCGCTTTCACGATCCGGTTCGCCGACGAGGGTCTGATTGCCGCCTTGCTGCGCTCTCCAAATCCCGAAACCCTGCTCAATCTCTGGGTATCCAAGCGTATCGACTTCGAAAATGGCGACATGTTTGATCTGGTGGCGCGGCGGCCGAAAGTGCGCACACGCGAAATTCGCAAGCAACTGAGCAAGTTTCAGGTGTTCAACACGCTGCGCCAGTTCCTTTTTGTCGGCAAGGGTGGACCATGGCCGCTGAGCGACCAGCCAGATGAAAAACCCTCCGACGGAAACGCCGAGGAAAACCAGAAGAACATCGCCTACCACTACGATGTCTCCAATGCGTTCTACGAACTCTTCCTCGACGACCAGATGGTCTACACATGCGGCTACTGCACCGATTGGGACAATGACATTCACCAGTTGCAGCGCGACAAGCTGGAGATGATCTGTCGTAAGCTGCGGCTCAAATCAGGCGAGAAGATGCTGGACATAGGCTTCGGCTGGGGATCGCTCGCGCTCTATGCGGCGGCCAATTACGGCGTTCATGTCACCGGCGTCACGCTGTCCGAGCGGCAGCTCGAATATGCCAAGGCCAGGGCGGAGAGGCTCGGTCTGTCGGACAGCGTCAACTTCGTGCTGCTGGATTACGCCAAGGTCGAGGGCGAGTTCGACAAGATCTCCTCGATCGGCATGCACGAAGCCATCGGCATCGACAATTACCCGACCTATTACTCGACCATCGCCCGGGTATTGAAGCCCGGTGGCATCTATCTGCATCACGCCATCACCCGGCCTGCCAAGAAGGACGCCAAGACCTTCCGCAAGAAGAACAAGGAATTCAAACTGCTGACCAAATACATCTTCCCGGGCGGTGAACTCGATCACATCGGCAACACGGTGACGATGCTGGAGCAGCACGGGTTCGAGGTCCATGACGTTGAGAACTGGCGCGAACATTACCAGCGCACCTGCAAGCTCTGGCATGATCGGCTGCTGGCCAATTACGATGCTGCGGTGGCTGAAGTGGGGGAGGTCAAGACCAGGCTCTGGCTGGTCTATCTCGGCGGCTGCTCGATTGCATTTGAGCGCAATACTGTCCGGCTCTACCAGACAGTGACCACCAAGGTGCGGCGTGGACCCGCTGGCCTTCCGCCAACCCGTGCTGATCTCTACAGATAATCGGAGAGGTCTAAGGCTCTTTACAGCTCGACCGCTTCGACCTTCTTGTTGGCAAACCTCAGCGCCAGTTCGCCGCGAATGAGCTTGAGCGCCCGATCGCCAAACAGGTCGCGGCGCCAACCCTTGAGCGCCGGCACGTCTGCGTCTTCGCCATCGACTGCAATGGCTTCAAGATCATCCGACGTTGCAATGATCTTGGCAGCGACGTTTTCCTTCTCCACCGTCAGCTTCAGCAACACACGCAACAGTTCGATCGAGGCCTGCGCGCCTTCTGGCGTCTGCTTCTGACGTGGCAGGCGCGGCATGTCTTCCTTTGGCGTCTCAAGCGCCTCATTGACCATTTCGACCAGCGTCGCGCCCTGTTGCGAGCGTTCCCAGCCGCGCGGGATTGTCCTGAGCCGCGACAGCGCTTCGGCATCGCTGGGCTGCTGCTGTGCGATCTCGTAGATCGCATCATCCTTGATCACCCGACCGCGGGGCACATTGCGGGACTTCGCCTCACGTTCCCGCCATGCCGCCACATGCTGCAGCACGCAAAGCTCGATCGGTTTCTTGACCCGCATTTTGAGCCGCTTCCAGGCATCTTCCGGCTCTATCTCATACGTTGAACGCGATTCAAGCACCGCCATCTCGTCAGCCACCCAGTCGACGCGGCCCTCTGCTTCCAGCCGGGAGACAAGCTCGAGATAGACGTCGCGCAGATGGGTGACATCGGCGAGTGCGTAATCGAGCTGCTTGTCACTCAGCGGCCGTCGGCTCCAGTCGGTAAACCGAGACGACTTGTCGATCGGTGCGCCGGTGATGCGCGAGACCAGTTGGTCATAGGAAATCGATTCGCCGAATCCGCAGACCATAGCTGCGACCTGCGTGTCGAAAATCGGATGTGGAACCAGATCGCCGAGCTTCACCACGATTTCAATGTCCTGGCGAGCCGCGTGGAACACCTTGATCACCGACGTGTCCGCCATAAGCTCAAAAAACGGTGAAAGATCAATGCCTTTGGCCATGGGGTCGACGATGCCTTCATCGTCGGGACCTGCCATCTGAATCAGGCAAAGCTCGGGCCAGTAGGTGGTCTCACGCAGGAACTCGGTGTCAACGGTGACATAGTCGTGTTTGGCGAGGCGGGCGCAAAAGGCGGCAAGCGCCTCGGTCGTTGTAATCATGTCCATGTTTGGCATTTAGCGAGATTTTTCCGGTTTGTCTTCACCTTCGTCCGCCTCTTTCTTACCAGGGTGTTCCTTACGGTTGACCGACTGCGCCGCCATGCGGGCAAAAACCGGCGACGTGCGCAACAATCCGGCAAACTGGCCGCGTTCGGGCTCATCGGTAGAGCCACGATAGATCCGCACAAGCGTGTAGATGACGAACGCGCCGTGCATGGAGCAAATGAAGCTGAAAAACGCCGATGCACCGAGCCAGTCGACCAGAACGGCCGACAGGAGCGGTCCGATGGACGCACCGATCGCCCAGAAGAACATCAGGCCGGAGGCAATCTGCACATATTCTCCATCCTCGGCCTTGTCGTTGGCATGGGCCGCCGACAACGAGTAGAGCGGCATGGTGAATGCCCCCCACAGGAAAATGCCGATCAGGTTCATGGCAACACTGCTGCCCGCGAACAACACCATGAAAATCCCGCACAAGGTCGACCCGCCCGTCGCCATCAGCAAAACCGAACGCCGGCCGATCTTGTCTGACAGATAGCCGAGCGGATATTGCAGCACGATGCCGCCGATGATGCCCGCACTCATGAACGAGGCGATGTCGCCGACTTGCAATCCGAGGCTCTCGGCGTAAAGCGGGCCGACCGAGCGGAATGAGGCTGTGGTCAGTCCCACCGTGATTGCGCCCGCCGAGGCAAGAGGCGACACCATCCACAAACGCTTTGGACTGAAGGAGAATGGGGCAGGCGGGGCCGGGTTCGAGCGGTCGGCAAGCGACACCGGCACGATCGACAGGATGATGAGCATGGTCATCACCGCAAAGACTTCGAAGCCATTGATGCCGAACACCGGCAACATGTATTGCGACAGCGTCACCGCGCCCAGATCGACAAATCGGTAGATCGCCAGTGTCCGGGCCCGGTTGGTGTTGGTGGTTTGCGAATTGATCCAGCTTTCGACATTGGCAAACAGCGAGGCAAAGCAGATCCCGGTGACCAGCCGCATCAGGAACCAGAAGAACGGATCGATGACCATTACCATGGCAAGCGAAGCGCAGGCCGCAACCGCCGACATCGCCGCAAATGAGCGGATGTGGCCTGACGTCCTGAGCAGCCACGGTGTCATCCAGCAACCGATGATGAAACCCAAGTAGTAGCCTGCGCCGGCAAGCCCGATAACAGATGTTGAAAACCCCTCCGCTGACCCGCGCAGGGTGATCAGGGTGCCCTGAAGCCCATTGCCAGCCAGCAGGACGCCGGCGGTGGTCAGGAGTGGGAAGAGCGGGCGGAGTGAAGACATGATGGACCGGATGCTGGAATTTCAGACCTGACCCTATATTGGATTTATCGATACGTCGTGGTGAAATCCCGCCAATGCACAGCCCGATTGCGCCGTTTCACCTTGACAAACCGGGTGGGTCATGCGCTTTTCCGCGCGATTTTTACCGTGCGCCGAGGCGGCGTTGTGCGTGTCAATCGCACCCCGCCGATCCGCCGTTTCAAGCCATTGGTCCCAGCCACCGAGGATATGCCATGCATCGCTACCGTTCACACACTTGCGCCGCGCTTCGAAAGAGCGACACCGGCGCCCAGGTCCGGCTTTCGGGATGGGTGCATCGCGTTCGTGACCATGGCGGCCTGCTGTTCATCGACCTGCGCGATCACTACGGCCTGACACAGGTTGTGGCCGACCCGGACTCGCCTGCCTTCAAGCTGGCTGAAACCGTGCGCGGCGAATGGGTGATCCGTGTCGACGGCGTGGTTAAAGAACGCATGACCGACACCATCAACGCCAATCTCGGCACCGGCGAGATCGAAGTCTTTGCCCAGGAAATCGAAATCCTGTCGGCCGCCAAGGAACTGCCGTTGCCGGTGTTCGGCGAGCCGGATTATCCGGAGGACGTGCGCCTCAAGTACCGCTTCCTCGATCTGCGCCGCGAGACCTTGCACAAGAACATCGTCACCCGCACCAAGGTGATCGCCGACATGCGTAACCGCATGACCGAGATCGGTTTCGCCGAATACGCAACGCCGATCCTGACCGCATCCTCGCCTGAAGGTGCACGCGACTTCCTGGTGCCGAGCCGCATTCATCCCGGCCAGTTCTACGCCCTGCCGCAGGCGCCGCAGCAGTACAAGCAGCTTCTGATGGTCGCTGGTTTTGACCGCTATTTCCAGATCGCGCCATGTTTCCGCGATGAAGATCCGCGCGCCGACCGTCTGCCGGGCGAATTCTACCAGCTCGACCTCGAAATGAGCTTCGTCACCCAGGAAGATGTCTGGGACACGATGGAGCCCGTGATGCGCGGTGTCTTCGAGCAGTTTGCCGAAGGCAAGCCGGTGACCCAGAAATTCCGCCGTATTCCCTATGACCAGTCGATTCGAACCTACGGCTCCGACAAGCCGGATCTGAGAAACCCGATCGAGATGCAGGCCGTCACCGATCATTTCGCAGGATCGGGCTTCAAGGTCTTCGCCGGCATGATTGCCAACAACCCCAAGGTCGAGGTCTGGGCAATTCCGGCCAAGACCGGCGGCTCCCGTGCGTTCTGCGACCGGATGAATTCCTGGGCGCAAGGCCAGGGTCAGCCGGGCCTGGGCTACATCTTCTGGCGCAAGGAAGGCGACAATCTCGAAGGTGCAGGCCCGATCGCCAAGAACATCGGCCCGGAACGCACCGAAGCCATCCGCGTTCAGATGGGTCTGGAAGACGGCGACGCATGCTTCTTTGCCGCCGGCGACCCGGCCAAGTTCGCCCGCTTTGCAGGCGACGCCCGCACCCGGGCCGGCGAAGAGCTGAACCTGGTTGATCAGAACCGGTTTGAACTCTGCTGGATCGTCGATTTCCCGTTCTACGAATGGGACGAGGACGCCAAGAAGGTGGAATTCGCTCACAACCCGTTCTCGATGCCGCAGGGCGGCATGGAGGCGCTCGACAACCAGGACCCGTTGACGTTGAAGGCCTATCAGTATGACCTCGTCTGCAACGGGTTCGAGATCGCTTCCGGCTCGATCCGGAACCAGTCGCCGGAACTGATGGTCAAGGCCTTCGAGAAGGTCGGTCTGAGCCAGGCTGATGTTGAAGAGCGTTTCGGCGGTCTCTACCGCGCGTTCCAGTACGGCGCGCCACCGCATGGCGGCATGGCTGCCGGCGTTGACCGGGTGATCATGCTTATCGTCGGCGCCAAGAACCTGCGCGAAGTGGCGCTGTTCCCGATGAACCAGCAGGCCCAGGATCTGTTGATGGGCGCCCCGAGCCCTGCATCACCGGCGCAGATGCGCGAACTCTCGCTCCGCGCCATCCCGGCCAAAGCCGAGTAGTCCTAAAGTCCGCGTCAAGCGGACTCACATCATCAAAAAGCCCGGGCAAACATCTGGTTCCCGGGCTTTTTCTTGATCTTGAGCTGCGACGTGTTCTGTCCGCTCAGTCCTTGTCGTCCTGCGTATCCGTATCAAGGTCGAGCAGGTCTTCCTTGGGCTTGGATGCGGCAGCCTTTGCCTTGCTTGCGGCCTTGGCGGGCTTTGCGTCAGATGCGGCGGCAGGCTTTTCTACAGGCGGTGTGGCCTTGAAACGTATCATTGAATGGGTCCAGTGCGGGTGAGAGGAGGGGGCGATCAGCACGCCGTCCGGGCGGCAAATCGCTGATCGTTCATGGCCTACCCTGCGCCCCCGATCGCAAACAAGCAACCCGGGCCGCAAGGTGTCAGCGGGTGTTTGCACCAGGTCAGAGTGGCTTGTTGGCAGTGACCTGAACGTTGAGCAGATCAACCAGTGAACGGGGATCGCCCATGCCGGCGCCCATCAGCACCGGGACCGCCACAGGGTTGGCAGGGATTGCCGAGATGGTGAGGTTTTCCGGGTTGTCGAGATAGGTGCTGGCTGCTGCTGAAATCTGCTGCTGCAGCGCCGGAATGCCCAATTGTCCGAGCATCAATGGCAGCATGCCCTTGAGCGCCATCCGCATGTCGTCTCCTGAAACGCCCTGCTGCTTTCCGGCATAACCGAGCGCTTTCTCGGTCAACGACCCATCCTCGAAGCGGATAGAGGCTGACTTGAAGCTGAGTTGTTGCAGCATGCCCAGCATGGCAAATCCTCTGGCTTGTTGTGCCGCTTGCGGATCTGGATTGGCCGCTGCAGCGGATTGGACCTGTTGCATCGAGGTGATGAACTCAGGCGTGTAGCCCGAAATTTCCAGTGCCAGGGCAAGGCGACCGACGTCATCAAGAGTAAGGGAGTATTCCTTCATGTTGATGATCCCGGACTGCTTGTCCCAGGATCCATCCAGCTTGAGGTCGCCAGTCAGGTTTTCATAGCCAAGCTGCGTCAGGGCATCCTTTGCCTTGGGATCCTTGACCTGGCTGAGATCGATCTTCAGATCCGATCCGGTCATCAGCATCTTGACCTGGGATTCGTCGTCAGCGCGTTCGATGTCCAGTTCGAGACCCGCCATCGAGAAGACATTGGCGCCAGCGTTCTCGACACTGATTTCACCGGTGGAGAACCCTTCATAGCCAACAATGCCGTCGAGCGAGCTTGCCGTGGCGTCGACGGGAACCGTCAGGCCGCTGACCTCAATCCCGTCGATGGAGACTTTGTTCTGCCTCTCGGTGATCTCGATGGTGTCAAACACGGCTTCGTCGACAAAATAGCTGCCATCATCCTCTTCTTCGACGCCCTTGAAGGTGACATCGCCCATGTCGAACGCCGGCTTGCCGGGCGATTCCACCCGTACCGATTTGAGCACGACCGTGCTGCCGTCGGGTTCGACAGCGGAAAAACTCAATTTGGTTCCAGTCTGGCTGGTCATCGCGGAGAGTTTCGTCGCGAAATCATCGGCATCAAGCGCCATTGCGGGCATCGTAAAGCCCGACAGTGCAGCCACGAATACGGATGCGGAAAACAGACGCTTTGAAGTGAATTGGATTGTCATCGGATAGTCCTTCTGCTGGCGATGCGGTCTTAGCCAGCATCCTGATATCGAACGTGCCCCGACCATCTTACAGGTCGATGCTGATCCTGTCATCGTCCACAGCATTATGGTGCATATGTGGCTCAGGTAATGGTGTCACCGAAGCTGATCCATGGAAGCCATTCGGCTCATCAGGAAATGCCTTTCGCTTTCGTTTTGGCTCAGCTCAATGGCGCGCTGATAGGTTTGCCGCGCCGCCTCGGTTCTGTCCATCCGGCGCAGGAAGTCTGCCTTGGCGGCATGAAACGGTTGATAGCCGTCAAGTTCGGCCTCAATTGGCTTGAGTGCACCGAGCGCTGCGTCCAAACCGTTCGCATAAGATAGAGCGACCGCGCGGTTGAGCAGGTAAACCGGGTTGGCCGAGCGCGCGTGCATCGCGTCATAGAGCAGCACGATTTCAGCCCACCCGGTGTCTTCGGCAGTGGGTGCCTGTGCATGCAACGCACTGATCGCGGCCTGCAGCTGGAACAGGCCGGGGCAGGAGCGTTGGAGTGCCTTGTCAAGCATGGCGCAGCCTTCAGCGATTTCACCCCGGTGCCATTTGCTCCGGTCCTGTTGGTCGAGTGAAATCATCTGCCCCTCGTCATCAAGCCGTGCTGCAGCGCGGGAATGGTTGAGCAGCATCAGGGCCAGCAACCCCTCGCATTCGGCATTGTCCGGCACCAGTTCCAGCATCAGCCGTCCCAGCCGGATTGCTTCCAGGCAGAGATCATGACGCAGCAATCCCAAGCCTGCGGTCGCAGAATAGCCCTCGTTGAAAGTGAGGTAGATCACCGACAGCACCGAATTGAGCCGCTCCGCCCAGTGCGCTGGTTCGGGGATTTCAAACGAGATGCCGGCCTTGGTGATCTTGTGTCGCGCCCTGACCAGCCGCTGCGCCATCGCATCTTCGCTGTCGAGGAAGGCGCGGGTGATTTCCCGTGTTGTCAGCCCGCACAATGTCCGCAATGTCAGGGCGACGCGGGTCTTGCTGTCAAGCGCCGGGTGGCAGCAGGTGAAGATCAGCCTGAGCCGTTCATCCGGAATGACAGGCGGCTCCGGGCTCTCCACCGTTTGCTGGTCCAGCTCGATCAGCACCCCGTACTCTTTGGCCTTGCGGTCGAAATTGCGCACGCGCCGGAACCTGTCGATGGCCTTGCGGCGCGCTGTTTGCAAGACCCAGCCGGCAGGTGCTGCAGGCAACCCGTTGCGCGCCCAGTGAACAAGCGCCGATTCCATGGCTTCCTGAAGACAGTCTTCCGCCAGCTGAAAATCACGCGTGTCACGCAGCAGAGCGCCCAGCAGGCGACCAGTGTCAGCGCGCGCAAGAGCCTCGATGGCTTCGCGCGCGCATTTTTCCTGGCTGGGGAGGTCCGATGCCATAAGACCTATTCGATCTCCATCACCGGACGGACTTCCACTGACCCGTGCTCCGCAGACGGGATCATCGCCGCATATTTGATCGCCTCGTCAAGATTGGCGCAGTCGAACATGTAGAAGCCGCCGAGCTGTTCCTTGGTTTCGGCAAATGGCCCGTCCATCGTCTCGGTCTTGCCGTTGCGCACGCGCACGGTGGTGGCAGTTGATGTGTCTTGCAGGGCTTCGCCCGCCAGCATTACGCCATCCCGCTGGTAGGTTTCAGTTGCTGCACGGTATCCGTCCATGTAGGGGCCAAATTCTGGTGTGCCATAGTCCGGTCCCGCTCCGGGGGCGGCATAGATGAGTGCAAGGTATTTCATGTCTGTTTCCTCTTCGTGGTGGGTTGAGGCTCCCTTCGAGCCCGAGTTTACGTCAAGGGGACGATTGCGCTCATCCCGTTTCGACATAGGTTCAAAAATAATTCAACCGGCCCACTGATTGATGACAATAGTGATCATTGAGATCAGCATGGAAAGCCATGTCAGGGAACCACCCGCAATCCGGGCAAACGTGACCGGCCTGTCGTGGAATAGTCCCATCGGATGCAGGGTCCGCCCAGCGACAAGTGCCAAGCCTGCAGCATGAACCCACACAGGCGCGGCGCCGGTGGATTCGGCGAAGGCCATCAACAGCAGGGCCATCGGCACGTATTCGACACAGTTGCCGTGCCGTCGAATCCTCTCGGCAAGCGCCATGTTGCCGCCGTCAAGGATGGAGGTGCCGGTTTTGGCCCGCAAGGCGCTGACATAGGCAGAAAGCCCGATCATCATCAGTCCGAGCGGTACGGCGTAAAGGCTGGTCAGGTGCATCATCGGTGTTGTCCCTCAGTTCAAGGTTTGTCGTGACGTGCTCCCGGTTGGGCGCACTATGATCTGGACGAACCGGCGGTGCTGAAATCGACAAGCGGACGGAAATGACTTGCGTTGTGGCAGATGCGGGCTGCCCCTTGCTCCGAATCACCGCTTCCTTTAACCCCACCACATGGGAAAAAGCCTGCTTCCGCCCGGTGGTGGCGACCACATTCAAGCCGTTGACCTGAAGAAGGCGCTCGAAGAGCGCTATCTGGCCTATGCATTGTCGACCATCATGCACCGTGCGCTGCCTGATGTGCGCGACGGCATGAAGCCGGTGCATCGCCGTATCGTCTACGCCATGAGCGAGATGGGGCTGAGGTCAAACGGCTCTTTCAAGAAGTGCGCCAAGATCGTCGGTGAGGTGATGGGTAACTTCCATCCCCATGGCGACCAGTCGATCTATGATGCGTTGGTGCGGCTGGCTCAGGATTTTTCCGTCCGCTATCCGCTGGCCAACGGGCAGGGCAATTTCGGCAACATCGACGGCGATAGCGCCGCTGCGATGCGCTACACCGAATCGAAGATGACCGCGGTCGCAGAACTGCTGATCGAAGGCATCAACGAGGACGCGGTCGATTTCCGCTCCACCTATGATGAGGAAAACAGCGAGCCGGTGGTGCTGCCCGGCGCGTTTCCGAACCTGCTCGCCAATGGTGCCACCGGCATTGCCGTCGGCATGGCAACATCGATCCCGCCGCACAACGCTGCCGAACTCTGCGATGCGGCGCTGGCGCTGATCCGAAATCCGGCTGCGACCGTTGAAGACTTGCTGCAATATGTCGAGGGACCTGATTTCCCGACCGGCGGCATCGTCATCGACAGCCGTGAATCCATTCTCGAATCCTACAGGACCGGTCGCGGCGGCTTCCGGGTCCGCGCCAAGTGGGAGACCGAGGATACCGGCCGTGGCGGCTACCAGATCGTCATCACCGAAATGCCCTTTCAGGTGCAGAAGTCGCGCCTGATCGAAAAGATCGCAGAATTGCTGATCGCCCGCAGGCTGCCCTTGCTCGACGACGTTCGCGATGAATCCGCCGAAGACGTCCGTCTGGTGCTGATCCCGAAGAGCCGCGCGGTTGATCCGACGCTGCTGATGGAATCGCTGTTCCGACTGTCCGATCTCGAAAACCGTATTCCGCTCAACCTCAATGTGCTGTCGATGGGCAAGGTGCCCAAGGTGATGAACCTGGCCGAGGTACTGAGCGAATGGCTGGCCCACCGCCGCGAAGTACTGCAGCGCAGGTCGCGCCACCGTTTGGCGGCAATCGAGCGGCGTCTGGAATTACTGGCTGGTTACCTGATTGCCTACCTCAATCTTGATGAGGTGATCCGCATCATCCGGGAGGAGGATGAGCCAAAACTCGAATTGATGAAAACCTTCGAGCTGACCGATGTCCAGGCCGAGGCCATCCTCAACATGCGCTTGAGATCCTTGCGCAAGCTTGAGGAAATGGAAATCCGCAAGGAATTTGATGGCCTGACCAATGAGAAGTCGGAGATCGAGGAATTGCTCGGCTCTGACGCCAAGCAGTGGCAGACCGTCGCCTGGGAAGTCGGCAACGTCCGCAAGACCTTCTCCAAGGAAACCGAATTGGGCGCGCGGCGCACCAAATTCGCCGAAGCTCCCGTCGCCGATCTGGCTGCAATCGAGCAGGCGATGATCGAGAAAGAGCCGATCACGGTTGTGATTTCCGAGAAGGGCTGGATCCGCGGCATGAAGGGTCACATGGCCGACTATGCCGGATTGCAGTTCAAGGACGGCGATTCGATGAAGATTGCCTTCCACGCCAACACCACTGACAAGATCGTCATTGTCACCACCGGCGGCAAGGCCTACACGCTTGGCGCCGACAAGCTGCCGGGCGGACGTGGTCATGGCGAACCGCTCAGGATCATCGTCGACATGGACAATGATCAGGCCGTGCTGACCGCTTTCGTGCATGATACTGCCCGCAAGCTGCTCGTTGCATCGACCGCCGGCAACGGCTTTGTCGTGGCCGAGAGTGACCTTGTCGCAAATACCCGCAAGGGCAAGCAGATCATGAATGTCAGCCTGCCGGTGGAGATGAGGCTGTGCGTGCCGGTGAGTGGTGATCATGTCGCCATCATTGGCGAGAACCGCAAGATGCTGATCTTCCCGCTCGAGCAATTGCCGGAGATGAGCCGCGGCAAGGGCGTGCGCCTGCAGCGCTACAAGGATGGCGGCGTGTCGGACATTCGTTGCTTTGCGATGGAAGATGGGCTGACCTGGGAAGACAGTGCGGGCCGGATGCACAACCGCAAGAAAGAAGAGCTGACAGAGTGGATTGCCGACCGCGCCCAGGCAGGCCGTCTGGTCCCCAAGGGGTTCCCGCGCTCAGGCAAGTTCAGCTGATCTGACAGGCGCTCGACAGGGTCCAGCGCTCTCTCACAGCTTTGAAGTGGTTGAGGTGTTTCTGCGGCAGTCTTAGAGCCCGATCCGGCCAAACCCCGGCAACTTGATCCCGGGTTTGGTGATATCTACTCCAAACACCAGCCCGCCGAGTCTCAACTCGAGCCCGTAGAGCGTGCCGACAGCAATGCCGGCGTAGCCTCCGAGCGAGAGCTCGAGATTGTGCCAGTCCGGTGAGAGCGTGACGAATTGACCGAACGGCCGGAAATCGCGGCCAACCGCTTCGGGCGGCAGCGCCAGGTGCAGGTCCGGCACTTGCCTGAGCACGTGGGCGACAAAGGAATTGGAGTTCGGACCCGGCCAGATCGTGTAATCGCCGCGACCCGAGAACGGATAATCCTGAACCGCGGCTTCGATCTTGGGAATGAGTTTCTCTGCTTCGGCGCCGTGAAGGGCAAGAAGCACCTCGGGAACATTCGAATACCAGCGCCCATCGGCAGGATAGGAATTGATCCGGACCGGGTTGCCCCAGCCAACCTTGTCGTAGCGGGTGTAGCCTTCGCCTTCAGCCTTGGTCACAATCCAGCTGTGAACCGCCAGTGCACCCTTCAAACCGCCGGTTCTGGCGGCCATCACATAGATTGCTGCGCCGGGGTCTTTATCAGGCCCGGGCAATATGCCCGCCGACGACCAGTCGGCACTGCGCCACGAACCAGGTTGCGAGCTGGCGGCGCGCACGGCAAGCGATGCAAGCGCCGGCGCCACAAAGCACACGAGCACAATAACAAGGAGTTTCTTCAATCCGGACACAATGGGTTCCAAGCGGTTTCGACACAGGGGTTTGATCACTCCCATGAGACGAGATTAGGGCGCGAAACCGGCTTTGCCAGAGGAGCGGAATGAATGGATCAGAGCGGGTGACGTGGCGCCAGGCTGCGCCCGGCGCGGCGGTGCGCCGACAATTGCCACACGGAATGCGCTACCAGTGCGGTTACGATGATGGCGCCGCCAATCAGGCCAAGCCGGGTTGGAGCTTCCGAAAAGATCAACCACATCCAGACCGGCGCCAGGATGGTTTCAAGCAGATAGAACATCGCCACCTCCGGCCCGGAGAGGTATTTTGGCCCCGTCGCAAGGCACCAGAAGGCGACAGGAATGACAATGAGGCCGTTGAGCGCCAGCCAACCCGGATGGGGCAGCACGATACTCGTTGGGCCACCGATCATGTAAAGTCCCACCAGGCAGGGCACCAGCGCGGCAAACAAGGGGGCGAAGCCCATGCCGGTGCGCGCCTTTCTGCTGATTGTGATGATCAGCGACAGCAAGAGCGAAGTGAACAGCGCCAGCCCGTTTCCAATCATGTTGCCGGCCTGCAGGCCATCGGACACGATGAGGCCGACGCCCAACGTCATTGCAGCCATGGCCACAAAGGTTTGCGGCTTTGGCCGTTCGCCAATCAGCAGCCAGCCCATCAGGGCTGAAAACATCGGGTTGAAGGCAAGAATAAACACCAGATTGGCCGTCGTGGTGTGAAACACCGCAAGCAGGAAGGTGATCCCGGCAATGCCGTAGAGGCCGGTCACCAGCAGTCCCGTGCGGCCCGGAATGATCGGCGCACGATTGGAGGTGAACAGCCGCAGTCCGGCCCACATCACCAAAGCAGCAAAGAAAGTCATGCCGCCGCGCGTAGCCACCACCGACCAGGATTCGCCTTCAGACAGCTTGATCAGGGGGATGTCGATCGTCAGCGCCAGTCCGCCGAACGCGGTGATCAGCAGCCCTTTTCGATGGTCGGCCGCTTGCTGGAGATGATCGGACATTGGATGCGGCCTTTTGGAGATGACAGACGAATATAGTCTTGGCTGTTCGGGAAACAGATGAAAACCTGCTCGAAATGGATGAGAGGGAGGTCGTTGGGGCGGCTACGAACCAAATCGCTGCCAGCCCTGCGCCATCAGGTGTTCCTGAGGCTGGAAGCGGGTCTTGTATTCCATCTTGCGCGATCCCTTGACCCAGTAGCCAAGATAGACATGCGGCAGGCCAAGGGTCTGTGCGCGCTCGATATGATCGAGGATCATGTAGGTTCCAAGTGACCGGGACACCGCTTCGGGATTGTAGAAGGAATAGACCATCGAAAGCCCATCGCCCATGCGATCAGTCAGCGCGACCGCCAGAAGTTCGCCCGCCGGATGCTCCTGCAGCCCGTCGCCCTCGGTTCTCACACGGTATTCGATGATGCGGCTGTCGACATGCGAATCCTCGACCATCATGGCATAGTCGCCAATGCTCATGTCGGCCATGCCGCCGCTCTGGTGCCGGCTGTCGAGATAGCGCCGGAACAGCTTGAATTGCTCGCCCGAGGGCTCGGCGTGATATTCGGCGGCTACCAGATCGCCATTGTCTGCCTTGTTGCGCCGCATTGACTTCGTGGGTTTGAATTCGTTGGCAAGAATGCGCACGGAAATGCAGGCCCGGCAGGTCTCACACGCAGGCCGATAGGCAATGTTCTGCGAACGGCGGAAGCCGCCCTGGGTCAGGAGATCGTTGAGCTCCGAGGCCTTTTCGCCCACCAGATGGGTAAACACCTTCCGCTCGCTCTGGCCCTCGAGATAGGGACAGTCCGACGGCGCGGTCAGAAAAAACTGCGGCGAATTGATGGGGTGGTTCATCATCTCTTGGATTCGATCCAGGTCAAAGTCCATAGTACCATGGCGCAGTTAACGAAAACGTCAACCATATGATGAGCACAAGCGGCGTGCCCGCGCGAAGAAAATCGCTGAATCTGTAGTGACCGGGGCCCATGACCAGCAAATTGGTCTGATATCCGATCGGCGTGGCGAAGGATGCGTTCGACGCGAATATCACGGCTGCGATGAACGGCTCGGGCGAAACGCCCATACCCTTGGCGATTCCAAGAGCAATCGGCGTGAAGAGAACGGCGGTGGCGTTGTTGGACAACACGTTGGTCAGCACCGCCATAACGAGGAAAAGGCCCGACAGGATGACGCCCGCCGAAGCGCCCTCCATCAGGCTCAACGAGCTTGACGCGATCAAGGCTGCGCCGCCGGTTGCTTCAAGGGATGTCGCCAGCGCCACCGATGAGCCGACCAGAAGGAAGATCTGCCGGTCAAAGGCGCGGCCTGCCTGAAGGATCGACAGGCATCCGGTCAGGAGCATCAACACCGCGCCGCAGACCGCCGCGACCACGATGGGTACGATCGAGAATGCCGAGAGCAGCACGATCGCTGCAAATATCGCCACAGCGATTCGGGCCTTGCGGGATTGCGGCACGGCTTCGGCCGAATGTTCGAGCAGCAGCAGGTCGTGATTGCCCCGGAGCAGCTTGATAGCCTCCATCGGACCACCGATCAGAAGGGTGTCGCCGGGCTCGAGTCGGATATCGGACATGGCGGAACGCGCCATGCGGCTCTTGCGCTGGACGCCAAGAACCGAAATGCCGAACTGAGGCCTCAGCCCCGACAGCTGGATGGTCCGGCCGGCATAGCGCGAACCCGGCGAGATCACCGCTTCGGCCAGATGATAATCAGGGCCGGGTGGATGATCCTGCTGGGTGTCCTCCGAAGCGCCGTCCTCGCTTTCTAGGCCTGCTCGCCCGCGTGACAGGGCCTTGGAAAAGGCTCTCCGGGTTCCCGTCACCACAAGCGTGTCGCCGACTGACAGCGTGAGATCCTCGAACGGCGGCAGCACCGGCACGTCGCGGCGCTGCAACAGCCGCAGCGTCAATTCGCCCAGTCCCGGAAACATTCCGGCCTGGGCCGAGATCCCGACAAAGGCATGGTCTCGCGTCAGCGTCATCTCGCCGATGAACTGCGCACCGGATTTTGCCCCGGCCGAGAGCTCGGCAACCCGTTCAGGCAACAGCTTCGGCAAAACGCCAAGCACATAGGCGCCACCGACCAGCGCCAGGATGACGCCCATGCCGGTGATGTCGAAAAATCCGAGGTCGTAGCCGTAATCGCGTACCACGCCCGCCACCAGAAGGTTGGTCGAAGACCCGATCAGCGTGGTCATGCCACCCAGGATGGTGATGAACGAGAGCGGTATGAACACCCGGCTGGGCGAGATCGAGCGTTGCGCCGAAATCACCACAAGAATCGGGATGAAGATCACCACCACCGGCGTGTTGTTCAAGAACGCCGAGAAAAGCGCAGCTCCGACGAGAATGAACAGGATTGGCCGGAATGTGCTTGCACCGCCCATCCGGCCCAGTTTCCGCGCCGGCGCCTCCATCGCGTCGGTTGCAAACAGGCCTTGTCCAACGATCAGAAGCGCAATCACAGTGACCAGCGCCGAATTGGAGAATCCTGCCAGAAGTTGTTGCGTATCTAAAACATCGCCGGATGGCCCGCTGTAGGGGACAACGCCAAACAGCAGCAGCACAGCTGCAAGCGACACCAGTGAAACCGTCTCCATCGGCCAGCGTTCGGACGCATAGGCGATGATGGTGGCCGCGATGATGACAAACGTGGCGATGAGGTGGAAATCTGGCATGAATGCGGTGCGACTCCGGTGCAGATGATTACCTGCCACTTTACCGCGTCGCATGCTCATGCGCCTAGGACGAATATTTCCGCAGAGCCAGATCTGGCGCAATTGTCGGTGCAACGGTTGCCCAAACCCGCAAACGAATGCTCTGGTCAACGGCTCCGGGCCGCTTGCCATCTCGGCAGGCGACCCTGTTACCGATGGCCGGTTTTACCCTGCGCTATGCAGACAACAGAGCGTCCACCTTTGCCTTGGTCTTGGTTGTTGCCTCGTCCTTGACCGGACCGTAGCCGCGGATCTCCATCGGAGCCGACAGCACCTGCGCCCAGATGGGAGCATTGGCAGGCGTGATCTCCTGCTCGCACCGCGCCATCAGGCCTTCAAACCAGCCAATCAGCCCGCGTTCCATCTTGCGCTCTGCCGTGTAGCCAAACGGATCGAGCGCAGTTCCACGTAAGCCCTTGAACCGCGCCAGAGCCGACAGGACCGGCCGGATGCCGGGGCCGAACTTGCGTTTCAGCGGCCTGCCACGCGCATCCTTGCCGCTACTGAGCAGAGGTGGCGCGAAGTGGTGCACAATCTTGAAGTCGCCGTCGAAACGATCAGTGAGGCTCGCCAGAAACGCCTTGTCGCCATGCAGTCGCGCCACTTCGTATTCGTCCTTGTAGGACATCAGCTTGAACAGCGATTTTGCTGCGCTGTTTGCCAGGTCTTCCGCCTGTGCGGCCGGCATCTGCGCACGGAACTTGGTCACGCGGCTGCGGTAGCGCTCCGCCCAGGCAGCGTTCTGGTAGCCTTCGAGGAACGTGGCGCGGCGGGCAATGACGTCGTCAAACGAGGTGGCGATGTCGGTTGGCGGATTGAGATGCGTCGTTAGGACCGAAGGGTTGGCCGCCATCAACCGGCCGCAGATGAAGGCACGCTTGTTCTTGTCGATGGCGACATTGTTGAGCTCGATCGCCCGCAACAGCGCATCCAGCGACACCGGCACCAGCCCGCGCTGCCAGGCAAAGCCAAGCATCATCACATTGGCAAACACCGCGTCACCGAACAGCGCCTCTGACGCCGAATTGGCGTCGAACGCGGCGAGGTTATCGGCTCCGACTACGGCTTCAATCGCAGATGCACGGCCGTCGATGTTCAACTGCGCATCGCGCTTGAGCACCAGATCGCCGGTCGGCATCGAGGCGGTGTTGAGCGCGACGGACGTGCCGTGCCTGTAGGTGCCGGATGCTTTTGGCGATGACGAGACGACGATGTCGCAGCCGATCACCGCATCCGCCATGCCTGTGTCGATGCGGACCTGGTTGATCTGATCGGGATCGCGCCCGATGCGGACGAAACTCAGCACCGAGCCGAACTTCTGCGCGAAACCGGTAAAATCGAGAATGCTCGCGCCCTTGCCTTCAAGATGCGCGGCCATCGAGATCAACTGGCCGACGGTGACAACACCGGTGCCGCCGACGCCGGTGACCAGCAGGTTGAACGGCATTTCCAGCATTGGCAGAGCGGGCAGGGGGACAGCCTGCATCAGGCTTTCGATTTCGAGATCAGCAGGCTTCGGCTTGCGCCGCTCGGCGCCTTCGATGGTGACGAAGCTGGGGCAGAACCCATTGAGGCAGGACATGTCCTTGTTGCAATTGGACTGGTTGATCTGCCGCTTGCGACCGAATTCGGTTTCCTTGGGCTCGATGCTCAGACAGTTGGATTCGGTCGAGCAATCGCCGCAGCCCTCGCAAACGAGATCATTGATGACAGCGAAGGTCTTCGGATCTGGCAACTCGCCACGCTTGCGGCGGCGGCGCTTTTCAGTCGCGCAGGTCTGCTCGTAGATCAGGATCGAGACGCCCGGAACCTCGCGCAGTTCGCGCTGCACGGCGTCCATGTGACCGCGCCCATGAATGGAAATGCCGCGCGGGAAGTCTGCAGCGGCAAACTTGTCCGGATCATCCGAGACCAGCGCAATGCGCTCGACGCCCTCTGCGCGGCAGATATGGGCGATGGCCTGCACGCTCACCGGCCCGTCGACCGGTTGGCCACCGGTCATGGCCACCGCGTCATTGTAGAGGATCTTGTAGGTGATGTTGGCACCTGCCGCGATCGCCTGGCGGATCGCCATGGAGCCCGAATGATACCAGGTGCCTTCGCCGAGATTCTGGAAGATGTGGTTCTTGCCGGTAAAGCGCGAGGAGGCCGCCCAGTTGACGCCTTCGCCGCCCATCTGGATCAGCGAAGAGGTCTCGCGGTCCATCCAGCTGGCCATGAAATGGCAGCCGATTCCGGCCAGCGCCTTCGATCCCTCGGGCACTTTGGTCGAGGTGTTGTGCGGGCAGCCCGAGCAGAAGTAGGGGGTGCGGGTAGCGCCCGGATCGCTGAGCGCAATATGGGGCTCTGCAATAATCTCCGCAGCCCGCGCGACAAAATTCTCGTTCGGGAACACGCCGTCGAGGCGCCTGGCGATCAGCGGAACCAGCTGCTTGGGTGACAACTCGCCGGTCCAGGGGATCAGCCGCCGTCCGGTCTCGTCGTGCTTGCCGACCATGCGCTGCGGCTTGTCGCCGGGCCAGTCGTAGAAATACTCCTTGAACTGGCTTTCGATGATGCCGCGCTTTTCCTCGATCACCACCACTTCGCGCTTGTCGCGAACGAAATCGAGCGCATCCCGCCGCGCCAGGGGCCAGACCATGCCGACCTTGTAGATATCGATGCCGAGCGCCCGGCAGCGGGCTTCATCAAGCCCGAGCAGCCTCAGCGCCTCCATCAGATCGAGATGCGCCTTTCCGGTGGTGACCAGACCGAAGCGGGCGTCCTTGATGCCATAGATCGCCCGGTCGATCGGGTTGGCTTCGGCAAACGCAAACACCGCGTGCTTCTTGGCCTCCATCCGCTCCTCGATCTGCGGTCCGGGCAGGTCGGGCCAGCGGTAGTGCAGACCGGTGGCAGGGATATCAAATTCCGGCTTTGCGAACACGCGGTCAGGTTTCAACATGAACGAACTCGCGCCCTCGACGGTCTCCGAAATCGCCTTGAAGCCGACCCACATGCCCGAGTAGCGCGACAGCGCGTAGCCATATTCGGCGAACTCCAGATACTCGGCGACACTTGCCGGATTGAGCGTCGGCATGAACCAGGCCATGAACGCCACGTCCGACTGGTGCGGCATCGAGGACGAGACGCAGCCATGGTCGTCACCCGCCACCACCAGCACTCCGCCATGCGGCGAGGAACCGTAGGCGTTGCCGTGCTTCAGTGCGTCACCGGCGCGGTCGACACCCGGACCCTTGCCGTACCAGAGGCCGAACACCCCTTCGACCTGGCGCTCGGGATTGGTTTCCACCTGCTGCGAACCAAGCACGGCCGTTGCAGCCAGATCCTCGTTGACCGCCGGCAGGAACTCGATCTTGCCCTCGGCAAGCCGCGCCTTTTGCCGCCACAACTCCATGTCGAGACCACCGAGCGGCGAGCCGCGATAGCCCGACACGAACCCGCCGGTGTTCAGCCCAGCTTCGCGGTCGCGCCGCGCCTGGTCAAACAGCGCCCGGACAAGCGCCTGCGTGCCCGTCATGAACACCCGGCCGGTTTGCAAAGCATAGCGGTCGCTGAGTGTGTAAGTGGATGGGGCAGGGGTGTGGAATGTCATGGGCAGCTCCTCTGCCCGCTATCATAGCACTTTTGCCCTGACAGATCTTGCCAGATTGGCCACACTCTAGCATAGAAACGGATAATATGTCCGTTTCGAGCGGATCAATCGAAAGGATTATTCAATTTGACGGAGAAAACTGAAATTCAGCCTGCCGACAGACAGATTCTCAACGCCCTGCAGGACGATGGCCGCATCTCCAATCAGGATCTGGCTGACCGCGCCGCGATGTCTGCGTCGGCCTGCTGGCGGCGGGTGAAGGCATTGGAAGACGGGGGCGTCATCGAGCGCTACACGGCGCTGATCGATCCCGAAGCGGTTGGCCTTTCTTTCCACGCCATGGTCCACGTGGTGCTCTCGCGCCATCAGGCTGGTCACGTCGAAAATTTCATCGAAGCAGTCATGACCCGCCCCGAAGTGCTCGACTGTTTCGCCACCACCGGCGACGCCGACTATCACCTGCGCATCCGCTGCCGCGACCTTGCGGCCTACAACGGGTTTCTGGAAGAATTCATGTTCTCGCTCGAGGGCGTCTCGACGGTGAAGACCAATTTGATCTTGCGTCAATTGAAGCATGAGACGCGATTGGTGGTGTGAGTTACCCCCGCACCACCACTGTGCCCAGCATCCAGTCGTGCACTGTCCGCTTGCGATCGAGCACAAGCGTTGCAAGCAAAATGAACGGGGTCAGCACGGCGTTGAGCGCCCAGAACAACACGCCATGGACGACGGCGAGCATGAAATCGACCGGGCGGCCGTCGAGGCGGACGAGGCGGATGCCCATCATGCGCATGCCGGGCGTCGCCTGGTTTGGTCCGCCCATCGAAAGGCCGACATAGGGAATGACCACCAGCAGGAACAGGATCGGGTAGAGAAAGAAACCGAGGCCCAAGGTGAAGATGCCGATGAAGAACACCAGGATCGCCATTGGCACGCACAGCGCCAGCACGATTGCGTAATCAATAAAGAACGCCATGACGCGCTTGGTGCGCACGCCGTCATAAAGCGCGATATCGTCATAGGCACCCATCGAGGGTTCATTTGCGCTGTCTGGGAACGGTTGGCTCACGGTCATCTCCTGTCATCGGCACGGACAGATTGCCCGCTCTTACCCAGATGTAGGAACTCAAACCCTCTGCTTAAAGGGTTTGAGGCTTGTTTTGGCGCTTAACCGCGGCTGTTCAGCCAAGCCCCTTGGCGATGAGCTTCGCGGCTTCGGGTGCGAAATAGGTCAGGATGCCGTCGCAGCCGGCGCGTTTGAAAGCCAGCAGCTTCTCCATCATGATCCGCTCGCCGTCGATGTAGCCAGCCGCATGGCCGGCCTTGATCATCGAATATTCGCCCGAGACCTGGTAGGCGAAGGTCGGTAGGCCATAGGTGTCTTTGAGCGCGCGGCAGATGTCGAGATAAACCATCCCCGGCTTGACCATCAGCATGTCTGCGCCTTCCTCGACGTCGAGACCGGCGTCGCGGATTGCTTCCATCGCATTGGACGGGTCGAGATAGTAGGTGCGTTTGTCGCCCTTCAAGAGGCCCGAGGTGCCGATGGCTTCGCGGTATGGCCCGTAGCAGGCGGAAGCGAATTTGGTGGCATAGGACATGATGCTGACCGACTGGTGGCCTGCCGCATCCAGCGCCCGGCGGATCGCACCAATGCGGCCGTCCATCATGTCCGAAGGTGAAATGATGTCAGCCCCGGCATCGGCCTGATGCACTGCGCCCGCCGCGATCTGCCGCACGGTTTCATCGTTGACGATCTCGCCATCGCGCAGGATGCCGTCGTGGCCGTGGCTGGTGAAAGGATCAAGCGCCACATCGGTGATGATGCCGATATTGGGCACGGCCTTCTTGATGGCGCGGGTGGTCTGGTTGATCAGGTTGTCAGGCTCGAGAATATGCGAGCCGGTCTCGTCGCGCTTTTCCATTTCGACATTGGGGAAGGTGGCAAGTGCCGGTATGCCGAGATCGGCCGCCATTTTCGCTGCTTCCACGGCCTTGTCGACAGTCATCCGGTTGACGCCGGGCATCGCGTCGATGGGTTCGAGGATGTTGGTGCCGGGAATGATGAAGATCGGCCAGATCAGATCATCCACAGTCAGGCGGGTCTCGCGCACCATCCGGCGCGACCAGTCGGCGCCGCGGGACCGGCGCATGCGGCGGTGGCCGGTGATCTCGTCGACATCGATTTCCGCTGCGACTTTCAGCCCTGCGGCAGTGTTCCTGGAGTTCTCGCCCATTCTCGTCCCATCCCTTGGCTTCCGTCGCGCCCGATGCCATCTACTGGCTGACTGACGTTCGTTTCAGTCGCTTTAGACCGCACTGGAGGCCGGGCGGTCAAGCCGGACAAATCATCTCACTCCATATCTCTATAGGCTGCGCGGGCTTGCACCGCGTGCGCAGGAGTGGCTATGACATGAGCCCGTCGGGCGCGTCTCAAGACCTCTGCGCCCCGGACAAGGAGTTCTCATTTTGGCGATATTGCAGATCGGCACCGCCCCGGAAGTTGGCACAGGCGCGCTTGAAGCCAGTTTCCGGCTGTTCATGCGGTTGGTGGCTGTCAGCTGCCTTCTCGCCGGGTTGCAGTACTGGGGACGACTGATCGGCTATTCCGACAACGGCATCTACCGCTTTGACCTGATCCCGTCCTATTGGCAGGTGGCGTCGGCCTCGCTCGCCGTCCTGCTGCCGGTGGCTGCGGTCGGCTTGTGGATGCAGGTCTCCTGGGGGCCTGTGCTCTGGGTGGTTGCGGCCGGATCGGAAACCATCATGCACAAGGGCTTGCCGCTGTGGTTTGGCGAGCGGCCAGCGCTAATCATTGCCCATGCCGTGGTGATCTCGGTCTATATCGGATTTAGGGTCGCTCTCTTCATCAAACGCCGCCAGGACGCGATGCAGGTAAGAACTGATTCACTTTGATTGGCAGTGAGTCGAAGGTAACCCCCTGTTAAGCTTGCAGTTTAAGTAGAATTTTAGGCGTATTCGATAGGGTCTGTCTCAAGGCGGGAACAAAAGCCGCCACAACAAACAGTGAGGCAGTCATCATGTCATTTACAAATTCAGCACTTGCGACGGGACCCAAATCTGCAGTTGCAAACGACGAGTCCGAAGGCCTTCGTGATCTCTATCTTGAATCTCTGCAGCTGGTCGAGCGGCTCCACCGCCGCCTTCTCGATGTCATCAAGGATGAGTTCGACCGCGCCAACCGTACCGATATCAACGCCGTCCAGGCTTTGCTGCTGTTCAACATCGGCAATTCCGAACTGACCGCCGGTGAACTGCGCAGCCGCGGTTACTATCTGGGGTCGAACGTCTCCTACAACCTCAAGAAACTGGTCGATCTTGGCTATATCAATCACCAGCGTTCGCGGGTTGACCGCCGTGCGGTGCGTATCAGCCTGACCGAGCATGGCACAGAAATCGCCGAAACCGTCGGCGGCCTCTATGACCGTCACATCAATTCGATCGCCAAGGTCGGCGGTATCGGCGCCAGCGAGTTTGAGGAACTCAACAAGCTGATGCAGCGCCTTGACCGGTTCTGGAACGATCAGATCCTGTACCGCCTCTAAAACCTCATGGCGTGCATACTCAAAAAAAGCGGCGGGCTTCGAACCCGCCGCTTTTTGCTGTCTGTGTTTCGTTGCATTCGTACAGACTTTGCCTTGTCAAAGCCCTGCGGGCGCTTGGTTTTCAGGTTTGCGACGCCTGTTTTGGCCGGCATCTGTTGGAATGAATTGGGACAGGGCAGGAGGCCAGGGGTGGTTCTGCGCCGGACCATGAATTAGCCATATTGCCGTGAGAGCAAATGTGCTAACAACAAGCATGATGATCAGGTGCGGACCTGCGCGATTTTTATCTTGCCGCTTGCTCACGTAGAGTGTTGCTGCAGGTTTGAAAGCTCGGTTTTGGTCCCCAATTTTTAACGTTGAGAATGGTAACCATTCCAGACCTCACGCTAGAATCGAATATATGGTGGAAAAAGAATGACCAAGCCAAACGGACCCGCCCCTCTCTCCCGTCGCCGATTCATCGGACGCGCTGCCGGTGTTGCGGCCGCTGCGATAACTGCGGGTCCTGCACTGGCTCAAACCGCCATTGAAGAGATCATCAATTCTCCCCGTCGCGGCAGCTGGGATGACCAGTTCGACGCGAAAAGCTCACGTTCCGTGGCCGAGACTGCCACCCGCCACCCGATCGCAAGCGCCGATACCATTGCTTTTGTCGAGCGAGCGGTTTTCGATTACCAGAATCTGGTTGCGCGCGGTGGCTGGCCCTTCGTGCCCGCAACCAAGAAGTTGCGCATGGGCGTTTCCGAGCCGGAAGTTCGTATCCTGCGTCAGCGCCTGATGGCTTCGGGCGATCTCGACCAGAGCGCCGGGCTTTCCAACGCGTTCGATTCTTATGTCGATGGCGCTGTGAAGAAATTCCAGGCCCGTCACGGCCTGCCGCCGGATGGTGTCCTGGGCAGCTATTCCTATCAGGCGCTCAACGTGTCGGCAGATGTCCGTCTTGGCCAGCTCGAAACCAACCTGGTGCGGTTGCGCTCGATGTCGGGCTTCCTGGGCGACCGTTATGTCATGGTCAATATTCCTGCTGCCCAGATCGAAGCTGTGGAAAACGGCAGCGTCGCCCTGCGTCACACCGCGATCGTTGGCAAGATCGACCGTCAGACGCCGATCCTCAATTCCAAGATCCACGAGATCATTCTCAATCCTTACTGGACCTCGCCGCGCTCGATCATCGAAAAGGATATCGTGCCGCTGATGCGCAAGGATCCGACTTATCTGGCGCGCAACAACATCCGTCTGTTTGACGGAAAGGGCGAGGAAGTCGCTCCGGAAACGATTGACTGGAACGCTGAAAAGGCGCCGGATCTAATGTTCCGCCAGGATCCGGGCAAGGGCAACGCCATGTCCTCGACCAAGATCAATTTTCACAATCCGCATGCGGTCTACATGCATGACACCCCGCAGCAGGGCGTGTTCAACAAGCTGATGCGGTTCGAATCGTCAGGCTGCGTGCGCGTGCAGAACGTGCGCGATCTTAACACCTGGCTGCTCCGGGACACACCCGGCTGGAACCGTCAGGCCATCGAGGCAACGATTGCCTCGCGTGAGAACACCGAAATTGAATTGACAGAGCCAGTGCCTGTCTATTTCACCTATTTTACCGCCTGGGCCTCCGAGGATGGTGTTGTCCAGTTCCGCGACGACGTCTACCAGCGCGACGGCGTGGACGAACTGGCGCTGCGCTGAACCGGATTCAGAGCAGACTGACAAGCTTGAAAACCGCCCCTTCCGGGCGGTTTTTTTGTTTCACGCTGCACAATGACGCAATCAGACCTGCGGATATTGCCCTCGCCATGCGACGGGGGTAAACAGCCGCATCCGGTCAGGGTTACCTGTTCCGGATTCGAGCACATCTTTGGACGCTGCCAATCCTTTGGCCGGCGTTACGACAGACCCGAGCCATACCCCGAGTCACACAAGGAACCCGGAACATGTCCAACGCGACCGCCGCCGCCCACTCTTCAGATGCATCATTCAATCGCACCCTGGCTGATGCCGATCCGGCAGTTTTCGGCTCGATCCAAAGTGAATTGGGTCGCCAGCGTCACGAGATCGAACTGATCGCGTCCGAGAACATCGTGTCCAGAGCCGTGATGGAAGCACAAGGCTCGGTCATGACCAACAAGTACGCTGAGGGCTATCCGGGCCGTCGCTACTATGGTGGTTGCCATTTTGTTGATATCGCCGAGGAACTGGCGATCGAGCGTATCAAGCAGCTGTTTGACTGCGGTTTTGCCAATGTCCAGCCGAACTCAGGTTCGCAAGCCAATCAGGCCGTGCTTCTGGCGCTCGCCAAGCCGGGCGATACGCTTCTCGGCATGAGCCTTGATGCAGGCGGTCACTTGACCCACGGCGCCAAGCCGAACCTGTCGGGCAAGTGGTTCAATGCGGTCCAGTACGGCCTCGACCTCGCAACCGGCACAATCGACTACGATCAGGTTGAGGCGCTCGCCCACGAGCACAAGCCGCGCATCATCATCGCCGGTGGCTCAGCCTATTCGCGCCGCATCGATTTCGCCCGCTTCCGTGCCATTGCCGACGCCGTTGGGGCTATCCTCTGGGTCGACATGGCGCATTTCGCGGGCCTCGTGGCAGGTGGCGCGCATCCAAGCCCGTTCCCCCACGCTCATGTGGCCACTTCGACCACCCACAAGACCCTGCGCGGTCCGCGCGGCGGAATCGTGCTGACAAATGACGAAGACATCGCCAAGAAGATCAATTCGGCCGTCTTCCCGGGTCTCCAGGGCGGCCCTTTGATGCATGTGATTGCCGCCAAGGCGGTGGCTTTCGGCGAGGCGCTGACACCGGACTTCAAGACCTATATCGGCAATGTGGTCCGCAACGCTGAAGTTCTGGCCGAAACGCTTGTCGCGGGCGGCCTGGAAATCGTCTCCGGCGGCACCGATACCCATTTGATGCTGGTTGACCTGCGTCCCAAGAACCTCACCGGCAAGGCATCGGAAATCGCTCTCGGTCGCGCCTTCATCACGTGCAACAAGAACGGCGTTCCCAATGATCCGGAAAAGCCGACGATCACCTCCGGCGTTCGTCTTGGAACCCCGGCCGGAACCACCCGCGGGTTTGGCGAAGCTGAATTCCGCGAAATTGGCGCGCTGATCCTCGAGGTGCTCGACGGTCTGAAGGCTGCCAACTCCGAAGAGGGCAACGCCCAGGTGGAAGCTGCCGTGAAAGCCAAGGTGATGTCGCTCACCGACCGTTTCCCCCTCTATCCCCATCTCGGGTAAGCTGAGATGCGGTGTCCCTATTGCGGTTCTGAAGACAGTCAGGTGAAGGATTCGCGGCCCGCCGAAGACGGCGCCGCGATCCGCAGGCGGCGTGTGTGTCCCGATTGCGGTGGTCGTTTCACCACCTTCGAACGCGTACAGCTGCGCGATCTGCAGGTGCTCAAGAAAACCGGCAGGCGGGTGCCGTTTGATCGCGAAAAGCTGGCAAAATCCTTCCAGATCGCGCTGCGCAAACGGCCGGTTGATCCCGAGCGGATTGATCGCGCCGTGTCAGGCATTGTCCGTCGTCTGGAAAGCTCGGGCGAGACCGAGATTGCCACGGACGGTATTGGCCTTCTGGTGCTTGAGGCACTCAAGGCGCTCGATGATGTCGGATTTGTTCGCTACGCCTCTGTCTACCGGGACTTCTCCGGGCCGGAAGATTTCGAGCGGACCATCGCCGAACTGACCGCACGGATCGCCGGCGACAGCTCTGTCGGGGATATCTGACACCATGGCCGTCAGTGCGCTCGACCGTCGCTATATGGCGGCGGCAATCCGTCTTGCCCGCTGGCATGAGGGGCGCACGGGATCCAATCCGTCGGTTGCGACACTGATTGTGCGCGAGATTGACGGAACGCCGGTGATTGTCGGTCGCGGTGTGACCGCCATCGGCGGTCGCCCGCACGCAGAACCGCAGGCGTTGGCCGAGGCGGGTAAACTGGCACGGGGTGCGACAGCTTACGTTACTCTTGAACCCTGTGCCCATCACGGACGTACGCCGCCATGCGCCAAGACGCTTGTCGCCGCCGGCGTGGCCCGCGTTGTGGCCGCTGCGACCGATCCGGATGAGCGTGTTTCAGGGCGCGGCTATGCCATATTGCGCGCAGCCGGCATTGTGGTGGAAGAGGGCGTGCTGGCACGGGAAGCGGAAAGCGATCTTGCTGGTTACCTCACAAGACGAATCAAGAACCGTGCGCATGTCACTCTAAAATTAGCGATATCTAAAAATGGAAAGATCGGAAGACGTGACGGGCAGCAGGTTGCGATAACTGGCGAAATCAGCCGTCATCAGGTTCATGCCCTGCGTGCCATGTCGGATGTGATCCTGATTGGCGTTGGCACTGCGATCAATGATGATCCTGATCTGACCTGCCGGCTTCCGGGCCTAGGAGACCGGTCTCCGGTCCGGCTGGTGCTCGACACACACCTCAGACTTCCGAGCCAGTCGCGGCTGGCCATGACCGCCCGGAACGTCCCGTTGTGGATCGCGACTGCCTCTACGCCGGATGATCCGCGCAGGGCAGAACTCGCGGCAACAGGCGCCGAGTTCCTTGCTTGCGACGCCCATGATGGCAAGATCGCACTGCCGGAACTGCTGGACGATATTGCCGCGCGAGGTCTCTCGACGGTTTTCATCGAAGGCGGTGCTGAAGTCGCGCAAGCCTTTCTTGTCGAAGATCTGGTTGACCGGATTGTCCTGTTGACGGGCGAGAGGGCAATTGAGGGCGATGCAGTGAACGCACCGGTCACCCGGGACACCATCCCCGAGGCTTTCCGCAAGGTTGCATCCATGAGATATGGTGCCGACGAGATGGATGAATACGAAAGGGCCTGAAATCATGTTTACCGGCATCATCACCGATATCGGCCGTGTGGCCACTGTCACCGAGCGCGATCAGGGCGTGGCCCTTCGGATCGAAACGGCTTTCGATCCGGCAACCATCGACATCGGTGCTTCGATTGCCTGTTCCGGCGTTTGCCTGACCGTCACGTCGCTTCCGGAACACGGTGACAACGCCCGCTGGTTTGAAGTCGAGGCCTGGGAAGAGGCGCTGCGGTTGACCGGGATTGCGACCTGGGCCGTCGGGACACCGATCAATCTGGAACGTTCGCTCAAGATCGGCGACGAACTGGGAGGCCATATGGTCTCCGGCCATGTCGACGGGCAAGCCGAGATCATTGCCATCACGGATGAAGGTGAGGCTCGCCGCTTTACCTTGCGAGCACCCGAAGCGCTTTCACGCTTCATCGCGCCCAAGGGGTCGGTGGCGCTGGATGGCACTTCGCTGACCGTCAATGCGGTCAACGACACTGATTTTGACGTTCTTCTGATCAGGCATTCGCTATCTGTGACCACGTGGGGAGAGCGTGCGGTTGGCGATAAGGTCAATCTGGAGGTTGATCAGATGGCGCGCTATGCTGCGCGTCTTGCAGAAACCGCGAAGCGCGCCTGAGCCTGGTCAAACGGCGGAGGCTCTGAAGGTCAGCGCCTCATTTGAGGCGAAGCCGGGGGCTGGCCGATGCTGAACCGGGCTGCAAGATGCAGTCCGAACACGGCGAATATATGCATCATCCACAGTGAATCGTTGCGTGCGAGGAAAAAGGTCTCGAGGAATGAGAGCAGCCCCGCAAACACGATGATCATGAAAAACATGTCGGCGATCTTGCGGTTTCCGGGGAGCTTTCGCGCTTTCATGTAATTGATCGTGGGGCCGATAAACAGCACCCAGAACAGCACCGCGCCGCCGATGATCCCGAGATTGAGCAGAATATCGAGATAGTTGTTGTGGCCGTGAACGATGAAACGGTAATCCCACGCCGATTCAAAAGGCTTGTCCAGCAGGAACACGTTGTCGGTGCTCCAGAAATTGTACAGACCAAAGCCCAGCCACGGCTTTTCCGGTATCTTCGACAGGCTGAACTCCCACAAGGTGGTCCGTCCCGTGTAGGTCTCATCGCCCAGCAAATTGCCGATGAGCCGCGAGATCCCTGAACTGTAGAGCGAGCCGAGCGTGATGATCCCTACGGAGCAGACCGCCAGCATGAATGCCAAGGCCGCTGCTCCGCTGCGCCCGAACAGCCCTGCCATCAAGACGATCATGATCGACAGCGGGAAAAAACCGCTGGTGGTTTTCGATCCGGTCTTGAGCACGAACAGAGCCCCGGCCAGAAAAATGACAAGGCCGACAAAACGGTGGCCCGTTCGCATCAGGTAAAAGCCGAAAATTGCGATCACGCACATCACCGGACCGGCAACGTTCTTGTGGCTGAAGTGGCCACGCCACAGTCCGGCATGCTGCGGCTCATAGGCGTCGTAGCCATGCATGGCCAGATCTGGAACCAGAATAAGCCCGCCGTAGGACAACGCCAGTGCCGCAGCTGCACCGGCGAGCAAAGCGAGTTGAAAGTCCTTTTCACTGCGCGGCAGAACGATGGTCGAAAACGCGATGAACATCCCGATCAACGTCAGGATCAGACCGCGGATCGTCGATTCTGGATCGGGCGCTCTTGAAACCGAATAGGCAAGAACCACGCCGAGCATCAGAAAACTGGGTGTCAGCAGGCTGCCCAGAACTTTACGGCTGGCCAGGCACATCATTGCAACCGCGAACACCAGTCCCGCGGCCACAAAGCCGACCTGATTGACCAGGCTGCCGCCATCGCCGCCGGTGTCATTGACCAGACTGGCGCTGGCAAACGGTTGCAGGGAAATCAGCATCAGTGCCATTCCGAGCGCTGAAAGAACGATCGCCGACAACCGCAGAAGCCCGGGTGTGATGACGCCGGGACGGGCAAACTCCAGACCTTCCTGCATCGGAGACCAGGCCGGGCGACGCTGTCCGGATATGTGGGGTGATACGTGGCGCATGCCATTGCCCGGGCGAGAGGTGTCAGGCTCCGACCATCGGCCTTTATGGTTAATCAACGGTAAATTTCGCGCCCTTCGCGCCCTTCGAGCAACGACAATCGACCATCAACTGAAGATCATTGGCTTGGCTATACAGGCTCAGCCGTTGGCTTCGGACTGTTGCTTCCGGTCGGCACCGCTATCAGGGTCTCCAAGCAGCGCCAGCGCTTCAAACCCTTTCGGACAAAGCGCATAGATCCCGGTCGCCACCCGCTCGAACCAGCCGTAGTGATTGTCCGCCATCAGCGCTCTTGCTCTGTCCACCCCGGTGGCCTTTGCCACCTGCGCCGCCTTTGTCGGTCCAAGCTCCG
Source organism: Hoeflea sp. AS60 (assembly GCF_038900115.1). Classification (NCBI taxonomy): domain Bacteria; kingdom Pseudomonadati; phylum Pseudomonadota; class Alphaproteobacteria; order Hyphomicrobiales; family Rhizobiaceae; genus Hoeflea; species Hoeflea sp. AS60. The sequence goes on along the minus strand of NZ_JBBMQP010000002.1, from coordinate 1,246,705 downwards.
AAAGCGCCCGGGCGCAGCGCAGGGCATCCTGACGGTAGGCCGTCATCAATCCCTGCCGGGTGGATCCTCCGGAATTGGGGTCGCCGGTCCGTTTGGCAAATTCCTTGAGCAGCCGCGCCTTCTTGATCGCCGATTTCCTTGGTTTGTAAGGCGCAGGATCGGCATGCACCTCAACCAGCCCGTCTTTCAGCCGCACAGTCATCAAGCCAAGTCCAAGCCTGCGGCACAGCGATGTGTTGGCGGCAATCGCCTTTTGAAATGCCCGTCCGGTTCCACGCGGTACGGCGATGTAGACCGCATCGGTGAGCGCCTGGCGTTCGATGCCCTGATGAAACAGCGACAGCGAGAACCCGGTTTTCAGCTCCACCACAACAGGATCCTCGTCCTCGCGCACTGCGACGATGTCAGCGGCGCCGATCTCTCCCTTGACCACATAGCCCTGACCTTCGAGCAAGGCTTTGACCGGTGGATAGAGGTCTGTTTCTTTGGGTTTGATTGCGCGCATGACTGTTTGCATAAAGGAGTCGTGACGTCCGCGCAAAGGTGCCCTGGAGAGCCCGTCCATGGGCGGGTTTTAACCGAATTTGTCTCGCAATTGCACATGCAGGCCGCCAATGCCAAAGACAAAAGGCCGTTGTTGAGCGCTGTCGGGCCATTTCTGCTTGCCAAGCCGCAGACAAAGTGGTTTGACCGCGCTCTGATCCGACCCATTTCTCAGGTTCCGTTCCCGAACCCCGACGCGTGGCAAACCTGCCCGCAAAAAGGAAAGCCGTCATGGCGAAGCCCAAGACCCCGCACTTGCTGATTGTTGAAGCGCGTTTTTACGACGACATGTCCGATGCGCTGCTGGATGGCGCGACATCGGCGCTCGAAGCAGCCAGCGCGACTTATGAAGTTGTCACCGTTCCAGGTGCGCTCGAAATTCCCCCCGCCATTGCCATGGCGCTTGACGCGATGGATGAAGGCGGCGCCGAGTTCGACGGCTTCGTCGCCCTTGGCGTGGTCATTCGCGGCGAAACCCACCATTTTGACATTGTCGCCAATGAATCGGCCCGTGGTCTGATGACGTTGTCGATTTCCGAATCCCTTGCACTTGGCAACGGCATCATGACCACCGAGAACGCCGATCAGGCCTGGGAACGGGTCAAGAAAGACCGGCTCGACAAGGGCGGTTTTGCGGCGCGCGCTGCGCTGACGATGATTACGTTGAAAGACAATCTGGCGGGTTGATCGTGGCGACAGAAGACAACTCCTCACCATCGGCGTCCCAGCCGGAAATCAAGGCCGCCAATCAGCGCGGCGCTGCACGGCTGGCTGCGGTCCAGGCGCTCTACCAGATGGATATCGGTGGTGCCGGCGTGCTTGAGATCGTTGCCGAGTATGAAGCGCATCGTCTGGGCAATGAAATTGACGGCGAGCAATACCGTCCGGCCGACCCGGCCTGGTTCCGCGCCGTCGTCTCCGGTGTGGTCGAGAACCAGCGGGCGCTTGATCCGGTTATTCGCGCCGGCCTGACCGAAGACTGGCCGCTGTCGCGTCTTGACGCGACCCTGCGCGCGATCCTGCGGGCAGGGGCCTGGGAACTTTCCGCCAAGAAGGATGTCCCTATCGCTGTCATCGTCAATGAATATGTCGATGTCGCGCGGGCCTTTTTCGATGGTGAAGAGCCCAAGATCGTCAACGCAGTGCTCGACCGTCTGGCGCGCAAGTACCGCGGCGATCAAAAACCCGTCAAGGACTGACAGACATGGCGTTTCTCGACAAGGTCGGGCTGGCTGGTGCGACGGACGCCGAGAATCTGGCACGCCGCAACTCGTTGTTGCTGTCCGGAGCACAAGCCTTTGGCGGCGCCGCAGCACCAATCGCCATTTCGATGGGCGGGCTTGCGGGCTTTTACCTGTTGGGCACTGACAAATCTCTGGCGACCGCTCCGGTCACCGGGTTCAATCTTGGTGTGGCCATCGGTGCGCTGCCTGCAGCCTGGTTGATGCGCCAGATCGGTCGCCGTTATGGCTTCCTCTCGGGCATGGCAATGACCGCGCTCGGCGGCATTATCGCCACCATCGCTCTGTTTCGCCATGAGTTCTGGCTGTTTGCCTTCGGAATGGCCTTCATCGGCCTTGGTGGCTCGTTTGTGCAGCAATACAGATTTGCCGCAGCCGACGGATCGCCGACGAATTTCAAGGCGCAGGCCATATCCTGGGTGTTGGCAGGCGGTGTCTTCGCAGCCATCATCGGGCCGCAGACCGTGATTTTCACGCGCGAGCTGTTTGAGCCAGTGATGTTTGCCGGTTCTTTCATAGCCCTCGTTCCGCTGGCTTTGATCACCATGTCGATCCTGTGGTTCCTGCGTATCCCCAACGATACACGGCCGGGTGATGTGGGACACGACGAGACACCTGCACGTCCGCTTTACGAGATCATCAGCCAGCCACGCTTCATCACCGCCATGATCTGCGGTGTCGGGACCTATGCCTTGATGACCTTCATGATGACCGGTGCGCCGCTTGCCATGGTCGGATGCGGTTTCTCGCCCGAACTCGCAACGCTTGGCATCCAGTGGCATGTAATGGCGATGTTTGCGCCGAGCTTCTTCACCGGCAAGCTGATTGCACGTTTTGGCCGTGACACCATCACCGCCACCGGTCTTGTCATCCTGCTGGGCTGCGCCATTGTCGCGCATATGGGGATCGAGCTGTGGAATTTCTGGCTGGCTCTGGTGCTCTTGGGTATCGGCTGGAATTTCGGCTTCATCGGTGCGACGACCATGGTGACCACGACCTATCGTCCGTCCGAGAAGAACAAGGTGCAGGGCTTTCATGACGTCACACTGTTCGGCATTGTTGCCTTCTCGTCGCTGATGTCTGGCAAGGTGCTCAACGCCTGGGGCTGGGACGCGCTGAATAGCCTGTTCTGGCCTGTGGCGCTGTTCTGCCTGCTGGCGCTGGGTGTTCAGATCCTTTACGAGCGCCGCCGCTCACTCTGATCAGCTGCTTGTCTATGCCTGTACGCTGAAGCCGGACTTCTTGTTGATCGGCTCCCAGCTTGGAGTTATAGCAACCTTTCCCAGCGCTTATTGGCTGCGGCCGGGCAATAACACTATATGCGCCCTTGACGTTACCCCACCTCTATCGCAATCATCCGCCGCGATGCGGCAGGGTTTGCGGACGTGTGGTCTGTATGCCTTTCGCCGCGGAGTTCTGGCCGGGGGGAGGACTCCGGTCAAATTGGAGGGAAATCAGCATGACAATTCTTTTTGCTGTGATCGCCTGTGGATTGCTTTCCGTTGTTTACGCCATATGGGCCACAAGCTCAGTGATGGCTGCCGATCAGGGCAACGCACGCATGCAGGAAATCGCGGGCTACATTCGTGAAGGCGCTCAGGCTTACCTGAACCGTCAGTACACAACCATTGCCATCGTCGGCGTGGTCGTCGTCATCATTACCTACGCGCTTCTCGGAGCAACCGCCGCGATCGGCTTCCTGATCGGCGCGATCCTTTCGGGCGCTGCAGGTTATGTCGGCATGCATGTTTCGGTGCGCGCCAATGTGCGTACGGCGCAGGCATCGGCGGTCAATCTGGCCGGCGGCCTCGACATCGCCTTCAAGGCGGGCGCTATCACCGGCATGCTGGTGGCTGGCCTCGCGCTTCTGGGTGTCTCGGTCTACTACTACATCCTCACCGGCCCGATGGCGCTGGCACCCGACAGCCGCCAGGTTATTGACGCGCTGGTGGCTCTCGGCTTCGGCGCTTCGCTGATTTCAATCTTTGCGCGTCTGGGCGGCGGCATCTTCACCAAGGGTGCCGACGTTGGCGGTGACCTTGTTGGCAAGGTCGAAGCCGGCATTCCCGAAGATGACCCACGCAACCCGGCCACAATCGCCGACAACGTCGGCGACAATGTCGGCGACTGCGCCGGCATGGCGGCCGACCTGTTTGAAACCTACGCGGTGACCGTTGTCGCCACCATGGTTCTCGCAGCCATCTTCTTTGGCGGTTCCGACATTCTCGGCTCGGCCATGCTCTATCCGCTGGCCATCTGCGGCGCTTCTATCATCACATCGATCATCGGCACTTTCTTCGTCAAGCTCGGCCAGAACGGCTCGATCATGGGCGCTCTCTACAAGGGCCTCATCGTCACCGGTCTTCTGTCGATCATCGGCCTGGGCGGTGCAACATCAATGACCATCGGCTGGGGTGAAATCGCCGTTATCGACGGCATGGTCATCACCGGTACCAACCTGTTCATTTGTGGCATTGTTGGTCTGATCGTCACCGCGCTCATCGTGGTGATCACCGAGTACTACACCGGCACCAACAAGCGTCCGGTCAACTCGATCAGCCAGGCATCGGTCACGGGTCACGGCACCAACGTGATCCAGGGACTGGCCATTTCGCTTGAATCAACCGCACTGCCAGCGATCGTCATTGTTGGCGGCATCATCTCGACCTACCAGCTTGCCGGCCTGTTCGGCACCGGTATCGCAGTTACAGCCATGCTCGGCATCGCCGGCATGATCGTGGCTCTCGATGCCTTCGGTCCCGTGACCGACAATGCCGGTGGCATTGCCGAAATGGCTGGTCTTCCGCCGGAAGTCCGTCAGGCGACTGACGCGCTCGACGCTGTCGGCAACACCACCAAGGCCGTGACCAAGGGCTATGCCATTGGCTCGGCTGGTCTTGGCGCCCTGGTGCTGTTTGCAGCCTACTCGAACGACCTTCAGTTCTTTGCCGCCAAGGCAAATGCCGAAGGCTCGACGCTCTATCCTTACTTCAAGGATATGGGCGAGATCTCGTTCGACCTGTCCAACCCTTACGTGGTTGCCGGTCTGATCTTCGGCGGTCTCATCCCCTATCTGTTTGGCGGTATCGCCATGACGGCTGTGGGCCGTGCTGCCGGCTCGATCGTGGAAGAGGTGCGCAGGCAGTTCAAGGAAAGCCCGGGCATCATGGCAGGCACCCAGAAGCCTGACTATGGCCGCGCGGTGGATCTTCTGACCAAGGCAGCGATCCGCGAGATGATCGTGCCGTCGCTTCTGCCGGTTCTGGCGCCGCTGTTCGTCTATTTCGGCGTGCTGCTGATTTCCGGTTCCAAGGCATCGGCCTTCGCAGCACTCGGTGCTTCGTTGCTCGGTGTGATCGTCAATGGCCTGTTCGTTGCCATCTCGATGACTTCGGGCGGTGGCGCATGGGACAACGCCAAGAAGTCCTTTGAAGACGGTTTTGTCGACAAGGATGGCGTCAAGCACGAAAAGGGATCGGATGCCCACAAGGCTTCCGTGACCGGTGACACCGTTGGCGATCCTTACAAGGACACCGCTGGCCCGGCCGTCAACCCGGCCATCAAGATCACCAACATCGTGGCACTTCTGCTGCTGGCAGTGCTCGCGCACTGACCGACGGCAGTTGATTGCCTGAAAAAAGAACCCCGCGGAAAGCAGTTTCCGCGGGGTTCTTTGTTGTTCAGCGCATTCACCGGACTGATCTTGTTCCTCATTTCCGCGTTTTCAAACGCGTTCAGCCCGCCGGGGCGATTGGCACAGGTTCCAATTTACGCTTGATCGAACAGATCGCGCGATGATGGATAGCCACGCGACCTATCCGGGCCCAACGCATCCGTGGACGTTAAACAATCAGTTCCGACCGCCGCCAAGAATGTTTCTTGCCGAATTCTGGGCCGATTCCGCACTGCCCGCACCAGCGATAACCTGCGCCAGGAAGGACTTGTCGACGCCACCGGTCGGTGTCGTGCGGGAAATCATGTCGAAGACCCGGCCATCCTGCAGCGTGTAGTTGGCGATCTGCTTGACCGTGCCATCCTCATCAAAATAGACCGCCAGCACCGTCTGATCGACCAGCTTCTGCTTCATGAACATCGCCGGACGTGTGCGTTTCTGGGACACGTAGTAGAAGACTTCATTGTCAAACGTTGCAGTGGTCGACGGCGTGCCGAGTGACAACAGTACCTGCTCGCGGCTGGAACCGACAGGCGTCAGGTCAAGCGCTGTCTGGTCGAGGACATAACCCTGGTTGAAGACTTCACCAGTGGTGCAGCCGCCCAGCGCGATCGTTGAGACTATGGCAATTGCCGTACCGAGACGCAAATTCCGTCCGGTTGCCTTGAAAACTCTTATCGTCAACGACATCTCCCTTTGGCACGCGAGCTTGCCAGCCGCAGCCATTGCGTTTTGCGTCCCATTCGGTAAACCAGCTTCCGCACGGATGCAACACGCCAGTCTCTCGCAGTTGCGATGATAACCATCGGCCATTGAAGGCATTTTCATGATCTGGAACCTGTTTAAACGAAAAAAGGCCAATCGGGCTGTGGTTGAACGGCAGTATGCCAGCATCACTGAAGCTGCCCGCTCTCCGGTTTTTTACGAAACGATGGGTGTGCCCGACACGGTCATGGGCCGGTTCGAGATGATTTCAATTCATCTCATCCTTTATCTGCGCCGCACCGGGTCAGCAGGTGAGGCCACCAGGGGGCTGGCTCAGGATCTTCTCGACGCCTTTTTCGAAGACGTCGATCACTCCATCCGCGAGCTTGGTATCGGGGACATGGGCGTGCCCAAACGGATGAAAAAACTCGCCAAAATGTTTTACGGTCGCGTGAATTCCTACACTCAGGCGCTGGATACGCGGGATGGCCAGGGCCTAGTGGATGCGCTCAAGCGCAATCTGCACCCGGAGGCCGGAGATAAGGCGCCGCCCATGCAGGAGCTTGCGGACTGGATGATTGCGACCGCGCAGAGGCTTGAAGACGCTTCTGAAGAAACGCTGGCTGCTGGACAGCTGAAATTCGAAACCGCGACACGAGAGGTATTGTGATGACCGGCCCGGACGACGCTGCGTTTTCTTTCGAGGTCAAGGTCAGCCATGTGTCGGCCAATCCGATCACGGTGCGAATTTCTGCCGATCAGGCCGATCTCAAACGGTTGGGCAAGCAATGGGGCGTGCCCGAGGTGCTGAACTTTGAAGCTGAACTGGTGCTGGGTCGTTGGAAGCGCGACGGCATCAGGGTCAAGGGCCACGTCAGCTCCTCGATTGTCCAGGACTGTGTGGTCACACTGGAGCCGGTCGCGCAACAGATCGAGGAAGACATGGAGGCCGTCTTTCTTCCTGAGAACTCACGGTTGGCAAAACGCACCCTTGATGGCAAAGGCGAAATGTTCCTTGATCCCGACGGCCCGGACCTGCCGGAGGTTTTCAGCGGCGATTCGATAGATGTCGGGGCGGTTGCAGCCGAGTTTGCAGCGCTTTGCATCGATCCCTATCCGCGCAAGCAGGGGCTCGATTACACCGATCGTCTGGAAAGCGATCCAGCCACGGACAAAAAACCGTCGCCTTTTGCAGTTCTACAGGGTCTCAAGCGCGACGATTCCGCCGGTTAGCTCCAAACGTGATGACAAATCGGTTGTGCCCAGTGCGAAAACGGGTATTTTCTGCCCACAAATCCGGCCTGTAGAGCCGGGGATAAAGGACGGGGCGTGATCAGGATTGCGGTTGATTTGATGGGGGGCGATCATGGCCCCAAGGTTGTCGTGCCCGGCGTCGCAAAGGCGCTGGAGCGTCATCCGGACATCCGCTTCACGCTGTTTGGTCTCGAAGACGAGTGCCTTTCCATACTCGCTAAATTTCCTGCGCTGCGCGAAGCGTCCACGTTCGTGGCCTGCGAAGTCGCTGTGAGCATGGACGACAAGCCAAGCCAGGCGCTTCGCCACGGGCGCTACCGCTCATCGATGTGGCGCGCTATCGAAGCGGTCAAGACCGGCGATGCGGACGTTTGCGTCTCTGCGGGCAATACCGGCGCGCTGATGGCGATGTCGCGTTTTTGTCTGCGCACCATGGCAAATATTGACAGGCCTGCCATTGCCGCGATCTGGCCGACCATGAGGGGCGAGAGCATTGTTCTCGACGTCGGTGCAACTGTTGGGGCCGACGCCCAGCAACTGATCGACTTCACCATGATGGGCGCCGCCATGGCGCGGGCGCTGTTCGAGATTGAAAAACCGACGGTCGGTCTTCTCAACATCGGTGTCGAGGAAATCAAGGGTCAGGAAGAAGTCAAGGAAGCCGGCCGCATGATCCGTGAGGCTGCGATGCCAAGTTTTGACTATTTTGGATTTGTCGAAGGCGACGATATCGGCAAGGGAACAGTCGATGTGGTCGTCACCGAAGGCTTTTCGGGCAATATTGCGCTCAAGACCGCCGAAGGCACCGCCCGTCAGATAGCGAGCTACCTGCGCGCGGCGATGTCACGAACCCTGATGGCCCGAATTGGTTACATTTTTGCCAAGGGCGCATTCGACCTGTTGCGCGAGAAAATGGACCCCGGCAAGGTCAATGGCGGTGTCTTTCTCGGGCTCAATGGCATTGTCATCAAGAGCCATGGTGGCGCTGACGTCGAGGGCTTTGCCGCAGCTGTTGATGTCGGTTACGACATGGCCCGCAATGGTTTGAAGTCCAAAATTGAACATGATCTTAATCTTTATCATACACGCCGCTCAGCCTTGGCTGTTTCGGTTGTGGACAGTTCTTCCAGCTAGGATGCAAGCATGATCCGTTCTGTTGTCCGTGGTTTCGGGGCTCATCTCCCCGAGCGCATCATGAAAAACCGTGATTTGGAAGGCGTTGTTGAAACCAGCGACGAGTGGATCGTGCAGCGCACCGGTATTCGTCAACGCCATATTGCGGGCGAAGGTGAAACGACCGCCTCCCTGGGCGAGATGGCTGCGCGCCAGGCGCTTGAACGCGCCAACATGACGCCGGCCGATATCGACCTCATCATTTGCGCCACCTCGACCCCTGACAACACCTTTCCGGCGACCGCGGTCAATATTCAGAACCGGCTTGGAATGCACCACGGTGCGGCCTTTGATTTGCAGGCCGTCTGCTCGGGATTTGTTTTTGCGGTCACCACGGCAGACAGCTACATCAAGTCTGGCCTTGCCAAGCGGGTTCTTGTCGTCGGTGCGGAGACCTTCTCGCGCATTCTGGACTGGGACGACCGGACAACCTGCGTGCTGTTTGGTGATGGCGCCGGCGCCATCGTTCTGGAAGCCACAGAAGGTGAGGGGACCATAGCTGATCGTGGTGTTCTCACAGCCCATTTGCGGTCTGACGGCGCCCACCGCGAGAAGCTCTATGTCGATGGCGGCCCCTCGACCACTGGCACTGTCGGCCATCTGCGCATGCAGGGCCGTGAAGTTTTCAAGCATGCGGTCGGAATGATCACGGATGTGATCGAGGCCGCCTATTCAGCCACCGGCCTCGGCTCGGATGATATCGACTGGTTCGTTCCCCATCAGGCAAACCGCCGGATCATCGACGCGTCGGCCCGCAAGCTCGGGATCGACGACGCCAAGGTCGTGATTACCGTTGATCATCACGGCAACACCTCTGCGGCCTCGATTCCGCTGGCGCTCGCCGAAGCCGCATCCGATGGCCGGATCAAGGAAGGTGACCTGGTGTTGCTTGAAGCCATGGGCGGTGGTTTCACTTGGGGTTCGGTGCTTTTGCGCTGGTAGTCTCAACGCTTTTCAAAACAGAAAATTAACCATTCCCGCACCGCTGTTTTCACGCGGTCGAAGGAAAACGGTTACATTTGCGGGAGTTGCTTGACCTTGAGGAACATGATCCATAAAGTTACCAGACTGCATCTATGGGCGGCGGGGAAGCTGACCAGTTTGGTTGGAAAAAATGAGTGGTAAAACGATTACCAGAGCTGATCTTGCTGAAGCGGTCTTCCGCAAAGTCGGACTTTCGCGGACTGAATCAGCGGAACTCGTTGAGATGGTCATAGATGAAGTGTGCGGCGCGATTGTCCGTGGTGACAGCGTCAAGCTTTCTTCCTTTGCCACATTTCAGGTGCGCGATAAAAAGGAACGGATCGGCCGCAATCCAAAGACCGGCGAAGAGGTCCCGATCAGCCCTCGCCGTGTGATGACCTTCAAGGCATCCAATGTCCTCAAGAGCCGTGTTCTCAAAGGCCACGCTGTACGCAAGGACAAAGCCAAGCCCTGAGCGGTTTGCGCAGCCTGACGTTGTGCGTCGAAACCAGGGCAGAAGAATTTGCCAATGCCGCTAACGGCTAAGGTGGCACTTGATATTTCTGCCGCAAACATCTGAAATAGTGTTCACATCAAAACCAGTCACCGCGATTCGTGATGGCATGTCGTGAAGCTCCTTGGTCGCTTTCCGGCGTCGTGTCGTACCGGAGGTGGTTGGTGCGAACCAATTTGAAAATGCTACAGCGTCTTTTTGTGCAGTTTATCCAGCGCACGGCGCTCTAGAGATCGGAGTGGCCCAATGGACAAGAGCCCTGACGCTTTCCGGACAATATCGGAGGTTGCGGAAGACCTGGATCTTCCGCAACACGTGTTGCGGTTCTGGGAAACCAGATTCATCCAGATAAAGCCGATGAAGCGCGGTGGTGGCCGCCGCTACTACCGTCCCGATGACATCGAGCTGCTCAAGGGCATACGCATTCTTCTTTATGATCAGGGTTACACGATCAAGGGCGTGCAGAAGTTGCTCAAGCAGAATGGCAACAAGTTTGTCATTGCCGTAGGCAGTGGAGACATGGCCGCGGTTGAAGCACTCTCTGCCGCCATGGTCGAGGAGAAGCCGGCTCCACGCGCGCCCGCTGCCGAGGAAGATCAGCTAGTCGGCAAGCCAAGATTGCCATCTACCCGTCGCTTTTTCGGATTGGGCAGCGACGCAGGCAAGTCGGAGGCAGATCTGCCTGAAGGCGGGGCAGGTGGGCTCAAACGGGATGACCGGGCACTGTTGCAGGAGGCGCTTTACGATCTTCTGGAATGCAAGCGCCTGCTTGACCAGGTGCGTTGAGCCGCATCGCCTCGGACCGGGCGACCATCCTCTAACATGAGTGGCGTCAGTTCAGCTGTCTGCTTTGAAGGGTCTGCGCTTCATCGATTGCCGCTTCGAGGTGGGATACCAGCTGCGTCAGCCCCTTGAATCTGGCCAGCGCCAGCGCCATTTCGAGTTGCATGATGACCATGGCAATGCGATCGCGTTCGTCGTTCGTCGCCAACGTGACAATTTCCGGGTCGATCGGGAGACGGCGGCGAACGGTCATGAGCGGGCGGTGAACCCTTCGAAATATGATTTGAGATCTTCCCGCGAGAATTGCTTCTCGATCTGCTTGGGGCTCATCGTTTCCGGCCCGAACCAGGGAAACTTGCGGTCATCAAAGCTGTCAGTCAAGAAGTCGATGAAAGCCCTGTGCCGCGAACTTTTCGCGACCTCGGGATGAGTCGCGAGCCAGATCTCGACACGGAAATCAAAGCCGAGATCGACATGTTCCACGTCTCCACCGATGGCCCTTGCGTAGTTTGGCATCAGCCCGATGCCTGCGCCCTTGGCGACCGCCCAGTAATGTGCCGAAGAAAAGTTGGTCTTCATCCGTACCATGCGTTCGGCGATCTTGGGTCCGAACACCTTGTCCAGCTCATAGCCGCGCAATTGATCCGTCTGCTGTTCGACCACCCTGTGATTGACCATGTCGGCAACGGTCTTGGGGCGCCCGAATTTCTCGAGGTAGCTTGTGCTGGCAAACGGGGTCATGTGCAGATAGCCCAGGCGCTTGACCTTGAGTTCAGGCCGGTTGGGCATCTCGAGCTGCACCGAGATATCCGCCTCCATGCGCAGGACATCGACCGAGCGCATGGCGCATTGCAGTTCGATCCTGTTCTGGGCGCCGGTGTCGTTCATGTAATCGACAATACGCGGTGTCAGCCAGAAACTGCCAAGTCCCTCGGTGATGGCGAGACGGATAGGACCGGTTGCCTCGCGTTCCGCCATGGCCGCGACGCGCCACATATCGGACACCGAATTTTCCACATCGCGCGCTGCAAGCACCACCCGGCGGCCTTCGTCAGTCAGCCTGACGCCTTCTGCTTCACGAAAAAGCAGCGGATAGCCAAGCTGGTCTTCGAGTCGGGAGACCGTACGTCGCGCGGTATTGACAGACATGCCGAGCTCTTCCGACGCTTTGCGAAAACTGCATTGTCTCGCGACCGCCAGGAAAACCCGGATACTGTTCCAATCGGCATTGCGCCATTGGTGTTCCATAGGTGGAACTCTCTGTTACATTGTTTGCCAAAGTCAAATCAGGCCGACAGGACTATTGTACCCCCAATTAAGAGGGGTATATGGCCATGACAGCTACACCACAAAATAGTTTTTCACAATCAAATGCAAGCGTATTGGCGGCAGAGGCTGCTCTGGAAGCAGAGCGCATGCAGCGCGCCGCAGCCATGGTGACGGTGACCAACCGTCTGGAACACGCCGAGGTGCCACGTCTTCTTGAAGCCGCCGGCAAGGTGATCGGCCGATTGGCCGAGCCCGAAACGGTCATCCGCATTGCAGAAAAGAACGCCGACGCCATATGGCTTTTCACCCGGCGTGGCAGAGGCAGACCGGAAGGCTTCATGTCCGCCTTGCTGCTCAATGAGGCTGGCCGTACAGCACTGTTTGACGGCCAACTTAACCTGCTCGATCCTCAGAATGAATATCTGGTCAGCCAGCACGAACGTCCTGCCGCCATTTATGTCTGGGCCAGCTTTACACCGGGCGTGCTTGCTGCCGGGATCAACCGGGTGATGGACCGCTTCGATTCCCCGCACTATGCCGAGGCCGACATCATCTCCACTTCGTTTACCCTGCGTGGTCATCGCGCAATGGTTCGACGCGGTTTTGAACAGGGCGTTTGGCACGAGGGCAGGTTTATCGCGGATTTCTACATGATCCCGCGACGGCCCGAAACGCTGGCGCTGCGTCAGCCGCGCTATTCCACTCACGATGTCGCCCTGCGTCCGACCGGAATCCGGGTGGTCAACGGTCTCGAAGACTTGATGCGTGTCGCTGCTGTCCGTTCTGCGGTCTATATCGGTGAGCAGGCCTGTCCCTATGACGAGGAATTCGACGGCAATGATCTCGCCGCGACCCATTTGCTGGCGCTCGTCAACAATGAGCCGGCAGGCTGCATGCGTCTGAGGTTTTTCGGTGATTTCGCAAAAATGGAGCGTCTCGCTGTTCGCAAGGAGTTCCGGACCTCCCGGACTGCATTCGATCTGGTGCGCGCCAGCGTGGCATTGTGCAAGGAAAAGGGGTTCCGGCGCATCTACGGCCACGCGCGTGAGGATTATCTCTCCTTCTGGCAGCACTTCGGTTTCAAGCTCAAGGAAAACGGCGCGCCATTCGCTTTCTCAGACCATGTCTTTGTCGAGATGGTCGATGACATTGAACCCTCGGCGACTGCGCTGTCACTCAAGGACGATCCTTATCGCCTGATCAGGCCTGAGGGAGCCTGGCATGTGCCTGGACCGCTTGAAGCGTCTTCGCAGCGTCAGTCCCCCATGCTGCGCGCACAGGCTTGAAGAGGAAGAGTTGATGACTTCTGACGCCGGTTCCTACGCCTGGATCATTCGCACGCTGGTTACCTGCCGGGAGGAAGCTGATCGCATGAAGCTGGGCGATCTCAGCCGCCTCATCAATATGGCGGTGTTGCAGACAGCGCTCGATTGGGAGGGGGAGGAACCTTCAAGGGTATGTGATACAAATCTTGAAACGCTTTTGCGGCTCAAGATGAAACTTGCGTTCTCGGAACGAAGCGACAATGTCTTTGTTCTGACCTCAAAAACCGCCGGGGAAGCCTAACGACCAGCGGTTTACCGGGCGGGCGCAGGGTTGACGCCACCGTACGCGGCGCGCCCGCCCGGTTTTCAAATAGGGGATGCGCCCAGCGGGAATTCCTGTCGCACGCATTAGAGCCGGGATCCCGATGGTGATCCCGGCTCTTTGTATTGATTGGCTTGCTAGATTTGAGCGTTTCTCAAGAGGTCAGCCGAAGCTTGACGACCCCTTTCTTGATGGCCTCGAAGATCGGGGCCAGCTGGCTGCGTGACGGGGCATCAAAAAAGTGGCTCTTGCTTGATGCACACTCCGAAAGCAATGTCCCGGTGCCCATATCGGGTTCTTCAAGGCGGATCGTGTAGATCTCTATCCCGTCTTTCTTTGCGTTCGTGCAGGCTGAAAGTGTCTTCTTGTCGAGCGCATCGTTGGTCTGGCCACTCGAGGCTGCGGTCAGATTGTCCAGACGTCCGTCGACGAGATAGCCCATGCTGGTGTAGCCGGAGCCCAGATCGTTGTTAAGGTTGCCTAAGGAGTTCTGGCCGTCGGTCAGGAAGATCATGATCTTCTCAACCGAGCTGTCACTGCTGGCCGCACCGTCTGTGAACGGTTCGCGGCTTGAAAGCACCCGCCAGCCCCACATCACGCCTTCCAGCATGTTGGTGGAACCATTGGCCTGAAGGTTCTTCACCGTCTTGGTAATGTCGTTCGCCTTCGTGGTCAGCGGCACCAACGGCTCCACTTCGCAGCCAAAGCCCGGTCCCTTGGGATCGTTCTTGTTGGAATAGTAGCTGGACGGCGAAAAGTCGGTTTTCGGGTTGCTCCATTTCATCACCTGAGCGATGGCATCGTCAGTGTTCTTGGGCTTGGTATAATTACCCGTCCGCCCGTAGCGGATGAGGTGATCTTCCTTGTCCGCTTCAGTCGGATTCTTCTTGTTTCCGACTCCTTTCCCGACATCAGAAAGGTAGGAATTGGGATATTTATAGGGGGTGTCTGGTTCATCCACGGCAAAGAACGGAGTGAACAGCGAGTTCTTGTCTGTAACGTCGGGGACCGTATCGTCCACATCATGCAGTGCCTTGCCATTGGCTACACGGGTTTCAACGCAACCCGGCCAATCTACCTTCAGGTGCCTGAACATTGCAAACCGGCTGAACTCTGATGGCAAGTCTGATTGTGGGATTGGTGCCTTGGCGTCCTGATCCAGCCAGGAAGCAGCAGGTTTCTGCACCTTGCCCGCGCCGTTGATCACCGGGCCATAATCCGGGCCGACATTGACAAAACCCGCATAAGGGACAAGCGCGAACTTGATCTGGTCCGGTTGCAGACCCATCCCCATCATGCCGTCAACCAGACCGATCACCGCATTCTGCATGGATGCCAGTTTGCCGCCGGCCATCGATCCCGTCGTGTCAAGAACCAGCGCGATCTCGTATTTGGTGAAAGCATAGGTGGCTTCGGCATTGACGGCTACAGGGGCAGAACTCTTTCCCATGAAGTTGCCAAATACCAACCCCTTCTCCATGCTTGCATGAACCTTTGCGACGCCACCATTCTGCACGACCGAGACCTGCGCAGCGGTAAACCCGTAGTTGGCGCTGATGGTGTATTTTGCAATCTCAAGCGCTTTATCTTCACTGATGTTGCCCTCGCGAGCCACAGCCAGCGCAGCGGCATCGGCTGCGTTCTGCAATTCGCTCTTTTCCACACTCAAGCCGACATAATCGACTGCAAGCCCGCCGGCCATAAGGAGAGGCACAGCCAGGATACCGAAGGTCAGTCCAAAGTTACCGGAAGTATCGCGCCAGATGGGTGTATTGATCTTCATGTCTCTTTGTCCTCTTCCCACTTTTGCTTCCGGTTCTTGGCAGCGCCGGTTCCTGCAGAGTGTCCAGCCGCCATCGCGGGCCTTTTTGTTTGGTCTTGGGACTGTAATCGCAAATGTTAAAAAATGGCTTTCTAATATAAGGAAACATTTTAATAAGCTGATGTTTTCACGCGATGGAGCGGCTTGGAAATTTGGCCCGTCTGGAAGTCTTCGTGCTTGTGGAATTTCTGCATTGTTCACATATGATCATGGCGTGTGTTTGGGAGGCGAAGCGCGTCTTGAACCGGGGAGCTGATGGCCGGGTGCTTGAGTTGCAACGCAGTTTGCGATGGCCTGTCATGATCGGCTCTCGCTTTCGTGTGCCGGTTTGAAAATGACGGCGGGTTCGTCTACCGGTAGAGACGCAAAGCCGTCCGGCAGCACTCAAATTTCATCTGAAGGGTAGTTTCATGAATCTCGACCAGGCGATGCAGGAACGGCGTTCCATCCGCGGCTTTCTCGACAAACCTGTTTCGCGGGACTTGCTGGAAGAGGTGATTGCGCTCGCCAACCGCGCACCATCTTCCATGAACACGCAACCCTGGCACCTGCATGTGTTGACGGGGGAGCCTCTGGAACGGGTGCGCAAGGGAAACACCGAACGCATGCTCGGTGGCGTGACGCCCAGCCGCGAGATCGAGGATTACGCCGCCTATGAAGGCGAGCACCGCAAGCGCCAGATCGAGATCGCGGTGCAACTGTTTGAAGCCATGGGCATCGAGCGCCATGACGCCGAGCGCCGGCAGGACTGGGTGATGCGCGGCTTTCGCCAGTTTGATGCGCCGGTCTCCGTGGTCGTGTGTTTTGACAGGGATCTGTTGGGCAACACCATCGCCCATTTCGATACCGGCGCCATGACGTACGGGCTGGTGCTCGCCGCATGGAGCAGGGGCCTTGGCGCGGTGATCAACGGCCAGGGCATCATGCAAAGCCCGGTGGTGCGCGAAGTGGCGGGTATCCCCTACGATCAGGTGATCCTGACCTGTGTCGCACTCGGCTGGCCCGACGAGGAGTTTGTCGCAAACTCGGTCGTCTCCCGCCGCCGCCCGGTGGAGAACGTGACACGATTCCTGGGATTTGAAGACTGAGGGCTTGAGGGGCTTTTCCCGGTTTTTCCCGTGGGTGGGACATTTTGCTCTTGCCCGCAAAACACTGATGATCTAAGCCCTGTCTCCAGTCGGAGCGTAGCGCAGCCCGGTAGCGCACTTGTCTGGGGGACAAGGGGTCGTGGGTTCGAATCCCGCCGCTCCGACCATTTTCAACAATACAGATAGCCTTGGACAACGCCGCGCGTTCTGGCGGGTGGACTTCAGGCGGGCAGGGGCCTTGTTGGCATTCGGGCCTCGGCCCGCAGCCTTGATTGCCAGCGCATTTCCAGTGCAATGCATCCCCAGACGATCCCCATCAGCAAATAGAAATGCCGCCAGTGGTCGGTGTCGATGACGTTGCCGATGATCGCGTGACCGACCAGCACGATGTAGGAGAGCATCAGGTAAGGTTGCCAGGGGCGCTCGCGCAGCAGGAAGCGGAAACCCAGCACCAGCGTCCAGACGATCAGCGTCACATAGCTCACGAATCCGAGCCAGCCGTAATCCATCAGCGCCTTGAGCCAGATGTTGTGGGTGTCTTCGCCCCACATCAGGCCGAACTCGAGCGGACCAATGCCGAGCGGATGTTCCATCGCCATCAGAAAGCCGATGGCATGGCGCTCAAAGCGGCCGAGCCGAGCGCCGTCATAGGATTGCACCAGCTTGGCGCGGTCGGAAAACAGATCTGCGATCTGGTCGAATTGCAGCGCGACGATGATTGCACCGACAAGCAGCAGCGTCCCGACCAGCGTCATCACCAGGATCTTGAGCCGGAAAGCGCCGGTGCGTTCCTTGATCAGCATCGTCGTGACCAGCAGAACCATCGTGATCGGCAGCAGGCCCCAGGCCGCGCGCGAGAACGAGAAGAACACGCCGAGCGCGAGGATCACAAGGCCCACGACACGCAATGGTGCGGCCTTCAGCGTGCCCGTCAGCAGCCCGTACATGAGATAAAGCGCCGGCAGCACCAGATATGGGCCGAACACGTTAGGATCCTGAAACGCGCCCATCGCACGGCCATAGCGGGTGAACACCTCGCCGCCGGGAAGAACGCCAAGATAGCCGAGTATCCCCAGAAGCGCGGTGATGATGGCGGCCGCGACATAGGCACGGAAAATCAGCAGCAGGCGCCGGTGGTCTGCTTCAATGATCGCGGCGAAGAACATCGAGGTAAAGGCGAGGAACAGCGACACCGCGATGTACATCGGTGTGTCCTTGACGTTGTCCATCGTCAGGATCGAAAACATGCCGCCGATGTTGAAGGTCACATACAGCACAATAAGCGGCGCAATGTGCCTGGAAAGCCTGAGCCCGAAAACGGCCCAGATGCCAATCAGTGCGACCAGAAACAGTTCATACGGCGCAGGCTCGTTGATCACGAACCCGGACAGAAACACGCCGAAGGCCACCAGCATCGAGGCAATCATCGAGATCGCCGCACGCTGCGGCTGAAAGACTGCGACAGGTCCTTGCAGGGTGGCGCTGGTCAATACGCATTTTCCGTGTTGAGCAGTTTGAGCGGTGTCAGGAACAGGATCTTGAGATCGAACAGCAAGGACCAGTTTTCGATATAGTAGAGATCACAGGCGGTGCGCTGCTTGATCTTCTCGTCATTGTCGATTTCTCCGCGCCAGCCGTTGATCTGCGCCCAGCCAGTGACGCCCGGCTTGACCCGGTGGCGCGCGAAATAGCCGTCAACGACCTCTGCGAAAAGCCGGTCATGGGCAGCTGCGACAACTGCATGCGGGCGCGGGCCGACGAGGGACAGATCGCCGCGCAGCACATTGAAGAATTGCGGCAGTTCGTCGATAGACGTCTTCCTGATGAACCGTCCCACCTTGGTGACACGCGGATCACCTTTGGTCACCGCGGCCCGGGCCGTGGGATCGCACTGCTCGGTGTACATCGAGCGGAACTTGAGCACGTCGATGACTTCGTTGTTGAAACCGTGGCGTTTCTGCCTGAACAGGACCGGGCCCTTGGAATCGAGCTTGATGGCGATCGCGGCGCCGATCATGACAGGCCAGAGAAGGACAATCGCCAGCAGCGAAAAGAAGATGTCGAAGATCCGCTTGGCCACGGAATCCCAATCGGTGATCGGACGGTCAAAGATGTCGAGCATCGGCACGACGCCGACATAGGAATAGGAGCGTGGCCGGAATCTGAGCTTGTTGGCGTGGGCGGCAAGGCGGATGTCGAGCGGCAGGATCCAGAGCTTTTTCAAAAGTTCCAGCACCCGCGATTCCGCATTCAGCGGCATGGCAATGATCAGCATGTCGATCCGCGCCATGCGCGCGAATTCCACCAGCGCGTCGATGTTGCCCAGTTTCGGATACCCGGCGATCATCGGCGGCGAACGACGGTCGTCACGATCATCGAAGAAGCCGCAAATTCTGATGTCGTTCTCTGCATCCTGCTCGATCGAACGGATCAGGGTCTTGGCAATGTCGCCGCCGCCGACGATCACTGCACGGCGTTCCATGATCCCGTTTCTGGCCCAGCGCCGAATACTGTAGGCAACAACGTTGCGGCCGATAAAAAGCGCTGCCGCGCCCGAGATGTACCAGGTTGCGAACCAGAAGCGTGAAAAGGCAAGGCCGTATTGCGTGAAGAACACGAGCAGGGCGATTATCGCGAATGCGATGGTCCAAGCGGTCAGGACCTTGGGCAATGTCTGCAATATGCTTCTGAGCGCCGGAACCTGGTAGCCATCGGAAATCTGGATCAGCAGCACGGCAAGTACCGAGCCGATCAGAATGGCCGGAATGTAGAGTTTCATCGTCTCTTCGCTGGAAATGCCGACATAGAGTGCGTGGACGATGAAGCCTGTCAGGGCCAGCAGGCAGAATTCCGCCAGCCGCAGGGATCCGATGATCATCGTCGGGGAATAGTTTTCCTCCGATAGCCGGTTCGCCGTCTGGCGCGCCAGACGGCTCATTTCAACAACCGGTTTGCCATCCGCGCCCTTGAGGCTCGGCTTGACCTTTACGTCGGCCATTGCCTTGCGGATGCCTTCGGAATTGAACGCGTCATCGCGGTCGAACTTGTTCACGGTCGAACTCTCCCCGGAAACTCAGACTACCGGGATACCACGCGCTCCCTAAGAAAGGCTTGACGGGTGGCTGTTTGAGCTGTCCCGCATTCGACCCTCGAGGCAATCTCGGTAGACTTCGGTCATGCGCTCAGCCATTGTTTGTGCTGAGAAGTTTGCGCGAAAAGCGTCCATTGTCGGCATCGCTGCGGAGAGCCACTCTGGCTCGGCTATGGCGCGGGCCATTGCAACCGCCAGGGCTTCGCTGTCGCCGGGCGGCACGAACCCG
Organism: Hoeflea sp. AS60; assembly: GCF_038900115.1. NCBI lineage: Bacteria > Pseudomonadati > Pseudomonadota > Alphaproteobacteria > Hyphomicrobiales > Rhizobiaceae > Hoeflea > Hoeflea sp. AS60. Next base: position 1,226,770 of record NZ_JBBMQP010000002.1, on the reverse strand, counting down.
GCGAATCCGTCACCGACTATCTCGGGAATGCCGCCAACCTTGGTGGATATCACCGGTTTGCCTGCGGCAACCGCTTCGAGAACGATATAGGGCATTGATTCAGCCCGAGAGGGGATGACAACCGTCCTTGCAAGCGCAAAAGCGTCGCGTGCAGGCATGGCATCGCGCATTGTGACCCGGGTGCCCAGGCCAAGAGCATCCAGCCGGGCCTGATAGCGCGGTTTGTCTTCGCCATCGCCAACCATGACGCCACGCAACGGTCTTCCGGCCAATCGCTCGGCGCGACGAAGCGCCTCGATGAACACATCCGGCCCCTTGAGATCGCGCATCATGCCAATGTAGAGGAAGTCCGCGGCATTGGGATTGTTGTCTACAGGTTCGAATTCGTGTGCCCTGAGGCCGTTGTGGATCAGGCGCCATTCGGTGCGGGGAGCCCCGACCTTCTGCTCATAGGTTCGCCGCTCGTAATCGGAGACGAACACCAGACTGTCTGTCCAGCGTTCAAGCAGTCGCTCGATCGCAAAGTAGGCATGACCGCGAAGTGTTCCCGCACTGTAGTGCAGGCTTCCTCCATGCGGGGAATAAAAACGGGCAACGCAAGACCTTGATACCCGTAACCGTGAGCCGATCAGTCGCACGAAAGCGCCGCCCTTGGCGCCGTGTCCGTGCAACACATCAGGCTGCAAATTCTTGACTTCACTAAAGGTTTTTACCGCTGTCGTGATGTCGGAAAGCCCCAGCGACCGGCGAATGGGCAGACGTGTAAGCCCAAGCGCAAGGTGAGGCATGATGGTTTCAAAAAGCTGATCCTCGTAAGTGCCACCAGTGGTGGAATCGCAAAGGATTCCGACCTGGTGGCCGGCCTTGGCATGCTCTTCCGCCAGATCCCGCACGTGGCGGAAAATACCGCCGACAGGCGATCTGAAGCAATGAAGGATCCGCAAGGGTTTTTCTGATGCCATGAGTTTAGAATAGCCGCTCACGCACATAGATGGTGTCGCCAGCAAGGATCGGATCGGTGATCCGCACCCTGCCAGTCATGATTTTCCCGTTGATGTTGCGAGTGATGTCGACATTGCGCTGGTTTGCCCGCGACGAGTAACCGCCCGCAATGGCGATGGCGTTCTGAACGGTCATGCCTGCGACATAGGAGTACTGCCCGGACTGGCCGACTTCGCCCATGATGAAGAATGACCGATACCGGTCTATTTCAATGGAAACGTCGGGATCGCGCAAATACCCCTGCCTGAGGCTTGCGGCGATGTTGCCTTCAAGCTCCTGCAACGTACGGCCACGCGCCGCCACCGCACCGATGAGCGGGAAGGCGATGTATCCCGCCTGGTCGATCGTGTAGGTCCCGGTCAAACCGGTCTGCTCGAATACGGTCACGCGCAAACGGTCGCCGGCATCAAGCCGGTAGGGCTGCATCACGGCTTCATGGAATGCCCGCGGCGCCGGCTGATAACCGGAACAACCTGCCAGCATGACCGCGGTCATGGCGGCCGCCAGAAGGTGTGTCGCTTTGGACTTGGCGGGTTTCATACTTTTACGTGCTCCACGCGAAACGTGCAAAATTCGAAACCCGTTATCGATCCATTAGGGTTAACGGCTGGTAAAACTCCGATGCTTTTTAGCTTGATCCGATCATCAGCGGCTGCGGACAGTACAAATTCCCGCTCCGGTGGAAGGGCGGTCCTAAGGTTAAGGAACTCTGACCATGCCTTTAACCCTTGCGTTACCATGTTCATTTACGCTTGGCGGTCAGTACAAGTACGGAGTAGCTGCGCATGTCTGTCTCACCAATGACACAACCTGATGTGGATATTGACCTCGGACGCCTGGTAAAGGCTGTCTGGGAGAAGAGAGTGCTTGTGGGGGGCTTGACCGCTGCGGCAGCGGGGCTGGCCTTCATTGTCACCGGTTTGCTCAATCCGCTCTACAAGTCGGAAACCCGGCTTTTGATCGAGACCCGTCAGCCGATCTTTTCAAGCGATCAGAATTCGCAGGCTGCAGAACCGGCGTTTGATGATCGTGCGGTAACCAGTCAGGTCGAGATCCTCCGCTCAACCGATCTGATCAAGCAGGTGGCGCGACAGCTCGACTTGTCTTCACGTGCAGAATTTGACCCTGCTGCCAACACGTCGGCCATTGGCGATCTGCTTGTCATGCTTGGGCTCAAGAAAAACCCTCTGGATGTGCCGGCGGAAGAACGTATCCTCAAGGAGTTCAACAAGAAGCTCGATGTGTATGCCGTGCCGGAATCGCGTGTTATCGGCATCGAGTTCTCGTCGGAGGATGAGGCGCTGGCGGCCGCTGTTCCCAACGCGCTTGTCGACGCTTACCTCGCGTCCCAATCCGGCGCAAAGCTTGAAAGCAACACCGACGCCAGTGCCTGGCTGGAGCCCGAAATCACCAAGCTGCGTGACAAGGTTCGCGAAGCCGAAAGCAGGGTCGCTGAATACCGCGCCCAGACCGGCCTCCTGCTGGTCAATCAGCAGGACACGATTGCTTCCAAGCAACTGTCTGATATTTCGACGGAACTGAGCCGCGTCAGGGCGGAACGGGCAGACTCGGAAGCCCGCGCGCAGTCAGTGCGCAATGCGCTCAAGAACGGTCAGGCCGTTGACGCGGTGGCCGATGTCCTCAACTCACCGGTCATTCAGCGGCTGCGCGAAAGCGAAGGCAACGTTCGGGCGCAACTCGCCGATCTGTCGACTACGCTTCTCGAGGCGCATCCACGCATGAAGGGCCTGCGTGCGCAATTGGCTGATATCGAACAGCAGGCTCTGGGAGAAGTCCGCAAGGTGCTTTCAAGTCTCGAAAGCAATGCCAGAGTGGCACGCATTCGCGAAGAGGAGTTGACCGCTCAGCTCAACGAGTTGAAGGCCGGATCGGCCCGTGAGGGCGAGGAAGCCGTTGAACTGCGCTCGCTTGAACGCGAAGCTGCGGCCCAACGTGAACTGCTTGAGACTTACCTCGGTCGCTACCGCGAGGCAGCCTCGCGCACAGAGCCGAAGGCCCTGCCGGCAGATGCGCGGGTTATCTCTCGCGCCGTGCCAGCTTCCGACGCCTACTTTCCGAAAACCGGACCCATCATTCTGGTATCTGCGCTCGCGGCATTCCTTTTGTCGTCGATCGGCGTGATGTTGGGCGAGTTGTTTTCAGGGCGCGCATTGCGGCCATCGACAGGATTGGTGCGTGATCCTTCCAGCGGTCAGGTCTTCGCAGCAGAAAGTGCAGCGGCCATCCCGGCGGCGGTTGCACAGGAAAGTGAAGAAGCGCGACCCTACATTTCCAATGACGCTGATGATTTCAGCGTGGAAGCCGTCGCAGAGCAACTGGTCACCGACGTGACGCCGGTGGCTCTCTGTGTGTCGCCCGAGGGCGATGAGGGATCTGCGGCAGCCGTCATGCTCGCCCGCACGGTAGCTGGCGACGGACTGAAAACAGTGCTCATCGATCTCACCGGGTCGGCGTGCCCGACCGAGTTGATGGCAGAATCCGTGCGCCTTGCCGGACTGACAGATCTGATGTGCGGTGAAATCAGCATTGCCGACTCCATCCACCCTGACCGGTTGTCGTCGGCACACATCATTCCGCGCGGTAATGCCAATGCCCGCCGCGCCATGCGTGCCATCGACCGTCTGCCGATGATCATTGACGCGCTGACGGAAGCCTATGATCTGGTCATTGTCGAATGCGGTGCTGCAGATGCAGCTTCAATCGCGCGGATCGCCCGTGCCGAACGCGGCGAGATCGTGCTTTCGATCCTTCGTTCCGATGAAGCCGAAGTCGCCGGATTGCTGGAAGAATTTAGCGCTCAGGGCTTTGAGGACGTGTTGTTGATGACACCTGGTCAGCCGGTAAGCCCCTTGGGAAGCCGCAGCACAGCGGCCTGAGCTGAAACCGGTGCCGGCTTAACGCTGGGGTTCCCGTTCTCAGTCGGTTTCCGGCTGGGGCCGGGATTTTTGAACCATGAATCCACGCGCCCGTGCTGCAATACGGTGCAGCACCGGTGATGTCTTGATTGCACGTTTCAGCTGGATCATGCCTGCTATGACGGGAGCTGCAAGGCGTCCCTTGAAATTGAGCGGCACATAGCAATCCACCAGTTCGGTCCGCTGCGGACACCAGGAGCGTTTGTAGAGCTGGTCGCCAACACCAAAATCGAAAACCTGATGGCCAGCGGCCGAGGCACGTTCGATCATCAGGAAAAACAGCAATTCTCCGGCGCTCACGTCTGCGGCGATGTCTTCATTGATCGAGCCGAACTGGCAGGTGACGTGACGGTCCTTGATGGTCAGTCCGGCAACCGCGATGATCTGACCGGCATGCTCGCCACCGGAAAGCTCTATGCCGTGCAGGTCGAGTGCCGGCTTGCCATCTGCATCACGTGTGGTTGCAAGCTGGCGGAGGAAAGCGCGGATGCCTGGATCGGCGAAGACGTTTGGAAGCCCCTGCGATGTGAGACGCACCGGCTTTTGCTCAAGGAAGGTATCGAGCAGGCGCAAGGCCTGAGCATTGGTGTCACCCGTAAGGTGCCGATAACCGCCCAGAGCTGCGAGGCGACGCTCCGAGACGCGGAATTTCTTGCGCCTGCGCTTGCCGTTGATCTGTGCGAGCACTGCACCGAAATCTTCAAACAGCGGCAGCTGGAAACTGGGGTTTTGATGGAAAACCCGCGGCAGCGCAGAATACGGCTTACGTGCCGCAGCTTCGGTTGTCATCTTGTCGAACAGCACGATGTCAGCGGCCAGTCCCGCCTGTGACAACGCTGTGGCAAGCTCAACGCTGGAAACCGCTTCGATGCGCCCTTGCGTGTTTGTGTCAACCAGACCGGTATTTTCATTTGAATAGGCGGTGCCGGCGAAACGTGCGATTTTTAGGCCGCCCATCTGTTCGATTTCGAGCGGCAGGACCGCAAATGGAATACCGTTCTGTTCCAGCGTGACGATGGAGAGTTCGGCGCCTGTTCCCTCGGCCCAGGCTTCGACCCAGGCCCGGCTTTGATGAAACGTAACCGCCGCATCGGCTTCCATCTCCTGCCAAAGATCGAAGACTGATGCCGGATTAGATGTCAGCTGCGCTGCTAGGAGGTTTGCATCGGATTTGGCGCGCTTTGTCTCTGTTGCCAGCAGCGCGGGTATGTCCTGTGCATTTGCCATGATTTCAACGCTCTCGGGAGTTCATGCTTCTTGCCGTCAGCATGGTGCCAGAGTGTCAAAATTCGGGTAAATAACGGTGATTTTGCAGCAAAAAGCGCGATTGAAGGCTAATGCGGCGTTAACGCTGCTATCCTGCGTCCTCTAAAGCGCAACAGGATGTCAGGCCTGTTTGTTTTTCGGAGGGCGCTCCATCCAGCGGATCACGAACATCGCAGGCACCACCCAGAGCACACCGGTGAATAGGAAATAGAGCAGATGAATGTACCAGGCCGATTCCGCCAGACGGTAGGTGGCGATGGTTGTGGCAACCAGTGCATAGAGGACCACCAGCGCGACGATGATCACGGTTCCGATGAGTTTCTTGAGGCGGACGGGCATGGGCAGGCCTTGTGAGTGTATGCGTTCTGATCGGTATAGGCACCGACATAGCGGCTTTGAGCCTGAACGCAAGGAAAAGCAGGATTCCGGCCTGTGCCGCGACGGCATGCCGCAAAGCCATGACCCTTGCCTTGCAGCAAGGCGTGGTGCACATGTCCGACAGTTGTTCACAGGAAGAAAACGTCGATGACTGCCAGTACCGCCGCTCCGCATGCTGACCTTCAGGATAACCAGTCGCCAGTGGCGAATACGGTGATTGCGGAGCAGCACCGCATCAGCCGAAATCGTACAGCGCAGCGGATCTGGCTCTCCATCGTGCTGGTCGCAATTCTGGCTCTGGTGTTGGTCGGCGGCGCTACGCGGCTCACCGATTCCGGCCTGTCGATCACGGAGTGGAAGCCGATCCACGGCGTCATTCCGCCGATGAGTGAAGCTGAATGGCAGGAAGAACTCGAGCTCTACCGGCAGATCCCCGAATACCAGCTGATCAACAAGGGCATGAGCCTTGATGAGTTCAAGACGATCTATTGGTGGGAGTGGGCGCACCGGTTTCTTGCCCGCAGCGTAGGCGTGCTGTTTGGCCTGCCGTTCCTGTTTTTCCTGGTCACCGGACGGATTGAGAAGCGGCTGCGCTGGCCTTTGTTCGGGCTTCTGGTGCTGGGCGGGCTTCAAGGTGCTGTCGGATGGTGGATGGTCGCCTCAGGTCTGGTCGACCGCGTCGATGTCAGCCAGTATCGTCTGGCCACCCACCTGACCCTTGCCTGCCTGATTTTCGCGGCGATTGTATGGGTGATGCGCGGACTTGCGCCGCATTCCACCGATCCGGTCCCAAGCATCGGGCTCAAGCGCGGGGCAGGGGCTTTGGCGGGCCTCGTGCTGGTGCAGATCTATCTTGGCGGCCTGGTGGCCGGTCTCGACGCTGGCCTTGCCTCCAGCACATGGCCGCTGATGAACGGCGCGATCGTACCCGAAGGGCTTATGGAGATTTCACCGGTCTGGCGCAATTTCTTCGAAAACGAGCTCACCGTGCAGTTCGTCCATCGTCTCGGCGGCTATCTGCTGTTCACCCTGACACTGTGGCACATGGTGGCGTTTATCCGGCGTGGCAGGGAAAGCACCCATTGCCGCCGCGCGGTTTTGCTGTTTGGCATGGTCACCATTCAGGCGATGATCGGGATTGTCGTCATTCTGACCCAGGTGCCGGTCGGTTGGGCGCTTGTGCACCAGGGCTGGGCCGTGGTTGTGCTTGGCTTTGCCGTCGCCCACTGGCGCGGGTTCCACGGCGCGTACCCATTCGAGACCGCCGTGGAAGTCAGGACCTGACGTCGTTCAGGCGCCGATCATAAGGTTGAGATTCTGCACCGCGGCGCCCGAAGCGCCCTTGCCGAGATTGTCCAGCGACGCCACCAGGTTGACCTGGCCCGCGCCCTCTTTGCCGCAGACATAAAGCTTCATGCGGTCTGTGCCGGTCATCTCTTCCGGATCAAGCCGGGCGAGACCGGCTGTTTCGTCGAGTGAGACCACCTCGACGACCGAGCCGTCACCATAGTGAGCCTTGAGTGCGGCATGGATATCCGCCATCGACGGACTACCGGTCATCAGGTTGAGATGCAGCGGCACATTGACCAGCATCCCTTGTGCGAAACGGCCCACCGCTGGCGTGAAGATCGGCCGCCGCGAAATCCCGGTGTGGGTCATGATTTCAGGCACATGCTTGTGCGCCAGTGTCAGCGCATAGGCAAAATAGGCCGCCCGGATCGCATCGTCGCGGGTTTCATCTTCCATCTGCGCGATCATCTGCTTGCCGCCGCCGGTGTAGCCAGACACTGCGTTCACGGTTACCGGATAATCGACTGGCAGCAGACCCGAGGCCACCAGAGGAGCGATCAGCGCAATGGCGCCGGTCGAATAGCATCCGGGGTTGGAGACGAACTGTGCGCCGGCGATCCTTTTGGCCTGAGCGGGCGACAATTCGGCAAACCCGAAGGCCCAGTCGGGATTGCTCCGATGCGCGGTCGAGGCGTCAATGAACCGGGTTCCGGCATCCGCGGCCAGAGCCACGGCTTCCCGCGCAGCGTCATCGGGCAGGCAAAGGATCGCGACATCGGCCTCGCGCAGAAACTTCGTCCGCACATCGGCATCCCGCCGCTGCTCGGCGGGCATCGACATCAGGTCGATATCGTTCCGGTCCTGCAACCGCGATACGATCTGCAGACCTGTTGTTCCGTGTTCACCGTCAATGAAAACCTTGGGAGCCATCGGGCTTCTCCGTTCATGCATATAATTCAGGGACTTGTGCAGCCACCCGGACTCAATGTCCGAAGCGGCAAATGGGGCTGGCGCGAAATTATCGTCGCGAGCGGCGTTCTGCGAGAAGTCCGAGATAGTGCATGGCGACAGCGGCTCCGGCAATCGCGGTAATGTCCGCGTGATCATAGGCTGGAGCGACTTCTACAATATCGGCGCCCTTGATATCAAGTCCCCCGAGCTTCTGCAGCACCGAGAGCATCCTGGCACTCGATGGCCCCCCGGCGACCGGGGTTCCTGTCCCGGGCGCGAACGCCGGGTCAAGGCAATCGATGTCGAACGTGACATAGCAGGGCGCATCGCCGACATGCTCGAGAATGGTCTGGGCAATCTGAGTGGCAGTCATATCCTCGACCTCGTGGCCGTAGAGGATGCGGATGCCGCAATCATCGGGCGCGTGGGTCCTGATGCCGACCTGGATCGAGCGGGTGGGGTCAATCACGCCATCGCGGACCGCGCGGCCGACGAAGGAGCCGTGATCGATCCGCTTGCCGTCATCGAACCAGGTGTCCTGATGCGCATCGAACTGCACCAGCGCTAGCGGCCCGTGTTTTGCGGCATGCGCTTTCAGCAGCGGCCAGGTGACAAAATGGTCGCCGCCCATACTCATAAGGAATGCGCCTGAGGCCAGGATTTTCGTTGCTTCGCGTTCGATCGTGGCCGGGGTCTTCTGGTGATTGCCGTAGTCGAGCAGGCAATCGCCATAATCGATCACCGCCATGGCTTCGAAAAGATTCCGGTCGAACGGATATTGCGGATCATTGTCCATGATGGCTGCTGCGCGTCGGATCGCTTGCGGGCCAAAGCGCGCGCCGGGCCGGTTCGACACCGCGGCGTCAAAGGGAATGCCCCAGACCACCGCATCTGCACCCTTGAGCGACTTTGTGTATTTGCGCCGCATGAAAGACAGGGCGCCCGCGTAGGTCGGGTCGCTCGCCGCCGACGTGAGCGTGCGGGCGGTGAAGGCGTGGTCGATGGATTTGTTGGACATGGTCTGGTTCCGGACGCGAGTATGAATGCCGGTTCTGTCTAAACCAAACAGATGGCATGATAAAGTCATGGCTTCAGGGTGTGGTGTCTGGGCGTTCCATGGTTGGATTGAGCGGCTTTTAGAGTTTTGGAAGCTTTATCGGGTAATTTGGCTTTTCGGGAATCTGTTCCCGAGCCAAGCGACGGAATAGAGCATGAGCGCAGCCCGGTCTTCATCTGTGTCGTCAGAGACGCTCTACTCCGTACAATATTTGCGTGCGGCAGCCGCGTTGGCTGTTGTTCTATACCACATTTCTGCACTCTCGCAGGTGACATGGGGGCTCGATCCGGAGCGGATCGACCATGTCGGCGCCGCCGGAGTGGACCTTTTTTTCGTCATCTCCGGCTTTGTGATGGCGATGATTGTCGCCCGCCCCGGAGACTTTGACGGCAGGGAATTCTGGATCAGGCGCATTGCGCGGGTGGTGCCGGCCTATTGGGTTATCACCCTTGTTGTCTTCGCGTTGGCATTGGTACTGCCGAGCCTGTTCAATTCAACGACAGCCGATCTTCAAACGCTTCTGGCTTCGCTGTCCTTCGTCGCGCTTGATCATGGTGACGCCAGCACAGCTCCGCTGCTCGTGGTTGGGTGGACGCTGAACTATGAGGTTTTCTTTTACGCAGTTGTCGCGCTCACCGCAGGTCTGTTTGGTGACCGGCGATTGATAGGGGCATCCGTTTTGTTGGCCGGTCTGGTCGGTCTTGGCCAAGTGTTGAAACCCGCCAATCTCAGCTTGGCGTTTTACACAGATCCGATCCTTCTCGAGTTTGTTTTCGGTATTCTGGTATACCGGGCCTGGTCCCATCGGCCTCAGGAAGCGCGATCCCTTGTCCAACTGGCGATCTTTGTCATGGGAGCGCTATTGCTGATTGCGCAATGGGAGAGGCCTGTAGGCGACTTGCGGATGCTGTTTTGGGGAATTCCGTCAGCTGCGGTGCTCTATGGTGGACTTGGAACGCTGAGCTTCAGGAGTCCTGTGCTAACGCGCTTGGGAGATTGGTCCTATGCGCTCTATCTCACCCATGTCTTTGTCATCACGCTTTACATAAAACACGTCATTCCGCAGACGATGATGGGCGATCTGCCCTGGCAGGTACATTATCTGATCATGACCAGCGTCGCGATCCTGGGCGCCGCAGCCTATTACATGATCATCGAAGCGCCGCTTTCGAGATGGACCTTGCGAAAGCTCAGCCGTCCGTCGACAACCGCGTCCATTCAAGTCGTGCCGGTTTCCGAGCCTGCCGAATAGTCAGCATAGCGCCGGGCATGCCTTTCCTGTGCGCTCGCCGATGGCTTCTCCCGTTCCAAGTTTCGGCTGCAATCTAACCTCGACTTCCCCGTATGAGCCAAACGTGCCTATGGAAGCTGCAATTTTCGGCTTCTCGCATTTTTAGGCAAGCCACCCCATGCCTTGATCCTGTCAGGGTTTGTTGCACTGCAGAACCCGAATTAGGTCCCAAAAGGGCAAGTTATCGAGCTTATTCATTAGGCTTTCGTTATATTTGTCGGCGCAAGGTTGAACCCGAGTTGTTCAAATTACCTAAGGACACACTTCGTCTTGGATGAAGTGTGCTGAGGAAAGGTATCTTGTATGTCAGGCACCCCTGAGAGGTTCAGATCAATACAGGTCATTGAGGCCTTTAGTCTTTCCGTTGCTCTGGTCGAGTTTGATACGAAGGTAAAACCTCTCGCTGAGAAACAGAATTTATCTGATGCAACCGGATATGGTGATGTCTCTAGGAAGGCCAAACAGCCATCCGGCCAATGTCTCTCCAAGCCAAGTCTGGTCCGAACAGCGGGTGCTGCCGTGATGACAGCCGCCTGATTTGATTGGTCCGAATGCCAAGACCAGTCGTCTTCCGCACCTTTCCTCAATTGAGTTCCGCCCGCCAGGTCCCCTTATGAATTTCCCCCTTCCAAAGAACGAGATCGAGAGACTAGCAGCGCTTCACAAGCTGAGAATTCTGGATACCGAGATCACGCCAGAATTTGATTCTGTCGTCGATATGGCTGCTGCAATTTTCGAGGCTCCGACGGCTTTGATTTCATTCGTGGATAAGGATCGTCAATGGTTCAAGGCACGGCACGGGTTCAAGGACAGTCAGACCAGCCGTGATTTGGCATTCTGTACCTATACGATCCTTGGCGATGAGGTGTTTGAGGTTGAAGACGCAAGATTAGACGAGCGGTTTCGCGACAACCCGCTTGTGACTGGTAACCCTCATATCGGCTACTATGTCGGAATGCCGATTTCTCTTGACGGAAAGACCAATGTCGGGACGCTTTGTGTGATCGACAGCAAACCTAGAAAGGCCACCGAAGCCCAGCTTGTTCAGCTCGAAAAGCTTCGAAACGTCGTGGCTGGACTCATCAGTGCACATGTCGCTTCGATCGAGGCGAGGATTGCCGAGCGGAATGCGCGCCAGCGTGGCAAGTTGCTTTCCCAGGTTGAGAGAATATCCAAAATCGGTGCCTGGTCGCTCGATACCCAGCGCCTCATTACCAAATGGTCGCCACAGGTTTTCGCTATTCACGAACTTGACGGCAATGCCCCCCCGGATCTCGAAGGTGCTATTTCCTTCTACCCTGAATACGAAAGGGAGGGACTGGTAGAAAAGATCAACGCGTGTATCGAGTCCGGCATACCGTATCAATGCGAAACCGACTTCATCACGGCGAAGGGGAACAAGCGACGCGTTCGGTCAAGCGGAGAAATTGAATACGGCGACGACGGCGTCAAATTCCTGATCGGAATAGTGAAGGACGTTACCGAGCAATACGAACACGATCAGATGTTATGGCGTGCTGCACATCTGGACAGCTTGACGGGGATAGCCAATCGGCGTTCGTTTCATGAAGAAGTCAAACAGCGGATCAATGCCCAAGCTGGGGAAAATGATCAGCTCTCCTTGCTGATGATTGATCTCGATAACTTCAAGGATATCAACGATAGTATTGGTCACCTGGCCGGTGATGAAGTCCTGCGAACCATCGCCAGACGCATTGAGCAGGCGACCCCCCACACCGGATTCTGCGCGCGACTGGGTGGAGATGAATTCGCCGTTCTTCTGACAACCAAAAACCACGGCAAGGCTGCAGAGAGGCTTGCAACCAAAATGGTTGCCGCGATCAATCTGCCGATAAAGCATGAGCAGCACGAAATTCGAGTTGGCGCGTCGATCGGCATCGCATCACACGAGTGCAGAACCGCGAGCGAGGATGACCTGCTGCTGAAAACAGATCTGGCCTTGTACCACGTCAAGCAGAACGGGCGTGGCAAGGCGAAAGCCTATGAACCTGCAATCTCGAATACTCTTGAACAGAAGCGGCTGTCGATCCGGCTCGTCAGGTCAGCGATCTCGGAACAAAGGCTGGAGCCATTCTATCAGCCGATCATTGACCTGCAGACACGCCAGTTGAGCAGTGTGGAAGCGCTTGCCCGCGTTCGCAATGTTGACGGCACGATTTCAGGTCCTGCCGACTTCTGGCAAGCCTTGCTTGAACCGCAAAGCGCTCACGAAATAGATCAAGTGATGCTCGATCTTGCGCTTAAGGATTTCGCCCAGTGGAAGCGCGACGGTCTCGGTATCGATTTTGTCAGCGTGAACGCGTCGTCCTCGTGTATCCAGTCAGAGACCTATGTGGATCAGGTGTTGAACGGAGTTGCCGCATACGGTCTGTCGCCGCGTGATCTCAAGATAGAGGTTGTAGAGAGCGTCTTTCTCGGAAGTGACAGCGTTGATGTCCGTGATGTTCTGGAGCGTCTGTCGAGGGAAGGCATCCGGATAGCACTTGATGACTTCGGAACAGGCTTCGCCTCGCTTAGTCATCTGCGTGACTATCCGATCGACTGCATCAAGATTGACAAGTCATTTGTCCTTGGCCTCGGTCAAGACGGAAGCAACACAGCGATAGTTCAGGCGCTTATGGGTCTTGGGCGATCAATGAACATCGAAGTGATTTCAGAGGGTATTGAAACCGAAGGTCAGCTTGATTTTGTGACAGCTCTCGGTAGCCAGTTCGGCCAGGGTTACTTTTTCTCCAAGCCGCTTGATGCGCAAAACTTCATTCAATTTGTTGCGCAATTCGCTCCACCACAAGCAAGAGATGCGGGTCTTGATGCAAAGCGTTGAGCTTATTGGGGCTGCTGTGAACTCCAAATGCAATTACCGTATATTAGAATGATCTGAATCAATGTGATTTACAGCAACACATCTATCCTCCAGCCCATGAGTTGATGCGGCTTGGGAAGGATGCATGCATGGAGATTGTTACTGGGTTTTCACCTCTGACGAGATCGGAATTGAACTGTCTTGGAAGATGTGCCGAGGGCAAGACAGATGCAGAAATCGGCGCCGAGCTTGAACTGGCTCCTTCCGAAGTGGCATCCCTTATTACAATTGCGGTTTTGAAACTCAATTGTCCCAACAGACTTGCAGCGATGGCAAAGGCGACAAGGCTGGGCCTAACAATCGTTTGAAAACAACGGTCTTTGCAGCTTTGCGCGATGGATCGGTTGCTCCCTGCAACGCCTGTCTTGTCAAGTTGGGTTCCCTTCCTGCAGGTGCGCGCAAGGTGCTGCGGCGGTCGGGGAGGGCGAGTGTGATCCTGGAAGAGGCGCGGTCAGCTGCCATAGGCTCAGACCGAGCAAAAAAAGACGGGGCCGAAGCCCCGTCCAAAATAATTCGCAGTGTCGTCCAGGCCGAATTAACGCTTGGAGAACTGGAACGAACGACGGGCCTTGGCCTTGCCGTACTTTTTACGTTCAACAACACGGCTGTCGCGGGTCAGGAAGCCACCCTTCTTGAGAACCGCGCGCAGGCCCGGCTCGTAATAGGTGAGTGCCTTGGAGATGCCGTGCCGGACAGCGCCGGCCTGGCCGGAAAGGCCGCCGCCGGTGACCGTGCAGACGACGTCGAACTGGCCCTGACGGGCAGCGGCGACGACAGGCTGCTGGACAACCATCTGCAGCACTGGGCGTGCAAAGTAGGTAACGAAATCACGGCCGTTGACAGTGACCTTGCCTGTGCCTGGCTTGACCCAGACGCGAGCGATCGCGTTCTTGCGCTTGCCGGTGGCATAGGAACGGCCAAGGTCATCGACCTTGCGCACATGCACGGGTGCAGCCGGTGCAGCTTCAGCAGCGGCTACGGACGCGCCGAGCTCCTCAAGCGAATTGAGTTCAGCCATAATCAGGCGCTCCTTTTGTTCTTGGTGTTCAGCGAGGCGACGTCGAGAACGGTCGGCTGCTGGGCTTCATGCGGATGTTCCGCACCGGCGTAAACACGCAGGTTTTTCATCTGGCGACGGCCAAGCGGGCCGCGCGGAACCATGCGCTCGACAGCCTTTTCGATGATCCGCTCAGGAAAGCGACCTTCGAAAATCTGGCGCGCAGTACGCTCCTTGATGCCGCCGGGATAGCCGGTGTGCCAGTAATACTTCTTGTCGGTGTATTTCTTGCCGGTCAGGACAGCCTTTTCGGCATTGATGATCACGACATTGTCGCCATCGTCAACGTGGGGGGTGAAGGTGGCTTTGTGCTTGCCGCGCAGGCGGTTGGCAACAACAGTGGCAAGACGGCCGACGACGAGATCTGTCGCGTCGATTATCAACCACTTCTTTTCCACCTCTGCAGGCTTCTGCGAGAAGGTTTTCATTTGAGGTCTCTCTTCAATTCAGGATCCGGACCCGATAAAATCAGCTGCCGGACGTTTCTTGTTGCTTGTGTTGTTTCGGGAGAAGTCAGAAGTCCTCTACCCGCACCAACTTTTGCGCCGGACCCGTAAAGGTGCCGACGCTGGCTGCTTATAGGCGAGGCGGAAAATGCCGTCAAGCAGTCGTATTGCTTCGCATGTCAAAATTGACAAGCAAAAACAATGGCTTGGATATGCGGTATTTAAATACCGTATAGAATGTCGCCTGTCTGGATCAATTTCGCGGTGGAATTGAATAGGTTGCGGTCGCGTGTGCCACCATTTCCCCGCCGGAATCACGGATCGCAATGTCGGTCACCACCAGGCGTTTGCCCAGTTTCAGGATCGTGGCGGTGGCATCCAGCGCGCCGGGCTCGGGCTTCATCAGGAAGTTGATGTTGAGGTTGGTGGTAACCGCCAGCGCGACCTTGCCGATATGGGCCAGGATCACAGCGTAAGCAGCAAGGTCGGCAAGCATGAACATGGTGGGGCCACTCACCGTTCCGCCGGGGCGCAGGTGCCTGTCGTTGGCATCAAGGCGGACTTCCGCAGTTCCCGGAGACACCTCAAGCACGGAAATGTCGTCGCCGTTCGCCTTGATCTGGGGAAACACCTCATCAAGATAGGCGGATACCTCTGGGGCGGACATGACGGGCGCGACCGGTGCGGACATGGGCTGTTTCCTGTTGGGGAGGCGCGAGGCTCAAGCGCCCGGCCAGAATCTGTACTCGAGCCAACGTTGCGGAAATTGATTGGCTGGTCAACGCATGACGGGTTCTCGTCGCCTGCTGCGCGGGCTAGACTGTTGGCAAATCAGGAAAGGGTTCCCACGCAATGAACGTCGTCGAATTGAAACCGGATGTGCCGGCACCGTTGGTCAAAGTTCAAAAGCTGGACAGCGTATTGCGCCTGGAAATGAACAATCCGCCCGCCAATGTCCTGTCGATTGCCATGATGCAGGCGCTCAAGGCCGAACTGGATGCTGCGCGCGAAGACAAATCGATCCGGGTTGTCATCATTGCCTCCGCCACGCCGGGGCAATTGTTCTCTGCCGGACATGATCTCAAGGAACTGACAGTTCATCGCGCCGAGGAGGACCGGGGCAGGGCGTTTTTCGTCCGCACCATGAAACTGTGTGCGGAGCTGATGCAGACCGTTGTGCATCTGCCGGTGCCCGTGATCGCCGAGGTCGACGGGCTGGCCACCGCAGCCGGATGCCAGCTCGTGGCGTCCTGTGATCTGGCAATGTGCACCGACACCTCGGCCTTCTGTACCCCGGGCGTCAATATCGGCCTGTTCTGTTCGACGCCAATGGTGGCGCTCAGCCGCAATGTAAACCGGAAGCAGGCCATGGAAATGCTGCTCACCGGTGAGACAATTGACGCCTCGACCGCGCGCGAGTTCGGCCTGATCAATCGCATTGTCCCGCGCCAGTACCTCAATCAGGTGGTGTTGAAATATGCCGAAATCATTGCCTCCAAATCACCGCTGACAGTGAAAATCGGCAAGGAGGCATTCTACCGGCAGGCTGAAATGTCGCTGGAGGATGCCTATGAGTATACGGCGGGCGTGATGGTGGAAAACATGATGGCCCGCGATGCCGAGGAAGGCATGAACGCCTTCATCGCCAAGCGCAAGCCGGAATGGACAGGCGAATAGGGCAAGAGCCTGAGGCGAAGCGCCGCTTGACTTCTACGTGAGAAGCTGATTTGTTCTCTTTATGTTCTTTCTCTGCATTGGTCCGCAATGGGGCCGTAGAACCTTTGTGGGCGGCTATGGGAGTGTCCGACGATGAGTTTTGATCCGCGTATCAGCATGATCACGCTTGGCGTTGCTGATGTGGCCGCCTCGACCGCGTTTTATCAACGGCTCGGCTTCAAACGCTCTTCAGCTTCCAATGACAACGTCACTTTTTTCCATATGAAAGGCACTGTGCTGGGCCTGTTCGGCCGCGATGCCTTGGCCGCCGATGCCTCGGTTGAGCCGACCCGGCCGCAAGGCTTTGAAGGCGTGGCCTTGGCGCACAATCTCTCCTCGCGCGCCGAAGTCGATGCCGCCTGGGAATTTGCGATGGCGTGCGGTGCGGGACCGGTGAAGAAGCCGCATGAGGTATTCTGGGGTGGCTACTCCGGCTATTTCGCCGATCTGGATGGCCACCTTTGGGAACTTGCCCATAATCCTTTCATGGAATTGGACAAGGACGGTCACATGAGCTTGCCGGAGTAGCAACCGTTTGATGGTGCAAAATCAGGGTGTTGTGATGCGAAGCAGCGGGCGAAAGTTGAGCAGGCCGTTTTCATCGTCATCGCGGCCATGTGGGTCACAGCGGATCACACGGCAGGAATTGGTGTCGCGGGCGGGCACACGAGCCCAGGCGCCAACAGACGGACTTTGACACATCAGCGACGAACTGACGTAGCGGTCATAGAGCGGCAGCCCGCGCTTCGACTTGTATCTCAGAATCGCAGCCCCTTCACGCATCAGCGTCGCACGAATGGCGCTGCAATCCGTCTTTGTGGTTTCGATCCGGCTGATTGCATTTGCCGGAGAGATGCTGGCGGCGAGGGTTGCTGCAAGCAGCGTCGCGATCGGCAGCATGGTCCGAATGGGCTTGGTTGTCTTCGTCATGGGGTTCTCCATAGGGGCGTCAGACATAAGCATAAGGACAATTGTGGCGCGTATCAGGACGAAGGCAAGATGGACGGTGCTTGACGTCACACATGCGCGTTGCGACAACGCAAGGACCAACAGTCCGGAAAACCTGAGATGAACCACGACAGCTACGACAACACCTATATTTCCGGTATCCTGCAGTCGGTCAAAACCATTGCCGTCGTCGGCGCCTCGGCCAACGATGTCCGGCCGAGCTATTTCGTGATGAAATACATGCTGGCAAAGGGCTACCAGATCATTCCGGTCAATCCTGGGCAGGCAGGCCGTGAGATCCTTGGTCAGATGACCTATGCTCGGCTTGCCGACATTCCCGTTGCTATCGATATGGTCGACGTTTTCCGCGCCTCCGACGCAGTGCCCGCCATAGTCGAGGAAGCGCTGGCGCTTGACCCATTGCCCAAGGTGATCTGGACACAACTGACCGTCCGCCACGATGAGGCCGCCGCCCGCGCCGAAGCCGCAGGCATTAAGGTGGTGATGAACCGCTGCCCGAAGATCGAGTATGCGCGCCTGTCGGGTGAAATAGGCTGGAACGGGGTGAATTCTGGTCTCATCTCATCGCGCAAGCCTGTAATGCGGTCCGGATACCAAAGTTATGGGCTGCGGGTTCCACCTGAGGGCAAGGACTAGCGCAGGACGATTGTCGGTTTTTGAATTCCCAGTGGACGATGAGTGAGGCTCGCAGATGCATCGATCGGATGGCAGGAAGTCTGCAAGGCTGTCGGCATGAAGAGCCGCCACACTTCTGATTTATTGAATTGAACAATGAGATCCAGAAGGTTCGCCGGTCCGGTGTTCAGGTGGAGCAATGCAATGCGGGATGCAGGTTGATCATCATGAGGCGGATTTTTGCATTTCTGCGCACAGCAAGCTTTCTCGCGGTGCTTTCCGTTTCGCTCGCGACAACCGCGATCAGCATGGGGATCTGGGCGGTTTCACTGACCGCGCAGGTCACAACCATGACTGCAAGTGCCGCCGCCGCAGCCATCGCCAATCGAAAAGCAATTGCCGCAGCAGTACTGCGCACCAAGGCCAAGGCGCGGTTGCGCCGTGCGCTGGTGGTGGTCCCCATCGCCGGCATTGCCGCCGCCGTTGCCTTTGAGCGCCAGGACTATCTTGAATGGCAGACGGATCACCCTGAAGGCGATATCGAGGACTATGGTTGCGAGGTGGGCACGGTGTCAGCGGAAGTGATTGATGATGTGCTGCAGGATTTGCCCGAGACGGTTCGGCCTTCGCGGGACTGGCTGCTGTCTCGCGTGCCGAGCTGCTAGCTTGGGCACATGAGAGCGAAATTACCAGACCGTTGATATGGATTGCTGTGTCTCCGGTGCCAGTCGGCCGGCTGTTTGATTGTTTCGCAGGCCTCGTGGTAGGTGGAATGATTTTTCATTCTTGATGCCAAATGGAACAGTCATGAGCGTTTCTCAGGCCCCGCGGCGCAAAATTCTTCTTTGACCCCGACGCGCACATGCGAGATAACCGCTTCCACAGTTATCTCGGGCAAAGGGGAGAGGTCCATGCCGAACAATCAGCCAGGTTTCAATACGCTTGCGATTCACGCGGGGGCCCAGCCGGATCCTGCAACGGGCGCACGCACCACACCGATCTATCAGACCACCAGCTTCGTCTTTGACGACGCGGATCATGCAGCCTCGCTGTTTGGCCTGAAGGCATTCGGCAACATCTACACCCGCATCATGAACCCGACCCAGGCTGTGCTTGAGGAGCGGATTGCCGCACTTGAAGGCGGTACCGCGGCCCTTGCAGTGGCGTCCGGTCACGCAGCCCAGTTGCTGGTATTCCACACCATGATGAGCCCTGGCGACAATTTCATCGCGGCAAACCGGCTCTATGGCGGTTCGATCAACCAGTTCGGCCATTCGTTCAAGTCGTTCGACTGGCAGGTGCGCTGGGCTGATCCGGCCGACATGTCGAGCATCGAGAGCCAGATCGACGATCGCACCAAGGCGATCTTCATCGAAAGCCTGGCCAATCCGGGCGGCACATTCGTTGACATCAATGCCATTGCCGAAGTCGCCCGCAAGCACGGCTTGCCGCTGATCGTCGACAACACCATGGCCTCGCCCTACCTGACCCAGCCGATCGAGCATGGCGCCGACATCGTCATTCATTCGATGACCAAATTCATCGGTGGCCACGGCAACTCGATGGGTGGCGTGATTGTCGATGGCGGATCGTTTGATTGGTCCAAATCCGGCAAATACCCGATGCTCTCCGAGCCGCGTTCGGAATATGGAGGCATCGTGCTGCACGAGAGTTTTGGCAATTTCGCCTTTGCCATCGCCTGCCGCGTGCTCGGCCTGCGTGACCTTGGCCCGGCGATCTCGCCGTTCAACGCCTTCATGCTCCTGACCGGCGTCGAGACCCTGGCTCTGCGCATGCAGCGTCATTCCGACAACGCGCTCGCAGTCGCCAACTGGCTTGCCCAGCACGACAAGGTCAGCTGGGTGTCCTATGCCGGTCGTCCGGAGCACGAAAACCACGCCTTGCAGCAGCGCTATGCTCCCAAGGGCGGCGGCGCGGTCTTCACCTTCGGCCTCAAGGGCGGATACGAGTCGGGCGTCAAGTTCGTGGAAGGCCTTGAGATGTTCTCGCATCTGGCCAATATCGGCGACACGCGCTCGCTGGTCATCCACCCAGCCTCGACCACCCACGCCCAGCTGACGCCTGAACAGCAGGTTGCAGCCGGCGCAGGCCCGGACGTTGTGCGTCTGTCGGTCGGCATCGAGGACGTCAATGACATCATCGCCGATCTGGAGCAGTCGCTCGCAAAGGCCTGAGGTCTTGGTCTGACGAATGGAACTCAACGGCCCGGCAAGAATTGCCGGGCCGTTCGCGTTTGATCCGGGTCTTGCCGGGCCTCAAAGACTTTCCTGGTGATCCCGCAGTTGCTTTCATTTGGAACCACTGGTGTGGCGTGTCGGAATCAATCACAATCAGATAGGCGATATGATGCCAACCTTAGCGGACTTCTGCCTCATCAGGGTTGACCGTCGCCTTGGATTTCCTGGCTAACCTGGCCATAGGCAAGGACTGCAAACAGGCCCGTTCCACCCAGAATATTGCCAATGAGGATCGGGAAGATATGATGTGTGAAAGCGGAAACGATACCCATCTCACCGATCATCACCAGGTTGAAAAATTCGTTTGACCCTGCAATCACATGAGTAAACTCACCTGCCGCAATCAGCCAGGTAAACAGCATGATGACGATGACTTCCGAGCCCTTGGCAGAGGGTAGCATCCAGACGAGTGCGGCAATGAAGAAACCCGCTGGAATGCCCCGCAACAGAGCTTCCATCGGCGGCACTTCCGCCACGTGACGCGATATCTCGAAAATCGAAGACAGGATTTCATCGGTCAGGATGCCGCCATGAACAGCGAGAGCCGCTGTGACAAACGTGCCGAACATGTTTGCTGCAAACACGATAGCCCACAGACGTGCAGTCAGGAAAAATTTGTGCCGGTTGGGGCTGGTGAGAACTGGCAACACGACCGTGATCGTGTTTTCGGTGAACAGCTGAAGCCTGCACATTATCACCAGCACGAACCCTAAGGTGTAGCCAATGCTTTCGATAATCGAGAGATAAGGTGCGTCAGCCCCGACGCCGGTGCGAATGATACCCTCGGCGAGAACCGAAGTCGAAATTCCGATGCCGGCGGCAACACCAGACCACCAAAGCGAGGTCTTCGGGCGATGCAGCTCCTCTTCGCCCTCGCGCAAAATGATCGAGTAGACTGTCAGGGCCGAGAGCCTGCCGTTTGCGGCCACCTCTTGCCGTTCTTCACGGGTGAGTGATTTCTCTGTCTGCGTCGGTGTATTTTCGCGAGCCTCCCGCGCCTCTAGATTGGCACGAATTTCGGCGTCCTGTTCCTTGGTCCTTGTTGAGGCATCTGACGATGGGGATCGGTTTTGATTGTCGTCGATCATGGCACTCTCCTGTCGCCTCGATACTTCAATAGTTAAGCGGGTGGGCGTTTCCGGAGACAGCTGGTCTCCACGAAGGCGCGCCGAAACCAGTCAATTAGTGCAGGCGAGATAATAAACACTCTCGACGTATTGTTGTTCCATCAATTTTGAAATCCGAACGGAAAGCGCTCATTGGCTATTCCTAAGAAAATCCCATGATACATCATTCGCGCCAAATTGATCTCGAACAATACACCCATGATTGCGAAGCATTAGGCTTTGACTGAACTCATTCAGTGGAGGCCCTTATGCCACGCAACAATCTTCGAATTCTTCTCACTGCCGCAACAACGCTGGCCTTGACGACGGCTGTGTTCGGCCAATCCGCCAACCCTGCCTGGGTCGACCAGCTCTCCCGGCAACTGGCCGTCGAGAAGGATTGCTCCGTCGAATATTATGTCAATATGAAAGAGGGCGAACTGGCAGGACGGCTAACCCTCGAGGCTCGCGCCCAGTGTGCCGACGGCCGTCAGTTTGATGGATCGCTGACCGATCCTGCTGACAATTTCACCATCAGTGAGTGCGGCACCCAGGTCTGCTAGGCGGCATGCCACTCCAAGCTGGAGTGAGTGAACTTGGGATTGCTTTGTTGAGCCACATCGGGGCATTCTTGAAGGCCAGTCCAGCTACCGCGAGTTATTATGGCCACCGCAAATCTCATCTCCGTCAGCCCCTCGGTAGAGCCTGAAGTCTCACGACCTGATCCCGAGAAAGTCCTTGCTGGCGATCCGGTGCACACCACCTGGAACCTTGAAGAGCGTGACGGGCTCTACTGCGGCATCTGGCAGGCGACGCCCGGCAAATGGCGGATCTCGTACGACGAATGGGAATATTGCCATATTCTGGAAGGTGTTTCGGTGATTTCCGAGGACGGCGGCGAGGCTGTCACGGTCAAGGCCGGAGACAGTTTCATCCTCAGGCCAGGCTTCAAGGGAAGCTGGGAAGTGCTTGAAACGACTCGCAAAGACTACGTGATCAGGCTGTGAGGCTGGCGATTTGACTGCCATGCCCGAAGTCGACCGATCGCCGGATCCCAAACGGGTTCTTGTCCTTGGGGGGACCGGTACAATCGGTCGCGCAACGGTCAGGGCGCTGGTGGATTGCGGCCACGAAGTGGTGTGTTTCGTGCGCTCCGGCGCAGGCTTTGGAGGCACCCACAAAGCTGACGAGCCATCAAGGCTCCTACATGGCGCCGCACTTCGCTTTGGCGATGTGACAGATCCGGGTTCTCTGATGCGTGACGGCTTTCACGGGGAGAAATTTGACGTTCTGGTATCCTGCCTTGCGTCTCGCACCGGCTCGCCGAGCGACGCCTGGGCGATCGATTACCAGGCTCATTCCCATGCCCTGACGGCTGCCAAGGTGTCTGGCGTCAAGCACATGGTGCTTCTCTCGGCGATCTGTGTGCAAAGGCCGCTGCTCGCGTTTCAGAAGGCCAAACTTGCCTTTGAGGCCGAGTTGGTTGCTTCGGGGATGACCTATTCCATCGTCAGGGCGACTGCCTTCTTCAAGTCGCTGTCCGGGCAGATCGACCGGGTCAAACTCGGCAAGCCGTTTCTGGTTTTTGGCGACGGTACGCTTACCGCCTGCAAGCCGATCAGCGACGCCGATCTCGGCCGCTTCATTGCCGGATGTCTTGATGACAAGGATCGTCAAAACCGGATCCTGCCGATCGGCGGTCCGGGCGATGCGATCACGCCGCGCGAGCAGGGGGAGCGTTTATTTCGACTGCTGGGCCGGGAGCCCAAATTCAAGCACGTTCCAGTGGCGCTGCTTGACACCATCATCTTTACGCTTGGCGCCTTGGGGCGAGTAGTGCCGCGCCTGAAGGACAAGGCGGAACTGGCGCGGATCGGCCGCTATTATGCGACAGAATCCATGCTGGTTCTCGATCCCGCAAGCGGCCGCTATGAGGCGGACGCCACACCGTCCTATGGCTCGGAAACCCTGTTTGATTTCTACGAGAAGCTGATCAGCGGCGAAGCCGTGGTGGATCGCGGCGATCACGCGGTGTTCTGAAAGCCGAATGGGCTACCTGAGCATCAGGCTCTCAAGTCCGTGAAAGTGATAGCTGTCGCGATAACGCGGCGCGGCGTTCAATTTGAGCTCGGGCAGGCGGGAAAAAAACACTGACAGCGATTCCTGCATTTCGAGCCGCGCCAGCGGCGCGCCGATGCAGAAATGCAGGCCGGCACCGAAACTGACATTTTTCTGGTCAGCCCGACCGGGGCGGAATTCATTCGGTACTTCGAAGACCGACGGATCGCGATTGGCGGCCCCGAGCAATAGCGCAACCTGTTCGCCCGGCTTCAGCGTGACGGGTCCCAGATCGACCGCCTCATAGGCGTAGCGGGTGAACATGTGCAGCGGCGCGTCAAACCTGAGTGCTTCCTCGACGCTCGCTGCCGCAAGTTCCGGCGTGGCGAAAAAGCGCCGTGGGTCGCCGCCCTGATCCAGAATGGATTTCACCGCATTGCCGGTCTGATGCACGGTTGCCTCGTGCCCGGCATTGAGCAGCAGCACGCAAGTGGAGATAAGTTCTGCATCAGAGAGTTTTTCACCGGTGTCGCGCACCGCAATCAGCGCCGACAAGAGGTCATCGGCGCCATTGTGTCTGTGCTCTTCGATGTGCGTGGTCAAAAATGCGCCGAAATCGGCCGAGGCGCGGTTGGCCTTGTCCTCGGTTTCTCGCGAGCGCTGCGGAACATACATTTCGCACATCGCATGCGACCACGAGAGCAGATCAGTGCTCCGCTCAACCGGCACACCCAACAACTCGCAAATCACGGTAAGCGGGATAGGTGTTGCGAAAGACGGCAGAAGGTCGAACGGCTGATCGGTGGGCAAGGCGTCGATCAAGTCATGGGCGAGGGCATTGATCCGCGGACGGAGCCTCTCCACAGAACGCGAAACAAAGGCGCGATTGACCAGCGTCCTCAATCTCGTGTGGGCTGGCGGTTCGCGTTCGAGCAGCGATCCGCTTTCGATCCTGTCAAAGTCGGTGAGGTGGCCGCGGCCCTCGACCGGGTTCAGCGGCGCCCCCCAACGGTTCTCCCGGCCCAGACGCCGGTCGCGCAGGAGCGCATTGACCTGATCATAGCCCGCCACGCACCACATGCCGTATTCCCGCCAGAGAAAGACCGGTGAGGCGCGGTGCATGCGATCGTAAAAAGCGTAAGGGTCCTGAACGAAGTCAGATGCCCGGGGATCCTACGAAACGGAGAGGTGGTGTGTGGTCATGGGACAGACTTATCGGGGATAAGCGCAGAGGAAAATGCGATGCAGGGCGCCTGGCTTCAAATCCCGGGGGATAATCCACGAAAAACGCCGCCCGGTTCGACCCAAGGCGGCGTCTTGTCATCACTGCTGTTTGATCAAGGACATCAATTGCAGCGGCGTTTGCCTGAGACCTGCACCCAACCGGCTGATGCCGGGCGAACCTCGACCGTGCGTGCCACCGTCTTGATCACAGGCGGGATCTGACGGGCGATGGTGCGCTCGGGCTGAACCAGCACAGTGCGGGTGCGGTGGGCGTACCGCGCGGGAACCCGCTCATGCACGGTGCGCGCGGGCTGCACAATCACGGTCTGAGCCCGGGTGGCGTACTGCGCAGGACGAACCACCTTGCACAGCGTCTTGACCCCGTGGACATGGCGCCACTCCCAGCCGACCGATTGTGCCCGAACCATGACCTTCTGATGCACTGTTCTGGTCACAGCCGGAACATGGCGCGCGATGACCTGCTCTGGCGAAACCAGAACCTGTTCGGTGACCTGCTGATAACGGGCGGGAATGGTTTCGTGGACCACGCCGCCCGGTCTGACAACCACTTGCTGATGTACGGTCTTGTAGACTGCGGGTTGATGAACCTGCTGATAGCAGGCCAGTGTATTGTTGCCAGCAAGGGCAGGCGAAGCGACGGATACAGCAAGAAGGGCTGCAAGAATGCCGCGGCGAATAGGCAAGAACTCAGACATGATACACGCTCCCTTGTTGCGGCAGCGGCATTCTTGGGGCCGTCTCCGCGACATATGACAATGAGTGTGACTCACTCTTGCGCCCAAGGAAAGTAAAACGTTAACTTTTGCTCATTCGCTGAAATCTATGTTGAGAGCGGATGAAATGAATTTGGGTCAGAGAATGCGGCGATGAGCCAGCGGCAGGGCAGAGTAATCATCCTGCGCCCAGGGGGTTCGGCTATGACGAGCTTGCCGGCAATACCCGCGCTATCGGGCCAAGCCTTTGACCGGCGGATTTTGACGATTTCTAGGGTTCGCACCCGGCGAGTTGCGCACAGGCGAGCGGTCAAGCGGGATAAATGGTGCGGAATTGAAGACAATTTCAAAACCGTAACTTCACTTTAACGTCAGTCGTGAACAACTCCCCGGAGCTGTTTCGACGCCTTGCGTCTTGAAGCGGCGGGGGGGCACACTCTATGTAGTGGGTTCAAAGAGACTGATTCCCTGTGGACCGTGGCGTCTGCCGGGCCGTTTGACAAGGGAAGCGCAATGAAAAATACAGTTGATAACGCCATGGCCCTGGTGCCCATGGTCGTTGAACAGACAAACCGCGGCGAACGGTCCTACGATATCTATTCGCGGCTCCTCAAGGAGCGGATCATCTTCATCACCGGCCCGGTCGAAGATCACATGGCGACGCTTGTCTGCGCCCAGCTTCTGTTTCTAGAAGCTGAAAATCCGAAAAAGGAAATCGCGATCTACATCAACTCGCCCGGTGGCGTGGTGACTGCGGGTATGGCGATTTACGACACCATGCAGTTCATCAGACCTGCGGTGTCGACACTTTGCATCGGTCAGGCTGCGTCCATGGGATCGCTGCTCTTGTGTGCCGGTCACAAGGATATGCGTTTTGCAACGCCCAACGCCCGCATCATGGTGCACCAGCCTTCAGGCGGGTTCCAGGGGCAGGCGTCCGATATCGAGCGCCACGCGCAGGACATCATCAAGATGAAGCGTCGCTTGAACGATATCTACGTGACCCATACCGGTCAGGATTATGAAACAGTCGAGAAAACGCTGGATCGTGATCACTTCATGACAGCGGACGAAGCGCTTGGATTTGGTCTGATTGACCGCGTTATCGACAAGCGCGAATACATCGAGACGGACTCTTAACATACGGGATTTAGCCTTTTTGTCTCTAAACTGGCGTCGTTTTCAAGGCCATTGCGCTACTCCTGCAACATGTTTCCATGTGTCTGGGGTGGCGCAAGTGCGAGAGCACGCTAGTATGGACGTTAAGTCTATGTTCAATTTCTCTGGCGTAGCATCGTCAGATTGACGGGGATTCGTTGCCACCGGCCTCAGGACTGGTTACCTGTTTAGCCGGGATTGTACCCCGAAATTGCCTGTAAGCCTTAACGTCACGGCGTTGGGGTGGTCAGGCGCCATACATCCAGGCCTTGATGTCTGGATTGCGGGAAGGAAAGTGAAATGAGCAAGGTCAGCGGCAGCAACGGCGGCGATTCAAAGAATACCCTTTATTGCTCTTTCTGCGGCAAGAGCCAGCATGAAGTGCGCAAACTTATCGCCGGTCCCACAGTGTTCATCTGCGATGAATGCGTGGAACTGTGCATGGATATCATTCGCGAGGAAAACAAATCCTCGATGGTGAAGTCCAGCGATGGTGTGCCATCCCCGCAAGAAATTATTGCCACTCTGGATGAGTACGTTATCGGCCAGCATCAGGCCAAGAAGATCCTGTCGGTGGCTGTTCACAACCACTACAAGCGCCTCAACCACTCATCGAAGTCCGGTGATGTGGAATTGGCCAAGTCCAACATCCTGCTCGTCGGCCCCACCGGCTGCGGCAAGACCTACCTGGCTCAGACGCTGGCGCGGATCATTGATGTGCCGTTCACAATGGCAGATGCGACGACGCTGACCGAAGCCGGTTACGTCGGTGAGGATGTCGAGAACATCATTCTCAAGCTG
This sequence comes from Hoeflea sp. AS60, assembly GCF_038900115.1. NCBI lineage: Bacteria > Pseudomonadati > Pseudomonadota > Alphaproteobacteria > Hyphomicrobiales > Rhizobiaceae > Hoeflea > Hoeflea sp. AS60. The sequence goes on along the minus strand of NZ_JBBMQP010000002.1, from coordinate 1,199,573 downwards.
CTGCAATCGGCGGACTACAATGTCGAACGCGCCCAGCGCGGCATCGTCTACATTGACGAGGTCGACAAGATCTCTCGCAAGTCGGACAATCCGTCGATCACCCGAGACGTATCGGGCGAGGGCGTGCAGCAGGCATTGCTGAAGATTATGGAAGGCACCGTTGCCTCCGTGCCTCCGCAGGGCGGTCGCAAGCATCCGCAGCAGGAATTTCTGCAGGTCGACACCACCAACATCCTGTTTGTCTGTGGTGGCGCATTTGCCGGGCTCGACAAGATCATCTCCGCACGCGGCGAGAAAACCTCGATCGGCTTCGGTGCCAATGTACGTGCCCAGGACGAACGTCGTGTTGGCGCGGTGTTGCGCGAACTCGAGCCTGAAGATCTGGTCAAGTTCGGTCTGATCCCGGAATTCATCGGTCGTCTGCCGGTGCTTGCAACGTTGGAAGATCTTGATGAAGACGCTCTGATCCAGATCCTGACCCAGCCGAAGAACGCTCTGGTCAAGCAGTATCAGCGCCTGTTCGAGATGGAAGATGTGGAACTCACCTTCCACGAGACCGCTCTGAAGGAAATCGCCAAGCGTGGCATCATCCGGGCGACAGGCGCACGTGGATTGCGCTCGATCATGGAGAAGATCCTGCTCGACACCATGTTCGAACTGCCGACCCTGGAAGGGGTGCGCGAAGTTGTCATCTCCGACGAGGTTGTCACCGGCAATGCCCGGCCCCTCTACATCTATGCGGAGCGCGATGGCGAGACCAAGGATTCAGCGTCAGCATGATCTGACGTTGGCAAGACACGTTTGAGATCAGTTTGAGCGGGCCCTTCGGGGCCCGTTCGCATTCGAAATACTCTGATACGGGGCCAGGGTGGGGCGGGCGCCGTGTCGTTTCGGGCGGGCCCTTCCGTCAGCGTTTTCCCTGTCAATCCAGCTTCCCGCCACTTTCGTTCTCTAATAGTGTCACGAATCGGTGATGAAACAATTCATCGGAGTTGATCTGACTTGAAACCGGGGCGCCGGTTCTCCAATTAGACTGGAAAGGGCTTTGTGCCTCTTACAAGGACGCAAATGGCGGTTGCTGGATGAACCGGGGCCGTGTGCCGCGTTGCCAATCGGTCGGAACAGACCACGAAAGGAAAATACATGCCGGATAAAAAGGTGAGTTCATCACAGGCCCCCGAAGAGGCAGGTACCTATCCCGTTCTTCCTTTGCGCGACATCGTTGTGTTCCCGCACATGATCGTGCCGCTGTTTGTCGGTCGCGAGAAATCGATCCGCGCACTTGAGGAAGTCATGGGTTCCGACAAGCAGATCATGCTTGCCACCCAGATCAATGCAAGCGACGACGATCCCGAACCCGCTGGCATCTATCAGATCGGCACCATTGCCAATGTGCTGCAGCTGCTGAAGCTGCCTGACGGTACTGTGAAGGTACTGGTCGAGGGGCGCGCACGCGCCGAGATCGTGGAGTACACCGATCGCGAAGACTATTATGAAGCCCGCGCCGTCGAGCTCGCAGAGCCCGAGGAAGATCCTGTCGAGATCGAAGCCCTGTCGCGCTCCGTGGTTTCCGAATTCGAAAATTACGTCAAGCTCAACAAGAAGATTTCGCCTGAAGTTGTCGGTGCTGCCAGCCAGATTGATGATTACTCGAAACTAGCTGACACCGTCGCATCGCACCTGTCGATCAAGATCCCTGAGAAGCAGGACATGCTCTCGACCGTTTCGGTCAAGGGCCGCCTCGAGAAGTCGCTCGGCTTCATGGAAGGCGAGATCTCGGTTCTGCAGGTCGAAAAGCGCATCCGTTCCCGCGTCAAGCGGCAGATGGAGAAGACCCAGCGCGAGTATTATCTGAACGAGCAGATGAAGGCGATCCAGAAGGAGCTCGGCGACGGCGAGGACGGCCGTGACGAGATGGCCGAAATGGAAGGCCGCATCGCCAAGACCAAGCTGTCCAAGGAAGCCCGCGAAAAGGCTGATGCCGAGTTCAAGAAGCTCAAGCAGATGAGCCCGATGTCGGCGGAAGCCACGGTCGTGCGCAACTATCTCGATTGGCTGCTGGGTCTGCCTTGGGGCAAGAAGTCCCGCATCAAGATTGACCTCAATGCGGCCGAGCAGGTGCTTGAAGTCGATCACTTTGGCCTGGAAAAGGTCAAGGAGCGGATCATCGAGTACCTTGCGGTGCAGGCACGGTCTGCCAAGATCAAGGGGCCCATTCTCTGCCTCGTCGGACCTCCTGGCGTCGGCAAGACCTCGCTCGCCAAATCGATCGCCAAGGCGACCGGCCGCGAATACGTTCGCATGGCTTTGGGCGGCGTCCGAGACGAGGCCGAAATCCGCGGTCACCGGCGCACCTATATCGGCTCGATGCCCGGCAAGGTCATCCAGTCGATGAAGAAGGCCAAGAAGACCAACCCGCTGTTCCTTCTCGACGAGATCGACAAGATGGGTCAGGACTTCCGTGGCGACCCGTCATCGGCTCTCCTCGAGGTGCTCGATCCGGAACAGAACTCGACCTTCATGGATCACTATCTCGAAGTTGAGTATGACCTGTCCAACGTGATGTTCATCACCACGGCCAACACGCTCAACATTCCGGCGCCTCTGATGGACCGCATGGAAGTGATCCGCATCGCTGGTTACACGGAAGATGAAAAGCAGCAGATCGCCCGCAGACATCTGCTTCCTAAGGCCGTTCGCGATCATGCGCTCAAGCCCGAGGAATTCGACGTCACCGACGAAGCCCTGTTGCAGATCGTCCGGACCTACACCCGCGAAGCCGGTGTTCGTAACTTCGAGCGTGAGCTGATGAAGCTGTCGCGAAAGGCTGTGACCGAGATCCTCAAGACCGGGGTCAAGAAGGTCAGCGTGACTGCCGAAAATCTGTCCGATTATCTCGGCGTGCCCCGCTTCCGCTACGGCGAAGCCGAGTTTGACGACCAGGTTGGCGTTGTCACCGGGCTTGCATGGACCGAAGTTGGCGGCGAATTGCTGACCATCGAAGGTGTCATGATGCCTGGCAAGGGCAAGATGACCGTGACCGGCAATCTGCGCGACGTGATGAAGGAATCAATTTCCGCTGCGGCATCCTATGTCCGTTCGCGTGCTGTTGATTTCGGCATCGAGCCGCCATTGTTCGACAAGAGCGACATCCACGTTCACGTTCCCGAAGGCGCTACGCCGAAGGATGGTCCGTCGGCAGGCGTGGGCATGGCGACGGCGATCGTGTCGATCATGACCGGCATTCCGGTGCGCCGTGATGTGGCCATGACTGGCGAAATCACGCTTCGTGGCCGGGTGCTTCCGATCGGCGGCCTCAAGGAGAAGTTGCTCGCAGCACTCCGCGGTGGCATCAAGACCGTGATGATCCCGGAAGACAATGCCAAGGATCTCCCCGAGATTCCTGACAACGTCAAGAACGGACTGGAAATCATTCCCGTTGCGAAAATGAGCGATGTGCTGCGCCACGCGCTGGTCAGAATGCCGGAGGCGATTACCTGGGATCCCGACGCCAAGCCGGAGACCCCGATTTCAGCAGATGCCGGCGAAGACGGTGGGGCGACCATCGCGCACTAGCTTTTGGTTGCAGTAAAAAGATGAAACGGGCGGGAGAATCTTCCGCCCGTATTTTTATCTCGGGCCGCCATTCCCAAGAGCAATGTTCCAAATGAGGACGCCTTTGAGGAACGCAACAGGGTTTAAGAGGGTTTCGCCCTTTCGGCGAACCTCAAAGTAACGAATTCCCTGTGAAAAGCCTTTATAAAGCCCGGGTTTCCGGGGAGTTTGGTTGCGCGGGACGTCGAGATGCGTAGGATCACCGCATCGAACGAAATGAGTCGACATAACGCCAGAAAGGGACGGAAATGAACAAGAATGAACTCGTGGCAGCTGTTGCCGAAAAGTCAGGCCTCACCAAGGGCGATGCAACTTCGGCTGTGGAAGCAGTTTTCGAAACCATCACCGGAGAGCTCAAGAATGGCGGCGACGTGCGTCTGATCGGCTTCGGCAACTTCACCGTTTCGCGTCGCGAAGCCTCGAAGGGCCGCAACCCGCAGACCGGCAAGGAAGTCGATATTCCTGCACGTAACGTGCCGAAGTTCTCGGCCGGCAAGGGTCTCAAGGACGCTTGCAACTAAGCTGCTTTTTCAAGCACAACACTTGAGAGCCCGGGCGCCAGCGTCCGGGCTTTTTGCTGGGCTGATCATGGCTGTGCGGCGCAATTGAAAGCCGAACTGCGAGGGGCGCCACGGGCACGCTGACGGTATCCACGAGTCGAAAACAGTGGAAACTTCAGGTGCGGAAAAATCACGTTAATGCAATTGACAAGAGAACAAATATGGAACATAAGTAATACATAGAGGGAATTAACAGGAGTTGATCATGACCGCATTTGCCCGTGACATTGCCGCATTCGTTTCCATGTCCCTGTTCGTAGCGAGCTTCGCCGTTCTCGCAATGGCGTTCTGATTGCGCTGAAATTTGATGCTGGTTTGCTGTAGACTGTTGCGCGGCAAGCCAAGCGCCGCATTTGAATGGTGGTGAGGGTTTGGGAGTTTCCCGCTTTACGTAAGGCGCGTTCCGGTCCTCGATGAAAATGCAATACCACTGAACTATAAACCGCTGCTGATTTAGGCGCGCGTGCTCTGGACTTTATGGTCCGGGTCCTCACAATTGAAGTTTGAGTCTTCGGTCGCACTGTTGCGGTGAAGGACTGCGGATCAGACGGCAGAGGGCATCAATGGCACGCGAAAACAAGTCGGCGAAACTGCTGGCCAATCTGGCTGCGGGAACAGGGCAGGCGCGCGGGCGCGCCAAGCAGGCTGACGAACGTGGAGCAGGGAGTTGGCCTGGCTTCGTTCATCTGCGGGTACATTCCGCCTATTCGCTGCTCGAAGGCGCGCTTCCGATCAAGACACTGCTCAAGCGGGCGGTAGCCGATGACCAGCCGGCGCTTGCGATCACCGACACCAACAATCTTTTCGGGGCGCTCGAGTTTTCGATCAAGGCCATGGAAGCGGGTATTCAGCCGCTGATTGGATGCCAGCTTGATATCGATATGGAGGACGGTCAATCCGGCGATCGCCGGTCTCACCGCGATCACCTGCAGAAGGCTCCATCCATTGTCTTGTACGCCGCAACGCCCGCCGGTTATGACCGGCTCGTGGCCATTGTTAGTCAGGCCTATCTTGGCGGTGACAACAGCGACCGCCCGCATATCATGCTGTCCTGGCTGCAGGAGGGCGCCGAAGGACTGATAGCGCTCACCGGATCTGCTGGCGGCCCGGTCGATCATGCCGTGCGCGAAGGGCACCCCGAACAGGCGAGGGCGCGTCTCGATACACTCAAACAGGTTTTCGGTGACCGGCTTTATCTTGAGTTGCAGCGCCAAGGTGGATACGATCGGGCTCATGAAGCCAAGATGATCGCACTCGCCTATGACGCCGAAGTTCCGCTCGTGGCCACCAACGAGGCTTTTTTCCCCACGCCCGATGATTTTGAAGCCCATGATGCGTTGATGGCTGTGGCATCCAATGCCGTCATGTCGGACGACCGCCGCCCTCGGCTCAGCGTCGACAATTGCCTCAAGTCCCGTTTCGAAATGACGGAACTGTTCGCTGATATCCCGGAAGCCCTGGAAAACACGATCGAAATTGCCCGGCGATGCAGCGCCATTGTCGAGAGCCGGGCACCGATTCTGCCGCGCTTTACCGGCGGTGGAGAGGACGATCCCAAGGCAGCGCTTGCCGCGGAAGCCGCCGAACTCAGGCGCCAATCGATCGAGGGCCTTGATCGTCGGCTGGCACGGATTGGTCTGGCCGAGGGATATTCGGAAACCGACTACCGCGAGCGGCTTCAGGTTGAACTCGATATCATCGAGAACATGAAGTTTCCGGGTTACTTCCTGATCGTGGCCGACTTCATCAAGTGGGCCAAGGATCACGACATCCCGGTGGGACCTGGCCGTGGTTCGGGCGCGGGTTCGCTCGTGGCCTATGCTCTCACCATCACCGATGTCGATCCATTGCGCTTCTCGCTGCTGTTCGAACGCTTTCTCAATCCCGCCCGCGTGTCGATGCCTGACTTTGACATCGACTTCTGCCAGGACCGGCGTGAAGAAGTCATCCGGTATGTGCAGAAGAAGTATGGCCGCGAGCAGGTTGGCCAGATCATCACCTTCGGAAGCCTGCAGGCGCGCGCGGCGTTGCGCGACGTCGGCCGGGTGCTGGAAATGCCCTACGGCCTGGTCGATCGCATCTGCAAACTGGTGCCCAACAACCCGGCCAGCCCGACGCCATTGCACAAGGCAATCGAGGAAGAACCGCGTTTCAACGAGGAAGTCGAGAAGGAGCCCGCCGTCGGACGTCTTCTCGACATCGCGCAGAAGCTCGAAGGCCTCTACCGCCACGCCTCCACCCACGCTGCCGGTATCGTGATTGGCGATAGGCCGCTGTCGCAACTGGTGCCAATGTACCGCGATCCGCGCTCGGACATGCCGGTTACGCAATTCAACATGAAATGGGTCGAGCAGGCGGGCCTGGTCAAGTTCGACTTTCTGGGCCTCAAGACTCTCACCGTGCTCAAGACCGCGGTCGGTTTCATTGCCAAGCGCAACATCACGATCGATCTCGAAGCCCTGCCGCTGGATGACAAGCCGACCTACGAGATGCTCTCGCGCGGCGAGACTGTCGGCGTGTTCCAGGTGGAATCGGCTGGCATGCGCAAGGCGCTCATCGGCATGCGTCCCGACCGGATCGAGGACATCATTGCGCTTGTGGCACTCTACCGTCCGGGCCCGATGGAGAACATCCCCGTCTACAACGCCCGCAAGCACGGCGAGGAAGAACTCGCATCGATCCATCCCAAGATCGACAATTTGCTGGCCGAGACGCAAGGCGTGATCGTCTACCAGGAGCAGGTGATGCAGATCGCCCAGGTTCTGGCCGGTTACTCCCTCGGCGAAGCCGACCTTCTGCGCCGCGCGATGGGCAAGAAGATCAAGGAGGAAATGGACAAGCAGCGCGCCCGCTTCGTCGAGGGCGCGGTGGAGCGCGACGTCTCCAAGCCGCAGGCCGACATGATTTTCGATCTCTTGGCCAAGTTCGCCAATTACGGCTTCAACAAGTCCCACGCCGCAGCCTACGGCATCGTTTCCTACCAGACGGCCTATCTGAAGGCGCACTATCCGGTCGAGTTCCTTGCAGCGTCCATGACGCTTGATATGTCGAACACTGACAAGCTGGTGGATTTCCGTCAGGATGCCAGACGGTTGGGGATTGAGGTCGTGGCGCCGTCGGTTCAGACCAGCTTCCGCCATTTCGAGACCGGCGACAACAAGATCTACTACGCGCTCGCTGCCATCAAGGGTGTGGGCGACGCGGCTGTCGAGCATATCGTCGAGGTCCGTGGCGACACGCCGTTTGCCTCGCTTGAAGATTTTTGCACCCGCATCGATCCGCGCCAAGTCAACCGCCGGGTGCTGGAAAGCCTGATTGCCGCCGGTGCATTTGACAGTTTCGGCCACGACCGGGCAATGCTGAGCGGTGGACTTGACCGCGTTCTCGGCTTCGCCCAGCGCGCGCAGGAAAACCGTATCAGCGGCCAGAGCGACATGTTCGGCATCGGTGGCGGTGGTGCGACGGAAGCCGAAACCATCCAGTTGCCTGCCACGATGCCATGGCTGCCGGCCGAGAAGCTGCACCGCGAATATCAAGCACTCGGCTTTTATCTCTCCGCCCATCCGCTTGATTCCTATAATGATCTTCTCGCAAAAATGCGGGTTCAGACCTGGGCTGATTTCTCGCTTGCAGTGAAGGCGGGGGCCACCGCGGGCCGGCTCGCAGGCACTGTAACCAGCAAGCAGGAACGCAAGACCCGTACTGGCAACAAGATGGGCATCGTGGCCTTTTCCGACAGCTCCGGCCAGTATGAGGCGGTGCTGTTTTCCGAAGGCTTGGCGCTCTACCGTGAATTGCTTGAGCCCGGCAAATCCATCGTCATTACCGTTACCGCCGAGGAACGACCGGAAGGCATCGGACTGCGCATCCAGACTGCAGATTCGCTTGAGGACCGCGCGGCGCGGGGGCAGTCGGCGCTCCGGGTCTATATGCGTGATGCACGCCCGCTCAATTCGGTATCGACCCATCTGAAGTCCCGTGGCGAGGGCCAGGTCTCCTTCGTCATGATCAAGGATGATGGCCGTCGCGAAATCGAAGTCACCTTGCCTGACCGCTACAAGATCTCGCCGCAACTGGCCTCTGCTCTAAAGGCGGCGCCGGGTGTGCTTGACGTCGAACTGGTCTAGCCATTTCGATCCCGGGCAGGGAAATCCGTTGTGACAGTCTTCCTGGGCTTTGTGCTGTCGAAAGGTTTTTGCCAGTCGCGCGCCGGCACATTTCTCCTGTTCCTCTCCAGTCGGGTTAATCTGACGACTAGGGAAGGGGGCCAGCCACAAAAGACCCGTTTTGGTCATCGAAATGGACGTTTTGAGCTGCATGGCTCGCGTCGAAATCGAGAATCAGTGGTGGTTGAACCGTGACCACCGCCATGCTGCGTTTGCGCATCCGGCTTACCTTGAAGTTGGGAATCGCATCACTTGGCAGCGCCATGCCGAGCTGTGCGTTGCCGAGCAGGGTCAACAATATCTGATTTGAGATCTCGAAACTGCCGAGACCGTTAGCCAGCAGCGAGGCTGCGCAGGTGATGGCGAGAGATTGGGCTTGCCCATTGACCGTGAAGACCCTGGCAAGTCCGCAGGTCGCCGAGCTGCCCGAACCGTTTGATACCTGAATGGTCTTTGCCATGCTGGTTGAACCAGTCTGGGTTATCAAGCTGCCGTTATAGGTAAACACCTGCCCTGAAAGGGCGGAATTGGAAGAGTTGATTTGCGGCACCGAATAGGCTGACAGGCCGTAGGCTGAAGCATAGACAAACTCGTCATCTGTCCATCTGATCTGCATGGTTCCGGTGGCTGAGGTGAGCACCGCAACGATTTGATAGGTCGCATTTTGCTGCGGCTGCAACAATGCGACTGACATCCCGGAATTGGCAATCGTTTGCAGTCCGGCCTGGTCAATTTGGATTTCGAGGAAATAGTCCGTCATTGTGCTGTCCGGCCCCGGAGTTGGAAAGCGATGGATCGCGAATGATCCTTTCATCGACAACGAAGGCATATGCCCGGAGTGGAAAGCAGATCACTCCGGGCAAACGCTTGTCGGAAGCTGAGCCGGGCCTACCAGCTCAGTGTCAGATTGTCCGGACCGGGCACGGCTGTGGTGTTCGTCACCGATACGGTGTGGCTGTTGATATGGTAGGTGTCGACCACGCCAACCGCCGCAACATGAGCGGCTGCCGCTCCGCCATTGGTCGAAATGGTATAGGGCGTTCCGACACCGATGATGTGAAGGTCGCCTGCGATCACATTGGCTCCGATATTTGCCGTGTGACCGCGGGGAAGTGCCTGATTGGGCATGGTATTCTCCCATTGTCGACGATGGTTGTATTCAATCTGTCATGGGTCTTCGAGAAGGGATGGTCCTCCTCGGACGGGCCTAGGACATGATGAACTGGTTGTTCTGATCGTTGTAGGCGATACTTGCCGTCGTGTTGGTGGTGTACTGAACGGTCAAGGCATTGCCCGCGACGCTGGAGATCACGATGCCGTTGTCGGAGTAAAACGACGTGTAGACCAGGATGGTTTCGATCGGGGTGAACAGGGCGGTCTGGTTATAGAGAATGCCCACCGCGCACATGGGGGCAGAAACGGTGGTGCCGTTGACGCTTGCGCCCTGCACCAGTCCGCCGGTGACCATGGCCGTCGTGCCAATAACGAGGTTCGGATCGCTGTTGATAAGCTGGTATTGGGTCGGCCCGACCGAACCGGAAACGCCCGGATCGAAATAGCCTGCCGTGTTGAGGGTGTAGCTGCTGCCGCCGATCGCAGTTGCTTCGGAACTGGTGATGATCTTTGCACCTGCTTGGGCATTGGTGGTCGAGGAGTAGACGGAATACTGCTCGGTCCACGTGACCGAATTGGCCAGTTGCGGCGTGAAGGTGATCCATGCGGTCTGTTTGGCGCCGGAGCTTTGCTTGACGATGGTGACTTTCTGACCTGTCGCATTCAGAGCGTTCAGGCCGGCGGTGTCAAAAGAGATGTCCAGTTGGTAGGTCGGCATAATGATCGTCCTTTTAAGTTTTGATCGAACAAATGACCTGTAAATATAAAGGCCATGTTCGGTTTTCAGGATTTAGAAGCACGATTTTCATTTATATAAATCGAGGAAGTGCGTATAGTTTGACGCATTCAGCAGTTTATATGAAGAAAATCATGTTTATATAATACGAAAATTGGAAAAGGATGATCTTTAGTCATTCAGGAATATTGTTGATTGATTCAGGCTTTCTGTAATCATAAGGTGTCAAGCCAAAGTGGCGTCTGAATGCTGTTGTGAAATTGGCGGGCAGGTCATAGCCGTGATCAGCCGCGATCACGTTGATCGGAGCGTCTGTGAGCCGCAACTGGCGCGCAGCGCTCTCGAGGCGCAGCTTGCGTTGCCAGGCGAGCGGCGGAAGGCCCATTTCCCGTTTGAACGCCTCATTGAGGGTGTTGTGGTTGGTGTTGAACATTTGCGCCAGTGATCTGACCGAGATGGACGAAGCGATCTGGTCCGCCATGAAGGCGCAACAACGCTCTACGAGAGCGACGCGCGAAAACCGGTGATTGGGATCCTTGAGTGAATAGGCCCGGGATTGAGCGAGAAGGCGTGCATAGAGTTCTGGTGCGAGAATGGGCCAGCTGAGAAAGTCAGCGAACCCGGTCATATAGGCGTTTTGGCGGCTGGTGGTTTCCGGGTTGATGAGGGCGATGTTAGAAAACGCATTGCTGAAGCTGGGCAGGGCTTCTGGCCCGGCGCCTGAAAAGCGGTGCCGGCAATCAAAGATGACGATCTGGTTGTCGACGATGCCTTTTTCGGGGGACGTTTCAAAAAAGTCGAGATTTGCGGTGTTGTGGATGTTGTTGCGCAGCAGCCGGTCAAGGCCCCGGTCGTCAGAGTCGACCAGAAGCCTGAAGGTCTCCAATCCGCGGTGCGTAGTCGTGCGGAAGAAAACGATATGGCGAACAACATTCCTCACGTGAGTGCAACCTATGCGAGATATAGGAAAATAATCAACCATAGGAGAAAAATATGCAAAGAAGTTCAGGGGGTCTTTTGGGCCATTCACTGGAACCATTGCGGGCGTCATTTTTTTCGCGCGTCTGCGAGGCAATGACATTTCAGGCCAGCGGTGGGCAAGCAGGCGTTTTGCATCAGATGAGATGCGCGGTCACACCACGGATTGTATGGGACGGCTGGCGCCATGAGTTGCAAGTCCGGGCAGAGCCTGTATCGGGCTTGCCCCCGCAACCGTCCTCAGCGCTGCAGGCTTTAGTCTTCGTCCGCCTGCCGCATCTTGCGCGAAGTTCCGAAGGTGTAGCCGGTCTCGACGATGTCGCGGCCGAATTTCTGCCGCACCTTGTCGATGGCGCTTTCGGCCACCGCGCGCCTCGCCGCGGCCGGATCGACCAGGTCGGGCGGGTCGGCACGCGCAGCATCGGTGAGATCGGATACGCCGATGCCGATCAGCCGGAATCGGTCCTGGCCAAGTTCGCGCTCCAGCAGGTGCAGGCCGGTGCGGAAGATCCGGTCGGCGAGAACCGTCGGGTCTTCAAGCTTGAAATTGCGCGTCCGGCTCTTGAAATCGGCGGTCTTGAGCTTGAGCACCACCGTCTGCCCGGCAATGCCGGACGCCTTGAGGCGGAACGACACTTTCTCGGCCAGGCGCCTCAGAACCGGGACAAGGTCCTTGGCTTCCGAGAGGTCCGAGTTGAAGGTGGTTTCGGCAGACACGCTCTTGGCACCCTCGTTGGCGTGCACGGTGCGCTCATCCTCGCCGCGCGCCAGGTGGTAGAGCCGCTTGCCCATGACGCCATAGCTGCGCATCAGCGCGGTCTCTTCCATCGTCTGCAACTGTCCAATGGTACGGATGCCGTCGCGTTCCAGCGTTGCCGTGAAGGCCTTGCCGACGCCCCAGATCAGCGACACGGGTCGCGGCGCCAGGAACGCCATCGCCTCCTGCTTGCCGATCACCGAAAACCCGCGTGGCTTGTCGAGGTCGGAAGCAACCTTGGCGAGGAACTTGCAATAGGACAGGCCGACCGACAGGCTGATGCCGATTTCGGCTTCCACCCGCGCCGCAAAGCGCGCCAGCGTGCGGGCAGGGGTGTCCTTGTGCAATCGCTCGGTGCCGGCAAGATCGAGAAACGCTTCGTCAATCGAGATGGGCTGCACCAGCGGGGTGAGTTCCTCCATCATCCGCCGCACCTCGCGCCCGACCCGGACATATTTCTCCATGTCGGGCTTGATCACCACAGCGTCCGGGCAGGCATCCAACGCTTTGAACATCGGCATCGCCGAGCGCACCCCGTGAATGCGGGCAATGTAGCAGCAGGTGGAGACAACACCGCGTTTGCCGCCGCCGATGATCACCGGTTTGTCGGCAAGCTCCGGATTGTCGCGTTTTTCCACTGTCGCGTAAAATGCGTCGCAGTCCACATGCGCCAAGGTCAGCTCGTTGATCTCGGCATGGCGGACGATGCGCGGGCTGCCGCAGCTCACGCACCGTCGTCCCGCACCGGCAGGCGTCAGGCAATCGCGGCAAAAGCCGGGTATGGGAGCTGGAGAAGACGGGGTTTGGGGCATGGGTTCGCATATGAGAACAAAGGTTGAACATTTCCAGATTACGCAATAATCTTTGGACTCACAAGCCTGCCTGAGCAGCCGGAGCCCGAACCACGTGACCCTTGATATCCGCCCTGTCACGCCCGATTTGTGGCCATCGCTGGAAACCCTGTTCGGGCCGCAGGGTGCCTGTTACGGTTGCTGGTGTAGTTATTTCCGGCTGGCACCAAAACACCGTGAGGCGTTGAGCCGTGATGACAAGAAACTGCTTCTGAAAGAGGCTGCCGCAGCGCCGTTGCCGCCGGGGTTGATCGCGCTTGATGACGGCGTTCCAGTGGGCTGGGTGCAGGTAACGCCCCGCACCCACGTGCCGCGCTGGAACACCACGCGCACGGTCTCCCGGCCGCTGGACGGCGATGATCCGTCAGATCTAGGCCTTTGGGCGATATCCTGCTTCTTTATCCAGTCGAAACGGCGCGGGCAGGGGATCAGCCATGCTCTGGTAGAAGCCGCGGTCTCCCATGCGCAGGACAATGGCGCGCGGATTGTCGAGGCTTGCCCGATTGAAAAGGCGAAGCATTCCAAATCCGTCGGACTTTTGGTTGGTTCGGTGTCGGTGTTCGAGAAAGCCGGCTTTCACGTCGCCGCAGAGCGAAGTCCGGACGCCCGCTGATGCGAAAAATCCTCGCATGACCGGCTATGCGGACTGGGTGCAAACAGAGATGGCGCAGTTCCGCTCAGCCGGCGTTGGCATCGAAATGGGCTTTGATCAGCTCTTCGGCATGCGGCCAGTCTCGGGCGAGGTCGACACCGTCGCCAGGGTGCGGAGCCAACGCGCGGAACGTATCATTGGCCATAAGATTGAGCAGCAGGGTTTCAGGCACATGCTTGCGCACCGATTGGAGATTGGTGAAAATGTCATCGATGAACACCACGGGCTGCGCCCGCGCGCCATGCAGGGCAAGAACCGCTGGCCCTTTGGGGGATTCGGTTGCAATCATCGGATAGTCGAACCCGTGCTGCGTGAGCAGGCTTCGCCGAGCCGCGCGATGTCGCGGTGGCATTGCGGTCAGAAACACGATATCCGCCTTGTCCGAAAGCCGCGACAGGCTTTCGGCGGCTGCAATCACCGGCGTCTGCCACTCATCCTGGGCTTGGAAGAACGCTTCCAGCATTTCGCTGACCTGATCTCCCGGTGTCTCGCTGCCATCGGTGCGATTGAAAACATTGCCGTGCAAGCGGAACGATGTGGCCCGCAACTCGTGGCCATTGTGGGTGAGATAGGCCGAAAATGGCGTAACAAACTCCAGCACGACCTCGTCTATGTCGCAGACGATCAATGGGCGATCACCCAGGTACAGATCATCATGTTCGGCGTCAGGGATCAGCATCATTCGACCTCGCCTGTGCCGCCCAGTGTCCGGAAGGCGCGGGATATTGCTTCGGGCCGGGTGTCGGTTGCCGCACAGAAGTCCAGCAGCGTCGGTTCATGGCTCATCAGAAACCCAAGAACGCCTGCCAGGAACCCGGGCTCTTTGGCCGCTTCACGTAAATTGGAGGCCTCCAGCCCGGTCAATGCAAGAAAACGGCCCATCAGCTCAGGCTCTCCCGCAAGCCAGACCAGCACGGCAATCGCTGTTTCTTCCGCATCCGCCATCGCTGTATTGTCCTTCCAAAGTATCATGCACTGTATTCGAGATGACCGATTACCACTTTTTCAACCTAATGGAACTAAGATGGCGATGATGACCGGTTTTGCGGATCTTGTTTTGCGCAGAATGGAGCTGTCGAAGGCCTGCGATACGCGTCGCTGGCCACCGGCGAAGACGGGATCCGGCGAGCGGATGGTCGGGCTGGATCGAGGATTGGATCGGATATGACAAAGCAGGTTATGATTGTTGAGGACAACGAACTCAACATGAAACTCTTTCGGGACCTGATCGAAGCGTCAGGTTACAAGACGATTCAGACCCGCAATGGCCTGGAAGCCATGGATCTTGCCCGCAAGCACCGTCCCGATCTCATCCTGATGGACATCCAGTTGCCCGAGGTCTCCGGCCTCGAGGTGACCAAGTGGCTCAAGCAGGATGACGATCTTCACGTGATTCCCATCATTGCCGTGACCGCGTTCGCGATGAAGGGGGATGAGGAGCGCATCCGTCAGGGTGGTTGCGAAGCCTATATTTCCAAGCCCATTTCGGTGCCCAAATTCATCGAGACCATCAAGACCTATCTGGGCGATGCATGAGGTTGGAGATCTGACATGACCGCGCGTATTCTGGTGGTTGATGATATTCCTGCCAATGTGAAGCTTCTCGAAGCTCGGCTTCTGGCCGAGTATTTCGAGGTGCTGACCGCTGCCGACGGCATGACAGCACTCTCCATTTGCGACCAGACGCAGGTCGATCTTATTCTGCTCGACATCATGATGCCCGGCATTGACGGCTTCGAGGTCTGTGAACGGCTCAAGAACAATCCGCGCACTGCGCATATTCCGGTCGTCATGGTCACGGCCCTCGATCAGCCTGCCGATCGCGTTCGCGGACTCAAGGCCGGCGCTGATGATTTTCTCACCAAGCCGGTCAATGATCTCCAGCTGATGACAAGGGTCAAAAGCCTGATCCGCTTCAAGGCTTTGAGCGATGAGCTGCGTCTCCGCGCCGAGACTGCGCGCAGTATTGGCCTTGAAGCGCTTCTCTCGCCTCACCAGGGCAAGCTGGAGGAGCCGGGCATGGTGCTGCTGGTTGAAAGCCGCGCCAATACGCAAGACCGCATGTCGCGGGCACTCAACGGCATCGCCGAGATTACTGCGATGGCCGATCCTCAGGCCGCACTGTTCGAGGCAGCCGACAAGCCTTATGAACTTGTGATCGTATCCTCGTCACTGGAGGACTATGATCCGTTGCGACTGTGCTCGCAGCTGCGTTCGCTTGAACGGACGCGTTTCATCCCGATGCTGGTGGTTGCGGAACAGGGCGAGGAGGATCTGGTGATCCGCGCGCTCGAACTGGGCGTCAATGACTACCTGCTGCGCCCGCTTGATCCCAATGAACTCCTTGCTCGCAGTGTCACCCAGATTCGGCGCAAGCGCTATTCCGACAAATTGCGCTCAAGTCTTTCTGAGTCGGTTGAATTTGCCGTCACCGACGCGCTGACCGGTCTCAACAATCGGCGCTACCTTGATACCCATCTGGCAACGCTGGTGGATCGCTCGAATCGCCGCGGACGCCCCTTGTCGGTGTTGATCACCGATATCGATTTCTTCAAGTCGATCAATGACACCTATGGGCACGAGGGTGGCGACGATGTCTTGCGTGAGTTCGCCAAGCGCGTGCGCAGCGCTGTGCGCGGTGCAGATCTTGCCTGCCGCTACGGCGGCGAGGAGTTCGTTGTGGTGATGCCGGATACAACATCCGAGATTGCTGCCCAGGTGGCTGAGCGGCTGCGTGATGCGGTCGCAGGCGCGCCATTCAGGATCTCTGCCACAGGAGCCTCTGCACCGGTGACGACATCCGTCGGCATCGCAACGCTTGAGGCAGATGGCGAGGGCGCAGACGCCCTGATCCGCCGTGCGGACAAGGCGCTTTATCAGGCCAAACACGATGGTCGCAACCGTGTTGTCGGGCAGGCCGCCTGACCGTTTTTGCAATGTTGTTGCTACGGTTGCGGTATTAAATCAAAGATACACAATAGATTTTATACGCCTGACGCAAGGCGCAATAATAGTTAAAATTGTTCGTAATATTAACCACTTCAAGCGATATGCTGAATGAAGTGTTAAGGAACTATTGATTTTTTACAGCTTTGGAACACATATGTTTTTCATATGAAGCGTTTTGGCACTGTCATCTAGACATGCTGTGACACCAATCATTTTCCTATACCCCATGATGTTCAGGTCCGCCGCATCTCCTGGGTCGTGGGGTGGCCGATCGAGATCGAGTGCACAGTGGTATCCTCGTTCCACGCCTTTGTTTCGATCGGCCCTCGACACAAAAAACCCGCTTCCGGAAGGAGGCGGGTTTTTTTGTCTACCGTCGAACACCTGCCCTTGGGCAGGTGACCAAGCCAGATTACTTGATCTTGGCTTCCTTGAATTCGACGTGCTTCTTTGCAATCGGGTCGTACTTGGTCTTCACCATCTTGTCGGTGAATGTACGGCTGTTCTTCTTCGTGACGTAGAAAAAGCCGGTGTCTGCAGTCGACAGGAGCTTGATCTTGATTGTGGTCGCCTTGGCCATGGTGTCTTGCCTTCTTCAAAAATGAAGCCGCGGACAGCACAAAAGGCTCCACGGCGAAACTTGCGCGGAAACTACAAAAGCCGCCGGGAAAGTCAAGTCCGTTTTGGACGTAGCACTATACGAAACAACGTAAGGGCCACATAAATCGCGAAAAAGAACGCCAGCGCCCAGGCAAATCCGTGATTGCCGAACATATCCATCGAGACGCCGATGGTTTGCGGACCCACCAGCATGCCAAGCGCATAGCAGAAAACAAACGCTGCGTTGGCCGAAGCGAGATCCGCGCCGTGCAGTTTGTCGCCCAGATGCGCCAGGCCGACCGTATAGAGGCCTGCGACGCTGCCGCCCCAGAACAACAGGATAGCGGCTGTCAGCAGCCAGTTGTGGATCAGGAAGGGCAGGGCGAGTGAACCCACCAGTCCGATAATCGCAAACAGCGAGAGCAGTGGCCGCCTGTCTTTCATCCGGTCGGCGATCAGGCCGACTGGGATCTGGAACAACACGTTGCCCAGTCCCATCATTACGAGGAGCAGGGCGCCTTGTGATTCGGTAAAGCCGGTACGGCTGGCATAGATCGGAAACAGCGACAGCCCTCCCGATTCAACCGCCCCGAAAATGAACACGGCAGCGGTGGCAGTGGGAACCAGCCACAGGTAACGCAAGAATGGAAGGTCCGGCTGTGAATCGATCACCGGGTTTTCCTTGCGCGCCATGAGAATGGGTATGGCTGCCAGCAGAATAATGCCTGCTCCGATGGCAAAGGGCAGGATGCCATCTGAGCCGATGACCGAGAAGATCAGCGGCCCGGCGGCAAATCCGAGCGACAGCACCGTGGCGTAGATGCCAAGCACAAGCCCTCGGCGTGACGGGGGGGCTGCGGTGTTGATCCAGAATTCGGAGAGAACGAACAGGACGGTTATGGCGCCATGGAACACGATCCGCAGCGGAAACCACATCCACAGTGCTTCGGCGTAGTAAAATCCCAGCGCGCTGGCAGATGCTGCGATGATCGCCAGCACCATCGTGTTCACCACGGTCAGGCGCTGCGCGACCATGGTTGTGAGCGGGGCAGCGACCATTGCGGCGACACCGGCCATCGCCGAGTTCAGACCGATCATGGTCGACGATACGCCGCGTTTTTCAAGGATGATCGACAGCAGCGGCAGTCCGAGCCCGATGGCGATACCAACCGCTGTAATGGCCGCAACAGCAGCGATCAGAGCTGGCCAGTGAATATCCTCGCGGATCACGGGGGAGCGGGAGGATGAACTGTCCATTGGGATCGCCTTAAATCAATTCGCGAACGAATCGTCCGTTGCGGGAGTAGTAGAACGGAACGGCTTTGCCAAATGGTAAAGATGGGTCTTCTGCCAGCGCCTGCACCAGATCTGAGAGAATCACTCTGGTAATGCGTGGCAGCGGGTGGCTTTCATGGGCATCAATCGGCAGCCATGTCAGGTCATGCAGCTCATCGCTGTCGCGAACCGCGGTTGGTTCAAGTCCAAGCTCGTCGCAAAAGCAGGCGAAGAATCGAGTGTCGAACCTCCGGGACTGGCCGGGAGGCGTGATCGCGCGGGCAAGGAAACGGAACTTGGAGACATCCGGGCACAGTGCACCGGCATATTCGGATGGTGTGAGCGAAAGATGCGCCTCTTCCATCATTTCCCGTGCCGCCGCAACCGCCAGGCCGCGGGCGGCATGGCCATGAAACCGGGCCTGTGTTCGGGTCAGAAGCTTGTCCAGGACGTCGTCGCGCAACGGATGCGCAAGCGGTGCCCTGTTATCGCCCGGGTCGCGCCGGCCGCCGGGAAACACGTAGAGGTCGGGCATGAAGGCGTGGCCCTTGCCACGCTTGCCCAGAAGGGCGCGCGGTACCTTGCCGCTTCGGTCCATGAGAATCAGCGAAGCCGCGTCCCGTGGGGTCCGCGGCGGATGCCGCTTTTCGCTTGTCCTGGCCTGATGATCCTCGGTCAGGAGTGCGGTGTTGGCGGCAACGCTGTCGTTCATCGCGCATCCTCATAAGCGGGCTCGGCGAGCAAGGGCTCTTCCGACTCACCGCCGAACCCATGCATACGCAACGCCCATTGCAGTCCGATGACCCCGCCCTTGATCGGCTGAAGCATCGCCAGGGTGAGAACAATCGTGGCCGGGATCCAGATCATCAGATGCTGCCAGCTTTCAAGCACCAGCCAGGTGTCGGTGGCCATGAACCCGGCAACAACAATGTGGCCGACAACGAAGATCGCCAGATAGGCCGGGAAATCATCGGCGCGGTGATGGAACATTTCCTCGCCGCACTCGGAACAGGCATCCACGGGCTTGATGTAGGCCTTGAACAGCTTGCCTTCGCCGCAATTGGGGCAGCGGCCGAGAAGGCCGCGCTTGACTGCACCCCAGATGTTTCTTGGCGTCTCCTGATGGGCGCCTTCGGCTTTGTTGCCGCCAAATTCGAGCATTTGCGTTCTCCTGATACTGATCAGTCGCAATGGGTGCGGCCGGATCGTTGTTCGCTCACTGCTGTCTTAGCGCCGTCCGCGAGGTGGCCGTGTGCCAGGCTTCTTGGGGCCGCCTCGGCCGCTGCGTCCTGACTTGTGAAACGATCGCGTGCCTTTGGGCATGTTCTGCCCCTCGCTGAGCATCTCAAAGCGCATTGAGCCTGCCAGCGGGATCACTTCGACCAGTTTGACTTCCACTCCATCCCCCAGACGATACCCCAGACCAGTTTTATCGCCGGTTAACGCCTGATGAGCCTCGTCATAGTGATAATAGTCTAATCCCAATGTTGAAACAGGAATAAATCCATCTGCGCCAAATTGAGGCAGGCTGACAAAGAGTCCCGATTTCGTAACCCCGGAAATGCGTCCGTCAAACGCTTCGCCGAGGCGTCCGGCCAGATGGTGCGCCACCAGCCGGTCAACGGTTTCGCGTTCGGCAGCCATCGCGCGGCGCTCGGTTGTCGAGATCTCCGCGGCGATATTTTCCAGAGCAGCTTCTTCCGCGGGCGTAATGCCACCTTCGCCCAGTCCCAGCGAGCCGACAAGCGCGCGATGCACGATCAGATCTGCGTAGCGCCGGATTGGTGAGGTGAAGTGCGCATACTTCATCAGGTTGAGACCGAAGTGACCAATATTTTCAGGCGAATATATGGCCTGGCTCTGGCTGCGCAGAACCATCTCGTTGACCATGTCCTGATAGGGTTCCCCAACCGCCTTGGCCAGAATGCCGTTGAAGGCATTGGCGCGGATGGCCGCACCGCGGGCCAGCGACAGGTTCAGTGTACCAAGGAACTCGCGCAACACTTCCTGCTTTGCCAGCGATGGCTGGTCATGGACGCGGTAGATCAGCGGTTGCCGGCGTTTTTCCAGCGTTTCTGCAGCCGCAACGTTCGACTGGATCATGAATTCTTCGATCAGCCGGTGCGCATCGAGCCGTTCGGGAACGATCACCTTGTCGACCTTGCCCTCAGGCGTGAGCAGGATCTTGCGCTCCGGCATGTCGAGATCAAGTGGCTGACGCCGGTCCCGCTCCCGCTTGAGCACGCTGTAGGCATGCCACAGAGGCTTGAGGACAGCGTCGATGAGCGGGCCGGACTTGTCGTCGGGGTTGCCGTCAATCGCCGCCTGCGCCTGCTGATAGGACAGTTTGGCGGCACTCTTGATCATGACCCGGTGGAAGCGATGACCGACCTTTCGCCCCTCTGCGGAAAACACCATCCGCAGCGCCAGCGCAGGGCGATCCTCGCCTTCGCGCAGGGAACAAAGGTCGTTCGAAATCCGCTCGGGAAGCATCGGCACGACACGGTCGGGGAAATAGGCCGAGTTACCGCGCTTGAGTGCTTCGCGGTCGAGCGCAGATCCGGGTCGCACATACCAGGAGACATCGGCAATTGCGACGGTAACGATGACGCCGCCCAAATTGTCCGGGGAGGGGTCTTCTTCAGCAAAGACCGCGTCATCATGGTCCTTGGCGTCATGCGGATCGATCGTGACCAGCGGGATATGCCGCCAGTCTTCACGCCCGCCTGAAACCGGCGCCGGCTTTGCGTTTTCTGCGGCCTCGATCACCTCTGCCGGAAACACGTGCGGAATGCCGTGCGAATGGATGGCGATCATAGAGATCGCTTTTTCGCCTTCGACCGAGCCCAGCACCGCGTGAACCTTGGCGCGCGGAAGTCCCATGCGGCCCAGACGCGCGGCCTCGGCCTCGACCAGATCGCCGTCCTTGGCGTCTCCGATGAAATCGGGATCGATTGTGTATTCATCACCACGCCGTTCGATCGGCATCAGCCGGCCACCGCCGCCATCAGTTGACCTGAAGACCCCGAGGATCAGCCCGTCGCGCCGGTCGAGTATCTTCATGATCCGGGCGGTGTAGGTTGTGCCCTTGTCATGCGGAGCCGCAAAGATCCGCGCCAGCACCCTGTCGCCGATGCTCGCCGCAGTCGATGGAGCGCGGGATTTGCTGCGGTCACGGCCGGCGTTGGACTGTCGCACCGTCACCATGGGGGCTGCGCCATGATCCTCAAGCCATTCCGCCGGGCGGGCGATCAGATCGCCGTCGCTGTTGCGCATGGTGATCTCGAGCACCGTGACCGCAGGCAGAGTGCCCGGCCGCCGCAGCATTTTCCGGTCACGCTCGATCATCCCTTCGTCTTCGAGATCCTTGAGCATGTCCTTCAGCTCGGCCCGTGTGTCGCCCTTGATCCCGAAGGCCTTGGCGATATCTCGCTTTGATGCACGGTCAGGGTTTTCGCTGAGGAAACGCAGGATCGTTTCCTTGTCCGGCATGTCACCGCGGCGGAAAGCAGGGCGCGTGTCGCCCTGATTGCCATCGGCTTTGCCGGATGTTGGTTTTCTGGTCCCTGGTTTGCGGGGAGGATGTCCCAAATTCAGTCCTTCTTTGCCTTGGCGGCTGCGGGTTTCTTGGCTGCAGCCGGCTTCTTGGCCGCTGCTTTCGGCTTTGCCTTGGCCTTGGTGGCTTTCTTGGCCGGCGCCTTGGTCTTCTTGCCCGACGTTGCAGCCTTGGCGGCGATCATTTCGAGCGCTTCCTCGACAGTGACCTCAGCCGGCACCTTGTCCTTGGGCAGGGTGGCGTTGATCTTGCCCCAGTTGACGTAAGGACCGTACTTGCCATCGCGCACGGTGATCTCACCGCCATCAGGGTGATCGCCGAGACTCTTCAGCGCCGTCGGGGTGCCGCGTCCACGGCCCGGGCCCTTGGCCTGCTTTTCAGCAATCACGGTCACTGCGCGATTGAGGCCGATGGAGAACACTTCCTCGACGCTCTCGAGATTGGCGTAGGTGCCATCATGCAGAACGAATGGACCGTAACGACCGAGGCCAGCGGAAATCATTTTCCCGGATTCCGGATGCTGGCCGACATCGCGCGGCAGGCTCAGAAGCGCCATGGCCTTTTCATGGTCGATGGAATCGACCGCCCAGCCCTTTGGCAGGCTGGCGCGCTTGGCCTCCTTGCCGTCACCGCGCTGGACATAAGGTCCGAAACGCCCGGTGCGCAGGGTGATAGGCTCTTCCGTGTGCGGATCTTTGCCCAGATCCCTAGGCTCGTTCGACAGTGCCGCATCGCCTTCAGTGCTCTGATCGTTGGAGAGCTGGCGGGTGAAGTTGCAGTCCGGATAATTCGAACACCCGACAAAGGCGCCGTATTTGCCCAGTTTGAGCGACAGGTTTCCGGTGCCGCAGGTGGGGCAGATCCGCGGATTTGACCCGTCCTCACGCACCGGGAAGACCAGCGGCGCAAGCGCTTCGTTGAGTGCATCGAGCACCTGCGTGACGCGAAGGTCCTTGGTGTCGTCGATATGCTGATGGAACTCGGTCCAGAATTCGCGCAAGACGTCCTTCCAGGCCAGCTCGCCTGCGGAAATCCGGTCGAGCTTTTCTTCAAGATCAGCGGTGAAGCCGAATTCGACATAGCGGTTGAAGAAGTTCTCCAGGAACGCGATGACCAGACGACCCTTGGGTTCGGGTGTCAGCCTGCGGTTCTCGATGAGCACATATTCGCGGTCGCGCAATGTCGCCAGCGTCGAGGCATAGGTCGAAGGCCGGCCGATGCCGAGTTCTTCCATCTTCTTGATCAGCGAGGCTTCCGAAAACCGCGGCGGAGGTTCGGTGAAATGCTGGGTCGCGTTGATCTTTTCCTTGGCCAGCGCTTCCTGCGCATTGATCTCGGGCAGCCGGGCATCGTCATCGTCGCCGTCGGATTGCTCGCCATCTTCCTTGGCATCGGTGTAGGCGGCGATGAAGCCGTCGAAGCGGACTACCGATCCGGTTGCGCGAAGGCCTGCCGTCTTGCCGTCCTTGAAGGCAGTGATGTCGACAGTGGTCCGTTCGATCTCTGCGGACGCCATCTGGCTGGCGGTCGCGCGCTTCCAGATCAGGTCATAAAGCCTGAGCTGATCGGCATCGAGATAGCGTTTGACGTCATCGGGCGCGCGTTCGAAACCGGTCGGGCGGATGGCCTCGTGGGCCTCCTGCGCATTCTTCGCCTTCGTCGAGTAGATGCGCGCCTTCTCCGGCACATAGCGTGCGCCGAAGCGTGTTTCGATGGCGGCTCTGGCCTCATCGATCGCCTCGGGCGCCATCTGCACGCCGTCTGTTCGCATATAGGTGATCAGACCCACGGTCTCGCCGCCGATGTCGATGCCTTCATAAAGCTTCTGCGCAACCTGCATGGTGCGCGAGGCGTTGAAACCGAGTTTGGAGGAGGCAGCCTGCTGCAGCGTTGACGTGGTGAACGGCGGCGAAGGGTTGCGCCGGGTCGGCTTGGCCTCGACGCTGTCCGCGACAAAGGACGCGCCTTCGAGCATATCCTTGATGCTGGTCGCGCGATCGCCGTTGGTGACCGACATCTTTGTGATCTTCTCACCGTCATGCGATGTCAGCCGGGCAGTGAAGCCGTCGCCGCGCGGGGTCTTGAGATCAGCCGCGATCTGCCAGTATTCCTCTGAGATGAAGCGTTCAATCTCACTTTCACGGTCGCACACCAGCCTGAGCGCCACGGATTGAACCCGGCCTGCCGAGCGCGCGCCCGGCAGTTTGCGCCACAGAACCGGCGACAGATTGAAGCCCACCAGATAATCGAGTGCCCGGCGCGCCAGATAGGCGTCGACCAGTGGCGTATCGATTTCGCGCGGGTTCGCCATTGCGTCGAGAACGGATTTCTTGGTGATCGCGTTGAAGACGACGCGGGAGACTGTCTTGTCCTTCAGCGCCTTCTTCTTTGTCAGAACTTCCAGCACATGCCAGGAAATGGCCTCGCCTTCGCGATCCGGGTCAGTTGCCAGAATGAGTGAATCAGCACCCTTGAGTGCTTCGGTGATGTCCTTGAGCCGCTTGTTGGAAGCCGCGTCGACCTCCCAGGACATGGCAAAGTCTTCATCGGGAAGCACCGAGCCATCCTTGGCTGGCAAGTCACGGACGTGGCCGAAAGACGCCAGGACTTTGTACCCGCTGCCAAGGTATTTGTTGATCGTTTTTGCCTTCGCAGGCGATTCCACTACCACTACATTCATAAGTTGCTCGCATTCGGCCATGGGATTCGGCATGCCGCGCGAATTCGCGCCGTACCGATTTGGCCCACGAAATGTACATCGAATGCGGCGCGGTCAAGCCCATCTTCCGATTTACGGCCATTTCGCAACCCGAATACAACCATTGCGCGATTGCAACCGTATTGCAATTTAAGATATCTGAGTTATCTTGTTTTCTTGATCTGTGCACCATGCGCAATGAGCATATGCGCGGGAGAATGCAAGGAAGCAACGATGCCGACCCACCCCTCTCAAAGCAATTTGGAGAAAGCTCGATCCGAGCAGAAAATCACTTACGTCAGGCAGATGCTGGGGGAGTTGGGAATTGTTGCCCGGAGTGAAAACGCCGACATGCTGTGCTATCTGATCGAAATGGCTTATCTCGAGGCCGGCGATGTGCTGGCTGGCAGCAGGCCGATCAGCCGGGTTGAGAGATCTAACTAGTCCCCGTCAAAGGCCAGCGACACCATGCCGCCAGGATGGCGGTGCAACCGTCCAGCCAGATCGAGCTCGATCAACACCAGGTAGACGGTTTGCGCAGCAACACCGGTGTGCCGGATGATATCATCAATTTCGGCAGGCGAGGGGCCCAGAGCCTCGATCACACGGGTGCGCTCGTCATCATGCGGCTCATTGAATGGTGCGCCGTCCTCGCTGTCGGGTTCCTCTAGATAGGGCTCGTCATCAGGAAAAAGTCGGCTTGAGGGCGCCAGCGCATCGATCACATCGCGGCTTTCGGTGGTTACGATCGCGCCGTCCTTGAGCAACCCGTTGGCCCCTGCAGCGCGTGGATCAAGCGGCGATCCTGGAACTGCAAACACAAGCCTGCCAAAATCGGCTGCGCGCCGTGCGGTTATCAGCGAGCCGGAGCGCTGGGCTGCCTCGATCACGACCAGCCCGAGACCGATACCAGCAATCAGCCGGTTGCGTCGCGGAAAATCCCGCGCCCGCGGTTCCCAGCCCATTGGCATTTCGCTGATCGCAAGACCGTTGCCCGCGCAGATATCCTTGTAGAGTTCGTTGTTTTCTGGCGGATAGGGTTGGTCGAGACCACCGGCCAAGGCCGCGATGGTGCCGCTCTCCAGGCTCGCCCGGTGTGCCGCTGCGTCAATGCCGCGTGCAAAGCCCGAGACGATGACATATCCGGCTGTGCCCAGTTCACGCGCCATGCGCGCGGCCATCTTGGCGCCAGATACCGATGCATTGCGCGCGCCGACGATCCCTACAGAAACCCGTGTCGCAAGTGCCAGATCGCCGATTGCCGTAATCAGCGGCGGTGCGCCGTCGATGCGTCTGAGTGCTGGTGGATAGTCGGGCTCGCCGATGCCGATGAAGACCGCGCCGAATTTCTGCGCGGCCTCGAGTTCGCGCTCGGCTTCATCTACGCTCGCGACCCGGATCGAACGGGCCGATCCGCCGCGCCGGGACAATTCCGGCAATTGGTCGATAGCGGTTTCAGCCGAGCCGAAATGATTGATCAGGTCGCGAAAGGTTGCCGGACCGACATTGTCGGAGCGGATCAGCCGCAGCCAGTTGAGCCGTTGGCGATCGGAAAGGGGGACACCGCGTCTCCCTTCGTCGCCGGCGGACATCAGCCCTTGGCCCCGATCCTGCTTTCAGTACCTGAAAGCAGTCGACTGATGTTCTGGTGATGTTTGAGGATGGTGATCAGCGACATCACCACAAACAGCGACGCCACTTCGGGCCGCCCGTAAAGATAAAGTGAGATCGGCACCACGATCGCCGCAGCCAGAGCCGCTAGCGAGGAATAACGGAAGATCTTGGCCATGCCGAGCCAGACTGCGGCAAACACCAGAACAATGAGCGGCGCCAGACCCAGCAGCACGCCGAGATAGGTCGCAACACCCTTGCCGCCCTTGAATTTGAGCCATACCGGATAGAGGTGTCCGAGAAAGGCGCCAAGCCCGGCAATCAGTGCTGCTTCCAGGCCAAGGAACTGACGCGCGACGACAACCGCGATTGTACCCTTCAGGGCGTCGGCAAGCAGCGTCGCAGCTGCAAGCTTCTTGTTGCCGGTGCGCAGCACGTTGGTTGCGCCGATATTGCCAGACCCGATCGTCCGCACATCCCCGAGCCCGGCCATGCGGGTGAAGATCAGACCGAAGGGGATCGAGCCGCAAAGATAGCCAAAAAGCAGTGACCCGAGCATCAGGGGAGCGGAAAGGGTCCAGGTGATCATTTCAGGCACGACGCGATTTTCCTCCCTCACGACCAGGCACTAGCAGCATCATAACCGCTGTCAGGTTTGATAAACTGTGACACCTGCAACCATGGTTTGCAATACTTTGCCGGTAAACCGGGCGTCCTCAAAAGCACTGTTTTTGGACTTCGAGGCAATATCGTCCTTGGACAGAACCCAAGGATAATCAGGGTCGACGAGAGCGATATCCGCGCGTGCGCCGGGCTTCAGCGTTCCCGCATCGAGACCAAGGATTTGCGCCGGACGCGTCGAAAGCGCATCAATGAGCCGCATCAGCGGAACATCGCCCGAATGATAAAGCCTCAGTGCTGCTGACAACAGGGTTTCAAGCCCGATCGCACCGTTTTCGGCGTCCGCGAAGGGCAAGCGCTTGGTGTCGACATCCTGCGGATCATGAGCTGAAACGATGATGTCGATCGCGCCATCGGCAAGGGCTGCGACCATGGCGCTGCGATCATCCTCGGTCCGCAGAGGCGGCGACAGCCGGAAGAACGTGCGGTATTCGCCGATATCGGTCTCGTTGAGTGTGAGGTGATTGATCGAAATTCCGGCCGTCACATCAAGCCCTCGTGCCTTGGCGGCGCGAATGATATCGGCGGACTCAGGTACAGAGATGCTCATCGCGTGATAGCGCGCACGGGTCAGGGCTGCGAGCCGCAGATCGCGTTCGAGCGGGATGATTTCGGCCTCGCGCGGAATGCCCGGCAATCCGAGCCAGCTTGCAAACAGGCCTTCGTTCATGACGCCGGCGCCGCCCAGCCGACGGTCTTGCGTCGCCACCGCGATCACGGCGCCAAAGTCACGCGCATAGGTCATGGCGCGCCGCATCACGGCGGGATTGTCAACTGTATGGCGTCCGTTGCTGAGCATGACGGCGCCCGCTTCCAGAAGCAGGCCGAATTCGGTCATCTCGTCGCCGTCGAGGCCCTTGGTCAGCGCCGCAGCCGGGTGGACGCGGACAATCGCTTCATCGCGCGCCAGTCTCTGGACAAAATCAACCAGCGCCACGTCATCGATCACCGGATCGGTGTCGGGCATCATGATGATAGAGGTGACGCCGCCCTTGGCGGCCGCCCGGCTGGCGGACGCGATGGTCTCGCGGTGCTCGGCGCCTGGTTCGCCAATGTGCACACAGGCATCGACCAGTCCGGGAATGGCGATCAGTCCGGTGCAATCCTCGATTTCGGTATCCGCTGGCGCGTTGAACCCGGAAGCACTCGCACCGCAGGCCGCGATCTTGCCGTCAATAATGATGATGTCGCCGATCTCATCCATATTGGTTGAGGGATCGACAATCCTGACATTTTTCAGCAGGCGAGCGTTCATCGGGCAAGCTCCCCGTGCAGCATCAGCGTCTCCATGACGGCCATTCGCACTGCGACCCCCATCTCGACCTGCTGCTCGATCACGCTCTGCGGCCCGTCGGCAATATCAGATGCGATTTCAACGCCGCGATTCATCGGCCCGGGGTGCATCACGAGTGCATCTTCCTTGGCAGATTTCAGCTTGTCGGCATCAAGACCGAAATAGCGGAAATATTCGCGCACCGATGGCACGAAGGATCCGGCCATGCGCTCACGCTGCAGGCGGAGCATCATTACCACATCCGCATCCTTCAGTCCGTCCTCCATGCGCTGGAACACTTCCACGCCCATGTCGGCGATCCCTGAGGGAAGAAGCGTTGAGGGGGCGACCACACGAACCCGCGCGCCAAGCGCATTGAGCAGCAGGATGTTCGAGCGGGCAACGCGGGAATGCAGCACATCACCGCAGATGGCGACGATCAGCCGTCCGACCTTGCCCTTGGCGCGGCGGATGGTTAGCGCGTCAAGCAGCGCCTGTGTCGGGTGTTCGTGGGCACCGTCGCCCGCGTTGATCACCGGGCAGCCGACCTTCTGCGACAACAGCGCCACCGCACCGGCCGACGAATGACGCACAACCAGTACATCCGGCCGCATGGCGTTGAGCGTCATGGCCGTATCGACCAGGGTTTCGCCCTTCTTGACGCTGGAATTGGCGACCGACATGTTCATCACATCCGCGCCAAGCCGTTTGCCGGCCAGCTCAAACGAGGCTTGCGTCCGGGTCGAGGATTCAAAGAACAGATTGATCTGGGTGAGGCCGCGCAGGGTCGAGGTCTTTTTTTCGCGCTGGCGCGAGATTTTGACCGCCTCGTCCGCCTGATCCAGCAAATAGTGGATGTCCGGCTCCGAAAGCCCCTTGATTCCGAGCAGGTGGCGGTGCGGAAATGACATCATGCGTCCCATCGGGTTGAGGTCCCATGCATGTACCGTATCGTTCAAACCGACGCATTTTAACGATACCGCACGTGCATTTATTCCATATGCTACGGCGTCCTTTGCGCTTTCAAATATGAATGCGCGGCGCTGTAGTGCGGTCTATAGAAAGGTTCTGTGGCAGGGGCAAGCATACCGGAGCCTGAAATGCGCGATGTCCCCATGCAAAACCGCGCGAATCCCTGTAAGCGAGGACCGATGAGCCCGATCCAAGCCTTTGGCCCCCAGGCCGACAATCAAAGCCCGCCTTTTTCCGGGCACAATGCCTATCGTTCCGATCCGCTGCTGAAGGACATCGCCGCTGACATGCCGCGCGCGCTTCGCATCGATTTTGAAACGGTGGGCAAATTCGTGGCCTCGGCCGAAGCGCAGGATCTGGCCCGCATTGCCAATCGCGCCATACCTGAGCTCAGAACCCATGACGGTTTCGGCAACCGCATCGACCAGGTCGATTTTCATCCGAGCTGGCATGCGCTGATGCGCCGGGGCGTAGCAACCGGCTTGCAGGGGTCGGTCTGGGAAGGCCGGCGCGAAGAGGCCGGCTACGCCCATCAGGCCCGCGCCATAAGGTTCTTTCTCACCGCAGGTCTCGAGTGCGGCCATCTGTGCCCGCTGACCATGACCAACGCCTCGATTGCCGCCATCATGGCCTCGCCACGCATCGAAAAGGCCTGGGCGCCGCAGGTGGTGTCGCGGCGCTACGATTCGAGCCACCGCCCGGCGATGCAGAAATCCGGCGTGACCATCGGAATGGGCATGACCGAGAAACAGGGCGGCACCGATGTGCGCGCCAACCAGAGCGTTGCGACACGTGCCGGCGAGGGTGTTTACCGCCTTTCCGGTCACAAATGGTTCCTGTCGGCACCGATGTCTGACGCCTTCGTCATGCTGGCCCAGACCGGCACCGACACAAGCGGCGATTTGAGCTGCTTTCTGGTGCCGCGCATTCTCGAGGATGGAAACCTCAACGGTCTGCGTCTGCAGCGGTTGAAAGACAAGATTGGCAACCGCTCCAACGCATCATCCGAAGTCGAGTTCAGCGACACATTCGGCTTTCTGCTCGGCGGAGAAGGCGAGGGGGTGCGCACCATTCTGGATATGGTGACGTTGACGCGGCTTGATTGTGCCCTGGCTTCGGCCGGCATGATGCGTGCGAGCCTTGCCGAAGCCGTGCATCACTGCCGCCATCGGCGCGTCTTTGGGCAATTGCTGATCGATCAGCCGCTAATGGTTCGCGTGCTCGCCGATCTGGCGCTCGATATTGCTGCCGCGACTGCGCTGTCGATGCGTCTGGCACGTGCCTTTGACAACGCGCGCGAAAACCCGACCGAAGCCGCAATTGCCAGGCTGCTAACTCCGGTGGTCAAATACTGGGTCTGCAAGATCGCCCCATCCGTCATCTATGAAGTGATGGAATGCATGGGCGGCAATGGCTATGTCGAGGAGCGTGCCGTGGCCCGGCACTATCGCGAGGCGCCGGTCAACGCGATCTGGGAAGGCTCCGGAAATGTCATGGCGCTCGATGTCTTGAGAGTGCTGACCCGCGGCCGTGACCTTTGCGATGTGGCGCTTGAAAGCATCAATCGGGACCTTGGCGCCGCCGGGCCGCGCACCGTCGATGTGCTGCGTGCCTGCATGGCGGTTGCCGAAAGCGATGAAGGGGCTGCCAGGCTCTTGACCGAACAGCTTGCATTGGCCGCCGCAGCAGCGGAACTGACCCGTCTGGGAGCCGGCCATGTTGCCGAAGCTTTTGTCGAGACCCGACTTGGCGGGTCATGGCGCTCGACCTATGGCATGCTCGATGCGAGATTTGATGCGCGACAGATTGTCGATATGCTCTATCCGCCGGCTGCCTGAGCGCTCACAACCAGCCCGGCGGCCCACATCACGGCCGGAATTGTCAGGAAAGATGCAACCGTCTGCACCGTGGTGATGGCGGCATAGAGCGGCGCATCGCCACCCATCTGGCGCGCCAGCAGGTAGCCGTTCATCGCTGTCGGAACAGCCGCGCAGAGAGCCAGGATCATCACCGTCTCGCCGCTCAATCCAAATCCGACCGCCACCCCGACCATGATGACCGGAAAGACGATCAGCTTGAGCGCGACGGGCGTCAGCACAGATGGTCCCGGACGAAGCGCGTCGGTGATTTTCAGACCGGCTCCGACCATCAGCAGCCCCAGTCCAAGCGATGCCCGCGCGATCAGGTCAACAGCTTCGGCAACCGGTTCATAGAGACCGAAGGGCAGGGCATTGACGACAAGACCGGCCATGCATCCCAGGATCAGCGGATTGCCGATGATGCGCTTGGCGAGCGTGCGCATGCTGCGCGCGCCGGTTCCGTACCAGATCAGCATCGTGACGTTGATCAGGTTGAGCGGAATGATGATGACAGCCATGACCAGGGCAACGAGTGCGAGCCCGGTTGGACCCGACAGTTTCTCCGCGATTGCGAGCGCTATGAACGCATTCCAGCGCGAGGATGTCTGAAACAGCGATGTGTAGCTCGCATCCGACATTCCCCTCGCGCGGGCCAGCGGGTGAAGGACGACAAGAAGCACGGTCATCACGGCGACCGCCAGCAGCGAGACCAGCGAAACGGTGCCCAGTTCAAGTCCGGCAAAATCAGCCTTGGCCAGGGTCAGGAACAACAAGGCCGGGAAGAACAGGTAGTAGCCCAGCGTTTCCAGACCCGGCCAGACGCTCTGGTCGATGACCCGGGCGCGGCGCAGGACCACACCAAGGAGCACGATCAGGAAAATCGGCAGGATGCTTTCGAAAATGGGGATCATGGGTGTCGCCGGATGAAGTGTGCCTCCTCATAAGCGGCTCGGAAGCGTTGGGCAATGGCGGCTGTTAACCTTAATGGAAGGTTAACGTTGCGTGGGCAGGCTGCCACCGTCATGCTGTCCCTTGAGATTAACCACATCCCACGAGCTTCGACGGATCCGTGATGATATCAAGCCGCCTGTATTACGCCTCCATGATGCTGTTCTGGGTATGCTACCTGTCGCTCCTGGCGCTGGTTGTGACCTACGCACCGCAGGGCGGTGTCAGTCTGGCCGGATTGACCCTGTTCGCAGATGCCGGGCTGGTTGATACGGCTGTTGCCGCGATGCACTCCATCGGTCTGTCCCCGGTCGGGCAAAGCGTCGTGTTCGGGCTTCTCGGCGGGTTCAGCGCCGGTTCTGCCGGTTTGCTTCTGTTCGCGATGATATTCTACGTCTTTGGCCAGGAACGGGAACAACACGAGGCGCGTCCTTTGGCGCAAGGGGCAGTGGCTTGCACGGCGCTGGCCGCAATGCTGACAACTCTGGTGTTCTTTGCCGGCGGTCAGGCGGGCGCGCTGCTGGCGCTGGAATTCGGCGCCCTGGGTGGTCTCTTTCTCACCGTCATGTCCCTTGGCCAATCGCGGATCGAGCCCGATGTGGTCGCCGATATGGGGGCGGGCGAGCTTGAACAGGTCATTGCTGATCATGCTGCCAATCATGCGGCCTTCAGCGCGCAGATGGCGTCTCTCTCCAGACATGGAATTCGACCATGAAGGTGTTTCTCGTCCTCTGGATCGTCCCCATTATCCTGCTTGGCAGCTGGTATGGCCTGTCCTACTACGACATCAATTTCGGCTACAGGATCCTGAGCCGCGACCTGCACGATCTGGTTTTCACAATCTACGGAAATCTGCTCGGCATTCCGCCCGAATCAATCCCGCCGCTGGTGCTGAAGGCGATCATCTTCGACACGTTTCTGGTCGTCGGTTTTATCGTGATCAAACGCCGTCGCAAGCAAATCTGGGCGGCTGTTCGCAAGATGCTTGGATGGACTGAAAAGCACGAAGACGAGATGCGGACATCCAACAGCGCCGACGCCGAGTATTCACGAATCTCCTGATACAGCTTTCTGGGCGCGCAGGCCGGTCAACCGGTCGAGCGCACCCTGCAGGATGAAGCTGGCAGCGGCCGAATCGATCCGCTCCTTGCGCTTCTTTCGCGATACATCCATTTCGATCAACGCGCGTTCTGCAGCCACAGTCGACAGTCTCTCGTCCCAGAATACGAATGGCAGATCGGTCTTTTGCCCCATGTTACGGACAAAGGCGCGCGTGGCCTGGACGCGAGGCCCTTCGCTGCCGTCCATGTTGACCGGCAGTCCGATCACCGCCGCCCCGGCCTTGTTCTGCTCAAGCGCTGCAATCAGGGCAATCGCGTCGAGGGTGAACTTCTTGCGCTTGATCATCGACCGCGGCGAGGCAAGCCTGAGCGACAGGTCCGAAACCGCCAGTCCGATGGTCTCCGTGCCCAGGTCGATGCCGGCGATTGTCTGTCCGGGCTTGATCTGTTCGACCAGCTCTTCGATGGTGATAGCCGCCATTTTTCGCTCTCCGCCTTTGCGCCACAGCCTCAGCCGCGCTAGATGGTGGCTTTAGCGAACAAATTCGACAAATGCGAGGGAGTGCAATCCATGAAGATAACCTGGCTAGGCCATGCGGCGTTCCGGCTCGAAACCGCCAAATCGACGATCCTGATCGATCCTTTCTTCACCGGCAATCCGGGCTTTGAAGGCAATGACCGCAAGGATGCAGTCAAGGATGTCACCCACATCCTGCTCACACACGGCCATGCAGACCACATCGGCGACACTGCCGCGATCGCAAAAGAGACTGGCGCGGTCGTGGTTTGCAACTACGATCTTGGCATGTGGCTCGGCCGCCATCAGAGTGTTGAGCGGCTCGATATGGGCAACACCGGAGGCACCATCACGCTTGACGGCTTCTCTGCCACCTTCGTCAACGCATTCCACTCCTCGGCCCAGATCACCACAGACGGCGTGTCGCATTCGCTGGGCAGTGCCAACGGCCTGATGCTGCATTTTGACGACGAGCCCGGGCTCCTGCACATGGGCGACACCGATATTTTCTCTGACATGGCGCTGATCAACGAGCTGCATCGCCCGGAGATCGGCATTGTCCCCATAGGTGACCGCTTCACCATGGGCGGCGCGGTGGCAGCCCTTGCCTGCCGACGGTACTTCTCCTTCGCCAAGGTCTTGCCTTGCCACTACGGCACGTTCCCGATCCTCGATCAGACACCGGACGCGTTCCTGGAAGCCATGGAAGACGACGCCAAGAACGTCGCCGCCCCCAAATCCGGTGAAAGTGTTGTGGTCTGACGCAGCCATTCGCAACCCGCAAGCCGACAAATCCGTGCCCCGCAGTTGCGCGCGTCCCCGCTCGCCGCTATAGCGGGGCCACCTGTTCACACCACCCGATGAGGACCCGATGTCCGTAGATCTTGCCACCGTCAAACGCGTTGCGCACCTTGCCCGCATTGCGGTCACCGACGAGGAAGCCGCCCGCATGGAAGGCGAACTCAATACGATCCTGGGGTTCGTCGAGCAGCTGTCCGAAGTCAACGTCGATGGCATTGAGCCGATGACCTCTGTCAGCCCGATGGCGATGAAAAAGCGTCATGACGTGGTCAGCGACGGCGCCAAGGCCGATGACATCGTCGCCAACGCACCTGAAACGACCGATAATTTCTTTCTCGTCCCGAAGGTCGTCGAGTAGGACGATGGCTGTTTCGGTCGCCATAGAAGCGCCGTACCCGGCTGGGGGCCTCGTTGCCGCCGACCGGCTTTCAGAACACCTTGGCTGCACCGAATGTGGTGCAGTCCTCGATTATCCTGTTTCCGGCTATTTCCGGTTCCTTGAAAAGAAGTTGTCCGCATGACCGACCTGATCCGCCTGACCATCGCCGAAGCCCGTGACCAGATGGGCAAGGGAGCGCTCTCAAGCGTCGAGCTGACCGATGCCTATCTGACTGCTATCGATGCCGCCAACCCGGCGATCAACGCCTATGTGAAAATCACCGCTGACAAGGCGCGCGAGATGGCGAAAGCTTCCGACGCCCGCCGCGCTGGCGGCACAGCCGGTGCACTTGAGGGCATCCCGCTCGGCGTCAAGGATCTCTACGCCACCGAGGGTGTGCACACCCAGGCCTGTTCCCACGTGCTCGACGGCTTCGAGCCGCGTTACGAATCGACTGTCACGGCCAATCTCTGGGCCGATGGCGCTGTGATGCTCGGCAAGCTCAACATGGACGAGTTCGCCATGGGCTCGTCCAACGAGACATCTTATTATGGCGCTGTGATCAACCCCTGGCGCGCCGAAGGCTCCAATGCAAACCTCGTTCCTGGTGGTTCATCGGGTGGCTCGGCAGCCGCTGTTGCAGCACTTCTGTGCGCCGGCGCCACGGCGACCGATACCGGCGGCTCCATCCGCCAGCCGGCCGCATTCACCGGCACGGTCGGCATCAAGCCCACCTATGGCCGTTGCTCGCGCTGGGGCATTGCAGCCTTCGCCTCATCGCTCGATCAGGCCGGCCCGATTGCCCGCGACGTGCGCGATGCGGCTATCCTGCTCAAGTCGATGGCCTCGGTTGACGCCAAGGACACCACCTCCGTGGACATGCCGGTGCCTGATTACGAAGCGGCACTCGGCGGTTCGGTCAAGGGCCTGAAAATCGGCATCCCTCGTGAATATCGCATCGAGGGCATGCCTGAAGAGATCGAAGCGCTGTGGCAGAAGGGCATTGCCTGGCTCAAGGATGCCGGCGCCGAAATCGTCGACATTGAGCTGCCGCACACCAAATACGCGCTGCCCGCCTATTACATCGTAGCCCCCGCCGAAGCCTCGTCCAACCTGGCCCGCTATGACGGTGTCCGCTACGGCCTGCGCGTGCCCGGCAAGGACATTGCCGACATGTACGAGAAGACCCGTGCCGAAGGTTTCGGCCAGGAAGTCAAACGCCGCATCATGATCGGCACCTATGTGCTCTCCGCCGGCTATTACGACGCCTATTACCTGCGTGCCCAGAAGGTTCGCACCCTGATCAAGCGCGATTTCGAGCTGGCCTTCGAGGCCGGCGTCGACGCCATCCTGACGCCAGCAACCCCGTCCTCGGCCTTTGCCATCGGTGACGAGAGCCTGGCGAGCGATCCGGTCAAGATGTACATGCAGGACGTCTTCACCGTCACCGTCAACATGGCCGGCCTTCCTGGAATTTCAGTTCCTGCGGGCCTTGACCCGAAGGGTCTGCCGCTCGGTCTGCAGCTGATCGGCCGTCCGTTCGAAGAGGAAACCCTGTTCAAGACCGCCCACGTTATCGAGCAGGCGGCAGGCCGGTTCGAGCCCAAGCAGTGGTGGTAGGATCGCCTCAACGATAGCGGCAACAAGATAACGGCGCCAGTGGGCGCCGTTTTTGCATTTTCATGGTTGAGATCTTCTGAGGCCAGCCAGCCCTTCATGGGCTCCGTGGCCTGTGAAAATGGTGCGAAACACCGTGGGGCTTGATGAATTGGCTGATTCCGGCGAAAGTCATGACAATTGGCTCGCGTCTCAGGGGGCATGAAATCACGGAGCGGTAAAAATGCTTGCTATCCGGCCTGCCACTTCCGCCGAAGCTCAGGACCTCGCCAAGATCGGTCTGGCAGCCTGGGAGAAGGCCATCCGCGTCTGGGGCGAGGATGCGGAACGCCTTCGCGCAAACGCCGAACAGGCCTACTTTGATTTCTGCACAAAAGGCTGGCCCGATATTCTGGTCGCCGAATGGGATGGAGTCGTGGCCGGCTGGGGGGCGTGCGAAAAAGCCGATGACTTCGTCACTGATCTCTGGGTGCTGCCGGAATACCAGGGCAGGGGCATCGGCACGGCACTCCTGGACAAGATAGAATCCGGCATCAGGGAACGCGGTTACTCAACCGCAAGGCTTGACACTCATGCCCGCAACAGCGGCGCTATCCGGCTCTACAAAAGGTTGGGCTACCGCGTCAAAACCTATTTTGTCGCGTACTCCGAGCCGCTGGATGAAGACATCGACAAGGTGGAAATGGTCAAGGAATTCGAGCCTGGCAGCGAACCTGTTGATCCGGGAACAGGCGAATACGGCCTTTACAGCATGTGACTGCCATCGCTGCCGCACCGGGTGCGTTATTCGAAGCCGGGGCCAGCTGTCACCGGACAAAAAAAGACCCGGATGCGGAGTGTCCGATCCGGGTTCTTAAGTCGGGCAAAGATGACTTTGCCTTGAGGGAGATGTAAAATCAGGCTGCGGGTTGCGTCTTCGTTTCCGCGGTGTTGAGCACCCGCTCGAAAAGGTCATGGTTGCGACAAAAGGATGGAGCTTCGTCGGGCTGGGTTTCGTGCGACAGCCATTGCTGGCAGGAATCAGGCCGGTCGCAGGTCAGGCAGCGATTGGCAGCCCGGCGCAGCACGCCGGCGTGATCGGGCAGTTTCCAGATTTCGTCAGCGACGCCCAGCTTGTGCATCATGGCATCCATCAGGTCCGCCTGTTTCGTCAACCGTTTGAAAATATCAAGTACGCTCATGGCCTGTGCTCCTCTTCGATGTTGCGACAAGAATTCCATGAGCACCGTATGGCAGCATTGATCTTGATCAAACTTTTTGCACTTGGTTTCGCAGCAGTTGCAGCCCTCAATGCCCGGAAAGCCTTGCAGTCGAGCCGGCTTTGTTCTACCCGACAGGGAGCTGATCCTTCTAAGATAATGAGCCTGCAATGACCCTCGTCGATACACGCACCCCTGATCCGAAACGTCTGGTTCCCGGCGCCACTGGCGATTGGGAGATCATTGTCGGTCTGGAAGTCCACGCCCAGGTGACCAGCAATTCGAAGCTGTTTTCCGGCTCGTCGACCGAATTCGGCAAGGCACCCAATTCCAACGTCAGCCTGGTTGATGCCGCCATGCCCGGCATGCTGCCGGTCATCAACGAGGAGTGCGTGTCCCAGGCAGTGCGCACCGGTCTTGGCCTGAAGGCGCAGATCAACAATCGTTCGGTTTTCGATCGCAAGAACTACTTCTACCCCGATCTGCCGCAGGGCTATCAGATCTCCCAGTTCAAGGATCCGATTGTCGGCGAAGGCACGATCATCATCTCTGTCGGACCGGACCGCCAGGGTCAGTTCGAAGACATCGAGATCGGTATTGAGCGGCTTCACCTTGAGCAGGACGCCGGCAAGTCGATGCACGACCAGCATCCGTCGATGTCCTATGTCGATCTCAACCGCTCCGGCGTGGCGCTGATGGAAATCGTCTCCAAGCCCGACATGCGCTCGGCTGACGAGGCCAAGGCCTATGTCACCAAGCTCAGATCGATCCTGCGCTATCTCGGCACCTGCGACGGCAACATGGACGAAGGTTCGATGCGCGCCGACGTCAACGTGTCTGTTCGCAAGCCAGGCGGCGAGTTCGGCACCCGTTGCGAGATCAAGAATGTCAACTCGATCCGCTTTGTCGGCCAGGCCATCGACTACGAGGCACGCCGCCAGATCGCCATCATCGAGGATGGTGGCAGCATCGACCAGGAAACCCGCCTGTTTGATCCCGGCAAGGGTGAGACCCGCTCCATGCGCTCGAAGGAAGACGCGCATGATTACCGCTATTTCCCCGATCCCGATCTTCTGCCTCTCGAATTCAGTCAGGCCTTTGTCGATGCGTTGAAGGCAGACCTGCCGGAATTGCCGGACGACAAGAAGGCGCGGCTGGTACGCGACATGGGCCTGAGCGTCTACGACGCCTCGATCCTCGTGTCTGAAAAAGCCATTGCCGACTACTTCGAGGAAGTGGCAGCCGGCCGCGATGGCAAGATGGCGGCAAACTGGGTCATCAACGACCTCCTGGGTGCGTTGAACAAATCCGGCAAAGGCATTGAAGAGACTCCGCTTTCCCCCGCCCAGCTCGGCGGTGTGATCGACCTGATCAAGAACGGCACGATTTCCGGCAAGATTGCCAAGGACCTGTTCGAGATTATCTGGGAAGAGGGTGGCGATCCGGCCGATGTCGTAGAAAAGCGTGGCATGAAGCAGGTCACCGACACCGGCGCCATCGAAAAGGCTGTCGACGAGGTGATCGCCGCCAACCCGGATCAGGTGGCCAAGGCCCAGGCCAAGCCGGCGCTTGCCGGCTGGTTCGTCGGCCAGGTGATGAAGGCAACCGGCGGTAAGGCCAATCCGGCTGCGGTTCAGGAACTGGTCAAGGCCAAGCTCGGCATCGTGGAGTAACCCGCGCATCATGTTCTTCGTCAGATCCGCCTCATCCAAAGACATTGCAGCCATCCGCGAGGTTCTGGCTCAGACCTGGCACGCCACCTATGCGCCGTTTTACGGCGCGGCGAAGGTCGAGGAGATCATTGCCGATTGGCATTCGGAAGCTGCGGTGAAAGCAGCTCTTGCCCGCCCGGACGGCGAATTTCTGGTGGCCGATGATGGCAATCAGATCGGCGGAGTGGCCTTTGCCAGTCATGCCACAGGCACGCATGTGGTCTCCCTGCATCAGCTCTATGTCCGGCCCGAATGCCAGGGCCTGGGGATCGGGCGGGATCTGTTTGCCGAAATCGAGACCTGTTTCCCCGGCGCTCAAAGCCTGACGCTTGAAGTTGATCCCGGCAACGAGCCGGCGATCGCATTTTATCAGGCGCACGGCATGAAAGAGACCGGCCGTACAGACAATTGCGGCAAGAGCCAGTCGGGTATCCCCGCTCTGATCATGACAAAATCGCTTGCCGGGTGAGGTGAAGTCCGGATCAGTTCGGCTCTATCTCCTAGCCCCTGTCATTCCTGAAGCGTTTTCCCGTGTAACAGTATGGCCCTTGGATGGTGCATCAAGATGGTTTCCTGCACGTTTGCCGAACGACACGTTGGCCAAGCTGTGCTAGTTCGCCACCGATCAGGGGCCTGACGCGAGCTGCGGCGCGCGGCGCTTATTGTAAGCGGGATCCCCAACGGCACGAAGATGGCGGTTAGGTGAGTGCATGACAAACAACGTGGAAATTCGCACGGCTGCTAGGGGTGATGTGCAAGCCATCGCGGCTATGTTCGCCCAGGATACTCTTGGCGGACACGGCGACAGCGCAGATCCTGCCGATCTGCCGGCCTATCTCGCTGCATTCGACGCAATTGCAGATAGTCCCAATGACAGCCTTTTCGTGGCCGTCCGCAATGGCGAGGTGGTGGGCACCTTTCAGACCACGCTGATCACGTCGCTGACCGGCAAGGGCAGCACAAGCCTGACCATCGAGGCGGTCCACACCCGCAGCGACATGCGCGGGCATGGAATTGGCCAGGCAATGGTCAACCATGCGATTGATGAGGGCAGGGCCAGTGGCGTGCGTCTGGTGCAGTTGACCTCAAACGCCACTCGCCGTGACGCTCACCGGTTTTACGAACGTCTCGGCTTCAGCCAGAGCCATCTCGGCTTCAAGATGAAATTGCGCTGACCAACAGCTGGCCGACACTGGACAATGCCGTCCGAGCGGGCCATAAGGCGACATGTGACGCGGCTGCAATATGGCCGCCAGGTCCACGGACGAGAGGCTTTCATGAAGGCGCTACTTCTTCAGATATTCACCTGGTGGAACGGACAAACCCTGGGGACCCGGTTTCATACCTGGCGCCATGGCAAGCGGGTTGGCGAGGATGCGGGCGGCAACATCTATTATGAAGGTGGTTCCGACTCCGAAGGCCGCACCCGCCGCTGGGTGATATTCAATGGTCCTTCTGAACCGTCGGCGATTCCCCCCGGTTGGCACGGCTGGATGCATCATCGTACCGACGTCTCGCCAGCTGCAGAAACCTATGTGGCAAAACCCTGGGAACTGGCGCACGAAGCCAACATGACCGGCACCGGGCGCGCATACCACCCCAAGGGTTCGATCCTCAATCAGGGCGCGCGTCCCCATGTGACCGGCGATTATGACGCCTGGACACCGAAATCCTGATCTCCAGCCAGTTCTTGGCGCAGCCATGCCACATTTCATGGTTAACGCTTCATTGACGGCGGTGGGTTAATCTCCCGGCCGATGACATGCCGGGAACGGCCCTGATCGGGCATTGTGACGAGTGAAGCGAATGATTTTCCAACTCAACAATCTTGCAAGAAGCGCAGGCGCGGTTGTCTTTGCCGCTCTGGCCGTGTTCGGAGCAGCTGCTCCGGCCAATGCCGCGCGCATTGAAAACCCGGTCGCGGTGTTTTCTGGCATCGACAAGATCACCGGGCGAATCACCACATTCGATGTTTATGTCGGAGAGACCGTGCAATTCGGTGCGTTGCAGGTAACGCCGCGTGTTTGCTACAGCCGCGACGAGACAGAGCCGCCGAAGACTGACACGTTTGTCGAGGTCGACGAGATCACGCTCGATCGCAAGATCCGACGCCTGTTCACCGGCTGGATGTTCGCTGATTCCCCCGGACTGAATGCAGTTGACCATGCCGTCTATGACGTCTGGCTGAAAGACTGCAAGCAGGAGTCCGACGTTCCTGCGCCGGAAAAAACCAACTGATCTGCATCTGATGTTCAATCGCTGCCTGAGGGCAGACTGATCTCCTGCCAGCGCGAGCGTGGAATCGCACCGTCGAGCGCGAACGAGAAGGCGATGACGCCCGTCCGGTCAGGCTGAACCCTGCAACGATAGCGCAAAGTGAGCCAGTCCGGTCGGCTGCGAAGCGCTGCACCTTCAGCAATCACCAGATCTTCCTGCATCAGTATGTCGGCCGTCGCATAGGCGACGACAAAGTCCGGATGCAGGCTTTCCTGCTGCCGTGCAGCTTGCTCCATGGCCTC
This sequence comes from Hoeflea sp. AS60, assembly GCF_038900115.1. NCBI lineage: Bacteria > Pseudomonadati > Pseudomonadota > Alphaproteobacteria > Hyphomicrobiales > Rhizobiaceae > Hoeflea > Hoeflea sp. AS60. Next base: position 1,157,918 of record NZ_JBBMQP010000002.1, on the reverse strand, counting down.
GAGATTGCAAATCTGGACGGCTTTCTCGTCACCTGCGAGCTGACCCAGCCCCTGGCGCGCCTGGGCATTTCGTGGTTCGGCCAGGACTGAAGCTGAAAACAAGCGCGTAACAGTCCGCAATTCGGTTGTGACGGGGACCTGATCACGCGGCGGGGAGGGCAGTACGTCGGCGCTTTTCTGCGGGGCAGGAATGGCCAGCACCGCCGGATAGATCAGCTTGTCTTGGGGTGGTGATTCGACCACTGGCGAACTCCGCGCGACTGCGGGCTGTGTGGATTGAACAACGACTTCGACAGAGACGCTGTCCATCTGTTCGGGCACCAACCTGCGTGCGGTGGGCGTAAGCAGCAACAGCACGATCATGAGCGCATGGAGCCCAAACGCAAAAGCCAGGCTCCGACGAAAGCTCCAGGCCGTTGGCTGTCGTTGAGCAGGCATAAAAATGGATCCGCGAGGCAATGCCTGAGACAGTCCGGAAAATCTTGGCCATATTATGCTGGCACAAACAGCAAAGCGCCGCGCAACCATGAGATTGCGCGGCGCTTCGGGTTTCAGATTTGCAGACCCGGATCAGCGGGACGCGACAGGGGAAACCAAGGGTGTGATCCGACGGATGGTAACCCTGCGGTTCAAGCGTTCCGGTGCCTCCGTCCGAACCTTGAGAAAGCGTTCGCCATAGCCCTGCGTGATCAGGTTCTCAGGCGGAATGCCAAACACATCGCTCAGAGCGACGGCGATTGTTTCCGCGCGCCGGTCTGAGAGCAAGAGGTTTGCCTGATCGCGGCCAACCGCGTCCGTATGACCCTCAATCAGAAAGGTCTCGGCGGGGTTCTTATCAAGGATCTTTGTCATCGCGCCGGCAACATCGGAAAGCCGCTGAATCTGGTCATCAGCGATCGTCGCCTTGCCGAATTCGAATGTCAGACTGTCCATATCGATGCGGCGAACCTTATCGCGAATACGGGCAGACCTGCGGACTTCCTCGACCGAATAGAGGCGTTCGACATTTTCGACCGGTGGTTCCATCAGGAAGTCAAGAAATGCCGACGGCTTGGCATCGGTGGAATCGAGGATGTACTCGTTAATCGGGATGGACAACCTCAAGGCAGGCAGTTTCCTGCCCGGATCGACAAAGGCTTCACGCGATCCATCACTGTTGGCACTGGCATAAAACAGCACGTATTCACGGCCATCGGGCATCACCCGTGTGCGCTGAATGACGTCGCCCCAGCGATTCGTGATCGTCACCAGCTGGACGCCGTTCGGCCTGACGATGACTTCACGCACCCGCCCGCCGCGCAGGCGTTCATAATAGACCTCGTCGCTTCCGGCCTCGAGCCTTTCCCGGTCGTCATGGTCGATAATGGTGCGGTTGTCGACTTCGATGATGGTGCGGTTGTCGATCTGGTTGATGATGCTCACATTGGTCTGCGCCTCGCGCTCCGGGCGAGTGTTCACGCGTTCGCCGCGCTCTGAGAGTGCCTGGGGAGCAGGTTCACTTCTCGCAGCCGACGACTGTGCCTCGGCGTCGGACGTCGGAGCGGGGGCAGCAGGTTCGGTTGCAGCGGGAGCTGCTGTCCGGGCGGTTCCATCGTTTGGTGCAGGCTCTTCCTTGGCGCTATCAAGCACCGGGGCACCGTCCTCGACCGGCAGGGTCAGGACTTCTTCCTGCGCTGCAGCGGGCTCTGCCTTGGCGTCGGGCTCGGCTGAAGCGGCCGCGTCTGGCGCCGGTGTCGCAGCAGGCTCTTTCGCCGCATCCACAGGAGCTTCCGTTGCTGGAGCCGGATCTGCAGCTGTCGCTTCTTCGGACTTTGTTTCTGCGGGGGCAGCGGTTGCTTCCGGTTCTGCAGCTGCCTTGGGTTCTGATTCGGGAGCAGCGGCCTCCGCAGGTGCTGGTTCTGGAGCCGCTTCGGGCTCTGCAGCTTTCTCAGGTTCGACTGCTGGTGTTGCCGCTTCCGGCTCTGGAGCAGTGGCGGCAGGCTCCTCGGGAGCAGCCTCTACTTCCGGTGCCTTTTCCGGAGTTTCCACTGCGGGAGCAGTCTCAGGTGCCGGTTCTTCGACGGCGGGGGCAGCAGGTTGTTCTGGCGTGGGCTCGGGCTCAGCGGCAGGCTTTTCCTGCGCGGGTTCGGGCTGCTGCTCAGCAACAGGTTCCTCTACAGGTTCTGCTGTGGCCTCGGGTTCTGCTACGGGCTCCGGCGCAGGCTCTGCTGCGGGTTCCGGCACCGGTTCCGCGGCGGGAGCCGGTTCAGCAGCGGCTTCTGGTGCCGCCTCGGGTGCTGCAGGGGTTTCCGCCGCTGGCGCCGCTTCTCCTTGCACTGCGGCCTGAGCCGCTTCAAGCTCGGCTTGAGCAGCATCAATTTCTGCCTGAGCCATTGCAACATCGCCGCCGGATGCCTCAGCTTCAGCCTTGCGGGCTTGCGCTTCCTCCAGCTTCAGTTCTGCATCGGCGACGCTCAACTGCACCCGGTTGAGGTATTGCGTTACAGCCGGCTGGGCAGGGCTTAGAGAGCGGATATGGTTGAAAGGCGCGGCGTGGGAAAAGCCAATGCTGGAAAGGCTGATGGCGGTCGAGGCAAGTAGTATTCGTGTCAATGTCACGAGGGCAACTCCTGTAAGGTAAACGTTCCTTCGATCATCAAACGCTCATACGCCTGCTACGGTTCCATTCTTTCATTGCATGGCTCTGGCGGGAGGATGCCGGGTTCTGCACCGTGGCGTCCTGAGTGCGGGCTATGGGTGTCTCTTAGGCGGATTGTAGAGGCTGGATTTGCGCGAAGGAGATCGCTCTCTACCGGTTCACTGTGGCGGTTTGAGGGGCGGCGTGGGGCCGCTTCAGGGCGGGCTGGAAAAAGCCAGATCGGGACCCTCAAGCGCATCGGCCAGCATGTCGGCATAGTCTGCGCGCGGCACATCAATTGCGCCAAAGCGCTTCAGGTGCTCGGTCGTGAACTGGGTATCGAGCAGAACAAATCCGCGCTCGCGAAGCCGTGTCACCAGATGCACCAGGCAAACCTTGGAGGCGTCGGTCACGCGGCTGAACATGCTTTCGCCAAAGAACGCCCGCCTGAGAGAAACACCGTATAGACCTCCAACCAGTTGGCCATCATGCCAGGCTTCCACGGAGTGGGCGTGATTGAGGCGGTGCAGGCTGCTGTAGAGTTCTGAAATCGTGGAGTTTATCCAGGTCGAAGGGCGGTTCTCGACGCTTTCGGCGCAGGCTGACACGACGTCGTCAAACGCAGTGTTGAAGCGGATCTCGAAAGGTATCTGACGCACCGTACGGGCAAGCCGTTTGGGGACGTGGAATGCATCCAGCGGCAATACCCCGCGCAATTCCGGTTCGAGCCAGAACAGATCCGGATCGTCGGCGGAGTCCGCCATAGGAAACAGGCCCGACGCATAGGCGCGCAGCAACAAATCAGGCGTGATCTGGGGATGGCCGCCGTGCCGCACGTCAGCCTCCCCGGACCAAAGTCAGCAGGTTCCTACTTGCCAGCTTTGTCGGCCAGAAATTTTTCCAGCCAGTGGATGTCGTAGTCGCCATTTGCGATGTCCGGATTGGCCAGCAGGTCGCGGAAAAGAGGGATCGTGGTCTTGATGCCGTCAACCACGAACTCGTCCAGCGCCCGCCTGAGCCGCATCATGCATTCGACCCGTGTCCTGCCATGAACGATGAGTTTGCCGATAAGGCTGTCGTAGTAGGGCGGAATTTTATAGCCCTGATAGACGCCGGAATCGACGCGCACACCAAGTCCGCCCGGAGGGTGATAATGGGTGATCGTGCCGGGTGAGGGGACAAAGGTATCGGGATCTTCCGCGTTGATGCGGCACTCGATGGCGTGGCCATGGAAGCGGACGTCTTCCTGAGCCAGCGAAAGGCCGGCGCCTGAGGCAATCCGGATCTGCTCATTGACCAGATCGATGCCGGTAATCGCTTCGGTGATGGTGTGTTCCACCTGCAGACGGGTGTTCATTTCGATGAAATAGAACTCGCCATTCTCATAAAGAAACTCGATTGTGCCCGCGCCGCGGTACTTGAGCTTGCGCATCGCCACAGCACAGATCTCGCCGATTTCCATCCGCTGATCTTCGTTCAGTGATGGCGAGTTTGCCTCTTCCCAGACCTTCTGGTGACGCCGCTGCAGCGAGCAGTCGCGCTCGCCGAGGTGGATAGCATTGCCTTCGCCGTCGCCAAGCACCTGGATCTCGATGTGGCGGGGCTGGCCGAGGTATTTCTCCATATAGACCGCGTCATTGCCGAAATTTGCCATGGCTTCCTGGCGTGCGGTCGACAGCGCTTCAGACAATTCATCCGAGTTGTGAGCGACCTTCATGCCGCGGCCACCGCCGCCTGCCGTTGCCTTGATCAGCACCGGATAGCCGGTTTCCTCGGCAACCCTGAGCGCTTGCGGCACATCGACCACTTCGCCGTCCGACCCCGGAACGCAGGGAATACCAAGCGCTACAGCGGTTTTCTTGGCGGTGATCTTGTCACCCATGATTCGAATGTGATCCGCCGTCGGCCCAATGAAGGTGATGCCATGCGCATCCAGAATGTCGGCGAACTTCGCGTTCTCGGAGAGAAAGCCATAGCCCGGATGCACAGCATCAGCGCCAGTGATCTCGCAGGCTGCAACGATTTGGTGAATGTTGAGATAACTGTCGCGCGACGGTGGAGGTCCGATGCAAACACTCTCGTCGGCCAGGCGCACGTGCATGGCATCCTGGTCGGCGGTGGAGTGCACCGCGACGGTCTTGATGCCGAGCTCCTTGCAGGCACGCAGGACCCGGAGTGCGATCTCACCACGGTTTGCAATGAGAACCTTGGAGAACATAGGCTCGCTCACTTATTCTATCACGATCATTGGTTCGGCGAATTCCACGGGGTCGCCATCGGCGACCATGATGTCGACAACCTTGCCGGAGCGTGGAGCCGGAATCTGGTTCATCGTCTTCATCGCTTCGATGATCAGGATGGTCTGGCCTTCCTTGACCGACTGGCCGACTTCGACAAAAGCCTTCGCTCCGGGCGCGGGCGACAAATACACCGTGCCGACCATTGGAGCCGTTACGGCGTTCACCGATGTCGGCGCTGGCGTAGCAGCGGCCGCCGGCTGGGCAGCAGCTGCGGCAGGCTGAGGCGCGGACATTTGCGGCTGGGCGATCGGAGCATGGATCATCTGGGGCGTTCCGGCACGGCTTACCCGTACCCGCAAATCATCCTGTTCGATCTCGATCTCGGTGAGATCGGTTTCGTTGAGAATATTGGCCAGATCCCGGATCAGATCCTGGTCGATCGACGGTTTTCGTGTTGCCATCGGACTTTTGCCTTTGTTTATGTTGTTGCGGACGGCAGTTTCGGCCAATCCGCTGGTTGTCTGTCCTTTACAGCCCCGAACCGCCCGGTGACAAGCCCGCACGGTTCAAGCAGCTGAGAATAGGCTTGATTGCCGCCAATTCGGCACAGGCCCTGCGGCGTCCATCCATACACTGTATGGCCAAGCCATTGGAAAACTTTCGCGAGCTTGCCGCATTGTCCACAAGCGATTGAGCCGTGACAATGGCTTGATCAGGCCGTTCAAGCCTTTAGCGCGACTGCAAGCCGATGCGATAACTCAGCAGACAGTGCTTTCGCACTGGCGCATATTGGCGATCTTTCCAAGCAGGACTTCCTCGCCGACTGCGCCGAATACCGCTTCATCGCCAATCACAAAGGAGGGCGTACCGGAAATGCCCAGTGCATTGGCAAGTTCATAGGTCTGGCGAATGGACTTGTCGATTGCAGGATCGTCCATCCCGGCTCTCAACGCCGCTTCATCAATGCCAAATTCCTTGGCAACTTCAACGGCATGTTCCTCGGTGGCGCGGACATCCCCGCCCAGCAGCTTCATGTGGTAATCACCATATTTCTCGGGCGCGAGCGCACGGAATGACATCGCCACCCGGTGAGCTGCCAAGGAGTCCGGTCCAAGGATCGGAAACTCCTTGAGAACAAAACGGACATTCGGGTCCTTCTCGAGCAGCGCGGTCATGTCTGACATGGCGCGTTTGCAGAAGCCGCAATTGTAGTCATAGAACTCGACCACGGTGACGTCACCGGCTGGATTGCCGAGCACGATGTCTTCGGGCGCATTGAAGATTGCTGCCTTGTTGTTGGTGATCGCCGCCTGCGCCATCACCCGGCTTTCCGCTTCCTTCTTGATTTCAAGCGCCTGTCGCATCTCTTCCACGATTTCCGGATTTGCCAGCAGGTACTCGCGGATGAATGCGCCGAACTCCTGCTTCTGGCTGTCGTCGAGCGCTGCGGCCGGCAGCGGCAGCGCTGTAGACATCCCGATGAGAACAGCGGCCATCAGGCCGGTACGGTTGCGAAATCCCATGTCGATCGATCCTTTTAAATGTCCATGCGGGTCGCGTCAGGCACTCCGCAAAAGCTTTCTATTTTCCGATGGTTAAGATGTCATTGGCGCGGATGGCGCCCGGCGAGCCCTTTGGCAGCTTCTGCAGCGCGCGGGCAGCAAAAACCTTTGCCTCCCTGGGATTGCCTGCGCGGAAGTTTCCCTCTGCCATGATCAGCTCTGCATTGGCAATGTCGCCAGCCTGTCCGTAGGCTTGAGAGAGGTTCCGGTAGGCGTTGAAATTGTCGGGATCTGCCTGGATTGCAACCCGCAACTCCTCGATCGCGCGGTTCATGTTTCCCTTCTTGCCAGACGCCACGAGCGCAAATCCGAGCCTGGCACGTATCAGCGGTGATTTCGTCCGGTCAAGTTTGACCGCCTGGGCAAAAGCCTTGATCGCTTCGTCGGACTTGCGAAGCTTGATCAGGATCTCTCCGCGAAACTCATGGAAATAGGGGTTGCCGGGCTGCTCACGGATCAGGGCATCCATCTTTTTCAGTGCTGCGGCGGAGTTGCCTGACAAATCCGTTGCAATGGCGTCGCCGTAACGCGCAGCCAGTGAACCCCGGTCTTTCGAGAACAGTCGGACCACTGCGGCAGCGCCACCCGAATAGGCGGCGACCTTTGCGCGCATCAGTTGATGCCGGTCGACCAGGCTCTGCGGGTCCCTGGTATCGAAAAACTTGCTCTTGCGCGCCAGCTCTTCCAGCAGGGCTATGCGTTCGCGCGGCAGCGGATGGCTGATCTGGTACTGGTCCACCTGAACACCGGACAAGGAGAGGCTTTGGGAAAAACGCTGGAATGTGGTCAGCATTCCCTGCATTGACTGCCCGGTGGCATTGAGAAATCGGGCGGCGGCCTGGTCTGCGTTCATTTCCTCCGAACGCCGGTAACTGAGCAGATTGCGCTGAACGAGGGTTGGAGTTGCAGTAATCAGTGCACCACCGACCTGGGCTCCGTTCTCGCTGCCAGCGATGCTGCCGGCGGCGATCGCTCCAGCCCCGAGCAGGCCGCCTACGATGGCGAGTGTCTGGGCCGTGGCAATCTGTTCGCGCAGTCTTTGTTGATGCCCGCCTGCCAGGTGACCGGCCTCATGCGCAATCACGCCTATGATTTCATTCGGCACCGTGGACGCTGAAAGCGCGCCGGTATTGATGAAAATGCGTTGCCCGTCGACAAAGGCATTGAAACTCGGATCGTTGACAAGGACGATCTGCACCCGGCTTGCTTTCAAACCCGCAGCCTTGAGCACCGGTGTTGCATAGTCCTTGAGAAGGGTTTCGATTTCCGCATCGCGCACCACTGCGGCCTTCCCTTGGGCCTGGGCCGGCACGGCAAGCGAGAGGGACAGCAATGCTGCGGTCGCCGCGGTGAACGTGCGGCCGACCCAGCCTGATCTGCTTGTGCCGGCATAAGGTGCCGGGGAAACTTGCGTCATGATGCGTGATATCCTCGTCATGAAGCGGAAAGGTAATGGCAATGCCGCGAAAAGCAATCGCCCAGCCGGAACAAGTCTTCCATCTCTCGCTCTTGTGATGGCCACGACAATCGGGCATTTGTGCGGCCATCAGCGGTGAGGCAAGCCCGGCGCGGGCGGAATTTTGCCGCACCCTTGTCAGCCTGACGATTTTATAGACGAATGAACGGCGGTGCAGAAGACCGCTTCACGGCCACAGGAGTTCCGGTTTTGACAATTCAGCGCAAGCCATCGGTTGAGCCGTTTCACGCCATGGATGTCCTGGCCGAAGCCACCCGGCTCAAGGCAGAGGGCAAGCCTGTTATCTCCATGGCGGTGGGGCAGCCCGCCCATCCTGCGCCCGCAGCAGCGAGGACCGCCGCCGCACGTGCACTCGAGGCCGGAGGTCTCGGCTATACCGATGCGCTCGGCATCAAAAGCCTGCGCCATGCAATAGCTGCGCGCTACCGGAGTGAATATGGCGCGGATCTGGATCCGCGGCGGGTAGCTGTAACGACGGGGTCATCGGCAGGTTTCAATCTGGCATTCCTGCAGCTGTTCAATCCTGGCGACCTGGTGGTGATCACCCGGCCAGGCTATCCCGCCTACCGCAACATTCTCTCCGCCCTCGGCCTGAAGGTCATCGAGATCGCGGTCGGTGCTGAGACTGGCCATGCGCTGACGCCCGCGGCAATCGAAGCTGCCGAGCATGAGGCAGGCGCACGCATTGCGGGCGTGCTGATCGCCAGCCCGGCCAACCCCACCGGCGCGGTTCATTCGAGGCAGGCCATCGCCGCGCTCGATGCCTGGTGCGCGGACCGTGGCGTGGCCTTCATTTCAGATGAAATCTATCACGGCCTGACCTGGGCCGGGGAGGAGACCACTGCGCTATCCGTCTCCGACAATGCGGTGGTGATCAACTCGTTCTCGAAGTATTTCTGCATGACCGGCTGGCGCATCGGATGGATGGTGTTGCCCGAGGACCTTGTTCGACCCGTCGAATGTCTCGCCCAAAGCCTCTATATCAGTCCGCCGGAATTGTCGCAGATCGCTGCCGAAGCAGCATTGAATGGCATTGCGGAAATGGAAGCGGTTCGCGCGGGATACGAGAAGAACCGCGCCCTGCTTGCCGAGCGCTTGCCCGCGCTTGCCTTGCCCTTCGCAGCGCCAATGGACGGCGCATTTTACGCTTGGGTAGATGTGTCTGGTCACACCAATGATTCGATGATCTTCGCCCGCCAGATGCTGGCCGAAATTCATGTCGCGGCGACGCCGGGCAGGGATTTCGATCCGGTCGACGGCAGCCGGTTCTTGCGGTTGTCCTATGCCGGGAGCCACGCCGACATGGTTAGCGCGCTTGATCGCATGGAAGGTTGGATTGGCAACCGGTAAAGCCATTTCCAATGCAATGAAGATCGACATAACTTCAATCATTAGAATTACATATAAGAAAATTCTGATAAACTAAATTAACGGCTACATTGAATTGAAAGCAGGGCGCTTGTGTTGAACAGGCATGAAAAAACCGGCGGGGTTGCCGCCGGTTTTTTCGTCTTTTAATTTGGCTTGGCTCAGAAGAAACCGCGTTTCTGCCACCAGCCGGCTTTCTTCGGCTTCTTTTCTTCGGTTGTTCCACTGGACGAGGTGACAACCGGAGCCGTGGCAACCGCAGCCATATCGGTGCGTGCGCTGCTGCTGGCAGCTGGTGCCTCGGTCTTTTCGTCCGCGTCCTTGGTGTCCGCAACTGCGGTATCGGCTTCGGGCTCGGCGTCAGCGCTGCCTTCAGCCTCTGAACCGGCTTCCGCCGCGGCAGCGGCAGCTGCTTCTTCGGCTGCCTTGTCGGCAGCGATTTGCGCCTTGGTCCGGCGCTTCTTCCGTGCCGGTTTGGCTGGCGCTTCTTCCTCTGTTGCCACTGCGGCTACAACAGGGGCGGCTTCAGCTGTCGCGGGCTCCACGACAGGCTCTGCCGCTGCGCCAGTTACCTCAGCTTCTGGGGAAGCATCGTCAGATGACGCTGTTCCGTCGTCGGCCTTTGCAATTTCGTCAGCTGAATCTGCCGAACCATTTGCGTCATCTTCGCGATTGCGGCGTCCGCCACGTTTGCCGCGACGCCGGCGCTTGCCACGGCGCTGCTCATCACTGTCGCCATCGGAAGACGCATCGGTGCTGTCCTCGTCAGATGAAGCGTTTGCGTCATCGTCATCGCCATTCTCGTCCTGACCGGAGTCAGTACCGGAAGACGCCGACTGGTCGTCGCCATGGCCGTTCTCGCCCTCGGACTTGCGGCCACCCCGGCGCCGGCGCCTGCGGCGCTTCTTGCCTTGGCCATCCTCGCGCTCGGGACGATCATCGCTCTGGGCTTCAGAGGTTTCTTCGGCTTCCACGATCTCGTCATCGATTTCCTCGATGATTTCCGGGTCGTCGTCATCTTCCGGATAGGCCGGTGAATTGACGGTGATGTGCTCGATATTGACCGGTGATTCCACCGCAGCACCACGATCGATAGCGAAGTGGTTCGCACCGACCGTCTCGTCGGCCGAGAAGCTGATCGAGACCCCGAAGCGATTCTCCAGATCGACAACCGTGTCACGCTTGTGATTGAGCATGTAGAGCGCGGTGTCAGCCGTGGTGCGCACGATGATGTCGTGCGTGGTGTTCTTGAGCAGGTGCTCCTCGACGCCGCGCAGCACATGAAGCGCAACCGATGACTGCGACCGGATGTGTCCGTTGCCGCCGCAGGTCGGGCAGATCTGCATGGTGCTTTCGAGCACCGAAGCCCTGATCCGCTGGCGCGACATTTCGAGAAGACCGAAATGCGAGATCCGGCCTACCTGGATGCGGGCGCGGTCGTTCTTCAGGCAATCCTTCATCCGCTTTTCAACCGACCGGTTGTTGCGGTTTTCTTCCATGTCGATGAAGTCGATGACGATCAGGCCAGCAAGGTCGCGAAGCCTCAGCTGGCGGGCAACTTCTTCGGCTGCTTCCAGGTTGGTCTGTAGCGCGGTGTCTTCGATCGAGTGCTCGCGAGTGGACCGACCTGAGTTGACGTCGATGGCGACCAGCGCTTCGGTCTGGTTGATGATGATGTAGCCACCCGACTTCAAAGTCACCTGCGGCTGCAACATGCGGTCGAGCTGGGCTTCGATGCCGGAGCGGGCGAAAATCGGATGCAGGTCCCGGTAAGGCTGAACCACCTTTGCGTGGCTCGGCATCAGCATTTTCATGAAGTCTTTGGCTTCACGGTAGCCTTCTTCGCCCGAGACGACGATTTCCGAGATGTCCTTGTTGTAGAGATCGCGGATAGAACGCTTGATCAGGCTGCCTTCCTCGTAGACGAGGCTTGGCGCTGTCGACTTGAGTGTCAGGTTGCGAACGTTTTCCCACAGCCGCATCAGATATTCGAAGTCGCGCTTGACCTCGACCTTGGTGCGGTTGGCGCCTGCGGTGCGCAGGATAACGCCCATGCCCTTCGGCACTTCGAGTTCGCGTGCGATTTCCTTGAGCCGCTTGCGGTCCGGAAGATTGGTGATCTTGCGCGAAATGCCGCCGCCACGTGCAGTGTTCGGCATCAGCACCGAATACCGGCCGGCGAGGGACAGATATGTCGTCAGAGCAGCGCCCTTGTTGCCGCGCTCTTCCTTGACCACCTGAACCAGCAGGATCTGGCGGCGCTTGATGACTTCCTGGATGCGATACTGCTTGCGTGGCTTGCGCTGCGAGCGAGTCGGAACTTCTTCCATCGCGTCTTCGGAGCCAACAGATTCGACCGATTCGTCATCATTGGAGGCGTCGTCGTCATCGTGGCTTTTGCGCCTGCGGCGCGAGACCGGCTCCGAGATTTCGTCAGCTTCGACATCGGCGGCCATTTCGGTCGGCTTGTCATCGTCGTCGCCGTCATCGCTCGATCCGGAATGCTCCGCCGAAGTGTCTTCGACAGCATCCGCTGCAGCGACAAGCGCCTCTGCGGGAGCGTCGCTGGCTTCGCTCGCGGCGTCGTCTTCCGAAGCGGTTTCTTCGTTGTCGGTATCTGCGGATTTGGCCGAATCACCGGACTTCTTGCCGCGCCGGCTGCGCCGTGGCCGTGACTTCGATGACTTGGCATCTTCGCCGCCATCTTCGTCTTCGGCCGGCTTAGCCCGCGATTTTGACTTTGACTTGGATTTGCTTGAGCCGTGGTCGGCTTCGTCGGCGCTTTCGAAATCGGGATCATTCTCGGCGTCTTCGGCTTCCGCCTGAAGCAGCGCCTGCCGGTCAGCCAGCGGAATCTGATAATAATCGGGGTGGATTTCCGAGAACGCCAGAAAACCGTGGCGGTTGCCGCCATAATCTACAAAAGCGGCCTGAAGCGACGGTTCAACACGTGTAACCTTTGCCAGGTAAATGTTTCCGCGGAGCTGTTTCTTGTGCTCCGATTCGAAATCGAATTCCTCTATGCGGTTTCCACGAACGACAACGACGCGAGTCTCCTCAGGATGGGAGGCGTCGATAAGCATTTTTTCTGCCATTGAATGTAAGCTCCTCGGCGCGCTCTCGACTTGAGACACCGCCGCTCCGAATGTCGGGGCAGGGGATAGTCTGTTGAAAGTGCGCCGGATGATAGACATTCCGGTACTCGGCATGGGGCAGTGATCAGCAGGGCGCTAACCGGGGCATTGTATGCCCGGGGCCTGTTCACACTTGGGGAGATCCGCATTTGCACCATAAAAGCCGGCCGAAAATTCATTTGCGTGTAGTCCTTGCGGACCGATGAAAGCCCCAGAAGGAGCATGCGGCAGCAAGGCCGCGAAGGTTGTGGCAGGAGTCCTCGCCCGCCGGGTTTAATCACTATCGTGGCCTTGATGCTGTCGAAGGCTGATGAGCCTCTGCGCAGTCTCGACCATATTGCCTGGCAGGAGCAGTCAGAATGGGTTCCCAACATGGAAACTATGAGCTGGCTGCTCCGGGGAAGAGATTTTATTAGACGACGGACGATCCGCACTCCTGGCGCCCTGGGCCTGTTGCAGGCGGCGGCCGGAAGGGTGACAGTTCTATCCCGTCAATATACTTACCCAATGAAAGCTTTTATGGGCTGTGTGGCGATCTGGCAACTGAAAACATCCGCAGGTCGGGTTGTTCACCTTGACGACTTTACCTAGTTCCGACTTGCGTCAGATATGCGCCACAAAAACATGGTGAACGAACGGTTAACCCGATTGCGCCATGCTTGTTGCCGGTTCGCTGGTCGAATCGTGCCATTCTATTGACGCTGTTTGCCGGTAGTGACTGGCGCATGAGCCGTGCAGTGATGGCATCAAGGTTTGAAGGCTGGAAGAAGACACATGCCGCTATTTTCGAAACACCGGCGATTTGACGAAGGTGGGTGCCATGGTTTCGCGCCGGCCCGCGTCTTGTCCTCATTTGCCGTGTTTCTGCTTGCCGCGTTCATGGCGGTCGTTGCCTGGCCCGGGGTGTCTGTTGCGATGCCGGATAGTGCGAACCAGTCGAGATATGTCGTAATTGCAGCGCGGCTTGCGGGTGACGATAGTCGTGTGCGCCTGGTGCTCGATTTCGAACGTGAACCCGAATTCAAGCTGCACTATCTGGAAAATCCCTATCGCGCCGTGATTGACCTGCCCGAGACGGTCTTTGCTTTTCCATCAGACTCCCTGCAGTCGCGCGGACTGGTATCCTCTGTCCGCTACGGCAATTCAGGCAAGGGAAAGTCGCGCATGGTGTTCGAATTCGCAGCACCCGCCAGGATGGTGCTTGTCGAATCCAGCAAGGAAGCCGTAGGTGCGGTGCATCGTATGGTGTTTGATATCACCACCGTAGATCTCCCGAGCTTTTCAGCGGAAGTTACCGGTTCGGGGTGGGGGGAGCCCGACGACAAGACGGTTGGCGGACAATCAGCCGAGACCCCCGGCGACACCCTGACCATCGTGATTGATGCGGGTCACGGTGGCATTGATGGCGGTGCCGAAGGACCTTCAGGCTCAATGGAGAAGAATGTCACGCTGGCCTTTGCCGAGGCGTTGAAAACAGCCTTGGAGGCAAAGGACGGCATCAAGGTTGCAATGACCCGGACAGATGACAGTTTCCTGTCGCTTTCAGCGCGGGTGCGACTCGCGCGAGACAAGGCGGCGGATCTGCTGATCTCGCTGCATGCTGATTCGATCTCCGTGAGATCCTTGCGCGGAGCCACGGTCTACACCTTGTCCGACAAGGCGTCTGATGCGCTGGCCCAGTCGCTGGCCGATCAGGAGAATCGGGAGGACACAATTGTTGGTGCCAGTCTGGAAAATGCGCCCGAAGCCATTGCGGCCATCCTGATTGATCTGGCCCGGACCGAGACCCGGGTGTTTTCCTCCGGGCTTGCCCAGCAGGTGATCAACTCCTTTGAAGGGCAGGTCAAGCTGATCAAGAACCCGCTGCGTCATGCGGGGTTCCGGGTTTTGCAGGCCCCTGATGTGCCGTCGGTGCTCGTGGAGATGGGGTATTTGTCCAATCGCGAGGACGAAAAACTGCTCAATGACGAAGAATGGCGGAAAAGTACGGCGCAACTGCTCGCCCAATCCGTTGAGAATTACCGCGAAATGATCTTGGCGGGCAGGCAATGATGGCCGATAAAGCAATTATCGAATCTATACACCAAAATCGGTGTGGAAGGTCGACAATGGTGCGGTGGACAAGGGCGGCCATCAAGCGAGATCCGCAAACACTGCGTAAGCCTTTGAGCCGGTCGTGGTTTGGGGCGGCGCTCATGGCGAAACTCAGGGCGTCCCACAGCCTCTTATTGATCAGGTATGATGCGGCATGTGCGGCAACGCCCTATTTTATTCACATTGTCCGGGCTAACCGGGCAGACGACATGGTTGGCCAATTCTCTGGCGTCAGCCAGGCAGGTCAACAAGACAAGCAAACGGTAGCTGGCTGATGATACGACTGATTGGATATTTCTTCGGGATTGGAACCGTGCTGTTTCTGATCGTTGCGGCCGGCGTTGCCTGGTACATCGGAGATGTATCCAAGGACCTGCCGGACTACGAGGTTCTCAACAGCTATGAGCCGCCGGTTACCACGCGCGTGCATGCTGCGTCTGGTGAGCTGATGGCGGAATATGCCAACGAACGTCGCTTGTTCCTTCCCATTCAGGCGATTCCCGATCGGGTGAAAGCCGCATTCCTGTCTGCCGAGGACAAGAATTTCTATACCCACCCAGGTGTTGATCCCGTCGGCCTGGCCCGCGCAGTCGTCAACAATATCCGGACCGGAGCACGCCAGGGCGCGTCGACGATCACGCAGCAGGTCGCCAAGAACTTCCTTCTCACGGCCGACCAGACCTACGAGCGCAAGATCAAGGAAGCAATCCTCTCTTTCCGTATCGAACAGGCCTATTCGAAGGACCGCATCCTCGAACTCTATCTCAACGAGATCTTCTTCGGGATGAACGCCTATGGCATCGCCGGTGCGGCGCTCACCTATTTCAACAAATCGGTAAACGAGCTGACGATCGCGGAAACCGCGTATCTGGCGTCACTTCCGAAGGCTCCGGCCAATTACCATCCGTTCCGTCATCCCGACCGCGCGATTGAGCGCCGCAACTGGGTGATCGACCGGATGGTCGAGAATGGCTATGTCAGGGCTGCAGACGCCGCCGATGCAAAGCAGCAGCCGCTTGGCGTAACGCCGCGCAAGACCGGTTCCTACCTGTTTGCATCCGAGTATTTTGCTGAAGAAGTGCGTCGCGAACTTATCGGCAGGTACGGAAAGGACGCGCTTTACGAAGGTGGTCTGTCCGTCCGCACGACGCTTGATCCCAAGCTTCAGGCGCTCGCCCGCAAGGCGCTTCAGAAGGGCCTGATGAGCTATGACGAGCGCCGCGGTTTCCGCGGACCAGTCGCGCGCATCGATGTGTCCGGCGATTGGGGCAAGCCGCTGAGCGAAGTGGACTCCTTGCGCGATGTTCCCGAATGGGAGCTGGCGGTTGTTCTCTCGGCCTCCGATGGCAAGGTTGACGTCGGCCTTCGTCCAGGGCGGGAGGTGTCAGGCGCAACCGGGTCCGAACGGCTCACCGGCACGATCCTTGCCGACGACATGAAATGGGCTTTCAGGCTCAACCTGCCGGGCGAGAAAAGCCGGAACGTCAAGTCCGCAGCCGATGTACTGAACCCCGGTGATGTTGTCTACGTCGAACCCTACGAGCAGGAGGGCGCGCAGCGCTTGCGGCTCCGGCAGCCGCCGAAGATCCAGGGTGCGCTGGTGGCAATGGATCCTCACACCGGCCGCGTGCTGGCGATGGTGGGTGGGTTCTCCTACGCCCAGTCGGAGTTCAACCGGGCAACCCAGGCTGAACGTCAGCCGGGTTCCGCCTTCAAACCCTTCGTCTATGCGGCGGCCCTCGACAACGGTTATACGCCGGCATCGGTGGTACTTGACGCGCCAATCGAGATTGTCTCGGGCGGCGAACTCTGGAAGCCGAAGAACTACGGCGGCGGTTCTGCCGGTCCGTCAACCCTGCGGCTCGGTATCGAAAAATCGCGTAACCTCATGACCGTGCGTCTCGCCAAGGACATGGGCATGAACCTGGTGGCGGAATATGCCGAGCGGTTCGGCGTCTATGACGACATGCTGCCCGTGCTCGCAATGTCGCTCGGCTCGGGCGAGACCACTGTGATGCGCATGGTGTCGGCCTATTCGGTGCTCGCCAACGGTGGCAAGCAGATCAAGCCGTCGCTGATCGACCGTATTCAGGACCGCTATGGCAAGACCATCTTCAAGCATGAGGAACGCACCTGCGACGCCTGTATCGCCAGTGCATGGATCTCGCAGGAAGAGCCAGAAGTGGTTGATACCCGCGAGCAGGTGCTCGATCCGATGACCGCCTACCAGATCACCTCGATGATGGAAGGCGTTGTTACCCGGGGCACCGCAGCTGGCAAGGTCAAGCTGGACCGTCCGACCGCTGGCAAGACAGGCACCACCAACGAGGAAAAGGACGCCTGGTTTATGGGCTACACCGCCGATCTCGTGGCGGGTGTGTTTATCGGTTTTGACAATCCCACCCCAATGGGCCGCGGCTCCACCGGCGGTGCGCTTGCAGCGCCCGTGTTCAACGAGTTCATGCAAGGCGCGCTCAAGGGCACCAGGCCTGCCGATTTCCGCGTACCGCAGGGCATGAAGCTGATTGCGATCAACCGCAAGACCGGCATGCAGGCGTTTGAAGGCGAGAGTGATGTGATCATGGAAGCATTCAAGCCCGGCACAGGACCATCCGACGTCTATTCGGTCATCGGTCTTGAGGATTTCGCCACCGGGGATGCCATCACCACCATATCGCCACAGGCCAACCAGGCGGTGGTCAACGGTGTCGGCGGCCTCTATTGACGGTCTGAAAATCGGAACGCCTGACGCCTTTACATCGCGGGGAGTGGACCTTATGGTCCGCCCGCTTCGGCAAGAAAGCTTGCTTGATAACATGACGGAAACAGAGATCCATGCGCGCAGAAACCCAGTTTGTTGTCGACGAAATCAAGCAGGCCATAAGCCTGCTGAGGAGGCATCTTTGACTGGGAACCTGCTCAAAAACGTCTGGAATGGCTGAACGCCAAGGCCGAGGATCCCTCAATCTGGGATGACGCACAGGAAGCCCAAAAGCTTATGCGCGAGCGCCAGAATCTCGACGATTCGATCAACGGGTTGAAACGCCTCGAAACGCAGCTTTCGGACAATCTCGAACTGATAGAGATGGGCGAGGAAGAGGGCGACACCGGCATTATCACCGAGGCCGAAGGTGCACTCAAGGAACTGAGGACCGAGGTCACGCGGCAGCAGATTGAATCGCTGCTTTCCGGCGAAGCCGACGGCAATGACACCTACCTGGAAGTCCATTCCGGCGCTGGCGGCACGGAAAGCCAGGACTGGGCCAACATGCTGTTGCGCATGTACACCCGCTGGGCCGAGCAGCACCGCATGAAGGTGGAACTGCTCGAAATCCATGATGGCGAAGAAGCGGGCATCAAGTCAGCGACGCTGCTGGTCAAGGGGCATAATGCCTACGGCTGGCTGAAGACCGAATCGGGCGTTCATCGTCTGGTGCGGATCTCGCCCTATGACAGCCAGGCCCGGCGCCACACATCGTTTTCAAGTATCTGGACCTATCCGGTTATCGATGACAGCATTGAAGTCGATATCAAGGAAAGTGATTGCCGCATCGATACCTACCGTGCTTCCGGCGCCGGCGGGCAGCACGTCAATACCACCGATTCGGCGGTGCGCATCACCCATGTTCCGTCTGGAATAGTGGTGCAGTGCCAGCAGGAACGCTCGCAGCACAAGAACCGCGCCACGGCCTGGGACATGCTTAGAGCCCGCATCTATGAAGCGGAGCTGAAAAAGCGCGAGGAAGCGGCAAACGAGGAAGCTGCGTCCAAGACGGACATCGGCTGGGGTCACCAGATCCGCTCCTACGTCCTGCAGCCCTACCAGCTGGTCAAGGACCTGCGCACCGGAACTGAAAGCACCAACCCGCAAGGCGTGCTGGATGGCGATCTGGATGATTTCATGGAAGCAGCCCTTGCCCAGCGCGTCTATGGCGGAGCAACGGACGTGGCCGATATCGATTGATCGAGAGTACTTCTTGGCAGCGGCGAACGTGCTGGGCGTGATCCAGACCTAACGGGAAAAAGCGGATCGGATGAGGCTCAGTCCGGCAATCGCGAAAAGCCCGGCGACAATGCCCTCTATTCCTCTGCGCAGACGCTTGTATCCCGACATGAAGCCCGGAAGGGAAAATGTCACTGCATATCCGGCATAATTGACGAAACCCAGAAATACGCAGATCAGAGTTGCTACAGCAACGATTGAGGCGTTGGTCTCCTGGCTGAGCCCCATCGACAGCGCCGCCATCCATGCCACCACAGCTTTCGGGTTGGACAGGTTGAGTATCAAGCCGCGCCGGAACCAATGTCCGCGCTCGGATGATGCACCGAGAGTGTGTGTCGTGCGCATCGCAGAGCGACTGGACTGAAAGGCCAGCCACAGAAGATAAAGACCGCCAAGAAACTTCAGAACGCTCAGCAGATAGCTCGTGTCCTGAAGAATGACGCCCAGTCCGGTAGCAGCTACAAGCCCCCAAATCCCGAGCCCCACCGACAGCCCGAGGCCAAACAGCAGACCAGCCTTTCGCCCGGAATTCATCGACACCGTCGCCACCGCGATATTGGCTGGCCCGGGCGAAATGGTTACCACGAAGAATGCCAGCGCTATGGTGAGAATATTATCTAAACCGGCCATGTCTTGCGCTCCGTGTTTGGCTCATGCCGCTGGTGGCAAGCCGAGTTGTGACAGGACCTTAAGTTGTTCCTGAAGATCGCTCAATTGGATTTTGGGACTGCCGTCTGGGCGGCGCGTCTTGATGATGAAACGCATGTTGCCCATGCTGATTTGCCCAATTGAAGGGTAGTTCCGAACTCGCCTTGATGGGCAAAAGTTGGGCGAAATGCTGCAAAACAGATTTAAGTTTTTGTAAATTGAAAGTCCCGCGCCTGCGGGCCTATTCTTTGTCTCGAAGCCGGATCAAGCCGGTGGAGACAAGGCCATCTTGCTCCATGACGCGACCTGACCAGACGGCTTCGATTGAGCCGCGCAAGGGCAATGCTCCAACGTGAGATGCCATGCCTTGCCGGAATTTTATGGAGTGACATCTATGCGTGTTGTTCTCGCCTCCCTGACTGCTGCCACAATCCTTCTGTCCTCGGCTGGCGCATTTGCTGCCGGTATGATGACCTCGGGAGTGGTCAAGTCCTTTGACGCCAAGCAATCGACGCTGACGCTGAATGACGGCACCGCCTATTCATTGCCGAAAGGGTTCAAGGATCCCGGGCTGAAGTCGGGCAAGAAGGTCGAGCTCAGTTGGCACATGCAGGACGCCAAGCATGCGGCTGACACGGTCAAGATCATCAACTGATTTCGTCAACCGAAAGGAACGGGGGCTTCGGCCCCCGTTTTTCGTGAGTGGTTCCGGTTAACTTGAAAGAGAGTATGTCGGTTCTCCAGCTCTCCGGATCAGTTGCTGGATTTTTCCACCTGAATGTCACCGAACTCGTCGATCAACAGCGCCCAGGTTTCGGGCTCGATCACCGAAGGATCTGTCTTGATGTAGATATAGGCCGCAAAACCAGGCTGGCTAGAAGCCCCGGTCGAATCCTCGGGCCTGATGTCAGTCACGTAGCCGCCAAGACTGTTGAGCGCTTCAACGCCAGTCGATGTCGCAATTGCAGGACCTGCGGGCGTAAGCGCGATCTGCTGCAGCTCAACCAGTGAACGGTTGTCTTCTCCGCGAATGGCCACGAGGCGATAATAGCCGCGCTGTTTTTCGGAACTTGCTTCGCTGGATGCTGTGGCATCCTCATCCTTCTCCCAATAGCCACCGCTGGTGACGAAAAGGATGCGGGGAGACAGGCTTTCGGCTAGGGGTGTGGCCTCCTGCGCAAACGCGGCTGGGGGCATCACCGGTACAAGGCAGGCAAGCACCAGCAAAACTTTCGACATGGTACGGAACATCAACAGAATCTCCTGTTCATGGCTCTAGTAGAGGAATTGTTCGGCCAGAATGCGGTCGTTCCAGGAATGGCTGGAATCGGTCAGAATCCGCGTCGTCGATTCCTGCGATTCAGCCACTTGAACCTGGGTCACGGATTTGACTTCGATATGATCGGCCACCGCATTGACCGGCCGCTTTTCGCATTCCAGCACATCAATCGTGACCATCGCCTTGTTGGGTAGAAGCGCCCCGCGCCAGCGCCGCGGCCTGAAGGGGCTGACCGGGGTCAGCGCCAGAAGCTGTGCGTCAAGAGGCAGGATCGGTCCATGAGCCGATAGGTTGTAGGCTGTTGATCCGGCGGGCGTTGCCACCATCAGGCCGTCGCAAATCAGCTCTTCCATTCGCAATTGCCCGTCAATCGACAATTGCAGCTTCGCTGCCTGGTAGCTTTGCCGCAGCAACGAGACCTCGTTGATTGCCAACGCCTTGTGGGTGGCGCCATTGGCATCCTTGGCAATCATTTCGAGCGGACGAATGATATTTTCCACCGCTGCGTCGATCCGGCCCGGCAGATCCTCGTCGGAGTAATCATTCATCAGGAACCCGATCGATCCCCGGTTCATTCCGTAGACCGCCCGCCCGCTGTTCATCTGGTCATGCAGCGTTTGCAGCATGAAACCGTCTCCGCCAAGCGCAACAATGACGTCAGCGTCCTGCTGACGGGTGTTGCCATATAGCGCTGCCAGGTGCTGTGCCGCCGCCTGCGCGTCGTCGGTCGGCGAGGCAATGAAACTGAATTTCCAAGTCATGTGATGAGCTTACTCCCACTCCTTGAGTGACAATGGCGATTGGCAGGTCAGGATGCAAGGCCAGGGATTGGTGTCATTGCCGAAATGCTGCGTTCATTATGGAGTTGGAATTGGCGCTTCAGGTTTCGGCACTCTTGCTCAGAACCGTCGGGTTGATTCTCAATGCCCTGAGCGCATTCAGGATGACTGCGACATCAATCACTTCCTGTGCCAGCGCACCCTGGACCGGTGTCAGGTAACCGAGGGCCGCCGCAATCATCCCTGCCACCGACAGGCTGATGCCCACGGCAACGCTTTCAAGTGCGATCCGTTGCGAGCGCTGGGCCACCTCCAGCCCGGACAAAAGCCGGTCGAGATGATCGACAAGCAGGACGACATCAGCTGCCTCCGCCGATGCGGCAGCACCGCGCGCTCCCATGGCGACACCGATATCGGCAGCCGCCAGCGCAGGCGCATCATTGACCCCGTCACCGACCATCATCACCGGGCCGTTCTTTCGCTCGGTAAGAACCAGAAGCACCTTCTGATCCGGTGTCATTTCAGAGCGAACGGCGTCAAGTCCAAGGCCTTCGGTTATGGCTTCGGCCACCGCACGGCGATCACCGGTTGCAAGCAGGATACGCCCGATTCCCCGGCTGCGCAGTCCGGTGAGCAGCTCCTTTGTTCCCTCTCGCAATGTATCCGCCATGACGACATGACCCGCCAGCTCGCCGTCCACGGCAAGGGCCACGATGACTTCTCCGGTTTCTCCGGCCTTCGACGCTGACGCTGGAAGACCAAGCTGCGCGGAGATGAAGCCCGAGCCGGCGACGGCGACTTTCCTGCCGCTGACGCTCCCTGAAATGCCTTCGCCCGGCGTTTCAACCAGATTGTCAGGGAAAGGCAGGGTTCCTCCGCGCGCTTTCGCTTCTTTTACCAGCGCCTGGGCGATCGGGTGCTTTGAGCCCTGATCCAGCGCGGCCGCGAAATGAAGCACCTCGGCTTCACTCAGGTCGGCAAAGGTCTCGATTGCCACGATCACCGGCCGGCCGTCGGTCAGGGTGCCGGTCTTGTCGAGGATCAGCGTCTTGATCCGTGCCAGCGCCTCAAGCGGCTTTGCGCCCTTGATCAGGACGCCAAAATGCGCGGCGCGGGAAAGACCTGCGACCAATGCGACAGGAACAGCCAGGATCAACGGGCAGGGGGTGGCCACGACCAGAACGGCAACTGCGCGGATCGGATCGCCCGTGAACCACCAGGCTGCGACGGCGATGACGACGGTGACGAAAAGGAATCCCAGAGAAAACCGGTCCGCCATTCGTGCCATCGGCGCTTTCGAGTTCTGCGCAGCTTCCACCAGCCTGACGATGCCGGCATAGGTGCTGTCCTTGGCCTGGCGTGTCGCCCTGAGATCAAAGGCTTCGCCGGCATTGGTCGAGCCGCTCATAACTTCGCAATCCCGGTCGAGCCATACCGGCAGCGATTCTCCAGTCAGGGCTGACTGGTCAAGCATTGCCTGATCGCTGGCGAGGGTACCGTCGACTGGCGCCACATCGCCTTGTCGGATCAGCAACAGATCCCCCGGTTCGATCTGGTCCAGAGGCACTTCCTCGACAGTGTCATCAAGACGCCGCGAGGCGGTGCGCGGAACCCGGGACAACAGATTGCTCATCTCGCGCCGTGCACGCCCCTCGGCAAAACTTTCGAGAAATGTTCCGCCCGAATACATCACCGCGACAACGGCCGCAGCCAGCGTCTCGTTAAACAGCAGTGCGGCCGTCATCGAGAGTGCGGCAACGATGTCGAGGCCGACTTCTCCCTGTCTCAGGCTCCTGAAGATTTCGATAACAAGTCCGAGCAGGACAGGAATGACACCGGCAGACCAGGCAAGATGGGCGGCTTGCGGCAGACCGGCAAGGCTGAGCCCAAGGCCCGCAACAAGGCCCGTGAGTGAAATCGCCAGAAGCGCGACCTTCAAACGGTCCTGAAGAAAATCTCTCACGTGAAATGCCGTCCTCTTGTGGGTGGACGCTGCGTCGATACGCACGCCCTGTGGTTCTGTCTTTTCGCCCGAATGTCTTCGGATCCAGGGAAATCCGTCTGGGGGAGGGCTTCTCGAATACATCACGATTACACCGTTGAAGCAGATGAAACATTGCTGTCGATCAATCCCCTGGCTGTTTCATCGATGGCTTGTCTTGCGGCTGAGGCAGGCTAAAGATGCCGGCATCTTTTGATCCGGGAGCAGGAGGATGCGGATGCCCCAAACTCACGTGCCGCTCTGGCTCCTTGTTGCCCTGCAGGCTGCGGTGTCAGGCGTCAGTCTGGTGGTTGAAATCGTCGCAGGCCGGATGCTTGCGCCCTATGTCGGCATGTCGCTCTACACCTGGACATCGATCATTGCCGTGGTGCTGGCTGGCTTTTCAGCCGGACACTGGTGGGGTGGCCATATCGCTGAACGTCCGGCCAGGCAGGCGCTGTCCCATACCGCCTGGGTGATGTTGGCTGCAGCAATCTCCACGGCTGCGGCGCTTCTGGTGCTCCGCCTGATCGGCGGGCCTGTTCTGGCTGCAGTGGAGCATCCGGTCTGGAACATCGTGATCCTCACAGCCGGCGTGTTTTTTTTGCCGTCGCTGTTTGCCGGAGTGCCCGCGCCGGTTCTGGCGCAGATTGCCGTGATGCAGCAGGAAGCCCAATCCGGTCGGTCGCTTGGTGCCATGTTTGCTGCCGGCGCGGTGGGTGCGATTGCGGGAACGCTGCTTGCGGGGTTTGTCTTCATCCCGTGGCTAGGCACGTCGCTGACGCTTGCCATCGTCACCGCGATCTATCTGTCTGCTGCGGCGCTTCTGTTCTGGCTCGCCCGCCCCATCAAACATAAGGTGGTGGCGCTCATGGCCTCGGTGCTGGTTATCGGCTTGGGCACGCTCTCACTCACGCGCCTGTCGAGCTGCACCACGGAAAGCCAGTATTTTTGCATCCGGGTTCTCGATGTTTCGGCTGATTCGGGCTCGCCCGTCAGGCGTCTGGTGCTCGATCACCTGTCACATGGCACCAGCGCCCGCGACCTGCCGCGGACGATGTTCTCCGAATTCACCGCGATGTTCGATGAGATCGCGCGGGGACGGCTGGAGCCAGGCCCTTTTTCCGCATTCTTCATCGGCGGCGGCACTTTTTCCGTGCCGCGCGCATGGGCCGACCGGAACACCGGGCCGATTACCGTTGCCGAGATCGATCCGCAGGTGACCAGCACCGCGGTGCGTGATTTCTGGCTTGAGCCCGCAAGCATGACCATCCTCAACGAAGACGCCCGCGTCGCTCTACATAGGCGACCAGACGCACGCTATGATGTCATTGTCGGGGATGCGTTCGGCGATATTGCCATCCCGCCGCATCTGATCACGCAGGAGTTTTTCCGGCTGGTCCGCTCGCGGCTCTCCGACGACGGCATCTTCCTGATGAATGTCATTGATTTCCCCGACCGGCTGCAGGCGCTCAGCGCCATCACAGCGACGCTTAATTCCGTGTTCGCAAGCGTCGAGATCTGGACCGAGCAAAGCCTGCCCACCCCGGGTGAGCAAAGGGTCTTCGTTCTGGTCGCCGCAGACCGACCGACAGACTTCTCCGTGGTCACGGCAGCAGCCCCCGAACAGACACGCTTTGCTGCCATGGCGAAGAGTTTTACCGACGGTCTGGTCGCCAAAAGCGCGCCTGCAATTCTAACCGATGACTTCGCCCCCATCGACCGCCTGCTGGGTGGTCACCTCCGCTGAGCAGAGGGGAGGTTCCAGAAGCGGGAAATAACCACATAAATTATGGGGGTATTTCCGATGCTTAATGTCCATAATCGAGACATCGGCTCAATTTTGGCTTTACGGACGCGCGATCGAATTTAGTGTGGGAGGGCAACAAGCAGGAAAGAGACTGACAATGAAGAGTAGATCCGTTCTGGCCGCAGCGACGCTGTTGCTTTCAGGCCTGACCGCCACCGCCGACACGATTTCCTTCAGGGGCGTGTGCACGATTACGGCCGGAGCCATCAGCGGCAAGAAATACGCGACGCTCAAATGCTACAAGAAAAGCGAACCGGGTCACTACAACATTCGAGCCACAAAATGGGAAAAGGACAACAAGGAGGAGTACCGAGACCTCGCCAGGCATGCAGGGCGGCGGTTCACCTGTACCTTTACCCAGGCGGGCTTGGTCTACCTCCCGAAGCAACACAAGAACGTCGACATGAGTGATTGTCGCTAGCGTTCGCTTGGCCGCCCGGCGTCCTGCCAGCAGCGATCACCGGAACCTGTCGTTACGACCGACCCGATGGAGTGCAAGTCCAATCAGTCGTAAAGTTCAAAATGCAATTTCAAGAAAATGGTGCCCCGGCAGGAACTTTTCTGCCCAATGAATGATGAGCTTGGGATGGATTGCCGCTGCTAGAAATGGGTGCCCATCAATCACTAATTTTCGAGCACTTACCGGCGGTAATTGACGGCGTGCTATTGTTATTATCCCGCCCGTCCACAAAGCCGTACGCAAAAACAGCCAAATAGCGCATTGTGTCGAGGTTCAATGTGTAATCGAGTACATTACTTGTGCAGCGAAAAAATCCTTCATTCGAAATTGGTACTAGAGCGCTACGAAATTCCTCCCAGCGGTAACATCCATTTTCTTCCAAGCTACCCACGGACCCAAGTTTAACAGAATAGCCCAATGTTGTTGTCTTTCTCCCCAAAAATGTAATTTTCTCGATCGTTTCACCTTTTTTAATCTTGAAAAGGATTCTCTCATTGTCCAGCGTGAATTTTACACCCAGCCATTTATTCGACTTATCATCATACCAAACGCCACCAGTTGCTTCAGGCAGACAGAGATAAACACCTGCATATTTACCTGTTTGATCAAGGTCAGGATCTATTTGTGCTGCAACAGAAACGACATTCCCGACAATAGTCGCCCCTGCAATCAAAATTGCTTCGCGTATCATTGCTGGAACCTTCCGTCACGGCGGTCCTTTCAGTTCCAAGCAAAGCGTGCTCGAACGCAAGTCCGGGCCTTGGGCAATGGCGCTGGTCATCGAAAAATTGGGGTCGAAATTCCCTTGGCGGCAGCGGAACGCAAAACAAAGCCGCCACGCCACCAAGGACACGGCAACCTCTCCTTGATCCGTTTAATAACGGTAAATAGCGGCGATGCGCAATTAGGGGCCCAATACGCGCGCAAAGCGGACTTCACTTTAATGCGGAAACTTCACCAGGCCGTTTGAACGCTTTTTGGTCGTTCGAACCATGTCGGTCAGTTATTGGCGGCTCATCACATCTGATGATTACGCGTCAGTACCGGTGGACCAGTATCTGGTATCGCAACGACAGAAGGCAGGGATGAGATGATCAGTCCAGAAGACCCAATGACAGGATTGCAACGGTCCTCAGGACTCACAAAGGAACGAAGAAGGGGACACGCCATGATCGCCAAGCGAATTGCACAAACCGCTCTCGCTTTTGCCATCGCCGTTGCCGGCATTCAGTTTGCCGCCCCCGCAATGGCGAATGACGGCGGCGGCCCACCGCTGAGCGAAATCCAGTCGTCTGCGACCAAGAAGGCGAAAAAGACGTTCAAGCAGCGCGGCGCGGAACGGCGGGCCGAGCAGGCTGAGAAGAAAAAGGCCAAGGCGAAAGCCCAGGCCGAGGCCAAGAAGGCGAAGCAGACGGCCAAGGACAGGAAACGCCTGAACGATGCCAGGAAGACCGTGGTGCACCTCGAAAAGGAACTCAAAAGGCTCGAAAGGGAGCGCAAGACAAAGGTCTGGAAGAAGAATTCCGACGTTCGCAAACACCTAGCCGAGATCAAATCGGTCGAGCGCAACATCAAGCACTCCAAGCGCACGATCCGCACCATGGAAAAGAAGCTGGGCATCAAGCGCCCGTTGCTCGGCATCTTCCTCCTCAACTGACGCGACGGATGTCAGGACGGACAAAAAAGCCCGGGCAGCACTGTCCGGGTTTTTACGTTTAGCCGACATTCCCCATTTGGATTGCCTTTTGGCATGGTAAGAGCACCAATAGCGGTTCTCCAAGCTCTTTTCCGGCTGTGGTTCGCTTTGGCTGCTGCACTTTGGCGCTGGCACGGCCAAGTCGGTTCTCTTGGCAGTCAGCGGCGTGATTTGACCATGCGCCGGACAAAGCTTTCCCGTCGCGAGCGTCGGATATCGCGGATTTGGCTGCGTGCCCGGTCATGCGCATGCTGTTCCTGAAGCCGGATCGCGCAGCCCGGTGATAGAACAAGGATGCCGGCGAACACTTGCCGCGGCAGCGCCGCCTCGGCCATCTGGAAGACGGCGTAGCGGGCGTTTCGCACAAGCCGGACGCCGGCATTGATCAGCCGTTCCCGGAGACTGGTCAGCGACCACCGCTCGATGGCTTCGGGGGGTGCCAGCGTGCACAGGAAGTTGGCAAGGTTGTAGGCCAGCGCGTGAAGCTGAAGACGGACTTCGTTCGCCGCAAAGCGCATGCACGAGAGCCACGTCCATTTGAGCGCATATTTGCCTTCCTTGATTTGCTGATCGGCGGGGCCGCTTTTCCATCCGATTCTTATCGGAACCAATACGGCGGGATTGATGCTTCCCGTTTCATTAAAGTAAGAAAAAAAGTAAGAAGCCGCCGCAATCCTTTTCAGATTACGACGGCTTTTCAATGCAATAACGCAAATTAGTGGTGCCCCCGGCAGGATTCGAACCCGCGACCCCCTGATTACAAATCAGGTGCTCTACCAACTGAGCTACAAGGGCAGCGGGGATGCGGATAGCATACTGATCGCGCCTGTAAAGTGAAAATCGTGTGATCAGCCGTCTTTCCGTTCAGCAGGCAGGCAATTGTCCCAAAGCTGAACGGTCCAGGAGCGCGTGTGAACGCCCGCAAACCGCTTTATCAGCCCCGGTCCTGCCGGGTCAGATACTGCTGCGCGGCATAAAGCGCGATGGCCGTGGCATTGGACACATTAAGCGATTTGATTGCGCCGGGCATGTCGAGACGGGTCAGAATGTCGACCGTTTCGCGCGTCTTCTGGCGCAGTCCCTTGCCCTCGGCGCCAAGAACCAGTGCGATTCTGTCACCGGTCAGCCCCGCCTCGATCGGCTCAGGGCCTTCCGAATCAAGTCCGATGGTCGCAAAACCCTGCGCCTTGATCTCTTCGATTGCTGCGGCAAGGTTGCGAACCTCGATATGGTCGATCAGCTCCAGCGCGCCTGAGGCTGCCTTGGCCAGCACACCTGATTCCTGCGGGCTGTGGCGCTGTGTGGTCACAATCGCACCTGCGCCGAACGCCACCGCGGAGCGCATGATTGCGCCCACATTGTGCGGGTCGGTTACCTGATCGAGAATGACCAGAAGCTTCGTGTCGCCAAGGGCTGACAGCGGTCGCGGTGTCAGAGGTGCTGCTTCCAGCAGCACGCCCTGGTGCACGGCGTCATCGCCCAGCAGTCGGTCGATTTCCTGCGGGCTCACCAGTTCGAGCGGGTAGGGCAGCTCAGCATCTTCCGCGATCTCGAGCCGCATCAGCGCATTGCGCGTGGCCTTCATGCCGATGATGCGCCGCGATGCATTGTCGAGCGCCGCGCGCACCGTGTGCAGGCCATAGAGATAGATCGTGTCAGGCGCGACGCGCTCACCATAAAGCGCACCCTTGCGCGCAGGCAGGTCGCGCTTGCTGCGCGATTGTGACGGCGGCAGACCCTGCTGGTCCCGCTTGGCGTCGCGGTGGGCGCGGCGCAGCTTGGCATAATGGGTATCGCGGTTTGAACCGGCCGCGTCGGCATCTTCATCTTTGCTCATGGGGCGCTTATACCCCAATTGCCGCAGGGTGCAATTGGCACCATCCCGGCGGTTTTCGCGATGTGCTGCAAGGGTCCGCTGCCGCACGCCGGAGACGGGCCTTGAAGAACTGTCGGTTTTTGTCTCAATCCGTGTTGACACGGGAACCACACGCCGTCATAACGCCGACCGCGGACGGGGCTTTTCCAACCAATTGCCCGGCCCGCGATGCCTGAGGTTTTCAGGCTGTCCATCTTGGATGCATGACCCTGACGGCTGGTCTGGAGGGATGCCCGAGTGGTTAAAGGGGACGGACTGTAAATCCGTTGGCTTCGCCTACGTTGGTTCAAATCCAACTCCCTCCACCACCGTCGCGGGTCATAGATGCGGGTATAGCTCAATGGTAGAGCAGCAGCCTTCCAAGCTGAATACGAGGGTTCGATTCCCTCTACCCGCTCCAAAATGAACTGGCTTCCAACACCCGAAGATTGACCGGAATTCATACCAGCGCGGCTTTTCTGTCGCCCGCTTGGTCTTGCCCAATGGGTTGTGCCGCCTGCAGATCCGTGCGCTGCGGGATCAGCCGGGCGGCTAGGGTTGGCAGCAGGGAATCAATGGCTGGTCGCGTGTCGGAGTAGGGCGCCAAGTGCTGTTTGAGTGCGACGGTGTCCGCAGGCAATTACTGTCAGGGGCGTGATTTTCCACGCTGTTGCTGGATCAAGATTTGCTCTTGCGAAACAAGATCGAAAGCCTTATGTCGCGTTAACTTCTCGCGGGATCAGGGCCAAACGCTTCCGGATCCACAGTCTGCCAACAGAATTACAGGATACAGGACGATGGCAAAGGGTAAGTTCGAGCGCAATAAGCCGCACGTTAACATCGGCACGATTGGTCACGTTGACCACGGCAAGACATCGCTGACGGCTGCGATCACCAAGTATTTCGGTGAATTCAAGGCCTACGACCAGATCGATGCAGCACCTGAAGAAAAGGCACGCGGCATCACCATCTCGACAGCTCACGTCGAGTATGAGACGGAAAACCGTCACTACGCCCACGTCGATTGCCCAGGCCACGCCGACTATGTGAAGAACATGATCACCGGTGCTGCGCAGATGGACGGCGGCATTCTCGTCGTGTCGGCTGCCGATGGCCCGATGCCCCAGACCCGCGAGCACATTCTGCTTGCCCGTCAGGTTGGCGTTCCTTCGCTGGTGGTGTTCCTGAACAAGGTCGACCAGGTTGACGACGAGGAGCTGCTCGAGCTCGTTGAAATGGAAGTTCGCGAACTTCTGTCTTCCTACGACTTCCCGGGCGACGATATTCCGATCATCAAGGGTTCGGCTCTGGTCGCACTCAACGATGGCGACAAGGCCCAGGGCGAAGACGCGATCCGCGCTCTGATGGCCGCAGTTGACGAATACATCCCGACGCCTGAGCGTCCGATCAACATGCCGTTCCTGATGCCGATCGAAGACGTGTTCTCGATCTCGGGTCGTGGTACGGTTGTGACCGGTCGCGTCGAGCGCGGCGTTGTCAAGGTTGGCGAGGAAATCGAGATCGTCGGTATCCGCGACACCCAGAAGACCACCTGCACCGGCGTTGAAATGTTCCGCAAGCTGCTCGATCAGGGTCAGGCTGGCGACAACATCGGCGCACTGCTTCGCGGCATTGGCCGTGAAGACGTCGAGCGCGGTCAGATCCTCTGCAAGCCTGGTTCGGTCAAGCCCCACACCAAGTTCACTGCAGAAGCCTACATCCTGACCAAGGAAGAGGGTGGCCGTCATACGCCGTTCTTCACCAACTACCGTCCGCAGTTCTATTTCCGCACGACCGACGTGACGGGCATTGTGACGCTGCCGGAAGGCACTGAAATGGTGATGCCAGGCGACAACATCTCGGCTGAAGTGGCACTCATCGTGCCGATCGCGATGGAAGAAAAGCTGCGCTTCGCTATCCGCGAAGGCGGCCGCACCGTCGGCGCCGGCATCGTCGCCACGATCATCGAGTAATCGATGATCGAATGTCGATGGCGAAAGCTGCCGACGGCAAGATTGGACACTGCAAAACGCGACCTTTCGGGGTCGCGTTTTTGTTTTGGATCCATGTCAGGCCATGACGCAACCGAGTTGTGGACCGGCGGGGCCACGTGCATACTCGAGGTTGAAGGGTGGGGCTTTGGTTGGGGGGGCGAGAATTGCGTTGGGGGAAATATGGTCTTGTCGCGCTCGCTTTGGGTGGCTTGCTGACGCAAGTCCCCTATGCCTTTGCTTCGTGTCCCGATCGCCCGCCATGCAAGGGGTGCGGCTGCAAGGGCGGGCCGGGATACAGGATCAACACGACAGGCAAATGTGTGGGCTTCAAGGCTCTGCAAGCCAAGTGTGGAGATCCACCGACACTCAGGTGCACATTTGAAAATGCGCCG
The DNA here is from genome assembly GCF_038900115.1 of Hoeflea sp. AS60. NCBI lineage: Bacteria > Pseudomonadati > Pseudomonadota > Alphaproteobacteria > Hyphomicrobiales > Rhizobiaceae > Hoeflea > Hoeflea sp. AS60. The sequence continues at coordinate 1,126,529 of NZ_JBBMQP010000002.1, read as the reverse complement.
GGAACAGGACTGAACCGGGAGTGTGCGCTTGGGTCGCCCGCCAAGCCGCCGGGTTGAAAAAGATGCCGCCTGGCGTCATCCCATCATCCTTGCTGACGGCAGCCCCCCATACAGGAACGGTTCACCGCAATTAGGTGATCGACCACCCCAAACATCGCAATCGGCGACTACAGCTATTATTCTGGCTTTGAAACGCCCGCAGATTATGCGTCCGCACTCGTGCCCGACCTCTATCCGGGCGCGCCGGAGCGCCTCACCATTGGCAAATTCTGCCAGATCGCCCACGGCGTCCGTATCATCACCAGTTCCGCCAATCATGCCATGGACGGGTTTTCCACATACCCATTCGGCGAGTTCAACCCGGAACTGATCGGCAGTTACGCTGCGTCGTTCGACAACAGGTGAGACGCTGTCATCGGCAATGATGTCTGGATGGGGTTCGAATCGGTAGTGGTGCCGGGCGTTCAGATCGGCAACGGCGCCATCATCGCCGCGCGCACCGTGGTCACCAGCGATGTTCCCGACTACGCGATTGTCGCGGGCAGTCCTGGACGCGTGCTTCGGCATCGCTTTCCGGCCGAAGTGGTGCAGCGCCTGCTCAAGGCAAGTTGGTGGATTGGGACATCGAGAAGGTCTCACGCCACATCGACACCATCACCAGCGCTGATATTGATGCACTCGAGCGGGCAGCTTGAGAAAGAGACTGTCTGTTTGATGCGGCCATTCAGCGTCAGAAGGCAGGGTGATTGAACGGACGGGCAGGGGCGCTCTGGCCGATGGGTGGCGAATGTAACCGCCTGAGAGCACCGCAGAATCGGCCTTTGTCGAGAAAAAGACGATCCCGCACGGATTGGCGTCACTTCTTTCTTGCATTCCCCTTGCTTTTGACGCTATCAGGTCCGCCACCGGCCTAGGGGTATAGCTCAGTTGGTAGAGCGACGGTCTCCAAAACCGTAGGTCGCAGGTTCGAGTCCTGCTGCCCCTGCCAGTCCGGTCAATCGGATTTGGCGCATGTTTGGCTGGTTCGGGGATGGTGATCAGATCGGTGGATTTGGTTAGCAATCTTCGGGCCAGTTTGCTGGTGTGAAATTAAAAAAGCGCGATCGCCTCTTGTGATTTCAAGAATCGGGCTTTATGTAGACGTTAACAGACACGCGGTGCGTGGAGCTGGGAGACCGGCTTTACGCGCCGTATAAGCGTGGATATACAATGGCATCCAAAACAAATCCGTTTACATTCCTCCAGCAGGTTCGGTCCGAAACTGCGAAAGTGAAATGGCCTTCACGCCGTGAAACCTCGATCTCGACGATCATGGTTCTCGTCATGGTGCTGCTTGCGTCCATTTTCTTTTTTACGGCCGACCAGGCTTTGGGATGGGCGATCGGGCTCATCTTGAACGTTGGCGCTTGAGGCAGGGGAAAACATGACTGCACGCTGGTATATCGTCCACGCCTACTCGAACTTCGAGAAGAAGGTAGCGGATTCGATTGAAGAACAGGCTCGCCAGAAGGGTTTGAGCCATCTCTTTGAGAAGATCCTCGTACCGGTCGAGAAGGTCGTCGAAGTGCGCCGTGGCCGCAAGGTGGATGCAGAGCGCAAGTTCTTCCCCGGTTACGTTATGGTTCGCGCCGATCTGACCGACGAGGCGTTTCACCTGATCAAGAACACGCCGAAGGTTACCGGTTTCCTGGGCAGTGATTCCAAGCCTGTTGCGATCCCTGATTCTGAAGCGGAACGTATTCTGATGCAGGTTCAGGAAGGTGTCGAGCGGCCGAAGCCGTCGATCGCTTTCGAGATTGGCGAGCAGGTTCGGGTATCCGACGGTCCTTTTGCATCGTTCAACGGGACAGTGCAGGAAGTCGACGAGGAGCGTTCGCGTCTCAAGGTCGAGGTTTCAATTTTCGGTCGGGCAACCCCGGTTGAACTCGAATACAGTCAGGTCGAGAAGGTCTGACGACAAAATGCCCGGCCTGCGTTTTCGTGAAGAGAGCGCGGACGGGCTTTTGCATTGCCGGCTTGGCCGGTGGTGCATTCGCGTGGGAGGCGAGGGGCTGTAGCCGGCCGTCGAACCGAACCACGCAACCGCAGCCGCCGGTTTTCCGGCAAAAGGTGGTGCTTTAGGCAACACTGTAACAAGAGGCAGAGAAACAATGGCTAAAAAAGTTGCAGGTCAACTCAAGCTGCAGGTTCCGGCCGGTTCGGCGACTCCGTCGCCCCCGATTGGTCCGGCACTTGGTCAGCGCGGCATCAACATCATGGAATTCTGCAAGGGATTCAATGCCGCCACCCAGGAAATGGAAAAGGGAATGCCGATTCCGGTCGTCATCACCTACTATCAGGACAAGTCCTTCAATTTCATGATGAAGAAGCCTCCTGTGAGCTACTTCCTGAAAAAGGAAGCCAAGCTCAAGTCCGGCTCCAAGACGCCGGGCAAGGAAGTTGCAGGCTCGATCACGCGTGACCAGGTCCGCACGATCGCCGAAGCAAAAATGAAGGATCTCAACGCCGCCGACATCGAAGGCGCGATGGCAATGGTAGAGGGCTCCGCCCGCTCCATGGGCCTGGAAGTGACGGGCTAAGACCATGGCAAAGATTGCAAAGCGTATGCAGAAGGTCAACGAAGGCGTTGATCGTGACAAGCAGTACTCGCTCGGTGAAGCGGTTTCTATGATCAAGGAACGCGCTGTCGCCAAGTTTGACGAGACCATTGAAGTCTCGATGAACCTCGGCGTCGACCCGCGCCACGCTGACCAGATGGTCCGTGGTGTGGTCAACCTGCCCAACGGAACCGGTCGTACCGTCCGCGTCGCCGTGTTCGCCCGTGGCGACAAGGCTGACGAAGCCCGTGCAGCTGGTGCCGATATCGTCGGTGCGGAAGAGCTCGTCGATATCGTGCAGGCTGGCACCATCGATTTCGACCGGTGTATTGCTACGCCGGACATGATGCCGCTGGTCGGTCGTCTCGGCAAGGTTCTCGGCCCTCGCGGCATGATGCCGAACCCGAAGGTCGGCACCGTGACCATGGACGTGACCGCTGCGGTCAACGCATCCAAGGGTGGCGCTGTCGAGTTCCGCGTCGAGAAGGCTGGCATTGTCCATGCCGGTATCGGCAAGGCCTCATTCGGCTCCGACAAGATTGAAGAAAACATTCGCGCTTTTGCGGATGCGGTCATCAAGGCAAAGCCTGCCGGTGCCAAGGGTAACTACGTCAAGCGCGTGGCTATTTCCTCGACCATGGGCCCTGGCCTCAAGATTGATCCGTCGACGCTTAACGTCGCCTGATTTAGCAAATTTGGAAAACCGGATTTCCGTCCGGTTTTCTTTAGTTTTCGGCCTTCGGGCCGGAAAGGTCCGGAGGAAACTCCGGGCTCCCTGTCCGAGATTGCGGGTGGTGCGCCTTTGTTGGTTCACCTTAATTTATCACCTGCATGAGACGGGTAAGATCCGTTTTCAGGAGTGAAAGCTCCAACGGTTCGAACCTCGCTTGCCTTGTGCCGCTACCGTCAATCGGTTCCGGCGTAAGGGGACAGGATCCTCAAGCGTCGCTTGTGGGTTCGATGAGAATCCCTGGCGGCAAAGGCAAACCCGGCGGGTGATGCATGCATCATCTGCCAACTGGAGAAACGCAGTGGATAGAGCGGAAAAACGCGATTTCGTCGCGGAACTGAACGGTGTTTTCACCAACGCCGGTTCGGTTGTCGTGGCCCACTACGCCGGTCTGACAGTTGCGCAAATGAACGACCTTCGGTCGCGCATGCGCTCGGCTGGCGGCACCGTCAAGGTCGCGAAGAACCGCCTTGCCAAAATCGCTCTTCAGGGCACGGAGTCCGAAGGGGTCGCAGATCTCTTCACCGGTCAGACGCTCATCGTATATTGCGATGATCCGGTGACTGCTCCGAAAATTGCTGTCGAGTTCACCAAGGTCAGCGACAAGCTGGTCATCCTTGGTGGCGCGATGGGGTCAACAATGCTCGACGCCGACGGGGTCAAGGCTTTGGCCACGCTCCCATCGCTCGACGAGCTGCGCGCAAAGCTGCTTGGCATGATTGTCACGCCAGCAACGCGCATTGCCCAGATCGTCAACGCACCGGCGGGTTCCGTCGCGCGTGTCATCGGCGCATATGCCCGCAAGGACGAGGCTGCATAGGCAGGTCTTCGCATAACAAGTCAAAACCGGTTCGAACCGAATACAAGGAATATGAATATGGCAAATCTCGCCAAGATCGTGGAAGAACTTTCCGCCCTGACCGTCATGGAAGCTGCTGAGCTTTCGAAGATGCTTGAAGAAACTTGGGGCGTGTCCGCCGCTGCACCGGCTGCTGCCGCTGCTGCTGCTGCTGCTCCTGCTGAAGCTGCTGAAGAACAGACTGAATTCGACGTGATCCTCGCCGAAGCCGGCGCAAACAAGATCAACGTCATCAAGGAAGTCCGTGCTATCACTGGTCTCGGCCTCAAGGAAGCCAAGGATCTGGTCGAAGCTGCTCCGAAGGCTGTCAAGGAAGGCATTTCCAAGGGCGAAGCTGAAGACATCAAAAAGAAGCTGGAAGACGCTGGCGCCAAGGTCACCGTCAAGTAAGACGCTTTCGCATCCGGGGGCGGGGCTGCCTCGCCCCCGGATGTATTTGCTGGTGAACGGATTACCCAAAAGCCTGAAAACGGCTTTTGGGTAATGGGTTCTTCAAAAGGATAGTCTTGAACCAGACCGCCAGGCACTCCGGCCGCGCCGTTTGGGAATTGAGACGAGATTGAACGAGTTCATTTATATGACGGAGTCGCTTGGCCAGCGGCGTTCGTCTGTTGCAGGCCCGGATGCAAATTGACAAGGAGCGACGATGGCTCAGACCCTCTCTTTTAATGGTCGCAGGCGCGTACGCAAGATCTTCGGAAAAATCCCGGAAGTGGCGGAGATGCCGAACCTCATCGAGGTTCAGAAGGCGTCCTACGACCAGTTCCTTATGGTTGACGAGCCAGTTGGTGGCCGTCTCGACGAAGGACTGCAATCAGTTTTCAAATCGGTTTTCCCGATTTCCGATTTCTCAGGCAGCGCGATGCTGGAATTCGTGTCCTACGAATTCGAAAATCCCAAGTTCGACACCGAAGAGTGCCGTCAGCGCGATCTGACTTACGCAGCGCCGCTCAAGGTGACGCTGCGTCTGATCGTGTTCGATATTGATGAGGATACAGGCGCCAAGTCGATCAAGGACATCAAGGAACAGAACGTTTACATGGGCGACATGCCGCTCATGACCGACAACGGTACCTTTATTGTCAATGGTACCGAGCGCGTTATCGTGTCCCAGATGCACCGTTCGCCGGGCGTGTTCTTCGATCACGACAAGGGCAAGAGCCATTCGTCGGGCAAGTTGCTGTTCGCGGCGCGCGTCATTCCATATCGTGGTTCCTGGCTCGACATCGAATTTGACGCCAAGGACATCGTCCACGCCCGTATCGACCGTCGCCGCAAGATCCCGGCATCGTCGTTGCTGATGGCCCTCGGCATGGACGCCGAAGAAATCCTGTCGACCTTCTACACCCACTCGATCTATGCGCGTGATGGTGAAGGCTGGCGGATTCCGTTCCAGCCCGAGACCCTCAAGGGTCAGAAGGCCATGGCCGACATGATCGACGCCGATACCGGCGAAGTGGTTGTCGAATCCGGCAAGAAGCTCACTCCGCGCCTGCTCAAGCAGCTCGTCGAGAAGGGCGTCAAGTCGATCAAGGCCACCGATGAAGACATGGTTGGTACCTATCTGGCTGAAGACATCGTCAACCCCGAGACTGGTGAAGTCTATCTCGAGGCCGGTGATGAGCTGGAATTTTCGGTCGACGCCAAGAGCGGCGAGCGCAAGGGCAACCTGATCGATCTGATCGAGGCCGGCTACGACGACATCAAGATTCTTGATATCGATCACATCAATATCGGCGCCTATATCCGCAACACGCTTGCAGCGGACAAGAACACGTCCCGCCAGGAAGCGCTGTTCGACATCTACCGCGTCATGCGCCCAGGTGAGCCGCCGACCATCGATTCGGCTGAAGCGATGTTCAACTCGCTGTTCTTTGATTCAGAACGCTACGACCTGTCGGCTGTTGGTCGCGTCAAGATGAACATGCGTCTTGATCTCGATGCTGAAGACACCGTGCGCGTTCTGCGCAAGGAAGACATCATCGCTGTCGTCCGGACACTCGTCGCGCTTCGCGATGGCAAGGGCGAAATCGACGACATCGACAACCTCGGCAACCGCCGTGTGCGTTCGGTTGGCGAGTTGATGGAAAACCAGTACCGTCTTGGCCTGCTCCGCATGGAGCGCGCCATCAAGGAACGCATGTCGTCGATCGAAATCGACACTGTGATGCCGCAGGATCTGATCAACGCCAAGCCGGCAGCGGCTGCGGTGCGTGAATTCTTCGGCTCCTCGCAGCTGTCGCAGTTCATGGACCAAGTCAACCCGCTCTCCGAGATCACCCACAAGCGCCGTCTTTCGGCGCTTGGACCTGGTGGTCTTACCCGTGAGCGCGCCGGCTTCGAAGTCCGCGACGTGCACCCGACCCACTACGGTCGTATCTGCCCGATTGAAACGCCGGAAGGCCCGAACATCGGTCTGATCAACTCGCTGGCTACCTTCGCCCGCGTCAACAAGTATGGCTTCATCGAAAGCCCCTATCGCAAGCTCGCCGATGGCAAGGTCACCAAGGAAGTGATCTATCTGTCTGCGATGGAAGAAGCGAAATACTTCGTTGCCCAGGCAAATGCCGAACTCAGCGAAGATGGTCAGCTTGTCGACGAATTCGTTGTCTGCCGCCATTCCGGCGACGTGATGATGACCCCGCGCGACAATATCGACCTTATGGACGTGTCGCCACGCCAGCTGGTGTCGGTCGCTGCAGCCTTGATCCCGTTCCTCGAGAACGATGACGCCAACCGCGCGTTGATGGGATCGAACATGCAGCGTCAGGCGGTTCCTCTGGTCCGCGCCGAGGCTCCGTTTGTGGGCACCGGCATGGAGCCGATCGTGGCCCGTGACTCCGGTGCGGCCATCGCGGCCCGCCGCGGCGGCGTTGTCGACCAGGTTGATGCGACCCGTATCGTTATCCGTGCCACCGAGGACATGGAAGCATCGCGTTCGGGCGTTGATATCTACCGGCTGCAGAAGTTCCAGCGTTCCAACCAGAACACCTGCATCAACCAGCGTCCGCTGGTCACCGTGGGTGACGTCTTGAACAAGGGCGACATCATCGCTGACGGTCCGTCGACTGATCTGGGTGATCTGGCTCTTGGCCGCAACGTGCTGGTCGCGTTTATGCCCTGGAACGGCTACAACTACGAGGACTCGATCCTTCTTTCCGAGCGCATCGTCTCTGACGACGTTTTCACCTCCATCCACATCGATGAGTTCGAAGTGATGGCGCGTGACACCAAGCTTGGACCGGAAGAGATCACCCGCGACATTCCGAACGTTTCGGAAGAAGCACTTCGCAACCTCGACGAGGCCGGTATTGTCTACATCGGTGCCGAAGTGGCGCCGGGCGACATTCTCGTTGGCAAGATCACGCCGAAGGGTGAAAGCCCGATGACGCCGGAAGAGAAGCTTCTGCGCGCCATCTTCGGTGAGAAGGCTTCCGACGTCCGCGACACCTCGATGCGGATGCCGCCAGGAACCTACGGCACCATCGTTGAAGTTCGTGTTTTCAACCGCCACGGCGTTGAAAAGGACGAACGTGCCATGGCCATCGAGCGCGAGGAAATCGAGCGTCTCGCCAAGGACCGTGACGACGAACAGGCAATTCTTGACCGCAACGTCTATGGCCGTCTTTCAGACATGCTGGTGGGCAAGGCCGCAATTGCCGGACCAAAGGGCTTCAAGAAGGGATCGGAAGTCAGTTCCGAAAACATCAGCGAGTATCCGCGGTCGCAATGGTGGACGTTTGCTGTCGAGGACGAAAAGCTGCAGGGCGAAATCGAAGCGCTGCGGGCCCAGTACGACGACTCCAAGAAGCTGCTGGAAAGCCGTTTCATGGACAAGGTCGAGAAGGTCCAGCGCGGCGATGAACTGCCGCCAGGCGTCATGAAGATGGTCAAGGTCTTTGTCGCTGTGAAGCGCAAGATCCAGCCAGGCGACAAGATGGCCGGCCGTCACGGCAACAAGGGTGTGGTTTCCCGCATTCTGCCTTGCGAAGACATGCCGTTCCTCGAAGACGGAACCCATGTCGACATCGTGCTCAATCCGTTGGGCGTGCCGTCGCGCATGAATGTCGGACAGATCCTTGAAACCCATCTGGGTTGGGCTTGCGCCGGTATGGGCAAGCAGATCGGCGCCATGCTTGATGCTTACAATGAGGGTGGAGATATCCAGCCGCTGCGTGACACCATCGACAGCGTCATCGGCACGGGGCCTAAGGGCGAACCGATCAAGCAGTATGATGATCCATCGATCGTCCGTCTGGCAGAGCAGACACGCCGCGGCGTGTCCATCGCGACGCCGGTTTTCGACGGCGCGGTTGAGGCCGACATCAACATCATGCTTGCTCAGGCGGGTTTGAATGTCTCGGGTCAGTCGACGCTCTATGACGGGCGTACCGGCGAGACCTTCGACCGTCCGGTGACCGTGGGCTATATCTACATGCTCAAGCTCAACCACCTGGTCGACGACAAGATCCATGCGCGTTCGATTGGACCGTATTCGCTCGTGACTCAGCAGCCGCTGGGTGGCAAGGCGCAGTTCGGTGGTCAGCGCTTCGGGGAAATGGAGGTCTGGGCTCTGGAAGCCTATGGTGCCGCCTACACCCTGCAGGAAATGCTGACTGTGAAGTCGGACGACGTAGCAGGCCGCACCAAGGTGTACGAAGCCATCGTTCGTGGCGACGACACCTTCGAGGCAGGCATTCCGGAGAGCTTCAACGTTCTCGTCAAGGAAATGCGTTCGCTTGGTCTCAATGTCGAGCTGGAATCGAACAAGATCGACGGTATCGCAGAGCCGGATGAACTTCCGGACGCGGCTGAATAAAGCCTGGAAGGCGCGGGGGACAAAATCCCTCGCGCCGTCTTCCTGATCGCAGTGAGCGGGCAGGGGATTGTATCCGCGTTTGACGTGGTAAACACAAATTTCAGGCGATGGCCTGTTGCCGGTCTAGACCGGCGCCGTCGCAAGCCAAGGGCGAACAGCCCTAAAAGGAGACAGGCATGAACCATGAGGTCATGAATCTTTTCAACAACGCCGTCCCGGCGCAGACGTTCGATTCCATCCGGATTTCGATCGCCAGCCCCGAGAAGATTCTTTCCTGGTCTTTCGGTGAAATCAAAAAGCCCGAAACGATCAACTATCGTACCTTCAAGCCGGAGCGCGACGGTCTGTTCTGCGCCCGCATCTTTGGTCCGATCAAGGATTACGAATGCCTGTGCGGCAAGTACAAGCGCATGAAGTACAAGGGTGTCATCTGCGAAAAGTGCGGCGTTGAAGTCACGCTGTCGCGCGTTCGCCGTGAGCGCATGGGCCACATCGAGCTCGCAGCACCGGTTGCACATATCTGGTTCCTGAAGTCGCTGCCGTCACGCATCGGTACGCTGATGGACATGACGCTCAAGGATATCGAGCGGGTCCTGTATTTCGAGAACTACATCGTCACCGAACCTGGCCTGACGTCGCTCAAGGAGAACTCGCTTCTCTCTGAAGAAGACTACATGGTCGCTGTTGACGAGTTTGGCGAAGACAGCTTCACCGCCATGATCGGCGCGGAAGCCATCTATGAGATGCTGGCCTCGATGGATCTCGAGCGCATCGCCGGCGAACTGCGCACAGAGCTTGCCACAACGACTTCGGAACTGAAGTCCAAGAAGCTGATGAAGCGCCTCAAGATCGTCGAAAGCTTCCTCGATTCCGGCAACCGTCCGGAATGGATGATCATGAAGGTCGTTCCTGTGATCCCGCCGGATCTGCGTCCGCTGGTTCCGCTCGATGGTGGCCGTTTTGCAACGTCCGACCTGAACGATCTCTATCGTCGCGTCATCAACCGCAACAACCGTCTCAAGCGGCTCATCGAACTGCGTGCGCCTGGCATCATCATCCGCAACGAAAAGCGGATGCTGCAGGAAGCCGTAGACGCCCTGTTCGACAACGGCCGTCGCGGCCGCACGATCACTGGCGCCAACAAGCGTCCTCTGAAGTCTTTGAGCGACATGCTCAAGGGCAAGCAGGGCCGTTTCCGTCAGAACTTGCTCGGCAAGCGCGTCGACTATTCCGGCCGTTCGGTCATCGTGACCGGTCCGGAACTCAAGCTGCACCAGTGTGGCTTGCCGAAGAAGATGGCGCTCGAGCTGTTCAAGCCGTTCATCTACGCGCGTCTTGACGCCAAGGGCTATTCGTCCACCGTCAAGCAGGCCAAGAAGCTGGTGGAAAAGGAAAAGCCGGAAGTCTGGGATATCCTCGACGAGGTCATCCGCGAGCATCCGGTTCTGCTCAACCGCGCGCCGACGCTTCACCGTCTGGGTATCCAGGCTTTCGAACCTACCCTGGTCGAAGGCAAGGCCATCCAGCTGCACCCGCTCGTCTGCACGGCCTTCAACGCCGACTTTGACGGCGACCAGATGGCTGTTCACGTGCCGCTGTCGCTTGAAGCCCAGCTTGAAGCCCGCGTGCTGATGATGTCGACCAACAACATCCTGCACCCTGCCAACGGCGCGCCGATCATCGTTCCGTCACAGGATATGGTTCTGGGTCTCTACTATCTCTCGATCCAGGCTGAGAACGAGCCGGGCCAGGGCATGGTGTTCTCCGACATGGGCGAACTGCACCATGCGCTGGAAAGCAAGGTTGTCACCCTGCACACCAAGATCCGCGGCCGGTTCAAGACGGTTGACGCCGAAGGCAACCCGGTTTCGAAGATCTTCGAAACCTCGCCAGGCCGCATGATCATTGGCGAGCTTCTGCCGAAGAACGTCAACGTGCCGTTCGACATCTGCAACCAGGAAATGACCAAGAAGAACATTTCCCGGATGATCGACACCGTCTACCGCCACTGCGGTCAGAAGGACACGGTCATATTCTGCGACCGCATCATGCAGCTCGGCTTCGGTCATGCCTGCCGCGCCGGCATTTCGTTCGGCAAGGACGACATGGTGATCCCGGATTCCAAGGCCAAGATCGTCGGCGATACCGACACTTTGGTGAAGGAATACGAGCAGCAGTACAATGAGGGTCTCATCACCCAGGGCGAAAAGTACAACAAGGTTGTCGACGCCTGGGGCAAGGCGACCGAAAAGGTCGCCGACGAAATGATGGCCCGCATCAAGTCCGTGGAGTTCCACGAAAACGGCCGCCAGAAGCAGATGAACTCGATCTACATGATGAGCCATTCCGGCGCACGTGGTTCACCGAGCCAGATGCGTCAGTTGGGCGGCATGCGCGGCCTGATGGCCAAGCCGTCGGGTGAAATCATCGAGACGCCGATCATCTCGAACTTCAAGGAAGGCCTGACCGTGAACGAGTACTTCAACTCGACTCACGGCGCACGTAAGGGCCTCGCCGACACCGCGCTCAAGACCGCGAACTCGGGTTACCTGACCCGTCGTCTGGTGGACGTTGCACAGGATTGCATCGTCACCCACGTCGATTGCGGCACGACCGAAGGTCTGACGATGACTGCCATCGTTGATGCCGGACAGGTTGTGGCGTCCATTGGTCAGCGTATCCTTGGCCGCACCACGCTTGACGACATCAATCACCCGGTCACCGGCGAGCTTATCGTCAAGGCCGGCTCCATGATTGATGAAGCACAGGTGGTCGACGTCGAGGCTGCGGGCATTCAGTCGATCCGTATCCGTTCGCCGCTGACCTGCGATATCCAGACCGGGATCTGCGGAACCTGCTACGGTCGTGACCTTGCACGCGGTACTCCGGTCAACATCGGTGAAGCTGTCGGCGTTATCGCTGCGCAGTCGATCGGTGAGCCGGGCACCCAGCTGACGATGCGTACATTCCACCTTGGCGGCACCGCCACCGTGGTTGACCAATCGTTCCTGGAAGCCTCCTATGAGGGTACCGTCCGCATCAAGAACCGCAACATGCTGCGCAACTCCGATGGCAACCTGATTGCCATGGGCCGCAGCATGGCTGTCCAGATCCTGGATGAAGCCGGCACCGAGCGCTCGTCGCAGCGTGTCGCTTACGGCTCCAAGATCTATGTCGATGACGGCGATGCGGTCAAACGCGGACAGCGTCTTGCAGAGTGGGACCCGTACACACGTCCGATGTTGACGGAAGTCGAAGGCACCGTGGAATTCGAAGATGCCGTCGACGGTATCTCGGTTCTCGAAGCCACAGACGAAGCAACCGGCATCACCAAGCGTCAGGTTATCGACTGGCGCTCGACGCCACGCGGTATCGATCTCAAGCCTGCGATTGTCATCAAGGGCAAGGATGGCGAGATTGCCAAGCTGGCCCGTGGCGGTGAAGCTCGCTTCCAGCTGTCGGTGGATGCCATTCTGTCGGTCGAACCCGGCTCCAAGGTCAGCCAGGGTGACGTTCTTGCCCGTGTCCCTCTCGAAAGCGCCAAGACCAAGGACATCACCGGTGGTCTGCCGCGGGTTGCGGAACTGTTCGAAGCTCGTCGTCCGAAGGATCACGCCATCATCGCAGAGATCGATGGTACCATCCGCTTCGGCCGCGACTACAAGAACAAGCGCCGCATCCAGATCGAGCCTGCTGAAGATGGTCTCGAACCTGTCGAGTATCTGATTCCGAAGGGGAAGCCCTTCCACCTTCAGGATGGCGACTACATCGAAAAGGGCGACTACATCCTCGACGGCAATCCGGCGCCGCACGACATCCTGGCGATCAAGGGCGTGGAGGCTCTCGCGTCCTACCTCGTCAACGAGATCCAGGAAGTCTACCGGTTGCAGGGCGTTCTGATCAACGACAAGCACATCGAAGTGATTGTTCGTCAGATGCTGCAGAAGGTGGAAATCACCGACTCCGGTGACTCCGTCTATATCGTCGGTGACAATGTCGACCAGATCGAACTCGACAACGCCAACGACCGTCTGGTCGAAGTCGGCAAGAAGCCAGCCTACGGCGTGCCGGTTCTGCTCGGCATCACCAAGGCGTCGCTGCAGACACCGTCGTTCATCTCGGCTGCGTCGTTCCAGGAAACCACCAAGGTGCTCACCGAGGCGGCAGTTGCCGGCAAGGTCGACACGTTGCAGGGTCTCAAGGAAAACGTCATCGTCGGACGTCTTGTTCCTGCCGGTACCGGCGGTACCATGACCCTGATCCGTCGGATCGCCACATCGCGCGACGATCTGATCCTTGACGAGCGTCGCAAGACCTCGGGCGCGGAAACAGCCGCACCGATGTTGACCGACATGGCCAAGGAAGAGCCGACACCTGCCGAATAGGCAGATTGGCTATAGATACTAAAAAGGCCGCCTTTCGGGGCGGCCTTTTGCGTTCAGTGAAAGCAGGAGAACGGCGATTGCGATCAGTGGAGGGTTTACCGCCCGTTCGCGGCCTGATCGAAGGTGACCACGGCGACTTCACCTTCCAGTGCGCCCTGATAGGCAGATGCATGAGGCTCTTCATCCGGCATGCCGCCCATCAACCCGATCTGGTCAAGGTCTGCTTCGGCGTAGCCCTTTGCCGATAGTGCGTCGAGACAAAGTCGGACGGCGGTGTCCTCGTCGGGTGCTGCCAGCATGACATGAACTGGAGCCATGTCGCCGCCCTTTTCCTGACTGACCTGACCGATAATGATGAAAATGGCCGGTGCGTCGCCGCTGTCCTGGGAATTGTCATTGTCTGAGTTCATCGGGTCGTCCTTTCCGGGGCTGCTTTGAGGCGACTTAATCTCATGTGAACATCGCAAAGGCAACGCTACCCGTCACGTTTGCCGACCTGTTGGTTCAGCCATTCCTGAGCGACAGGCACAGGAACCTCAGGGCAGGGTCTGGCACTCAGGTTCGTGCCGAGCCACCGACGGCAACATCCATATTCCGACCGGGTATCCACTTGCAGCAGTGGAATCCTCCCTTCCACCGCTTGTAGACGAGAAGTGATCATGTTTCTTTCAAACCGGCTGAGAGCATTAAGGTCCCACCATGTACGGTCTTGCCGGTGCTGTGGGTCATCTGCTCTCTGCCGCAAATGATTGAGATTGATTTATGGAACAATGAGGGAAACGAAATGGGTATCGAAGGTCTGATTATTTTTCTTCTTATTGGCGCTATTGCCGGCTGGTTGGCTGGACTAATCGTCAAGGGATTCGGCTTCGGACTGCTGGGCAATATCGTAGTTGGCATTGTCGGGGCGTTTGTGGCGGGCTTTATTTTGCCTAGGGTTGGAATATCGATCGGCGGCGGCATTCTCGGGGCAATCATTCACGCCACTATCGGCGCGGTGATTCTGCTGTTCCTGATCGGATTGGTCCGTAGAGGCTGATTCTCGAATCTGAGGGCGGAAAGTGAATGCGACTCGCTTTTGCCGGCACCTTGGGAAGTGCCGGCTTAAATTCAGTGGCCGGCACGTTTGCCTGATCGGGCGCGGAGAAATTAAACGCCGGAGTAGGGCGGGTCCGCGCAAGAAAGTGTCGCCAGCCTGTCCGGAGCTTGTCCCGAAACCGGCAAGGTACGATTATTTCGCCCATGGCCTTGACGGCATGCGGGGAAATCAGTAGTTACCGGCCATCGAAACCCATGTGAGACGCTTTTCTTCGGGACGACACGTCCTGAAAGTTGTCTCAAACAAGGTTTCTGATTGCACTGTGAACTGCCAATGCTGCACGCATGACACGGCCTATTGTGTCCTCTGCTTTTTTGGGCCCTCCGGTAACACCGGATCCGGCCCTTGTTTTGCGCATGCGGTTTCCGGGCGAGGTGTCCGAAAGGGCGAAACATGAATTCTAAAGGGATGGTTACATGCCAACTGTAAACCAGCTGATCCGTAAGCCGCGCCAGGCGCCGGTTAAGCGCAACAAGGTTCCCGCGCTGGAGCAGAATCCGCAGAAGCGCGGCGTTTGCACTCGCGTGTATACCACGACACCGAAAAAGCCGAACTCGGCTCTTCGTAAGGTCGCAAAGATCCGTTTGACCAACGGTTATGAAGTTATCGGTTACATCCCGGGTGAGGGCCATAACCTTCAGGAGCACTCCGTGGTCATGATCCGCGGCGGCCGCGTGAAGGACCTTCCAGGCGTTCGTTACCACGTCATTCGCGGCGTTCTCGATACCCAGGGCGTCAAAAACCGCAAGCAGCGCCGCTCGAAATACGGCGCCAAGCGTCCGAAGTAATTGTGTCGGTTGGTCGCATGTGTGCGGCTGACCGTTTCGACCCATCAGTTGAAAGACGAAAAGTATGTCACGACGTCACAGTGCAGAAAAGCGTGAGATCAACCCGGATCCGAAATTCGGCGATCTGGTCCTCTCCAAGTTCATGAACGCCATCATGATGCACGGCAAGAAATCAGTTGCCGAGCAGATCGTCTATGGTGCGCTTGATCAGGTTGAAGCGCGTTCCAAGTCGGAGCCGGTTACCCAGTTCCATACAGCGCTTGAAAATGTTGCCCCGCACGTGGAAGTTCGCTCCCGCCGTGTCGGTGGTGCCACCTATCAGGTGCCGGTCGATGTTCGTCCTGAGCGCCGTCAGGCTCTGGCCATTCGTTGGTTGATTGCCGCAGCGCGCAAGCGCAACGAAACCACCATGATCGAGCGCCTTTCGGGCGAGCTCATGGATGCTGCCAACAACCGTGGCAGCGCGGTCAAGAAGCGGGAAGACACCCACAAGATGGCCGACGCCAACCGCGCATTTTCGCATTACCGCTGGTAATCAGCGAAGCATTCTCGAAAGGCATTCAGTATGGCCCGCGAATACGCAATCGAAGACTACCGTAACTTCGGCATCATGGCGCACATCGACGCCGGCAAGACAACGACTACCGAGCGCGTGCTGTACTACACCGGCAAGTCGCACAAAATCGGTGAAGTGCATGATGGTGCAGCCACCATGGACTGGATGGAGCAGGAGCAGGAGCGTGGCATCACGATCACTTCTGCTGCGACCACCACGTTCTGGAAGGGCCGTACCGGCAAGATGTGCCGTTTCAACATCATCGACACCCCAGGCCACGTTGACTTCACCATTGAAGTTGAGCGTTCGCTGCGTGTGCTTGACGGCGCAATCGCGCTTCTCGATGCCAACGCCGGTGTTGAGCCGCAGACAGAGACTGTCTGGCGTCAGGCCGACAAGTACAACGTCCCGCGGATGATCTTCTGCAACAAGATGGACAAGACCGGCGCGGACTTCTATCGCTCCGTTTCGATGATCAAGTCCCGTCTTGGTGCTACCCCGGTTGTCATGCAGCTGCCGATCGGCGCTGAGACAGAGTTCAAGGGTGTTGTCGATCTGGTTGAAATGAACGCTCTGGTCTGGCGCGATGAATCGCTCGGCGCTCAGTGGGACGTCGTTGAAATCCCTGACGATCTCAAGGAAAAGGCTGCGGAATACCGCGAGCTGCTCATCGAGACCGCTGTGGAAGCTGACGAAGCTGCCATGGAGCGTTACCTCGAAGGCCAGATGCCTGAAAACGACGAGATCCGCTCGCTGGTCCGCAAGGGCACGATTGCTGTTCAGTTCTTCCCGATGTTCTGTGGTTCTGCCTTCAAGAACAAGGGCGTCCAGCCGCTTCTCGACGCTGTTGTCGAGTATCTTCCAAGCCCGGCCGAAGTCCCTGCCATCGAAGGCATCGACGTCAAGACCGAGAAGGAAACTACTCGTGCGGCAACTGACGAAGCTCCTTTGTCGATGCTCGCCTTCAAGGTCATGAACGACCCGTTCGTCGGTTCGCTGACCTTCGCCCGCATCTATTCCGGCAAGCTCGAAAAGGGCTCGTCGGTGATGAATACGGTCAAGGAAAAGCGCGAGCGTGTTGGCCGTATGCTTCAGATGCACTCGAACTCCCGTGAGGATATCGAGGAAGCATTTGCAGGCGACATCGTTGCTCTGGCAGGCCTCAAGGAAACCACAACTGGTGATACCCTGTGCGATCCGCTCAATCAGGTTATCCTCGAGCGCATGGAATTCCCTGAGCCGGTGATTCAGATCGCGATTGAGCCAAAGACCAAGGGCGACCAGGAAAAGATGGGCCTCGCGCTCAACCGTTTGGCAGCCGAGGATCCTTCGTTCCGCGTCAAGACTGACGAAGAATCCGGTCAGACGATCATTGCCGGTATGGGCGAATTGCACCTCGACATTCTCGTTGACCGCATGCGTCGCGAGTTCAAGGTTGAAGCCAATGTCGGCGCGCCGCAGGTTGCTTATCGTGAATCGATCACGAAGGCTTACGAAGCCGATTACACCCACAAGAAGCAGTCGGGTGGTTCGGGTCAGTTCGCTCGCGTGAAGATCCAGTTCGCTCCAAACGACGAGTCCGAAGAGTTCATCTTCGAATCCAAGGTTGTTGGCGGTTCGGTTCCGAAGGAATACATCCCGGGTGTCCAGAAGGGCATCAACAGCGTGATGAATTCCGGACCGCTTGCCGGCTTCCCGATGCTGGGCATCAAGGCAACCTTGATCGATGGCGCTTACCACGATGTGGACTCGAGCGTTCTCGCCTTCGAAATCGCCGGTCGCGCCTGCTTCCGCGAAAACTCGAAGTTCATGGGTCCGCAGCTGCTCGAGCCGATCATGTCGGTTGAAGTGATTACGCCTGAAGATTACGTCGGTGACGTGATCGGGGACCTGAACTCCCGTCGTGGCCAGATCCAGGGCCAGGAAATGCGCGGCATCGCCGTTGTCATCTCCGCCCATGTCCCTCTGGCCAACATGTTCAAATACGTTGATACACTGCGCTCCATGTCTCAGGGCCGTGCGCAGTACTCGATGACATTTGATCATTACGCACCGGTGCCGTCGAACGTCTCCCAGGAGATTCAGGCGAAATACGCATAATTTGCCGGATAGCCGGATCCGCGTCCCACGACGCCGGTCCGGCCCGGAGACCGAAACAGTAATTTGCCCCCAGCGGGCTGAATGAGAATGGAGAGCCGAAGATGGCAAAGGGTAAGTTCGAGCGCAATAAGCCGCACGTTAACATCGGCACGATTGGTCACGTTGACCACGGCAAGACATCGCTGACGGCTGCGATCACCAAGTATTTCGGTGAATTCAAGGCCTACGACCAGATCGATGCAGCACCTGAAGAAAAGGCACGCGGCATCACCATCTCGACAGCTCACGTCGAGTATGAGACGGAAAACCGTCACTACGCCCACGTCGATTGCCCAGGCCACGCCGACTATGTGAAGAACATGATCACCGGTGCTGCGCAGATGGACGGCGGCATTCTCGTCGTGTCGGCTGCCGATGGCCCGATGCCCCAGACCCGCGAGCACATTCTGCTTGCCCGTCAGGTTGGCGTTCCTTCGCTGGTGGTGTTCCTGAACAAGGTCGACCAGGTTGACGACGAGGAGCTGCTCGAGCTCGTTGAAATGGAAGTTCGCGAACTTCTGTCTTCCTACGACTTCCCGGGCGACGATATTCCGATCATCAAGGGTTCGGCTCTGGTCGCACTCAACGATGGCGACAAGGCCCAGGGCGAAGACGCGATCCGCGCTCTGATGGCCGCAGTTGACGAATACATCCCGACGCCTGAGCGTCCGATCAACATGCCGTTCCTGATGCCGATCGAAGACGTGTTCTCGATCTCGGGTCGTGGTACGGTTGTGACCGGTCGCGTCGAGCGCGGCGTTGTCAAGGTTGGCGAGGAAATCGAGATCGTCGGTATCCGCGACACCCAGAAGACCACCTGCACCGGCGTTGAAATGTTCCGCAAGCTGCTCGATCAGGGTCAGGCTGGCGACAACATCGGCGCACTGCTTCGCGGCATTGGCCGTGAAGACGTCGAGCGCGGTCAGATCCTCTGCAAGCCTGGTTCGGTCAAGCCCCACACCAAGTTCACTGCAGAAGCCTACATCCTGACCAAGGAAGAGGGTGGCCGTCATACGCCGTTCTTCACCAACTACCGTCCGCAGTTCTATTTCCGCACGACCGACGTGACGGGCATTGTGACGCTGCCGGAAGGCACTGAAATGGTGATGCCAGGCGACAACATCTCGGCTGAAGTGGCACTCATCGTGCCGATCGCGATGGAAGAAAAGCTGCGCTTCGCTATCCGCGAAGGCGGCCGCACCGTCGGCGCCGGCATCGTCGCCACGATCATCGAGTAACAAACTGCGTCAGAGCGCATGGTTCGGATTGATCCGGACCATGCGGTTCTCACACAAGCAAGGACAAGTCGAATGAACGGCCAGAACATCCGCATCCGCCTCAAGGCGTTTGACCACCGGATCCTTGACGCCTCCACGCGTGAAATCGTGTCGACGGCAAAGCGGACCGGCGCAAGCGTACGTGGCCCGGTGCCGCTGCCGACACGGATCGAAAAATTCACTGTCAACAGGTCGCCGCACATCGACAAGAAGAGCCGCGAACAGTTCGAAATGCGCACCCATAAGCGTCTTCTCGACATTGTTGATCCAACACCGCAGACCGTAGATGCGCTTATGAAGCTGGATCTCGCCGCGGGCGTTGATGTGGAAATCAAGCTTTAAGGCTCTAAGCCTTAAGGACAGGGAACGAGGCATGAAGGGGCAGGGCCCCGACAGGCTCATCTCAAGAGGAATGAACCGATGCGTTCAGGTGTGATTGCACAAAAGTTGGGAATGACACGGGTCTATAATGACGCCGGTGATCATGTCCCTGTAACCGTCTTGCGGTTGGAAAACTGCCAGGTCGTGGCTCAGCGTACGGAAGAGAAGAATGGCTACACAGCTGTTCAGCTCGGAGCCGGCGTCGCCAAGGTTAAGAATACGTCCAAGGCAATGCGTGGCAACTTCGCCATTGCAAATGTCGAGCCCAAGGCCAAGCTTGTCGAGTTCCGTGTGAGCGTAGACAACTTGATTGATGTTGGTTCCGAGATCACGGCAGAGCACTTTGTTGCTGGCCAGCTGGTCGACGTTTCCGGCGTCACCCAGGGTAAGGGCTTTGCCGGCGCTATGAAGCGCCACGGTTTTGGTGGTCTTCGCGCTACCCATGGTGTTTCGGTCTCGCACCGTTCACACGGCTCGACTGGTTCCAACCAGGATCCGGGCAAGGTGTGGAAGGGCAAGAAGATGGCTGGTCACATGGGCCAGACACGCATAACCACCCAGAACCTCGAAATTGTTTCGACCGATGTCGATCGTGGCCTGATTTTGATCAAGGGCGCGGTACCAGGCTCCAAGGGAACCTGGATTGTCGTTCGCGACGCCGTCAAGTCCGGCATCCCGGCTGATGCGCCTCTTCCTGCAGCGCTTCGCGCCGCGGCCAACGTATCGAATGAGGGAGCCGAATAATGGATCTCACCGTCACCACACTCGAGGGCAAAGACGCAGGAAAGATTTCTCTTTCCGACGCGATCTTCGGTCTCGAACCGCGTCAGGATCTGATCCAGCGCATCGTGCGCTGGCAGCTTGCGAAGAAGCAGCAGGGCGGTCACAAGACCCTCAGCCGTTCTGATATCGCTCGCACCGGCGCAAAGATGTTCAAGCAGAAGGGCACAGGTCGCGCCCGTCACCATGCAGCCAGTGCACCGCAGTTTCGTGGCGGCGGCCGGGCTCACGGTCCGGTTGTTCGCAGCCACGCCCATGACATGAACAAAAAGGTTCGTGCCCTCGGTCTGCGTCATGCGCTTTCTGCCAAG
The DNA here is from genome assembly GCF_038900115.1 of Hoeflea sp. AS60. Taxonomy (NCBI): domain Bacteria; kingdom Pseudomonadati; phylum Pseudomonadota; class Alphaproteobacteria; order Hyphomicrobiales; family Rhizobiaceae; genus Hoeflea; species Hoeflea sp. AS60. Next base: position 1,105,808 of record NZ_JBBMQP010000002.1, on the reverse strand, counting down.
GCCCTGGCATCCGACATTATTGTCATCGACAATCTGTCGGCATCCGAGGCCAAGACCAAGGCTCTGACCGGTTCGCTTGCGAAGCTCGGCCTGACAAATGCCTTGTTCATCGGCGGTTCCGAACTGGACCAGAATTTCCGCCTTGCGGCCAAGAATATCCCGAACGTGGATGTTCTTCCGGTCGAAGGCATCAACGTCTACGACATCCTGCGTCGCGGCAAGCTGGTCTTGTCCAAGGACGCGGTCGCGGCTCTGGAGGAGCGCTTCAAATGACGGATATTCGCCATTATGATGTGATCGTCTCTCCGGCGATCACCGAAAAGTCGACCATGGTGTCTGAACAGAACCAGGTTGTCTTCAATGTTGCCCGGCGTGCTTCCAAGCCTGAAATCAAGGCTGCAGTTGAAGCGCTGTTCGGTGTGAAGGTAACGGCAGTCAATACGCTGCTGCGCAAGGGTAAGACCAAGCGCTTCCGTGGCATCGCTGGGCGCCAGTCAGATGTAAAGAAGGCGTACGTGACGCTTGCCGAAGGTCAGTCGATCGACGTCTCCACCGGTCTGTAAGGTCCGCGCGGAACAAGCCCCCAAAAGGGAACAGGAAAATGGCACTGAAAAGTTACAATCCGACGACCCCGAGCCAGCGTCAGCTGGTCATCGTTGATCGTTCGGGTCTTCATCGCGGGAAGCCGGTCAAGTCTCTGACCCAGGGTCTTCACAGCAAGGGCGGTCGCAACAATCACGGCCGCGTTACGGCACAGTCGATTGGTGGCGGTCACAAGCGCACCTATCGTATGGTCGATTTCAAGCGTCGCAAGTTCGATGTTGAGGCGACTGTCGAGCGTATGGAATACGATCCGAACCGGACCGCTTTCATCGCGCTGATCACTTATGCCGATGGCGAGAAGTCTTACATCATCGCGCCGCAGCGTTTGACTGCTGGCGACAAGGTGATTTCGTCGGACAAGGCCGTGGACGTGAAGCCGGGCAACTGCATGCCGCTTCAGTTCATGCCAGTCGGCACCATCGTTCACAACATCGAGATGAAGCCTGCCAAGGGCGGCCAGATCGCTCGTTCGGCTGGTGGATATGCCCAGCTGGTCGGTCGTGACCAGGGCATGGCGATCTTGCGCCTCAATTCGGGTGAGCAGCGTCTGGTTCAGGGCTCGTGCCTTGCAACGGTCGGTGCGGTTTCGAACCCGGATCACGGCAACATCAACGACGGCAAGGCTGGTCGTTCGCGCTGGAAGGGCAAGCGCCCGCATGTTCGCGGCGTTGCGATGAACCCGGTCGATCACCCGCACGGCGGCGGCGAAGGCCGTACATCCGGTGGTCGTCACCCAGTCAGCCCCTGGGGCAAGCCAACCAAGGGCAAGCGCACGCGCTCGAACAAGTCGACCGACAAGTTCATCATGCGTTCGCGCCATCAGCGTAAGAAATAAGAGAGGAAGTCTCCAATGGCTCGTTCAGTTTGGAAAGGTCCGTTTGTTGACGGCTATCTTCTCAAGAAGGCTGAGAAGGTTCGCGAAGGCGGCCGCAATGAAGTGATCAAAACCTGGAGCCGCCGCTCCACCATCATGCCGCAGTTCGTCGGCCTGACATTCGGCGTCTACAACGGAAGCAAGCACATTCCGGTCAATGTCTCTGAAGAGATGGTTGGTCAGAAGTTTGGTGAATACTCCCCGACGCGGACCTATTATGGCCACGGCGCCGACAAGAAAGCGAAGAGGAAGTAACCATGGGCAAGGCAAAAACCGAACGCCGGCTCAAGACCAACGAAGCGCAGGCTGTCGCCCGCACCATTCGTATCAGCCCGCAGAAGCTTAACCTGGTTGCCGCACTTATCCGCGGCAAGAAGGTTGACAAGGCGCTGGCCGAGCTTGAGTTTTCGCGTAAGCGCATAGCATCGACCGTCAAGAAGACGCTTGAGTCCGCGATTGCAAACGCCGAGAACAACCACGATCTCGATGTTGATTCGCTGGTCGTCGCAGAGGCCTTCGTTGGCAAGTCGATCGTCATGAAGCGTTTCCACGCTCGTGGTCGCGGTCGCTCTTCGCGCATCGAAAAGCCTTTCGCTCACCTGACCATCGTCGTGCGTGAGATGGAAGCAAAAGGGGAGGCCGCCTAATGGGTCAGAAAATCAATCCAATCGGTTTCCGCCTCGGCATTAACCGCACCTGGGACAGCCGTTGGTTCGCCGACAATGCCGAATATGGCAAGCTGCTCCATGAAGACCTGAAGATCCGCAAGTATCTTCTGGCTGAATTGAAGCAGGCTGGCATTTCCAAGGTCGTCATCGAGCGTCCCCACAAGAAGTGCCGCGTGACCATTCATGCTGCCCGTCCTGGCCTGATCATCGGCAAGAAGGGTGCAGACATCGAAAAGCTGCGCCGCAAACTGTCCGAGATGACAAACTCCGAAACGCACCTCAACATCGTTGAAGTCCGTAAGCCGGAAGTTGACGCGACCTTGGTTGCGCAGTCGATCGCTCAGCAGCTTGAACGCCGTATCGCGTTCCGTCGTGCCATGAAGCGTTCGGTCCAGTCGGCCATGCGTCTTGGCGCCGAAGGCATCAAGATCACCTGTGGCGGCCGTCTCGGCGGCGCGGAAATTGCGCGTACCGAATGGTATCGTGAGGGTCGCGTTCCGCTTCACACGCTGCGCGCCGATATTGATTATGGCACAGCCGAAGCAAAGACCGCATACGGCATTTGCGGCGTCAAGGTCTGGATCTTCAAGGGCGAAATTCTTGAGCATGATCCAATGGCGTCTGAACGTCGTGCCAGTGAAGGTGACGCTTCTGGCGGCAATCGTCGGCGCGAAAACGCCTGATTTTGCCCCAGGCAGATAATTCGGAGAATTAAACAATGTTGCAGCCAAAGCGTACTAAGTACCGGAAGCAGTTCAAGGGCCGCATCAAGGGCGTCGCCAAGGGCGGTTCGGACTTGAATTTCGGTTCCTACGGCCTGAAGGCACAAGAACCGGATCGCGTGAATGCGCGCCAGATTGAAGCCGCCCGTCGTGCCATCACGCGTCATATGAAGCGTGCCGGTCGCGTGTGGATCCGCATCTTCCCTGATGTTCCTGTCACATCCAAGCCGACAGAAGTCCGCATGGGTAAGGGCAAGGGCTCGGTGGATTACTGGGCTGCAAAGGTTAAGCCCGGCCGGATCATGTTCGAAATTGACGGTGTCAGCGAAGAACTCGCCCGTGAAGCCCTGCGTCTCGGCGCAGCCAAGCTTTCGGTCAAGACCCGCTTCGTACAGCGCATCGCAGAGTAAGGAGACGGATCATGAAAGCCGCTGATGTTCGCGCCTTGAGCGTCGACCAACTCAATGACGAGCTTGCCAAGCTGAAGAAAGAGCAGTTCAATCTGCGTTTCCAAGGCGCTACTGGCCAGCTCGAAAAGACATCGCGTGTACAGGAAGTACGCCGCGATATCGCTCGAATCAAGACTATTGCCCGCCAGAAGGCGGCTGAAGCTAAGGCCTAAGGACCAATATAATGCCAAAACGCATTCTGCAGGGCACTGTTGTCAGTGACAAGAACGAGAAGACCGTGGTTGTCCGGGTGGAACGCCGTTTCGCGCATCCGGTCATGCGGAAGATTGTTCGTCGCACCAAGAACTACAAGGCGCACGACGAAAACAATCAGTACAAAGTGGGCGATGAGGTTTCCATCCAGGAATGCGCGCCCATTTCCAAGGACAAGCGCTGGACAGTCGTCGAGGCTGTTGTCCAGGCTTAATGAATAGGTTTTCAGGCGAGGGGCTATTGCACCTTGCCGAGAATCCTGTATGAAGCAGGCCATTGGCGCAGAACGCCCCTGTAAAGGGCGTTCTTCTGCTTTCAGCGCACGGAAGGTCCTCTAGGGGAAACCACCTTGGCAATACCCTTTCCGCGCAAAAAAGAATTGATTTCCAAGCTGGCATAGGGGGCCTTCAAGCCCAACCGTGTCGGTAACAACAAGAAGGCGGCCTGATATGATTCAGATGCAGACAAATCTCGACGTCGCGGATAATTCCGGCGCTCGTCGTGTCATGTGCATCAAGGTTCTGGGCGGTTCCAAGCGGAAATATGCTTCTATCGGCGACATCATTGTCGTCTCGATCAAAGAGGCAATTCCGCGCGGCCGCGTCAAGAAGGGTGATGTGATGAAGGCGGTTGTCGTACGGACAGCCAAGGACATTCGTCGCGTCGATGGCAGCGTGATCCGCTTTGACGGAAACGCCGCTGTCCTGATCGACAACAAGAAAGAGCCGATCGGCACCCGTATCTTCGGACCGGTTCCGCGCGAATTGCGCGCCAAGAACCACATGAAGATCATCTCGCTTGCTCCCGAAGTGCTGTAAGGAACGAACCGATGCAAAAGATCCGCAAAGGCGACAAGGTCGTCGTTCTTACCGGCAAGGACAAGGGCCGTTCCGGCGAAGTCCTGGCTGTGATGCCTAAGGAAGACCGTGCGGTTGTCCGTGGTCTGAACATGGTCAAGCGCCACCAGCGCCAGACCCAGACTCAGGAAGCTGGCATTATCAACAAGGAAGCTTCGCTTCACCTTTCAAACCTGGCGATTGCCGATCCGAAGGACGGCAAGCCGACTCGCGTCGGTTTCCGCATCGAAGGCGAGAAGAAGGTGCGCGTAGCAAAGCGTTCGGGAGTGGTCATCGATGGCTGATAAGTACGAGCCACGGCTCAAGAAAGATTACGTCGAGCGTATTCGCAAGGCGATGCAGGATCAGTTTGGTTACGCCAATGAAATGATGATCCCGCGCCTCGACAAGATCGTCATCAACATGGGTGTTGGTGAAGCGACTGCCGACTCCAAGAAGCCTGCTATTGCGGCTGAGGATCTCGCAGCAATCGCCGGTCAGAAGCCGGTCATCACCCGCGCCCGCAATTCGATTGCAGGCTTCAAGCTTCGTGAACAGATGCCAATTGGCGCCAAGGTCACGTTGCGCGGTGCCCGCATGTTTGAATTCATGGATCGTCTGATCACTATTGCGCTTCCGCGCGTTCGTGACTTTCGCGGCCTGAATCCGAAGAGCTTTGACGGCCGTGGCAACTTTGCCATGGGCATCAAGGAGCACATCGTGTTTCCGGAGGTCAACTACGACAAGGTTGATCAGATCTGGGGCATGGACATCATCGTTTGTACGACAGCACCGACGGACGACGAAGCACGGGCTCTCCTGAAAGAGTTCAACTTCCCCTTCCGTCAGTAAACGTAACGGCATTCGTAAAAAGGATATCTGATCATGGCGAAAGTCAGCGCAATCGAAAAGAACAAGCGCCGCCGCAAGCTGGTCGCACGCGACGCCTCCAAGCGCGCCGCACTCAAGGCGATCACACAAAATCAGGAGCTTCCGATCGAGGAACGCTTCCGTGCAACCCTGAAGCTGGCCGAAATGCCGCGCAACGGGGCCAAGATTCGCGTTCGCAATCGTTGCGAAGTTACCGGCCGTCCGCGTGCGTTCTACCGCAAGCTGGGCATGTCGCGTATCGCTTTGCGTGAACTCGGGTCTATGGCCAAGGTGCCTGGCCTGGTCAAGTCGAGCTGGTAAGGAGCGCGCAATATGGCAATGACTGATCCACTGGGTGATATGCTCACCCGCATCCGCAACGGCGTCGCACGCCGTAAGTCTTCCGTATCGACTCCTGCTTCCAAGCTGCGCGCTCGCGTGCTCGATGTGTTGCAGGCCGAAGGCTATATTCGCGGATATACCGAAGTTGCATACGATAACGGCAAGTCCGAGTTGAGCATCGAGCTCAAGTACCATGAAGGCGCACCTGTGATCCGTGAGATCGCACGCGTTTCCAAGCCGGGCCGTCGCGTATACGTCTCCGTTAAGTCCATTCCGCAGGTCGCCAACGGTCTCGGCATCACGATCCTTTCGACTCCGAAGGGCGTTTTGGCCGATCATGTTGCGCGTGAGCACAATGTTGGTGGTGAGGTTCTCTGCTCGATCTTCTGATCCTGCAGAGCCTCCAACTCGAACAGACAGGTTGAACAATGTCTCGTATCGGTAAAAAGCCCGTCCCAGTCCCCGCCGGCGTCACCGCGACGATTGAGGGCCAGAAAGTGGTCGTCAAGGGTCCCAAGGGTGAGCTGTCCTTTGTTGCAAACGATGAAGTGTCGCTCAAGCTTGAAGACAACGCAGTTGTTGTCACGCCCGTGGATAATTCCAAGGATGCGCGCTCCAAATGGGGTATGTCGCGTACCATGGTTGCCAACATCCTGACCGGGGTGAAGGACGGCTACGAGCGCAAGCTCGAAATCAACGGCGTGGGTTATCGCGCGGCCATGCAGGGTCAGAACCTGCAGCTCGCGCTTGGCTTCAGCCATGACGTGGTCTATCAGCCGCCCAAGGGCGTCAACATTGCTTGCCCGAAGCCGACGGAAATCGTCATCACCGGCATCGACAAGCAGGTGATTGGCCAGGTTGCTGCCGAGATCCGCGCCTATCGGAGCCCAGAACCCTACAAGGGCAAGGGCGTTAAGTATGCTGAAGAGCGGATTGTCCGCAAAGAAGGCAAGAAGAAGTAAGGAAGACGCGAAATGGCTAGCAGGAAACAATCCCTTACGCGTCGTTCCAATCGGGTTCGTCGCCAGCTCAAAGTGGTGGCCAATGGCCGCCCACGCCTGTCGGTACATCGCTCGTCGAAGAACATCTACGTTCAGATCATCGACGATGCGGCAGGCCGCACGCTTGCCGCTGCATCAACTCTCGATGCCGGCCTGCGCGCCGACCTCAAGACTGGTGCTGATGTTGCTGCGGCAGCAGCGGTCGGCAAACTCGTTGCCGAACGTGCCGTCAAGGCTGGCGTTACTGAAGTGGTCTTCGACCGCGGCGCATTCATCTATCACGGCCGCATCAAGGCCCTCGCCGAAGCAGCCCGCGAAGGCGGTCTGAGCTTCTAATTCAAAACCAGCCGATTGATTCCGGAAAAGAATAAGGAACAGGACAATGGCCAAGGAAGGTCGCCGCGACAACCGCGGTAGAGACGAAGAGCGCGACAGCGAATTCGTCGACAAGCTCGTACACATCAACCGCGTTGCCAAGGTCGTCAAGGGTGGCCGTCGTTTCGGTTTCGCAGCCCTGGTGGTTGTTGGAGATCAGAAGGGTCGCGTTGGCTTTGGTCACGGCAAGGCACGCGAAGTGCCTGAAGCAATCCGCAAGGCGACAGAATCCGCCAAGCGCGATCTGATCTTCGTGCCGCTGCGCTCCGGTCGGACACTGCACCACGATGTGCATGGCCGTCATGGTGCAGGCAAGGTGCTTCTGCGCGCTGCCAAGCCCGGTACCGGCATCATCGCCGGTGGTCCAATGCGTGCGGTTTTCGAAACGCTCGGCATGCAGGATGTTGTCGCCAAGTCGACCGGGTCTTCAAACCCGTACAACATGGTCCGTGCAACATTTGACGCGCTCAGGAACCAGATGCACCCCAAGGACATCGCTTCTCAGCGCGGCATGAAGTACTCCACGCTCCAGGAACGCCGCGGTGTATCCGCCGGCGCCGAAGAGTAATCGGGCGTCCGCCTTTATCGTATTAGGGAGCCAAGACCATGGCTGACAATAACAAGGGCAAGACGGTCACCGTCGAACAGATCGGCAGCCCGATTCGCCGTCCCAACGTTCAGCGACAGACGCTGATCGGCCTGGGCCTAAACAAGATGCACCGCCGCCGGACCCTCGAGGACACTCCGTCCGTTCGTGGCATGATCCGTTCGGTCAGCCACCTCGTCCGCGTCGTCGACGAGAAGTGAGTGGGAGTGAACTGTCATGAAACTCAATGAAATCACCGACAATGAAGGTGCGACCAAGAACCGTAAGCGCGTAGGTCGCGGTATCGGTTCCGGTTCGGGCAAGACCGGTGGTCGTGGCGTCAAGGGCCAGAAGTCCCGCGGTGGCGTTGCCATCAACGGCTTTGAAGGCGGTCAGATGCCTATCTACCGTCGTCTTCCAAAGCGCGGCTTCAAGAACATCTTCTCGACCGACTTCAACGTCGTGTCGGTTGGCCGCATTCAGACCGCGATCGACGCGGGCAAGCTGGATGGCAAGGCAACCGTTGATGCAGCAGCTCTCAAGGCTGCCGGCGTGATCCGCCGCATCAAGGATGGTGTTCGCATTCTCGCCGATGGCGATGTGAAGGCCAAGCTGACCCTCGAAGTTGCTGGCGCTTCGCGCACGGCTATTGAAAAGGTCGAAAAGGCCGGCGGTTCAATCAAGCTGCTGGCACCTGCGCCTGCAGCCGCTGAAACAGCAGCTGCTGAATAACAAGTTTTTGACCGCCCGGTGCTTCACATCGGGCGGTTTTCGTCCCATATGGGATGAGCTGTCGCGGCAAACCGCTGCGACTGGGGCAGGCGGCAGATACGGTTGATCCGATCTGGTCGCGACGTCCGGTGAAACCAACTCAGACCCTCCGGAGATGATCGGGTTCATCAGGCGCCGGATGGTCCGCGCGGAGAACGCAATGGCATCTGCAGCCGAACAACTCGCTTCCAATTTGAATTTTGGTGCTTTCGCAAAGGCGGAAGATCTGAAAAAGCGGATCTGGTTTACCCTTGGCGCACTTCTTGTGTATCGTCTTGGAACCTATATTCCGCTGCCCGGTATCAATCCGGAAGCATTCGCACAGGCCTTCCAGGGGCAATCAAGCGGCATTCTCGGCCTGTTCAACATGTTTTCTGGTGGTGCTGTCGCGCGAATGGCGATTTTCGCCCTCGGCATCATGCCTTACATCTCTGCTTCGATCATTATTCAGCTGATGACGTCCGTTGTCCCCGCTCTTGAACAGCTCAAGAAAGAGGGTGAACAGGGTCGAAAGATCATCAATCAGTACACCCGTTACGGCACCGTGCTTCTTGGAACGGTGCAGGCCTATGGCATTGCCGTTGGCCTCGAATCGGGCAATGGCATCGTTACCGATCCAGGCTGGTTCTTCCGTATTGCGACTGTCATCACGCTTGTTGGCGGCACCATGTTCCTGATGTGGCTTGGCGAGCAGATCACTGCACGCGGCATCGGTAACGGCATTTCGCTGATCATCTTCGCGGGTATCGTTGCAGCCTTGCCGACAGCCGTTGCAGGTACCCTTGAATTGGGCCGGACCGGTGCATTGTCGACCGGATTGATCATTGCGGTGATCGTCGTTGCCATTGGCGTCATCGCCTTCATCGTGTTCATCGAGCGCGCCCAGAGGCAATTGTTGATCCAGTATCCGAAGCGACAGGTTGGTTCGCGGATGTTCCAGGGCGATACGTCGCATCTGCCGCTCAAGCTCAACACCGCTGGCGTTATTCCTCCGATCTTTGCGTCGTCGCTGCTGTTGCTGCCTGCTACCATTGCCGGCTTCGCCAACACTGGCAATTTGCCGGGATGGGCCTCTTCGCTGCTGGCGTCGCTCGGCCATGGACAGCCTGCCTATATGGCTCTGTATGCGTTGATGATCGGCTTCTTCGCGTTCTTCTACACAGCGATTGTGTTCAATCCGAAGGACACGGCCGATAACCTCAAGCGCCATGGCGGCTTCATTCCGGGTATCCGTCCCGGTGAGCGGACTGCGGAATACATCGACTTCGTGCTGACGCGAATCACAGTGATTGGCGCCATGTATTTGATTTTTGTTTGTCTCTTACCCGAATTTCTAATCGCGCAGACTGGCGTTCCGTTCTATTTGGGTGGTACGTCGCTTTTGATCGTCGTCTCGGTGACGCTCGACACGGTTGCGCAGATTCAGGGACATCTTATCGCCCAGCAATATGAAGGGTTGATCAAGAAGTCCAAACTTCGGGGAGGCAAGAAGGGACGATGAGATTAATTCTTTTGGGACCGCCAGGTGCGGGCAAGGGGACCCAGGCGCAGCGTCTGGTGGAGAAGCACAGCATTCCGCAGTTGTCGACAGGTGATATGCTGCGGGCTGCGGTTGCGGCTGGCACCGAAGTTGGCAAGCGCGCCAAGGCCGTAATGGACGCTGGCGAACTCGTGTCTGATGACATCGTCAACGCCATCGTTTCCGAGCGTGTTGACCAACCTGATTGTGCCCGTGGGTTCATTCTGGATGGCTATCCGCGTACGCTTGTTCAGGCCGATGCAGTTGAAGCCATTCTGAGCAGCAAGGGCATCAAGCTTGATTCTGTCATCGAGCTGTTGGTTGACGACAAGGCCTTGGTTGGTCGCATCGTCAAGCGCGCCGCGGAAGCTGCAGCTGCCGGTCAGCCGGTTCGCAAGGATGACAAGCCTGAAGTTTTTGAAGAGCGTTTGCGTGAATATTACAAGAAGACCGCGCCCCTGACTGGCTACTACTACGCCAAGGGTTCGCTGCGGACCGTAGACGGAATGCTGTCTATCGACGCAGTGACCGAAGAGATTGAAGGCGTTCTGGCGTCTCTTTGAAATGAATTGGCAACCTGATGGACGGCTTCCTGGGGTTGGGGCCGCCCTTCAGATCTGCTGGTTGGGCAAAATAAGATTGCGGAGAGGTTGACGAAAGCCTGTCCGTTCCGCTAAGACCCGCTCAACTCGCGACATCCAAGCGACCGGCGCGTCTCCTCGAAGGCTTGAGGAAACGGCTCTGGTCGCTTTTAGTGTGTCGGGTTGGGTAAAATCCGGAACCATCTGCTAGCCTTTGGGCGTGAGATGGTTTTGGTCGAGAGTACCCCGCAAGGGCCGGCCTCCACCGGACGCGGGTCAACAATAACCCGCCGGCCAGATTTGATCTGTCCCGGCCCACATGGAGAAGCAAATGGCCCGCATAGCTGGCGTAAACATTCCGACAAATAAGCGCGTTGTGATCGCGTTGACCTACATCCACGGCATTGGCAACAAGTTTGCCCAGGAGATCGTGGAAAAGGTTGGCATTCCGCTTGAACGCCGCGTCAATCAGCTCTCGGACGCAGAAGTTCTGCAGATCCGTGAAACCATCGACCGCGATTACCAGGTTGAAGGCGACCTGCGCCGCGAAAACTCGATGAACATCAAGCGTCTGATGGACCTTGGTTGCTACCGCGGTCTGCGCCATCGTCGCGGCCTGCCGGTACGCGGACAGCGGACCCACACCAATGCTCGTACCCGCAAGGGCCCGGCAAAGGCCATCGCAGGCAAGAAGAAGTAATTATTGGGGTTCGCCTGACTGGCGGCCTAGGCTTAGAGGCGGTGGTTCATTCGACCACCGCTTTCAGGTTTGGCCTTTCAGGCAGGTAGATCCCGGTGGAGCCGCTGGTGCTACGGCGGTGCTGATATCTCGAAAGGATAAATTATGGCTAAGGAAGCCGCACGCGTCAAACGGCGCGAACGCAAGAATATTTCTACGGGCGTAGCCCACGTCAACTCGACCTTCAACAACACGATGATCACCATCACCGATGCGCAGGGCAACACCATCTCTTGGTCGTCTGCCGGTTCGAAGGGCTTTAAGGGTTCGCGTAAGTCTACCCCGTTTGCAGCCCAGATGGCCGCTGAAGATGCTGCCAAGAAGGCACAGGATCACGGCATGAAGACGCTTGAAGTCGAAGTTTGCGGCCCCGGTTCGGGTCGTGAATCAGCACTTCGCGCTTTGCAGGCTGCTGGTCTGGTCATCACTTCTATCCGTGATGTCACACCGATCCCGCACAATGGCTGCCGTCCGCGCAAGAAGCGCCGCGTCTAAGCGATTTGCCGATTTTGACGGGCCAGGTTCAACCTGTGCCCGTTCGATCTTCTTCTCACTTGGCCGCACGATTGGATAGTGCGGCAACAGGAAGGCACCTGATATGATTCAGAAAAACTGGCAGGAATTGATCAAGCCAAGCAAGGTCGAGTTCAATACTTCGGGCCGGACAAAGGCTTCCGTGGTTGCTGAACCGCTTGAGCGTGGTTTTGGCCTGACCTTGGGCAATGCCCTGCGTCGCGTACTTCTTTCTTCACTGCGTGGCGCTGCCGTCACCGCAGTACAGATCGATGGCGTGTTGCATGAGTTCTCCTCGATCCCTGGCGTTCGTGAAGATGTCACCGACATCATCCTGAACATCAAGGAAATCGCTATCCGTATGGAAGGCGATGAAGCCAAGCGTATGGTTGTTCGCAAGCAGGGCCCTGGCGTCGTCAAGGCCGGTGACATCCAGACTGTTGGCGACATCGAGATCCTCAATCCCGAGCATGTTCTTTGCACGCTCGACGAGGGCGCTGAAATCCGCATGGAATTCACCGTCAACAACGGCAAGGGCTACGTGCCTGCTGACCGTAACCGCGCAGAAGATGCTCCGATCGGCCTTATCCCGGTTGATAGCCTCTACTCGCCGGTCAAGAAGTGCTCCTACAAGGTGGAAAACACCCGCGAAGGCCAGGTTCTTGATTACGACAAGCTCACTCTTAACATCGAAACCGATGGTTCGGTGAGCGGTGAAGATGCCGTGGCCTATGCAGCTCGTATCCTTCAGGACCAGCTCGGTGTGTTCGTCAACTTCGACGAGCCGCAGAAGGAAGTTCACGAGGAAACCGTCGCAGAACTGGCTTTCAACCCGTCGCTTCTCAAGAAGGTCGACGAGCTGGAGCTGTCTGTCCGCTCGGCAAACTGCCTGAAGAACGACAACATCGTCTATATCGGCGACCTTATTCAGAAGACCGAAGCCGAAATGCTCCGGACTCCGAACTTTGGCCGCAAGTCACTCAACGAGATCAAGGAAGTCTTGGCTTCCATGGGCCTGCATCTGGGTATGGAAGTTCCGTCCTGGCCGCCGGAAAACATCGAAGATCTCGCAAAGCGTTACGAAGATCAGTATTAAACCGTCAAACGGCAGGTGTGCGCCTGCATGTGAAGGAGACTAGCCATGCGCCATGGAAATTCAGGTCGCAAGCTGAACCGTACCTCAAGCCACCGCAAGGCGATGTTCGCCAACATGGCGGCTTCGCTCATCGAACATGAGCAGATCGTGACCACCTTGCCTAAGGCAAAGGAAATCCGTCCGATCGTCGAAAAGCTCGTCACGCTCGGCAAGCGCGGCGATCTGCATGCTCGCCGCCAGGCGATCTCGCAGATCCGCGACAACGATGCCGTTCGCAAGCTGTTCGATGCCATTGCTACCCGCTACGCAACGCGTAACGGCGGCTACATCCGGATCATGAAGGCTGGTTTCCGTACCGGCGACAATGCTCCGATGGCTGTTGTCGAGTTTGTCGACCGCGACGTTGACGCCCGTGGCGCCAAGGACCGCGCTCGCGTGGCTTTGGAAGCAGCGGCTGAAGACGAAGCAGCGTAAGCTGCTCTGATCTGGCAAGACTGACTATCAAAAAGGCCGGGTGCTTCAAGCGCCCGGCCTTTTTCGTGTCTGCCAATGTGAATTTGTCTTACTCGGTTTGCGGGCTTCGTCCGTCCAGTCCGCCGCGTCCTTGCCGTGTTGATCGCTTCCAGGTCATGTAGCGAGGACGAACCAGACGCCAGCCGATGAGCAGCGCCACCAGTCCGGCATAGATCAACTGTTCGGGCCCGATCACCTTGACCGACAGGCAATAATGCAACGCGCCAGCGGCCGCGATCGGATAGATCAGCCGGTGCAGCTTGATCCATTTAGGTCCAAGCTTTCGGATCGACCAGCGGTTGGATGTCAGCGCCAGTGGGATCAGCATAACCAGCGCAGCCATGCCGATGGTGATGAACCATCGTTTGTAGATGTCCTCGAAAATCACGCCAAGCGCCAGCCGCTTGTCGAGGATCATGTAGGCGAGGAAATGCATCGCCACATAATAGAATGCCAAAAGGCCCAGCGCACGGCGATAGCGCACCCAGTTGACGCCGAAGATGTCCCTGATCGGTGAGATCAGAAGCGTCAGGATCAGAAACCGCAACGCCCACTCACCGAGCAGGTGTTCGAAGATCTTGACCGGGTTGCCGATGATCTGCCCGGTAGCACCGAGATAGAATGTCCAGAGTGCAGGCAGCAGGCCAAGGCCGTAGAGCGCCCAGATCGATGCGGCATGAAACCGCCGTGGCAAAGCGGGCAGAGCCATGATCAGAAGTTCGCTTTCAGATCCATGCCTGCATAGAGACTGGCAACTTCATCGCCATATCCGTTGAACGGCAGTGTCGGACGGTCGTTGGAGCCGAAGAAGCCGCCGCCGCCGACACGGTTTTCCGTCGCCTGGCTCCAGCGGGGATGATCGACGTCCGGATTGACGTTGGCATAGAACCCGTACTCATTCGGCGCCAGCAGGTTCCAGGTCGAAGGTGGCTGCTCCTCGGTCAGGGTGATGCGGACAATCGACTTGATGCCCTTGAACCCGTATTTCCACGGCGTCACCAGCCGCACCGGTGCTCCGTTCTGGTTGGGCAGCGTCTTGCCGTAAAGGCCCATCGACAGGATGGTGAGCGGGTTCCGCGCCTCGTCGAGCCTGAGACCTTCGACATAGGGCCAGTTTAGCGGCTGGAAGACACCGCGCTGGCCCGGCATTTCCTCGGGCCGGACAACCGTTTCGAATGCCACATATTTCGCGCTGCCCAGTGGCTCGACCTTGTCGAGAAGACTTGCAAGCGGAAACCCGATCCAAGGGATCACCATTGACCATGCCTCGACACAGCGCATCCGGTAGATGCGTTCTTCAAGCCCCAGCGCCATCAGCGCGTCGAGATCGAACTCGGCAGGCTTGCCCACCATGCCGTCGACCTTGATGGTCCAGGGGCGGGGATTGAAGTCTCCGGATTTGGCTGCCGGATCAGCCTTGCCTGTGCCAAACTCATAGAAATTGTTGAAGCTGGTCACATCCGCTTCCGGCGTCAGCTCTTCCTTGGGATCATAGCCCCCGGGTTTCGCTTCCAGCGTTTCGGTGCCAAAGGCCAGCGAAGGAGCTGCAAGCGCAAGCCCGCCGGCTGCTGCCATGCGCAGGATATCCCGCCGCCGGAAATAGCTCGCTTCCGGCGTGATCTCTGATCCAGGTATGGCGAAAGGACGATATGGGCGCATGGAGTGGTTTCCTCGTATGTGCTGACCAGAACGGACGCGTGACGTTTGATCATCAAGATATACGAATGTCTGGCGAGGCAAAGGAGCAGCGCAACCACATTTTCGTGTAGACTTGGTGATCAGTTCTGGGCACTGCCAATGAGGTGAGCCTTCCCGTGATCTTCGGGCGGCAAGATTTCCGATGACCAGCCTTGCTGCCATGAAGCGGTCAAACTCATGGTGACTTTGATGTCGCAGTCAGGCCATAGTGGCCGAAATCACTGAGGATTGTCGACATGATTCCAAATCGCTCGCGGTTGCGCGTCGTTCCGTTTGTTGTTGTGGCCATTTGTGCTCTGACATTACCCGTTCTTGCGCCGGCAATGGCTCAGACCACATCCGGGGACTCACTCACCGATAGCATTGGCAAGATATTCCGTGATGTCATTGGCGGCTCGGAGGAAACGGCTGCATCCAAACCTTTACCGGCACCGATCGAGCAACCGCGCCGCGAGCCGCCCCGCTCACGCGCCGACATGATGCAATCCTTCTCGCCACTGGTGAAGGCGACGGCGCCTGCGGTGGTCAATGTCTATGCCGATCGTCTGGTCCAGCGCAGCATGTCGCCCTTTGGCGGCGATCCGTTCTTTGAGCAGTTTTTCGGCCAGCGCATGCCCAATCGCACCGAAAAGCAGTCTGCGCTTGGGTCCGGGGTGATCATTCAGAGCAACGGCATTATCGTCACCAACAACCACGTGATTGAAGGCGCTGATGATATCCGTGTGGCGCTGGCTGACGGAAGGGAGTTTCAAAGCAAGGTCTTGCTCAAGGACGAGCGGTTCGATCTCGCAATTCTGCAGATTAAGGGCGATGCTCCGTTCCCGATTGTCGAATTCGGCGACACCGACACCACTGAGGTTGGCGATATTGTGCTCGCCATCGGCAATCCGTTCGGTGTGGGTCAGACCGTCACCAGCGGCATCGTTTCCGCTCTCGCCCGCAACAGCGTCGGCGTGTCGGATTTCGGCTCTTTCATCCAGACCGATGCCGCCATCAATCCGGGCAATTCCGGTGGCGCCCTGATTGACATGAGCGGCCGCCTGATCGGCATAAATTCTTCCATTTTCTCCCGTTCGGGCGGCTCCAACGGCATTGGCTTCGCCATTCCAGCCAATCTGGTGCGCGCCGTGGCCAATACCGCTGAAGCTGGCGGTGAAGTGTTCGAGCCGCCTTACATCGGCGCGTCCTTTGATCCGGTGACCGCCGATATCGCTGAAGCCCTTGGCCTCGATCGCGCCACCGGGGCGTTGGTTGCTGATGTCACCGAGGACGGACCTTCCGACAAGGCCGGATTGCGCGCCGGTGACATCGTCATGGGGTTCAATGGCAGGCCGATCGAGCATCCCGATGCACTCGGCTACCGCCTTGCCACCGCTGACGTTGGCACCACGGCCGAGCTTGATGTATTGAGCCGCAACGGGCAAAAGACGGTTGAAATCACGCTGCAGGCACCGCCCGCGGATGACCCTCGCGCCCGCCGCACACTTGAGGGCCAGAACCCGTTTTCAGGCGCAGTTGTGTCCAACGTCACGCCGCGGATTGCCCAAAAGCTGAGATTGCCTTCGTCGGTTCGTGGCGTCGTTGTAACGGATGTTCCGGGGCCGGCGATTGCCGGACGCTACGGTTTTCGTCCAGGCGACGTTATCGCCGTGATCAATGGCGTCGAAATCGCCAATGTCGATGTTCTCGAAGGGGTGTTGGCCGATGGCGCCAGCTTCTGGCGGTTCGAAATCGTGCGCGGTGGCCAGCGCATTCGCCAGATCATAAGGTGAGGCAATGAGCGATCTGTTTGCCACGCCCGGAGCTGCGCTGAGCGGCCATCGCCCGCTCGCCGACCGGTTGCGGCCCGCCACACTTGCCGAGGTCACCGGTCAGCCGCACTTGACCGGCGAGGATGGCGTTATAACCCGGATGATCGCGTCGGGAAGTCTGGGCTCGATGATCTTCTGGGGCCCGCCGGGCACCGGCAAGACCACTGTCGCGCGGTTGCTGGCAGGCGAGACAGAACTGGCATTCGATCAGATCTCGGCAATCTTCTCCGGAGTGGCCGATCTCAAGAAGGTTTTCGAGACGGCGCGTGCCCGGCGCATGGGCGGCCGCCAGACGCTGCTGTTCGTGGACGAGATCCACCGCTTCAACCGCGCCCAGCAGGACAGTTTCCTGCCGGTGATGGAGGATGGCACCATCGTGCTGGTCGGCGCCACCACGGAGAACCCGTCGTTTGAACTCAACGCCGCGCTTTTGTCGCGCGCGCGGGTTCTGACCTTCAAACCCCATGATCAGGACAGTCTGGAAAGCCTGCTGGTGCGTGCGGAGGAGGAGACCGGCAAGCCATTGCCCTTGCAGCCCGAGGCCCGGTTGAGCCTGCTTGGCATGGCAGATGGAGATGGCCGGGCCGTGCTGACGCTCGCCGAGGAGGTCTGGCGCGCAGCCCGCGAGGGTGAAATGTTTGACACCGATGCCCTGGTGAAGGTCGTCCAGC
Organism: Hoeflea sp. AS60; assembly: GCF_038900115.1. Classification (NCBI taxonomy): domain Bacteria; kingdom Pseudomonadati; phylum Pseudomonadota; class Alphaproteobacteria; order Hyphomicrobiales; family Rhizobiaceae; genus Hoeflea; species Hoeflea sp. AS60. The sequence goes on along the minus strand of NZ_JBBMQP010000002.1, from coordinate 1,088,357 downwards.
GCCGGGCCCCGGTCTATGACAAGGGCCAGGACGGCCATTACAATCTGATCTCTGCCCTGCACAAGTCCGTACGTGGCTCCGATCCTGATGCGGCGCTGTACTATCTCTGCCGCATGCTCGACGCCGGCGAGGATCCGCTGTTCTTGTGCCGGAGGCTGGTCCGTATGGCGTCCGAAGAAATTGCCATGGCTGACCCGCAGGCGCTTGTCATCGCCAATGCCGCCAAGGATGCCTATGATTTTCTGGGGTCGCCCGAGGGTGAGCTGGCTCTGGCCCATGCCTGCGTCTATCTGGCCACGGCCCCCAAATCCAACGCGGTGTACGTTGCCTACAAAGCTGCCATGCGTGCTGCCAAGGAGGGCGGGTCGCTGCTGCCGCCCAAGCACATTCTCAATGCGCCGACCAAGCTGATGAAGGCCGAGGGTTACAATGAAGGCTACCGCTACGATCATGACGAGCCGGATGCCTTCTCAGGCCAGGATTATTTCCCCGAAAGCATGGGCCGCAAGACTTTCTATGATCCGCCCGAACGCGGGTTTGAGCGCGACATCCGCAAGCGTCTCGATTTCTGGTCGAGGCTTAGAAAAGAGCGCGGCGGCAAGGGGTAGGGCGTCGTGAACAGCACGGACACCAATCGGGCCACCACAATCGGCATCATGGGCGCCGGGGCAATCGGGCTGTATGTCGGCGGCATGCTGGCGCAGGCCAGCGCGCGAGTGGTCTTTGCAGCCCGTGGACGCACATTGGAAGCGCTCCGCCGCGGGCTGGCGGTCTCACGCTATGACGGCTTCAAGGCCGAATTGAAGCCTGAGCACTATTCTGCAGGCGGCGCGGACGGTTTGGCAGACTGCGACGTGGTGCTGTTCTGCACCAAATCCGGCGACACCGAGAGCGCGGCGCTTGAGCTCGTCAAAACTCTCAAACCCGGCGCCACGGTCATCAGCCTGCAAAACGGCATCGGCAATGTCGATCTGCTCAAATCGCTGTTGCCAATGCATGAGGTCGTGGCCGGCACCGTGCCTTTTAATGTCGTGCGCCTGTCGCCCAATGCCGTGCATTGCTCGATGGAAGGCAAGGTGCTGATCGGCCCGTCAGATGCCTCCAGCAAACTGGTCGATCGCGCGCGCGCCTCCCGTCTGAAGATCGAAGTTCATGACAATCTGGATGCCCTGCAATGGGGCAAGCTCATGCTCAACCTCAACAACGGGCTCAATGTATTGAGCGGCCTGCCGCTGCGTGAGCAGTTCGAGGATCCGGGTTATCGCGCAGTCCTTGCCATGGCCATGGACGAACTGCTGCAGGCGCTCGATGCCGCAGGCATCACTGCAATCGGCGCCACCCGCACCAATCCGCGCCTGATCCCGAAAGTCCTGCGCCTGCCGACCTGGCTGTTCCGGCTCGCAGCGCGCCAGCAGTTGAAAATGGATGACACGGCCCGGTCCTCGTCGTGGGATGACCTGAAAGCGGGCGGGGAGCCTGAGACACGGTTTCTCAATGGCGCTGTCTGTTCGCTGGCTGAAGCGCATGGCCGCACCGCTCCGGTCAACCAGCTCATCTGTCGTCTGGTGGATGAGGCCTTTGCGGCCAAGACATCTCCGCACCTGTCCGGCGGTGAACTTCTGGCGCTGGCACTCAGTGCCGTTGCTTAGGCCGAGAGGCCGGTTCAATTCCACCGTTGTTTGACTGGCGTCAATGCCGGTCGCCCCAGAGAGCTGCATGCTGAACTCCATTGTTCAAGGAGGATTCGCATATGACGGTTCTGGTTCTTTACGCATCGATTGAAGGGCACACGCGCAAGATTGCCGAACATGCGGCTGCGAAGCTCGAGCAAGCGGGGCAGGGTGTGATACTGACCGATATTCGTGAGCCCGGCTTTGCCATTCCGGGCCGCGTTGATGGTGTGCTGCTTTGTGCGCCAATTCATATCGGGCGCTACCCCTCTCCGGTGGCCCAGTTCCTGATCGACTGGAAGGCGGCTCTCGCTCAGGTTCCCACGGCATTGATTTCGGTTTCACTCGGCATTCACAGCGAAAACGCCGAGGAACGAGAGGAGGCGCAAGCCTATCCGGCGAAGCTCGAGAAGAAGACCGGGTTTCATATTCCCAAGGTCCACCATGCTGCCGGCGCGCTCAAATATCTCGAGTATGACTTCTTCAAGCGTGCACTGATGCGCCACATCGCGGCCAAGGAAGGCGGGTCAGTCGACACCAGTCGGGATCATGAGTTCACAGACTGGGTGGCGCTGGACGCCTTTGTGCAGTCCTTTGCCGACGATGTCGCCCTGGCCGGAAAGCCCTGACATGCGTCGGTTCCATTGCCGTCTGAGATAAGTGCGCGCCGGTGCGCCGAACGGCTTTATCGGTAGCCGGTTTTCGGCTAAGCAGCAGGGATGAATGCGCTGGTTCTCGTTTTTGTCGGTGGTGGTCTTGGCGCCGTGTCGCGCCATATCACTGCAATGGCGGTGGTGCGTGCCTTGGGCACCGCATTTCCATGGGGCACGATGGTGGTCAACATCGTCGGATCGCTGGTGATGGGGCTGTTGATTGCCTGGCTTGCGCGCCGATCATCGGGTGACGCCGACCTTCGGCTACTGCTTGCAACCGGTTTTTTGGGCGGTTTTACCACATTTTCGGCGTTTTCGCTTGATGCGGTGACGCTTTACGAGCGCGGCGCGTTGACGGCGGCGGCTGCCTATGTGATTGCCAGCGTCACAGTTTCCATTCTGGCGTTGTTTGGCGGGCTCTGGCTGGCGCGCCAGCTCTGATGCGCAGATCAAAGAGATAATCGATATGGCGGGCGTACAGCTCATACAGGTGGATCCGGACGAAGCGGGCATGCGGCTCGATCGCTGGTTCAAGGTGCATTTTCCAGGTCTCGGTTTCGGGCCGCTGCAAAAGTTGCTGAGATCCGGCCAGGTCCGCGTTGATGGCGGGCGGGTCAAATCCGATGCAAGGGTGCAGCCCGGGCAAACCGTGCGCGTTCCGCCTCTGGATGTCGACGAGAAAGCCACCGGCCCGCTGACCGCCAAGACCATGCGCGGCAGCAATGATCATGAAGTGCTGAGCCAGATGCTGCTGCATGAAGATGCAAAGGTGTTGGTGTTCAACAAGCCTGCCGGCCTTGCCGTTCAGGGCGGCTCCGGCGTTACCCGCAATGTCGACGAGATGCTTGAGGCCTGGCGCAACAAGAAGGGCGAGAAGCCGAGGCTTGTGCACCGGCTGGATCGCGATACTGCGGGTGTTCTGGTGGTGGCGCGCACCCGTGGTGCGGCGCAGGCACTGACGGCGGCTTTCCGTGAGCGCACGACCAAGAAGACCTACTGGGCGCTGGTCAAGGGCGTGCCGCGCATCAAGGAAGGCAAGATCTCCACCTGGCTGATCAAGGAAGCAACCGATGATGGCGACCGCATGCGCGTTGCCAAGCACGGCGAGCAGGGCGCTGATCATGCCGTGTCCTACTATCGCATTATCGACCAGGCCGCCCAGAACCTGGCCTGGCTGGAGTTCGAGCCCTATACAGGCCGTACCCATCAGCTTCGCGTCCATGCGCTGCATCTGGGTCATCCGATCATTGGTGATCCCAAATATTTCGAGTTCGACAAGAACTGGGAATTCCCAAGCGGGATGCAGAACCGGCTGCATCTGCTCGCGCGCCACATCTCCATTCCCCATCCCGACGGCGGCCGGCTCTCGGTCACGGCACCGTTGCCTCCGCACATGGTGCAAAGCTGGAATTTGCTCGGGTTTGACGAAGTGACTGGCGGGGAGCCAGAGGAATGAAGCTCGCCCTGTTTGATTGCGACGGCACAATTGTCGACAGCGCTGCGATCATCCATGCCTGCATGGAACGCACGTTTGATGATTTTTCCGTTGCGCGGCCTGAGTTTGCTCTCACCAAATCGATCATCGGACTGACGCTTGATATTGCCATTGCCCGCATGCTCGACCGCGCTGTGGACGATGAAATTGCCGCCATGACCGCCCGCTACAAGGAGCACTTCATGCTCTACCGCCAAGAGGGTGGCGCACTTGAACCAGCCTATGATGGCCTGCTGCCGCTGATTGCGGCCCTTGCCGCCCGTGACGATGTGATCCTCGGTGTGGTCACAGGCAAATCGCGCCGCGGTCTTGACGCCATTCTGGCCCATCACGATCTGACAAAGGTTTTCTTCACCACCCGCACGGCTGATGATTGTCCGTCCAAGCCGCATCCAGCGATGGTGCTGGAATGCTGCGCGGAAGCAGGCATTGATCCCAAAAGCACCACAGTTATCGGCGATGCTGTTTATGACGTGCAGATGGCGGTCAGCGCCGGCGCTAAAGCGGTTGGCGTGTCTTGGGGCTATGGTTCTGTGGACGCGCTCAGGGCGTCAGGTGCGGCCCATGTGGTCAATCACGCCGACGAAATTGCCACGCTCATCTGACGACAGGAGACGTTCTCATGCGCGACATACTTAGCGATCTTGATCTGGGAGAGAAAGACGAGAAGCTTTCCGATCCCGTCCGCGAAGTCCAGATCGGCTTGCGCAAGCAACTGCCCAAGCGCTTCTACAAGGAGGCCACTGCCGTCTCCGGTGACGATGGTGACTTTGTCGTGGCCCTTGATGGAAAGCCGATCCGGACCCCATCACGCAAGCCGCTCGGCGTAGCCCATCATAAACTGGCCGAAGCAATTGCCGCTGAATGGCAGGCACAGCACGACAAGATCGACCCGGCCACCATGCCGTTGACCCGTATGGTCAACACGGCGATCGATGGAGTTGCGGAAGCGCAGGAAGAGGTTTTCGAGGAAATCCTTCGTTATGGCGGTTCCGACCTGATCTGCTATCGCGCCAGCGCGCCCGAAGCCCTGGTCTCGCGTGAAAGCGAAATTTGGGATCCCTATCTTGATTGGGCATCCAGCATGGGTGCACGGCTGGTGCTGTCAGAAGGCATTGTCCATGTCGAACAACCTCCCGAGGCGATCCGCGCCATTGCAGCTCTGCTTCGCCGCTACGCCACGCCTCTGCAACTCACTGCGCTTCATACGCTCACGTCGCTCACAGGCTCATTGATCCTGGCATTGGCGTTGGCCGAGGGACAGGGCGAGCCCACAGAGATCTGGGATGCCGCCCATGTCGACGAGGATTTCAATGTCGCGCAATGGGGTGAAGACCACGACGCCGCCGAACGTCGCGCCAAGCGCCTCATCGATTTTGAGGCGGCCCATCTGATCCTGTCAGCGCACCGGTCCTGAGACTGAGCGCAGGATTGACGCCGCGCCTGGTTTTGCGGGCAGCTGCTAAGATCGGCTCGGACGTCCTCTGGACATTCGTGCCGGGCCTTGCTCTTTTTGTGCGAAGGATCCGTGTGGCTGGAGGAATGACAGAGTGAATGAAGATGCGTTGAACGGTTTTGTTGATCCGACCAAAGAGGCGTTTGCGCTTTTTCGCGAGATGGACGGACCGGGACCGGTCCACATGCTCAATCTGGTGAAGTTCCGTGAACAGGCCGTCTATGATGATGGGACGGTCGCGACCGGAGCGGAGGCTTATGCAAGCTATGGCCGCGAGAGCGGGCCGGTTTTCAAACGTCTGGGAGGACGGCAGGTCTGGGTGGGAACTCCCAAACTCATGCTGATTGGCCCGGAGAGCGAGGCCTGGGATATAGCCTTCATTGCGGAGTATCCCGACAAGGATGCGTTTGTCGCCATGCTGCGTGATCCGGACTACCGTAAGGCCGTTCGCCATCGCCAGGCGGCGGTAGCCGATTCGCGTCTGATCCGGATGCAGCCGAAAAGACCTGGCGCCGATTTTGGCTCCTTTGGCCGGGATGAAGCTTCATAATCAGGGGTTCTATCCGCTTCGGTCCAGCTGGTTTCCATGGATCTCACCCGGTCGAATTTCAGTGCTCTTAACCGTGCGCTAACTATAAAATGCAATTTTCCGGTAAGTGGAATCGCCCCTTCCGGAGTATTTGCATGCTGCAAGACAATCGAAATCCTTTGCGTTTCTTGCGCGCTATGCTTCTGGTCATTGTTGCTGCCGGTCTTTCGGCATGCGCTGGCAGGCCCAAACCACTTGCTCCGACCACGCCTTTCACTGTTACCGAAGTCCGGGTCATGGCCAGCAGCGTTCAGGATTTGGGTTTTGCCGGCCGTCTACAAGCGCGGTTGGAGGCGAGTGTAGGCAGGACCACCTCCGATGTCGGGCAGACATCGGCGCTCAGAATTGTGGTGCAGGGACTTCAGGAAGAGCCGTCGCCGGTCAATCTCTTCGGAGGTACGGCCCAAAATGTCAGCCTGGATTTGTCGCTTGTCGATTCAAGAACCGGTCAGCTGCTTCGCACGCAGGTCCTGCGCGCAACGTCTTCGGATCTGAATGGAAGCGGCGCTGACGCCATGCTGATCGCCATGCTGACCGATGATATTCGTGCCCTTCTTGGGCTTTCTGGCTACACCCCGTATCCAGTCAGTGGCGCCAAGCGGGATGTTGTATGGCCGCGTGGCAATCCCGATGGCTTCGATGCCAATGATGAGGCGATGCGTTCGGCTGATCCCTTGCTGAACGGAACGGTGACCCCGACGACAGTCAATCTCGATGTGGAAACGGATACCGGCCCGGTCATTGATGTCTCAAAGCCTTTGCTTGGCGAAAACCCAACCGCAAAACCAACAGTGCCGGCTGTGTCCGTACCTGCTGTGCCAATGACGTCGCCGGCGCTGGTCAAGGTGCCGAACAGCCTCAAGATCCCGGCTCCTGAACCTCGCATGGTCACGACGACAGAGGATGCCGGTTCCTCCGACGAACCCTGCATCATCACGCTCGACAATGATTGCAGCGATCCCGATAGTCGGTAACAGGTCCGCCGTGTTCAAGACTGCCTCAGATCAGGACCGGTAGGTCGCAACACGCGCCAGTCGCTCTCATTCGAATAATTTAGAATAATATAAAACACTAAATAACAAAAACTTACACAAGTTTTCTTGTGTATCGCATTAACTCCGAGCGCAGTGGAACATGGTCTTGCTGCGCCAAACCACGGTCAGCTTTCACTTGATTATCCTAGCCGTTTGGCGTGCCAGGCGAGATGATCGTCCATGAAGGTCGATATGAAATTGTAGGAATGATCATAGCCTTCCTGCATCCGCAAGGTCAGGGCGATGTCAGTTCCCTTGCACACTTCCTCAAGAAGCCAGGGGCGCAGGCCGTTGTCGAGGAAACCGTCTGCCGTTCCCTGGTCCACCAGGAATTCGGGGAAGCGGGCGCCGTCTTCAATCAACTGCGTGGCGTCGTAACGCCGCCAGTTGGTCTCGTCGGGCCCCAGATATTTTTCAAGCGCCGGTCGCGACCAGTCCGCCGTTGACGGCTGGACGATCGGTGCAAAGGCCGAACAGCTCTTGAATCTGTCCGGATGCTTGAGCGCCAATGTCAGCGCGCCGTGGCCACCCATCGAGTGCCCCATGATTCCCTGACGCCCCATGTCAGCTGCGAAATGCCCCCCGACACGCTCGGAAAGTTCGTTGAGGATGTGGGTTTCCATGTTGTAGTGCTGCGACCAGGGCGATTTTGTCGCGTCGAGGTAAAAGCCTGCGCCCTTGCCGAATTGCCAGTTGTCCGGTTCATCGGGCACGTGATCGCCGCGCGGACTGGTATCCGGGCAGACGATGATCAGGCCAAGCTCTGCCGCCATCCGCCGGTACTCGCCCTTGTCCATGACGTTGGCATGGGTGCAGGTCAGTCCCGACAGATACCAGACCACCGGACATAGCTGTTCCTTGGTCTGGATCGGCCGGAACACCGAAAATGTCATCTCGCAGCCGCAGGCGTCCGAGTCCATTGTGTAGACGCCCTGGCGTCCGCCATGAACCTTGGCTTCAGAGATGATCTTCATCGGTGTGTCTTCCGGTCTTGTATGTGTGATGGCGACAGTGGTCTGGCGGCTGCCGGTCAGTAGACGACGACGCTGCGGATGCTCTCGCCCCTGTGCATCAGGTCGAAGGCTTCATTGATGCCCTCAAGCCCCATGGTGTGGGTGATCATCGGGTCAATCTCGATCTTGCCTTCCATGTACCACTCGACAATCTTCGGCACATCGGTGCGTCCACGCGCGCCGCCAAAAGCAGTTCCGCGCCAGGACCGGCCGGTCACGAGCTGGAAAGGACGGGTGGAGATTTCCTGGCCGGCACCGGCGACGCCGATGATGATCGATTCACCCCAACCCTTGTGGGCGCATTCGAGTGCGGTGCGCATCACCTTGGTGTTGCCGGTGGCATCGAATGTGTAATCGGCACCGCCCTTGGTTAGGTCCACGAGGTAGGGCACCAGATCGCCTTCGACTTCGTTCGGATTGACGAAATGGGTCATGCCGAAGCGCTTGGCCATCTCGACCTTGGACGAATTGATGTCGACACCGACGATCATGTCGGCGCCGGCGAGCCGCAGGCCCTGCAGCACGTTCAGACCGATGCCTCCGAGACCGAACACGATGGCCGTGGAGCCGATTTCAACCTTGGCGGTGTTGATCACCGCACCGATACCTGTGGTCACGCCACAGCCGATGTAGCAGACCTTGTCGAAAGGCGCGTCCGGGTTGATCTTGGCCAGTGCGATTTCAGGCAGCACGGTGAAATTGGCGAATGTCGAGCAGCCCATATAGTGAAAGATCGGCTTGCCATTGAGCGAGAACCGCGATGTGCCGTCCGGCATAAGGCCCGCACCTTGCGTGGTGCGGATCGATTGGCACAGGTTGGTTTTCGGATTGAGGCAGTATTCACACTCGCGGCATTCCGGCGTGTAGAGCGGAATGACGTGATCGCCTTTTTTCAGCGATGTGACGCCGGGGCCGACATCGACCACGATGCCCGCGCCTTCATGGCCGAGAATGGCAGGGAATATGCCTTCCGGATCAGCGCCTGAACGGGTGAACTCATCAGTGTGGCAGATGCCTGTGGCCTTGATTTCGACCAGCACTTCGCCCGCACGCGGGCCGTCCAGCTGAACAGTGGTGATTTCCAGCGGTTTCCCTGCTTCAAAAGCGACAGCTGCGCGTACGTCCATTCCCATGCTCCCGGATAATGTGTGATGAATTGAGCCGACCCTGCCAGAGCGGCAAAGGCGGCTCAACCCTGATTTTCATGCATCTAGTCGTTTGCCGCCCGAGTCAATGTCACAAGTCGGCTTTCCAGTGTTTCAACACATGTGGTGATCTGCAGGGCAAGTTCACGCAATCGGTTGATTTCTCCTGACATTTCATCCACGGCGATGGATATGCCAGGTGCCTGGGGAGCTTCGCCGACGCCGCTGATCAACCAGGCCGGCGATACGCCGAGAACGCCCGCAAGCGTCATGATCTTGTTGGCGCGCGGTTCGGAGCGATCAGACTCCCACTCTCCCAGTGTCTCATCCGTCACGCCGATCCGGGAGGCCGCTTCTTCCAGTGTAAGACCTGCGAGATCGCGTGCGCGGGTAATCCTGCCACCCAGCGTATCTCCATCATCATAGGCTTCCGCGGTCATGTCGTTCATCAATGTCGTCCCTTTGATTTTTGAGAGCGGGCAGCCGGAGTGCGCAGGTAGATGCGCGGGCGGCAATTCCCGTCCCGAATGTGAAGCCTATGCACGGACCATGTCGTTCCTGTGAACTGTCGGTCGTTCGACATGCATCGGCGTGTCATAAGTGGTGATCCATCGCCGACAATCAGTATTGCGACGCCCCTGGATCATATCTCACTGTGACGTGAAGGCCGGATCTATGAAATCGGGGTCGTTTTTGCGTCCCGGCCTGTCTATTATCGGCGATTGTACACACGCAGTCCAGTGCGTTGAGCCGCATTCCTTCATAAAAGGGTGACGCTGATGCTGCACTTTTCAAGGGCTTAGGCCGGAGCAAGCTGGGTATGCCTGACCATATGAGAGCCTTGAGATGCGATAGCTCAGCCAAAATTTGACACCTATCCGTTGCACCAGCATCAGCCGAAGGTGTGCAGCCCCATCATGGTTCAGTTCTGGCGGTCATCCCGGGTCGGTCCGAAAACCATCTCGAACGCGTCGCGCAACCTGATGTCTGCCTCATGCATCGGGATCGGCAGCCCGAGATCAACCAGGCTTGTCACGCCGTGCGCCCGCACGCCGCAGGGCACGATTCCGGAGAAATGCTCGAGCTCGGGATCGATGTTGATGGCAAGCCCGTGGTAGCTTACCCATTTGCGCAAGCGGATGCCGATCGCCGCGATCTTGTCCTCAGCCATTGATCCATCCGCCAGCCGCGGCTTGTCTGGACGGCGTACCCAGACCCCAACCCGGTCCTCACGCCGTTCGCCGGTGACATTCATGCTCTCCAGAGTACCGATGATGACGGCCTCCATTGCCGAGACAAAGGCGCGCACATCCTGCCGTCGCCGCTTGAGGTCGATCATGACGTAAGCCACCCGCTGACCAGGCCCGTGATAGGTGTATTCCCCGCCGCGACCGGTCGCGTGGACCTCGAACCGGTCCGGCGCGACGAGATCTTCCGCCTTGGCGCTGGTGCCGGCTGTATAGAGCGGAGGGTGCTCGACAAGCCAGACGAGTTCATCGGCATCACCAGCTGCGATGCGCTCGGCTTCCATTTCCATCAACGCCACGGCGTCGGGGTAGGGGGTCAGTCCCTCCGATATCCGCCATCTGACTGGCGGGTGTCCGGGCTGAGCGAAAAACCGGGTCTCAAGTGTGTCGCGTGATCTCATCGCCACTCTCTAGATCCGTTCGGATCCAAATGGAACAGGCATGATGATCCGGCGCGGTTACCGTTGTTTTTATCGATGGTTTTTTCAGATGGGGTAGGCCGGGAATCAGTCCTTCTGAACTTCCCCTTTGGTGCCAATCCGGGTGTAGCCGGCAGGCATTGCGGCGATCGGGCCGCCACCTTGCATCGCAGCTTGGCGCCGTGACCGCGGAAATCGAAAAAATACGCCACCGAAAACGGTGTTTTCGCCTTGAATTGGCAGATTTTCCAGGTGTGCAGATTGCATGTGGTTTTTGTGACGAATGCGCTTGTGCTGCCCAATCCCATTTGCTACATGCAGCGCGCCGACAGGTTTCGGCTCTACCACGTGCGGTCGTGGCGGAATTGGTAGACGCGCAGCGTTGAGGTCGCTGTGGGGTTAAACCCGTGGAAGTTCGAGTCTTCTCGACCGCACCAACAATCACCCGCTTCGGCGGGTTTTTTTGTGCCTTCGTGTTTGCGCCATGAAAAAAGGACAGAGGCCGTTTGAATGGCCGTCTGTCCTTGAGTGTTTACGCCAATACGTTGAATTACTTGGCGATCACTGCGCGAAGCATCCACAGCGCCTTCTCGTGGAAGGTGAGGCGTGCGGTCAGCATATCTTCGGTGACAACGTCATCATTGTCGCCTGCAGTGCCGGCAGCCTTGCGCATGTCACGCACGGCATGCTCATGATCCTTGATCAAGTCGGCAACCATGTCGTGGGCTGATGACTGGTCAACGTCAGATTTCGACGGCGCAAAAGTCTTGGCCATATCGAGGTTGACGGGCGCAAGATGACCCAGAGCGCGGATGCGTTCGGCAATGATGTCTGTCGCGCCGAACAGAGCATTATAGTGCTCTTCGGTCAGTTCATGGATCGGCTTGAAGATCGGGCCGACAACGTTCCAGTGATAGATGTGGCTCTTGATCGTCAGACGGTAAGTTGCCGCCAGGATCTCCGAGAGATCCTTCGACATGCTTGTCCGGTAATCGGCCTTCAGGCCGGTGTGGATCTGGTCGTTCGATGCCTCGGGTGCAAGGCTTGCGATAGCTGATTTAGCCATGATGTTTTTCCTTTCTGAGGGTTTCGATATGTCTTTAAGGTGTGGCCGGGTTAGCCGACTAGCGCATTCTCAGGCGAAACATGCTGCACTGCAGGCGTGTTTGCTCCAATGACATCCGGCTGTGGTTCCTCGGCGACTACGCCCCAAAGCACAAAGCCGGCAAACACGGCGAGGACCAGACTGATCGCAAGGATTACAAGCACTGGCTTGCCTTGGCGGGCCTGGCGGACGCTGATCGGATCATTTGGTTTGTTCATGTCGATGCTCCTAATTCTGATCTCTGTGAATGGTGCTGGCGCTGCAATGCATGCCGGTCAGTCCCGACCCGAGCGCACCATGGAGCCGACGACTGCACCGATGACGAGCCCTGCAATGATCGCGGAGGTCTTGTTCTGGGCGATAAGGCTTGAAGCTGACGTCACTGCCAGTGTCGATGCATTGCGCGCCATCGCCACCCCCATACGGCGCCTTGACCTCCGGCGAAGCAGAGAACGGATTGCAACCGCAAACAGAGCCAACACAATCGCCAAGCCGGCTGCGGCCAGCAAACCGTTCATCAGGCCGTAAGTTTCGGCCACGTAGAGCGCAAATGCGGCGAACAGCGCTGCGGTTGCCATCAAGGCCATCAGGCATACGAAACCGAACAGCATGGCGTCGCGGCGCAATTGCCGTGCTTTTGCCCCGGCATAGGCCGAAACTATGGAGGTCAGGGGGAAGGCAGAAAACATGTTCTTAGCGGCGCATCAGAAGTGCTGCAAAGAAGCCGGCAGCGACGGCGATGCCGATGGCCTGAAGCGGGTTATCGCGAACTTTCGTGCTGACCTGTTTTTCAGTTCGTGAGTAGTGATCGGCCAGATCTGCAACGATCTTCTCACCGCTCTTGAGCAAATCCTCGACCTTGTTTTCGGCAGCTTCGCGAGCAACACCGGATTTGACCGCGCCGGCGCCTGCAAGTGCTTCGCCCAAGGCTGCAAGATCTTCGCGGATACGTGCGGCACGTTCGGCAATATCGTCGACAACCGGGTTGACATTTGAACGTGTGGATTTGCTGCTATCAGCCATTTGAGAACTCTCCTGTTGTGATTTCAGGGATTCAACGCGTCTCGTCTGGGAAGGTTCCGTTGAATGCAAAAAAAAGGCCGCCGGTCTTTTCCGGCGGCCTTTCAGTCGAAAAGACTAGTGTTCAGACTTGTTTAGCCAGCCGGAACAACGAGGATCACGCTGTCGCGCTCGGCTTCCCAGTTTTCCTTCGAGTATTCCTTCTGGGCTTCAAGCTGTGCCTGGGTGAACGGCGTGAAGATCGTCAGTTCGCCGTCGGCATCGGCGCGGATGTCGAGGTTTTCAGGCGAAATGGCAACCTGCTTTTCACCCATACCCAGGAAGCCACCAACGTCGAGGATGAAGCCTTCAACCTTGTTGTCAGCTGTGAGCAAAACGTCGCCAACTTCACCAATATTTTCGTCATTGGCGCTGTAGACAGTGCGACCGATCAGGTTGTCAGCGCTGAGGTCTGCAGCAGCAACCTGGGTCATCGACGAACGGTCGATGCTGGTTGTCTTGTTTTCAGCTGTGTCGACTGCGCTTGTGCCGTTTTCGACCTTCATGGCGGTCTTGTCTTCAGCCGTCATGGTGTTGTCGGTTGCAGTGCGATCAGCATAGAGCGCGTTGCGATCAAACGCTGGCGCTGCTTCCAGCTGCTCGCGTGTCATGTTGGCAACCAGCCAGCGATCATTGTCACGCTCGACCCAATCAATGGTGTCATAGCTGACAGATACGTCCTTCTCGCCGATACCGAGAAAGCCGCCGACGCCGACAATGACAGCAGCCACTTCGCCTTCAGGCGTAATGACGATGTCGTTAATGTCGCCGATCATTTCGGCATCCTCTGCCGAGGACCCATACACGGACGAACCGATCAGCTTGCTGGCGAGATTGTCGCCGGTGTGGACCTGTACGTTTACGTCCGTCGTCGCGACGGTCTCGGAGGTGGCATTGGTGGTGGTTGCGGTTTCATTTGCCGCCATCGCAGACGTGGTAACCATTGTCGCGAGAGCAGTACTGGCCAAAAGCATCTTAAACATGATAATTTCCTCTTTGCATCGAAAGGTGCCCGCTGGGCTGGACCGTGTGTGAGAGCGCTGGACCGGCCCGGCGGCGTTTACAGGGATTAAACGTCGGGCCCTGTTCATTGTTCCCTACAGCATCAATTTTTTTTGAGCTATTTTTGATCGGCCTGTGAAGTGGCGGCCTGTGACTTGCCTGCCTGTGACTTGCCTGCCTGTGACTTGGCGGCTTGAATCGGAAAGGCGTTTCGGATCACCGAATAGCAGATGAGCAGAAACGGCACCGCAAGCAGGCCACCGATGGGGCCCCATATCCAGATCCAGAATGCCAGCGACAGAAAAACAAAAAACGGATTGAGCGTCACCGAACGACCGATCACCTGAGGCGTAACAAACTGGGCTTCGATCACGTTGAGCGTGAGAAATGCAGCAGCCGGCAGGAAGATGGCTGGGGGCGAGTCCCAGGTCGCCAGGCCGACGCCAAGCAGAATGACTGCCATCGCCGCGGGGCCGATATAGACAATGTAATTCAGAATAAAGGCCAGCATTCCCCAAAGCAGCGGCTGTGGCACGCCAAGCAACCACATTGCCAGGGCTGTCGCCGCACCGAGCGCTGCGTTGATCACGGTGATGGACAGCAAATACCTCGAGACGAACCATTCGGCGTCGCGGAACATGCGAGCGGTTCTGATCCTCGAGCGGCGGCTGAAGCAGAGCGACAGCACGCTTGTGCGAATGGAATGGCGTGTTGCCAGAAAGAAGTACAGGCTGGCCAGGTACAGAAGGATCTGTGCCATCAGCGCCGGTGCCAGTGTCGCGATTTCCTGCACTGTTGATGTATCAGCAATATCGACCGTCATCTGGGCTTTTCCGCCCGCAATTGTCCGGATCTGTTCCTGCACGCCGCCCAGAGTGTCAAACACATTGCGCCAGTTGATCAGGTGACGCTGCAACTCATGCCAGATCTCCGGCAAACGGTCGGTCCATATCGACAGCGGCATTGAAAAAAGCGCCACTGCGGAGCCGATCAACGCAAGGAAAAGGATGACAACAATTGCAGCCGCCAATCCGGCAGGTATGAATCGCTCAAGCGCCGATGCAACCGGCGATGCCATCAATCCGGTGACGACTGCCAGGCAGACCGGGGCCAAGAACGGTTGCCCGAAGTCAAGGGCAGCGAAGAGTGCCACCAGACCTGTGATGATGATGGCAATTCTGGCAGTAGACTGCAGACCGGCATCCATGCCGGACTTTGCAGCTATGCGTACAACCGGCGGCTCCATCCGATAAAGACGACTCATATACAATCCCCCGTAAACACGGACAATGCCGGGCGCGGCCATTCGTTCCCGCTTGGGCTGATTGTGCTGGATCGAATGACCTGAGCCGGATCAGGTCCGTTCAAAGGCGATCAACGCTGGGCGTGACTATCTTTCCCGGCTCCAGGCTTGGTGGGCTGATGATCTGCCATCACCCGCTTGGAAGGCACCTTGATGGTGACGTCGATCCCGTACTCGTCCGGAATGATGATGATCGAACCGCCGAGCTCTGCGCGCATGGTGGCGTCCAGGAGCTTGGTGCCAAAGCCGCCCTTTCGGGCAAGTGCATTCGAATTCTGCTCATCAAGTGGCGTCTTGCTCCTCTCCTGCCAGGAAAAGACCAGGAACTCTTCTTTTTGGGAACCCGGTTCAAACCGCCACCAAATATCGAGTTTTCCGTCGTCGGACTGCGCCGAACCATATTTGAGAGCATTGGTGGCCAGTTCGTGAAAGGCCAGACCAAAAGCCTGGACCGCGACCTCGTTCAGCTCAACGCTCGGACCCTTCAGGGTGCTTTCATCAAAATCATTTCCGAACAGCTGCTGGAGTTCCTGAACGAGCAGTGTCTTCAGGTCAGCACTTTTCCATGAAGTCCGCGCCAGCAGGTCCTGGGACGCAGCCATGGCTTGAAGCCGGGCGCCGAAGGATTGTGTGAAATCGCTGAGGCTATCGGCCGATCGCGCGGTTTGCCGCGACATCGCCAGCACGCGGGCAATCATGTTCTTGATCCGGTGCTTCATTTCCTGAAGCAGGAATTCACGATCACTCAAGGCCCGCTCGGATTGCAGCCGCAACGCCTCGCCGACCTCGATGGTGCGTTGCTGAGCGCGCGATGATGCGGCCAGGGCGGCGGCCAGCAAAAGGCTAGCTATAGCCAGCATGATGGTTCTGGTCTGGTCTACCGGCGGGGCATAGTTTTTCGAAGCCCTGATTTCGACATTCCATGTGTTACCCGCCACTTCAATCGACTTCACCACAGGAGTCCTGGCGTCCATGCGGTCACTGGGCTGACCTTCGGACCTGTAGATCAAGCTGGTATCTGACGGTTCCCCATCCCAGGCTACTATATGAATCGGAAGCGTAGGTGGGCGGTTAAGGGCGGACTCAAAAAGGCTGGGAATGCGGAATGGCGCAAAGATGAAACCCAGTGGCTGGTCGGATTTGGAGGTGAAAACCGGAATGTACATAAGGAAGCCGGCTTGCGGATCCTGGGCATTCTCAGTGACGAGCTCTACCCTTCCAGAAGAACGCAACCGTTTTTCGGAATGCGCGGAAAGGATCGCCGCGCGTCGCACGGGCTCGGAATACATGTCAAAGCCAAGCGCCGCGCGTTTGCCTTCATCTTCCGGCTCAAGCATGATGATAGGTGTGCGGAAAGCCTCGCTGGTTTCGGGCCAGGGTAAACGCGACAAGCCATAGTTGTTTCTCAGCGCGGCAGAAATGGCGGCATCGGATTCTGCACCAGACGGAACGTAACGTGCGAAGCCCAGTCCGCGAACGCCGTTGAATTGTTCGGTTTTTTTCAGATAGCTGACAAAGACCTTGAATTCTTCGATACTCGGGACTTCATTTGTGGCCTGAAACAGAGCCTCAACCGACTTGATCATCAGCATATGGCTTTCAAGACGGTCACCCACCCGCTGGATCGCGTCTTCAGCGATGCCGACGAAGGCCAGCCGGTTGGCCTGCTCAATCGTGTACCAGGAGGCCACCGCCGTCAGCATGCCGACAAGGGTGACTACTACGAAAACCAGAACTGGCTGCAGCCGGTAAAACAAGGGCAGGTGCTTTCTAATGGGTGTGTCCTCAACCCGCTAAGCGGTTTGTGCGGTTGTTGCAAGATTGTCGAGGCCATGCCGGCTAATATGTAGCCTGGTCAGGCGGTTTCAAACAATATCACGCACCGCGGGCCGCGCTGCTCCAAGTGATGTACCCTAAGCATTTGAAAGGCCGCGTCTATTAAGCAGGTTAAGTTCCGGTATCAGGTCTTGACCATTCCCTTGCCGCCACCCAAGGGGTCAGTCTCGGGCGAAAATTCCATCAGAAAGCGTTCGTCGAAATCTGCGAAACTGATTGATCGCGAGGCCTGGGGGAAGGTCACCGCGCCTTTTTCGATCCTGATGAGGTTTTCCTTGCTCAGTCGGCTAAGCGAGCGATTGACATGAACCGTGGACAGACCCATGCAGTCGCCAATCTGCTCCTGGGTCAGTTCAAGTTCAAAGCCTTTGGCGTTGGCCAGCCCGACCTGCTCCAGCCGGACCCAGAGTTCGAGCAGGAAATGCAGGATCCTCTGCGCTGCGGTGCGTGCACCCAGGGAAACCTTGTGTTCGGCCAGAATGTTCGAGTGACGCACCGACATCCAGTCGAGACCTGAAGCAAGCACGGGAAAGCGCCGGTGGATCTCGAGAAGGCGGACCGGTTCGATCAAGGCCAACGAGCTGTTGGTGAGCGCTGCCGCAGAGAAAATCGCGGTATGGCTGAAATTCACATGCAGCCCGATAAAATCGCCGGGCAGGGACACGCCGATGATGAGACGGCGTCCTGCCGGCGTAATCCGGTACCTGATCACCCAGCCGCGCCGGACAAGAAAAGTCACGCGCATCGGTTCGCCGTCATGGATGAATTCATCCCCTTTGCCGATGGCAGCCTGGTTGACTTGCATGGTCTCTAGATAATCAACCTCTTCGGAGGTGAGAAGCACAGACCGTCCAAGTCGGCGGACAAGCGGGCTTGCATTTTGGGGGATGGCACTCTGGTTCTTGGATGGCATGTACCGACCTTCACGAAAAAAAGGCCCGGCAACCAAATTGCCGGGCCTTTGAACTTTATGTGATTAGTGGCGTCCGAGCCAGTCGTCGATTTCGCTCTCTGCTTCGTCGCGTGTCTTGCCATAACGCGCCTGGATCTTGCCGGCCAGTTCTTCGCGGTTTCCTTCGATCACATCGAGGTCGTCGTTGGTAAGTTTGCCCCACTGGGCCTGTGCCTTACCTTTGTATTCATTCCATTTGCCTTCAACAATATCCCAATTCATATCTTGTCTCCTTTGTTCAACAAATCTGGTGGCCGACTTGGTCCGTGCCGTGCCAGCCTGTTTTTAAAACGCCCTAGCGGATGTTCGGTTCCACATGTGCGGCGTTTTTTGTTATTCGGCAGCCTGCTGTGCGGTGGCGGGAAACACGATGTGCGCTTTTTCGCCTACATTCGGCTCATTGTCCGTCAAGTTGGCCTTGGCAATTTCCCAGGCAAACTTGATCGCGCTGCCCGACGAAGCCCATACATCAGCCTCTGCAGCATCAAAGCGCAACATGATCATGTTCGCATCTTCCTTGCCGTCTTCAAACCAAGCGGCAACTGCCGGAGACCAGAACTTGTCGACGACGGAGCGGTCGGTTTCTTCGCTCATCGTGCCTGAAATGCAGGCATGATAGTCGTGATCCGGACTGATGGCGCAGATGCGTGCGCGGCTGGGTTTATGTTTGGCGATATTCGAGCCCATATCAGAATCCCGCTTGGCGTAGAACCAGATGCCACGTCTGTCTTCGTCAACCTGAGGCGCCATTGGCTGCATCGAGTGCGCAGTCTGATCGAGACCGACCATCACCGCATGGGTGTCGTCGAGAACATCAAAAAGCTGCCCGATGGGTTCGTGCCGTGTCTTGTTAAGATCTGTCATGAGAAAACCCTTTCGTTGTTTCTATGGGGCCAACGCATGAAGCGGGCGCAGGTTCCTGCCTTTTCGGGTCGAATAAGCCCTGATTGTCTGTAATTGGGCAACAAGCGGATAGCTGAGCGTCAGGCCGCTTGTTCGCCAGTGATAGAGAAAGCCCCCGATTCCCGGCACAGGTTGCCTTCTATTGGGCGTTTCCCGTGTTTTGAGTCATTGATGCATGGACGGTTGGCATCGGATTGCGTATTTCTACAGTAACTCTGCGCCGCACGGGCCGCCAATGCCCCGGTTCGGTCAGCTAAGTCGTTTGCGCCGGTTCACCTGTCCGGTCAGGTCCAAGGATAGTTCAATGAAATTGTGGTCGATTGTAACGCTCAACGGCCTGCTGGGCGTTCCAGGCGCGCTAGCCATTTTTCTCTGGCTGCTTGCTGTCCCGCTGGTCTGGGTGGATGCGAATTTCAATATTGTCGGCGACCCGCTGCCTTTTTGGCTCGCCATTTCGACTGATACTGCGCGATCTCTCTTGTCCACGATTGCCACGGCAGCCATCACCACCTTGAGTATGGTCTATTCCATCATGCTGGTGGTTTTCACGCTTGCCGCCGGCAACATTGCACCTCGTTTGCTGCAGCGTTTCTCGCGCGATCGCGTCAACCAGATAACTGCGGGCCTTCTGGGTGGCACGTTCCTTTACTCCTTATCGGTTCTGAGAGCGACGGGCCCTAATCTGCATCCGGAATTCTCGATCGCCACGGCGTTCATCCTGGCGGCAATTTCGGTGCTGCAGGTCATCAATTTCGTTCACGCCGTATCGCGCAGCGTGACGATCGACGCCGAAGTGGCCAAGATTTCTGAGCAGCTGGAAAATCAGGTCAACGCTTTGGTGGTCGAAACCGATGCGGACAACGAGGATTTCGATGAAGACAAACTTGAATGTGTGCTGAAGGCCCAGCAGTCTGGATATGTCACGATGCTCGATGAGGCGTCGCTGATTCAGCTCGCCAAGGAGCATGACACTGCAATTGCAGTAAAGGTCGCACCAGGAGACTTCGTTCTCGCCGGGCAAACCCTCGCGGTCACGGGGTTTGATCAGAACGATAAGAAAGCCTTGGGCGTCGTCACCGAGGCAATCATCCTGCAAGCCTATAGAGGGGCAGTGGACGACATCCGGTTCTCTATTCGCATTCTGCTGGAGATCGCGCTGCGCGCTCTTTCGCCGGGCGTGAACGACAGTTTCACCGCTGTCGCCTGCGCGGACCGGATTGCCGCAGCACTGGTCAAGCCTGTTTCGGAGGGGTTGCGTGGGGATGTGCGATCGGATGATGACGGCACACCGCGCCTGAAGGTGCCCGGTTTATCACTCGGGGATCTGTTGAACATGACACTTCACCCGCTTCGCCAAGCGGCCCGCGGAAACATTCTTATGCTCGATCATCTCGGGGTTGTTCTCAATTCACTCTATACAATCGCCGGACCTGAAGCGAAGGAGCTGATCCGTGCCCATGGGAAGGGATTGCTTGAGACTGCGGGCGCTGGAGATCCGATCGGATCGGATCTCGACTTCTTGCGCAAGCGACTGGTTTTCGACATCGATGATTGACCCGCCAATGCCGAGGATGGTGTCAGTGGACGTTGTTTTCTGTAGTGGCAAATTCGGCGCTTGCCAAAGACTGAATGTCCATTGAAGGATTGATCACTTCCAGAGCGACCTCGATGCCGTTGGCTTTCGTCACGTCCCAGACGATTTCAACATCTTCGTAAACCAGCGCCGGATCAATCTCGACGCATTTGCCGAATGGTTTCATCTGGCCTGAAGGCATCATCCGAACGGCTGGGTTAAGCTCGGTTTCGCATTGCTCTACAGTTTCGTACGCTTCCGCCGGAGCAGGGTACTCTCTGCATGTCTGCAAATCATCGCTGCAGGCGATCAACAACATGAATGCGGCAATGTGTTCCATGACACTTCTCCTTTGGCTTAACAACGCCAAGGCATCGCGTAAGTTCCACGCAAGCGAATCAACGAAATTGAAAAAGTTAAGAATTTGATAAAGCTGACAATGCAAAGTCTGCATTTCAGGGCGTTGCCGATCGCTGTGGCAGTGCTCGGCAGCGCAGTTACCCCACGCTGGATCTCTCCAATGAATGAGAGGCTCGCGCAGGCAGTAGCCTAATGCTTTGGTTCGACTTCATACTGGGTGTCGGGAATTGTCAGCTGATAGATGATATGATCAGCCTTCACCT
This sequence comes from Hoeflea sp. AS60, assembly GCF_038900115.1. Lineage (NCBI taxonomy): Bacteria > Pseudomonadati > Pseudomonadota > Alphaproteobacteria > Hyphomicrobiales > Rhizobiaceae > Hoeflea > Hoeflea sp. AS60. The sequence goes on along the minus strand of NZ_JBBMQP010000002.1, from coordinate 1,067,280 downwards.
CGTGACGCACGGTCGCTGACAGGGCCTGAGGCACGATCCGTCCCAGAACTGTGCCCGAAAACCCGTTCTTCGGCTTTCTCGGCTTCTCGGGGTCATCCGCCCATACCGCGAAGGTTTCCTTCCAGGTCAGGATCAATTCAGGCGCGCCTTGCTCGTTGCGTCGCTCTTCGGCCGAGAGTTCAACCGTGCCGCCTGCAGGTCCCAATGCGCCAGTTGCCAGGGAATCTATGGTGAGTTCATGCAATGCCAGCCCCAGGTGCAACGCCGCATTGGGGAACAGATAGGCATCCTCGCCGACCATTTTGAAACCGTATGGCAAATCTCCCATGAGGGGCTGCAGTTGGGATTCGGTGAGAGCGAAGAGTTCTGCGCCGCGCCAATCCGATGCGGTGACCAGATCCTGCGACTGGGCCATTGACTGGACCCGGTTACGGAAGGCAAGCAGAAAATCATCAAGCCCTTGCGAATGGCGTGCGGTCTGGGAAGCCACCGATTGAATGATCGCCAGCAAGTTTTTCGAGCGATGGCTCAGTTCGCGCAACAACGTCTTGAGTACGGTTTCGCGGTACTTGAGATCATCGATGTCGATGATGGTGGTAAAGACCCCTATGACATTGCCGTCAATGTCGATGTCGGGTTCGAGATTGAGCTTATACCAATGCCGCTCATGTTCAGCGTCGCGAAGGATCTCGAGATCGGACGCTTCGCCCGTTTCCAAGACGGCAAGTTTGGCATTGATGACCTTGGCCGCATGCTGGGCTGTGAAAACAAGTTCGTCAGTACCGCCTTCAACTGAAGTAATTTGGGGCCAGGAATCTGGAAGGTTGGCGGCGAACCGGATCACCAGATTGGTGTCCTGATATATCATGGAGACGCCGGCGCTGCGCAACCCTGCCAGCACGAATCTCAACCGATCGGACTCGTTTACCGAACTCATGCTCATGATATGCTTTTACCTGCTTGGTTTCCTTGGGGAAAATGCCTTAAGGCGCCGGATGTCCTCCGGCGCCTTAAGCGGTCTGGCGATGTCGTTTCTTATCCGCGTCAAACTTTCCGAACAAAATTCAGAATCAGCGAGATGACGAGGAAAGCAAGGAACAGGAAGAACAGAACCTGAGCGATGCCTGCGGAAGCACCGGCGATACCACCGAATCCGAGCACGCCGGCGATGATGGCAACGACCAGAAACACGAGAGCGTAATACAGCATCGAAAATCTCCTTTGTTGTTCGACGTACCGACAACGCCAAAGGTCCTAGTTGGTTCCTGTCATTTCGAGTTTTTCGAACGGCGCGTTGAAAAACAGCGCCTGGCTGATCAGTGCCTTCACCATGTCCGGATTGAAAGGCTTGGTCACAAGAAAGGCCGGCTCCGGCTTTTCACCGGTAAGCAGACGTTCTGGAAATGCGGTAATGAAAATCACCGGCAGGGTCTCGTCTTTCAGAATATCGTTGACCGCGTCAATTCCCGAGCTGCCATCGGCAAGCTGAATGTCGGCCAGAACCATCTTGGGCTTGGTCCGCTTGTAGAGCTCGATCGCCTCAGCGTGCGTGCGCGCAACGCCTGTCACGCGGTGACCAAGTCCTTCCACCATGTCCTCGATGTCCATGGCGATCAACGGTTCGTCTTCAATGATCATGATGTCGGTGGCAACCTGTCTGGAAATTTCCATTGAGGCCGTTTCGAGCAGCTTGTTGAAGCTGGCTCCGTCGACATCCAGAATTTCTGCCGCTTCGTCAGGCTTGAAGCCTTCGACTGCGATCAGCAGGAACGCCTGGCGTGCCTTTGGAGTAACCGCTTCGAGATTGGCCGCAGCCCGTCTCTCCCAGCCAAATGGCGTCGGGTGTTCAGGAATTGGAACCGAAAGGCTGTCAAAGAGTTGAGAGAACAGCCGGTAGAGCGAAACCCGGTCATCAGCGGTCTTGGGAAATATGCTCAGATCAGCAATCAGGGCTTCGAGCGTTGCAGCTACGTAAGCGTCACCCGATGTCTGTGATCCGGTAACCGCGCGCGAGAAGCGGCGGAGGTAAGGCAGGTGAGGCGCTATGCGCATGGACAATGTCGTCATTATATACCCCTTTTGAAGTCCACTTGGCGTGGCAACTCGTAAAAAACGCGCTAACCAAAAAAAAGTTCCAGCCTCTTGGAACTTTTTTTCATCTATCGCATTCTATCTATCAATATGTGTGCATTCTGAAAGGGCTGGCAAGGGTATGATCAATCAAGACGACAATGGTGGAGCGAAAAATCGGGGTCGGCGGTCGGAACTCGGATCCAACGATGCGATCGCGTCTCAGCTGAAGCAATATTACACTTCAGTCGAGGAAGAGCCGATTCCCGACAATCTGTTGAGCCTCCTTGAGCAACTGGATCATGCGGAACGTTCTGGTGGCTCGAATGGCGCAAATTGATATGGGTAATCCAGATACAATTCCGCCGGAAGCTCCTGTCTTATTCTCGTTCAAACGGGAAATGCTGGCAGTGCTGCCAAGTCTGAGGGCGTTCGCCGTTTCGCTGGCCCGCCGCCACGACAAGGCTGATGACCTGGTGCAGGAAACCGTAATGAAGGCTTGGGGCAAGCAAGAAAGTTTCCAGCCGGGAACCAGCATGCGAGCCTGGCTCTTCACCATTCTGCGCAATGAATTTTACAGCCAGATGCGGCGCAAGGGCAGGGAACTGCCAGATCCTGATGGTGTATTTGCCGGCAATTTGGCCACTCATCCTGAACAATATGGCAAGCTCGATCTGGCTGATTTCAAGACCGCGCTGAACAGCCTGCCTGACGATCAGCGTGAAGCCATCGTGCTCATCGGCGCTTCGGGCTTTTCCTACGAGGAAGCCGCCGAGATCGTAGGCGTTGCTGTCGGCACCATCAAGAGCCGGGTCAACCGGGCGCGCGTCAAGCTGCAGGAACTGCTCACCGTGGATGGTGAAAGCGACTATGGTCCGGACGAAACATCCAGCCCGCTGGTCAACCGGGCGTTTCCGGGCCGCTGAGGCACCATAACTCCCAAAACTCCAAGATAATGTTAGCTGGCGGCCGCGAAAGCGGCCGCTTTCGCATGTCGGGAAGAAACCTCCGAGCCAGCGGCAAATACACCAAAAACGGCGCGCCGGGACTATCCCGAACGCGCCGTTCCATACTCGTTGAAAAGTGCATCTGCAGAGTTGTGACCGTCACTCAGACTTGGCTGAAAAGCCGTCCTGGTCACTGCCCACATCTTCGCTCGCGCTCAGGTTCAAGTGCCTGAGCAGCTCGATCGCTTGAAATTCCAACCTTTCGAGAAGTTCTTCCCGGTCGTGAACTTCATCTGACGCTTCAAGCTCCAGCGATGCGCTGGTCTCGAACTCGAAAAGCTCGTCTTCGATTCTCGGGCTGATATCATTCATGACGCAACTCCTTCGCCAGTCTAGCCGTCCGGATATTGCTTTTGGGCGGCGGCCAATATGTAGGCGCAGCAATTTCCGCAACCTGTATGGTTAACGCGCAAGCACCGCGATCGTTCCATCTCAGGGGCGGTGGCGATTCTTCGTTTGACCCTCAGGGAAATCGTGATGTGTTTGTATCCTTCGCGACAAGACAGCCTCCATGAGAGTCTGCGTGCCCCAACTCGTTCTGGCCACCCTTGACCGAAGCCTCGATGGTCAGTCATCCGTCATCGCCGCTCTTGTGGATCGCTGAACAGTATTCCTGGGAACTCATGAACGCGATATCCCACCGACTGCTTAGGGGTATGTTCATGCGGACAGGTTTGACATCACCGAGCAAGCTGTCAGAAATACTGATGTTGAGACTGCGGTCATCGGGATGGCGGTGCTCTGTCTCGAGGTCAGCGATAACCGCCGACTGAATGGCGAAAAGGGAACGGTAGTAAAGAGTGATTGATCCCCGCAAACGAGATTTCTTGACCCGGCTGTTTCATGCCGCCGTCGAACGCGCTGATCCGCGCCGCGCATTGATGGATGCACTTCCCGCAAAGCCTGCAGGCCGTACCGTGGTTATCGGCGCGGGCAAGGGGGCCGCGCAGCTCGCAGCTGCCTTTGAAGATCTCTGGGACGGACCGCTGAGCGGGACGATCGTAACCCGTTACGGCTACGCCGCCCCTTGCAAATCGATCAAGGTGCTCGAGGCGAGCCATCCGGTACCCGATCAGGCGGGGCTTGCGGCAACTCAGGCTCTGTTCGATGCGGTGACGGGTCTGTCGAAGGACGATCTCGTGGTGGCTCTGATCTGCGGCGGCGGCTCGGCCCTGTTGCCTGCTCCACCCGACGGGCTGACACTTGAGGATGAGCAGCAACTCAACCGGGCGCTGCTTGCCTCCGGCGCGCCAATCGGGGTCATGAACGCGATCAGAAAACACGCAAGCCTTATCAAGGGCGGCAGGCTGGCGGCTGCTGCCTGGCCTGCCCGGGTGGTGTCCCTTGTTGTTTCCGATGTGCCCGGAGACGAGCCTTGCCAGGTCGCGTCCGGCCCGACCATTCCCGACGCACTGACAATGTCTGAAGTCCGGGCAATGATTGCGGGGCGCAACATTGCGTTGCCCGAAAAGATCCTTGCGCATTTTGGCAGCGGCAGGGACCTGCCGCCGCGTCCCGAGGATCCGGTTTTTGCAAACAACGAGGTTCGCGTCATCGCATCGGCCGGTTTGTCGCTTGAGGCCGCAGCGGAAATGGCCATGAGCGCAGGTATTGGCGCCGTCATTCTGTCGGATGCTATCGAGGGGGAAGCCCGTGATGTCGGGCTCGTGCATGCGGCAATCGCCCGCGAAGTGATGGGCCGTGACCGCCCCTTCACCAAACCCGTTGTCATCCTCTCCGGTGGAGAAACCACCGTGACCCTCAGGGGAAAAGGCAAGGGCGGCCGCAATACCGAGTTTCTGTTGTCCTTCGCCAGCGCCATCGATGGTGTCGAAGGAATTGCAGCCCTCGCAGCCGACACCGATGGGATCGACGGCTCGGAAGACAATGCTGGCGCCTTTGCTGGCCCGGCAACGGCTGACGAGATGCGGTCAAAGGGCCTCGATCCGCTGGCGAGCCTTGCCGCAAACGATGCCTGGACTGCCTTTGATGCAATTGGAGAGCTGTTCGTGACCGGACCGACAGGCACCAATGTCAACGATTTCCGGGCGATCCTGGTCGGAGATCTGCCGGATTGATCGCCGGTTGCCTGAGGCTTGAATTACTCGGGATGGAGTTCTGGCCGCTGTGTCAGTCTCTGATGTCGTTCGAGCCGGTCAATGGAAGTCCATCCGCCTCACAGCTGTCCGTGCTGCAGAAACAGGTCGGCATAAGGTTTTTCTGAATTAGGCCGCGCTATGAACCCTGAGCGAAATCTGACTTCCAACATAGCTGCGCAACTGCACAAGCTCGTTGTCCAGTGCAGCTGCTTCTTCAAGCAGATCGTAATTTCCTGGTTCCGCAGACAATTCGCCGTAAAGGATGGCAGAGATCCGGCACATATTGTTCAGGCAACCATAAATCAACTGTTTCTGACGGGTTGGGGTATGAATGTCTTGCGCCAGTCGAATTATTTCTGGTGCCGAGTTGTTGTGAATTCGCTTAAGGTTTGCGAGCCGCATTGAGGCTGTCATGTCGAATTATCCAGACAGGTTTTGTTGGAAAAACTCAAATCACGCTTCAACATTACTGTTCCAAAAAATCTTGTCATAATAAAAGCCATGATTCGCAACATATTGTCTAGTTCAGCCTCCCCAAACGTGGTTTGAGACCCTGTACTCATTGTTTTCGAAAGCATTTTCCCGATTCTCGGAAAATGGCCACGAAATCTCTTCTCCGCAGCATTGCATGCTTCCGGTCAAATACACTCCAATGTTTGATCCCTAAGAGGTTTGCATGCCATCGCAGCGGTGGCAATTCGTACGGTGTATGCCGTTCTGATTTGTCCACAGTTAAATACGCCTGTCCTTTGGTGCGGGCTTGAAATAGATAGATAATCCTGTTCGGACCTGTCTCGATTCGACTTGGTGCGCATATGCGATAGATACAAAGGTGGCGCTGACGCCAACCAAACATGAAACCAGTTGGCCGGACATCCGGCTGGCAAGAACCTGCCCGTGAGTCCTGTCCATGACCGAACCCGCTGACCGCGACGAAGACATCATTGCGACTCCGGTATCGTCCGATGTAATGGATCAAGACGATATTTATGGTGATGACGGTTCGATCCGGCAGGATTACCTGACCGCGATTGGCGCGGCGATCGCGGATCGCGATGTCCTTTTCCTGCGCGAACATGTCGTTCGTCTGCACGAATCCGAACTTGGCGATCTGCTGGAGTCGATCAACGCAGGCCAACGCCAGGCTTTGGTATCGCTGCTTGGCAATGACTTCGATTTTGCCTCGCTGACCGAGGTCGATGAGGCCATCCGTCTGGAGATCATTGAGGCGTTGCCGAACGCTAGGATCGCCGAAGCTCTGGGCGAGCTTGATTCCGACGACGCGGTCTACATCCTCGAAGACCTTGATGAGGCCGATCAGAAGGAAATTCTCGCAGCGCTTCCGTTTACCGAACGGGTAAGGCTGCGGCGTTCGCTCGACTACCCGGAAGACACTGCCGGTCGCCGAATGCAGACCGAGTTTGTCGCGGTGCCGCCATTCTGGACGGTGGGGCAGACCATCGACTACATGCGCGATGAAGAGGACTTGCCGGAAAGTTTCAGCCAGATTTTCGTCATCGATCCGACCTTCAAACTGGTCGGCGCTGTCGCTCTCGACAAGATCCTGCGCACCAAGCGGCTTGTTCGCATCGAAGAGGTGATGGACGAGACACGCTATCGCATCAATGCGGAAATGGACCAGGAAGAAGCAGCGCAACTGTTTGAACAGTACGACCTTCTGTCCGCAGCCGTGGTGGACGAGAACGAGCGTCTCGTGGGTGTTCTGACCATTGATGATGTGGTGGACGTCATTCACGAGGAGGCCGAGGAAGATATCAAGCGCCTTGGTGGTGTGGGTGACGAAGAACTCTCCGACAGTATCCTGTCAACGGTGCGTTCCCGCTTCAGCTGGCTGCTGATCAACCTTGGCACCGCCATTCTGGCGTCAGCCGTCATCAGCCTTTTCGATGCGACCATCGAGCAGATGGTGGCGCTGGCGGTGCTGATGCCGATCGTGGCTTCGATGGGCGGCAATGCCGGAACCCAGACCATGACTGTGACTGTTCGTGCTTTGGCGACCCGGGATCTCGATATCTACAACGCCGGACGGATCATCCGTCGTGAGGCCGCGGTCGGCCTCATCAACGGATTCCTGTTTGCGGCGATCATCGGCCTGGTGGCTGGAGCATGGTTTTCAAGTCAGGGGCTTGGTGTCATCATTGCAGCGGCCATGGTCGTCAACATGCTGGCAGCGGCCCTTGCCGGTATCCTGTTGCCGTTGCTGCTGGACAAGCTTGGCGCCGACCCGGCGATTGCGTCCGCCGTCTTTGTGACGACCGTCACCGATGTCGTCGGCTTTTTCGCGTTTCTCGGATTGGCCGGCTGGTGGTTGTCGATGACCTGATTTGTCACCGTTGCGCGGTGGTCATCATGCGAATTTTGACTTATACGTAAGCGTAAGTCGTAATGAAATTTCCGCAGGATTGATCCGCATTGGACAAGTACTACACCATTACCGAGTTGACCCGTGAGTTTGGGATTTCGACCCGGACTTTGCGCTTCTACGAGGACGAAGGACTGATCCAGCCCGAACGTCGCGGTCGCACGCGTCTGTTCCGATCAGCTGACCGACGCCTGATTCAGGAAATTCTGCGCGGTCGTCGCATTGGCTTCACAATAGCTGAAATCCGCGAAATCATCCAGGTCTACAAGGACCCTCCGGGTGAGGCTGGCCAATTGCGGCTGTTGATGCGCAAGCTCGAGGAAAAACGCGAGGATTTGCGCCAGAAGCGCCGGGACATTGAGGAGACGCTGGTCGAACTCGATCACATTGAGGAATCCTGCCTGACCCGGTTGGCAGAAATTGGCGTCAACACCTGAGCCTGGATCTAGATCCAGCGGCGGACTTTGCGGCAATAGGCTTCGAACTGATATCCGAACTTGGCGAGCAGGTGGCTTTCTTCTCGCCTGATGGCCAGAAAATGGGTCAGGATGCCGTCAATCGGCGCCAGCAGCAAAAACCAGACATTCATGGAAAGGCAGCCCATCCCGGCTAGCAACAGCATATTTGCAAGATAAATGGGGTTCCGGCTGTAGCCAAACGGGCCATTGGCTACAAGATGGCTTGATCCGCGATTGGGCAAAATCGCTGTCTGGGCTTCGTGCAAGGTTTTCATCGCCCAAAGGTCAATTCCAAGAGCGATAACAATAATCAGGCCACCGAGCGATCTGACGCCGACGAATTCCAGCGCCCAAGGTGCCAGGAAATTGAGTCCGACCGCAGTCAGCGTCAGTCCTACAAGCAGCAAGGGCGGCCAAGGAATGAAATTCGGTCTCTCCCGGTAGGCGTTCATCAGTTGCAATTCCTGATCTGGTTAGGTCATTCAAAATTTTTTACATGGGCGCCGTTCTATTTCGATGTTGCAGTGCATTGTTCGGCAATGGCTGGAATGCGCGCATCAGAATCCTGAGTAATTTGACCGGAAATAAACGGCTGAAATAGTTCCTGTGAAAGCAATTGGTCGGTAACACATCCGCAAAATCTCTTGCAGAATGCCGCGCCGTTGTTTGCTTCGCAACCTACTTCGCACTCTGAAACAAATCCGGGTAGTGGATCAGCCGGTGTGGCCGGGATGAGCTGTGAGGCAACCCAGACCAGCGACAGCAGTACTGGTTGATGCACCAGATAAAAGGCCAGACTGTGACGGCCGCAAAAGCGGGTTGCACGCGAAACTGGGCCTGATCCTGTCGCAATCTTTCCGAGCCGCTCGGTCAGGCCCCGCGAGACTGCAAATTTCGTAAATCCCATGCCGATAAGGAAAGGCCCCAGCCAGGGCATCAGCGGCACAAAGTCATTGGACCGCGGCGGCGATGTGAAAAGCCCGATCCAGGACAGCCAGACCGGGTTGAAGGCCTCGGACCTGAAGAAAAACGGCAAGGCAACGCAAAATGCTCCAGTCACCACGGTGATCAGCGCCGGCAGACGCAGGAAAGCGAGCCCTATCACGCTGCAGGCTGCGATTGCGTGCAGGATGCCAAAAAAGATGAAACCGTCCGGCGTGGCGAAATAGGTCGCCAGGCTGATCAGCGCCGCGGCACCTGCGACAATGGCAAGTCGCTTCAGAAAGGCTTGCGGTCTTAGATCCCTGCCGTGGGCGAGCACGAGGCTGACGCCTGCAAGTAATAGAAAGCTTCCGGCGATCGAGCGGGCATAGGCCTTGAGAAACCCGTGTGTGGTGATGCCCGGCTCGAGATACCTGAACATCTCCAGATCCCACGAGAAATGGTAGCTCGCCATCGCGAACAAGGCCAAACCTCTTGCAAGGTCCAAGACCTCTATGCGTCGTCCAGTCTTTTTTGGCAGCGTCATGCTGCCATCGGTATCACTCAAACCAAACTCTCCATGAGATCCATCGGCGATGACACCGACTCGTATCCTAGAACCGATCACCTTGAAATGGAATCGTATGAAACTTCGGGGCAGGCGTGGAGACCATCATCACCCGGCAACAGACAATCATAGCGAAACCGGTTGAGGTTTCTTGCCGCCGCCACTGACGAAAAGGCCTGCCAGCACCAGCGCCAGCGCGGCAATCAGGTTGATCGACAATGGCTCGTCCAGGATGATGACGCCCAACGCCACCCCGAAGACCGGAACCAGGTTGACGGAGAGCGAGAACCGCGAATAGCCGATGGCCCGGATCAGCGTGAACCGGACGAGATACGCTATGCCCGTTGGAAAAAGCCCCAGATAGATAAGGGCTCCGAGAGCGGGAGCGGAAAAGATCTGGGCAGGCAGACCGTCTGTCATCAGGGCCAGCGGAACAAGCGTGGCAGTGCCGATGGCAAGCGCCAGACAGGCAAGCCGGACCGGCGGCATGGTGATCCGCCTGATCAGCAGCCCCGCCATCACATAGCAGACTGAAGCGGCAAGGGCTGCGAGCTTCGCCATCAACGCGCCCCCTGCCAGGCCGGCAAACATGCTTGGCCCCACAAGCACAACGATTCCCGAAAAGCCGAGCAGGACCGAAACCAGTTTGCGAGGTGTCATCCGATCATCGTCGGTCATCAGATGGCTGCCGATCAGTGCCAGAAACGGCCCGGTGCCCATCAGCAGCGCCAGCACGCCAGCGTCGATGGTCTTGCCGGCCCAGGCAATCAGGATGAAGGGCACCACCACGTTCAGAAGCGCCATACCGACAATCAGCGCCCACTGGCCCCGGCCGGCAGGCCAGACCATGCCGCGCCAGATTGCGTAAGGCAGAAGCACCAGAAATCCGATGCCGACCCGAATCGCTGCTAGCCAAACCGGCCCGGTTTCAGGCACTGCGATACGGATCGCGATAAACCCTGAGGCCCAGATCAGGGACGTAACAACCATGAGGGTCAGGTCAAGCCGGGTCGGTGTCCTGATTGCTGGTGTGCCAGAACTCATGCGCCGCCGGTATCGCTTGTGACGTCTGTGGGCAGGGCGAGGCGGTACACCCCGCGGAAGTCGGTTGGGTCGGCCGGCTTGTTCTTGCGCAGGATGACAAGCTCGCCGGTTTTGGCCATATCGATGGCAACTGCGCGCAATGGCTTCATCAACCGGCTCCACTGCTGTTCGTCGGATCCGGCCAGCGCGCGGGCTACCTCGGTCGGGGAAATGCTTTTCCGCGCCTTGTCGTCATTGAGCATATCAAGAATGGCGGCGCGCAGCGCCTCCGGGGCATGCGATCGGGATTGCGTCACGGGATAATGGTGTCCTTGAGGATTGCGTCGCGGGCATTGGAGAAAAACTGCCGCCTCAACAGCACCATGATCACCAGTGTGGTCGATCCCATAAGCACAAATGGCCCGGCAAACCAGCCAAGATAGCCAATTGACAGAAAAATGGCTCTCAGTCCTGCATTGAAATGCCGTCCTGCCAGAACATTGAGCGACGCGGCTCGATTTGCGGCGGCGTCAAGTTCTTTACGGTCATCTGGAAGGTCGCTCTTCATCGGAATCGCACCGAACAGGATCGAAGAATAGTTGAACAGCCTGTAGGACCAGCCGAACTTGAAGAACGCGTAAGCAAAGATCGTGATCAGCCCGAACACCTTGAGCTCGAACGCCACCGGGTCCGCAACCAGGGGAATCGGCAGATCGACAGCAATTGCCAGAACCCGGTCTGTCGCTCCAAGCAGCGCAAAACACCCGCCAATGGCAAAGATCGTGGTCGAGGCAAAGAAAGCGGTGCCGTTCTGCAGTCCCGCCATGATGGCGGTATCAATCATCCGCAGGTCCCGTCGCGCCGCCACATGCATCCAGCGCCTGCGGTGCTGGTTCATCGCGGTCGTAAGGCTTACCCGCTTGATGGGCAGGTGATTGTTCGACGCCAGCGAAAAAAGGATCCAGGAAAGCGCGAACCAGGCAATCGCCAGATAATCATAGTTTGTCATGCACCGGTTTTGCCACGAAGCGAGGCCGGACGCAAAGCCTCTGTTGCGGCACCGCACTGTAATGAATTCTTCATGTCAGTGGCCAAAGTGTGGGCGAAATCAGCTGTACGGTTTTGCTGCTAAAGCCGTAAGCATTTGATTTGTAATGCAGCCATGCAGGAACGGTTGGGCTGGTATGAAAACTCAGCCACGGAATCGCCTTTTTTGCAGTTGCGAAATGGTTAGCACATCGTTAAACACCCGGTCCTGCGCCGAGCCCGTCCTGCTGGATGGGCAGCCTGAGATTAAGTTCTATAACCGGAGTGATCATGGAAGAGACCGCACAGAAATCCTGTTGGGGCATTACCGCCCGCGCAGTGATCGGTTTTTCGGGAATTCTCGCACTGGCCTACCTTTTCGGCGGCATCTGAGCGAACGTATGGTCTGACAATTAGTGATCTGAAATGGGCAGCGCCTGACCAAACCGGTCGGCGCTGCTTCTCTTTGTCCCGCTTACAGCTCCAGCAAGGCGCTGTCGCTGTCGCGGCATTGGAAGTCGGTGGATTGACGGCTTGGATCAGGCCGCGCATGTAATGTGTCTGTTCTTACCGGAGCTGCCAGCCACCATGTTTCTTTCAGTCTTTGATGTTTTCAAGATCGGCGTCGGCCCGTCGAGTTCCCACACCATGGGGCCGATGTCCGCCGCCGTACGCTTCCTCGACGAGATCGCCGGCCCGGACTGGCCGCGTCCGGCGGGCGCGAAAGTCGACAGCATCAAGGTCAGCTTGCACGGCTCGCTGGCCTTTACCGGGATCGGTCACGGAACGGGCAGGGCGGTTGTGCTCGGCCTCACCGGCGAATTGCCCGATCAGGTCGACCCGGATCTCATGGACGCGATTATCGCGGGCGTCGAGCAAAGCCGCAGAATCAGCCCACCCGGCCACCCGGACTACCACTTCGATCCGAAGACGGATCTGGTCTTCGACAAGAAACAGCCCTTGCCGGGGCACGCCAATGGCATGACGTTTACAGCCTTTGATCGCGACGGGGCCATGCTTCTGCGCCGGATCTATTATTCAGTGGGTGGCGGCTTTGTTGTCTCCGACACGGAACTTGAGGCCATGAAAGGCGCCAAGAAGGCCGCGGGCGACAAATCGGTGCCCTACCCATTCCGCAATGCAAAGCAGATGCTTGAGATGGCGGCAAAGTATGGCCTGACAATCGCGCAGATGAAGCGTGCCAACGAGGAAGCCCACATGTCGGGTGAAGAGCTCGATGCCGGGCTGGATCGGATCTGGAATGCTATGAGCGGCTGCATCGACCGGGGCCTCGCAGGCGAGGGCATCATGCCGGGCGGTCTCAAGGTGCGGCGGCGCGCGCGCATCCTGCACGACAAGTTACAGGAGGAATGGCGGCAGAACCGGCGCAATCCGCTGCTCGCCAATGATTGGCTCAGTGTCTACGCAATGGCGGTCAACGAGGAGAACGCCTCCGGTGGCCGCGTTGTTACGGCGCCAACCAATGGTGCGGCCGGCGTTATCCCCGCGACCATCCGCTACGTGATGCAGTTTCATGATGGCGCCGACCAGCAGTCGATCCGCGATTATCTGCTGACTGCGGCAGCTGTCGGCGGCATCATCAAGCACAATGCGTCGATCTCCGGCGCCGAGGTCGGCTGCCAGGGCGAAGTTGGCTCCGCGGCCGCCATGTCGGCTGCGGGCCTTGCAGCCGTCATGGGCGGCACGCCCGAGCAGATTGAAAATGCAGCCGAAATTGCGCTGGAGCATCATCTGGGCATGACCTGCGACCCGGTCGGTGGGCTGGTTCAGGTGCCCTGCATCGAGCGCAACGCGCTGGGGGCAGTGAAGGCAGTTACCGCCGCTTCGCTAGCGATGAAGGGCGACGGCCAGCACTTCGTGCCGCTTGACGCCTGCATTGAAACCATGCGCCAGACCGGTCTCGATATGAACGAGCGCTACAAGGAAACCTCCACCGGTGGCCTCGCCGTCAATGTGGTGGAGTGCTGAACGGGAAGAGACGTTTCACGCTGAGCCTTAAACAGCCCTGCAGGCTCTGAGCCTGTGGACGATACCAGCTTCTGGCAGTGTTCTGCTTGACCCGGGGCCACCAGCGCCCGATGTATCTCGCATGGCACTTCATCTTCTCAAATTATGCGTTGGCGCTGAAAGCGTCGAAGACCAGCGGGACTGGATGCAGCGCCGTCTGGCCATGATGGCGGCGGCGGGGCAGGTGCCCGAGCAGTATCACACCACGCGAATGGTGCCCAAAAGGACGACTGAGTTGCTCGACGGTGGCTCGCTCTACTGGGTGATCAAGGGCAACATCCAAGCCCGCCAGCGCCTTCTGGAGATCCGTCCATTCGTAGATGTGGACGGCATTTCCCGATGCCACCTTGTTCTCGAGCCTGTGTTGCACGAGACCTCGTGGGCACCGCGTAGGCCGTTTCAGGGCTGGCGCTACCTCGACCCCAATGACGCGCCACCGGACCTTGGCGCATCTGGTTCCGGAGAAGATGATTTGCCGCCGGAGCTCAAGCGCGAACTTGCAGGCCTCGGGCTTCTGTGAAGCGAACCTGCGCCGAGCACCCTTGTGTTGTCGGGATAAAGCGCCACATTGTTTCTAAACGCAGCATCTGATGAACTGATACGCGGGAGCCATGGCGAAAGATAAGACCGGATCTGACAAGGCCCTGACCAAACGAGGCGCAACAGCGCTTCCGGATCATGCGCCCGCATCATCCCCCTCCGAGATTGCCGCCTTCCTGTCTGCGGCCAAGGCTGTTGTGCCCGCTGCAGCTGGTTCCGGGCGTCTTGCCTTCGCACTTGATGCCACGATGAGCCGCCAGCCGACATGGGACAGTGCCTGCAAATTGCAGGCGGAGATGTTTGATGCAGTGGACAAGTCCGCCGCGCTTTCGGTTCAGCTGGTCTATTTCCGCGGCCTTGGCGAATGCCGTGCCTCGCGCTGGGTCAATGACACGCGGCAATTGTCTGATCTGATGACCCGGATCGATTGTCGTGGTGGTCAGACACAGATCGGGCGGGTTCTGCGTCACGTTTCCGATGAGGCCAAGAGCAAGCCGGTCAGCGCGCTCGTCTACATCGGCGATGCGATGGAAGAAGACATCGACAAACTGGCGGTCGTTGCCGGCGAGCTGGCGCTGAGAAAAGTCCCGTGTTTCATGTTCCATGAAGGTCACGATCCGGCTGCAGCCGTCGGCTTTCGCGAAATTGCCCGCGTCACCGGCGGCGCCTATGTCCGGTTTGATCAGAACGCGGCATCCGAACTCGCAGCATTGCTCCGCGCAGTTGCTGCCTATGCGACCGGTGGACGGCCTGCGCTTGAAAAATCGGGCGGATCGGCGGCGCGGCTGTTGCTTGAGCAACTCGGCCCCGGAAAACCAGGTGGTGGAGGAACCAGCCGGCCATGAGTGCAATTGCAGTGTTTTTTGGCGGGCTGCTCGTGCTTCTCGCAGTGTTTGCCGGCTTGCTCAGTGTCAAACCGTCAGCTCTCGCCAGTACGCTTCGTTATGGTCTTCCTGTAGCCATGGCCGGTGTCGGAGGCGTTCTCACCCTCATCGGCCGCGCAAGCATAGGTATTCCTCTGCTGGCATTTGCTGTGGCGCTGTACTCACGTGCCCGCGCTGCTGGCCGGGCGACGCGACAGGGTGGCGGGCAGTCCTATGTCCGCTCGGCGGCTCTGGAAATGGAGCTTGACCTCGATACAGGAGAAATGAACGGCCTGGTGCTCGCCGGCAGCTTCGAGGGCCGCGAACTCAAGGACCTCGACGAGCCCGAATTGGTGCAATTGCATTCCGAACTGGCTGGTGACCCCGAAAGCCTTGGCTTACTGGAGGCGTATCTTGACCGCCGTGCGCCCGACTGGCGTGCCGGCTTTCACGTGAACGATGACGCGGGACTGGGAGCTTCTCCAGGCTCGGGCGCCATGACACAGAAGGAGGCCTACGAGGTCCTTGGTCTTGGCCCGGGGGCGAGTGAAGCCGAGATCCGCGAGGCGCATCGCCGCCTCATGAAGCGGATGCATCCCGACACGGGCGGTTCTGCGTTTCTTGCTGGCCGGATCAACGAAGCCAAAGCTGTTCTCTTGAGTCGACATGACTGAATTCCCCGAATACGCGATACAAAAACGTGGATGTTCCCGGAACTTTGGGTTCCGGCCGCAACGCTAAACAAACATTGCGGTTCAGTTGGCTGTTGCCCAACAGGCGTAGCCCTTCTTCTTCAGTGTGCTGCAGGCACGAGTGGCCGCAGCCTGGCCATCAAAGCCGCCAAAGCGGGCGCGGTAGAGCTGCTCGTTTCCCTTGGTGTAAGCCATCGTGAACGGCTCGGTTCCCGACAGTGAACGGCCGCCAACGCCCTGCGCTTTGGTAAGAAGCGCCATGGCTGCATTGCGGTCAGGCATTGCGCCAATCTGGATCATCCAGCCGCTGATTGGAGCTGTTGAGGCTGTGGTGACAGGATCGATGGCCTCGTTTGCAGCTGTTTCGACCGGCATCGGCGGAACGATGGCGGGGGCAGGCGTGGGGATCGCGACCTTTTGCGCAATCAGCGAATTGACCAGTGCTGCACGTCCGACAACCGGCTCGGGTGTGGGTGCCGCATAGGCAAAGGCCAGACGCTGATTGCCGTCATGCCGCTGCGATGGCACCGGGCCGACCTTGGGGAGTTCAAGCGATGCAACAGCCATTGGCATGCTCGCAGTCGCGCCCCGAGCGATCAGGTTGCCTCTACCGCGGGTCGAGGCCTTGGGAAGATAGCGCGCGATCAGGTCCTTCATCTGCTCGTTGCGGCTGGCGCCTGTACGACCACCCATGACCACTGCGACAATCGAGCGGTCGCGGTCGACCACCGATGACACCAGGTTGAAGCCCGAAGCACGGGTGTAACCGGTCTTGATGCCGTCGACGCCGCGCACGACGCCGAGCAGGCGATTGTGGTTGCCCATCCGTGTCTTGCCGAACGTGAACGAACGGGTCGAGAAGTATTTGTACTGCCGCGGAAAATGCTCACGCAAGGCAATGCCGAGGGTCGCCATGTCGCGCGCTGTCGTGGTCTGTGCCGAGTTCGGCAGTCCGTGGGCATTTCGGAACGTGGTCCGGGACATGCCGAGCGAGCGCGCCTTGGCCGTCATTATGCTGGCGAACTTCGCTTCCGAGCCGCCAAGGTGCTCTGCGATCGCGGTGGATGCGTCATTGGCCGACTTGGTCACCAGTGAGTAGATCACCTGTTCGACCGTGACCGAACGGCCTGCGCCGACGCCAAGCTTGGTTGGTGGCTCTTTCGCGGCATTGGCGGAGAACTTGATCCGGGTGTTGAGGTTGATGCTGCCGCGCTCGAGCGCCTCGAAGGTCAGATACAACGTCATCATCTTGGTCAAAGACGCCGGATAGCGCGCCTCATCGGCATCGTGGGCATAAAGTGTCTTGCCGGTTTTGGCGTCGATCACAATGCCCGCATATTTCGGATTGGCGGCAGCCGGCGCACTTCCCAATGCCAATACGATGCCGATCAGGGCAAACAGTTGGAACGTAGTGGAGGAAATGGCGACAAACCGGTCGATTACACTGGATTTACGCTGGTACACGATAACTCACTCATGATCAGGCGGGTGGAAGGATTTCTGACTGACGCCCTCCTTGATCAGCCATTGTGGTCGATCTTAGTCCGCCGTCGTTACCAATCCGTTTATGATGAATTATTCCTTTCCGGAATCTGTGCCGAAGCGAGCTGCGAAGGCTGGGTTAGGTGTGCCAATGCAAGAAAGTGTAATGTTTGAGAATTGGTGCAGTGCACAATAAACTTGACAATATGGTGCGGCGCACATAAATTGGTTACATCAACTTACCTAAAGCGAGGATCCTTCGACATGATGAACTTTGACAGCACTTCTAAAATGAGCAAGGAAGCCATGGACAGCATGCTGACCACGGTTTCGTCGATGACCAAGGGTTTCCAGCAGATCGCTGCTGAAGCAACCGAATATTCCAAGAAGTCCTATGAAGACAGCACAGCTGTTGTCGAGAAGCTGGTTTCGGCCAAGAGCCTCGACAAGGCCATGGAAATTCAGACCGACTACGCCAAGAATTCCTACGAAATGTTCGTTGCCCAGGCCACCAAGATGAGCGAACTATACGCTGATATGGCCAAGGAAGCCTACAAGCCTTTCGAAAAGGCAGCAGCCAAGGTCGCTGCCTGATCATACTTTTCTTCCTGCCGGCTTCGGCAGGAGAGCGAATTCATGCTAACCCGGTTGCATTCCTGTGCAGCCGGGTTTTTTCGTCAATTGGGCCAGCTCGGGAAATCTCTTTCTTCCGTGCTCAAGGGGGCTTAAAATTCCCGCAGGAAAGACTAAGTTAAGGACAATCCCCGGTGCGCCGTCTTTATATGCGCCGGTCGCAAATGACAGGAACTGGCCAGAGTGATCGAAAGTATGGATCGGATACGCCTGCAGGCGGACAAGAAAAGCGGAAACGGTGATTCCGATAGAGGAACTTCCGTCATCACCCGCACAAAGCCACAGGTCAAGAAACCCAGTCTGTACAGGGTCCTGCTGCTGAATGACGACTATACTCCTATGGAGTTTGTGATTCATGTTCTTGAACGCTTTTTTCAGAAGGACCGCGAGCAGGCCACACGGATTATGCTTCACGTCCACAATCACGGCGTCGGAGAGTGTGGTGTGTTCACCTACGAAGTGGCTGAAACCAAAGTGACCCAAGTCATGGATTTTGCACGCGAAAATCATCATCCGCTGCAATGCGTGATGGAAAAGAAATGAGGACCTGAAATTGCCTAGCTTTTCAAACAGTCTCGAAAAGGCGATCCATCAGGCGCTGACCTATGCCAATGAGCGGCATCATGAATATGCCACGCTTGAGCATTTGTTGCTGGCGTTGATCGAGGATCCGGATGCTGCAGCGGTCATGGGTGCGTGCAATGTCGATATCGACCAGTTGCGCCGCACCGTGAGCGACTATGTCGACAAGGAACTCGGCAATCTGGTGACCGGTTACGATGAGGATTCCAAGCCGACGTCCGGTTTTCAGCGCGTTATCCAGCGCGCCGTGATCCATGTACAGTCGTCAGGCAGGGAAGAAGTGACAGGCGCGAACGTGCTCGTGGCAATATTTGCCGAGCGCGAAAGCCATGCCGCCTACTTCCTCCAGGAGCAGGAAATGACCCGTTATGACGCGGTCAATTTCATCTCGCACGGTATCGCCAAGCGTCCGGGCGCCGAGGAAGGCCGTCCGGTCCGTGGTGCCGAGGAGCCGGAACCCGATTCCGCCAAGTCTGATTCTGCGGGCGAGGAGGGGGGCAAGAAAAAGGGCCAGGACGCCCTGACGGCCTATTGCGTCAATCTCAATGAGAAGGCCAAGACCGGCCGGATCGATCCCCTGATCGGCCGCATGGAAGAGGTCAACCGCACGATCCAGATCCTGTGCCGCCGCTCCAAGAACAATCCGCTCTATGTCGGCGACCCTGGTGTCGGCAAGACCGCCATCGCCGAGGGCCTGGCCAAGCGCATTGTCGAGGGCGATGTCCCTGATGTTCTTTCGGATGCGGTGATCTATTCGCTCGATATGGGTTCGCTTCTGGCGGGCACCCGCTATCGTGGTGACTTCGAGGAGCGCCTCAAGCAGGTGGTCAAGGAACTCGAGGATCTGCCCGGCGCCGTGCTGTTCATCGACGAGATCCACACCGTCATTGGAGCCGGCGCAACATCCGGCGGCGCCATGGACGCGTCCAACCTGCTCAAGCCGGCCCTGTCATCGGGTGCGATCCGGTGCATTGGATCGACCACTTACAAGGAATACCGGCAGTTCTTCGAGAAGGACCGCGCGCTGGTGCGCCGGTTCCAGAAGATCGACGTTGCCGAGCCGACAATTCCGGATGCGATCGAGATCCTCAAGGGGCTCAAGCCCTATTTCGAGGAGTATCACAAGGTCGGCTACACCGACGAGGCGATCAAGGCGGCTGTCGAGCTCTCGGCGCGCTACATCACCGACCGGAAGTTGCCAGACAAGGCGATCGACGTGATCGATGAATCGGGTGCCGCACAAATGCTGCTGCCCGAGAAACAGCGCAAGAAGATCCTCACCGACATCGAGATCGAAAATACCATCGCCACGATGGCGCGGATTCCGGCCAAGACCGTGTCGAAGGACGACACCGCTGTTCTTGCCAATCTCGACAAGGAACTGCGCTCGGTCGTTTACGGTCAGGATACAGCTATCGATGCCCTGACTGCAGCGATCCGTCTGGCGCGCGCCGGTTTGCGCGAACCCGACAAGCCGATCGGCTCCTATCTGTTCTCCGGCCCCACCGGTGTCGGCAAGACCGAAGTTGCCAAGCAGCTTGCGTCCTCACTCGGCGTCGAGCTTCTGCGCTTCGACATGTCCGAATACATGGAGCGTCATACTGTCTCGCGGTTGATCGGCGCGCCTCCGGGCTATGTCGGCTTCGATCAGGGCGGTCTGCTCACCGATGGTGTCGACCAGCATCCTTACTGTGTGCTGCTGCTTGATGAGATCGAGAAGGCCCATCCGGACCTGTTCAACATCCTGTTGCAGGTCATGGATCACGGCTCGCTCACCGATCACAACGGCAAGAAGATCGACTTCCGCAACGTGATCCTGATCATGACCACCAATGCGGGTGCTGCTGACGCTGCGAAATCGGCAATCGGTTTTGGCTCTTCCAAGCGCGAAGGCGACGACATGGAAGCGATCAACCGGCTGTTCACGCCGGAATTCCGCAACCGTCTCGATGCTATCATCCCGTTTGGCAGCCTGCCGACGCAGGTCATCCACATGGTGGTGCAGAAGTTCGTCATGCAGCTTGAAGCCCAGCTCGCCGAGCGCAACGTCACCTTCGATCTTGGAGAAGACGCGATCACCTGGCTTGCCGAGAAGGGTTATGATGAACGCATGGGTGCGCGGCCACTGGGCCGGGTGATCCAGGAGAACATCAAGAAAGAGCTCGCCAATGAACTTCTGTTTGGCAAGCTCAAGCATGGCGGCACGGTCAAGGTCACCGTTGGCGACAAGGACAATGGCACCAGGGGTCTGATCCTTGAGGCGATCCCGGCGGAAGTGCCGGTCAAGCCGAAAAAGGAAAAGGCGCCAGCCAAGAAACGTGCGCCGGCCAAGGCCAAGACGACGACCGCCAAGACCACGCGCAAGCCGCCTGCCGGCAAGAGCCCGTCGAAAGCCAAGAAGCCGGAACCTGATGGCTCCGGTGAAGCCGAGGCAAAGACGGCGGTCGCCGAAAAGCCTGCAGCGAAGAAACCGTCGTCAAGCGCTGTTCCAAAGGTGCCGCGCAAGAAATAGTCGGCGCATCGGACTTCTGAAAATGCAAAACACCCCGGTCCTGCCGGGGTGTTTTGCGTTTGGGCGTCACAGCTCTGCCAAATCCACTGCATCAGCCATGCACCAAAAATAGTTTGCAGCGCCGCGCAAAGCATCTAACAAAACACTATGAGCAATCCGTCCGGCCAGCGCGGCGTTCATTGGTTCTTCAAGGGCGCGCGCGGCATCACATCTCTTCCGGCCATCATTCTGATGAGCGCCTTTGTTGGCTTCTGCGGTTTTGCCGTCGAGGCCGGCATCCCGCTGGGGCAGACCGTGTTCATGACCGGAATGATCTGGGCATTGCCGGCCAAGGTGCTGCTGGTGGGGTCGATCCTTGCAGGCGTCTCGCTTCCCGCAGCCTTCATTACGGTGGCGCTGTCCTCAATCCGGCTGATGCCGATGGTGGCCGCGCTGATACCTGAGATCCGGAATGAGAAAACCCCGACATGGCTGTTGCTGCTGCTGTCGCATTTTATCGCCATTACCGCCTATGTCTTCACCATGGAACGGATCCGCGACGTTCCGCGCGAGCATCGGGTAGCGTTCTTCGCCGGCTTCGGCATGACCGTCACCTCCGCCAACATCATTCTGGTTGCGGTGCTCTACTCGACGGTCGCCAACCTGCCGGCGATGATCGCGGGCGCCTTGTTCTTTCTCACGCCGGTCTATTTCCTGACATCGATCTGGGCGTCGACCCGTGACCGGGCAGGGCATATCGCCATGCTGGTAGGATTGGCACTCGGGCCGATCTTTCACCAGATCGCACCGGAATTCGACATTCTCTATGCCGGTATTGTGGGCGGCACGCTGGCGTTCTTCGCTGACCGTTTCTGGAAAAGCGGTGCGCGCTCATGATCAACTACGAGACGTTTGACACTTGGTGGTGGCCCTATGTGTTCATCGCCATTGCCGGCTGGCTCGCAACCGACATCTGGCGCTGGCTGGGTGTGATTGTTGGCAACCGGTTGAAGCAGGATTCGGCGGCTCTTACCTGGGTACGCGCCGTCGCCACAGCGCTGCTTGCGGCCGTCATAGCCAAACTCATCCTTTATCCGACAGGAGAGTTGAAAAATGTTCCGGTCGCGCTGCGCCTGATAGCTGCATCCGTCGGGTTCGCTGCGTTCCTCATTGGTGGCAAACGGATCTGGATAGGCATCGTCGTGGCGCTTGGCCTGCTGATTGGCGGACAGTTGCTGCTCGGGTCTGCGGTCTTGAGCGGATAGCCCTGACAGGACAAACAACAATCGTCTCTCGCTACTTATCGAACCGCTGCGCCACCCAGGAATAGCTGTCCGTGACCACGTGGACCGGTTCGGTGACCAGCGCCTTCAGGTCTTTGGCTTCGGGAAGTGCGTCCTTGAACCGCTGCAAAACCAGAGCCGCGAAGCCTGAGTTGACTGCCGTCTCTGTGCTTTCCGCATCTTCAGCTGTTCGCGCGACCGGGATGTCAGCTTTCGGCACCGGTATGTCTGAAGCCTGCGGCGCACTTTCCGCGGTGGCTGCCGATCCCGCGGGAGGAGCCGCCGGTTCACCTGCCAGTTCGCTCAAGCCTGTATCCCCCGGGGTCTGGCAAACCGCCACCACCACCGGATAGTCGAGGTTGGAATAGGTTTTCAGCTTGTCTTCCGATTGCGCATCGCAGGCCTGCACCGTGGCCCAGCGATCATCGAGCATTTCGACAAAGTGGCATTGGGTTGCGGTGTCGTCGCACCCGAGAATAGTCATGATAATAAGAGCGGCCTGCATGAAAACCTCATAAATTCAAATCTGAAATGCTCATGCCTTTGCAATACCGCAAAAACAAGGCGAATGCATCTGGCAGGGGCCGAGCCGTCAACAACGTGTTGCATTTGGGCGACGGATCGGCAGTCAAATACAATCCAGACATGTTTGAAGCTGCATGTTGTTATCTGCTTGGACTTCGGATCGCCTATTCATTTGCTCATCCAGTTCGGGAGCCATGGAGCATGGGCGCTCAACACGTCATCATTGTCGGTGCAGGTATTGTCGGTGCATCGATCGCGCATGCGTTGAGCCACAATGGCATCAACGTCACCGTGGTCGATGCCCTTGAAAGCCCGGGCCTCGGGGTCAGCGCTGCGTCGTTTGGCTGGATCACCTGTGCTGCGGGTGAGCCCGATATTCCTGAAGCGGTTTACCGTTCTCGGCTTGAAGCCATCGACAATTACAAAAACCTCGATGCCGAGTTTGGTGGGCAGATCTATGCGCCGTCCAAGGGAGCCCTTGTCTGGGGCGCTAACGATGTGGAGACGCTTGACTGGGCTGAGCGGCACGAGGCCAGAGGCAGTCAGGTGCGGCTTGTTTCGCGCAAGGAAATCACCGCGATGGAGCCACTGATTGCAGCCCCTCCGGCGCTCGCGGCACATTTCCCGCGCGAAAAGGCGGTGGATGTGCGCGAGGCCTGCGCATTGCTGATCCGCTCCGCACGTGAAGCCGGGGCGCAGATCCTAATCGGCCAGAAGGTGCAGAGCCTTGATATTATTGGCGGACGGATTGCAGGTGTGAGACTGGCTGACCGTAGGGTAGCCGCCGATCAGGTTGTGGTCGCCGCTGGTGTGCAAAGCCCCGCATTGATCGCAGACGTGATGCCTGAGCACGGTGTCTACATGTCGTCGGCAGCGCTGATTACGTTGCAAGTCGATTCCGGCAGGTTTGCGCATATCCTTGATGGCGATGGTCTCGAAATTCGCTCGCGCAGGAATGGCGCAATGATTGTCGCCAGCGGCATTGAGGACGGGCCGGAGGACTTGGTCAAGGCGAACCTCGCGCGCGATGTGCTCACAAAAGTCCGCCGGACGTTTCCAGCCATCGTCAATCCGCGGGTAACCGGTGTGCAGATCGGCCACCGCCCGTTTCTCGCCGGGGATCGCCCGCTCGTGTCGGTCGCCCCTGACGTTGAAGGACTGTTGCTTGCCGTCAGTCATCCCGGGGTTATTCTGGCGCCGGAAATCGCCCGTCAGATTGGTGCCATGATAAGCCTGTAATCATCGACTTTGCATTTCGCGGGTACTGTACGCTGCCTTATGCCGCGTTTATCAACTGTGGACATCCAGCAATTCGCATTGTTGAATGTGTTGCTGCGATGCAATTTCCATCATGCAGTCCAACAGGAGATGTCATCCCGTGAGCGAATTGACCCAGGACGCACGCAAGGCCCTTGCCGAAATTGCCGATCGCCATGGCGTCAGTCAGGACGCTGTCGAACATGTGCTGATGGCACTCATGGCGGGGCAGGGCACGCAGGCCCAGTTCAACCATCCCGATCTGGGTGGCATGGGACAGTGGTCGCTCGGTGGCATGACAATGGTTGGCGACATGTTCAACAATGCACTCAAGGCCAGGGTCGACGGGCTTTGTTCCGATGTATCGCAACTGATGCGCCAGTCGGAGCCGCTGCATCGGCCATCAGAGATGTCTTCGCAATCCCAGTCCCAGGGGCCCCAATCCCAAGGTGCCCAATCTCAGGGAGATAGCGTCAGCCTGTTTGTCTCAGGTGGCTCGTCGTCCAACTGGTGGCCCGGCAATCTCGGCCATGCCGCATCCACCGGCTCACAGAACCAGATGCGGTATGCGTGGTTCCCCGATACTGCCCGCCTCGCCATCGATCCGGGTAATGGCAATGTGCGTGTCTATGACACCGCCGACCATCGCATAGGCGGCTTCTCCCAGCAGCAGGCCGGTGACCAGTCGCTCAGCTTCACCTCGCAGCACGGCTTGATCAAACTGTCTGACTTGCGTGAAGTTGAGATCGATGGTCAGGCCGTCTCTCAGTCTCAATCCGCCGGAAAAGCCAATGCGCCGTCCTTGTCGGACGTCCTCCTTAAGGCTGCCGCTCAAAATCTTGCATCGGACACTCTGGCAGCGCCCGCTGAAACCCCGGATTTCCAGTCCGAACTGAAGGAAGCGGCCAAGTTATCCGAAGCGGCTGACGAAGCCGATATCTTTGCCAAGATCGAGAGACTGGCGGCATTGCACGCCAAGGGCATCCTCACTGACGCGGAATATCAGACCAAGAAGTCTGAACTGTTGGCCCGGATCTGATCCCCGCAGGCTTTGAGGAAGCCGGCTGTCTTAGCCAAGTGCTGCGCGGATCTTATCCGCATTGGTTTTCAGAACGTCCGCGTCTTCCATCGTGCCGGTATGCGGTTTCATCGCCACACCTTCAAAGCGCGGGATCACATGCACGTGCAGGTGAAACACCACTTGGCCGCCGGCACTTTCATTGAACTGCTGGATGGTCACCCCATCGGCGCCAAATGCCTTGATCACCGCCCGCGCCATCACCTGCGTGGTTTCCATTACGTGGGCCAGGCTTTCGGTCTCGACGTCGAAGATGTTGCGGGCAGGGGCTTTGGGAATCACCAGACAATGTCCGGCTCCGCGCGGCATGATGTCCATGATCACCAGCGTATGATCATCCTCAAACAGCCGCTCGGCCGGCAATTCGCCGCGCAGGATTTTCGCAAACACATTGCTGTCATCATAATCGGGCGCGGTCATGGGCGGGTCTCCGGTTGATCAATGGACCTCGTTTGTACCGAGCCCGGACAGAGGGTCAAGCGCTTCGCGCCCTCATTCATCCGCATCCTCGGGTCTGCCGGGGCCTTTGCGGAACGGGCCATGCTCGCTGAGCACCTGACCGATATGCTCGACGTCGCGCCGTTCCCGCTCAAGGTAATCTGCGACAGCGCGCCTGAGGCCAGGATGGTCGATGTAGTGAGCCGAATGGGTCGTTGCCGGCAGATAGCCGCGTGCCAGCTTGTGCTCGCCCTGCGCGCCTGCCTCGACACGGGCCAGGCCCTTGGCAATGGCGAAATCGATCGCCTGGTGGTAGCAGACCTCGAAATGCAGGAACGGGTGATCCTCGACGCAACCCCAGTGCCGGCCGTAAAGGCAATCGCCGCCGATGAAGTTGATCGCACCGGCGACAAACCGGCCCTCACGCCGCGCCATCACCAGAAGCACGTCCTCGGCCATGCGCTCGCCAATCAGCGAAAAGAACTGACGCGTCAGATAGGGTCGTCCCCATTTTCGCCCGCCGGTGTCGACATAGAATTCGTAGAAAATGTCCCAGACGCTTTCGGTGAGGTCACTGCCGGTCAGCCATTCGATGGTGATGCCGTTTTCGAGTGCTGCCTTGCGTTCCTTCCGGAGCTGCTTGCGCTTGCGCGATGCGAGCGTGTCGAGGAAATCGTCATAGGTCTTGTAACCGGCATTCTGGAAATGGAACTGCTGGTCGGTCCGGCGCAGATAGCCCTCGGCTTCAAACGACGGAACTTCCGCTTCGGGCACGAAAGTGGCATGCACCGAGGAGAGGCCAAGCTGTGTGCACAGGGACCTCCCGCCGGCGGCAAGCGCGCGCCTGCGGCTTTCATCTCCCGGCCCCTGCCGCACCATCAGCCGTGGCCCCGTTGCCGGGGTGAACGGAGCCGAACATTGCAGCTTCGGATAATACCGTCCGCCCGCCCGTTCGAATGCGTCGGCCCAGGCGTGGTCAAACACATACTCGCCCATCGAGTGGCTCTTGATATAGGCGGGCATCGCGCCTTCAAGCGCTCCATCAGGGCCACGCAAGACGATGTGGCGTGGCAGCCAGCCGGTCTGCGCAGAGACTGAACCTGATTCTTCAAGTGATGACAAAAAAGCGTGGCTGACGAATGGGTTATAGACAAGTCCGGACTCAGATTGCGAGCCACTTGAATCAGTTTGCGAAGCGCGCGCGGCGCCGCCGAGACCGCTCCACTCTTCCGCTGTGACTGCGGCCATGCCCTCGATTGTCGTCAGCGTATAGTCTTTCGTTTCAGTGGTCATGGCACTCCGTCCAGCGCAAGGCTTTTGCCTGGTGCAACTCTGACAATAAACTTATGATCACGGCTCAGATTGACAAGGTCACTCGTCTTCCAAACTGTTCGGATCAAAGCCTTCGAAAGTCATCTGGTCGGCAAAGGCTCTTGTCTTTTCGCGCGCTTCTGCATCCCGCACCGTCCACGTGATGATGGGAATACCCTGCGCCCGTTGCGCCTCGATGAAGGCGTTTGGCAAATGATGCACGCAATAGGAGATGAAGCTGAGACCCAGGTGCATGGCTTCTTCGTGGACGAAGAACGTCTCGGGCTTGACGCCTTCCGCGGTCAGCCCGAGCGGGCAGGTGGCGCCGCTGGCGATGAGCGCCCGCAGCAGGGCATCGTCAAAACTCATCAATGCCACCGGTCCGTCATAGCTTTCCAGGCACTCGACAACAGCATCAGCAAAGCCGTCATCATCGCCCGGGCGGCCTTTCAGCTCGATGACAAGTGGAACCTTGCCCGCAACCATCTTGAGCAGCGCCGGCAGGGACATGACACCGTCCTTGGTGCCGCCGACCCTGAGCTGCGCCAGCTCCTGCGATGTCCGTTCGCGAACATCGCCGGGAAGGCCGCACAGACGCTCCAGGTCATCATCGTGGAACACCACCGGCACGCCATCGGTTGCGATATGGATGTCGCATTCGATCGCATAGCCGGCGTCTATCGCACGCTGGAATGCGCTTGCCGTGTTTTCCCAGATAGTCTGGTTCATGTCATGGTAGCCGCGATGGGCAATGGGGCAGGCAGTCAGCCAGCTGAGATCCGGGTTGGTCTGGGCCATGGTGCTGTTACCTGATTTCGATCACGGCATCGACTTCAACTGCCGCGTTGAGCGGCAGGCAGGCCATGCCGACGGCGGCGCGGGCATGTTTGCCGCGCTCTCCAAGCATCTCTGCAATCAGGTTCGATGCGCCGTTGATCACCAGATGCTGATCGGTAAAGGAGGGCTCGGATGCGACAAATCCGTTCAGTTTGACCACCCGGACAATGCGTTCAAGATCGCCGCCGAGTGCAGCCTTGGTCTGCGACAGAATGTTGATGGCGCACAGTTCGGCAGCCCTCTGACCGGCAGCCACATCGACATCACGCCCCAGCAGGCCCTTGACCGCAAGCGACCCGTTCTCGATCGGCAACTGGCCGGAGATGAACAGAAGCGAGCCGGTGATGACATAGGATACATAATTGGCTGCTGGCGCTGCGGCATCGGGAAGCACAATGCTGCGGGCGGCCAGGCGGGATTCAATCGTGTCGGTCATCAAAGGCTCCAAATTCGGCTCTGTTAGGGTTGCTGCAGCGTTTTGGCGGTTCATGCAAGTTCCGCCTCGCTTTTACCACCTGTGCTCATATAACATCAGCTCAGGATTCGACAGGAGAAAACCTGATGCGCTTGCTAGCAATTGTATCACTCGCCGTATTGGCGGCCACATCGGCGCAAGCTGCTCCGGCCGCAGGAGCTGGGGGCCTTGCCGCTCACCGCGCGGTCTATGATCTCTCGCTCAAGGATGCCTCGGAGCGCTCCGGCATCTCCGGCATGGTTGGACGCATGGTCTATGAGTTCAACGGCTCGGCTTGCGAGGGCTACACCGTCAGTTTCCGCTTTGTCACCGAAATTGCCACCGGTGAGGATTCAAGGCTGACCGACCAGCAGACAACAACCTTCGAGGATATCCGCAAAGGCAAGTTCAGCTTTGTCACCAGATCGTTTGTGGATCAGAAACTTGATCACGAAGTTCGCGGCTCGGCCGAAGTGAAGGACGAAGGCCTGGCTCTTGATCTTGAAAAGCCAGACAAGCTGGCCCTCGACATTGCCACGGCGCGCTTTCCCACCGAACACATGATCGAACTGATAGCCAAGGCCCGCGAGGGCGAACGGTTTTACGAATCGCGCATCTATGATGGCTCCGACGAGGGCGACAAGGCGATGATCACAACCACGATCCTTGGTGACAAACAGCCGGTCGAGAAAAGCGACACGGAAGCCGAAAGGGCAGGCGAGCTAGCAGATGACGCCTTCTGGCCTGTCTCGATGTCCTATTTCGAGGAAACTGCCGAAGGCGATGGCCTGCCGGTCTATTCCATTGCTTTCAAGCTCTATGAGAACGGCGTCACCCGCGACCTAACCATGGACTACGGCGACTTCGTCCTGCAGGGGCAACTGGCACAGCTCGACATCTATGAAGCTGAGCCTTGCAAGGAATAGGACGCTTTCTTGCTGCTCTGGCGCGAAGCGCTCTGAAATCGACGTCTTGTGAGACTGTCAATCGAAGCCATCGTGTGGCAGCATGGCCCACATGCTTTTCCAGCCACTAGAACTGCCCTGCGGTACAGTCCTCAAAAACCGGATCGCGAAGTCGGCCATGTCGGATTCACTCGGCGACGGGTACGGGAATCCAACCGGCGCACAGATCCGCCTTTATGAGCGCTGGGCCGAGGGTGGCATTGCCGTTTCGATCATCGGCGAGGTTCAGGGCAATCCGAACTATGCCGAAAAGCCCGGCAATCTTCTGCTTGATCCGAACTCTGATAAAGCCGAATTTGAAAAACTCGCGCGCCGGGGAGCCACCAACGGAGCCAAGCTTTGGCTTCAGCTCGGTCACGCAGGCGCCATGGCCCATCCGCCAATCAGCACGCCCAAGGGCCCCAGCGCGCTTGATCTTTCCGGCCTCACTTGCGCTGCCTTGACCGCCCGGGAGATTGAAGACCTGCCTGGTGAATTCGCGCGGACCGCTGCTCTGGCGAAGAGCCTCGGCTTTGGCGGCGTCCAGATCCATGCCGCGCATGGCTTCCTGCTCAGCCAGTTCCTGTCGCCGCTGTTCAACCGCCGTGGCGACGCCTATGGCGGATCGCTTGAAAATCGAATGCGGCTGCTGCTGGACGTTATTGAGGAAGTGCGCAATGCGGTTGGTCCCGGTTTTCCCGTGGCCCTCAAACTGAACTCATCTGATCAATTGCAGGGCGGATTCGAGGAAAGTGAGTCGTTGAAGGTGATGTCGGCGCTCGACCAGACCAGCATTGATCTGATCGATATCAGCGGCGGCACCTATTTTCCCGGTGCCAAATCTGCCTCCGACAGTGCGGGCGGTGGCCCGTATTTTCTCGACTTCGCAAAACGCGCCCGGACTTTGACCACCAAGCCGCTGATGCTGACTGGCGGGTTCAAGACGCTTGAACAGGCCGGAAACGCGGTGTCGGACGGTTATGTGGATGTTGTCGGTCTGGCCCGGGCACTTGTGCTCGTTCCGGACCTCGCCAACCACTGGCAGCGCGGTACTGCCGCCACTCCGGACTTCCCGAGATTCGTCTCGCCGCCCGAAGGCGGGGTCACAGCCTGGTACACAATGCGCTTGACCGGGATTGGCGAGGATCGGGAGGCGACGCAATCCCAAGACCTCGAGACGGCTATCCGCGATTATGAAGCACGCGATATGCAGCGCATTGGGCTGTGGAACAGCCGGCGCGGTGCGTGAGCGTCTACCGGCCGATCAGGTCGGCAATCACCGGATGCGGGAAATTGCGGCGTACAGTGACCGCATAGAAACTCTCGACGATCTCCAGGTCGAATGGCGCCGTCTCAAGCAACCCTGAAGCGATTTCATCGGCCAAAACCACAGATGGTGCGATCGCCAGTCCCAGGCCTTCGCGCGCGAGAAGGCGCACCATCGCCATGTCGTCGACATCGGCTGCGATCCGTGGCGTTACGCCCAGGCGGGCGATCAGGCTTTCAAATCCTGTTCTGATCGAGCTTTCGGTTGGCACAATCAGCGGCTCATGCTCAAGCAGCGCCCGCAAGGTGGCGTGGCGCAAACGCTGCGGAATGCCATGGATGCCGACTGATTGTTCGGCAATCCGGTGGGCGGTGAAATCGCTTCCGAACGCGCCAGGCGGGGGCTCCGTGGTCAGCACCACGTCAAGCGCAAGAGATTTGAGCGCCTCGAACAGCACGCTGGCACTTCCTGATTTCAGAATGATGTCGACGGTCTGCGCTTCCAGCAGAGGTCGCAGGAAATTCAGCTGAAAGTTTCGCGAAAGCGTCGAGAGCGATCCAACCCGCAGCGGTGGCGATGCAGCGCCGGTGCGTTGCAACGTGGCGACCAGCTCCTCTCCTGTTCCGAATATTCGGTCCGCATGGTCGAGCACGATCCGACCGACCTCGGTCAGGACAAGTTGCCTGCCGACCCGATCGAAAAGCGGATGGCCCAGACGCTCCTCGAGTGTACGGATCTGGCTGGAAAGGGCTGATTGCGAGAGGTTCACCCGTTCGGCCGTGCGGGTCAGGTTGCCGTCGTTGGCGACCTCACGGAAATACCGCAGATGATGATAGTTGAGGTTGTCCATGGGTGAGCTCGCTCTTTGTCCTCTGCGTGCGCACTATTATAGTTCGACAAAACAGAACGAAAGAACCTCAAAGATATATTTCTATTCTCCAATTGATGCGGCGTGTCCCTGGCACCGATCAACCCAAGTGGACTGGATATAGATTATATTTTGGAAAACGCAGTCATGCTGCTGCTGTTTAAGTTTGGTCTCAGCGCCGGCATTTCCGCGCGCCATGCCTCGACCTGTTGCGGCGCACGTTCAATTTGTTCAAGTGAAACAAGAGCTTCGCATCCTGGGGATTGCGATTTGGAAGTGGCGCATCCATGTTAATCTAAAACATTAGAAATAAATGCATATCTAATTGAAAATATATATTTATGTGCCCGATTCTGGCTCTCATCCGTTGCGGGCAACATGACCGATTTTTGCCGATCCGCCTGACAGACGCAAGGCGTCAGTAAACTTCAAAGCGAGTTAGCCAGCCCCGGCGGGTGGACTGTGACGCCACCCTGTGGCATGAGGCCCGCTTCCTGGTGACCTTTTCGGCGCTGGCATTTCGTCCTCACTTCAACCGCAAGACAGATGGAGCAATGGCTATGGCCAATGCGCTTGGGCTAGATTTTGGCACGACGAACACGGTTCTGGCTCAGTTGAGCCAAGGGTCAGACACGGCTTCGATCAGCTTCGAATCGTCCGCCGGAACCGGCAACACCATGCGAACGGCGCTGTCCTTCATCAAGGATCCGCAGCTGGGCGCCAGCGCTCTGCAGGTGGAAGCCGGTGCGGCCGCAATTCGCGCCTTCATCGATAATCCCGGCGACTGCCGCTTCCTTCAGTCGATCAAGACCTTTGCCGCCTCGTCCCTGTTCCAAGGCACGCTGGTGCATGCGCGCCGCTTCCAGTTCGAGGACCTGATGGAAGTCTTTCTCAAGCGGCTTGAACACTATGCGGGCGACAACTGGCCATCGCCGGTGAGCCGCGTCGTCACCGGGCGTCCGGTGCATTTCGCCGGCGCCAACCCGGATGCCGACCTTGCCATGCGGCGTTACGATGAAGCGCTCACGCGCCTGGGCTTTCCCGAATTGCACTATGTCTATGAGCCGGTCGCTGCAGCCTTCTACTTCGCGCAAAACCTCAATCATGACGCTACCGTGCTGGTGGCTGATTTCGGCGGAGGCACCAGCGATTTCTCCCTGATCCGCTTCGAGACCAAGGCCGGGCGGGTTTCGGCGATTCCCGTCGGCCAGTCAGGCGTCGGCGTAGCAGGCGACCAGTTCGATGCACGCATGATCGATCATCTGGTGGCGCCCGAGATCGGAAAAGGCAGCCAGTTCAAGAGCTTCGGAAAGCGTTTGGATGTGCCCGCCAGCTACTATCGCAATTTCTCGCGATGGAACCAGCTGTCGATCTTCAAGACCACAAAGGAATATGCTGACTTGAAGGCCCTGGTCCGCCAGGCAGTCGAACCCGACAAGCTTGAGCGCTTCATTGACCTCATCGAGCATGACGAGGGCTATCAGCTGCACCAGGCGGTGTCGGCCACCAAGATGGCACTGTCCGGCTCAGACGAGGCTGAGTTCCGCTTTACTGCCCTTGGTGCTGCTGGCGAGAAAACTGTCAGACGGCAGGATTTCGAAGCCTGGATCGAACCGGATCTGCAAAGCATCACCGCCGCACTCGATGACGTGCTGGACAAGACCGGAACGCTGGCTGGCAGTGTCGACAAGGTGTTCCTGACCGGCGGCACCTCTTTCGTGCCAGCTGTAAGGCGGATCTTTTCCGAGCGCTTTGCTGCAGACCGCATTGAGACCGGCGGAGAACTGATTTCCATCGCCCACGGATTGGCGCTGATCGGTGAGCGCGACGACATCGAGCAATGGACGGTTCCCGTGGCCGCATGACGGGCAGGGCGAGGGGCTGATGTTGATTTGAGTTTTGAGTCTTTGGGAACGTCAGTAATCTGTGGAGGGCCGACATGACTCGGGCCAGTGCATACCAGGAGGACGCCATGCCGACAGATCCGCAGATCAACAAGAAGAACGCCGTCGCGTTTTACGACATGATGTTCAACCAGTGTGAGCCACGTGCCGCGATCGAGCAGTTCGTGGGTGACGAGTACATCCAGCACAATCCCCACGTTGCGGATGGCAAGGAAGCCTTCATCGCCTATTTTGAGCGTATGGCGTCCGAATACCCGGGCAAGATCACCCATTTCAAACGGGTGTTTGCGGAAGCCGATCATGTGATCCTGCATTGTCACCAGGTCTGGCCCGGGAGTGACGATTACGCCGGCATCGACATCTTCCGTTTTGATGAGCATGGCAAGATCGTCGAACACTGGGATGTGCTGCAGCCAATTGACGACCACTCCGAGAATGCCAACGGTTTGTTTTGAACCGGGTTAGTCTCCGTTGGTACTCTGACAGGTCGGCGCTGGTCACTTTCGGCAGCCGTCACCGGATATCTCCAGGAGCGATAAGGGGCATCGCCCCTTATCGCGTTTGATTGTCTTGGACCCTATTTCAGCAGCGCCAGCAGTGCCTTGGCGGCTTCTTCCGAAGAGGCCGGGTTCTGGCCGGTCACAAGCTTGCCATCGGTGAGGACGAACGAGGCCCAGTCGTCGCCCTTCTCATAGTGTCCGCCGTTCTGCTTGAGCATGTCTTCGACCAGAAACGGAACCACCTTGGTCAGGCCAACAGCGTCTTCTTCGCTGTTTGTGAAACCGGTGACCCGCTTGCCCGAAACCAGTGGCTTTCCGTCGGCACCCATGGTGGATTTGAACACGGCCGGTGCATGACATACCGCACCTACCGGCTTGTCCGAGCCTGCGAAGGCTTCGATCAGCCGTTTACTGTCTGCATCATTCGCCAGATCCCAGAGTGGGCCGTGACCGCCGGGATAGAAAATTGCATCAAAGCCATCGGCGTCGACATCGGCAAGCTTCTTGGTCTGAGCCAGCGCCTGCTGCGCCTGCGCGTCGGTCTTGAACCGCTTGGTGGCGTCAGTCTGGGCGTCGTCCGCGTCGCTCTTCGGATCGATCGGTGGCTGACCGCCCTTGGGTGAGGCAAGAATGACGTCGGCCCCGGCGTCCTTCAATACGTAATAGGGGGCTGCGAATTCCTCGAGCCAGAAGCCCGTCTTTTCGCCGGTATCGCCGAGCTTGTCGTGAGAGGTAAGTACCATCAGGATTTTCATCGGTATGCGTCCAGTTTATGTTTGAGGGAGAAAGCAGGTGGTGCGCGATCGAGCGAACCCTTCGCCGTACCCCGCGCAACGCGACTGCGGTACGCCGGTTCCAGGCGGGAACGCTGTATCTGGTCATTCACCAGGTTATTCCAAGGCCCTGATTGATCTATTGTTCCGGGAGCGGTCGGGCGGAGCCCCGGGTCCGGTAAAGCATCGTCGGATTTACGGCTTTCAAACCCTTCGTGCTTGCAATACCGCGCGGTTGCCTGTAAGCGACGCCTATTCCACACGTGGGGCATGGGTTGATCCGGGAGAAATCCGGATTGGTCCGCCGGTGGCGCTTAGCGCTCACGCCCTGCGGAGGTTCAACCGGAAACAGGAGTAAAAGGCATGGCATTGCCTGAATTTTCAATGCGCCAGCTGCTAGAAGCAGGCGTCCACTTTGGTCACCAGACTCACCGCTGGAACCCGAAAATGAAGCCGTACATCTTCGGCGCTCGCAACAATCTTCACATTCTCGACCTCGGCCAGACCGTTCCAATGCTCAACGTGGCATTGAAGCTGGTTTCCGACACCGTGTCCAAGGGCGGCCGCGTGCTGTTCGTTGGCACCAAGCGTCAGGCTTCCGAGATTGTTGCAGATGCTGCCGCCCGTTCGGCCCAGTATTACGTCAACGCCCGTTGGCTCGGCGGCATGCTGACCAACTGGAAGACCATTTCGCACTCGATCCAGCGTCTGCGCAAGCTCGACGAGATCCTTGCGTCTGAAGCTTCCGGCTTCACCAAGAAAGAACGCCTCAACCTTGAGCGCGAGCGTGAAAAGCTCAACCGCGCACTTGGTGGTATCCGTGACATGGGCGGCACGCCTGACCTGATGTTCGTTATCGACACCAACAAGGAAGGCATCGCCATCCAGGAAGCCAAGCGCCTTGGTATTCCGGTTGTTGCGATCATCGATTCCAACTGCGATCCCGACGTTGTCGATTATGCGATCCCGGGCAATGACGACGCTTCGCGCGCCATTTCGCTCTACTGCGATCTGATCAGCCGCGCCTGCATCGACGGCATCGCCCGTCAGCAGGGCGCATCGGGCGTCGACCTCGGCTCAATGGATGCTCCGGTCGAGCCTGCGCTTGAAGAATCCGCTCCAGAAGCTGCTGCGGAAGCGCCTGCACAGGCATAATTCCGGGTTTCGGACAAAACCGGCCCGGCCAAGCCATCGTGCTTTGCCGGGCTGTCACATTTCAATGGCATGTTGATATGCCGTCAGGCGATTTGGGATTCGATACCGCGGTTGCGCTCGAGCCGGACGCCCCCAAGAATGAAGAGGCTGTTATGAGCATTACTGCTGCAATGGTGAAAGAGCTGCGCGACAAGACCGGCGCTGGCATGATGGACTGCAAGAAGGCACTCGGCGAAACCGATGGCGATATGGAAGCAGCAATCGACTGGCTGCGTGCCAAGGGCATTGCAAAGGCTGACAAGAAGTCCGGCCGCACAGCCGCTGAAGGCCTGATCGCCGTCGCTTCGGAAGGCAACTCGGCCGTTGTGGTCGAAGTTAACTCCGAGACCGATTTCGTCGCCCGCAACGATGGCTTCCAGGAACTGGCCCGTTCGATCGCTTCGGTTGCCCTGTCAACCGATGGTTCAAGCGATGCCGTCAGCGCTGCAACAGTGGCGTCAACCAGCAAGTCGGTCACCGATACCGTCAAGGATGCGATCGCCCATATCGGCGAGAACATGAATTTCCGCCGTTCGGCCAAGCTGTCCGTCGAGGATGGTATTGTTGCAACCTACGTTCACAACTCGGTTGCCGACGGTCTTGGCAAGCTCGGTGTCATCGTTGCCGTCAAGTCGACAGGTAACAAGGACGCCCTGGCTGCAATCGGTCGTCAGGTCGCCATGCACATCGCTGCCACCAATCCGCTTGCACTGACCTCTGACGATGTTGATGCGACGGTCGCTGATCGCGAACGCAACGTGTTCATCGAGCAGGCCCGCGAATCGGGCAAGCCCGAAGCCATCATCGAGAAGATGGTCGAAGGCCGCATGCGCAAGTTCTACGAGGAAGTCGCCCTTCTTTCGCAGGCTTTCGTCATGAACCCCGACCAGACTGTTGGCGAAGCCGTCAAGGCTTCCGCAGCTGAAGCTGGCGCTCCTGTCGAAGTTGCCGGTTTCGTGCGCTTCCAGCTCGGTGAAGGCATCGAGAAGGAAGAAAGCGACTTCGCTGCGGAAGTTGCTGCCGCTGTAAAGGGCTGACACTTATCGCCTTCAAGGCGTATTGTGGAAAAAACCGGAAGGGCATCGCGTGACAACGCGGTGCCCTTCGTGTATCCGGGCCTGACACATCAGATCCGGATCATTTCATGTCATCAGCACCCCTGTTCAAACGCGTCCTTCTTAAAGCGTCCGGCGAAGCCCTTATGGGCGAGCAGGGATTTGGTATCGATGTTGCGGTGGTCGACCGGATCGCCTTGGACATCGCCGAAGTTCGGGGCATGGGCGTCGAAGTGGGCGTTGTGGTCGGCGGTGGCAATATTTTCCGCGGCGTCGCGGTGGCGTCCAAAGGTGGCGACCGTGTCACCGGCGATCACATGGGCATGCTTGCTACAGTGATTAACGCACTGGCGCTCGCCACGTCGTTGCGCAAGCTCGGCATCGACACAGAGGTGCTCTCGGCCATCTCCATGCCGGAAATTTGCCAGAGCTTTTCCCAGCGCGCAGCCCTGCATCATCTCGAAAAGGGCAGGGTGGTGATTTTTGCCGGCGGCACCGGCAACCCGTTCTTTACCACTGATTCAGCCGCTGCCTTGCGTGCGGCGGAAATGGGTGCTGAAGCTATTCTCAAGGGCACCCAGGTTGACGGCATTTATTCCGCCGACCCGAAGAAGTTTCCTGACGCAGTGCGCTTTGACAACATTACCCATGACGAGGTGCTCAACAAGGGGCTTGCCGTGATGGACGTCGCAGCCGTTGCGCTGGCGCGTGAGAACTCGATACCGATTGTCGTCTTTTCGATCCATGAAAAGGGCGCATTCGCAAAGATTATGGTCGGCGAAGGCCGGGCAACCATCGTTCGCGATCATTGATGCGGTATGCGCAATAAGCGCGCCGCAATGAAAACTGGGTTATTTGCAGGAAGGACTGGCGATGAGTGAAGGCGCTGATTTGAAAGAACTCAAACGTCGCATGGAAGGCGCAATCGCGGCCTTCAAGAGCGACATTGCATCATTGCGCACTGGCCGTGCATCAGCCAACGTGCTCGATCCGGTGATGGTCGAGGCCTATGGCAGCCGGGTACCGCTCAACCAGGTCGCCAATGTGACCGTTCCCGAGCCGCGCATGCTTGGCGTCTCTGTCTGGGACAAGCAGATGGTTGGCGCTGTCGATCGCGGGATCCGTGAGGCCAATCTGGGCCTCAATCCGATCGTCGACGGACAGAACCTGCGTATTCCGCTGCCCGAACTCAACGAAGAGCGCCGCAAGCATCTCGTCAAGGTGTCCCACACCTATGCCGAGAACGCGCGTATCGCCATTCGCAATGTTCGCCGCGACGGCATGGACACGCTCAAGAAGGCGGAAAAGGATGGCGACATCAGCCAGGATGACAGCCGCCGCGAATCCGAGCTTGTGCAGAAGATGACCGACGAGACGATTGCCGAAGTCGATCACTTGCTCGCGGAAAAGGAAAAGGAAATCATGCAGGTTTAGGCGCGATTCGCGTTAGAGATCGGGAAATGGCCAGAACAATGCGATCCGAAGCTCCCATCATCATGCCGCGGCATGTTGCCATCATCATGGATGGCAATGGACGTTGGGCAAAAGCACGGGGCCTGCCGCGGACTGCCGGCCAT
This sequence comes from Hoeflea sp. AS60, assembly GCF_038900115.1. Taxonomy (NCBI): domain Bacteria; kingdom Pseudomonadati; phylum Pseudomonadota; class Alphaproteobacteria; order Hyphomicrobiales; family Rhizobiaceae; genus Hoeflea; species Hoeflea sp. AS60. The sequence continues at coordinate 1,029,149 of NZ_JBBMQP010000002.1, read as the reverse complement.
CGTGCAGGTGTCGAGCGGGTTCGCGAGGCTGTACGCACGGCCGCAGAGGCCGAAATCGATTATCTGACGCTTTTTGCCTTTTCCTCTGAAAACTGGAACCGGCCCGAACAGGAAGTCTCCGACCTGATGGGGCTTCTGCGGTTTTTCATCCGTCGGGATCTGGCCGAATTGCATCGCGAAAATGTCTGCATCAAGGTGATTGGCTGTCGCCACAAGATCCAGCCTGACATTCGCGCGCTTCTCAATGAGGCCGAAGACCGGACCCGCGGCAATACCGGCATTACCCTGGTTATCGCCTTCAACTACGGCGCCCGCGACGAGCTTGTCCGCGCAGTGCGTCAGATCGCAGAAGCCGTTCAGTCTGGCGACATCGATGCGGGATCCATCAGCGAAGAGACCGTGTCGGCCCACATCGACACCGCCGGCATCCCCGATCCGGACCTGGTGATCCGTACAAGTGGCGAGCAGCGGCTGTCCAATTTCCTGTTGTGGCAGGCCGCTTATTCGGAATTTGTTTTCATGCCGTGCCTGTGGCCTGATTTTGATCGTGCAGCGTTTCACGACGCGCTGAACGAGTTCGGCCGCCGCGACCGTCGTTTTGGGGCTGTGTCAGCGCCCGATCTCGCGGTCGGCTCCTGATGTCGCGGGAGCTGAGGTTACGGATCGTTTCCGGGGTAATCCTTGGCATTCTGGTTCTGGCCACCACTTGGGCCGGCGGTATCTGGTTCAGAAGCCTGGCTGTCCTGATCATGGTGCTGATGCATTATGAGTTTTCCACGATAACCAATGCGGCTGCCAAGGCGCCACTTGCCAACGCTATTGGCTGGATGTCGGTCCTCGCGACTGGTGTTTTTGTCCTCACGTCACTGCCTTCAATGGCCTTGGCCGCGATCTTTATAGGTTGCGGCGGTGCGGTCCTTGCCGGCGTGACCCGCGGCGGCGGACTTTGGTCTGCCACGGCGGTGCTCTATGCGGGCTTTTCGGGTCTTGCGCTTGCTGAAATTCGCGGCGAGGGGCATTTCGGCCTGTTTGCCATGCTGTTTCTGTTTGCCATTGTCTGGTCCACGGACATTCTCGCCTACTTTTGCGGGCGAGCCCTCGGTGGGCCCAAACTGGCTCCAAGAATATCACCCGGCAAGACTTGGTCGGGCGCGATTTTCGGCGCGGCTGCAGGTGTTGGGGCAGGCGTCGGAGTGGCGCTGATCATTCGCCAGGGCGGCGGACTGATGATCCCTCTGGTCGCATTGCTGCTCTCTGTTGCATCCGAAATTGGCGATCTGTTCGAATCCTGGGTCAAGCGTCGCTTTGGCGCCAAGGATTCCAGCCACCTGATACCGGGGCATGGTGGGGTGATGGACCGTGTCGATGGTCTTGTCTTTGCCGCATTTGCAGCCTTCTTGCTGGGCAATATCCTGCCGCTTGCTGACCACGCAGGTGTCGCTGACGAGCTTGCGGCAAGGTTGCTCGGTTTATAAGTCGTCCGGACGGGCGACTTTGAACGCTCTGAACCAAATGGACGCCTGCATATCTGCGTCACGAAAGGATCCGACCATATGGAATTTCTGACCTCTTCGGCTGGAAGCATCCTTAGCGCGTTGCCACCGTTTCTGTTGGTGCTCACCATCGTGGTCTTCTTCCACGAACTGGGGCACTATCTCGTCGGGCGGTGGTGCGGCATCAAGGCTGAGGTCTTTTCGGTCGGTTTTGGTCCGGAACTGATTGGTCGGACGGACAAGCACGGAACCCGGTGGAAGCTGTCGCTGGTGCCGCTGGGTGGATACGTCAAGTTCCTCGGCGACGAGAACGCCACCAGCCTTCCCACAGGCGCCGGCGGTGACGCATTGAACGAGACCGACCGGGCAGCATCCTTCCCCGGAGCAGCCCTCTGGCGCCGTGCGGCAACGGTTGTTGCGGGACCGGTGGCCAATTTCATTCTTGCGATCGCGATCTTCTCGGTGATGTTTGGCCTCAATGGACGGGTTATCGGTGACCCGGTTGTTGCCGAGGTGCAGCCGGCAAGTGCCGCCGAAGCTGCCGGCATTTTGCCAGGCGACCGCTTTGTCGCCATTGACGGGGTTGAGGTTGAGATCTTTGATGATGTGCAACGCTATGTCAGCGTCCGTCCGGAAGTGCCTATTGCGGTCACCATGGACCGTCAGGGCAAGATGGTCGACGTGACGTTGACGCCTGCGCGGACCGAGATCTCCGACAATTTTGGCAACAAGATGGAAGTTGGCCGCATCGGCGTTGTCACCAACAATGATTCAGGCAATTTCCGTGTCCGTGAATACGGACCTTTGGAAGCTGTCGGCGAAGGCGTTGCCCAGAGTTGGTACATCGTTACGCGAACCTTCGATTACATTGGCAATATCGTGACCGGCCGGGAAAAGGCTGATCAGCTTGGTGGCCCGATCCGTGTAGCCAAATATTCCAAGGACATGTCGACGCTGGGCATCGGTGCGCTGATCCAGCTCGCTGCAGTGCTCTCGGTCTCCATCGGCTTGCTCAACCTGATGCCGATTCCGATGCTGGATGGCGGGCATCTGGTTTTCTACGCCATCGAGGCCATCCGTGGGCGCCCGCCCGGCGAGGTTGCCCAGGAGTGGGCCTACCGCTTCGGTCTGACGGTCGTTCTGGCGCTGATGCTGTTTTCAACATGGAACGACGTATCCATGTTGATCGGTTGAAATTGAGGGGCTGGCTGTGCTAACGGTTTGTTTACCTTGATAATGGGTAGAAGTGGCTAAATCGCCACGTCTGCAAAGGAAGTAAACAGAAATTAACTCCGTCCCTTGCTTGTATGGCAAAAGCGGGTAAAACGGGCACCAGTCATGACTCACGATGTGTGTCGCCGTTTGGGGCATCCGAGTAAAAAAAAGGTAATAAGATCAATGAAGGCCGGTTCAAACCTTTTGAACGCAGTGTCAGCAGTTGCGCTGACGGCGGGGATCGTTGTGACAGGCGCAGGCGTTGTAACGCTTGCGGGAGTTGCGGTAGCAGAGGCTGCGGTCATCAATCGCGTCGACGTGCGGGGCAATTCCCGCGTTGATGCATCAACCGTGCGCGGTAACCTCACGATTTCACCTGGCGCGAGCTTCAACAACAATGACATCGATGAATCGGTGAAGCGGTTGTTTGCGACTGGCCTGTTTTCCGATGTGCAGATCAGTGTCTCCGGCTCGACCCTGATCGTCACCGTCGCAGAGAACCAGATCATCAATCAGGTGGTCTTCAACGGTAACAAGAAGCTCAAGGATACGGCTCTCAAGAATGTCGTTCAAAGCCGCCAGCTTGGTGCCTACAATGATCTGATCCTCCAGGCCGACGTTCAGGCGATCCGTGATGCCTATTCGGCGATTGGCCGCAGTGATGCGACAATCACCACTCGTCTGGTTCCTGTTGACGGCGGTCGCGTCAATATCGCTTTCGAAATCAACGAAGGCGACCGCACCAAGATTTCGTCGATCAACTTTGTCGGCAACCAGGCTTTTGGCGACGGACGTTTGTCCGATGTCATTACTACCAAGAAGTCCGGCCTGCTGTCGTTCCTGAGCCGCAAGGACGTCTACGACGAGGACAAGCTGCGCGCTGACGAAGAACTGCTGCGCCGTTTCTACTACAACCGCGGTTACGCCGACTTTCGGGTGATTTCGTCCTTCGCCGAGCTTGATGAAACCAGCAACGAATATGTTGTGACCATCACGGTGGAAGAAGGCGAGCGCTACGTGTTTGGCGATGTCAGCGTCGAAAGCACTGTGCCTGGTATCGATTCTGATTCCCTCAAGGGATTGATCGAGACCCGCAGCGGATCGGTTTACAGCGCCAAGGACGTCGAAGACACCATCATGTCGATCTCCGATCGTGTGGCGACGCAGGGCTATCCATTCGCGCAGATCACGCCGCGCGGCGATCGTGATTACAACAATCGCACCATTTCCGTGGTCTACCTGGTCGACGAGGGCACGCGTGCCTATGTCGAACGTATTGAAATCCGCGGCAATACGCGTACCCGCGACTACGTGATCCGTCGCGAGTTCGATCTTGCTGAAGGCGATGCCTTCAATCAGGTTCTCGTGCGTCGTGCCAAGAAGCGTCTCGAAGAGCTGAAGTTCTTCTCCTCCGTTGAGATCTCCACCCAGCCTGGCTCGCAGCCTGACCGTGTGGTTCTGATCGTCGATGTGAAGGATCAGTCAACCGGTGAATTCGGTATTGGTGGTGGCTATTCCAACACCGACGGCTTTACCGCCACTGTTGATATCACCGAGCGCAACTTCCTCGGTCGCGGCCAGTTCATCCGGGCATCCGTGGGCGGCGGTGTCGATACGCGCGAATACTCGCTGTCCTTTACCGAGCCGTATTTCCTGGGTTATCGCCTGGCAGCCGGATTTGATGTCTTCAAGAAGACTGACGCGAGCTACACAGGTTTTGAAGAGGCGGTTCAGGGCATCAACCTGCGCCTTGGTGCACCGATTACCGAGAACCTGTATTTGACCACAGCGTTTAAATACACCCAGACCAAGTATAGCGGCATTACCACCGTTACCTCGAATCCGGAACGTAATGCCATCAACCGGGCAATCGCCAGCGGCAGCCACGATATAGGCGCGCTGTCCTACACGTTGTCCTACAGCACGCTTGACGACAATGTTCTGCCGCGTGAGGGCATTTCAGCAAGGTTCACGCAGGAATATGCGGGACTTGGCTTCGATTCGAATTACGTAAAGACCACTGCCAAGGCCAGCTATTTCGGCATGTTGTCTGAATCGGCCGATCTGATCGCTCAGGTCACTGTCGGCGGCGGAAACGTCGTTTCGACGGGTGGCAACAATCTTCGCGTGTTTGACCATCTGTTCCTTGGTGAGGAAACCATCCGCGGTTTCGACACCAGAGGTATCGGCCCGCGTGTGTTCAACGGCGCTACCGAAGTGGGTGCAGCCGGCGGTACCACATACTTCAACGGTACGGTTGAACTCTCGGCGCCACTGCCGGCAATATCCCGCGATTTCGGCCTTCGGTTCAACGTATTTGCCGATGCCGCCACGCTCTATGGCAACGACATCAGCGCAGCTGATTTCGGCACCCAGACCCTGGGTGGATCCAGTATGGATCTGCGCACGTCTGTTGGCGCCGGTATCATGTGGGCTTCGCCTTTCGGTCCGCTTCGCGTCTACTACGCCGAGCCGGTCGTCAAGAAGAGCTACGACAAGATCAAGAAATTCGGCTTTGGCGCCTCGACGCGCTTCTGATTTGGCACGGGTGGCGGCAACGCCGCCCGGTCTCTCCATCTGGTCTCTTTATGGACAATCATCGCTTTTTCCCTCCGCATGAAGGCATGTCGCTTTCGGACCTGTCCGGTCTCTGCGGAGCGGAACTTGCCGACCCGTCTTTGTCCGGTCGCTTGGTGACAGGCGTTGCACCTTTGTCGCGCGCCGGCGAAGGGCAAGTCACCTTCGCCAATTCCCGTAAGGCCTTGCCGGATCTGGGCAAGTCTCGGGCTGCGGCTGTATTTGTAACGGCCAACCTTGCCGAACACGTGCCCTCCGGTGTCGCGTCTCTGATCGTGAAAGCGCCGCAGACTGCATTCGCGCGTGCCGTGGCCGCATTGGTGCCGTCCGCCGTCAGGCCCCTGCGATTGACCAGCGGAGATGGTGTCGCGGAAACGGCATTCGTCGATCCGTCAGCACTGCTGGAAGATGGGGTCGTTGTTGAAGCCGGTGCGATCATTGGTCGAGACGCAGAGATCGGCGCCGGCTCGGTCATCGGAGCAGGGGCTGCCATTGGCGCGGGAACCCGGATCGGCCGCGATTGCCATGTCGGCCATGGTGCGACAGTCCAGCATGCGCTGATCGGCAATGATGTCATCATCCACCCTGGAGTGCGCATTGGCCAGGACGGTTTCGGTTATGCACCCGGCCCTCGTGGTCTGGAAAAGATCCCGCAGATTGGCCGTGTGATCATTCAGGATCACGTTGAAATTGGCGCAAATACGACCATTGACCGCGGTGCGTTGGACGATACGGTCATCGGCGAGGGCACAAAAATCGACAATTTGGTGCAGATTGCCCACAATGTCCGCATAGGCAGATATTGTGTCATTGTCTCCCAGGTTGGTATAGCCGGCAGCGCGACCATTGGCGATCGGGTCATGATTGGCGGGGCGTCTGGTATCACAGGCCATGTGACCATAGGCGACGGTGCACAGCTGACCGCGCTCAGCGGTGTTGCCGGGGACGTTCCCGCAGGTGCTTTGTGGGGGGGGCAGCCGGCACGCCCGATGCGTGGGTTTCTCCGTGATGCGGTTGCAGCCAACGAGCGCGCCTTTGGCAAGAAAGACAGGAAAAAAGGCGGAGACGACACATGACGGAAACTGTGACGAAAACACTGGAATCTGCGGATATCCGCGAGATCATGAAGCTCCTTCCGCATCGTTATCCGTTTCTTCTCGTTGACCGGATCGAAGCCATAGACGGTGACAACTCGGCTATCGGCATCAAGAACGTCACGGCCAGCGAACCTCACTTTACCGGTCATTTTCCCGGCAATCCGATCATGCCGGGTGTCCTCATCATTGAAGGAATGGCCCAGACTGCCGGCGCGATATGCGCCAAGGCAACTGGCGGCGGCAATAACCTCGTCTATTTCATGACCATTGATAATGCCAAGTTCCGCAAGCCGGTCGTTCCCGGCGATCGGCTTGAGTATCATGTCACCAAGATCAAACAGCGCGGCAACATTTGGCGCTTCCATTGCGAAGCCCTGGTTGCCGGCGCCAAAGCCGCCGAGGCGGATATCGGAGCCATGCTGGCTCCCGGAGAAAGCGAGTCCTGATGACAACGCCTGCGCCCGCTGCCCTGCACCCGGCTCGCATTCACCCCATGGCCGTCGTCGAAGACGGCGCTCGGATCGGTATGAATGTCGAGATTGGCCCTTTTTGCCATGTTGGTCCCACGGTCACACTTGGAGACAATGTGCAGCTGATGAGCCATGTCGTCATTCAGGGGTGCACCAGTATCGGCGATGGGTCCGTTGTTTTCCCAAATGCCGTTCTTGGCTGTGCCCCGCAAAACGTTCACTACAAGGGCGAGGACACAGAACTCGTCATCGGTCGGTCCTGCACGATCCGTGAAGGTGTGACCATGCATCCCGGCATGCCTGATGCTGGCGGCAAGACCACGGTTGGCGACAATTCCATGTTTCTGGCCTATTCGCATGTTGCGCATGATTGCCATGTCGGAAGCAATGTCATCCTGTCAAACAATGTCATGCTTGCGGGACACGTCACCATCGGTGATCGCGTCATTATGGGCGGTGGGGCTGCGGTTCACCAGTTTGCCCGCATTGGCCACCACGCCTTTATTGGCGGCCTGGCGGCTGTCAGCAATGACGTGATCCCCTACGGCATGCTCAACGGCAATCCCGGCATTCTGATGGGTCTCAACATCATCGGCATGCAGCGCTCGGGCTTTGAGAAGGCAGACATTCACGCGGTCCGTCGTGCGTTCAAGGCGATCTTCAATCCGACCACGCCAATTCGCGAAAATATCGCCCGCGTCCGCGAACAGGCCGACATGAATGCCGCCGTCGCCGATATCATTGCCTTCATTGATGCCGACAGCGAACGCGCGCTGTCTTCACCCGCCCGGGGTCAACGGGGCTGAAGCCGGTGAATGCGTCCCCAGACGTGCCGCACATCAACGGGCGCCTAGCCATCCTTGCAGGAAAGGGCCTGTTTCCGCTGCTGGTTGCCCAGGCGGCGCGAAAACTGGGACACGATCCCTATATTTTTCAGATCAAGGCGGAAGCCGATCAGGACTGGTCCGGTTTCGACAGCAGCCGCATCAGCGTCGCCGATCTGTCGACCTTCGCCGCGACCGTGCGCCGTGAAGCCATTGGTTCAGTTGTGCTTGCCGGAGGTATCGCTCGGCGGCCCGATCTGGCTGATCTCCGTCCTACCTGGCGCTCTCTCGTTGCATTTGCCGCATCGTTTCGCGTCTTCGCTACGGCGGGTGATGACAAGATGCTCAGATTTGCCATCAAGGTCCTGGAAAACGAGGGCGTGCAGGTGTTGGCTGCCCAGCAGGTCGCACCGGATCTCCTGGGCCAGGTCGGGGCGCTCGGTCATGTCAGCCCGAGTGCCGTGGATCAGAAGGATATCGAAGCCGCATCACAGGCTGCATTGCTGCTTGGCAGGCTGGATGTGGGGCAGGGAGCGGTTTCCGTGCGTGGGCGTGTGATTGCCCTTGAAGGACTGGAAGGCACAGATGCTATGCTTGCGCGGGTGGCTGACCTGCGTGCCAGCAGGCGGCTGTCATCACCTGTTGGCGGTGTGCTGGTCAAGCTGTGCAAGCCGGGGCAGGATGAACGCGCCGACCTGCCGTCAATCGGGCCCGATACCGTAATCAATGCACATGCGGCAGGACTATCCGGCATAGCCATTGAAGCGGGTCGCGCACTGGTGCTTGAGCGCGACCGCGTGGTCGCGGAAGCAGACCGGTTGGGCCTGTTCGTTACAGGCATCACGCCGCGTCAGGAAGAGGTGGAACAATGCCTGCGTTGAAGCTGGCAGTTGTCGCTGGCGAACCCTCCGGCGACATCCTGGGCGCAGAACTGGTGAGGCAGGTCGCCGATCAAACCGGCGAGCAGCCTGAATTGATTGGTGTCGGCGGAGAGCGGCTTATCGCCGAGGGCCTCCACTCCCTGTTCGACTTCACGGAATTGTCCCTCATTGGTTTTTCCGCCGTCATTGCCAGGTTGCCCAAACTGATCATGCGCATCCGCCAGACCGCCGATGCAATCATTGCTGCCAAACCTGACTGCCTGCTGATCATCGACAGCCCGGATTTCAGTCACCGGGTTGCCCGCAAGGTCCGCCGGGCTCTGCCGGATCTCAAGATCGTCAATTATGTTTGCCCGACCGTCTGGGCATGGAAGCCTGAACGAGCGCCGGCGATGACGGCATATGTCGACCATGTGCTCTCGATATTTCCGTTTGAGGCCGAGATTGTCAAAAGCCTCAATGGCCCGCCGTTGACCTATGTCGGACACCGGCTAATGGAAGATGCTGGCCTGAATGCTGCTTATCAGGCTCAGAAGGCCCGCAGGCAGGATCCGTCAGATGGTCGACCGCCTATGTGCCTGTTACTTCCAGGATCCCGCCGCAGCGAGGTCAAGCGGCTCGGACCTGTCTTTGGAGAAGCGGCAAGAGCCCTTTGCCTGATCAATCCCGAGATGACCTTCGTGCTGCCTGCCGGTGCCCATGTGGACCGACAGATCCGGGACGAGGTTCTGGGCTGGGATGTTCCATGCCGGATTGTGAAAGGTGATGCCGCCAAATGGCAGGCCTTCGGTGAAGCCGATGTCGCCATTGCCGCTTCCGGCACTGTTCTCCTCGAACTGGCGCTCGCCGGTGTGCCGCATATGTCGTGCTACAAGCTCGACCCGATCTCCCGGTCGATGATGAGCCTCATCGTCACATGGACGGCCGCACTGCCCAACCTGATCGCCGACCGAGTCGTCATTTCAGAGAATTACGATGGCCAGCTTCGCCCGGAGCGATTGGCGCGTCAGGCTGAGCAACTGACTGCTGACACGCTGTACCGCGCAGCCATGCTCGCCGATTTTGACCTGATCCGGTCGCGCATGGAAGTTGGTGTGCCTGCATCCGTAATGGCCGCCAGAACGCTGCTTTCAGTGATCAAACGCCGATAAATCCGTCTTCGTCGAGGTGACCCAGCCTGGTATGGCCTACAGCTCAAACCAGAGTGAGCTCACGCCGGCAAAATCTTGCGAACTGTTCCGGACTCGGCTGGCACATAACTCCCGGGAATCAAGAAAAGCGCCCGAAGGCGCTTTTCTTTGTCTGGTAACCGACTTGCGTCGCGCTCAGCGCTTCGACACCGGCACGTAATCGCGTGCGGCTTCGCCAACATAAAGCTGGCGGGGACGGCCGATGCGCTGGCCCGGATCCTCGATCATTTCGCTCCACTGGGCAATCCAGCCGACGGTGCGCGCCAGTGCGAACAGCACGGTGAACATGGTTGTCGGGAAGCCGAGCGCCTTGAGCGTGATGCCCGAATAGAAGTCGATGTTCGGATACAGCTTCTTCTCGATGAAGTAGGGATCGGTGAGCGCGATGCGCTCGAGTTCCATTGCCACTTCCAGAAGCGGATCGTCCTTGATGCCGAGCTCGTCGAGGACTTCATGGCAGGTCTTCTGCATGATCTTGGCGCGCGGATCGTAGTTCTTGTAGACCCGGTGACCAAAGCCCATCAGCCGGAACGGATCATTCTTGTCCTTGGCGCGGGCCACATATTCAGGGATCTTGTCGACCGTGCCGATTTCCGCAAGCATGTTCAGCGCCGCTTCGTTGGCGCCGCCATGAGCAGGGCCCCAAAGGCAGGCGATGCCTGCTGCGATACATGCGAACGGGTTTGCCCCTGACGAACCGGCAAGACGCACGGTGGACGTTGATGCGTTCTGCTCATGATCGGCATGCAGGATGAAAATGCGGTCCATGGCGCGGGCCAGAACCGGATTGACCTCATACTCTTCACACGGCACGGCAAAGCACATGCGCAGGAAGTTGGATGCATAATCAAGGTCGTTCTTCGGGTACACGAAGGGCTGGCCAACATGGTACTTGTAGGCCATCGCCGCAATCGTCGGCATCTTGGCGATCATGCGCAACGATGCAACCATCCGCTGATGCGGATCGGTGATGTCGGTTGAATCGTGATAGAAAGCCGACAAGGCGCCGACGCAGCCGCACATGACGGCCATCGGGTGCGCGTCACGGCGGAAACCGGTAAAGAACCGGCTCATCTGCTCGTGCACCATCGTATGGCGGGTGACGCGGTAATCGAAGTCGACCTTCTGCGTGGCTGTCGGCAGTTCACCGTAAAGCAGCAGGTAGCAGACTTCGAGGAAGTCGCCATGCTCGGCCAGCTGATCGATCGGGTAGCCGCGGTGCAGCAACACGCCTTCGTCGCCGTCGATAAAGGTAATCTTGGATTCGCAGGATGCCGTGGATGTGAAACCAGGATCGTAGGTAAACGCTCCGGTGTTCTTGTAAAGCGCGCCGATGTCGACGACGTCTGGACCTATGGTTCCGGTCTTGACCGGAAGGTCGACCTCTTTACCGTCCATGATGATTTTTGCGTTCTTGTCTGCCATGGCATGTCCTTCCACAAATGCAGTCGATCGGCGCTCGGCCGACGTCTTGGATGACCGTCACGGATTTAGCTATATGATTTGCTGCACTGTGCCAAGCTATGCGGATGGCTAATTGTGCCCGGCTTGGGCGATAGGCAAAAGCCCGCCACCACAGCCTTTAGCGAATGTTAACATACTGGAATTTCGCGACAAACGTCACAGAACAAGCTGCGCGAACCACAAATGGCTGGTTGCGCCATCATTCGCGCAAATACAATTTATGGTGGCGGTTGCACCCGGTTCGGTGGTAGTTTTGCAGGCTTCAGGCGGAGCGTGCATGATGCAGGCAGAACGCAAGAGGTTTGAGCACGATACAGTCGTTGCGCTTGAGGCTGTTAAAGCGGCCCTCAAGCCGGGCGACGGCGGGGTTGCGCCGGGCGCACCTCGGCAAACGCCGCGTTTGACCATGCCGCCGATTGCGCGTGGCGGAAGCTTGCCTATGACCCGGCTGCGCGCTGCGTTTTCGAATGCTGTCTCGACCGAAAAGAACCAGGGGCTTGCATTCCTGTTCCTTCCCGTGGCCATGGGGACAGGCGCCGGGCTTTTCTACATGGCGCCGACGGACCCCTCCATGGTGTTTGTGATCGCGGGTTTCGTTGTCGCGGTGTTGGTCGCCGTTTTCGCGCGTGAACATCACCGCGTTGCCGCCCGTGGCGCCGGTTACGCCGCTGCGGTGTTCGCAGGCGCGCTGGCTGCCGTCATCGAGGTTCACAATGGTGCCATTCTGCTTGATTCGGATGTGACAACCTCGATTGCAGGAACTGTCGAGGCGCGTGAATTCGATCCTGATGGCAGGGTTCGTTATCTTGTCAGGCTTGTAGCCACCGCTGATCCCGAAATCCGGCGTCCGCCCGCGCGGGTTCGTCTCACTGCCCGCAGCAACCACCGCGTGGCACCTGTTGGCGCTCTCATTTCGGGTCGGGCGCGATTGTCAGCGCCGTCTGGTCCGGTCATGCCCGGCGGCTATGATTTTGCCTTTCGCGCCTTTGTCGATGGCATTGGCGCGCCAGGCTTTTTTTACCGCGCACCGGCGTTCGTCGATCCGGTGGCAAACCAGCCGATCACCGCTGCCGAAGTTGCCCGGTCACTAAGGCTTGGTTTGCGCAGTGTTAGGGAGAATGTATCCGCCCGCATTCGCGACGTGCTGCCTGGCGACCCCGGTGGCATCGCTGCAGCGCTTGCGGTCTCCGACCGGCGCGGTATCAGCAAGCCGACAGTTGACGCCCTGCGCGCCACCGGACTGGCGCATATTCTGGCGATCTCGGGCCTGCACATGGCACTTGCTGCCGGCACGCTCTACATCGGTATTCGCAAGAGCCTGGCTGCCTTTCCTGCCGTGGTCGAGGCCTGGCCGGTCAAGAAATTTGCCGCCATCGGTGCGATGATGACCGCCACCGCCTATCTGATGATTTCCGGCGGCAGCGTTTCCACCCAGCGCGCATGGGTGATGCTCACGGTGATGCTGGTTGCTGTGATGTTTGACCGGCCAGCCCTGACCATGCGCAATGTCGCGCTGGCGGCGAGCGTGATTATCCTGATATCGCCATCCGCCGTTGTCGGCCCGGGCTTCCAGATGTCCTTTGCAGCCACTGCTGCCCTGATTTCCGCCTATGCCGCGATTGCGCGCAGAGCCGGTAGCAGATCGGAAACAGCTGGTGCCAGGGCTTTCGGATCGCTTCTGCGACGCGGCATTGTTTTTGCAGCCAAGGGTATCCTCGGTCTGGCGATCACTTCGCTCGTGGCAGGCCTCGCGACGGGGCTTTTCTCGGCACATCATTTTCACCGTGTGGCCGGCGGCGGTTTGCTGGCAAATTTGTTGGCCATGCCGCTGGTGACGTTTGTTGTCATGCCCGCGGGCCTTCTGGCGATGTTGATGATGCCATTCGGGCTAGATGCATGGCCATTGAGGCTGATGGGGCAGGGGCTCGAGGGCGTCATCGCCGCAGCCAATTATGTCCATGCTCTCGGCGGCGATGTCAGCGTCGGACAGATCCCGTTGCCGGTTACCTTGATTGCCGGAACAGGGTTTGTGCTCCTGGTGTTTCTGCGGAGCTGGCTGCGCCTGGCGGGCCTTGCCCTGATCGCTATGGGTCTTGGGCTTGCGCTGCCGCAGTTTGCCGGCCGCAGCCCAGATGTCCTTGTCAGCGAAACCGGAGATCTTGTCGGTTTGATCAGCCCGGCAGGCCTTGCAAGCAATGCCGCGCGGCCGTCTGCATTTGTGTTTGGCCAATGGCAGACCGCCATGCGCGGAGCGCCGCATGTCCCTCCAACAAATCTGCAAGGGCTGAAAGAAGCATCGGAACCTGATGCTCCACCGGAAGCCAGCATTCTCGATCAACTGCTCGCGGCAGCCTCAGAGCAACCCTCACACTTCCATTGCGCGAGCCGTGGCGTCTGCGCCGCAGTCCATGCCCAAGCGGCAATTGTGGTGATAGATGAGGCGGCGCTGATCGGCGCAGCGTGTGACCGGGCTGACCTGGTGGTCGTGTCCATCCCGGTCTATCTCGGCACCTGCCGCTCGGGCGCCACGCTGATCACATCCCGAAGCCTGCGCCGGTCTGGGGCACTGGCGATCACCGTCAGCAAAACGGATCAAGCGCAAGCCCTGCAGCCAAGCCGACCGCCACGCCGTCCAAAGAGGCCTCGCTTCTATATGGAGGCTGCCCTGCAAGGTACGATCAGGCCATGGACCGTTCAGCGTTATTACGACTGGCGCACCCGGGCCTTTGATCTGCCCGGATGAGCATCTCACCCGCCATGGCCAAACGGGCCTAGTGGTAACGCCGGATCAGGCCGACAAGCTTGCCCTGAACCTTGACCCGGTCAGGTCCGAAAATCCGGGTTTCATAGGCCGGGTTGGCGGCTTCGAGCGCGATTGAGGCGCCCTTGCGGCGGAACCGCTTCAATGTCGCTTCTTCGTCGTCGACCAGCGCCACGATGATATCGCCGGGATTGGCAGTGGTTATGTTACGGATAACCACCGTATCGCCATCAAAAATGCCGGCCTCGATCATCGAGTCACCTTTGACCTCAAGCGCGTAATGGTCGCCGGGGCCGATCATCTCCGCAGGCACGGTGATGTTGTGGGTGATGTTCTGGATTGCCGAGATCGGCACACCAGCCGCGATTCGGCCCATCATAGGCACTTCTGCAACCTGGGACGGCTCGTCATTGGCAGGTTCGGCACGGCGCACCGGTTCGGGCTGTTTGCCCTGTCCGCCTTCAATCACGCTCGGCGAAAACCCGCGACGCGGCTGCAAATTGGCCTGGTAGCTGTCAGGCAGCTTGATCACTTCCAGCGCGCGCGCCCGGTTCGGAAGGCGTCGGATGAAGCCGCGCTCCTCGAGAGCCGTGATCAACCGGTGAATGCCGGATTTGGACGCAAGATCAAGCGCATCCTTCATCTCGTCGAATGAGGGCGGTATCCCGCTTTCCTTCATCCGTTCGTTGATGAAAAGAAGAAGCTCGTGCTGTTTGCGCGTCAACATAGTTGCAGTACCCCTGCGTGCGGCCCGATCGCCGGTATGAAACAAACCAAGAACCTGACTATCATGTTCTATTTGTGTTCCGCAAGTGGTAAAGAAACAATAAAGGAACATTGGAGGCGCGAAACATAAACGGGAACGGAACGCGAGCGCTGCGGGTCTGCGAATTTCAACGGCAGGCAGCCTAATTGGCTGAAACCATAGCCAAAATGTTGTCTTTGAGCTCGGCATGGTATGGGTGTGGCACGGCGACTTCAGATTGTGAACTAAGCTTCTGATATTTAATCGAATATTTGATTACTGGCTAGGCTTTAGGGCCCATTGCAAGCCATTTCGAACACAAACACATCCGGCGGCCCTGATTGGTTCCGGATCCTGTTGGCCAGGTCAGGTTGTTGGGAACAAAGGGCTTCTTTCCTCGGATTGCCCCGGCAGTCTCTTCCTTTTCCGAATCAAACGCCGCAGGCGCTCGCGGCTGATTTGAATGCGGTTGAAAAATAATTCCGGACAGTCCCAACCAGCCGGGCGAAGTAGTTCTTGCTCGACTGGTGCCGGTTTTTATCGGGTTTCCGGTCCAGTTGTCAAAGGCTGATGCGGACCGGAAGATCGAAGTCATTGTCCTGTTTGACCGCTTCCGCAGCAGCAAATAGCGCCGTCTTGTAAGCGGCAAAATTCTTCTTGAACCGCTCGGTGACGCCGCCTAGCGCCAACGCCACTGGCTGCCCCTGAAGTTCGGCAGGAAGCCTGAGCGCGAGGGTTGAGCCTCCTTCGAGCGGCATGTTTTCCGCATAGGCGTAACCGTTCGACCGTATCTCCGTGATCCGCGCCAGGATCGTCTTGGTCTCCGTTCGCTCAGCAGGGTTCGGCGTAGCGATATTGGCCCGGCGGACGATGTTGTCGATCTTGTCTTCCGGCAAAGTGCTGAGCAGAACCCAACCCGCCGCTGACAGTGTGAGGGGACGCATGAAACCCTCATCGATGTGAAAGCGCAGCGCGTGAATGGATTCCTTGGTGCGGGTATATTGCAGATAAATGTCGTTCTTGGTGCCCAGAAACACGCCCTCGCCGGTGGCCGCGTGCAGATCGTTCAGCGCGTCGATCATCTGCCCGGAGCCGAACATCACCCGCGGAATCCAGTCTCCCAGCGCGGTGAGCTTCGGCGTTGGGAAGTAGTCGCGCGTGCTCCTGTCGAAATTGAGATACCCCAGATTTACCAGGGTCTTGAGCATGACCGTGGTGCTCGACTGCGGATAGCCCAGATCGCTGGCTATCTGCGACATTGATCGCGGCTGTTGCGACAGCTTGAAATATTCCAGGATTTCAATGGCGCGTGTCGCTGATTTGACCTGCGGATTCGCCATGGCCAATTCTCCTCCCAAATTCACATCTGTGAAATTCCACCCCACATAAGAATATTTCTACTGGAATTGGAGGAAACATGCCAGTTTCTTTTCAGGAAGCAGGCTCGTTGGGGCGCGACAGGAGGAGACAGCGGAGGCTGTCTTGCGCGCCGCCGGAGGACTGCAAGTTGGAGGACTTCAGATGCACTATCGGAACACGTCACTATGACGGGTCGGCTTGAAGGGCGTGCGGCGCTCGTCGTTGGCGGCGGCCAGGGTATTGGTCGCGCCATCTGTGAGGCCTATGCACGTGAAGGTGCGGCTGTCGGCGTCGTCGACATCAAGCAGGACACAGCCGAACAGGCGGCCGAGGAACTCCGCGCCGCTGGCGGCCGGGCGATCGCAATTGCCGGCAATGCAGCAAAGCGCGATGAGGTCTTTGCTGCGGCAGAGGCCACGCAGGAGGCTTTCGGGCCGGTGACGGTGCTGGTCAACAATGCCATGTGGAACCGCTACGGGCCACTTGAGGAGCAGACCGAAGAAACAATCGGTCGGATGATCGACGTCGGGTTCAAGGGCGTGATCTGGGGCTACCAGGCGGTTCTCGAGCAGATGCGAGCCGCAGGCGGTGGAGCGATCGTCAATATCGCGTCACCCTCAGCGGTTCTCGCGATGAAACACGGCATCATGTACAGCGCGATCAAGGCAGCGGTTGCAGCGGCAACACGCAGCGGCGCCGCAGAGTTCGGCGCCGACAATATCCGGGTCAATGCAATTGCTCCGGGTTCCACCCGCACAGACGGTGCGATGCGGGTGGTAACGGAAGACGCATGGGAGCGTCGCCGTCAACGTGTGCCGCTGGGCCGGCTGGGCGAACCTGAGGATATCGCCCGTGCTGCGGTCTACCTGGCATCTGAGGAGTCATCCTACGTCACAGGTGACATGTTGTTTGTCGACGGAGGAATTACGTACGCGTTCTCGTAGCCGGCAGGAGTGCCAATGCGCGGGACGCGAGAGGAAATCTGGACTGAAACTCAACGGGAGGAAATCATGAATATATTCAGAAAAACCACTGGCGTGGCAGGCATGCTGATGCTCACCACTGCGCTCGTGACGTCGCCAGCCAGTGCTGAAAACTCGGACAACGTGGTCCGCATCGGCGTCATGGCCGACCAGTCTGGCCCCTATGCCGACAATTGCGGACCTGGCTCGGTTGTCATGGTCAAGCTCGCGGTCGAGGACTTTGGCGATACTGTCAACGGATCACCTATCGAGGTTGTGGTTGCTGACGACCAGAACAAGCCTGACATCGGGGCCGCCCAGGCGCTGAAATGGGTCGATGAAGAAGGCGTCGACACGATTGTCGGCTGTTCCGCTTCGTCCATCGCGCTCGCCGTGAACGACATCATGCGCGACAAGCAAAAGCCCTATCTTGTCGCAGGAACAGCTTCGGCTGCACTGACCAACGAATCCTGTTCTCCGATGACCACCAACTGGGGGTTTGACACCTATACCCTGGCCAAGGGCGCGGTCGCGGCCCAGATGGCTCAGGGAATGGACTCCTGGTACTTCATCACTGTCGACTACGCGTTCGGCAAGGCCTGGCAGGAAGATGCGACACGCTTCATCGAAGCTGCCGGTGGCAAGGTTATCGGCTCGACGCTGCACCCGCTCGGCACAAACGATTTCTCGTCTCAGCTGCTCCAGGCCCAGGCCAGTGGCGCCAAGGCCATCGGCATTGCCAATGCTGGCGCGGATCTGGGCAACCTGATCAAGCAGGCTAATGAGTTTGGCATCACTGCTGCTGGCCAGAGCCTTGCTCCGCTCGGCATCCTGATCAACAACGTCCATGCCATTGGCCTGGAGTCGACCAAGGGACTGGTGTTTTCGAGCGCCGCCTACTGGGATCGAGACGACGACAGCCGCGCGCTTGCCCAGCGCTTCAGCGATGCCTTTAACGGCAGGAAGCCCAACGAAGCGCAGTTGATCACCTATTCGGCGGTCATGCATTACCTCAAGGCCGTTGCCGAGGCCGGTGCGGATGACGGCGTCTCCGTGATGACATCGATGCGCGCGACACCAGTCAACGACGCGATCATCAAGGATGCGAAAATCCGTGCTGATGGCGTGGTCATGAAGCCCATGCTTTCCTCGAAGGTGAAATCGCCTGCGGAATCCAAGGGTGACTGGGACTACTACGAAATGATCGGCGAGATCGCTGCCGAAGACGCCTGGCGGCCGGCAAGCGAAAGCGCCTGCGCCCTGCTGAAGTAGTTCAGTCGGAACCAGCGCGGCCGGAGATGGCTCTCCGGCCGCGCCTTTTATCGAACACACTCCAGAGTGCGATATGACCAAGATAGCCAGAAACGTAACCGCCCGGCGCATTTCTCCGACAGCCGACATGCTCGGTGAAAGTCCTGTATGGGATCCGCAGAACGCGACGCTTTACTGGGTCGATGGCGTTTCGCGACTGATCAGGGTGCACGACACATTGGCGGGCACCTTCAGCCAGATCGAGGTCCCCTCGACGATCGGGTCCATCGGCCTGGGCCAGGACGGCAAGCTTGTGGCCGGTCTGGTCGACGGCATCTATCTGGTCGATATCGCCAGCGGCGATTGCACACCTCTCTACAAGTTGCCCAAGGCCAGTGACCGGATCCGGTTCAATGATGGCAAGGTTGACCGCCAGGGCAGGTTCCTGTGCGGCTCGATGGGTGTGTTTGCGGAGTCCTGCGGCGAACTCATCCGGGTCGACAGCAATGGCAAGGCCGATGTGCTGGCGAACGGCATCCGGATCTCGAATTCCCTGTGCTTCAGCCCCGACGGGTCGACCATGTATTTTTCCGACAGCCTCGACCGCAAGGTGCGGGCCTATTCCTACGACAAGGACGACGGCACCCTCGACAGGCCCCGGATCCATGTTGATACGGCCGAATTTGATTCCGGTCCCGACGGCGCGACCGTCGACAGCGAAGGCTGCATCTGGGTTGCGCTGGTCCAGGCCGGCAAGATCGGTCGCTTCACGCCGGACGGAAAGCTCGACTGTCTCGTCGAGGCGCCGACCGACATGCCGACCTGCATGACATTCGGCGGACCGGACCTGTCGACGCTTTTCGTAACCTCCATCAAGGATTCAGGGTCTGGCCGCGCCGTTTCCCGGCATCCGCACGGGGGCGCACTTTATGCGCTCGAGGGCCTTGGCGTCACAGGCCTGCCCGAACCGCGCTTCGGACAAACCCAGGGCCTGCCGTCATGACATCAGATTTCTCGACCCTGCTTGCCCCGCGCAGTGTGGCGCTTGTTGGCGCATCCGATGATCCAACACGGATCGGTGGCCGCCCGTTGCGCTATCTCAAAGAGGGCGGTTTCAAGGGCGCCGTGCTTCCGGTCAATCCCAAGCGCGAAACCGTGCAGGGGCTGCCAGCCTTCGCCAGCATCGCAGCGCTTCCTGTCGTCCCCGACACCGCCATTCTTGCCGTGCCTGCACACCTGACCCGCCAGGCGGTCGAGGATTGCGCGCAAGCAGGAGTGAAATCCGCCATCGTGTTTTCGGCCGGCTTTGCCGAAACGGGCGCAGACGGCGAACGGTTGCAAAAGGATATGGTATCTATCGCCAGGAACAGCGGCATGCGCCTGCTGGGACCAAACTGCCTGGGCGTCTTCAATCCTTCGATAGGATATTTTGGCACGTTTTCCGTGGTGCTCGACAATCAGCTTATTACACCAGGCCCGGTCGGGATTGTTTCGCAAAGCGGAGCCTATGGAGCCCACGTCGCCCATCTCGCCCGCAAGCGTGGCCTCGGCATCAGCCACTGGGTCACCACCGGCAATGAGTGCGATATCGACGTTGCTGAAACCATCGACTGGATGGTGCAGCAGCCCGAAACAAACGTGATCATGGCTTATGCCGAGGGCGTGCGTGACCGCGACACTTTCATCGCCGCGCTTGAACGGGCCCGTAAGGCTGAGAAAGCCATCATCTTCATGAAAACCGGCCGCTCTGATGTCGGCGCTGAAGCCGCTGCCTCGCACACGGCTTCGCTCGCAGGTTCGGATGCGGTTTTTGACGCGGTGTTGCGCCAGTATGGCGTCTATCGCGCTGCCACCACCGCCGAGCAACTGGATGTCGCGTATGCCTGCGCGTCAGGTATCTATCCTCCCTCCAACCGCGTCGGCATCTTCACGATGTCGGGCGGCTTTGGCATCCAGTTGGCAGACGACGCGGAAGCGGCCGGTCTTGATGTGGCGCCCATGCCTGAAGCGGCCCAAGGCAAGCTCAAGGAGATGCTGCCCTATTCGTCGCCGCGCAATCCGGTTGATGCGACCGCGCAGGTGGTCAGCGATATGGACATGCTGACCAGATATGTGCGGGCGATGATCACCGAGGGCGGATACGATATCTTTACCGCCATCCTCGGCACCGGGCCATCGTCGAAGAACTTTGCCGACCCGCTGCGCAATGCTCTGATGGCGGCGATGGACGGGCAGGACGGCAAGATCCGAGGCCTCACCATGTCGGCGCCCGATACTGTTGTGCGCCAGTACGAGCAGGACGGTTTCCTGGTGTTCGAGGACGGCTCGGCACTTGCCCGGGCACTTGGCGCCCTGGTCTGGCTCAAACAGAGTTTCGAGCGGAACCGCAATGCCGCAGAGGTTGCGCAGGGACAGCGTTTCGACATGCCGAAAGGTCCGCTGAGCGAAGCCCAGGCGAAAGCCATTCTCGGGCAGGCCGGGCTGGCTTTCCCTGGCGAGCATCTGGTACCTGTAGGCGGGGACGTTGGTGAAGCCGCAAGCCAGCTGGGCTTCCCGGTCGTTCTCAAGATCTGCTCGCCGGATATTGCACACAAGACCGAGGTCGGCGCCGTGGCTGTCAATGTGCGTGATGCAGATGCGGCACGCCAGGCGGCAGAAACCATTCTCAAATCAGCGTCCGAACATGCGCCTGATGCAAGGATCGATGGCATTCTGGTTGCGCCGATGGCGCCCGATGGGGTCGAGACCATTGTCGGGGTGATGCAGGATCCGGTGCTGGGGCCTGTCGTCATGTTCGGCCTCGGCGGTATCTTCGTCGAGGTACTCAAGGACGTGACGTTCCGCGCGGCACCCTTCGATGAAGCGGAAGCCATGCGGATGATCCGCGAGATCCGCGGGTTTGCGATGCTTGAAGGTGTTCGCGGTGCGCCGCCATCCGACGTCGAGGCGTTGGCACGCTTCCTGTCGGATCTGTCGCGTTTTGCCGCCGCCCATGCTGACCGGGTTGAAAGCATTGACCTCAATCCAGTGCGTGTCTTGCCGCGCGGGCAGGGCGTCGTGCCACTGGATGCGCTGATTGTTCTCAATGAGGAGACCGCCAATGACCGCGACTGACATGGAAGCCAGGATTGTCGAACTGATGGACCGTGAGGCCATTCGCGATTGTCTCTATCTTTATTGCCGTGGCATTGATCGCGCTGACGAGGCCACCCTGCGCTCGGCCTATTGGCCCGATGCGATCGACAATCACGGCAGCTACAACGGCCCGATTGACGGTTTTGTCGAATGGGCCAAGGCGGTCTGGGCCAAGGGGCCACGCAATATCCACGCCATCAGCAATGTGCTGATCGAGTTGCAGTCCGCAACGACTGCCCATGTGGAAAGCTATTTCTCCGCGCTGCAGCGCGGCGCCGGTGCCGATGGCGTTGTCCGTCAGTTCGCGCTCAGCGGTCGCTACTGCGATGTGTTCGAGAAGCGGAATGGCGAATGGCGTGTGCTTGAGCGCACGGTGGTGTTTGACTGGGTCGAAGCGCAAGCCGTGCCCGAGGAGAGCGAGGAAGTTCGCTTCGGGCCACGTACGCCCATCGGCAGCAATTACCCCAATGACCCGGTCTATCACATGGGCAAGGGCAGGGCTGGTTGATCGAGCCCTTCGCCGAACTCCGTCAATTTACGCATGACGCTACTGAATTTCAGAACGAACGCATCTTTTACAGGACATGATACCGGGAGCATGGTTTGAACAACGTGCCAGCAGACATAGCCGAGACCGTTTCGACCGAGGCCTATATTGCAGGCATGCGGGCGATTGTGCAGCCCGTTGGTCTGGTCACCGCGGCATTCGGTGACGAGCGCGACGGCGTGACGGCAGTGACTGTCTGTTCGGCGACGATGGAGCCGCCAACACTTCTGGTCAGCATCAAGCAGGGCTCTGCCGTTGCCAGGATGGTGGCCCGTTCCCAGGCTTTTGGCGTGAGTTTTCTGGCCGACACGCAGGCGCGGATGGCGCGGCGGTTTTCCAGCATGGAAGCAGAAGGGTCAGCTCTTTTCAGCGAAGGCAACTGGCTCACCGCAGTGACAGGGTCTCCGCTTCTAGAGGGCGCCGTCGGCGCCTTTGATTGCCGGCTGGTCGAGGTTTTTTCCTGTGGCGGTCACAGCCTTTTTCTCGGGCGCGTTGTCTCGATGGCTACCAACGAGGGCGAGGGGCTTTTGTACGGAGATGGTTATTTCCGGCGGCTCGTCTCCAAGGATTGAAACAGATTGAGGACCAGGCAGAGATGAGCAATCCCCGCGTCGTAATCATTACCGGTGCAGCTGGCGGCGTCGGCCGCGCCATGATGGCAGAATTTGCCGAACGCGGTGATCTGCTGATCGGCGTCGACATGGCGCAAAGCGGATTGACTGAAGCGGTACAGGCGCTGGGAGATCAGCATTTTGCCTTTGAATGCGATCTCTCGGATGAGGCCAACATCATCGAGCTGTTCGAGCGGATTGACGGTGTTGTCGATCATGTCGATGTGCTGCTCAACAACGCAGCCGTCGGCCCGACGATGCAGCCGACGCTTGAGACCGATATGGCAGGTTTCCAGAAAGCCATCCGGACAAACCTCTATGGCCCGTTCGCCATGGCGCGCGAGGCAGCAAGGCGCATGCCGGAGGCAGGTGGAGCGATCGTCAACACCGCATCGCTTGCAGGTGTGCTGGGCAATCCCGGGCGCAATGCCTATGCGGCATCGAAAGCAGCGCTGATCTCCATGACCAAGTCGCTGGCCTGCGAATGGGCTGCCCGCAAGGTGCGGGTGACGGCGATTGCGCCGGGATACATCCGCACGCCGATGGTCGCAGCGCTCGAAAAGGAAGGTAAAGCGGATCTTTCGCTGGTGCGCCAGCGGATTCCGGTCGGCCGGTTGGGCCGGTCAGACGAGATCGCTTCGGTCGCAGGTTTCCTGGCGTCTGACGCTGCGCGCTACGTCACCGGATCCGTTGTCGTGGCTGATGGCGGCTGGATGTCGTTCAACCAGCCCGGAACTGCCCATCCACCAGTCGACGGCGTGCCCGCAACTGAGCTCGCACGCCCTGCGGCTGACTCTGCGCCCCGCGTGGTCGTTGTCACCGGCGCGGGCAACGGCATCGGCAGGGCGATTGCCTCGAGCTTTGCAGCCAATGGCGACCATGTTGCCCTGATTGACAATGACGGTGACGCGGTGCGCGAGGCTGCCAAGGCGCTCGGTGATGGACACATGGCGATTGAGGCCGATATCAGCTCCGAGCAATCGGTGACGGATGCCTTTGCGCAGATCGCCAAACATTTCGGCCATGTCGACGTGATGATCAACAATGCCGGCATCGCCGATCTGTTCAAGCCCGCGCTTGAGCAGGACAGCAATGATCTCAAGCGGGTTATGGACGTTAACCTCGCCGGCGCATTCATGTGCGCCAAGGCGGCGCTGGCACTGATGACGGGCAGGGCGGGTTTCATCCTCAATGTCGGCTCGATCAACACATTCCTGCCGTTTGCGCCGCGTCATGCCTATGGCGCATCGAAAGCTGCGATCGACATCCTGACACGCTGTTTTGCCGCTGAACTTGGCTCAAAAGGCATCCGCAGCGCCACGCTGGCGCCGGGCTATATCCGCACCCCGGGTGTCGCGGCGCTGGAGCAGTCGGCCAAGATCGACAGCGATTCGATTCGTCGGCGGATACCGCTTGGCGACATGGGTCGACCGGAAGACGTCGCCGACGCCGCCCTGTTCCTGACGTCGCCCGGCGCATCCTACATCAACGGCGGCATTCTCTATGTCGATGGCGGCTGGACCTCGTTTGGTGCGGCAGGTCAGGCATCCGATGGTGGGCGGTAGGGCTCGTACTTAGGCTGGCGATACATCCATGTTCTGCGAGGAAATTCACATTTGTGAAACTCTCCTTCAGATGAAGGTTTTCCTTCTCATCATGGGCAGAGTGCCGATAATCTGAATGTGGACGGCTGGGAGGCATTGTCCGCGGCTACATGGGAGGAGATTGGTATGCAGGGCCTTATGCAGGGGCATCCGCTGATGATTTCAAGCTTGCTTGAACATGCGCGGCGATACCATCCAGATACTGAAATTGTTTCAAAGACATGCGAGCAGACAATCGTCCGCAGCAACTATCGGACCTTGTCCCACCGCGCCAAGCAGCTTGCCCAGTCGCTTCTTGCCATGGGCGTCAAACCGGGCGACCGTGTTGCGACACTGGCCTGGAACACCCATCGCCATCTCGAGCTTTATTTTGCCGTTTCCGGCATCGGCGCCGTGTTGCACACGGTCAACCCGCGGCTGTTTCCCGAGCAGATCGAGTACATTCTAAATCATGCCGAAAGCGGCGTGCTGTTCTTTGACTTAACCTTCGCCGATCTGGTCCGTGACCTGACGCCGGCCTTGCCGAAAGTCAGGCGCTTTGTCGCCATGACCGATGCTGATCATATGGCCGGAATGCCTGAGCGGGCTGAGGCCTATGAGGACCTGATCGCCCCGCAGGACGGCAATTTCGAATGGCCGGTGTTTGACGAGAACGCAGCCTCGTCGCTGTGTTACACCTCTGGCACCACGGGCAATCCAAAAGGTGTGCTCTACAGCCATCGCTCTACCTATCTTCACTCGTTGTTGGTCTGTCAGATGGACGGGCTGCAGCTGAGCAGCGCCGACAGCACATTGCTCGCGGTGCCGTTGTTCCACGTCAACGCCTGGGGTGTGCCCTACGCCTCTGCCATGTGCGGTGCCAAGCTGGTTCTGCCCGGCCCGCAGCTTGATGGCCAAAGCCTCTATGATCTGGCGGTGGCCGAGAAATGCAGCTTCAGCCTGGGCGTGCCGACGGTCTGGATGGGCTTCTTCAAATACCTCGAAACCAACCCGGCTGCGGATCCTGCGAAACTGTCTCTCAAGCGCGTTGTCATCGGCGGCGCGGCAGCACCCCGCACGGTGATCGAGAAATTCCATACGATCGGTGTCTTCGTCATTCAGGCCTGGGGCATGAGTGAAACCAGCCCGGTGGCAACGATTGGAAACCTGCTGCCCAAGCATCGCGATCTGCCGGTCGAGAAGCAGGTGGATATCCAGGTGCTGCAGGGCCGCGCCATGTGCGGCGTCGAGCTGCGTGTGATTGGCGAGGATGGGTCTGAAATTCCCGCAGGCAACGGTCAGTCCGGTGATCTGCAGGTACGGGGCCCATGGGTCACTGCCGGATATTTCCGCGGCGAAGGTGGCAACGTTCTCGACAAGGACGGCTGGTTCTCGACCGGTGACGTCGCTAGGCTCGACGCCGACGGCTACGTGCAGATCACCGACCGGTCCAAGGACGTGATCAAGTCGGGCGGCGAGTGGATCAGTTCGATCGACCTGGAAAATGCCGCAATGGCGCATCCGGAAATCGAAGAGGCCGCCGTTATCTCGCGGCCGCACCCGAGGTGGCAGGAACGACCGCTGCTGATCGTGGTGCGCAAGAAGGGCTCCCAGGTGACCGGTCCCGAGATCCTCGAGTTCCTGTCGGAACGCGTGGTGAAATGGTGGCTGCCTGATGACGTCGCCTTTGTCGACGAACTGCCGCACACCGCGACCGGCAAACTGCAGAAAATGAAATTGCGCGAACAATTCGCCGATTACGTGCTGCCAGCCTGACGTCGTTCCCGCGTCGACACACTGTCGTTTTCTTATGGAGGCCCTATGCCCGAAATCATTCTTGAAGACCAGGACGGCACGTTTGCCATGCTGCGCGACAGCGTTGCGGCTTTCGCTCAGCGCTTCGATGGCCCCAAGGCGCTCAGGGCGCGGCGCGATGCGGGCTGGGATCTTGATCGCGACATCTGGTCGGCCATGGCCGAGGCTGGCTGGCTTGGCCTGATGCTTCCCGAGGATCTCGGCGGCGCCGAACTTGGACTGTCCGAGCAGACCATTCTGAGCGAAGCGCTGGGCCGGGCGTTGATCACCGAGCCGCTGGCGCAACTTTCGGTCTTTGCCGGAACATTGCTTGCCGGTGCTCAGGCTGGGCAAGAGCGGACGCGCCTGGCCGAAGGGCTTGTTTCAGGCAGCCTGATCGTAACGCCTGCATGGCAGGACATGTCGGGCGGGTTTGCTGCAGTCAACGCCACCGTTGACGCTGATGGTGTAACGCTTTCGGGCGCAGCTGAACTGGTCGTGGCGGCAGCTTCCGCTGATGTTTTCCTTGTTGTCGCCCGCTTGCAGGACGAACGGGTGCTGATCAGCGTGCCGAAGGAGACCACGGGCCTGACGCTATCCGAGCGGCCGACAGTCGACGGGGCGACACTTTCGCAGATCCGGTTTGACAACTGCCGGGTTGCCGCAGCGCAGGTTCTGGCGCGTGGGCTTCTCGGAAGCGGCCTGCTCGAGGACGCCATTCAGGCGACACGACTGACACTTGCTGCAGAATTGGCGGGCGCCGGCTCAAAGGCGCTCGAAGACACCGTCACCTATACCAAGGAACGGGTGCAATTCGGAAAGCCGGTCGCAAGCTTTCAGGCCATCCAGCACCGTCTGGTGGACATGTGGGGCGCTGCCGAATTTGCCTGCGCAGCCATTGTCAATGCGCTTGAACGGCTGGTCGACGAACCGGGCAAACCGGCAGCACTTGCGGTTCTGGCTGCCAAAGCCCGTGCCGGTGATGCGGCCGTCGATATCTCGCGCAAGGCCATACACCTGCACGGCGCCATGGGTTTCACCGATGAATGCGACATCGGACTTTACATGAAACGTGCCGTCAATCTGAACGCCACCCTTGGAAATCCCGCGCAGCTGCGGCTGCAATTTGTTGCGCTCGAGCGTGCATCCTGAAGGAGCAGACATGGAAAACAATCTGATCAAGACCGTCATCGAGGATCACATCGCCGTCGTCACGATGGATGCCCCGCCGGTCAACGCCCAGAGCCGGGAGATGGTCGAAGAACTGATCTCGGTCTTTGACGAGTTGAATGAAACACCCGGCGTACGGGTGGTGGTACTCACGGGCGCCGGCAAGTGTTTTTGCGCGGGCGCCGACATCAAATCTCGCGCCAAGGTCGGCCAGGGCACGCCCGGTGATACCAACCGCCATCTGCGACGTGCCCGTGAAGTCGGCTTCGTCATCATCGAGATGAACGTTCCGGTGATTGCTGCCGTCAATGGCGTCGCCCTTGGCGCAGGCATGGGACTGGCGATCTGCAGCGACATGATCGTCGCTTCCAAGAACGCTTCCTTCGGCCTGCCGGAAATCGACATCGGACTGATGGGCGGCGTCCGGCACACCATGCGGGTGTTCCCGCAGGGCCTGACCCGACGCATGGTTCTGACCGGCTGGCGGGCGCCCGCCGAAGAGCTCTATCGCCGCGGCCTGATCGAGGCCTGCGTCGAGCCTGAAGAGCTGATGGATACGGCCATGGATCTAGCCCGCAACATTGCCTCCAAAAGCCCTGCTGCGATCCGCCTCGCCAAGCGCGCCATCAACACCGTCGAGACGATGGGGCTGAAGGACGGCTACCGGTTCGAGCAGAATCTGACCGTGGAAATGACCAAACACGAAGACAGCAAGGAAGCCATGCGCGCCTTTGTCGAAAAGCGCGCGCCGGTGTTCAAGGACGAGTTGTGATGCAACAGCAGCAAGACTGGAACAGCCTCTCTGACGCCGAATTCCGGCAGATCTTCCGCACCTGGGTGGACGAAAACTGCCCCGCGCGCCTGCGCAACATGCGCAAGCAGCGGCCGGTGTTTGATGAAGTCGCTGACTGGTATCACGCGTTGGCCGAAAAGGGCTGGCTGTCGCCGGTCTGGCCGCAGGAATTTGGCGGCATGGGGCTCAATGCCGCCAAGCACATCATCTATGTCGAGGAATGGGCACGGCTTGGTTGCCCGCGCATTCCCGACCACGGGATTGGCCTTGTCGGGCCGTTACTGATCGAGTTCGGCACGGAGGCGCAGAAGGCCCGTTATCTGCCCCGCATCCTGTCGGGCGAAGACGTCTGGTGCCAGGGCTACTCGGAACCGGGCGCGGGCTCCGACCTTGCCAGCCTGCGCACCGCTGCGGTGCGCGAGGGCGACACCTTTGTCGTCAACGGCCAGAAGATCTGGACCACGCTCGCCCATTGCGCCAACTGGATCCTGCTGCTGACCCGCACCTCGCGTGACGAGAAGGTCAAGCAGAAGGGCATCACCGTGCTTCTGGTCGACCTGACCTCGCCGGGCGTCACAGTGCGCCCGATCGAGAATCTGCGCCAGGAAGCTGATTTCTGCGAAGTCTTCTTCGAAAACGTCCGCGTTCCGGCCGAAAACCTGGTTGGCGAGGTCGACAAGGGCTGGACGCTGGCCAAGGCGGTGCTGGGCCACGAGCGAATTTTCCTGGGCGCGCCGTCGCGTCCTGAAATCGCGCTCTCGCGGCTAGAGACACTGGCTGAAGCCCGCGGTGCTTTCGAGGATGCGGCATTCGTGGCGCGCTATGCGCAGTTGCGGCTGGATCTCTACGATCTCGGATCGGCGTTTGAACGCTTTGCCAAGCAATTGCGTGACGGCGGCAGCCTCGGTGCGGATGTGTCCGTTCTCAAGATCTTCTGCTCCGAGCTCTATCAGCGCATCACCGAGGAAACGCTCGATATCGCTGGTGAGGAGGCGCGGTTCCTCGATGATCTGCCTGCAGGGGACGGGCAGGTCGACGCGATGAACCTTTATCTGGATTCCCGTGCGCTGGCGATCTTTGGCGGGTCCAACGAAATCCAGCGGACAATTCTGGCCAAGGCTGTGCTCGGGTTGCCATCCTGATGCGCCGCGAGGGAGGAGAGAAGGGTGATGCAATTATCTGACGAGAAGAGGCCGGCGGCCGGACACGTGCCTGCCACCGACTACGCCCTTGAAGCCAGGGGTATCAGCAAGTCTTTCAATGGCTTCTATGCGGTCAAGGATGTTGATCTGAAGATCCGGCGCGGCTCTGTGCATGCGCTGATCGGCCCGAACGGTGCAGGCAAGACCACCTGTTTCAACATGCTGACCAAAGCGTTGCGGCCAACAACCGGGCAGATTTTCCTCGAGGGAAAGGATATCTCCCGGCTTCCGACCTCGGATGTGGCCCGGCTCGGGCTGGTGCGTTCGTTTCAGATCTCCGCTACGTTTCCAAACCTCACGTGCCTCGAAAACGTGCGCGTTGCGCTTCAGTCGAAATATGGAAAATCCTTCCGGTTCTGGCGCTCGCTGCGCGCCATTTCCGACCTCAACGAGCGTGCCATGGCGCTACTATTGGAGGTCGGGCTTGGCGATAGCGCATCTGTCCCTGCCTCCGATCTGTCCTATGGCAAGAAACGCGCGCTCGAAATCGCAACCACCCTGGCGCTCGATCCATCTGTCATGCTGCTTGACGAGCCGACGGCAGGCATGGGGCACGAGGATATCAAGCCGATCACCGATCTGATCGCCAAGGTCAGCAAGGATCGCACCATTGTCATCATCGAGCACAATCTGTCGGTGGTCTCCAGTCTCAGTGAGCGGATCACGGTGCTCAAGCAGGGTCAGGTTCTGACCGAAGGCACCTATGCCGAAGTGTCGAGCGATCCGGAAGTGATCGCCGCCTACATGGGAGGCGTCGATGAGCTCTGATGTCACAAAGGCCCCGCTGCTTAAGGTCGAAAACCTGAGTGCCTGGTACGCCGAATCCCAGGCCTTGCACGGCATGAATTTTGAGGTTCCCGAAGGCGAACTGGTGACACTGATTGGCCGCAATGGCGCGGGCAAGTCCACCACGCTGCGTTCGATCATGGGGATCGTGCGCAAGCGCAAGGGTTCGATCTGCTTCAAGGGCGATGAGCTGATCGGCAAGCAGACCTTCCAGATCGCGCGGCAGGGCATTGCCTACTGCCCGGAAGAGCGGGCGATCTTCTCCTCGCTGACGGTTCGCGAAAATCTCGGGCTGCCGCCTGTGCTCAGTTCGGGCGGCTCCACCGACGAAGAGCTGCTTGAACAGTTCCCCAATCTGCGCGCCCGCCAGCACAGCATGGGCACCAGGCTCTCGGGTGGCGAACAGCAGATGCTGGCCATCGCCCGGATCCTGCGCACGGGCAGCCGGTTCCTGTTGCTCGATGAGCCAAGCGAGGGTCTCGCTCCTGTCGTTGTCAAGGAGATCGGCCAGCAGATCCTGCGGTTGAAAGAGCGCGGCTACACCATTCTGCTCGTCGAGCAGAACCTGAAATTCGCGCAGATGGTCGCCGACCGTCACGTCGTGGTCGAGCATGGCCAGGTTGTCGATGTTCTGGCCGCCGATCAGCTGCAGGCCAACATGGCCCGCGTCAAAACCTATCTGGGAGTGTAAGCGGCGATGTTTGATGGCATTACAATTCAACTCCTCATGGGCCAACTGCTGATCGGCCTGATAAACGGATCATTCTACGCCATGCTCTCCATGGGGCTGGCGATCATCTTCGGCCTGATGCATGTGGTGAACTTCGCCCATGGCGCGCAGTACATGCTTGGCGCTTTCATCGCCTGGCTGCTGCTCAACACGCTCGGTATCAACTACTGGGGCGCGCTTTTCATAGCGCCGGTCGTGGTGGCCATTTTCGGCATGGTGATGGAGCGGCTTGTGCTCAAACCCATCCACCATCTCGACCATCTCTACGGATTGCTCGCCACCTATGCGGTGACACTGATCGTCGAAGGGCTGATCCGGCAGCAATATGGCTCTTCGGGGTTGCCCTATGCCTCGCCGATCCCCGGCGGCGTCAATCTGGGCTTCATGTTCCTGCCCTGGTACCGGCTCTGGGTGGTGCTGTTCTCCTTCGCCATGTGCCTTGGCACCTGGTATCTGATCGAGCACACCAAGCTTGGATCCTATCTCAGGGCTGCCAACGAAAATCCCGAGATCGTCGAATCCTTCGGCATCAACGTGCCGCGCATGATCACGCTGACCTATGCCTTCGGCGTCGGTCTGGCGGGCTTGAGCGGGGTCCTGGCTGCACCGATCTACCAGGTGTCTCCGTCAATGGGCTCTAGCCTGATGATTGTCATCTTCGCCGTCGTGGTGATTGGCGGCATGGGCTCGATCATGGGCGCCATCCTGACCGGTTATCTGTTGGGCGTGGTCGAGGGGCTGACCAAGGTTTTCTATCCTGAAGGCGCCAATCTGGTGATCTTCGTGATCATGATCTTCGCACTTGTGTTGCGCCCCCAGGGTCTGTTTTCGAAGAAGGAGGGCGCGTGATGATCCGCTATCTGGGCCTGGCCGCGATCCTCATTCTGGCGCTGATCGCACCATTCTTCGTCTATTCCGTCACGCTGATGACAATCCTCGTCTTTGTCATCTTTGCATCCTCGTTCAACCTTCTGCTGGGCTATGCCGGGCTGCTCAGCTTCGGTCAGGCGATGTTCTTCGGCACCGCCGCCTACATTACCGGTCAGATCCTCAAGACCACCGGCGTCTCGCTCGAGATAGCACTCATCGGTGGTACTCTGGTCGCCGCCGTGATGGGGTTTTTAGTCGGACTGGTGGCGGTGCGCAGAACCGGCATCCAGTTTGCCATGATTACCTTCGCCATCGCCCAGTTCGTCTATTTTCTGCTGCTGCAGTCCGAGTTTACCGGCGGCGAAGATGGCATGCAGCGCATCCCGCGCACCGAGATCTTCGGCTTCATCGACCTGTCGGACAATTTCTCGTTCTACTATTTCGTGCTGGCGATCACGGTGCTGGCGGTGGCGTTCTTCTACCGTGTGGTCCATTCGCCCTTCGGTGAAGTGCTCAAGGCAATCCGTGACAACGAACCGAGAGTGGAATCACTGGGCTTCAAGCCTGAGCGCTACAAGCTGGTTGCGATGACACTGTCTGCCGGCATGGCCGGTCTGGCGGGCGGGCTCAAGGCCACCGTGTTCCAGTTCGCCACCCTGACCGATGTCTCCTGGAATGTCTCCGGCGAGGTGATCTTCATGACGCTGCTTGGCGGCCTTGGAACGCTCGCCGGTCCGATGGTCGGCGCAGGCATCGTCATCGCGCTCAACGATTATCTGGCGCAGTTCGCCGAATGGGCGCTGATTTCCCAGGGCGTGATCCTGCTCGCGGTCATCCTGTTCTTCAGGCGCGGCGTGGTTGGGGAACTCGGGGCGCTGGTGCGCCGTCTCAAAGCGGGGGGCTCCAAGTGATGCACCCGGTCCAGCCCACGTCAACGACCGCGTCGCTGCCAACCAGCGTTGCATTTCACAGACCCGAAAATTTGAAAATCAGCCGAGAGGTATCGACATGAATTCCCAGACAGGACATCCGACCACCAGGCGCGTTGACATCATTGTTGTCGGCGCCGGCTTCGGCGGCATGTACGCCGTCTACCGTTTCCGCGAGATGGGCAAGAACGTCGTCGGCATCGAGGCCGGCGGCGATGTCGGCGGTGTTTGGTACTGGAACCGTTATCCGGGCGCGCGGTGTGACCTGATGAGCGTCGACTACAGCTATGGCTTCTCCGACGAGATCCAGCAGGAATGGAGCTGGTCCGAACAGTTTGCCGCCCAGCCGGAAATCCTCGCCTATGCCAACTTTGTCGCCGACAAGCTGAAGCTGCGCGACAACTTTCTCTTCAATACCCGCGTTGAAAGCGCCGTATGGGACGAGAAAGCCCAACTCTGGCGGGCAACGCTGAACAATGGAGAGATTGTCGAGGCTCCTTACTGCATCATGGCGACCGGGCCGCTGTCTGTTCCAAAGGATCCGGAAATCGCGGGCATCGCCAAGTTCAAGGGCCGCATTCTAAGGGCGCAGAAATGGCCGCATGAGAAGGTTGATTTCACCGGCAAGCGCGTCGGCGTCATCGGAACCGGCTCCTCCGGCATCCAGATCGTGCAGGAAGTCGGTCGTCAGGCCGGCGAGCTTTTCGTCTATCAGCGCACGCCAAGCTGGAGCCTGCCGATGCGCAATCACACGCTGTCGGACGAATATCAGGCGGAAATGAAAGCCAACTATCCCGGCATGCGGGCGGCGATGCGGCTCAATCCCACCGGTGGCACACGGCCTGTAACTTCGCGGCCCTATTTCAGCCTGCCGCCCGAGCAGCGCAAGCAGACCATGGAGCAGGCCTGGGTCAATGGCGGTCACACCTTCCTCGGCTCATTTTCGGATCTTCTGGTCAATCAGGCTGCCAATGATCAGGTCGCCGAATTCGTCCGCGATAAGATCAGCGACGTCGTCGAGGATCCGACAACTGCCGAAGCTCTCAAGCCGCGCGGCTATCCGGTGTTTGCGCGCCGACCCTGTCTCGATACGGAATATTACGAGACCTACAACCTGCCAAACGTCCATCTCAAGGATTGCCTGAAGGATCCGATTGTCGAGATCACCGAAAATGGTATCCGCACCGAAGCGGGCGAAGTTGAACTCGACATGATCATCTTCGCCACCGGCTATGATGCATTGACTGGTGCCCTGATGGCGTTCCGGGTGGAGGGCCGCGACGGCCGCTCGATCAACGACAAATGGCAGGGCGGCGCCCAGTCCTATCTCGGCCTGATGGTTGAGGGCTTTCCCAACATGTTCCTGACCTGCGGGCCAAACGGTCCGGCGGCGCTCGCCAACATCATCACCATCAGCGAGCATGATGTCGACTGGATTGCCGATTTGATCACCCACATGGAACAGACCGGCCACACCGTCGCCGAGGCAACGGAGGCGGGCGAGACGCGCTGGATGGAAGTGGTCACCAATCTTGCGGCCATGTCGCTGGTGCGCAAGGCCAAGACCTGGTGGGTCGGCGCCAATGTCGAAGGCAAATCCCAGGGCCTGACCATGTTCATCGGCGGTTTCAACAAATATGCCGAGGCCTGCACGGCGGCAAAGGCCAACGGCTATGCGGAGCTCAGCTTCGAGCGTGCCCGGGAAGACGCTGGGGCGTGATGTAAAGGCAGCGGCAACGCCAGGCCAGTCCGGACTTTTGGAGACCATCAGATGAGCGAGCTTTTTCAGCCGATAGACATTGGTGGTCTCCAAGTGGACAACCGCATCGTGGTCTCGCCGATGTGTCAGTATAGTGCGGTTGAGGGCACGGCGCAGCCCTGGCATCTCATCCATATTGGCGGGCTGATGCTTTCGGGCGCCGGGCTTGTCATCATGGAAGCCACAGCGACAGAGGCAGCCGGGCGCATCACCCACGGCTGTCTCGGGCTTTACAACGATGCCAACGAAACGGCGCTCAAGTCGCTTGTTACGGAAGCCAGAAAACTGTCCGGTGCGGCGCTCGGCATTCAACTCGGTCACGCCGGCCGAAGGGCATCCTGTCGTTCGATCCGGGATCGCAACAAGGGCGAATCTCTGCCTGCGGAGGAGGGGGCGTGGCCGACCTTCGGTCCCTCCGCGATCCCCTATGACGAGACCTGGCATGTGCCAAGGGAAATGGACGCGGATGATATGTCCCGGGTCAGGCAGTCCTTTGTCGATGCGGCTGGGCGGGCCGACCGGGCCGATTTCGATCTGGTCGAGATCCATGCGGCGCACGGGTACCTGCTGCACCAGTTCCTGTCACCGGTGACCAACCAGCGTGAGGACGACTACGGTGGGTCACCGGAGAACCGGATGCGGTTTCCGCTCGAAGTCGTTCGTGCTGTCAGAGAGGTCTGGCCAAGGCACAAGGCGTTCGGCGTTCGGGTCAATTCAACCGACTGGCACCCGGAGGGACAAAGCATCGATGATGCCGTTGTTTTTGCCAAACATCTTGAGACGGCTGGCGTGGACTATGTGGTTATGTCAGCTGGCAACCTGGCGCCGGGCTCGAAGATACCGGCCGCCACACCTGGGCATCAGGTCGATTTTGCCACACTGATCAAGACACACACCGGTCTGGTTTCCATGGCAGTCGGCCTGATTGCCACGCCGGAACTTGCCGAAGAAGTGGTTGGCGCGCAAAAAGCAGACATGGTCGCCATCGGTCGGGCAATGCTCGACAATCCGCGCTGGGGCCTGCATGCGGCAGCCAGCCTTGGCGTTGATGTGGACTATGCGCCACAGTATCTGAGAGCCCGGCCCAACAACTGGCTCGGCTTCAGTCTGGTGCATCCGGATGCGCAACCGGTTGAAGCCACACGGCAGATGGACCGGCCCGCGTCCGGTGCAGGTTGGGATCGACCAGAACTCAAGGCGACGTTGCCTCCAAATCGTCAATCCTAGAGCCAAATTCGACCGGGCGGATGTGTGCTCGATGCACAGCCGAAAGCATCCAGTGATGTCTCGGCCATTCCCGCCTTACATGTTACGATCGCGGGCCACTTCGCGGGCGAGCCAGTCCCTGAAGGCAATAATCGGCGCGTAGTTGTCTTTTTCCCCGGGCCAGATCAGCCAGTAGGCACCGCTCGTTGGCACCGCCGGTTTGAGGATCGGCACCAGCCGATTTTCTGAAATCTCGGTTCGGGCCAGATAATCCGGCAGAAGCGCAATCCCGAGGCCCGAAATTGCCGCCTGGATCATCATCGAGAACTGATCCATCAGCATGCCTGTCGCGCCGGTGAATGTGGCGTTCTGACCGGCAAACCAGTCGTCCCATCCGGTTTGCCGCGTCTCCAGTTGCAACAGCTGCAAGGCTGCCACATCGGCGGGTTCCGAAACCGGATTTCGTTCCAGGAACTCCGCGCTGGCGCAGGCGGTCACCCGCTCGTCAAACAGCTTGAATGATCTGGCGCCCGGCCAGTCGGGGTTGCCGAAATAGATCGCCGCGTCGAAGATCTCGGTCTCGAAACTGAACTTCTCGATCCGGGTGGCAATATTGACCGAGATGCCCGGATGCGATCCGAGAAAGCCACCCAGGCGCGGCCCCAGCCACCGGGTCGCCAGCGTGGGCAGAACGGCAAGCGACAACACACCACCACCGGGATTGGTTACCAGCGACATGCTGGCGCGCTGGATCATGTCGAGCGCGCGCGAGATGTCGCGTTGATAGGTCAGGGCGGCATCGGTGGGGATCAGCTTCTTCCGTTGCCGGGTGAACAGCTCCCTTCCGAGCTGCGCCTCAAGCGACTGGATCAACCGGCTGACGGTGCTTTGCGTCAGGTGAAGGTCCTCTGCCGCCGCAGTCACCGAGCCCCGCCGAACGACAGCCTCGAGCGCCAGCAGCTGGCTTTGGGATGGAAGGAAACGGCGTTGGCGCATATCATTCACTCAATGCATGATCTTATGAACCAATAGCGTTTCCTCTGCGCCGTGTCAGGCAATAATAATCATACAACAGTGATCCCATGCATCAAATGCACCGGGCGCACAGTCGATGCAATGGAGCGAGGAACCCCGATCATGTCCAGCAAATCACAAACCTTCAATTGGGCCGACCCGTTCCTGCTTGAGGATCAACTGGGCGAAGATGAGCGCATGATCCGCGATGCGGCTGCAGCCTTTGCAGCCGACAAGCTCGCGCCACGGGTTGAAACTGCCTATCTGGAGGAACGCTCCGATCCCGAGATCTTCCGTGAAATGGGAGCGTCGGGGCTCCTGGGTGTCACCTTGCCCGAGCAATACGGCGGCGCCGGCGCGTCCTATGTCGCCTACGGCCTTGTTGCGCGCGAAGTCGAGCGCATCGACAGCGGGTATCGCTCGATGATGTCAGTGCAGTCCTCGCTGGTGATCTACCCGATCTACGCTTACGGCTCGGAAGAACAGCGGCTGAAATACCTCCCCAAATTGGCCAGCGGCGAATTCATCGGCTGTTTCGGCCTCACCGAACCCGATGCCGGGTCAGATCCCGGCGGGATGACAACCCGCGCGGTCAAGACAGACAACGGCTACCGGTTGACCGGATCCAAGATGTGGATCTCCAACGCGCCGATTGCCGATGTCTTCGTGGTCTGGGCCAAGTCCGAAGCGCACGGCGGCAAGATGCGCGGCTTCATTCTGGAAAAAGGCATGAAAGGTCTGTCCGCGCCCAAGATCGGCGGCAAGCTCTCGTTGCGCGCCTCGATCACCGGCGAGATCGTCATGGACAATGTTGAAGTCGGCGAAGATGCGCTGCTGCCCGGCGTTCAGGGCATCTCCGGCCCGTTCGGTTGCCTCAACCGCGCCCGCTACGGCATTGCCTGGGGCGTGATGGGGGCTGCGGAAGACTGCTGGCACCGCGCCCGCCAGTACGGGCTCGACCGCAAACAGTTCGGACGCCCGCTCGCAGGCACCCAGCTCTACCAGAAGAAACTCGCCGACATGCAGACCGAGATCACACTTGGCCTGCAGGCAGCGCTTCGTGTAGGACAGCTGTTTGATCAGGACCGTCTTGCGCCCGAGGTGATCTCGATCATCAAGCGCAACAATTGCGGCAAGGCGCTCGACATCGCCCGGATGGCCCGCGACATGCACGGCGGCAACGGCATCCAGATCGGCTACCACGTCATGCGCCACGCCCAGAACCTGGAAACCGTCAACACTTATGAGGGCACGCATGACATTCATGCGCTGATCCTGGGTCGCGCCCAGACCAATCTCGCGGCCTTCTGACAAACCGCAGACGCACCATCCAAGCGACATGTGAGGCGCGGATCGGCAATGCCTGTCTCCGGAAGGATCGTATGTCCTTTCCGGAGCCGCGCATCTGCTCAGAGCCTCCCGGTTGGCAAGGCTGGGAGGCGTACCGGACTACATCTGCCGGTGCCCGAAACCGTAGTTCAGATGGATCAAGTGCCGATCATGCAGCGATAATCGAATTGCAATACACGGCGTCCACCAATGAGCAAGCTCATTTGGCGGAGACGTTTGCCTGCAATTTTTGTGGCAGTACAAAATCCGCCGCGTATTGGGCTAGCGCGGTCGCTTGGATTGGCTTTGAGAAAAGATACCCTTGACCGAAATGGCTACCGAGCGCGGAAACGAAGTCCAGTTGACCTTGAGTTTCTATACCCTCGGCAATCACATCAAGGTTCATCGACCGACCAAGTGCAATGAGAGCGTGGACAATCGCCGTGTTGCTATCGTCCTGACCAAGCCCCATGACAAACGACTTGTCGATCTTGATGCAGTCGATCGGATAGTCGCGCAAGTGGCTAAGTGATGCGAAACCGGTACCAAAATCGTCAAGCGCGATCCGGATGCCCTCCGCTGAAAGACGTTGAAGCACGCTACTGACATCGGCGCTCGCATTCCCGAGGAATACGCTTTCAACGATTTCTATCTTCAGGTTGCGCGGCGACAGATGGTTTTCCGCCAGTCCTTTCAAAATCTGATCCACATATGCATCCGACTGTATGCATGATGAGGAAGCATTGACGCTGACGAAATCGATGTCGAGCCCAAGACGCTTCCAGCGTCCGAAGTCTCGAAGCGCAAGATCAAGCATGACCTTGTCGATCTCGTTGGCGCATTGCGGCTCGTTCAAGGCATGCCAGAAATCTGCAGGTCCGGAGATCGTGCCGTCCGAATTTCGAATGCGCGCAAGCGCTTCCACACCGCGCAGCTCCCGGGTTTTGAGGTCTATGATCGGCTGATAATGCGGCTCCAGTCTTTCATCTGCAATCGCTGACATGACGAGAAGGACGGACCGTCGCTTATCCTCAAATGCATTCGTGATTGCTGGCTCGTATGCCTTCGCCTTGCCCCGACCGTTCTGTTTGACATGGTACAAGGCCAGATCCGATTTCAGGAACAGATCGTTCGCGGAGGCAGTCCTGGAAAAATCCGAGGCAATACCAATGGATGCGCCAACACGAATTTCATGTTGTTCAAAGATTATTGGAATGTTGATCGCAGAGATAAGATTGATTGCGAGCTCCTCTGCAAGATGTGTATCCGCAGAGGTCTTCAGAAGAACAGCGAATTCATCTCCACCCAGTCGCGCGCAAAATGCATTCGGGGGGCTTGCCTGTTCAATGCGTCGAGCAACCTGACGCAGCACTTCATCCCCGGCCAAATGACCAAGCGTGTCGTTGATGTCCTTGAAATTATCAAGATCTATCATCAACAGCGCAAGCTGATCATCTTCAGAAGACGCTGGATTGATGGACCGGTTGACTTCCTCATGAAACGACAGCCGATTGGCAATCCCAGTCAGGCTGTCCATATGAGCGGCACACCAGAGCTGTTGTTTCTGCGCGTGCTGTTCTGTGATGTCTTTGATGACGCCGATAAGGAATTTGGTGCCATC
Source organism: Hoeflea sp. AS60 (assembly GCF_038900115.1). Classification (NCBI taxonomy): domain Bacteria; kingdom Pseudomonadati; phylum Pseudomonadota; class Alphaproteobacteria; order Hyphomicrobiales; family Rhizobiaceae; genus Hoeflea; species Hoeflea sp. AS60. The sequence continues at coordinate 989,781 of NZ_JBBMQP010000002.1, read as the reverse complement.
ATCTCCGTATTCTATTTCTCCGATCGATCGAACACGTCGCTTGTTTCCCTTGGCCGTGATGAAATCACATTCGATCTCATAGGAAATACCTTGCTCGATACATGCAATGACCGACGCGCTTAGTCTCTCACGCTCGTATTCAGGATAGAAGGATATGGCACCATCGAGACTTGGGGGTTCAGTGCCATCGAGTTCGTGGATGGCGAAAACCTGGGGAGACCATTCGGTCACCAGGCGCTCTGTATCCAGAGACCATGCACCTATCTTCGATATTCTCTCAACCTGGGAAAGTAACTTTCCGCGTTGGCGGGAATTTCGCTCAGAAATTTTGGCCTCAATGGCGATGGTGTGGGCACGGGTAAGTCCAACCACAACATTTCCAAGCTTCATCAGCAGGCTGATCTTCGCTTCTGTGGTCTTGCCTGGTTTGGTATCGAGAACGCAAAGCGTTCCAATGTTGGTTTTTCCGTCGAGGGATATCGGAATGCCGACATAGGACCGGATATGCGGTTCACCAGTAACAAAGGGATTGTCGCGAAACCGTTCATCCTGTGTCGCGTCGTCAACGACCAGAACTTCATTGGTTAGGATCGTGTAGTTGCAGAAAGCAGCATCGCGACATGTCCGGTCGTCTTCCAAGCCGGTTCTGGCCTTGAACCACTGTATTTCCTTGTCCATGAACGAAATCAAAGCAATCGGTGCTTCAAAAATCGCAGCGGCCATATCAACGACTGCATCAAATTCCGGTGTGGGTCCGGAATACAATATTCCCAATTGGTGAAGCGCTTCCAGCCTTTCCAATTCGTTACTCGGTATCGGGTAGTCCATCATGGCAGCCTTATCACAGCAATTCAAACGTGACCGAAACAGGGGCACTCAGTTCCCACTTAGAATTCTGACCAATCGGCAGAGCTGGCTGGCATCGGTGCAGCAGTGGCCGAATTGCGCAGCAGCTTTGGCTTTACCTGCTCCAATCGACTTGAACTGGACCGCTCAGGTGCTGACATGCTGGTTACAACCTTCCGAATCTGAGATGCCTGGTTGGCTGGCTGTCCGATATCAAACATCCTGACAATCTCGCTCAGGCTGTTTGCCTCCTCGGCAAGAGAGCTTGTGGCAGCTGTGTTTTCTTCCGACATTGCGGCATTTTGTTGAGTGATCTGGTCCATCTGATTGACTGCAACGTTTACTTCCGAGAGCCCGGTGGATTGCTCGTTGGTCGATGTCGCAATTGCAGCCATATGCTCGTTGATCTTGCTGATGATCGCGTCGATTTCCTGAAGCGATTGCCCGGTCTCGGTGACCAGTTCGACGCCCGATTTGACCTCGGATGCCGACGAAACGATCAGTTCCTTGATTTCCTTGGCAGCTGTCGCAGAACGTTGGGCCAACTCACGGACCTCCTGCGCGACGACGGCAAATCCGCGTCCCGCTTCTCCGGCGCGGGCCGCTTCCACGCCTGCGTTGAGTGCGAGCAGGTTGGTTTGAAAGGCGATTTCATCAATCACGCCAATAATATTGGAAATCCGTTTCGACGAGTCTTCAATCCGCCCCATCGCCTTGACTGCATTGGAAACGATCTGGCTTGAGGCCGCAGCACTGGTGTTGGCTTCCCCGGTAAGGGCACGGGCTTCCTCTGTCCGTTTTGCAGAGTTGGAAACATTGACGGTAATCTGATCGAGTGCCGCCGCGGTTTCCTCAAGGGCTGCGGCCTGGTTTTCGATGCGTTTCGAAAACTCGTTCGCGCTGCTGCTGATGGCCCCGGTGTTCTCGCTGATCGAACCGATCCCCGACAGAACAGACGCCAGGGTCTCAGCCAGTTTGGTGATGGCGGCGTTGAAATCGTGACGCAGCTTTTCCATGCTTGGCGGAAAGGCCTGCGGCAATCTCTGCGTCAGATCGCCATTGGCCACTTCACCAAGACTGTTCGCAATTGCACCAATTGCAGTCATCCGGACTGTAACATCGGTGGCAACCTTGACGACTTTGATCACTTTGGCATTGTCGTCAAATATCGGATTGTAAGTCGCCTGAATCCAGACCTCACGCCCGCCTTTGCCAACGCGCATGAACTCGTCTGACAGCAACTTGCCAGCGCGCAGGGTTTCCCAAAACTCTGCATACTCTTTGGTCTGAACATATGACGGGTCGCAAAACATGCTGTGATGCTTCCCGACAATTTCGTTCAGAGAATACCCGAGCGTGCTGCAAAAATTCTCATTTGCCTTCAGAACGGCGCCTTCCGGCGTGAACTCGATGATTGCCTGCGATCGGTCAATCGCCGCCATCTTGCCTTCGTCATCCATCGCCTTCATTTTTGCAGCGGTGATATCGCTGGCTATCTTGACGACCTTGAGTGGTTTTGAGCCACTAAAAACCGGGTTGTAAGAGGCTTCGATCCAAATCTCGCGCCCGCCTTTTGCAATGCGCTTGTACTGGCGCTGATCGAACTTGCCCTCGCGAAGGTTATCCCAGAATTTGGTGTATTCCGAAGTGTCTCGGGAAAGTGGATCGACAAACATCGAATGATGCTTCCCCTTGATTTCGGCTAGATCGTATCCGATCGCTTTGCAAAAATTGTCATTCGCAGTGAGAATGTTACCCTTCATGTCGAACTCGATCAGCGCCATCGACTTGCTAAACGCTTCAAGGGTCGGGTTTGGTCTGAATACCTCAAAGATACTTGACATGGGGGTCGCCTTTTCAAACTTGCGCTCTGTTTTAGAGAGGGAGGCATTGATGCTGATTTTATGTCTTGCTAATTTAAGGGTGCGCCCGCATAAGTAACAATGCCTTAACAGAACCTAGCCAGATCTGGCCTTTCGCAGGGTTATGTTCCGGAATAATGCCAGAGTTGTGCGCTCAGATTGAAGGTCAACGTCCTTTCGGACCACAATTGTCCACCAGGACGTTGGCCTCGAACGGTCGGGTCGAAGGTACTGGAATGGTTGTTGGCGGTGTCTGTTTTCAGGAAAAGACAAAGCTGGCCTCGAAGGCCGGATTAGGGTGCTAGGGCATCCAATGCGCGTTGGTGGCCTAAAGTCGGCTCAGGCGCGCAACACCAGCACCTGACACGGTGAGCCTGCTTTGGCCGGTGGCGCGAAGGGCGGCCTGATGATCAGGCAGCGGGCGTCAGCGAAGACCTTCATCAGCGACGAATCCTGCCGTGGCGACGGGGTGGCCAGAAGCTCGCCTTCGGCATTGGTCTCAAGATCGCCGCGCAGATAGTCCTGACGCTGATCGTTCTCGGGCAAGTCCTTGGTGAGGATGGCTGTTTTTTGACGATTGGGATCCGGCAACCCGGCAAGGCGCGTCACCAGCGGCTCGAGAAACAGATGCGCGCAGACCATGCTGGAGGCTGGGTTTCCGGGCAGTCCCAGCACCCGCATGGCACCGAGTTTGCCCGACATCAGCGGCTTGCCCGGACGCATGGCGATTTTCCAGAAGTCGAGCGCCATGCCGCGTCCGGTCAGTGCTTTCTGCACCAGATCATGATCGCCCACTGACGCCCCGCCAATCGTCACCAGCACGTCGGCGCCTTGTGCGATTGCCTCGTCGAGCGCTTCGTCGAGCGCCTCCATCCGGTCGATGGCGATGCCGAGGTCGATCACGTCAGCGCCCGCGCCGCGCGCAAGCGCCGCCACGCCAAAGGTGTTGGAAGCTATGATCTGTCCCGGCCCCAGCGTCTGGCCGGGCAGGCGGAGCTCGTCACCGGTGGCGAGAATCGCGACACGCGGCTTGCGCACGACCGGCAGCCTGGCATGGTTCATGGCTGCTGCGAATGTGATGGCGCCGGGATCAAGCAGCCGGCCCTTTTCAAGCCCGGTCTTGCCTTCGGTAAAGTCAACGCCCGCAGCGCGGATGTAGCGGCCAGCCTCGGGCGCTTCGTTGACCAGCACCATGCCGTCATCAAGCCGCTCGGCATTTTCCTGGATCAGGATGGCATCTGCACCTTCGGGCACCGGCGCACCGGTAAATATGCGGATGGTCGAACCGGTGGCGAGCGCTCCGTCAAAGGCATGACCGGCGGCAGCTTCGCCCTGCAGTCTCAGCCTTGCGCCTGCCACGGCCTCTTGAGCACGCACGGCATAGCCGTCCATCGCCGAGGCTGGAAAGGGCGGATGGGTTCGAAGCGCCAGAAGATCGCGGGCCAGCACCCGACCGAAGCTTTCGGCCAATGGCAGCATCTCCGGCTCGGCTGAAGCTGCCGCGCCGTCCAGGATCCGTGTCAGCGCCTCGTCAACCGGCATCAATGCCATCGGTGTCTTCCTCTAGGTCTCTATTGTCCAGCTGCCGGACTTGCCGCCGGATTTCGCCAACACCTTGATGCCGTCGATCTCCATGCCGCGGTCCACGGCCTTGGCCATGTCGTAGATGGTCAGGCAAGTCACCGAAACGGCCGTCAGCGCTTCCATTTCAACGCCGGTCTTGCCGGTGAGCTTGGCAAGCGCACGAACCCTCAGTCCCGGCAGTGCTTCGTCAGCCTCGATGTTCACGCTCACCTTGGTCAAGGCCAGCGGATGACACAGCGGAATGAGATTGGCCGTCTGCTTGGCTGCCATGATGCCTGCGATCCGCGCAGCTCCGATCACGTCGCCCTTTTTCATGTTGCCGGCAAGGATCAGCGCCAGCGTCTCGGGCTTCATCCGCACGTGGCCGATGGCTTCGGCAACGCGCACAGTGTCGGCCTTGTCGCCAACATCGACCATTGCTGCCGAACCATCCTCGGCGAGATGCGTCAGGCGCGGTGCGGTCTCGTCAGCCATTTATTCCGCCGCCGCGTTTGAAGCCGTACCAGTCAGCAAGGCTTTTGTCGCTTTGGTCACATCGGTCTGCCGCATCAGGCTTTCGCCGACCAGAAAGGTCTTTATCCCGCTTCCTGAAAGCCGCTCGCAATCGGCAAACGAGCCGATACCGCTCTCGCCCACCAGAATGCGGTCATCAGGGACAAGCGGCGCGAGCCGCTCGGAAACCGTGAGCGACACTTCGAAGGTCCGCAGGTTGCGGTTGTTGACGCCGATCAGCCGGCTGTCGAGTTTCAGAGCGCGCTCCATCTCCGCCTCGTCATGCACCTCGATCAGTGCCGCCATGCCAAGGGAATGCGCTTCATCTTCAAGCCGCTTGGCGTCATCATCATCAAGCGAAGCCATGATGATCAGGATCGCGTCTGCACCCCACGCACGCGCCTCATGCACCTGGTACACATCGAACATGAAATCCTTGCGCAGCGCGGGCAGGGCGCAGGCGGCCCGTGCCGCGGTCAGGAATTCCGGAGCCCCCTGAAACGACGGCGCGTCTGTGAGCACCGAGAGACAGGCAGCGCCCCCGGCTTCATAGGCACGCGCCAGTGATGGCGGGTCAAAATCGGGTCGAATCAGGCCTTTAGACGGGCTCGCCTTCTTGATTTCGGCAATCAGCCCGTAACCACCATTGCGGTGCTTGGCTTCGATCGCTCCGGTGAAATCGCGCGGGCTTTCCGCGTCGCGCGCACGCGCCATGATGTCTGCAAACGGAATGGCAGACTTCGCAGCCGCGATCTCGTCGCGCTTGTAGGCTTCGATCTTTGTCAGAATGTCGCTCATCGGGTCAAACCGCCTTCGGTGCCGGTGCATGCGCCTGCGAGACGCTGACCAGCGCGTTAAGCGTTGCAAGCGCCCCGCCGCTGTCGATGGATTGCTCGGCGATGCCGATGGCGTCGCGAAGCTCGGCGGCCTTGCCGGCAATCACCAGCGCGCCTGCTGCGTTCAACACCGCGATATCGCGATAGGCGTTCTTCTCGCCTTCCAGCACCTTCTTGAGTGCGGCTGCGTTGTAGACGCCATCGCCGCCCTTCAGCTGGTCAAGCGAAACCCTTGGCAGGCCAATTTCTTCCGGTGTGATCTCGAAACTGCGGATCTGACCATTCTCCAGCGCAAACACCTGTGTCACGCCTGTCGTGGTCATCTCGTCCAGACCATCGCCATGCACCACCCACACGGTTTCCGAGCCGAGATCGCGCATCACCTGGGCCAGCGGATCGAGCCAGTGGGCCGAGAACACGCCGAGCAACTGCTTCTTAACACCGGCCGGGTTGGAGAGCGGGCCAAGCAGGTTGAAAATCGTGCGGGTACCAAGCTCTACGCGGCTTGGTCCGACGTGACGCATCGCCGAGTGGTGCGCCGGCGCAAACATGAAACCGACGCCAGCCTGTTCGATACAGGCCGCAATGCCCTTTGGATCAAGTTCCAGCGAGACGCCAAGCGCCGCCAGTGAATCGGCAGCGCCTGATTTCGATGACAGCGCCCGGTTGCCGTGCTTGGCGACCTTGACCCCGGTGCCCGCGACGATGAAGGCCGCAGCCGTCGACACGTTGTAAGTGCCTGAGGCGTCACCGCCGGTGCCGACAATATCGACGGCGTCAGCGGGGGCGTTGACCGGCAGCATCTTCTCGCGCATCACGCTGACCGCGCCATAGAGCTCGTCAACACTTTCGCCGCGCACTCTCAGAGCCATCAGGAAGCCGCCGATCTGCGACGGTGTGGCGTCGCCCGACATCATCACGCCGAACGCCGAACGTGCTTCGGTCCGGTCCAGCGGCTCGCCATTTGCCACCTTGGCGATGAATGACTTGAGATCAGCCATGTTGATCGGCCCCCGTTTTCATGACCCCTAGAACGCCAGGGCGCGCTCGGCCAGCGCCCGGTTGACCGAAACGCCGTAGTCGGATTGCAGCCGTGCCACCATCTGATCAAGAATGTCATCGGCCATCTGCTGCGACACCTGACGGCGCTGGTCTGCCGAAATCGAATCGGCTGTCACGGTGGAGGCGTCATTGACCGACCGCACCTTGAGCAGGATCTTGTTCTCGCCCGACGCGTCATTGGCGACCTCCACCAGGCCGTTGGGGCCCGAGAAGGCGGAAGCGACGGCCGCTTCGCCAAACACCGCGTCCGCTCCATTGCGGGTCAGCGCGTATTTGGTTTCGACCGCGACGGCAAGCTCTTCGGCAATCACCGACAGCTCTGCGCCCTTGGTCAGGCGGTCCTTGATCTCGGTAGCCTTGGCGCCCAGCGCTTCAGCGGTTTTCATCACAGTCCAGTCACTCGCAACCTGATCGCGCACTTCGTCAAGAGTGCGGTCCCGGGCAGGGGTGATGTCAATGACCTCGAACCAGGCAAAGCCATCCGTACCGAGGTTGATCGGTGGGGTCTCGACCCCGACTTCCGTCTCGAACGCGTCCCTGAGCAGGGACTGCGATTCCGGGATATCGGTGACCACGGTGCCGTCCGGCGTCCGGCCGCTGCGGTCGATCGCTTCGATCGTGACCGGCGTCAGCTTTTGTTGTGCTGCAGCCTCGGCCAGTGTCATGCCGCCCGCGCGGGCGTCCTCATAGGCGTCATGGACGTCGAGAAGCATCTGTGAAGCTTCCGCCAGCGCCAGTTGCTCGCGGATCTCCGGCTCCATCTCTTCAAAGCTCTTTGAGGATTCAGGCGTGATTTCGGCGACCCGCAGGATCACCGGGCCGAACTGGCCATCGACAACCGGGGTGGTGCCGCCCGCGTCACCAACGGCAAACACAGCATCAGCCAGCGATTGATCAGGCACCGCGCTCTTGCCAAAGCTGCCGATCCGGACGTCTTGGGCGGTACGGCCCTGGTCGGTGATCAGATCATCAAAGCTCTTGCCGCTAGCAAGCTCTCCAGCAGCGGCGTCGGCTGCGGCGCGGTCGGCAAACACCAGCTGGTCGATCGTCCGCGTCTCCGGCGTCGTGTAGCGGTCCTTGCGCGCCTCGTAGTCGGCACGAGCGGCTTCCGCCGTGATCGCGGCCGGATCGGCGATGTCCTGATTTTGAAGCTTCACATAGGTGATCTTGCGATACTCAGGCGCGGCATAGCTGGCCTTGTTTTCCTCGAAATAGTTTGACAGCTCGCTGTCGCTGGGCGCCGCCACAGGATCGATGGTGGATTTGCTCAAGAGCAGATAATCGACGTCGCGGGTTTCCTTGTCGTACTGGGCCAGCGCTTTGATCAACGCGTCCGGCGCAGAAAAACCGTCTGAAACAGCTTCGACAATCTGGGTTCTTACAGCCACCTGGCCGCGGCTCTTGAGGTAGTCTTCCTCGCTCATGCCCACCGAGCTGAGCACCCGCCGGAAATTGTTGCGGTCGAAGCGGCCGTTGAAATCATGAAACGCCGGATCTTCGGCAATCAGTGCAGCAAGCCGGTCGTCCGAAAGGCCAAGGTTCATCTTGCGCGCCTGCTCGTCGAGCAATGCGCCGGCAACCAGCTGCGAATAGACCTGGTTTTCGATGCCGAAGGCGCGGGCCTGCTCGGTGGTCAGTCGCTGCCCGATCTGCCGTCCGACCACCGCGAGTTGCCGGTCATAGGCAAGGCGGAACTCGTTGGGTGTCACCACCGTGTCACCCACGGTTATCACCGCATTGCTGCCAGCATTCAGCATGGAGCCCGAAATGCCCCAGACGCCGAATGAGGCGACCAGCATCACGAGGAGAAATTTGGCAACCCAGCCCTGGGCACCCTTACGCAAAATATCAAGCATCAAAGCTCCTGCGGCATCAACAACATCGGTAGCGGTGGATCAACAACACCTCCCGCAAACCTCTCAAACGTCCCTTTAGACCAAAGCTGAGGCGAAATGAAGAGTGGGCGACGCGATTGACGTTCCAAATGAAGTCTTGCTCTGCTCATGCGGCAAGTTGAAGCTCCAGTTGTCGTCGGAATGTATCGGCATCTATGATTCCTCTCGTTACGGGTATTGTTTCAATCATTCTGCTGCAGGTTTCTGCGTGCTGTGTTGTTTGGCAGGTGGACAAGGCGCGCCGTGTTGTCTCTGGACTGCGTGCAAAGTCTGGCATTTTGGCGGATGCCCGAATCCGGGGTGGTGCTGACTTCGCGACACGAACCCACAACAAGACGAGCCGGTCATTTCCAGCGCGGCGAGGCCAGCCTAAGTCGCGGATTTGGCAGCGTAACCGTGGTTGTTCTCCCGGTTGAATCGCGTCATCGGTTATTAGAGAAATCTCAACCTATCTGCTGTCTAACTTGATTTGAAATTATTGATATTTTTCAGGTAGCTTAGATCGTGGTCAAGTCGCAGAATGTTGATAACGTCGATCCCGCAACGACGGTGATAACGACAATGCGAGAGCGGGGAATTTCCTCGCTGCCACGCAATTATGAGCTCGTTTATCAGTTTCTGAACACGTCCAACGCGGTCCTGATCAAAGAATTCGCGGCGCTCGGTCAACGCCCGACCCAATTGCAGCTGGATGAAATCGGAAAGAAATTTCTGCCTCATCATCATGCATCGAATGCCGTTGAGCTGAACCGAGAACGCATCTCAGATGAGATGAAGGGCATGATCCGCCTGTTCAAGCAGGATCAGTCCACGCTTCAAAAATACTCAAGTGTGCTTGGGGAAACCACGTCACGCATTTCTGAAACAAGTGCGGCCAGTGGGGACATTATGGACGATCTTGTTGACGTTCTCTCGTCGGCAACCGGCGCCACCATGGAAAAAAGCCAGGCCATCGTCCGCCAGATGGTGGTGCGCGCCAAGGAAATGTCACGCCTCAAGTCGGAGCTTGAAGAGTACAAGCGGCTGGCCACGATTGACCCCATCACACGGCTGTCCAATCGTCGGGCCTTTGATGAACGACTGGCTGCCATTTACGAAGACAAGCAAAGTGCGATGTATCATGCGCTGCTGGTTGCCGATATCGATCATTTCAAGGCGTTCAACGACAACTACGGTCATCAGGTCGGCGACCGGGTCTTGAGCGTGACCGCGGTCATTATGCGGACCACGCTGGGCAAGGATGTGTTCGTCGCCCGGACCGGCGGCGAGGAATTCGCGGTTATCCTTGATGAGACCAGCCTCGCTTCAGCCAGGGACACCGCTGAGAAAATTCGTCGCGCGATTGAGGCAACCCCATTGAAAAACCACACCGACGGTGTGGATTGCGGGCGCATCACCATGACTTTCGGTCTCTGTATGGCCGGCGACGCATCCGGTCCGGAAGAGCTATATCAAAGGGCTGATACGGTGCTTTACGAGGCAAAAAAGGCCGGTCGCAATCAGTTGAAAGTCTACACCCCGAAAATGAAGAGGGAATGGAATATCTTCAAGCGCTGAGGTCAACTGCGTCGGGTCAGACTGCTTTGCAACTCTGCGCAAGACTTTTCCTGTTCAGTGCAGATTCCAAAAGCGCGATTTGGCACTGGTGTGGTCGGTTTACCCATTTTTCATTGTACTCCACTACACCCAATGAAACTCCTTTGGCTGTACAGAGGCGATGATGCATGAATTCGCAAGCCGCAAAGACGTCTGATCATGACACGGATGGGTACAATCGCAAATCGGATGTCCGTTACAGCGCCCATTGTCCTGGCATTGTTGAACTGATCTTCAAGGACAGGAAGCACTTCATTGCGCTGACCGGTGTCATCGTGAATCTTTCTGTCACCGGATGCCTGTTCTCCAACGACAAGATGCCATGGGCCAACAGGGAAGGGCGCAAGCCAGGCGATTCCCTGTTTGATGTTATTGACGAGGCATGCCGCATCTATGTTCCCTGGACCGGTACCCATTGCACCGGCAGGATCCGGCGCGTTGGCTCCTTCATCATCGCAGTTCAGTTCGATGAAATCCTCAATGAAAACCTTGTCAAATCGATCGCCAGCCTGGAGCCCGGACCGACCCGGCGGTTGAGACCGAAAGTATCCCAAAAATACAACCGCATTCTCCCTAATACTCGCAGGTAGCTTGTGGCTTCCTCGCCAAAAAATGATGGCACACCGGTTGGCAGCCGTCAGGCACATCAACATGACCAAGCAACGGTTGAACCATTTTGCCCCGGTTCTGTGTGCCGGACACTGCAGCTATTTTTTCGCGAGCAGTGTGTCGAGTTGCTTGAGAATGCAGTCTTCCGAGTAAGGCTTGCGAACGACCGGGACGTCGGCAAAAGCAGCCGGCACCCCGTTGCCGTTGTCATAACCGGTGGCGAACATGAACGGCACGCCCTTCTGCTTCAACACATGCGCGATCTGTTCCGAGGTGGTATCTCCAAGGTTCACATCGAGAATGGCCGCGTCCGGCAGTGGTTTGTTGGAAAGATAGGCAATGGATTCCCGCGGGGAGGTCAGGGTGGCGACGACCTCAAGCCCGGCTTCTTCGAGAATTTGTTCCAGCTCCAGCGCAATCAGCATCTGGTCCTCAACGATCATCACCCGTTTGCCGCCACGATCAACGGTACGATCCACCGTCGCCGGGGCTCTGGCCGGGATCGGAGCCTTGCGTTCGGCGCGGGTGGACACAAATCGTGCCGGTATCCGGAAGCTCGCCGTCACGCCTTCAGGATTGTATTCGACGTTGCTTTCCCCGCCCAGATCAAAAGGAATGCTGCGATCAATGAGCACTGTCCCAAAACCCTGCCGGCTTGGTGGGTTGACCCGGGGGCCATTGCTCTCGATCCACCTTATGTCGCACGCGCCGAAGGGATCGACGCTCCAAGATACAGAAAGCTGGCCGCCGGGTCGCGACAAGGCGCCGTACTTGGCTGCATTGGTCGACAGCTCGTGCAGGACCAGCGCCATGATCGAGAAAGACCGCGCGTCCATCCACACATTCGGTCCCTGCAGCTCCATAGTGGTGGACGCCGTGCGATAGGGAGAAAGCTCAGCGTTGAGAAGATCCTCAAGACCGCCACCACCTTCGCCACGAATAACCTGATCATGCGCAAACGACAGCGCCTGAATCCGTCCGCGCAGGGCCTCGACATAACTCTCGAGCGTTGTTCCCTGAGCCGTCGGGTTGGTAACCAGCGACTTGATGACCGCCAGAATGTTCTTCACCCGGTGATTGAGTTCCTGGTTGAGCATCCGCTGGCGGACTTCGGATTTGGCCCTTTCATCTGCCAGCAATTCCGAATGCTCGAGGATGACTCCCACCAGTGCTGCGCGCGCGGCTTCGCCGAATTGCCGCTCTTCTTCCGTCCAGGGTTCGGATTGCTGGTGAACCGTTTCCTTCCAGATGGCGAAACTCTTGCGCGGAGTCAGGCGGTCACCCAAGGGCCCTGTTTCATAGGACTTCTCGGGATTGCCGGCCCAGTTCAGTGTCTGAACCATTTCCTTGCGGAAAAAGAACACGTAATCTCCGGGGCGCTGCGATAACGGAACCACAAGCATGCCCGCTGCACGATCGGCGTAGTGCGCGGCACCCTCGATAAAGTTTGAGAGCTTGTGGGTAGCCCAGATCTTGCCATCAGTCATGTTGGCCGAAAACCGCGCGAGAGACGAGATTTCGGCTTCCGGCGGTGCAGTGCCCAGGACAGTCAGTTTTCCTTTGAGCATGATGGCCAGACCATCGGCCGGAATGAGCCTGGCGAAATCGGAAAGGCTGTTGCTCAACAGTTCATTGATGTCTTTAACCTTGACTGCTGCCTGCAACAGGTTGTCCAGGGTCAGACGTGCAGTTGTCGCAGCGTCCAGCGTTTGCTTGTGCCGCAATGCATTGAGATGAAGGGAGAAGAATTCTCCGAAGATCTCGGCCGCCACGCGCTGCGCCATCGAGAGGGTCCGCGGTTCATAATGATGGCATGCAATCAGACCCCAGAGTTCACCGTCAACAATGATCGAGATCGACATCGAGGCCCGGACGCCCATGTTGCGCAGGTACTCGCAATGGATCGGCGAAACGCTGCGCAGGTGGGCAAATGACAAATCGAGCGCCTCGCCTGACGCGTCGATGACCGGCACAACCGGAATGCGTTCGAAATTCGCATCCGATATAATCCTGATCGGGTTTTTCAGGTAGAGTTCGCGGGCCTGTTTCGGGATGTCGGTGGCGGGAAAATATTGTCCGAGAAAACTCTCGAGGTGAGGGCGCTTGGCCTCAGCGCGCACCTTGCCCGCGCCGTCGGATCCAAACTGGTAGATCATCACCCGGTCATAGCCGAGCATGGCCTGGATCAGCCGAACCGCGCCGCTCACAAGTCGCTCGGTGGTTGGCATCGATGAAATTCGCCCGAGCATTGTTCGCGATAACTCAAGCGGTTCGGCGACATCGCTTTCCGTCGGTTCCAATTCGATTATCGCGTAGCCCTTGTAGCGGTGCACGGCAACATCGAACCGGCGCCCGTTCGCAAGAGCCTGCCCGAAAAGCAAAGCTGACTTTCCGCCGTCCTGGGTTCGCGACAGCGCATTGCGAATGTCATGCGCGAATGGCGCACCGGTGATGTCGCTTAGCTTCCTGCCGTTGAGGTCGCCATCGATTCCCAGCATGGATTGCGAATTGGCGGAGTGACGCACGATCGAGCCGGCGGAAGCATCACAGGCCAGAAGGCAGCCGTGTGGTTGTATGCTCCCCGGGATATGGATCGGCTCCACATCGCAATTGGTCAGATTGGTTGTGTTATGCACATTCATGGGCTGGCTCCCGATAGATGGAGAGAGCGAATCGGAAGACGTCGAGAACACCATCCAGCGCTGTTTCATGCTGCTCGACGGGGATCGTTTCCAGAATCTCGACAAAATTGCGCCAGCGCTGATGATCGGCCGCCAGATGGGCAAGGTGGCGCGCGCCAAAGTCCATTGTCATGCCCAGCGCCTCGGCCCGCCTGAACAGAAGCCGGGCGCCCAGCGATGAACCCTCCAGCACATAGAGTGCCCCGAGATAGGAACTGCGCGTCCACTCCCGCACCGGAACATTAGCATGCGGCAGGCTGGTAACCTCAAGATCGGCCAGATCCTCAGCCGCCAGATCGCTGATCGGGTCTACCTGCCAATCCACGCTATCAGCGGATAAAAGAGCCCGCTCCAGAGCAAACCGGAAACAATGTGTTTTCTGCACGTAGCGTGAATAGTCGAGCTTGGTGGTGAGCTCGCCAAGCGAGGTGTCCAGTTGCTGGTGAAGGGCAGAAGAGGCGTGGCGTAAATGATGTCTGAGATTGGCGTCAGGCAAGTGTGTTCTCCGAATTGAGGAGAAAATATAAGCAAGCTCTAAGGATCTGTCATTAATATATGTTGTGTTGCGCGCTTTCCGCGTCAGGTGACCTGGTGCGGGCACCCTTGCGCCGAGAGAGCCACCTCGGGCGCGCGTTTGCAATTCGCCCCCGGTCTGCTAAGCCCCAACCACGATCACTGAAACGGGGAAAACCGATGACACCTGACATTCGCCCGCTTGTGGCAGGCAACTGGAAGATGAACGGCACGCGCGAAAACCTTGACCAGATCAAGGCGATCGCCGATGGGCTCGGTTCGGATCTCACCGACAAGATCGACGCGCTGATCTGTCCGCCCGCGACACTTCTCTATGTGGCCACCGCAATCGCCGATGGGACGCCGCTCGGCATCGGTGCGCAGGATTGCCACTTTGAGCAAAGCGGCGCGTTTACAGGCGATATCTCGGCCGAAATGATTGCCAATTGCCTGGCAGACTATGTGCTGGTCGGCCATTCCGAACGCCGCACCCTGCATGAAGAGAGCAACGAGACAGTGCGCGCCAAGGCCGAAGCCGCCAAGGCTGCCGGTCTCACCCGCGTGATCTGCATCGGCGAGACCGAAGCCGAGCGCAAATCAGGCGATACATTGAAGGTGCTCGAAAACCAGCTTGCGGGCTCAGTCCCCGATGGCGCCACCGCCGCCGACACAGTGATCGCCTATGAGCCGGTCTGGGCCATCGGCACCGGCCTGACGCCAACCGTTGCCGACGTCACCGAAGCCCACGCCTTCATCCGCGCTGAAATGGAAAACCGGTTTGCCGGTGAGGGGGCTCACATGCGCCTTCTCTATGGCGGTTCGGTCAAGCCGGGCAACGCGGCTGAACTTCTGGGCGTTGCCCATGTCGATGGCGCATTGATCGGCGGCGCCAGCTTGAAAGCCAATGACTTCCTCGCCATCTGTAAGGCGTGCCGCAGCCTTTTGGGCTGACCGGAGACTGATTTTGAACGTCTGACAGTGCTCGTTCCATTCAGACGGGACTTGGAAAGCTGGCTGCCCTCGTGTAAAGAGCCGCCAAACCGGACTTAGATTGCGCCCCTAAAGGGCAGGAAAGAACCCGATGCAAACCGTTTTGATTGTCATTCATCTCATGATCGTGCTGGCGCTTGTCGGAATCGTGCTGATCCAGCGCTCCGAAGGCGGAGGCCTGGGCATTGGCGGCGGTTCCGGCTTCATGTCGGCACGCGGTGCGGCCAATGCGCTGACGCGGACCACCGGCATTCTCGCCGCAGCCTTCTTTGTCACGTCGCTGGCGCTGGGCATTCTCGCCCGTTACAGCGAAAGCCCGACTGACATTCTCGACCGGATCCCAACCCAGACTGAAGGAACGGGCTCGGGCGTTCTCGATCAGCTTGGCGGTGCCTCAACGCCGGCAACGGCTCCGGCTGATGCGCCCGCCGCTGGTACGGCAGGCGACATTCCGGCAGCGCCCGCGGCGCCTGCCTCGGACGTTCCGTCCGGTCAGTAAGGCCAGAATTCAAGATGACCGGCGGTTGGCCATAAAGCCTCCGCCGGTTTTTTCATGTGGTTTTGCAGGCATTTGCTCTGTTATGCACCGCTAAAATGCGCCATTCGAATTTTGGGGTGGCGGAATCAGTTCTCTAAAGGTATCGGTTCAATCCCATGGCGCGATATGTTTTCATAACCGGCGGCGTGGTCTCCTCGCTTGGAAAAGGCATTGCCTCGGCCGCCCTTGGTGCGTTGCTGCAGGCCCGTGGTTACCGGGTGCGGCTGCGCAAACTCGACCCCTATCTCAATGTTGATCCGGGCACCATGAGCCCGACCCAGCACGGCGAGGTCTTCGTCACCGATGATGGCGCCGAGACCGATCTCGATCTCGGTCACTACGAGCGCTTTACCGGGCGTTCTGCGGTCAAGTCCGACAACATCACCACCGGCCGGATCTACAAGGACATCATCGACAAGGAACGCCGCGGCGATTATCTCGGCGCGACCGTCCAGGTCATTCCGCACGTCACAAATGAAATCAAGAACTTCGTGCTTGAGGGCAACGATGATTATGATTTCGTGCTGTGCGAGATTGGCGGCACCGTCGGCGACATCGAGGCGATGCCGTTTATCGAGGCGATCCGCCAGCTTGGCAACGACCTGCCGCGCGGCAACGCGGTCTATGTGCACCTCACGCTGATGCCGTGGATAGCGGCGGCCGGAGAACTCAAGACCAAGCCGACGCAGCACTCGGTCAAGGAACTGCAGGCCATGGGCATCGCGCCTGATATCCTGCTGGTCCGCGCGGATCGCGAAATTCCGTCAGAGGAACGCCGCAAGCTCTCGCAGTTCTGCAATGTGCGCGCCTCCGCCGTCATCCAGGCGCTTGATGTACCGTCGATCTACGATGTGCCGATCGCCTACCACAAGGAAGGTCTGGATACCGAAGTGCTCGCAGCCTTTGGCATCGACCCGGCACCGGCGCCGCGCATGGCAGCCTGGGAAACCGTCTCCGAACGGATCCACAATCCCGAAGGCGAAGTTACCATCGCCATCGTTGGCAAATACACCGGCCTCAAAGACGCCTACAAGTCGCTGATCGAAGCGCTTTACCACGGCGGCATCGCCAACCGGGTCAAGGTCAAGCTCGAATGGATCGAAAGCGAGATCTTCGAGAAGGAAGACCCGTCGCCCTGGCTCGAAAAGGTCCACGGCATTCTGGTGCCCGGCGGTTTTGGCGAGCGTGGTGCGGAAGGCAAGATCGCAGCCGCAAGATTCGCCCGCGAACGCAAGGTTCCCTATTTCGGAATCTGTTACGGGATGCAGATGGCGGTGCTGGATGCCGCGCGCAATCTGGCGGGCATCGAAGACGCCATGTCATCGGAATTTGACCGCCACACCGGCACCCACGTCGTTGGCATCATGACCGAATGGCTCAAGGGTAACCAGCTTGAGAAGCGCGTGGCCAATGGCGACCTCGGCGGCACCATGCGGCTGGGCGCCTATCCGCACCCGCTCAAGTCCGGCTCGCTGATTGCGGGGATTTACGGCTCCAACGAAGTCTCCGAGCGTCACCGCCATCGCTACGAGGTCAACATCGCCTACAAGGACCAGCTGGAAAAGGCCGGCCTGATCTTCTCCGGCATCTCGCCGGACGGCCTGTTGCCCGAAACCATCGAATATCCGCTAGACGTCCATCCCTGGTTCATCGGCGTGCAATACCACCCCGAGCTCAAGTCGAGGCCCTTGGAGCCGCACCCGCTGTTTGCGAGCTTCATCGAGGCAGCGCTGGAGCAAAGCCGCTTGGTTTGATGTCTATTGCAGGCGAGCGGGTTGCTTCCACAAGGATGGTGACAGCCTATCTGTCACCCGCCGATCCACCCCGCCAGCACCACCGCAATCGGCACCGGCGCCACTGCAACCGCCACGCTGAGAAAAAACTGCGGGAACGACATCAGCTTGCTCAATCCGGTGACCAGCGCAATGCCGCCACCACCGCCAAGCAGGGTGTTGCCCGGCAGGTTGATCAGCGCGATGAAGGTGATCATCCGGTGATTGACCAGCCATGGCTTGAGCCATCGCGGCGCATTCTGGGTGAGATAGCGGTCGCGGCCCTCAGGCCCGAGCCGCGCGAAAGCCTCGATAAGCGCCGCCGCGCGGACAAGGCCGCGGCGCTTTAGCCATCCCGCCAGCTTCCGTTCCGGCGTCAGCCGCCCAAGCGTGAATGACAGCGTCAGCGCCGTGATCGTCGAAAGATAGACAACCACGGCAACCGGCGCCCCGAACACCATCAGCAGCGCCACACCAATTTCTGTTCCCGGTACGAATGGAATGGCCGTGAGGACAATGTAAGCCGCGAGCACCGCTGCTAGCGTGCCAAGATAAGGCATGTCGGCCTGCGCAAGGTTTGAGAGCTGCAGCTGCTCTTCGATAGTCATTCCCAGCCATCGACCGCCGGCAATCAGGCATAGATAGAAACCGGCTATGAGCGCCAGTCTCAAGAACTGTCGTTTCTTCGTCATGCCGGTTATCATTGCAATCCTTGTGTCCCTGAACCGCCCGCTCAGCGCTGCGTTGCGCTGCAGGCCTCGGACGGGCCACCCTATACATGCTTTGCTCAGGTGTGACAGGCGTTGCCTTTGCCCCGGTTGAACGTGCCGTGATCACAAAGGCAACTTTGCCCGCACGAAGCCGTTGGCGGATGCGTTCTTATCGGGTTAGGTTGAATGCCATACAATCCTGCCGGCCATTGCTGCTGTGCATCCTCGAACCGGCGGCCAGGAGGTCAGCAACATCGCAACCCGTCCCAATCTTCTTCGTCCGCTGCGTGTGGCCAGTTTTGTCTTGAGCCTGGTCATGTTGAGCTTCGGCATTGCCTCTATGTCTGGCGTTACCCGGGCGCAGGAAACGGTCGCCCCGTCCGGTCCCACCATCGAGATCGGCAATGCGGTTACCGCTGATGCCGAGATCCGCAACCGCATCCAGACCATATTCCGCGAAATCGACGGGCTGGCCCAGGTTCGAATTTCGGTGACGTCAGGCGTGGTCACACTCAGCGGCCAGGTCGAGGAAGCGGCGCTTGCCAAGAAGGCTGAAGATCTGGTCAGTCGCGTCGCCGGTGTGGTTGCCATCGAAAACCAGCTCACGGAACAGACCGCAGTCACCGAACGCCTCAAGCCGGTTATCGGCCGGTTCGAGACGCGGCTGCAGCAATCGCTCGATTACCTGCCACTGCTCTTGGTTGCTGCCATGGTCTGGCTGCTGATCGGTCTTTTGGGCTGGTTCGTCACCACCCGCAAGCAGCCGTGGGACTGGCTCACGCCCAACGCCTTCATTGCCGATCTGCTGCGCCAGACCGTGTGGCTCGCTTTCCTGATGTTCGGTGCACTGATGGCGCTCGACATTCTGGGCGCAACAGCGGTGCTAGGCACCATTCTGGGCGCCGTCGGCATCATTGGTCTCGCCATCGGTTTTGCGGTCAAGGACACCGTCGAGAACTACATAGCCTCAATCCTGCTGTCGATCCGGCAGCCGTTCCAGCCGCGCGATTTCATAGCGCTTGAGGGCATGGAAGGATTCGTCGTGCGGCTCACTTCCCGCGCTACCCTGCTGATGGATGTCGACGGCAACCACATCCGCATCCCCAATGCCACCGTGTTCAAGGCCAACATCATCAATTACACCCGCAATCCCGAGCGCCGATTCTCGTTTGAGCTCGGCATCGATGCGGCCAGCGTGCTGCAGGACGCCTTGGCTGTCTGCCACGACACGCTCGAGAGCCTCGATTTCGTGCTCGACGACCCCGAGCCCGGTGCCTGGATTGAAAAAGTCGGTGATTCCAACGTGTTGATTGGCGTCTCGGGCTGGATCAACCAGACCGAGACCGATTTCGTCAAGGCCCGCTCCGAGGCGATCCGCACCGTCAAGACCGCGCTCGAGGATGCCGGCTTCGCGCTGCCCGAACCGATCTACCGGCTGCTCATCGACAATGATCTGCCAATCGGCGGTGTGCCTCAGCCCAAGCCCGCCGCCAAAAAGACGCAAGCCAAAACCAAACCTGTAAAAGTCACCGACGCCGTTCCCGTCACCGACACAGCCGTCGACGACGCCGTCCTCAAGAAGGTCGACGACGAACGCCAGCAGCAACCCGACACCGATCTGCTGACCTCGAAGGGCAAGGATGAGCTCGGCCAGCGTCCGGTGGTGTGACTGTTGGGGAGGAGCGATGACAGTTTACGCTTCCCATAAGTCGTTGGTCTGACAACAGACTTGTCAAAGTAAACTGTCACCGAACTTTTAATCCGGGAAAATACAGGACGGCCAGCGTGTCCTCGCGGCAGCTGCGTGACGTCAATCTACAGCCCGACCCCGTTCTATAGATAACGGCAGTCGCGTCCCGGAATGGCTTTTGGCAGATGCAGGCGGGTTCGTCCAGAGCCGTGACGGAAGGACGCGGTCCGGGTGAGGGCTCTACGAGCAAAAACCGCAAACCACCTATCTGCTTCGTTTTGTAAACGGTCTGCCGACTGGTCAAGTCCAGTGCAACACGCGCCATCACGGTGCAAGATTTTCCACATTGGATTGAGCAAATCCAACTCATTAGCCCAAAGCCCACCCACATTTCATCCCCACCTTATCCACCCATGCCATCATCTTCGCACTCCCGCCGCCGGATGGATCGCGAACGTAACGGACCAGGCGGGAGGAAAGCCTCTCGGGCCTCGCCCTAACGTGTGGCGGGGAATGAGGGGAGGCGGAAGCCAACGCGGTTCCGCTGGCAGCCTGTTTGTCCTTCACGGGATAAAGAGGCCAAGCCAGCCACCGGATCGTCCTCGAATTCGGTTTCTGCCCTCGGGCGGAAATATGGATTGGACAGCGAGCCGGGCCTGTGGCGGATTTGATGGCCGTGTTGGCCATGGGGTTCGTGCCGGAGCGCGTTTCAAACCTTGCTGCAAGGCCTCGTCCGGCTGTCGCGGTGGGGCCAGGTGCCGCCTGTCGGATGCGGACATCATCCGGCGACGTTCGGGCCGTGCGCGGGTTGCGCCACCCTTATCACTTCACTACCTGAGGCAAAGCCCGCGTGCGGCCCTCCGGACATCAGCATGATCCAACACCCCGGCGGTTTTCCGCGCGGGCGCGCTGACGGCTGCGCCCCCGGTGCGCGCCCTGTTGCGCCCTTGTCGCGAAACCGCAAATTTGAGACACTCTCACCGTGTGGTGCCTGGCTCGGGCTGCATAGGCTTCCGGAGTGGCCGGCAGAGGCGAGTGGAGATGGACGCCCAGGGAGGATCAGACGATGCCCATTCGATCAACATTTGCAAAATTCACAGCAGTCACCGCACTCGCGTTGACGGTCTCACTTCCAGCCCATGCCACAGTGTTTATTTCCTGCACCGATATGAAGTTCGATTCCAGTCTCGAGATCGTGCTTGGCGCCGGGCCGGTTCCAAACGTGTTCTCGGTGTCGCTGTCCGTTGGCGGACGGGAGTTCACCACCGGGCAGGGCCTGCCGGGAGAACCGCTGGAGATCGCCCAGGCCTATGATGATGGCGAGGTCTTCCGTATCGATCTTGTCGACCCGCAGGTGACAAGACGCGTGGCGGCGATCAGGCTGCTGCGCGGCGAGCATGACGAAGCGCCGCTGCAGATCGGCTTTGTGCAGATCGAGGAAGAGCCGCCAATCGGCATCACCTGCGAGGGGCCCTGATCGTTGCGACTGAAAGCTGAGCTGAGTGGGGTTGCTACTTGGCTTTCCGCACATAGGCCGACATCAGCGCCGCCATCCTTGCATTGCGTATCGCGGCTGTGTTCTCGCCCATCACCACGCCGACCACTGACTTGCCGCCACGATTGACGGAGGTCGCAAGATTGAAGCCGGACGCGCGGGTGTAGCCGGTTTTCAGCCCGTCCGCACCGGGGATCATGTCCATGGCCTTGTTGTGGCCCTTGATGGTGCGTCCGGCTACCGTGACTTCTTTCTGGGCAAAGTAGCCGTAATATTGCGGGAACTGGCGTCTGAGCGCGATCGAAAGCCGAGCCATGTCGGCCGCTGTAGTCACCTGCTGACTGTCAGGCAGGCCAGAGGCATTGGTAAACGTGGTCCGGCTCATGCCAAGCGCACGGGCTTTTGCCGTCATCATCTGGGCGAAGCGTTCTTCAGAGCCGTTACCGAGGAATTCGGCCGTGGCGCTCGCCACATCATTGGCGGACTTGACCACCAGCACCCGGATCGCGGTGTCGACCGGGATCGACTGGCCGGCTTTGAGACCAAGTTTCGAGGGTGGCCGGCTTGCTGCAGCACGTGACACCGGAATGAGGTCCGTGCGGCTGACGCGACCTTGGTCCATGGCTTCAAACAACAGATAAAGCGTCATCATCTTGGTCAGCGAGGCCGGATAACGCAACTCGTTGATATTGGCGCCGTAGAGCATCTCGCCGGATTTGGTGTCGACCACGATCGCAGCATACTTCTCGGTCGTCGGCGCGACCGGCGCAACAGCTTCCTCAATGGATCCACTGGAGGAGGCGCAGCCGGAAACCGCCGCCATCACCAAGATCAATAATAACGACAAGCGGCAGCGTCGCAGCGTGCCAGCAATCAGCCCAGTCAAATGAAACTCCCGTTTACAGCCCGTTAACTGGTTACCTTCTGAGGCTGATTCCTGCAAGGGCGGGCCAGTTGACGTAACGCTGCCCGATATCTCCTGAGCCAAGACCCTTCGCCGTAGTTGCGCCTGATCCGGGCTTGCTGGTAAGGGAAGGCCGAACGGAGTGAATTGACACATGGCCTCACCGCGAACCCGACGTCCTCTCGATCATCTCGTGCTTCCGGTCGAGGACCTCGACACCACACGGCAGCGCCATTCCGCGCTCGGATTCAACGTAGCTGCCGATGCGCGCCATCCCTTCGGCACAGAGAATGCTTGCGTGTTCTTCGAAGACGGAACCTATCTCGAGCCGCTGGCCATCGCGTCGCGCGAGGAGTGCGAAGAGGCCGCGCGAAAGGGCAATGTGTTTGTCGCCCGCGACCAGGCCTACCGCTTCCGCAGAAGCGATACCGGCTTCAGCGCGATGGTGGTTGGCTCGAGTGACGCAGACGGCGATCATGCCCGTTTTCTAGAGCTTGGCATGTCCGCCGGCGAGATGCTCGAGTTTTCGCGGCCAATGAAACTGCCCGATGGATCGGAACTCTCCGCAAGCTTCAAGCTGTCGTTTGCAGCCGATCTGCGCTCCCCGGATTTTTTCAGCTTTGCGGTTGAACGCATCAATGTGCCAACCGCTGATCGTTCGGCGCTGACCGCCCATGAAAACGGCGTCACCGGGATTTCAGAAATCATCCTGTCGGAACTCAATCCGACCGATTTCCAGTATTACATCCAGGAGCTTGCCTGCAACCGCGAGGTTGATGCCAACTCCTTCGGCATGTCGGTCGAACTCGAAGGCGCCACCATCACCGTCTTCAATAAGGCGGGGCTCGAAACCCATCTCGGCATCACCGATCCTTCACGCGAACGCGGCCTGACTGGTCGCGCCATTGTCTATCAGGTCAAGGATCTGGCAGCTCTGGGCGCATTGTTGCTCAAGAACAATGTGACCGCCCGCCAGGTTGGCGGACGGCTTCTCGTCGACCCGGCGCCGGGCCAGGGTGCTTATTATTGCTTTGAGGAAATTCGATGAGTTCCGAGCCCAATTCTACCGTCGCCGTCGGCAACACGGTTTTCGGCAACCATCTGCCGCTCACGCTGATTGCCGGGCCCTGCCAGATGGAAAGCCGCGAGCACGCCTTTGAAATTGCCGGCAGCCTCAAGGAAATCTGCGGCAAGCTCGGTATCGGGCTGGTCTACAAATCGTCCTACGACAAGGCCAATCGGACTTCGCTCAAGGCCACGCGCGGACTTGGTCTCGACAAGGCGATGGCTGTCTTTGCCGACATCAAGGCGGAACTCGGCCTGCCGGTGATCACCGACATCCACACTGAAGAGCAATGCGCCCCCGTTGCGGAAGTTGTCGACATTCTGCAAATTCCCGCCTTCCTGTGCCGCCAGACTGATTTGCTGATCGCAGCCGCCAACACCGGACGTGTCATAAACGTCAAGAAGGGGCAGTTTCTGGCGCCTTGGGACATGAAGAACGTGCTTGCCAAGATCACCGAAAGCGGCAATTCCAATGTGCTCCTGACCGAGCGTGGCGTGTCATTTGGCTACAACACGCTGGTCTCGGATATGCGCTCGCTGCCGATCATGGCGGCGTTTGGCGCGCCGGTGGTGTTCGACGCCACCCATTCGGTGCAGCAGCCCGGCGAGCAGGGCGGCTCATCAGGCGGCCAGCGGGAGTTCGTCGAGACCCTTTCACGTGCTGCGGTTGCAGTCGGTGTCGCGGCCCTGTTCATCGAGACCCATGAGGATCCCGATAACGCGCCGTCTGATGGCCCCAATATGGTGCCGTTGTCTCAGATGCCGCGCTTGCTTGAAACACTCATGGCTTTTGACGCGGTGGCCAAGCGCTAGGCGCTCGATGCCATTCTCGCGGCATCGCATGTCGAGCATGTGGGTGATGTGTCGCGCCGCCAGCCCCCTGGCGTGGTGCGGTGCATAGCGCAAATTGATGCCGTTCTCGGCGAGCACCGTGTGGATGTAGCCTGAAGCGCATGGAGGCAATTCGACATGACGTGTGCGCGGCATTAAGCTGATGATTTGCCACGTGTTCGGCTTCGCTTCAT
This sequence comes from Hoeflea sp. AS60, assembly GCF_038900115.1. NCBI lineage: Bacteria > Pseudomonadati > Pseudomonadota > Alphaproteobacteria > Hyphomicrobiales > Rhizobiaceae > Hoeflea > Hoeflea sp. AS60. The sequence continues at coordinate 965,616 of NZ_JBBMQP010000002.1, read as the reverse complement.
TCTCGAAACTGCATGGTCCGGACTAGTTCACGAGCTTGACGTCAGTGATCTGGCTAAGGTTGCGAGGCGGGGGTTAATGTGGCGAAACAAACAACGAGGGGAGCTGGAATGACATCAGCGCACCGCATCATTCCACCGGCGCTTCAAGGCGTCTATGACAACTGGCACTTTGCCCCTGCGGTTGTGACGAACGGGCTGATTTTTTGCTCCGGCATCATCGGCACCAGTCCCGACGGCGAACCACCCGCCGAAAACGGGTTGGCGGGAGCTCAGGCCACAACGGCCAAGGCATCAAGCGAGCTGAATGCATTGTTCGCGGTGCGGGACCCGGAAGCGCAGTTTGCCACCGCCTTTGAAGCCCTGCGCGCAATCCTTCAGGCTGCTGGGGCCGACCTGTCGGATCTGGTGGAAATCACAACCTATCATGTCGACATCTCCCGTCACATGGCTACCTTCATGCAGGTGAAAGACCGCTACATCCGAGCCCCTTATCCCGCCTGGACCGCGATCGGGGTTTCCGAACTCATCGTCCCTGGCGGATTGATGGAAATTCGCGCTGTGGCAGAGGCGCCGCGATCCAGCTCCCGCTGAGAAATCATTGATCTCGCATGAAAAAGGCCGCCGGTTTGTCCCCGGCGGCCTTTCTCGTTCTATCCTGCAGTCTGGATGAGATCAGAACTCGCTCCAGCTCTCTTGCTTTGCAGCGGTTGCTGTGCCGCCGCGTCCGAAAGCAGATGCCAGCTTGTTTCCAAGCACACGCGCCGGTGATTGTGTCGGCCGTGACGAAGCGTTGGCTGCTGTCACAGGCCGTCTCGCTGAAGCGCTGGCGCCTCCACCGGTGTTGAAGCGGCGCACCAGGCTTTCAAGCTTCACCGCTTCGCTGGACAGGCCCTGCGTCGCGGCATTGGTTTCCTCGACCATGGCAGCGTTTTGCTGCGTCACCTGATCCATCTGGTTGATCGCAGAGTTGATTTCGGCAAGCGCTGTCGACTGTTCGCGCGCGCCGGTAACGATCGACTGGATCAGGTCATTGATCTTGCCGACCTGGCCTTCGATTTCGCCGAGCGCCGAGCCGGTTTCATTGACCAGCGAAACCCCGGCGCCGACCTGCGTTGATGAGGTTTCGATCAGGGCCTTGATTTCCTTGGCCGCATTGGCCGAGCGTCCTGCAAGTTCGCGCACTTCCTGAGCGACAACGGCAAAGCCCTTGCCTGCCTCGCCAGCGCGTGCGGCTTCAACACCGGCATTGAGCGCCAGCAGGTTGGTCTGGAAAGCGATGTCGTCGATTACCGAGATGATCTGGCTGATTTTCTTGGAAGAGTCCTCGATCTTCTCCATTGCCGAAATGGCGTTCTTGACCACCTTGCCCGAGTTCTCGGCGCCGGTCTTGGCGGAGCCGACCATTTGACTTGCTTCCTCGGCGCGCTGCGAGGAGCTCTTCACTGTCGATGTGATCTGATCAAGAGCAGCTGCGGTTTCCTCAAGCGACGCTGCCTGCTGTTCGGTGCGCTTGGACAGATCATCGGAAGATGCGCCGATTTCTGACGAGGCGAGACGAACGGATTCGGTCGTTGACGAAATGTCGTCGATGGTTTCGCTGAGCGAACCGACCGCGGCATTGAACTCGGTCCGGAGCTTTTCATAGGCCGGCGCAAAGGCAGCGTTGATCCGGTAGGCGAGGTTGCCCGACGAAAGGTTCTCAAGTCCGGAGGTCAATTCCTCGATGACGCGAACACGTTCCGCATCTTCTGTGGCCTGGCGTTCAGCGGCTTGCTGCTCCAGCCGCTGGATTTCGGCCTGTTCCTTTTCCGATTGTGTCCGTACAGCCTTCCGTTCGATCGCGGCCTCACGAAAGTAGGCGACGGATTGTGCCATCTCGCCGATTTCGTCCTTGCGCTCTGCATGCGGGACTTCATTGGAATAGTCACCTGCAGCCAGCGTACCCATATAGTTCTTCATGTCAGTGAGAGGGCGAACGACCTTGCGCGACACGTAGACCATCAGTGCCAGGCCAAGGGTCAGAGCGATGGCTGCAAAGATGGTTCCAATCATGACCGAGTTTTCAGCGCCGGAATTCATCTCGGCAACCCGGCTTTCGATTTCCGCTTCAATACGGTTCTGCGCAGCCTGAACGGCCGATGCGGAAGCCAGGATTTCCTGCTGAAGATTGTCAGCCACCTGGTCAAACGAGCCCATCAGCTTGTTGCCTTCGGCTGGGCCGCCGGCGACATAGGCCTGTGCCATTTCGATCCCCGAGGTCCGGAAGATCGCGAATTTGTCTGTCAGCGCCGCCATCGCCGCCCTCAGTGACGGGTCACTCAGGCTGTCGCCGATCTCGATCACCCTGTTTGCTTTTGTCGCAAGGTCCTGAGCGGACTCATCTGCCAAAGCGAAGCCGTCATCCAGTCCATCAAGTCCGCGGGTGGCGGACACATCGGTCAACGCCTCCTGGGTGGAGACGATGTCGAGCTCGATGCCGGTGATCAGGACCGCAAGCTCGGTGATCAGCTTGTCGCTCTGCTTTGTCTTCTCAGCCGCTTCCTGGCTGCTGCGGGCAAGATCGCTGATCATGTAATCGGCATAACCGATGGCGGCCAGATTGATTGCGATCAACGCCGCGATGGCGAATGGTAAGGCGCGACTAAGCTTTAGGTCAGTTATACGCACTTCGGGACTCCGATGTTGGTGATCTTGATTGCTGAATGGGAAGTGAGTTGCCACGACTGCAACCGTTGCTGCCGTGCGAAATTGCGGGCTTGCCTGGCACGTCAGATGGGGACCAGCGCTTGATTGAGTGACGGACGCGATCCATGCAGTTGCCTGCCCCGGCAGCGGATACCCGCGCCACGGCTGCAGCAGATACGTATGTCTTTTGATTTCGCGCAGTCGTTCATTGGACAGGGACTTCCAGAGCATGTGATGTGGGGGTGGAATGATTCCAGCCGACAATTCGCATCATGCGGAAGAACAGAGACTGTAGGGCCTCTCCGTCTTGTCAGTATCGCTAAAATAAGCGTTAGATGTTACCGATAGATGAACATTTTACTGACAAAGGAATGCGAAATCTGGCCTGTTGGGAGTTAGTCAACTCTTCACCAAGAATGGCCGCGCCGGGAAAGGGGTGGAGATCGCAAAAGATGTCTCGGGCCTCCGCATGTCCGGGAATATGGCCTTCTGGCAGCGTCAGAAAAAGATAGACCTCCACTGGTTAAGAAAGTTTGGTTTAGGTTTCAAATATTTGACTGCATCGGAAGGCCCCTCCGCGAAACGGACCCCGACATGAAAAAGGCCGCCGGCTCTTCACCGGTGGCCTTTTTGTTTCTGTCATGCAGTTGCGATGAGCCTAGAAATCGCTCCAGGTTTCTTCCTTGCGGGCGGTTGCGGCTCCACCGCTCCGGCCAAACGCAGAGGCAACCTTGGTGCCGAGCAGGCGCGCCGGTGACTGTACAGGTCTGGACGAAGCATTGGCTGCCACCACAAGCCGTTTCGCGCCGGTTCCAGCGTCTGAGCCGGTTCTGAAGCGGTGAACAAGGCCATCGAGCTTGACAGCTTCGCTGGATAGGCCCTGGGTTGCGGCATTTGTCTCCTCGACCATCGCCGCGTTCTGCTGGGTCACCTGATCCATCTGGTTGACCGCCGCGTTGATTTCCGCGAGCGCCGTGGACTGTTCTCGGGCGCCGGTGACTATCGACTGGATGAGGAGATTGATCTTGCCGACTTGGCTCTCGATCTCGCCGAGCGCCAACCCGGTTTCGTTGACCAGAGACACGCCGGCGCTGACCTGGCTGGAAGAGGTCTCGATCAGAGCCTTGATTTCCTTGGCGGCATTTGCCGAGCGCCCTGCAAGTTCACGCACCTCCTGGGCAACCACCGCAAAGCCCTTGCCTGCTTCTCCTGCCCGCGCCGCCTCGACACCGGCGTTCAGCGCCAGAAGATTGGTCTGGAAGGCGATGTTGTCGATCACCGAGATGATCTGACTGATCTGCTTGGAGGAATCGGCGATCCTGTCCATGGCCGAAATCGCGTTCTTGACGACCTTGCCGGATTTCTCGGCGCCGGTCTGGGCGGAGTTGACCACACCGCTTGCTTCCTCTGCGCGTTGTGAGGAACTCTTGACCGTCGATGTGATCTGGTCGAGTGCTGCTGCGGTTTCCTCAAGAGAAGCTGCCTGCTGCTCTGTGCGTTTGGACAGGTCATCAGACGAGGAGCCGATCTCGGACGAGGCGAGGCGAACAGATTCGGTGCTTGTCGAGATGTCGTCGATTGTTTCGCAGAGCGAGCCGACCGCAGCGTTGAACTCGGTGCGCAGCTTTTCATATGCTGGAACGAAGGCTGTGTTGATCCGGTAGGCGAGGTTGCCTGACGAGAGATTCTCAAGGCCCGTGGTCAGCGCTTCGATGACGCGGACACGTTCGGCATCATCGGCGGCCTGACGCTCGGCCAGTTCCTGTTCCTGGCGCTGAATTTCGGCCTGTTCCGTTTCGGATTGGGCCCGTGCGGCCTTCCGTTCCATCGCGGCATTGCGGAAAAAGGCAACAGATTGCGCCATTTCGCCGATTTCGTCGTTGCGGCCAGCATGCGGAACCTCATTGGAGTAATCTCCATCGGCGAGCATCCGCATATAGTCCTTCATGTCGGTGAGCGGAACCACAGCACGGCGACGGAAGATGTAGAGACCAAGAAGAAACAGGCAAACGGAAATGGCGCTTGCAGCCAACGTCAGATTGAAAAAGAGGGTGTCTTCCGCCCGCGCCTTGGCTTCTTCGTTCTCCAGAAAACTGGAGGCGGAAGCCACCAGCTCGTTAACGGCCAGATCATGGATATGGAAGGTCGTGTAAAGGTCCCGAAGCGAAGCCGCTACTGCGGCACTGTCGCCGGATTGCGTCGCGGGTAGGAAGGTGCCCTTCAACACAGCCCAGTAGGCATCGCCCTTGACCAGCACATCATCCTGAAGTTTGGCGTTGAGTGATCCTTCAAGGTCGGACTCTTTCCAGAATCTCCGGCGCTCCTCATAAAGTTCGCCGAGAGCCGCAATCTTGCTTGCGTTCTTCTCAAGGGATTCCGGCTGCGTCACAATCTCATTGGCGAGCATGTAGGATTCCACCACGTACAGCGGCGGCGGAAGGATGTCTGCAATCAGATCCTTGCCGTTGACGATCTCGTGATAGACTGGTCCGTTCACTTTCAGGTCGTCGAAGGCGTATTGCTTCAATCCCATCGAGCTGACGAGTCCGAGTGAGACGATAATTCCAAATGCGACAAGACTACGTCCGATATTCAGTTGCATATCATCTCTCCGTTACGCAATCGTCTATTGACTTGAATGCGATCATTTCCCGAAAACGGGTTTGCATGATGCAACCTTCTGCATTTGTTGGTGGCAGAATCTCCGTTCGGTCAGGCGAAAGATAGAAGTGATGCATTACTTAAATGTGAATTACGTATTAAGGGTTTGATCCATGATGCTGATTTTCTACAACGCACCATTTTAACTTTCGAGACAGCTAAATGTCTGCCAGCCGGCCTGAGTTTGGCTTATTGGTCTAATTTCTGTCGGTTGCAGCTGAAAATTCGAGGCGGTTTCGCCCAGAGGTGAGACGTATAAGAAAAATTGAATGATTAACGGCGTAAGCGATATGTATGCTAGATCTTGATGTTGATTTTTACCGTTCGTGCTCCTGCCGTCCGCGTGGCGTCTGACACAGATCGGCCGCCAGAAAGGTCTCCACCATCTGCAACAGACGAGCGGCACCATTTCGCCGCAATGAGCACGCTCAAGATGTTCGTCATTCGTGGCCGTTGGAGCCCGCCACAATTGATTTTTCGGCGCAGTGCGGTAAGACGGCGCAACGCCGAAGCGGCAATAGCTCAAACCCCAAGCCATAACCCAACAAGGAACCAGACCATGACCGCCATTATCCATATTGTCGGACGGGAAGTCCTCGACAGCCGCGGGAACCCGACGGTGGAAGTTGATGTTCATCTTGAAGACGGATCCATGGGCCGCGCGATGGTTCCTTCGGGAGCCTCAACCGGAGCGCACGAGGCTGTGGAGTTGCGCGATGGCGGCAGCCGTTATCTCGGCAAGGGCGTGCAGCGTGCCGTGGCATCGGTCAACGGCGTGCTTCACGACAATATCTGCGGCATGGATGCCGAAGGGCAGATTGCGCTGGACAAGGCGATGATCGCGCTCGATGGCACTGCCAACAAGAGCAAGCTGGGCGCCAACGCCATTCTCGGTGTGTCGCTCGCCGCTGCCCGCGCCGCTGCGGAATCGAGCGGTCTGCCGCTTTACCGTTACGTCGGCGGCGCCAATGCACGGCTGCTGCCGGTGCCGATGATGAATATCATCAATGGCGGCGCACATGCTGACAATCCGATCGATTTCCAGGAATTCATGATCATGCCGGTCGGCGCTGAGACGCTCAGCGATGCCGTGCGCATGGGCTCGGAAATCTTCCACACCTTGAAAAAGGAACTCTCGGCTGGCGGTCACAACACCAATGTCGGCGACGAGGGCGGTTTTGCTCCCGATCTCAAGAGCGCGCCCGAAGCGCTCGACTTCATCATGAAGTCGATTGAAAAGGCCGGCTATCGTCCTGGCGAGGATATCTACCTCGCACTTGACCCTGCATCGACCGAGTTCTTCAAGGATGGCAAATACGATCTGGCAGGCGAGGGGCGTATCCTCGAAAGCGCGGAAATGGCTGCCTACTACGCAGAGCTCGTTGCCAAGTACCCGATCATCTCGATTGAAGACGGCATGGCAGAAGATGACTGGGATGGCTGGAAGACGATCACAGACATGATCGGCGACAAGTGCCAGCTGGTGGGCGACGATCTGTTTGTCACCAACTCGGCGCGTCTGCGCGACGGCATCAAGATGGGTGTCGCCAATTCGATCCTGGTCAAGGTCAACCAGATCGGCACGCTGACCGAAACGCTGGAAGCCGTCGAGATGGCTCAGAAGGCCGCCTATACAGCGGTGATGAGCCACCGTTCCGGCGAGACCGAGGATTCGACCATCGCCGACCTCGCGGTCGCCACCAACTGCGGGCAGATCAAGACCGGCTCGCTGTCGCGCTCCGACCGGCTGGCAAAATACAATCAGCTGATCCGAATCGAGGAAGAACTCGGCGTCGAAGCGGTCTACGCGGGACGATCGGTGCTGCGGGGATAACACCCTCTCGCTATGCCTGGGTTGCCTGCGGGCAACCGCCAAAAAGACCAGAGCCCGCGTGAAAACGCGGGCTTTTGCTTGCGATGCAGCAATTCGTACAAACGGCTAACGCTATCTTAAGCATGCTCTGCGATGCTCCACCACTCGCAGGGGTAAGGCGTTTTTCGAATGCGGACACAGTTTAGAAAACAGCGAATCTGGAGCCGTTGGGTTGTCCCGGTGCTCTCAGTCGCCTGTTTCACCTATTTTGGATTTCACTCATGGTCGGGTGCCTACGGTCTGGATTCGGCCGAGGCGCTCGAAATCCGGCGCGTCGAATTGTCCGAGCGCCTTGCAACCCTGAGCGAACGCAGGCAACATCTTGAGCGCAAGGTCATGTTGTTGAGTGACGGTGCGGTGGAGGCTGACATGCTTGATGAGCGGGCGCGGTTTCTGCTGAATGTCGCCCGCGAGGATGAGGTCGTGTATTTCAACTGATTCGGCCAGTTAACCGAATGCCGGTTAACATTTAAAAGTGTTAATTAAATCATATAATTAGTGGGAATGTCAGCCATGCGTTTATGCGCTTGCTGATCGGCCGCATTTTCCCTATGGTCGTTGCATGCAACCACTGGGAGGATGAGATGGCTACACGTAAGAGCGCCACTGCCGCATCCCGCAAGAAACCTGCTGAAAAAAGCGGGCTGAACGGCGGAATTACCGACTTCGACAAGGCTACCGAACTCCAAGCCTATCGCGAGATGCTGCTCATCCGCCGCTTTGAAGAAAAGGCCGGCCAGCTTTATGGCATGGGTTTCATCGGCGGATTCTGTCACCTTTATATCGGTCAGGAAGCAGTCGTCGTCGGCATGCAGATGGCCCTCAAGGATGGCGATCAGGTCATTACCGGCTACCGTGATCACGGCCACATGCTGGCCACTGGCATGGAAGCGCGCGGTGTGATGGCCGAGCTGACCGGCCGCCAGGGAGGCTACTCCCACGGCAAGGGCGGCTCGATGCACATGTTCTCCAAGGAAAAGAATTTCTACGGCGGCCACGGCATCGTCGGCGCGCAGGTGTCGCTCGGCACCGGTCTGGCCTTTGCCAACAAGTACCGCGGCAATGACAATGTCTCTGTCGCCTATTTCGGCGATGGCGCGGCCAACCAGGGCCAGGTCTACGAGAGCTTCAACATGGCAGCGCTGTGGAAGCTGCCGATCATCTACATCGTCGAGAATAACCGCTACGCCATGGGCACCTCGACAGCGCGGTCTTCAGCCCAGTCGAACTTCTCGCTCCGCGGCAATTCCTTCGGCATCCCCGGCCATCAGGTTGATGGCATGGACGTGCGCGCAGTGCATGCCGCTGCCGTCGAGGCTGTTGCTCATTGTCGCTCCGGCAAGGGGCCGATCATCCTTGAAATGTTGACCTATCGCTATCGCGGCCACTCGATGTCGGACCCTGCGAAATACCGATCCAAGGATGAAGTGCAGAAGATGCGCTCCGAGCATGACCCGATCGAGCAGGTCAAGGCGCGGATGCTCGAACTCAAGCATGCCAGTGAAGATGACCTCAAGGCCATCGACAAGAAGGTGCGGGATGTCGTGGCGGATTCAGCTGATTTCGCCCAGAACAATCCGGAGCCGGATCCGTCCGCGCTCTACACCGACATTCTGTTGTAAGGGGAGGGAACACCATGCCGATTGATATCCTGATGCCTGCGCTGTCCCCCACAATGGAAGAGGGCACGCTGTCGAAATGGCTGAAGAACGAGGGTGACAAGGTCACCTCCGGCGATGTGATCGCCGAAATTGAAACTGACAAGGCGACGATGGAAGTCGAAGCCGTCGACGAGGGCACGATCGGCAAGATCATGGTCGCCGCCGGCACTGAGAACGTCAAGGTCAACGCGGTCATCGCCGTGCTGCTCGAAGAAGGTGAAAGCATCTCCGACATCGGATCGACCAAGGCATCCGAGCCCAAGCCGGTACCCGCAGCCGAAAAGGCGCCTGAGGAAGACAAGTCTGCCAAGGCGGCATCCGTGCCGGCAGAGCCAAAATCATCCGTTGAGAATGCCGTGGCCTCCGATCCGGATATCCCGGAGGGCACAGAAATGGTGTCGACCACCGTGCGCGAAGCACTTCGCGACGCCATGGCCGAGGAAATGCGCGCCAATGAGGATGTCTTCCTCATGGGCGAGGAAGTTGCCGAGTATCAGGGCGCCTACAAGATCAGCCAGGGCCTGTTGCAGGAATTCGGTCCGCGCCGTGTCGTCGACACGCCGATCACCGAGCACGGCTTCACCGGTATCGGTGTTGGCGCTTCGATGGCCGGTCTTCGTCCGATCGTCGAATTCATGACCTTCAACTTCGCCATGCAGGCGATTGACCAGATCATTAACTCGGCTGCCAAGACGCTCTATATGTCCGGCGGCCAGATGGGCGCTCCGATCGTCTTCCGCGGCGCCAATGGTGCTGCTGCCCGCGTTGGCGCCCAGCACTCGCAGTGCTACGCCGCCTGGTACAGCCACATTCCAGGGCTCAAGGTGGTCATGCCCTACACGGCAGCCGACGCCAAGGGCCTGCTCAAGGCCGCCATCCGCGATCCGAACCCGGTAATCTTCCTTGAAAACGAGATCCTCTACGGTCACGCATTCGACGTGCCGAAGATGGATGATTTCGTGCTGCCGATCGGCAAGGCCCGTATCCACAAGAAGGGCAATGACGTCACCATCGTCTCCTTCGGTATCGGCATGACCTATGCGGTCAAGGCTGTCGAGGAACTCTCAAGCCTCGGCATCGATGTCGAGCTGATCGATCTGCGCACCATTCGTCCGATGGATCTTCCGACCGTGATCGAAAGCGTCAAGAGGACCGGCCGCCTGGTCACCGTCGAGGAAGGCTATCCGCAGAACTCCGTCGGGACCGAGATTGCCACGCGCGTGCAGCAGCAAGCGTTTGATTATCTCGACGCACCGATCATCACCATCGCGGGCAAGGATGTTCCCATGCCCTACGCTGCGAACCTCGAGAAATTGGCGCTGCCCAACGTCGGCGAGATTGTCGATGCGGTCAAAGCCGTCACCTACAAGGCTTAAGAGGAGGACTGGAAGATGCCTATCAACATCACAATGCCTGCTCTTTCGCCAACCATGGAAGAGGGAAACCTCTCCAAGTGGCTGGTCAAGGAAGGCGACAAGGTCGGACCCGGCGATGTGATTGCCGAGATCGAGACCGACAAGGCGACGATGGAAGTCGAAGCCGTCGATGAAGGCACCGTTGCCAAGATCGTGGTTGAGGCCGGTACCGAAGGCGTCAAGGTCAACGCCCTGATTGCCATTCTCGCGGCCGAAGGCGAAAGCGTCGAGGATGCCGCCAAGGGTGGCGGCGATGCCGCACCGGCTCCAAAAGCCGCGCCCGCGGAAACACCGAAGGCCGAAGCGCCCAAGCAGGAAGCCGAAAACTCGTCGACCGCGTCCGATCCGGCCGCCAAACTCGACAAGCCGATTCGCGATCAGAACCCTGCTGCACCTTCACCCGCGCCAACCACGAAATCGGGTGAGCGCGTGTTCTCATCGCCGCTCGCGCGCCGCATCGCCAAGGATGCCGGGCTCGACGTGTCGGCGATTTCGGGCTCCGGCCCGCATGGCCGCGTTGTAAAATCTGATGTCGAGAAGGCAATCGCCTCGGGCACAGGCAAGGCCCCGGCCGCTGCCGAAGCACCGCAGGCTGCTGCATCCGCAGCTCCTGCCGCCGCGCCCAAGGGCATGTCGGACGACGCCGTGCTCAAGAACTTCGCTGAAGGTTCCTACGAACTCGTCAAGCATGACGGCATGCGCAAGACCATCGCCCGCCGCCTGCAGGAATCCAAGCAGACGATCCCGCACTTCTACGTCACCGTGGATTGCGAGCTCGATGCGTTGCTGGCCCTGCGCGCGCAGCTCAACAAGGCGGCTCCGCTCAAGGATGACAAGCCGGTCTACAAGCTCTCGGTCAATGACATGGTGATCAAGGCCCTGGCGCTCGCGCTTCGCGATGTGCCCGATGCCAACGTCTCCTGGACTGACGAGAACATGGTGATGCACAAGCATTCCGATGTCGGCGTCGCTGTCTCCATTCCCGGTGGTCTGATCACCCCGATCATCCGCTCGGCGGAACAGAAGACGCTCTCGGTCATTTCCAATGAGATGAAGGATCTTGGCAAGCGTGCCAAGGACCGCAAGCTCAAGCCCGAGGAATACCAGGGCGGAACCTCGTCGGTCTCCAACATGGGCATGATGGGCGTCAAGGACTTCGCCGCAGTCATCAACCCGCCGCATGCGACCATTCTGGCCGTCGGCGCGGGCGAACAACGACCGGTGGTCAAGGATGGCGAATTGGCAATCGCCACCGTGATGAGTGTCACGCTGTCGACCGATCACCGCGCCGTTGACGGCGCGCTCGGGGCCCAATTGCTGGCAGCCTTCAAGGGCTACATCGAAAGCCCGATGGGTATGCTGGTCTAGAACCGCTGATCATCAGCACTGGAGACTGCGAATGGCCGATCAAAGTGTGAACGAGACTTTCGGCAAGAGCTGGACCTGGATGGCGGTGCTGGCAGTGATCTGCATCATTGGCGGCTTTCTGGCGCTGCTCAACCCGTTTGCGGCAACCATCTTTGCGGTGACGCTGGCGGGTTGGGTGTTCCTGCTGCAAGGCGTGGTGCAGGTTATTCATGCCTTCCGCGTTCGCGACTGGCCCGGCTTCTTCTGGTCGCTCGGTCTCGGTGTGCTGTCGCTGCTCGTGGGCTTTGTGCTGGTTGCGGATCCGCTGGCAGGCAGCGTCTCGCTCACCTTGCTGGTGGCGGTGCTGTTTCTGCTCACCGGTGCTGCCAAGATCATGTTCGGCCTCTCGCTCAGACGAGCAAGTGGCTGGGTCTGGGTGCTGGTTTCGGGTGTGGTTTCCGTGGTTCTCGGTGCGATGATCCTCGCTGGTCTTCCGGCGTCTGCGGCAACCATTCTCGGTCTGCTGCTCGGTATCGAGCTGGTCTCCAACGGCGTGCTGTTCCTGTTCGTCGCCTTGGGCCTGCGCAAGCTGGGCCATCAATGAGAAGCTGGCTTTCCAACGAAAGGTAGATCATGAAAACCGTGCTCTGCTATGGCGACTCGCTCACTTGGGGCTATGACCCGGAAAACCGCGCCCGGCATGCGCTTGAAGACCGTTGGCCTTCGGTTCTGGCTCAATCGTTGGCTGAGGGCGTGCACGTGGTCGCCGACGGGCTCAATGGCCGCACCACCGCGTTTGATGATTACACGGCCGACTGCGACCGCAACGGAACACGCACGCTGCCGACTGCGCTTCATGCCCATGCGCCGCTCGATCTGGTGATCATCATGCTGGGCACAAACGACATGAAACCGGTTGTCGCCGGCACCGCGCACGCAGCCTCCAAGGGCATGCGCCGTTTGCTGGATCTGGTCCGCCTGCATGGCTGGCCGGTCGAGCAGGAGCTGCCGCAGATCCTGGTGGTGGCGCCGCCGCCGCTGGTGGAAACCGCGGACCCTGATTTTGCCGCGATGTTTGAGGGCGGTGTGGCAGAATCGGCAATGCTGGCTTCGTTCTATGCCGATCTGGCCGATGAGACCGGTGCCGGTTTCTTCGATGCCGGTTCGGTGGCGGAATGCTCGTCGATCGACGGCGTGCATCTGAATGCTGAGAACACCCGCGCCATCGGTCGTGGACTTTCGCCGGTGGCAAGGTTGTTGCTGGGACACTGAACGCTCAAGCGTCGCTGGCACACTTTGAATTGGCGTATAAACCTTGAAATTCCTTGAGATTTTCGAGGTAAGCACAATTGAATTGACAAGGGTCAAGGAGGAGACGGACCAGGGGCATAGACTGCAGTCATCACCAAACCAATGAGGAGATGATTGATGTCACACACGCCCAGCGAACTGGTGGAAGAATTTCCCGAGCATGTCGAGAAGATGCATGAGTTGAAACAGAGCGATGCCCATTTCGCCAAACTCTATGATGCTTATCACGACATCAACCGGGCCGTTCACCGCGCCGAAACCAATATCGAGCCGACAGATGATTTCAACATGGAATCGATGCGCAAGGAGCGCCTGAAGCTCAAGGACGAAATCTACGGGATGCTGGCGGAGTAAACCGCTTCCGGCCTGCTCCCGCCACTCCGGCTTGAACACCGGACATGACAGGAGCAGGCCTTGCATATTCGCCCAGCCAGGCGCGCTGACAGTGCAGATATCGTCATTCTCGATGACATTGCGTCATCGGGACTGGCGTCGCATGTGCTGCAGGTGGGCGTCAGCGACGGTAATTATGACCGGCCGCTGGAATTTGGCCGCGACGGCTACGCCTTCATCGACGGGCCCTTTTCTTGGAAGAATGTGCTGATCGCGGAGACGGATGACGGCATCGCCGGCATGTCGCTGTCGTTTGAGCTGATCGGCGGCCCCGGCGATCAGGGCTTGCCCGACCCGGTGCTTGAGCCATTGGAGTCGCTGAAATCCCGGGCCATTGGCACCCGGATGATCGACAGCGTCGCGGTCTACACTCGCTTTCGCGGACAGGGCATCGGTCGGGCGCTGGTCGAGGCTGAGCTCGCCCGCGCCACCGGCCCGTCCTCGATCATCACGGACAGCGCAAATATCCGCGCACTGGCGCTTTACCAAAGCCTCGGCTTTGAACAGCAGGACCGCGCCCCATTCATCGCATTCAACGATAACCACGCCGCCGCGCACTGGGTGCTTCTGACGCGCCCAAACCTGCGCGGCGCACCGGCACCCGCACACTGAGGAGACTGTTCCATGGCCAATAATTACGACGTGATCATCATCGGCTCGGGCCCAGGCGGCTATATCGCGGCCATCCGCGCTGCCCAACTCGGGCTGAAGACGGCCGTGGTCGAACGCGAACACCTGGCCGGCATCTGCTCCAACTGGGGCTGCATCCCGACCAAGGCGCTGCTGCGCTCGGCCGAGGTGCTGCATCTCTCCGAACACGCCAAGAATTATGGCCTTAAGCTCGAAGGCACCGTGACGCCGGATATCGAGGCTATCGTCAAGCGCTCGCGCGGCATTGCCGAACGCATGAACGGCGGCGTCGGCTTCCTGATGAAGAAGAACAAGGTCGACGTGATCTGGGGTGAGGCGAAACTCACCAAACCGGGCGAGATCGTCGTTGCGAAGACCACCAAGAAGATCGTCGAGCCGCAGGGCCCGATTCCGAAGAACACGCTGGGCGAGGGGACCTACACCGCCAAGCACATCGTTGTCGCCACAGGCGCGCGTCCCAGGGCGCTGCCCGGCATCGAGCCCGACGGCAAGCTGATCTGGACCTATTTCGAGGCGATGAAGCCCGAGAAGATGCCGAAATCGCTGCTGGTGATGGGCTCCGGCGCCATCGGCATCGAATTTGCCTCCTTCTACCGCACCATGGGTGTGGACGTGACCGTGGTCGAAGTCATGAAGACCGTGATGCCGGTTGAGGACGCAGAGATTTCCGCCTTCGCCAAGAAGCAGTTCGACAAGCAGGGCATGAAGATCCTGCTGGAAGCCAAGGTAACGAAGGTCGAAAAGGGATCGGATTCTGTCACCGCCCATGTCGAATTCAAGGACGGCAAAGTTGAAAAGATCACGGCAGACCGGATGATCTCGGCAGTCGGTGTGCAGGGCAATATCGAAAATCTCGGCCTTGAAACGCTTGGCGTCAAAACCGATCGCGGCTGCATCGTCATTGACGGCTACGGCAAGACCAATGTGCCGGGCATTTACGCAATCGGCGATGTCGCCGGTCCGCCAATGCTGGCCCACAAGGCCGAACACGAGGCAGTGATCTGTGTTGAAAAAATAGCAGGCCTGCCCAATGTTCACCCGATGGACAAGCTCAAGATCCCCGGTTGCACCTATTGCAACCCGCAAGTGGCGAGCGTCGGCCTGACCGAAGCCAAGGCCAAGGAGCAGGGCTTGGACATCCGGGTCGGCCGCTTCCCGTTTGTTGCCAACGGCAAGGCGATTGCGCTCGGCGAAGACCAGGGCATGGTCAAGACCATCTTCGACAAGAAGACCGGTGAACTGCTCGGCGCCCATCTGGTCGGCGCGGAAGTCACCGAGTTGATTCAGGGTTTTGTCGTGGCGATGAACCTCGAGACCACCGAGGAAGACCTGATGCACACCATCTTCCCGCACCCGACCATTTCGGAGACGCTGAAAGAAAGCGTGCTTGACGCCTACGGGCGGGCGCTCAACGCGTGAAAGTGCCCCGGATCGTCGTGATGCCAGCCATTGGCGGCGCGATTCTTGGTGCTCTGGCTGGTCTTGCGGCCCTTAATGGTCGCGGCGCGGTCGAGTTCGGGGCGGTCCGGCTTGAGGGATTGGCAGGAATCACTGCGGTATCTGCCATCCTGGCATTGATGGGGCTGCTGCTCGGTCTTACATTCTGGTTGATCATGCGCGCGCTTGATGACGCGGCCAAAGGAGACAGACGGAGATGATGGAAACACAGATGGGGTTCATGTCCATGCCGGGCGTTGGCTTCTTCGGTCTTCTGCTGATTGGCCTGATCGCGGGCTATGTCGCCGAGCGCGCCATGAACCGCGACCACGGGCTGTTCACAAACATGCTGGTCGGCATAGCCGGTTCCTTCGTCGGCAGCGCGCTCGCCGGCGTGCTCAACATCAACTACTACGGATTTGCCGGAAATCTGGTTGTCGCCATCGTCGGTGCCGTCCTGATCCTCTGGGTCTTCGGCCGCTCCAAGCGCAGCTGAACCACAACGCTTACAAAGGACCTCCCGATGGTCACCATTCTCGACGTCACCAAGCCTGATACCCTGAAGCCCGAGGTCAAGCGCGTCCGGCATCCGGAAAAGCAGGCGCGTCCGGACACAGAGGTCAAGCGCAAGCCCGAATGGATCAGGGTCAAGGCGCCAAACTCGAAGGGTTATCAGGAAACCCGATCGATCGTGAAGGAGCACAACCTCGTTACGGTCTGTGAGGAAGCCGGCTGCCCCAATATTGGCGAGTGCTGGGACAAGAAGCACGCCACTTTCATGATCATGGGCGAGATCTGCACCCGCGCCTGCGCCTTCTGCAATGTCATCACCGGCAAGCCCAACGCGCTGGATATGAACGAGCCGGAGAACGTCGCCAAGGCCGTCAAGAAGATGGGCCTGATGCACGTGGTCATCACCTCGGTCGACCGCGATGATCTCGACGATGGCGGCGCCGAGCATTTCGAGAAGGTAATCCGGGCCATCCGTGCGGCATCGCCAGAGACGACGATTGAAATCCTGACGCCTGATTTCCTGCGCAAGCCTGGTGCGCTCGAGCGCGTCGTGGCGGCCAAGCCCGACGTCTTCAACCACAATCTCGAAACCGTTCCCGGCAATTATTTGACGGTGCGCCCCGGCGCCCGTTATTTCCATTCGTTGCGGCTTCTGCAGCGGGTCAAGGAGCTGGATCCAACCATGTTCACCAAGTCAGGCATCATGGTGGGCCTCGGGGAAGAGCGCAACGAGGTGCTGCAGCTGATGGACGATCTGCGCTCGGCCGATGTCGACTTCATGACCATCGGCCAATACCTGCAGCCGACCCGCAAGCACCATGAAGTGATGAGCTTCATCACTCCGGACGAGTTTAAGAGCTACGAGAAGATCGCCTACACCAAGGGCTTCCTGATGGTATCCTCCAGCCCGTTGACCCGCTCGTCGCACCACGCTGGTGATGATTTCGCGCGGTTGAAGGCGAACCGGGACGCGAGAGCGCTGTCCGCGGCTGAATAGACATCCAGATCCGCTTCCTTTAATCCCCGCCGTCGGACCCGTCGGCGGGGATTTTCATTGCGGGGATGCGGCGTGACGATTTCAATCACGATTGACGAGGCGGCTGGCCGCTTGAAAACGGCAGAGCGGGTGCTTGTCATCGGCTGTGCCGGAAGCGGCAAGAGCACGCTTGCAAGAGAACTGGCGGGGCGTTTCAGCCTGCCACATGTTTCCATGGACCGGGAAATCTTCTGGTTGCCGGGCTGGCAGTTGCGGCGCCGGAGGGATGCGATGGCAAAATTGCTGGATATCGTGGCCCGGGAGCGCTGGATCCTTGATGGCACAAGCCCGGGCACCCTGCCGGTGCGACTGCCGCGTACCCATCTCGTGCTCTGGCTGCGTCTGCCGCGCTGGGTTGCGCTCTATGGCGTGGTCTCGCGCTGGTTGAAATTTCGCGGCCGGTCCCGCCCGGATATGGCAGATGGCTGCCCGGAAAGGCTGGACCGCGACTTCGTCGCTTACATCTGGAATTTCGAGAAGACGGAAAGCCCGGAGATCGAACAAAATCTCGCGGCATTTGGGCAGAATGTTCCGGTTTGCGTGTTGAAATCTCGGGCAGAGACCACCCGGCTACTTGCCATGACCGTTTCGGTTGATTAGCTGCATTCCATGCCAACTTACCAAACCACACGCAAGGTTCCTCACTCCCCGCGCCAGATGTTCGATCTTGTCGCCGATGTCGAGCGCTATCCTGAGTTCCTGCCGCTGTGCGACGCGCTCAATGTCCGCTCGCGTAAGGAAGGTGACAGCAAGTCCTTGCTGGTTGCCGACATGACCGTGGGTTACAAGGCGATCCGCGAGACCTTCACCAGCCAGGTGCTGCTCAAGCCAGAAGAGCTCGCCATCGACGTCAAGTATCTCGACGGCCCGTTCAAATATCTCAACAATGAATGGCGCTTCGAGCAGAATGAGAACGGCGGCTGTGACGTTCGCTTTTTCATCGATTACGAGTTCAAGAGCAGGGTGCTCGGCGCGCTGATGGGATCAATGTTCGACCGCGCCTTCCGCATGTTTGCCGAGGCGTTTGAAAAGCGCGCCCGGGAAGTCTACGGCGAGGCCGGGGTTCCCTGAGATTCTGATCCAAGTGCCGCTCTGCCGATAAGCGCTTCAAGTGCGGCCCGCACGGTTGCCGCGCGGATCATGTCGCGGCTCCAGGACGGGTCCCAGCGCAATTCGACGGCACTGGTCAGATCGCCGGGGCCAGACAGCCCCATCCAGACGAGCCCGACCGGCTTGGTTGCCGAGCCGCCACCCGGTCCGGCGACACCGGTGACGGATACCGCGAAGTCCGCACGCGAGCGCCGCCGTGCGCCAAGCACCATTTCGGTTGCAACCTGGGCCGAGACTGCGCCGAACGCTTCGAGCGTCTTCTCGCGAACGCCCAGCATGTCCTGCTTGGCTTGGTTGGAGTAGGTGACAAAGCCGCGGTCGAATACGGCTGACGATCCGGCAATATCGGTGATCGCTCCGGCGATAAGCCCGCCGGTGCAGGATTCGGCCGTTGCCACCATCGCGCCGAGGTCCGGGAACGTGTCGATGATCTCCTGCGCCAGCCGGCTGCAGTCGCCACGAGTTTCGTCCAGCACCGTCGCTTCGCTCCTGACACTTTCGCTCATGGCCGGTCCCCAAAGACCACCGTGGCCGTTGCGATCGCAGCGATTCCCTCTCGGCGACCGATAAAGCCGATGGTTTCATTGGTCGTGGCCTTTACCGAGCAGCGATCTTGTGAAATGCCGAGAATCCGGGCAAGTGCCTCGCGCATCTCCAGGCGGTGCGGGCCGATCTTCGGTTCTTCCGCGATCAACGAGACATCGGCGTTCATGATCACGCCGCCGGCTTCGCGGACAAGAGCTGCGGCGTGACTGAGAAAGATGTGGGATGCCGCCCCGCGCCATTGCGGATCGGAAGGGGGAAAATGATCGCCGATATCGCCGGCTGCGCAGGTCGCGAGCAGCGCATCAGTCAGCGCATGCAGGCCGACATCCGCATCCGAATGCCCGTCAAGTCTTTGATCATGCGGAATTTCCACGCCACATAATGTGACAAAGCTGCCGGGAACCAGCCGGTGCACATCGTAGCCGTTGCCGGTGCGTACATCAGGCATTTGCTCGCGCGAGCGCTTCTCATTGATCATGGCTATATACTCCAGAGGCTGGATTTGGCGGCAAGCTTGCAAACTCAAGATGTGTTTAGGGCTTGCGTTAACCGGAAAAAAGCTCTTTTGCATTTTTCTCGGCGCCCGAGCGAATTCGCCTTGGCAATCCCCCTATATTTGTCTAAAAAAGCGGCAGCAGAGAAAGTTGCACGAAACGCATGCAGGGCATTGATACCATCATCAACCAGCCGCTTCAGATCGGGCCGGTGACCGCGCGAAACCGGGTGTTTCTTGCGCCGCTGTCTGGCATTTCCGATTTGCCGTTTCGGCAATTGGCCTGGCGGCATGGGGCAGGGCTGGTGTTTACCGAAATGGTGGCGAGCCGTGAGCTGGTGACGGACCGGGCCGAATCGCATGTGCGCTTGCGCGGCGATGGCATTGATCCGCATGTCGTCCAGCTTGCCGGCCGTGAGGCCTGGTGGATGGGCGAGGCGGCTAAGATCGCCGAAGCCAATGGCGCTGCGATGATCGACATCAATATGGGCTGTCCCGCCAAGAAGGTGACCGGTGGCTATTCCGGATCGGCGCTGATGCGCGATCCCGATCACGCGCTTGATCTGATCGAAGCGACAGTCAAGGCGGTCTCGGTGCCGGTGACGCTCAAGATGCGTCTCGGCTGGGATCACGACAGTCTCAATGCACCGCTGATTGCTGCCCGTGCCGAAGCGGCTGGCGTGCAGATGATCACCATCCATGGCCGCACCCGCATGCAGTTCTACAAGGGGACTGCAGACTGGGACGCCATCGCCCGGGTTCGCGAGGCGGTCACGGTTCCGCTGATCGCCAATGGCGATGTTGGGTCTCGCGCCGACATCGCAGAGTGTCTGCGCCGGTCGGGTGCGGATGCCGTCATGGTAGGGCGTGCGGCGCAAGGCCAACCGTGGATTTGCGGTGAGCTCGCCGGGTCCAGTGACGTTCCCGCGGATCAGAGAGCCCGCAATGCGGTGGCGATCGAGCATTACCGGTTGATGGTCAACCATTATGGCGATGACGTCGGAGTCCGCCATGCCCGCAAGCATATTGGCTGGTATCTCGACACTTTGGCGCCTCAAACGCCCGCGGCACAGAAGGTCAGAATGATGACATCCGACAGCGCTGATGAAGTTCTGGGCATTTTCGCCGATGTGTTGGACGCTGCGGCCAATTCGCCTTCGATGATGGAGAGTGCCGCGTGAGTGACAAGCTTGCCGATCAGGTTGCAACCATTGACGCCGATACGGCCAATATGGTGCTCAATGCCATTCAGCACCCGGTGATCATGGTCGATGGCGACAGCGTTGTCTGTTTTGCCAATTGGGAAGCGGAATCCTTCTTCGCAGCCAGTGCTGCTCATCTTGGCCGGCACAAGCTCGACGCGTTCATCCCGTTCGGAAGCCCGCTTCTCGAGCTGATCGAACAGGTGCGCGAGCGTCGCGCCGGGGTCAACGAGTACCGGGTTGATCTGAGTTCTCCGAGGTTGGGCAGCGACAAGCTTGTCGATCTCTACGTCGCCCCGGTGTCGGGCCTGCCAGGCAACGTGGTGGTGGTGTTCCAGGAACGCTCGATGGCCGACAAGATCGACCGTCAGCTCACCCATCGCGCCGCGGCGCGCTCGGTCACTGGCCTCGCGTCGATGCTGGCCCATGAAATCAAGAACCCGCTGTCAGGCATTCGCGGCGCAGCCCAGTTGCTTGAAATGTCGGTTGGCGATGAAGACCGGGCATTGGCCCGGCTGATCCGCGACGAGACCGACCGCATTGTGTCGCTGGTCGACCGCATGGAGATCTTCTCCGACGAGCGGCCGGTGGACCGGGTGCCGGTCAACATTCACTCGGTGCTCGACCATGTCAAAGCTGTGGCGAAGGCCGGCTTTGCCCGCAAGATCAAGTTTGTCGAGCTCTATGATCCTTCGCTGCCACCTGTTTATGCCAACCGGGACCAGCTGGTTCAGATCTTTCTCAACCTGGTCAAGAATGCAGCCGAATCGATCGGCGATGATCCCAATGGCGAGATCGTGCTGACCACGGCCTATCGGCCCGGGATCAGGCTTTCGGTGGCGGGCACCCGTGAAAAGGTCTCGTTGCCGCTCGAGTTCTGCGTGCAGGACAACGGGCCCGGCGTACCGGCCGATCTCATCTCGCACCTCTTCGATCCGTTCATCACCACCAAGACAAACGGATCCGGCCTCGGGCTTGCCCTAGTCGCCAAGATTATCGGCGGTCATGGCGGCATCGTTGAATGTGACAGCCAGAGCCGCAAAACCACCTTCCGAATTCTGATGCCGGTTTCGCCCGACGGCCGGCCCGTAAAGCCGCTGCCGTCTTCCAAGGGCAGGGCGCCCGGAAAAAAGGACTGAACCGATGGGCAAAGCCACCATTCTTGTCGCTGACGATGATGCAGCGATCCGCACCGTTCTCAACCAGGCCCTGACCCGGGCCGGCTACGATGTGCGCATTACCTCCAATGCCGCGACACTCTGGCGCTGGGTCTCTGCCGGCGACGGCGATCTCGTCATCACCGACGTGATCATGCCCGATGAGAATGCGTTCGACATGCTGCCGAGGATCCGCAGGGCGCGGCCTGATCTGCCGGTGCTGGTAATGAGCGCGCAGAACACCTTCATGACGGCGATCAAGGCGTCGGAAGGCGGCGCCTATGATTATCTGCCAAAGCCGTTCGATCTGACCGAGATGATCGGCACCATCGGCCGGGCGCTGTCTGAACCGCGCAAGCTGGTGGCGCAGCCCGAGGAAACCACTGAAGGCATGCCGCTGGTCGGACGTTCGACAGCGATGCAGGAAATCTACCGGGTTCTCGCCCGTCTGATGCAGACCGATCTGACCCTGATGATCACCGGCGAATCCGGAACAGGCAAGGAATTGGTCGCCCGCGCACTCCATGATTACGGCAAGCGGCGCAACGGTCCGTTCGTTGCCATCAACATGGCAGCCATCCCACGGGACCTGATTGAATCCGAGCTGTTCGGACACGAGAAGGGGGCTTTCACCGGCGCGCAGAACCGCTCGACCGGCCGCTTTGAGCAGGCCGAAGGCGGAACACTGTTCCTCGACGAGATCGGCGACATGCCGATGGATGCCCAGACCCGGCTCCTGCGCGTGCTGCAGCAGGGTGAATACACCACCGTAGGCGGACGGACTCCGATCAAGACCGATGTGCGCATCGTGGCTGCCACCAACAAGGATCTCAAGATCCTGATCAATCAGGGCCTGTTCCGCGAAGATCTGTTCTACCGCCTCAATGTCGTTCCCTTGCGCCTGCCTGCGCTCAGGGACCGCGCCGAGGACGTGCCGGATCTGGTGCGCCATTTCGTACGCGGGGCGGTGGGTGAGGGGCTCGATGCCAAGCGGTTTGACGGCGAGGCGCTCGATCTGCTCAAGGCTTACCCGTGGCCGGGCAACGTGCGTGAGCTGGAAAATGTCGTCCGCCGCGTGATGGCGCTCTATCCGCAGGACGTCATCACGCGCGAGATCATCGACAACGAACTCAGGATCGAATCGCCCGAGCCCGCGTCGCCTCAGGGCTCGACCTCAATGGGCCCGACCACCATTGCCCAGTCGGTGGAAGAAAACATGCGCCGCTATTTCTCCGGCTTTGGCGAGGAACTTCCACCCTCCGGCCTCTATCAGCGTGTGCTGGAGGAAGTTGAATATCCCTTGATCCTGGCGGCGCTGACCGCGACGCGCGGCAATCAGATCAAGGCCGCGGATCTCTTGGGGCTCAACCGAAACACACTGCGCA
This sequence comes from Hoeflea sp. AS60, assembly GCF_038900115.1. NCBI lineage: Bacteria > Pseudomonadati > Pseudomonadota > Alphaproteobacteria > Hyphomicrobiales > Rhizobiaceae > Hoeflea > Hoeflea sp. AS60. The sequence goes on along the minus strand of NZ_JBBMQP010000002.1, from coordinate 942,740 downwards.
AGAAAATCCGTGAACTCGGCGTGACTGTGTACCGGTCCCCGCGTCCGGTTTAAATCCCCGGGAGACCTTCGGCCCCGCTTGACAGGCCTTGTCCATAAGTTGCATTTTCGCCACATTCTGTTGCTTCTTCGCAACGATAGAGTCCGAACGCAATTGGGGTGACAAGCAACACATGGCAATCGAAACGGCGTCCGGACCGGCTCATGCCGGCTTGACAGATACCAGCCGCAACTCCCCCGCTCTGGGGCTCGGTTCCATGGGGCCTGAAGGTGGTGGTATCCATGGCGATGCCGCCGGCGGTCGCCGTAACCTGTTTACACTTCCGGGCATTGCGCTGGTTATCTCGGCGTTCCTGAGCGCTCTCGTTTCATTCGCGATTCTGCTTGGGCTGACGCCGATTGAACCTGTTGATCAGGTGGTGCTCGCGGCGGTGGCGATCAATCTGGTTTTCGTTGTCGGGCTGGTCACGCTGGTGTTTCTCGAAATCCGCGCCTTGCTCAAGGCCAGACGACGGGGCAAGGCGGCCGCGAAACTGCATATACGCATCGTCGGGCTGTTCTCGATCGTGGCGATTCTACCCGCGATCCTGGTCGCCATCGTTGCCTCGGTAACGCTTGATGTGGGGCTCGATCGCTGGTTCTCGATACGCACCAAGTCGATCGTCAACTCCTCGCTTTCCGTAGCGCAAGCCTATGTTCTTGAAAATGCGCGCTTTCTGCAGGGGCAGACCGTGTCCATGGCAAATGACATGGATAACGCCCGGTCTCTCTATTCGCTAGACCGGGTTGGCTTCGCTCAGTTCATGACGCGCCAGGCAACCGGACGCGGTCTTCTGGGCGCCTTTCTCGTCCGCGACGATGGCAGTGTCATCCTGCAGGCCGACATCGAGACCGAGCGGCCATTGCCCGCCGTGCCGGAACAGGCACTCAAGGATGCGGTCAAGGGACAGCCGACACTGATCCCGCCGGGTGTTACCAACCTGGTTGGGGCACTCATACCCTTGCAGCAGATCAGCGGCGCCCTTCTCTACACCGTCCGTGTGGTCGATCCCGAAGTCATGCGCTCGATGCGGCTGATGGAAGAGGCAACCCAAGAATACCAGACCCTGGAAGAGGGGCGGGCATCGCTGCAACTCGCGTTCGGCATTCTCTATCTCGGATTTGCCCTGATCGTTCTTCTGTCGGCAATCTGGACTGCGATTGCCGTGGCCGACCGCCTGGTCCGTCCGATCCGCATTTTGATTGGTGCTTCCGACGATGTTGCAAGCGGCAATCTCGATGTCGTTGTGCCGGTCCATGCATCCGACGGGGACGTTGGTTCGCTGGCGCAGACATTCAACAACATGATTGTGCAGATCCGGACCCAACGCGACGAGATCCTGTCGGCCAAGGACCAGATCGATGACCGCCGCCGGTTCACCGAAGCCGTGTTGTCCGGCGTATCGGCAGGTGTCGTCGGTGTTGATCACCATGGCGCGGTAACAATCGCCAACCGCTCGGCATGCGAAATTCTGGGCGGTGGCGAAGCCGATGTCATCGACAATCATTTCACTCATCTGGCGCCGGAATTGGAGACCGTCTTGGCGGAAGCATCGATGCGGCCGCGTTCGGCTGCGATCAGCCAGGTGACGCTTCATCGTGGCGGCAAGGAACGCACCCTCAACGTCAAGGTTTCCCGCGAGGAAACCCATGACGGGCTCGAATCCTTCGTCGTGACGCTGGACGACATCACTGACCTTGTGATTGCGCAGCGCTCCACCGCCTGGGCCGATGTCGCCCGCCGCATTGCCCACGAGATCAAGAATCCCCTGACGCCGATCCAGCTTTCGGCAGAGCGCATTCGCCGCCGCTATGGCAAGCAGATCCCTGAGGACGACCGCGCCATTTTCGACCAATGCACCAACACCATCGTTCGTCAGGTCGAGGACATCGGGCGCATGGTTGATGAATTCTCGTCCTTTGCCCGCATGCCCAAGCCGTCGAAGGTCAACACCGACTTGCGCGAGATCCTCAAGGATGCCGCGTTCCTGCGCGAGGTCAGCCGGTCCGACATTGATTTCGTCAACGACTTTCCAGACGTTCCGCTTGTGGGGAATTTCGACCCGCGAATGCTCGGGCAGGCTTTTGGAAATCTCGTCAAGAACGCCACCGAGGCAATCGATGCTGTCCCGTCTGATCAGGAACGGTCCGGCAAGACCATCATCGTGCGCGCGCAGCTCTCACCCGATGAGCGCGAGTACGTTGTCGACATCATCGACAACGGCCGTGGCCTGCCGGGTGAAAACCGGCACCGCTTGCTTGAGCCCTACATGACGATGCGTGACAAGGGCACCGGCCTGGGGCTCGCCATCGTCAAGAAGATCATTGATGACCATGGTGGCACGATCCAGTTGCGGGACGCGCCGGCGGAAGTTGATGAAGGCAAGGGTGCAATGATTACAGTCCGCCTCCCGGTGGACGCGCATGCCAGCGAAGAACAAGAAGAAAACGAAAGGGAACCGGCAGATGGCGTCTGACATTCTGGTCGTAGATGACGAAGCCGACATACGCGAGATCGTATCGGGCATACTGGATGACGAGGGGCACGAAACCCGAACTGCGGCTGACAGCGATTCCGCGTTGGCTGCGATTTCGGACCGCGTTCCACGTCTTATCTTTCTCGATATCTGGCTGCAGGGCAGCCGTCTCGATGGACTGGCGCTGCTTGACGAGATCAAGGCGCGCTATCCCGAACTGCCGGTGGTGATGATTTCCGGTCACGGCAACATCGAAACCGCGGTCTCGGCGATCCAGCGCGGCGCCTATGACTTCATCGAGAAGCCCTTCAAGGCCGACCGCCTGCTGCTGGTTGCCGAAAGGGCGCTTGAGACTTCCAATCTCAAGCGTGAAGTCACCGAACTGAAGAAGCGCTCCGGCGATCCGGTCGAACTCATCGGAACCTCGGTCGCCGTCTCCCAGCTCAAGCAGTCCATCGACAAGATCGCGCCGACAAACAGTCGCGTGATGATTCTCGGTCCTTCGGGTTCCGGCAAGGAACTGGTGGCGCGGCTGATCCACCGCAAATCGGCGCGGGCCGGCGGCCCGTTCGTCGTGCTCAATGCCGCTGCCATCACGCCCGAGCGGATGGAAGTGGCGCTGTTCGGAACCGAAAGTGCTGCAAGCCACGAGCGCAAGGTTGGCGCGCTTGAGGAAGCCCATGGTGGCATTCTCTATCTCGACGAAGTGGCCGACATGCCGCGCGGCACCCAGAGCAAGATCCTGCGGGTGCTCGTTGACCAGCAGTTCGAGCGCGTCGGCGGCACGAAACGGGTCAAGGTGGATGTGCGCATCCTGTCATCGACCGCGCGCAATCTTGAGGAGCTTATTGCCGCAGGCGAGTTCCGCGAGGATCTCTATCACCGTCTCGCGGTGGTGCCGGTCAAGGTGCCCTCGCTCAGCGAGCGGCGCGAGGACATTCCGTTCCTCGTCGACATGTTCATGCGCCAGGTCTCCGAGCAGGCAGGCATCAGGAACCGGCGGATCGGCGATGACGCGCTGGCGGTGATCCAGGCCCACACCTGGCCTGGAAATATCCGGCAGCTGCGCAACTATATGGAACGGCTGATGATTCTGGCGAGGTCCGATGGCCCGGAAACGGTTATCAGCGCCGACATGCTGCCAGATGATGTATCTGACATGCTGCCCAAGACATCGGCTGCGGGGTCGAACCACATCATGACGCTTCCCTTGCGTGAAGCGCGCGAATTGTTCGAGCGGGACTATCTGATTGCCCAGATCAACCGTTTTGGCGGCAACATTTCAAGGACCGCCGAATTTGTCGGGATGGAACGGTCCGCCCTGCATCGCAAATTGAAATCGCTTGGCGTATAAGCGGCGCAAAGCGGTCTTGGCCGCGCAAACGGATTGGCGCTTAAGGGGTCAGCAATGAAAGTCATCATTTGCGGTGCGGGACGGGTCGGTTACGGCATCGCCGAGCGGCTGGCAGCCGAGGACAACGATGTCTCGGTGATCGACACCTCCGCCACGCTTGTCCAGGCAATCCGCGACACGCTTGATGTGCGAAGCTATGTCGGGCACGGAGCCCATCCTGACGTGCTCGCTCAGGCTGGTGCCGATCAGGCCGACATGATCATTGCGGTCACGCTCTATGACGAGATCAACATGGTGGCCTGTCAGGTCGCGCACTCGATCTTCAATGTGCCGACCAAGATCGCCCGCATCCGCGCCCAGTCCTATCTGAAATCCCATTGGGCCGATCTGTTTTCCCGCGACCACATGCCCATCGATGTGATCATCTCGCCCGAAGTCGAGGTCGGCCAGATGGTGCTGCGCCGGATCGCGCTGCCGGGTGCGACAGACGCTGTCCGCTTTGCCGATGACAAGGTTGCGATGGTAGCCATCGAGTGCCTTGAGGATTGCCCGGTGGTAAACACGCCGCTGGTGCAGTTGAGTGAACTGTTTCCCGACCTGCTCGCCACCGTGGTTGGCGTCTGGCGCAATGAGAAACTCTTTGTGCCGCATTCGTCCGATCAGCTCGAGACCGGTGATCTGGCCTATGTCGTGTGTGACAAGGATCATGTCCGCCGCACGCTTGGCCTGTTTGGTCACGAGGAGCAGGAGGCCGGGCGTATCGTCATCGCCGGTGGTGGCAATATCGGCTATTACGTGGCGGCAGCCATCGAAGACCGGCAGCCAAAGACCAAGGTCAAGATCATCGAGGCCGACCGCGGCCGAGCCGTTTCCATCGCAGATTCGCTTTCGCGCACCGTCGTGCTCAATGGATCATCACTCGATCAGAACATTCTGGTCGAAGCCGATATCCAGAACGCGGATCTGATGGTGGCGCTGACCAATGACGATCAGGTCAACATCCTGTCATCGGTGATGGCCAAGCGATTGGGCTGCAAGGCCAATCTGGCCCTGATCAACAATCCGTCCTACCAGTCGTTCACCAAGACGCTTGGGATCGACGCCCATATCAACCCGCGTGCGGTGACCATTTCCAAGATTCTCCAGCATGTCCGCCGTGGCCGCATTCGTGCGGTCTACTCGGTGCAGAAGGGTGCTGCGGAAGTGATCGAGGCGGAAGCGCTGGAAACCTCTCCACTGGTCGGCAAGCCGCTGCGCGCCCTTGATCTGCCCGATGGTGTGCGCATCGGCGCCATCTATCGTGACAAGCAGGTGCTGCGTCCGGATGGCTCGGTCAAGATCAAGGCGAAAGACCGGGTGGTGATGTTCGCGGCGGTCGAATCGGTGCGTCATGTGGAGCAGATGTTCCGTGTAAGCCTCGAGTTTTTCTGAGCCCATGCTCGGTATACTGCACGTTCTGGCAGTTGCGGTTGCGGGTCTTTTCACGCTTGTCGTCCCCGCTGTGCTGTTTGCCATTGCCGATGGCATGCGTGATCTCGCCCTGTCGATGCTGCTCGTCGGTGCGTTGGGTGTTTTTGCAGCCCTGATGGTTCTCGGGGCGATCTCGGGCTTCGAACGGCGATTGGGTCGGGCGTCGGGCTATGTGGCACTGGTGGCGATGTGGGTGTTGGTGCCGATGATCGCCGCGGTGTCGTTCAAGACGCTCGCAGGGCTTGGCTGGGTTGATTCCTGGTTCGAGGCAGTCTCGGCGCTTACCACCTCGGGCGCGACGCTTCTGTCGCGCGAAACCACACCGCAGGCGCTTTTGTTCTGGCGCGCCTCGATCGAGTGGTATGGCGGCTTCCTGACGCTGTTGTCGATCATCCATGTGCTGGCGCCGGGCGGATTCGGCGGTCTGCCGGCTGGCGACCGGCGCATCATCACCGGCAATGCCAGCAACATGACCATCGACCTTGGCGAGTTCCGCGAAGTGCTCGGACAATACGCCCTCATCACCTTCATCATTTTTGTGGGCCTCATGCTGGCCGGTGTGAACGGTCCCCATTCGGCGATGCTGTCGATGGTGGTGATTGCCACCGGTGGCTTCCTGCCGTTTGAAGGTGCACTGGAAAATCATGCCGGTCCGCTGGCGCAGCTGGTGCTGGCGATCGGCCTGATGATCGGCACGGTCAGCGTGTTCTGGCGCAGGCGGCTGCTGCGCGCGCCAAAGCAGTTTTTTACAGGCAATCCGGAGATCGTGGTGATTGCCATCGTGATACTCGGGGTCGCGGTTCTCTATGCCGCGCGCCTGTCCGCGGTATCGGGCGGGGCGGACCTTGGCCCGATTTTCATCGAAAGCCTGCTCGCCTCGACGTCGCTTGTCGCCACCAGCGGCATCGAGAGCCGGCCCGGGGTCATAGCACTTTGGCCTGATATCATCGTGCTGATGATCGTGCTTGTCGGCGGTGGCATCTACTCGACCACCGGCGGTTTCAAGATTTACCGGGTTGTCGCGATGGCGGTCCATTCCGCCCGCGAACTCAATCAATTGATCTATCCCAGCAGTGTCACCAATCTGCGCTTTGGCCGGCAGATCATTGATGAGCAAAGCATGCGGGCGATCTGGACCTATTTCTCGTTGTCGCTGCTGATCGTGGCCTTCGGCGCCATGGCGCTGACCTTCCAGGCCACCGACTTCGAAGGCGGCATCACCATGGCGATCGCATTTTTCTCCAATGCCGGACCGGCCTATGAGGCGCTTATTCCACCGTCCTACGTCACGGCGCCGGCAAATCAGGTCTGGCCGCAATTCCAGGCCATGCCGATCTCGGCAAAGCTGACCGCTGTGTTGATCATGACGTTGGGGCGGCTGGAGGTCATGATTGTGTTTGCGGTGCTCAATGTCCGCTACTGGATGAGCCGCTAGAATCACCAATTGCTGCCTCTGCGACGGCTCGATTGGCACTACCTGTGATCGCAGGACGGACCCAATGGATCCCTCATAGCGGGACGTCCAAAAGGTGGCGCCGTACTGCGCCCGCAAAAACAAGTGTTTACAAACCCCTGCAACAATGGTCTTCTATTAGTTGTTCGGACAAGCGAATTTCTGTCAGCGGCAAGACGACCTTATCTGTCTGTCAGAGGGAGTGGGAATGTTCGGGACTTGACGTAACGTAAGCCCTTATGGCTTCGGTGCGCCTTTTTCCATTTGTGGGAAAGGCGAGTGTCAGCAAGGACCGGACAAGTGCGGTAATGACCTGCATGTAGCAGGCAATAAAAAGACGGATGAAAAGGCGCAATGGCGGAGCGTTCACAAAACCTGCAGGATCTTTTTCTCAATACGGTTCGGAAGCAGAAAATTTCCCTGACGATCTTCTTGATCAACGGGGTGAAGCTGACCGGTGTGGTCACGTCTTTTGATAATTTCTGTGTCCTGTTGAGACGCGATGGTCATTCGCAGCTTGTCTACAAGCACGCGATCTCCACCATCATGCCAAGCCAGCCTGTGCAGATGTTTGAAAATGAGGACGCCGCAACCGGCGCCTGACAGGAAAACTAAAATCGAAACCGTTGACAGCTCTGGCAATTTCAACGACGCGGACAGCAAGTCCGGCGTCACCCGCGCAATCGTGCTTGTTCCGGCGTTGCGTACGCGCAATGCTGCGCCCGGCAGTGGCCCCGACGGCGGCAACGTGGTCAAGCGCCCCGACTCCAATCGCAGGGAAGAGGCGATAGGCCTCGCCGGCGCCATCGACCTCGAGGTCGCCGAAGCTCTCATAGTCCCCATTTCCGATCCAAGGCCGTCTACCCTTTTCGGAAAGGGCAAGATGCTCGAGATCTTGGCGCTGATCGAAGAGACCGGCTCGCAGCTGGTCATTGTCGACCATCCGCTGACACCTGTGCAGCAGCGCAACATGGAAACCGAGTGGAAGGTCAAGGTGATCGACCGCACCGGCCTGATCCTCGAAATCTTCGGACGCCGCGCTTCCACCAAGGAAGGCGTGCTGCAGGTGGAACTCGCCCACCTCAACTACCAGAAGGGCCGTCTGGTTCGCAGCTGGACCCACCTTGAACGCCAGCGCGGCGGCGGTGGCTTTATGGGTGGACCGGGCGAAACCCAGATCGAGGCCGACCGTCGACTGCTGCAGGACCGCATCATCAAGCTCGAACGCGAACTCGATCAGGTTCGCCGCACCCGGCAATTGCATCGCGCCAAGCGCAAGAAGGTGCCGCACCCGATCGTGGCGCTCGTGGGCTACACCAATGCCGGCAAATCGACGCTGTTCAACCGGCTGACCGGCGCGGAAGTTCTGGCCGAGGACATGCTGTTTGCCACGCTCGACCCGACGCTCAGGCGCATGAAGTTGCCGCATGGCGCGACCGTGATCCTGTCCGATACGGTTGGTTTCATTTCCAGTCTTCCCACCCATCTGGTCGCAGCCTTCCGGGCGACGCTGGAAGAGGTGGTGGAGGCCGACCTGATTCTGCATGTGCGCGACATGTCCGACCCCGACCGCACCTCACAGGCTGACGATGTCGAGGCGATCCTGAAGAGCCTTGGCGTTGGCGAGAGCGGGCCAAAACGGATGCTGGAAGTCTGGAACAAGGTTGACCTGCTGGAAGCAGATGCCGCCGAGGGACTGAGATCGCGCGCCGGATCAAGCGAAGCCATCGTGGTGTCGGCCTTGAACGGCGACGGCGTCGGCACACTGCTCTCCGTCATCGAGGCGCGCATTTCAGGTGAACTGACCACCCGGACAGTGCGGCTCGGCTCCAATCAACTGCAGGTCATGTCCTGGATTTATGAACGCGGCCGCGTCAAGGACCGCATTGACCACGAAGACGGCTCGGTCGAGATCATCGCCGAGTTCACCGTCTCCGACAGCAATGACCTCGACAGGCAGCTTGGTCTTGGACCGAAGCCCGAGACTGATTTCTAGGCTCAGTACTCGGTTTCATAAAAGCGTGGTGTTTAGACGAGTTCCGTGCGCACCCAGACGCTCACGCTGCCGCCATTGACCGGAAACTCCGCTTTGCCGTCACCGTCAGTCGTCACCTCATCCTGCCTGTGCCCAATAAAATCCCGGTAGGACCGGCCTCCGTGATCCGGCCCGAGATCAAACCATTTGGACCTCTCCGGCCCGTTGCTCATCACGACGACGCAGCCAGGGGCCTCCGCGGTGCCATGGCGAATGAAGCCTATGCAACCAGCATCATCAAACAGATCTGTCTGTGGGCCATTGGCAAAACGGCGTCGTGCGGTGACGAGTGCTGGGAGGCATTCGACCGCCGGCATCTCGATCTCGTAGTTATTGCCATCGCCACCCTTGTCGGTATACCGCGCGCCGAAAAGGTCGAGATAGAAAATGCAGGGGACACCCTGCTCACGCAACAGGATTAGCGCGTAAGCCAGCGACTTGAACCAGGGGTCGACCGCAGCCTCGAGGGATTGCAGCGGTTGGGTGTCGTGATTGTCGACAAGAGTGACGGCGTGGTCAGGCACCTCGGCTACAAGCGAGCCGTCGAAAATCGTGCGCATATCGAAGTTTTCGCCTTCGCGCGCAGCGTCGTGGAACCGATAGTGCAGGCCAACATCAAACAGCATGAGTTGTTGGTCGACCAGCTCGAGATAGGCTTTCAGGGCGTTTGTATCCGGGTGCCAGTACTCGGCGACCACAAACAGCTTCTGATCAACGCTGTCGCGCATGTGCCCGATCCAGTCGCGGAAGAACCAGGCCGGAATGTGCTTGGCGGCATCAAGCCGGAACCCGTTGACCGGCACCTGATCAGCCAGCCATCTTCCCCAGAACTTCAGTTCTTCATAGACGGCTCGGTTGCGAAACTCGACATCGCTGCCCATCAGATAATCGAAATTGCCGTTTTCCTGGTCGACTTCAGTGTTCCACTCGCCGTCGCCATACTCATTGACGAGCTTGAAGATGCCATCCTCGTCGGGATCTTCGACATGGTCTACGCCGCCGAAGCAACGTTGGTCCCAGATGAATTCCGAGTGTTTTCCGCCGCGCCCTGGAAAGGTGAAGCGGGTATAGGCCAAAGCCTCGAATTCCTCGTCTTCGATCTGCCGCCGGTCCTCAGCATTGACCCGGCGGACACGGACGGGCTCCTTCTCGTCGGCCCCCATCTTGTGGTTGAACACGACATCGTGGATGACGCTTACGCCCGCATCCTTGAGCGCATTGGTGGCGCGTTCAAGGGCCTGGCGGTCGCCGTACTTGGTGGCGACCGTGCCCTTCTGGTCAAACTCGCCGAGATCAAACAGGTCGTAGGTGTCGTAACCCACCGAATAGCCGCCGGCAGCTCCCTTGTAGGCTGGTGGCAGCCACACGTCCGTCACGCCCATTTGGGCGAGCGCCTGTGCCTTGTCTGCGACCTCGTCCCAGAGACCTCCGCCGTCGGCTAAATACCAATGAAAGAACTGCAGAAGCGTGCGACCGGCCATGGAAACCTCGAAGCGCTGGACAATGACCTGCAGCAACGGTTGCCGGGGTGAAAGGTTGCATGGGGCCCAGCGTTTCGCCCGGGCGGTATGCGCTCAAACGCCGAGGGGCATTTATGTCGGATTGAGGGGCGGGCTGTTAGGGCGTCTTCGCGGCCTGCCACAGCGCTTCCATCTCGTCGAGCGTGGCTTCGCCGGGCGTTTTTCCCAGGTTCGCCAGGCCGGCCTCTATATAGGCAAAGCGGTTGCGGAATTTGGTGTTGGTGTTGCGCAGCGCATCCTCGGGATCGGTCTTCAGATGCCGCGCCAGATTGGCCACGGCGAAGATCACATCGCCCAACTCGCCGGCTGCCTTTTCAATCTCGCCGCTGGCGATCTCGGCTCGCAACTCGGTGATTTCTTCCTCGATCTTGTCGAGCACGGGGCCTGCAGCTCCCCAATCAAAGCCCACTCTTGATGCGGCGTCCTGCAGCTTCAGCGCTTCCATCAGGGCAGGCAGGGCGCGGGGTACATCGGTGAGTTGCCCCGGCGCCTCGACTTCAGGCAAGCCACGCTTTGCGCGGCGTGCTCGCCGTTCGGCCTTTTCCTCTGCCTTGATCTCGGCCCATTGCGCCTTGACCTTGTCCGGCGTGTCGGCCTCCGAGCGCTCGAACACATGCGGGTGACGGCGGATCATCTTTCGGGTGATCGCCTCGACCACGTCTTCAAACGAAAACAGCTTCTGCTCTTCGGCCATGCGGGCATGAAACACCACCTGCAGCAGCAGATCGCCGAGTTCATCGCAGAGATCCTCGGGGTCATTGCGCTCGATCGCGTCGGCGACCTCGTAGGCTTCCTCGATCGTGTAGGGCTTGATCGAAGCGAAATCCTGCTTGATGTCCCACGGACACCCGGTCTCGGGGTGCCGGAGTGCCGCCATGATGTCGATAAGGCCGGAAATGTCGCGTGATGGTTTCATACAAAGAGCTTAGCCGAGCCGGGGAGCGCCCGCGACCGTCCCGCCGTCGCCGGTGCCGTTGTCCACAACTCTGTCACTGGCCGCTTGGTCGCTCCATGCGGAAAGCATCACGGCAAGTTCTGCCGGATCAATGGCCGACTGTTGCAATCCGCCTGTTTCAATCTGAAAAGTCAGGAGCCCGGCAGACCGGGAAGAACAGGGACGCTTTCAAGGTCGTGGTCCCACTCCGCGCGCGCATCGCCGCAGATATGGGCGTTGGGGCGGATGGTGGCCGGATCGTCAAGGCTTCCGGCTGGGACGACCAGCAACCCGCTGTCGGCATCGGCGGAGGGCAGGGCGGAGCCGCATTCCGCGCAGAAACTCTTCTGGTGCCGCGTGCCCGGGAGCCGGAAGGTTCTCGCCATATCCTTGCCGATAATCCAGTCGAGCGCGGCCGTTGTGGAAAACAGGTTGGCCGCATGGGCCGATCCCGTATCCTTTTGGCAGCGCCGGCAGTGGCAGAGGAAAAAGCTCTCGAGTTTGCCCACGATCTGAAAGCGGACGGCGCCGCAAAGGCACGAGCCGGAAATGGGTGCTGTCATGATGGTTGTGTCTCGGGTTGAAAATGACTTGGCTTGGCGATGGCGAATGACCGGCCTCGACGGCCGGTCCGGTCCAAAACGCCGAGTTTGGAAGGGTCAGTTCAGCGGAATGGCGTTGTCGTCCTTGGTTGACTGGTAGATGCCTGACAGCCGCGCATATTCGCCCCGGATGAGGTCGGCGCGTTTCGACAACTCTGCTCGCGCGTTTTCGCCCGCCGTGGCAATCATGTCGGCAATATAGAAGCTTTTCCAGAAGGCATTGCTGCGTTGATAGCCGCCTGGTTCCAGCCCGAAGACTTCCTTGAGGATCTTGAGATCGTGCGGGATCGCAAAGGCGTCGCGGCTGTCTTCATGGCTAAAGAAATAGTAATAATTGTCAAAGCCCGCCCAGGTGATCGCCGACATGCACATCGAGCAGGGCTCATGCGTCGAGAGAAAGATGAGATCCTTTGTGTCCGGACGCTCGGCCAGTTCATAGAACTGCTTCAGCGTATGGACTTCACCGTGCCAGAGCGGATTGGCGATCTCGTTGTTGGTTCCGGCGATGACCAGCGAAAGGTCTGATTTGCGCAGCAAGGCCGCACCAAAGACCTTGGCGCCTCCATCCACCCCGGAATTGGTCAACGGCAGAATGTCATTCTCCATGACTTCGAGCAGCCGGGCTGCGAGATTGTCATTTTCCAATTTGGGGAATCCTTGCAATTAAGACTTTTACCAAGGGTAGCGTGGCCACTTGTGCCTGTAAATTGGACCCGGAGTCATTTTTGTCTTGATTTGGAAACGATCATTTCCTAATTAGGCACGCATGACTGAAACAACGCAAGTGACTGACGATACAATCCGTGGACCCGGCAGGCCACGGAACTTTGACGTTGATGCGGCGCTCGACCAGGCGATCGTGGTGTTTTCCGAGCGTGGCTATCATGCCGCCTCTATTTCCGAACTGACTGCCGCCATGGGCCTGACACCGGGCAGCATCTACAAGGCGTTTGGTGACAAGAAGGGCGTTCTGCTGTCAGCGTTCGATCGCTACAAGACAGTGCGCAACCGGTTGCGCGATGACGCGGTGGGGCAGGGCGCGAGCGGTCGCGACAAGCTCAAGCGGTTGCTGGATTTCTACGCAGCCGCTTCGAGCGGGCCTGCGGGAATAGAGGGCTGTCTGATCGTGGGCGTGACCACTGAGCTTGCAGCGGTTGATCAGGAGGCCGCAGACAAGGTGCGGCGCTCGATCGCCACCAATGACGAATTTGTCGAGACGCTGATCCGGGAGGGGCAGGCGGATGGCTCGATCAGAACGGACATGGACGTGGGTGCGGCTGCCGCCATGATCGTCTGTGTCCAGCAGGGTATGCGTGTCGTTGGAAAGACGGGACGCAGTGAGGAGGAGATGGTTCTTGTTGTCGATGTTGCGATGCGCGCCATCGGCTGATCTTTGTTCCTCACATCTGGAGATATCCGATGACATTACCTTCAGCTTCGGCGACAGCGGTTGCCGAAGAGAGCCGGCCGCTCTCAGGTCTGCTCACGCTGCTCTTTGCCGCCGCCTGCGGACTGATTGCCGCCAACCTGTATTACGCACAGCCGCTGGCTGGTCCCATCGGCCAGTCGCTCGGCATGTCGGAAGCGGCAACCGGCCTGGTGGTCACCCTGACCCAGATAGGCTACGGGCTTGGCTTGCTGTTCATTGTTCCGCTTGGCGATCTGGTTGAAAACCGCAAGCTGGTTCTGATCCTGACCGCAGTTGCCGGTCTGGCCGCACTTGGCTGCGCGCTGTCGGAAACTGCCACACCATTTCTCATCGCTTCCCTGATGATTGGCATCGGTTCGGTCGCGGTGCAGGTTCTGGTTCCTTTTGCAGCCCACCTCGCGCCCGAAGCATCACGCGGCCGGGTCGTCGGCAACGTCATGAGCGGGTTGATGGCAGGCATCATGCTGTCGCGGCCGCTGGCAAGCTTCATGGCGGATCTGTTTTCCTGGCACGCGATCTTTATCTTCTCGCTGGTTGCCATGATGGCGATCGGAGTGATTCTGGCGTTCCTGTTGCCGAAGCGGGTTCCGCAGTCGCGCATGAGCTATCCGGCGCTGATTGCCTCGCTGGGCCATCTTTTTGTCAATGAACCGGTTCTTCGCCGCCGTGGGTTGTATCAAGCCTGCCTTTTTGCCGCGTTCAGCCTGTTCTGGACGGTTACGCCACTGGTGCTGGCCGGCCCCGGGTTCGGGCTTGGTCAGGACGGCATCGCGCTGTTTGCGCTTGCAGGAGCCGCTGGTGCGATTGCCTCACCGATTGCGGGACACTGGGCCGATAAGGGATGGATCCATCGGGTGACCCTATTCTCAATGCTCGCAGTCGCGTCCGCCTTTCTGGTGACGCTTGTGGTCGGTGAGGGCTCCCTGTTTGCACTGGGTGTATTCGTGCTGGCGGCAATCGTGCTCGATTTCGGGGTGACGTCCAATCTCGTTGTCGGGCAGCGCGCCATTTATGGCCTCAGCGCCGAACACAGAAGCCGGATCAACGGCATCTTCATGGCAACGTTCTTTGCCGGTGGCGCTTTCGGGTCTGCAGTAGGTGGCTGGGCCTTTGCCCATGGTGGCTGGCCAACGGCCGCAATGATCGGCGCTACGTTGCCGGTTCTGGCTCTGGCCGGATTTGCCACCGAACGACGCGGATAAGGCGATTTGATCGCTTTGATGACCGGCGTCGATCCCGCGCCGGTCAGTTTTTCTGCCAAGCCAAGGTCTCTTAGCATAGGAATGTACCGCGCCTTGGCGGCATGAACTTTTGTTCCTTCTTTTCGCTTGGCCGAACCGCGATATTGCAGACACATCAAAGGAGTGTGAAGCAATATGGCTGCCGCCACCGACAAACTCAGCGTATTCCCAGCGTTCTTCCGCGTGGCGGACAAGGCTGTTGCTGTGTTCGGCAATGGCGAGGAGGCCTATGCCAAGGCAAGGCTGTTGGCCAATACGAAAGCCAGGGTTGTGGCCTATGCGGACGATCCCGCCGATGACTATTCGGCCTATCTGGCCAAGGCAGGCTACGAGCTTGTCCGCGCATCGTTTTCCAAGACTCAGTTGGAAGGCGCGACGCTGGTGTTTGCCGCCACCGGCGATGCCGCGCTCGACCGCGAGATCGTTGCAGCTGCGAGGCTGGCCCGCATTCCTGCCAATGCAGTCGATCAGCCCGCCTTTTGCGATTTCCTGACCCCGGCGCTGGTCAACCGCGCTCCGGTGGCGATTGCGATCGGTACCGAAGGCGCAGGCCCGGTTCTGGCGCAGATGATCCGCGCCCGCATCGACCAGATGCTCTCGCCGTCACTTGGAACGCTGGCCCGTCTCGCCCAGGACTACCGCATTGCCGTCGACCGACTGTTGCCACGCGGTGTTGCCCGTCGCAGGTTCTGGCGTCGCTTCTTTGAGGCCGATGTTGCAACCCATGTCGACAATGGCGATATCTCGCTGGCAAGACGCGCCGCCACCCGCATGCTGCGTGGCCGCGAACCTGTGCCGGGTCACATCTGGCTGGTCGGCGCAGGTCCTGGCGCCGAGGATCTGCTGACACTTCGCGCCCAGCGCGCCATGATGGAAGCCGATGCGATCGTCTATGACGCGCTGGTGCCTGAAACGGTGGTAGCGCTCGGGCGCCGTGATGCCGAGCGCATTTCGGTGGGCAAGCGCAAGGGCTGCCATTCCAAAAGCCAGCACGAGATCAATGAATTGCTGGTCAGGCTCGGCAGTGAAGGCAAGCGCGTGGTCAGGCTCAAATCCGGCGATCCGCTGGTTTTCGGCCGCGCCGGCGAGGAAATGGCGGCGCTGCGCGATGCGGGCGTCTCATTCGAGATCGTTCCGGGCATCACCTCCGCCCTTGCTGCCGCCGCCGATTTCGAACTGCCGCTGACACTCCGCGGCGTGGCATCATCGCTGGTCTTTACCACCGGCCATGATCTGACCGGTGCCGCATTGCCCGACTGGGCAAGACTTGCAGTCTCGGGTGCCACGCTCTGCGTCTATATGGGCCGGACGGTGGCGGCCAGCGTCGCCACGCGGCTGATCGACGCCGGACTGCCCGCCGACATGACCGTGGCAATTGTCGAGAACGCCTCGCGCGGCGACCGGCGGCTGTTTCACGGCACGCTAGCCGATCTTCCCGCACTGGAACACCGCTCCGAGCTTGCCGGTCCGGTCATGGTCGTCATCGGCGACGCGGTCGCCGGCGCCAATTTTGAAAACTCCACACCCATTGCAGCGGGCCAGCAGACTTCTGCCAAGCCCGCCAGCCAAACCCAAGCTGCCTGAGGAGGCCACGATGAAAACCGCATCTTTCAAGACCAAGGTTCTCACTGCAAACCGCCTGACCGACGGCATCTCTGTCTGGCTCGGCGCAGATGGCGAATGGGTGGTCTCTCTCAGGGACGCGTTTCTGGCGCGGCACGAGGATGCTGTGGCGGCGATTGAAGCCGCTGGTCGGCAGGCGCTGGCCGACAACCGTGTTGTCGATGTCAACGTGATCGAGATCGAAGAGACAGAAAGCGGCCCGCGGCCTTTCCGCTTGCGTGAGCGCATCCGCGCCCAAGGGCCGTCCATTGACTACGCGCCGGCCTCCGCCGCGCGGGTCTCGCAAGCCGCTTAAGGACCCAGTCATGTACCGTTACGATGAATTCGACCACGCCTTCGTGGCGGCCCGCGTCAGCCAGTTCAGCGACCAGGTCGAGCGCCGGCTTTCCGGCGATATTTCGGAAGATGCGTTCAAGCCGCTCCGGCTGATGAACGGCGTCTATCTGCAGTTGCACGCCTACATGCTGCGCGTTGCCGTTCCCTATGGCACGCTCAACGGTCGGCAGATGCGCAAGCTGGCCCACATCGCCCGCGTCTATGACCGCGGCTACGGCCATTTCACCACGCGACAGAACATCCAGTACAACTGGCCGGCACTGTCCGACATGCCCGCTATCCTCAACGAACTGGCCGAAGTCGAGATGCATGCCATCCAGACCTCGGGCAATTGCATCCGCAATGTCACCGCCGATCATTTCGCTGGTGCGGCTGCCGATGAGGTGGCCGACCCGCGGCCCTATGCCGAGATCCTGAGGCAGTGGTCGTCAGTGCATCCCGAATTCTCTTTCCTGCCGCGCAAGTTCAAGATCGCGGTAACGGGATCGGATCGCGACCGCGCTGCCATTCAGGTGCACGACATCGGCCTGCAGCTGAAAAAGGACGATCAGGGCCGGCTTGGCTTTGCTGTCTGGATCGGTGGCGGGCAGGGGCGCACGCCAATCCTTGCCAAGAAGGTCAAGGACTTCCTGCCTGAAGCCGATCTGCTGACCTACACGACGGCAATTATGCGGGTCTACAATCTGCACGGCCGCCGTGACAACAAGTACAAGGCGCGGATCAAGATCCTGGTGCATGAAACCGGTGTCGAGAAGCTGAGCCAGGAGATCGAGGCCGAGTGGCTGCATCTCAAGGACGGCGAGCTGAAGCTGCCGGCAGCCGACATTGCAGCGATCAACGCCTATTTTGCTCCGCCCGAACTCGCGGCCCGCGCCGAAGGCTGGGGTGAATTGGCTGCGTGGAAAAAATCCGATCCGGGCTTTGCCTCATGGGTCGGCCGCAATGTCGCGCCGCACCGGCATCCGGATTACGCCATGGTGACGATTTCGCTCAAGCCCATTGGCGGCATTCCGGGCGACGCATCTGCCGATCAGATGGACGCGGTAGCAAAGCTCGCCGAAGAATTTGGCCATGACGAGATCCGGGTCACCCACGAGCAGAACCTGGTGCTGCCGCATGTGGCGCTGGCCGACCTCGAGCCGCTCTACCGTGCGCTTCTGGCGGACGGACTGGCAACGGCCAATGCCGGCCTCATCACCGATATCATTGCCTGCCCGGGGCTTGATTACTGCGCGCTTGCCAATGCCCGCTCGATCCCCGTGGCGCAGGAGATTTCCAACCGCTTTGGCGATCTGAAACGGCAGGCGGATATCGGCGATCTGAAGATCAAGATTTCAGGCTGCATCAACGCCTGCGGCCACCACCATGTCGGACATATCGGCATTCTGGGTGTTGAGAAGAAGGGTGCGGAACTCTACCAGATCTCGCTCGGCGGATCGGGTGACGAGAATGCCTCGATCGGCGAGATCATTGGCCGTGGTTTCGAACCCGATCGGATCACCGATGCGATCGAGACCATTGTCGACACCTATCTCGCAAACCGGACAGGAGCGGATGAGATTTTCATCGAGTGCTATCGCCGCATCGGCGCCGAACCCTTCAAGACAGCGCTTTACAGCAGCGAAGCTGAAGCCGCCTGAGACAAGCCCCCTTGGTGAGGGCCGGAGAGAATTGATGACTGTCATTTGGACACAAGACGGGATTGTCGAGAACGATCCATGGGTTTCGGGCTCCGCCGCCGAGGATGGGCCAAAGCTGTTGCCGCTGGCCGAGGCTCTCGACCATGCGCAGGACAATGCCGCCTTCGGCGTGGTGTTGCAGCCGGCCGATGACGTGCGCGCGCTGGCGCCGATCCTTGACCGTGTGGAGATCGTTGCTGTGACGTTTCCAGCCTTCAGTGATGGCCGCGGGTTCTCCCAGGCCATGCTGCTGAGAACACGGCTTGGCTATAAGGGAACGCTGAGGGCGGTCGGCACGGTTCTGCTCGATCAGGTGCCGCTGATGCTGCGGACAGGCTTCGACAGTTTCGAGGTCGACCACGCGCCGACGATCCAGCGGCTTGTCGAAAAGCGTCTGCCGGGCATTGACCTGCATTACCAGCCAGCGGCGGACAAAACCGCGGATGGGCCTGGCTACAGCTGGCGCCGCACCGCCATCCTCAACGGCTGAAAGGGGGCCAAGCCATGCATATTCACGTCACCGACCAGACCGGTACCCGCCATACGCTGGAAGCGCTTGAAGGGTTCCGCGTGATGGAGATCATCAGAGACTGGGGCCTCAATATAAAGGCCGAATGCGGCGGCGCCTGCGCCTGTGCCACCTGCCATGTGCATGTGGCGCCTGACTGGACCGATCAGCTGCACCCGATCGAGGCCGAGGAAGAAGACATGCTCGACCAGGCTTTTGACGTGCGCGACAATTCGAGACTGTCCTGCCAGTTGCTGATGAGCGAGGAACTTGACGGCCTCGAGGTGACGCTGGCGCCGGGAACCGAGGACGGAGACCGCGCGGCGGCCTGAGCGGGTTCGAGCGGCGCAAACCCGATATAGCGACGTCGTTGGCGCTTCTTGCGCCACGCGTGGCTGCATGCGAGTTTGCCGGTCATGATCGACAAGCTCGAATTCTTCATTGTGCTGGCCCGGGAGCGCCATTTTGGCCGCGCGGCGCAGGAATGCGGCGTCACGCAGCCGACATTGTCGGCGTCACTGAAGCAGCTTGAAGACCAACTCGGTGTTACTCTGGTCCAGCGAGGTTCACGCTTTCAGGGGCTGACGCCGGAAGGCCAGCGCGTGCTGGAATGGGCGCGGCGCATTGTCGGTGACACCCGCACCATGCGCGAGGAGATGAAGGCCGCCCGCAAGGGCCTGTCCGGCCACGCCCGCATTGCTGTCATTCCGACCGCCACCTACATGGTCACAGATCTGACTGTCGCCTTCACTCAAAAGCATCCGGCGGTGACACTGTCCGTGACGTCCTGCACCAGCTATCAGGTGCTTTCGCGGCTGGAAAACTTCGAAATCGATGTCGGCATCAGCTATCTCGAGAACGAGCCGACCGGCCGTGTCGCGACCGTGCCGCTTTATGCCGAGCGCTATCAGTTGATCACCTCGCATGGCCAGCAATATGCCGACCGCGCTGAGGTGACCTGGGCAGAGGTGGCAGCCTTGCCGCTGTGCCTGCTGACGCCTGACATGCAGAACCGCCGGATCATCAACCAGCATTTGGCTGAAGCCGGCGCGACGGCCAAGCCGACGCTGGAATCGAACTCGATGATCGTGCTGTTTTCCCACATCAGAACCGGCAAATGGGCCTCGATCATGCCGGTCAATCTGGCCGAAACCCTCGGCTTCGGCGGTGACATCAGGTCGATCCCCATCATTGAGCCTGACGCGCATCACATCGTCGGCATGATCGCGGCCCCGCGCGAGCCGCACACGCCGATCGTCTCGGCCTTGCTGCACGAGGCGAGGGTGTTCGCCAAAGCCCTGTCCGATCGATAGAAATTTTCTATCGCACCACGGATATGCTCTCTTGATTGAAGCTCTTGTTCCCGGCCTAGTGCGGTTTCTGTCAGGCCGTCGGAGGACTTTGGGATGGAATCACGCAGCGCAGAGGCAGAAATCGCCGCGCGAACCGAGGCGATTGTCGGACGGCTGAAGCCGCTCGAAGGTCCACTGCTGCCCATTCTCCATGATATTCAGAGCGAGTTCGGCTATGTGCCGCAGGCGTCTCTCCCGGTGATTGCCAGTGGCCTGAACCTGTCACGGGCCGAAGTTCACGGCGTGGTCAGCTTCTATCATGACTACCGCGAGGCGCCAGCGGGCCGCCATGTCATCAAGCTGTGCCGGGCTGAAGCCTGCCAGTCGATGGGTGGGGATGAGCTGGCCGAACGGCTCCTTGGGCTTCTCGGGCTGGACTGGCATGAGACCAGCGCCAACCGCAAGGTTACCATTGAACCTGTCTATTGCCTCGGGCTTTGCGCCTGTGCGCCAGCCGCGATGGTCGATGGCGAAGTCATGGGGCGGCTTGATGCCAACATGGTCGACCATCTGGCAAAGGCGGTGCAGGCATGAGCGTGAAGATCTACATTCCCGGCGATTCCGGGGCTTTGGCTGTTGGCGGTGACCGGCTGGCGAAACGGATGGCCGACGCCATCAAGGCACGTGGTCTTGATGCGGAAATCATCCGCAACGGCTCGCGCGGCCTCTATTGGCTTGAGCCGATGGTTGAAGTCGAGACCGGCGCGGGCAGGGTGGCCTATGGTCCGGTCAAGCCGTCCGATGTCGACAGCCTGCTCGAAGCGGGTCTGCTGCAAGGCGGCGATCATCCGCTGAGCCTTGGCGCGACGGAAGACATCCCGTTCCTCAAACGTCAGACACGACTTACCTTTGCACGCTGTGGCGTAACCGATCCGCTGTCGCTTGACGATTACCGCAATCATGGGGGATTGACCGGTCTGACCAACGCCGTCGCCATGGCTCCGGAAGCCATCGTCGCTCAGGTCACAGACTCGGGCCTTCGCGGACGCGGCGGCGCCGGGTTTCCGACCGGCATCAAGTGGAAGACCGTGCTGGAAGCCCAGGGGCCGCAGAAATACATCGTCTGCAATGCCGACGAGGGCGATTCAGGCACATTCGCCGACCGCATGATCATGGAGGGTGATCCCTTCGTGCTGATCGAGGGTATGGCAATTGCCGGTGTCGCGACCGGCGCGACTAAAGGCTATGTCTATCTGCGCTCCGAATACCCCCACGCCATCCGGGTGATGAACCGCGCCGTCGAGATTGCCCGCGAGGCCGGAATTCTCGGCGCCTCTGTGCTTGGGTCGGCTTTTGCCTTCGACATGGAAATTCGTGTTGGCGCCGGCGCCTATGTCTGCGGCGAGGAAACAGCCCTGCTCGAAAGCCTCGAAGGCCGCCGAGGCGTTGTCCGCGCCAAGCCACCGCTGCCTGCGCACAAGGGATTTCTCGGTCGCCCGACGGTAATCAACAACGTCATCTCGCTCGCCTCTGTTCCGATCATCATGGACAAGGGCGCAGCCCACTATTGCGATTTCGGCATGGGCCGTTCGCGCGGAACCATTCCGATCCAGATTGCAGGAAACGTAAAACATGGCGGGCTGTTCGAAGCGGCCTTCGGCATGACGCTGGGCGAACTGATTGACGACATCGCCGGCGGAACCGCGACCGGTCGTCCGGTCAAGGCGGTGCAGGTGGGCGGACCACTCGGCGCCTATTTCCCGCGCGCATTGTTTGACACCCCGTTTGATTATGAAGCCTTCGCCGCCAAAGACGGGCTGATCGGCCATGCGGGCATCGTGGTGTTTGACGACACCGCCGACATGCTCAAGCAGGCGCGATTTGCCTTTGAATTCTGCGCCGTGGAAAGCTGCGGCAAGTGCACGCCCTGCCGCATCGGCTCGACCCGCGGCGTCGAGGTTGCCGACAAGATCCGCGACGGTATTGAGCCCGAGAGCCAGATCACATTGATGACAGATCTTTGCAATACGATGAAGTTCGGGTCGCTCTGCGCGCTGGGCGGTTTCACGCCCTATCCGGTGATGAGCGCGCTCACGCATTTTCCCGATGATTTTCGTCCTGCCCAGATATCCCAGGCCGCGGAGTGAACGCTATGACGCTGATCCAGGAAATTGACTACGGCACCCCGGCTTCCACCGCTGAAAAGACCGTTCGCCTGATCATTGACGGCAACACAATCGAGGTGCCCGAAGGCACGTCGGTGATGCGCGCCTCGATGGAAGCGGGTATTCAGGTGCCGAAACTCTGCGCCACCGACATGGTTGATGCCTTCGGCTCCTGCCGGCTTTGTCTTGTCGAGATCGAAGGCCGCAACGGCACGCCCGCGTCGTGCACCACGCCTGTATCCGAAGGCATGGTGGTCCACACCCAGACAGGTCGGCTGAAGGACATCCGCCGCGGCGTGATGGAACTCTATATCTCCGATCATCCGCTCGACTGCCTGACCTGCGCTGCCAATGGTGATTGCGAACTCCAGGACATGGCCGGCGCGGTTGGCCTGCGCGACGTGCGCTATGGCTACGACGGCGAGAACCACGTCAAAGCGCGGCAGAACGGCGAAGCCAATTCGCGCTACATGGCGAAAGACGAGAGCAACCCCTATTTCACCTATGATCCGGCCAAGTGCATCGTCTGTTCGCGCTGCGTGCGGGCCTGCGAGGAAGTGCAGGGCACGTTCGCGCTGACCATCGAGGGCAGGGGCTTTGAAAGCCGCGTCTCGCCCGGCATGCATGAGAGCTTCATGAATTCCGAATGCGTGTCCTGCGGCGCCTGCGTGCAGGCCTGCCCGACTGCGACGCTGCAGGAAAAATCCGTGATCGAGATCGGCCAGCCCGAGCATTCGGTGGTCACCACCTGCGCCTATTGCGGCGTCGGCTGCTCGTTCAAGGCGGAGATGCGCGGCGAGGAAGTCGTCCGCATGGTGCCGTGGAAGGACGGCAAGGCCAATCGCGGCCATTCCTGCGTCAAGGGCCGCTTCGCCTGGGGCTACGCCACCCACCAGGACCGCATTCTCAATCCGATGGTGCGCGAAAACATCACCGATCCGTGGCGCGAAGTGACCTGGGAAGAAGCCTTCGCCCATGTCGCCAAGGAATTCCGCCGCATCCAGTACCAGTTCGGCAAGGGCGCCATCGGCGGCATCACCTCGTCGCGCTGCACCAACGAGGAAACCTTCCTGGTGCAGAAGCTGGTGCGCGCCGGCTTCGGCAACAACAATGTCGACACCTGCGCCCGCGTCTGCCATTCGCCGACCGGCTATGGCCTCGGCAAGGCCTTCGGTACCTCGGCCGGCACCCAGGATTTCGATTCGGTTGAACACACCGACGTGGTTATTCTGATTGGCGCCAACCCGACCGATGGCCACCCGGTGTTTGCCTCGCGGCTGAAGAAGCGTTTGAGGGCAGGTGCGAAGCTGATCGTTATTGATCCGCGCCGCATTGACCTGGTGCGCTCGGCCCATGTCGAGGCCAGCCATCATCTGCCTTTGAAGCCCGGCACCAATGTCGCCGTGCTGACCGCACTTGCCCATGTGATCGTCACCGAAGGCCTGTTTGACGAGGCCTTTATCCGCGAGCGCTGCGACTGGTCGGAGTTCGAGGACTGGGCCAGCTTTGTTGTCGAGCCCGCCAATTCACCGGAAGCCACCGAAGTCTTCACCGGCGTGCCGGCGGAAGAGTTGCGCGGTGCTGCCAGGCTTTATGCCCGCGGCGGCAACGGTGCGATCTATTACGGCCTCGGCGTTACCGAACACAGCCAGGGCTCGACCACCGTGATGGCGATCGCCAACCTCGCCATGGTCACCGGCAATATCGGCAGGCCCGGCGTCGGTGTGAACCCGCTTCGCGGCCAGAACAATGTGCAGGGCGCCTGCGACATGGGCTCGTTCCCGCATGAGCTGCCCGGCTACCGCCACATCTCCGGCACGGAAGCCCGCGATGTGTTTGAGAAACTCTGGGGCGTTGAGCTTGATCACGAGCCCGGCCTGCGCATTCCCAACATGCTTGATGCCGCAGTCCATGGCACGTTCCGCGGAATCTACATCCAGGGCGAGGACATTCTCCAGTCCGACCCCGACACCAAACATGTCCAGGCCGGGCTTGCGGCGATGGAATGCGTCGTCGTCCACGACCTGTTCTTGAACGAGACCGCCAATTACGCCCATGTTTTCCTGCCCGGTTCCACTTTCCTCGAGAAGGACGGCACCTTCACCAATGCCGAGCGCCGCATCAACCGGGTGCGCAAGGTGATGAGCCCGAAGAACGGGCTCGCCGACTGGGAAGTGACGTTGAAGCTGGCGCAGGCCATGGGCCTAGACTGGGAGTACAGCCATCCATCTGAAATCATGGATGAAATCGCAGCTTCCACACCAAGTTTCGCCAGTGTGAGCTATCAGTTGCTGGAAGAGAAGGGCTCGGTGCAGTGGCCCTGCAATGAAGCCAGGCCTGACGGCACGCCGGTCATGCATCTCGACGGCTTCGTCCGTGGCAAGGGCAAGTTCATCCGCACCGAGTATGTGGCGACTGACGAGCGTACCGGTCCGCGCTTCCCGCTCTTGCTGACCACCGGCCGGATTCTGAGCCAGTACAATGTCGGCGCGCAGACCCGGCGCACCGAAAATGTAGCCTGGCATGCAGAGGATCGGCTCGAAATCCACCCGCACGACGCCGAGCAGCGCGGTGTCAATCAGGATGACTGGGTCAAGCTGTCGAGCCGGTCTGGCGAGACCGCCTTGCGTGCCACCATCACCGAACGCGTGGCGCCCGGCGTGGTCTACACCACCTTCCACCACCCCGGCACACAGGCCAACGTGATCACCACCGATTTTACCGACTGGGCGACCAACTGCCCGGAATACAAGGTGACCGCGGTGCAGGTGACACCGTCGAACGGACCGACAGTCTGGCAGGAGGACTACGAAGCGCATGCCGAACAGTCGCGCCGGATTGCCACTGAAGAGGCGCTTGAGCCTGCCGAATAGGCGGCAGCCCACGCGTTGAAGGACCCGATGATGACGCAAAGCAGCCCGAGCACGGCCACAGTCTCCCGGATCGCGGTCCGGGCAGGGGTGGCCACGCCCGGCTCCCGGGCGCTGCCCGAGGAAGTGCCTGTGGCCCTGTCGTTTGGTGGCTCCACCCAGGCCGTGATGATGGCGACGCCTGCCGATCTGCACGATTTCGGCGTCGGTTTTGCGCTGTCAGAAGCCATTGTCCGGTCTGAAACTGACATTCTGTCTGTCGAAATTGTCGAGGCGGATCAGGGCTTTGATGTTCAGATGCAGCTCATTGAAGGCGTTCAGGCGCAGCTCTCCGCTCGCCGCCGCCAGATGGCCGGACCCGTGGGGTGCGGCCTGTGTGGCATTGAATCGATCGAAGAGGCGCTCCGGGCCCTGCCGGACCGGAAGATGGTTGATCTGAGTTTCGGTCCCGACGATGTCCGCGAAGCTGTCCGTTCGCTGTCTATGCACCAGAAGCTGAGGGCTGAAACCGGCGCTGTGCATGCGGCTGGTTTCTATCGTCCTGGTGAAGGCATGCTGTGCGTGCGCGAGGATGTCGGCCGCCACAATGCGCTCGACAAGCTGATCGGCGCCCTGGCGCGGTCGGGCTCAAATGCGGCGGACGGCGCAATCGTGGTCACCAGCCGTGTCTCGGTCGACATGGTGCAGAAGGCGGTGATCGCCGGCACCGGACTGCTGATCGCGGTGTCAGCGCCGACAGCGCTTGCCGTTCGCACGGCGGAAGCCGCTGGCTTGACGCTGGTCAGCATCGCCCGCGGCGCTGATTTTGAAATCTTCACCCATATGGACCGGATAAAGACAGACCGGATAGCACAAGGATAAACAAGCGATGTCGCCTGACAAAATGCGCTACCAGGCCAACCAGATCGCCACCTTCTTCGCCTCACAGCCCGAAGCGGAGCAAGTCGAAGGCGTCGCCGACCACATCAACAAGTTCTGGGACCCGAGGATGCGGACGCAGCTGTTCGAGATCTCGGACGAGAGCACCGAGGGCTTCAAGCCGATGGTGGTGGCGGCGCTGGGGATGATTAATCGCCCGGAGAAGGTTGGGACTGCCGGCTGAGGAAAACAGATTTTTTGCGTCCCGAGAATGCCTTTCCTGAGAAGCCTATATTTGCGACAATTCAGGCTGCTCGCGCAGACCGGCATAGGGAGTTGACCGATGCGTATTGGAAAAGCAAGGCTTGATGACGCGGGTCTTCTGACTGAACTGGTGATGCGATCCAAAGCCTCTCATGGCTACAGCAGCTCCTTCATGGAAGCCTGCCGCGATGAATTGACGATTGACGAAGACGCGCTGGCACAGCGTGACGTGTGGGTCGCTGAAACCGATGATGGCGGGATCGTCGGTTTTTTCGGTCTCTGGCCGCCCGAAAACGCTATCACCGAAGTGGACCCGCTGTTTGTTGATCCCGGGTTTCAGGGGCGCGGGATCGGTCGCACACTTTGGGACAGCCTCGAACACAGAGCCAGGGCCGCCAAAGCCTTCAAGATCCGGCTTGATGCCGACCCAAACGCGGTGAGTTTCTATGAGCGCATGGGGTGTGTGGTCACGGGGGAGGCGCCATCTGGATCGATAGCAGGGCGCCTCTTGCCTCAGATGGAAAAAACGCTTTGACCTATATGCCGCATTTTAATTCGTCTCGCTGAACCAGAACCTTTTATTTGTGGAGCGATTGATGCCAAGCGGCGCCAGATTCCCGGCACCGCCCGAATTCATGATTTTGTCTGGCTGTTCACTCACCGATCTTCTTGGCTTTCTTGGAGAGTGCCGGTTTCATGGCAGCTCCTTTGCCGATGCCCGAGAGCTTGAGCATCACACTGTAGGTCGTCTTGCCGGACTGGAATTTGACATTGATCGAACGCCCGATTTCGCACTTGCTGCAAATCTTCTTGCGAAGGGCAGCCGTACCGTTGCGGACAACGCCCTTGTCGGCGTCGATGCGCTTTGCAATCAGGCCCATCAGATAGGCCGCACGGTCATCGCCGTTGAGGCTGTTGAGACGAGTCATCGATGACTTGCCGACTGAAAACGGTTTGATCGGCTGACTGCCTGGGTCTTTCTTGATGATGATGTCGATGCCAACGATCGGATCGCTGCCACCTTGAGCAAAACCTGCGGTGGTGCCAGCTGCCATGAGTGTTGTGGCAATAATCGCCGCGCTGAAAACTCGTTTGATGGACATATCTTTTCTCCTGTAATCGCCAAGCGGCGCCAGATTCCCGGCACCGCTGGAATTCATGATTTTGTCTGGCTGTTCACTCACCGATCTTCTTGGCTTTCTTGGAGAGTGCCGGTTTCATGGCCGCTCCCTTGCCAATGCCCGAGAGCTTGAGTGCGACACTGTAGGTCGTCTTGCCGGATTTGAATTTCACGTTGACCTCGCGTCCGATTTCGCACTTGCTGCAAATCCTCTTGCGAAGGGCAGCCGTACCATTGCGGACAACGCCCTTGTCTGCGTCGATGCGCTTTGCAATCAGGCCCATCAGATAGCCTGCACGGTCATCGCCGTTGAGGCTGTTGAGACGATTCATCGATGACTTGCCGACTGTGAACGGCTTGATGGGCTGACTGCTCGGATCAAGCTTGACGATGATATCAATGCCGGAGATCGGGTCATTGCCACCTTGAGCAAAACCTGTGGTGGTGCCTGCCGCCACGATTGTTGTGGCAATAATCGCCGCGCTGAAAATTCGTTTGATGGACATGTGTTGTCTCCCATAACTGTAAGATTTCAATTAGATGATTGAAAAACCGCAATAAATGGCGCTCCAAATCAACAACTACATTTAGCTGTATAGCACCTGAACGCAAACTGAACGGCCGGCTTGCCGGCTCGCAACGTGGCATTTTCTGCAACCGCAGAGCTGCATCATCATAGGTACTACATTGGGAGACGGAAGTTCAGCCGGGAGGCGGTGATCATCACCTGGCTTGGCCGGTTCACTTGCATTGCTGTTGTTGGCAACTGTTGCAAATGGGGTCTTTTGGCGATCCAGAGAGCTGCCAGCAGCAGAGCAAAGATCACGTTTCCGATGCAGCCCTTTTCGGATTGCCATGCACCCACGACAAGGCGGAGCCGATGGTGACCGCGCTCAAGGGTCAAGGACCAAGGGCAGGGGGGACATGAGCGGGAATGCGGATAGCAAGCGAGCAGAACGTCCATTTCCATCCGCAAAGATTGCCGAAATCCCGGACCAGTTAAAGCCCGGATTGAAAGAGAACAACTTTATCCGATCATCAGTTGACTGAGAAGCCAGACATTTTCCGTTGCGTCAGCGCCTCTCATGCCTCCGGCGATATCCACCCGTGCCAGAGATGAGAGCTGGTAGCTTCCGCCATAAAGCGTTTTCAGCTCCTGGATTTCGATTGAGAACGGCGGGCCGTCAAAGAGGGACTGATCGTACTCGAAGCTGATCAGCAGTTGCGGCGCGTGGCCGGTGATGTTGGCAATATGCGGTGCATAAGACGGTCGCATGTCTTGAGGGAGAGCCACGAGGGCGGCACGATCAAAGACCGCATCGACGGGACCGAGCATAGTCTTGGCAAGAGCAAACACATCGCCAACGAAAATGTCGATTCCATCGGCGCTGTAGCGCTTCACATCTCCGAGGTCGGAAATGTCCGGTTCCACGCCAAGTTCCTCAAACAATTGCCGGATTGCCAGTTCGCTGAGTTCCGCCCCGGCAACGCGGTGGCCTTGTGACAACAACCAGTGGATATCGAGGGTCTTGCCGCACAAAGGAACAAAGACCCGGGCTCCCGCAGTCAATGAAAGCGCATGGAAATGCTCAACCAGCAATGGATTGGGCTTGCTACCGTGAAAACCGATCCGGTTGCTTTCCCATCTTTCGTGCCAAAAATCATGTTCCATTCAAACGCCCTTTTCAGAAAAACAGCCGCCACAATATCGGCAGCAGGATCGCCGTCGCCAGCGCGTTGAGCCCCATCGCAAGGCCGGAGAAGGCGCCAGCCAGTTCATTGGTCCGAAGCGCCCGCGCCGTGCCGATGCCGTGGCTCGCGGTGCCGAGCGCCAGACCGCGGGCGCGCTGGTCTTTCACGCCGATCAGGGTGAGCAGCGGCGGGCCGAGGATGGCGCCAAGAATTCCGGTCAGGATCACCAGCACCGCCGTCAGCGACGGCAGGCCGCCCAGTTGCTCTGTGATGCCCATGGCAACGGGCGCTGTGACCGATTTCGGTGCCAGCGACATGAGCGTTTCGCGGCTTGCGCCGAGCAGCCAGCCGAGGCCGGTGGCGGTGCCGATTGCCGTCAGCGAGCCGCAGAGCAGGCTGGTGATCAAGGCAAGTGCCGAGCGGCGCACCCGGTCAAATTGCCGGTAGAGCGGGATCGCCAGCGCCACGGTGGCGGGGCCGAGCAGGAAATGCACGAACTGCGCGCCCTCGAAATAGGTCTCGTAATTCGTGTTGCTCAGTGTCAGCAGTCCAACCACAAGGATCACCGCCGTCAGCACCGGATTGAGAAAAGGCTTGTGGCCGGAGCGATCATAGAGCCATGTTCCGGCCTGAAAAGCAGCCAGCGTGAGTGTGAGGAACATCAGCGGACTGGCGCTGAGATAGACCCAGACTTCGTTCATGTCAGCCATTGTTCGCGTCTCCGTCGCCTGCTGCGCTGGCGCGGGCAAGCCGGGACATGACCAGCCCGGTGACGGCGATGGTGGCAAGCGTCGAGCCGACCAGCGCGACCGAGATCGGCAGCCAGTCCTGGCCGAGCAGGCCGAAATGGGCCATGACGCCGACACCGGCGGGTACGAACAGAAGTGCGAGGTTCTTGAGCAGCGTGTCGGCCACAACGCCAACATCCCTGGGCACGTTTCTCTTGATGGCCAGCAGCGCAAACAGCAGCACCATGCCCGCAACGGGGCCGGGCAGCGGCAGGCCCAGAAATCTTGTGACCAGTTCGCCCACCAACTGGCAGGTCAGGATGAGTGTCAGGGCAGATAGCATGGGCGAACACCTGTCAGGCGAGGGGGCTTGAGTGGAGATATTGCCAGATTTCACGTGTGCGCCCCAGCCGTTTATGACAGCGCGCCGATGCCCGCTGCCAGCGCCACATAGCGTCCGATCTTGCCGATCGAGACCAGAGCCAGAAACCGCCACAAGGGTTCGCGCATGATGCCAGCCACCAGCGTCAGCGGATCACCGATGAACGGCACCCAGGCGAGCAGCAGAGACCAGTAGCCAAAGCGCTGGTATTGCTGTTGCGCCCGCTCGAGCTGCTTTTCGCTGGCAGGAAACCATGCCCGCTCGCGAAACTGCTCGACCCCGCGACCTATCAGCCAGTTTACCAGGGAGCCGAGGATATTGCCGAGGCTCGCAACCGCTACAAGCAGACCGACAGGCTGTCCACCGGCGAGGATCAGCCCGGTCAGAACGCTCTCCGATTGGGCAGGGATCAGCGTGGCGGCCAGAAAAGCCGCGAGAAACAGGCTGCCATAGGCGGCGAAATCGATCATGCGGGAGCGGGCCCTTGGCAAGGAAGTCCAACTGTCATTCAGCTCCTGCCTATAGAAATCATGGCGCGCCGCCTAGTGCCCGTTTCCTGGCTGCGTGGTGGCCGTCTTGCTGCTCTCCAAAACATTATTTTTTCAACGAGTTAAGAGGGAAGGGGCTATTTCTTGATTAACATAGCTTGCTATGTATATTTGCATAGCAAGCTATGTTATGGTAGAAAAACCCATGATGTTCGACAAAACTCGTTCGGCTGGCGCGTTGGCCAGCGAGATTGCCCGGCTTTATGCTGCAGCCTTGCAGCGCGCGCTTGTGCCTCTGGGCCTGTCGCGTGCACAGTTTCTCGCCTTGAGCGAGTTGTGGATTGAGGATGGACTGACCCAGCGCGACCTGGCCGAACGCCTCGGCGTCGAGCAGGCCACCATGGCCAACACGCTTGCCCGTATGGAGCGCGACCATCTGGTCGAGCGAAGGGCAAATCCAGATGATGGGCGCTCACAGCAGGTATGGCTGACAGACGCAGCGCGAGGGCTGCAGGCGTCGACCGTAAGCGCGGCGGTGGAAGCCAATGATCTGGTTGCAGCCGGCCTTCCGATGGCTGAACGGGAGTTGTTTTTCAGCATGTTGGGGAGAGTGGTTTCAAACCTGCGCGACAGCCGCTGACCCTGATGGAGTTGGGCGGTTCCGGTTGGGCGTTTCGGGTTGTCCGGCGTCCCGGAGGCTCATTCGGGCGAAGAAAAGGTTTCGCGGTCGCGACAAACCGGATAGGTGAGGCGAATTGGCAGTTCGCCACAGAATCTCTCTCTCTCCAGCCCACCGGGATCACCCAACATGGACAATATGCGCGGCATTATGCTGATGGTACTCGGAATGGCCGGATTTGCCGCCGAGGACATGTTCATCAAGCTGGCTGCGTCGGTCTTGCCGGTCGGTGAAATCCTACTGGTTCTCGGCTTTGTCGGCGCGCTGATCTTCGCGATCTATGCCCGCGTGAACGGCACCAGCGTGGTCTCGAAAGGGTTCTTCCATCCCGCAGTGGTATTGAGAAACCTGTCTGAAATGCTGGGCGGCCTCTGCTTCGTCATGGCGCTGAGCTTGATTCCGCTGGCAACTGCCACAACCATCCTTCAGGCAACGCCGTTGCTGGTGACGATGGGCGCAGCACTTGTGCTCGGCGAAGCGGTCGGCTGGCGGCGCTGGACAGCCATTCTGGTCGGCTTTGGCGGCGTGCTGCTTGTCATTCGCCCGGGTTTTGAAGGGTTCGAGCCGGAGGTGCTCTGGGCAGTCGCCGGTGTGCTCGGTCTTGGCGTTCGTGATCTCGCCAGCCGGAAAGTGCCCAAGACCATAACTTCGCTGCAGCTGTCCGCCTGGGGCTTCTTTTCAGTCGGCGTATCGGGTGTGGTGGTTATGGCCATAACCGGCGAGGCGGTGGTCCCGAGCGAGCGGGAGGTCCTGTATCTGGCGGGCGCATTGTCCGTTGGCGTGCTTGCCTACTGGGCGCTGACCGAAGCCACACGCATTGGCGAGATTTCCGTGGTGACGCCGTTCCGCTATTCGCGACTGGTGTTCTCCACGATTGTTGGCATTCTGGTGTTTGCCGAGTTTCCGGATGGCTACACGCTCGCCGGCGCCTGCATCATCATCGCAACCGGGCTCTACACCATCATGCGCGAACGCAAGCGCCGCCGCCAGGAAGCGGCACTTGCTGCCCAGGCAGTTGTTTAAAGGGCAGGGGAACGCCCTCGCCCTTCAGCCGTTTACTGCCCGTAACGAGCTTCCAGATGGGCGATGAAAAAGGCCGGGTCGAGCGCTTCGCCGGTGGCCTGGCGCAGGATCTCGGGCGTTGAGGCGGTAGACGCCTTTGACCAGATATTGTCGCGCCGCCAGCCATTGACCTGATCAAAATCGCCGGACGCGATCTGAGCGTCGACGTCGGGATTGATCTTGAGGATCGTGGCCCACTGCTGCGCCGCCATCAGTGCGCCGAGCGTGTAGGACGGGAAATAGCCAAATGATCCCGCTGGCCAGTGAACATCCTGCATTGGGCCATTCTTCGGATCGTCGATGGTCGAAATGCCGAGCGAATCCTGCATTTTGGCATCCCAGGCTTCCGGAATGTCTTTCACCTCAACACGGCCCGAAAGCAGATCCTGTTCGAGCTCATAGCGCATGATCACATGCAGCGGGTAGGTGACCTCGTCGGCATCAACCCGGATCTTGCCGCGCTTGACCTGATGCACGTGCGGAAGCAGGTCCTCCATGGTCCAGGCCTCGTTCAGATGCGCCTCGACCATCGGCAGGGCGAAGCGCCAGAAGGCCGGGTTGCGGCCAATCTGCTTTTCGACAAACAGGCTCTGGCTTTCGTGCATCGACATGCCACGCGCCTTGCCGGACGGCCAATGGGCCCATTCTTTCGGCAGGTTCTGCTCATAAAGCCCGTGCCCGGTCTCGTGCAGGATTCCCATCAGCGCCGACAGGAATTCATCCGTGCGGTATCGCGTCGTCATCCGCACGTCGCTCGGCACACCGCCGCAGAAAGGGTGGTCGGAGACCGAGAGACTGCCATGGTTCATGTCAAACCCCACGGCCTTCATCATCTCGATGCCAAGCGCCTTCTGCCGTTCCACCGGATAGTCGCCCGACAGCGCCTTGAGCGGCCGCTTGGCCAGCCGTTGCTCTTGAACTTGCAGCGCCTTGGGCAGGAAATCCACCAGAAACGCCTTGAGCTCGGCAAAGACCGGCGTGATGTCGGCCGTGCGATTGCCCGGATCGAACTGTTCCATCAGCGCATCATAGGGCGCGAGCCCGAGCACTTCGGCGCGCATCGCGGCTTCCTCGCGCATCATCGACACCACGCCTTCAAGTGCCGGCTCAAAGGCCTTCCAGTCGCCCTTGGGACGGGCAGCGCGCCACAATTGCTCCGAGCGCATGCTGGTGCGCATTTTCCGCTCGACAAAATCAGATGGCAGGCAGGTCATGTTGATGTAGCTGCGCTCAAGTTCGCCAAGCGCGATTTTCTGATCCGGCTCAAGCGCTTCGGTCTTCGCTGCTTCGATCCAGTCGCGCACATGGTCGTCGGTCGCCTGACGGTGGTACATGCCCGATAGCGTCGCCATCGCCTCCGCGCGGCTCTCGCCGCCACCAGGCGCCATGTTCACGGCCTCGTCGGTGCCCAGAATGGCAAGTGCGTGCTCCAGCGCACCCAGAGCGTGGCAATGGGCATCGAGCTTGGCGTAGGACATGGCGGAACTCCGGTGTTTGGGATTGCCCATGGGATAGGCCAAGCTCCCATAACCCGCAAGCGCAAAGCGCAAACCGTCTTGCCTTGGTTTTGCAATGCTACCGGTAGACTGCCAGCGTTCTGCTGAAGCTGGACCGAGATTCATCCGCTTGCCAAATACAAAATGCATAATTTTGGTGAATCGACAGGTTCGAGCAAGGCTGCGAGCCGATGGTTGGAATCATTTAACAGGAGACAAGCATGAATATCGAGGGCATTAGCCATTCGAATATTCGGACGATAAGCCGGACGGGGACTGTAAAGGACTCCGCGCCGACGATTCATGCTTATGCGATTCAATCCTATCAGGACCTCGGGCCGGCAAGCGTCAGCGAAACAGCTGGAACCTATGATACCTTTGGAAAGGTAACGCCGACCGCTGCAAGTTTTGCCGTCGCTGCGCCCAATGGCTATGACATTTATATGCCGGTTCGACCGGGTTATTCATCCACCAACCTGGCACTTGCGGTAACAGACCCATCGGCGGAGCCTTTTTCTTCGGGCAAGACCAAGTCCGAAGTGGTGTATGCCGCTCGCAAGGCCGTTGACGCCAGGCACATCAGGATGGCCGAAAGCGGCGAACCGTTTCGTCCGAAAACCAATGAGGCGGTAGACTGGTATACCGTGTTTGGTGATCTTGACCGGCGCGCGCTGAACGCCATCCAGACGGATGAATCGAGCTTCTTTTCCAGCGTGGAAAGAGAGATCGCGCATTCGATCATGAGTCAGCAGCAATCTCTTGCCATGGGGCTGTATCACGGGCCGACACGCCTGGCAGGAACATTTGCCGACATGGAAGACATTGATCCCTCAGACCATATGGCTGTGGGGAAGGCGGGTGCGCTATGGCTCGACCAGGTCAGCGTCGAGGAAAAGACCACGTCATCTGAATGGATGGAACAACGCGCCGCTGCCCAGTACCTTTATGAAAGCGGCGCCAAGCAAGCGGGCGTCAAGTCCGAGGACCTGTCCTCGGGCTATAAGTTCGTCGATATGTTGTTGCAGGCCTACAGGGAACTTGAACAACTCGGCGATGGCCATGAGCTGAATTATCTGCCGTCGTACCAGAAGGCATGGCAGCTGTTTGTGGATCAGGTGCCGGCAGAGCAGTCCACATCGACAACGCTGTTTTTCTGATAGAGCACGCGGTGCCAGCTTCATACATACAAAGATCGCATAAGATGGATTATGGAACTGAAGGGTAATGAGGTCCGGATATCTGGCACCTGACGAAGCTGATCAGAATCAATCGTTGGCGTCGGTTCCTTCTGTGCCTGATGAGATCAGGCAGACTGTTTGTCGCATCAACTGTGCATCTGCCGAGTGAAACAGCAAACAGAATCTGATTTAGTCCCGCTTGGGATGAGGACGCAGCCAATGTGTTGCGTGACATGCGAGGACAACATGCTCGAAGGTTTGCGGATCATTGAGATCGAAGGTCTGGGGCCGGCGCCATTTGCGTGCATGCTGCTCGCCGATCTCGGTGCGGATGTGATTGTTGTTCATCGCAAGAATGGCCGACCGGCACCTGGCATGCCCGAGCGCTCGCTGATCGATCGTGGCAAGCGCTCAATCGAATTCGATCTCAAATCAGCCGATGATGTTGCGGTGCTCAAGCGCCTGGTGAGCAAATCAGAAGCGCTTGTGGAAGGTTTCCGACCGGGTGTCATGGAGCGGCTTGGTCTTGGTCCGGACGATCTCTCAGCGGTCAATCCGGATCTGATCTATGGCCGCATGACCGGCTGGGGTCAGACTGGACCGAGGGCTCAAACCGCAGGTCATGATCTCAATTACGTGTCGCTGTCAGGTGCTGCCTGGTATGCGAGCAACAACGGTGAACCACCATTCACGCCGCCAACCCTTGTCGGCGATATCGGTGGCGGCGCTCTCTATCTGGTCACAGGCATTCTGGCGGGCGTGATGGCTGCGCGCGCCGGTCGTGGCGGCACGGTGGTCGATGCGGCGATCGTCGACGGCTCGGCTCACATGATGAACCTGCTGATGGCGCTGAAGCAGACCGGCGGATTGTCGATGGCGCGCGGCCAGAGCCTGCTTGACGGTCCGCACTGGAGCCGCTGCTACGTCTGTGCAGACGGACTCTACATCTCGGTTCAGTGCCTGGAGCCCAAATTCTATGCCGAATTCCTTTTGCGCCTTGGGCTTGCGGAAGATACTGATTTCGCAGCGCAATTTGATGCTGCGGAATGGCCGCGCCAGACGGCGTTGATGGCAGGCATCTTTGCCAGACACAAGCGTGCGCATTGGAAGGAGGTGTTCAAAGGGTCGGATGCCTGCGTGGCCCCTACCCTTAACCCGATGGAATCGATGGCTGAACCGCATATGGCTGCACGGGGCGTCTGGCAGACTATTGATGGCGTGCTGCAGGCCGCAGCCGCGCCACGGTTTTCGACCGAACCATATTCCGGCACAGTCAGCATTCCGGCCCGCGGCGAACATACGGACGCTGTTCTGAACTGGCTGGCAGATGAAAGCGACTAAAAGCTTACCTAGTCGGGTTCAGACCGGTGCGCGCACATCAATCAGTTCAGCGTTGATGGCTGAGGCCAGGGCCTGTGGATCGACGCTGAAGACGCTGTCCGGCCTGCCGGCAGCAGCCCAGACTTCGGCATGATCGAGCAGCGTCCGGTCCATATAGACAGTGATTGGGCTCAGATGCCCGATCGGCGCTACGCCACCAATGGCAAATCCGGTTTCGTCACGCACCCGGCGGACGTCGCAGCGGGCAAACGACAGGCCGTAATGCTCTGATATATAATCCATATCTGCGTTGTGAGCGCCCGAAACCAGCATTAGGTTGAGGTGTTTGCTGGCAAGGTTCTCAAACACCAGGGATTTGACGATCTGGCTGACATCACAGCCCGCAGCGTCGGCTGCTTCCTGCGCTGTGCGGGTCGATTGCGCCATTTTCAGGATGCGGATCTTGAGGCCTGCCTCATCTGCTGCACGCGCAACCCGCGCCATGCTCGAGCCTTCAGGGATCAGATCCGGGGTCATTTCAATCGCGGTTTCGCTCATGCTCACACCTCGAATTCGATGGTCAGTCCGTCATAGCCCGGCTCGACATGATCCGGCGTTTCTTGAAGCACGGTCTCGTAGTCGAGCGGCACATGCATATGGGTCAGGATTGCGCGTTTCGGGTCTAGCTTGTCGATCCACCAAAGCGCTTGATCAATCGACAGATGGCTTGGATGCGGCTTGTATTGCAGCGAGTCGATGATCAGGACATCGAGACCCTGCAGTCTCTCCACGGTGGCGCGGGGAAAATCGCTGACATCACAACAATAGGCAAGGTCGCCAATACGGTAGCCGAGCGAGCGGATCGAGCCGTGGGCCTGATCAAGTGGCTGAAACTCTAACGTCCCGCCTTCGCCTGTGATGCGGATCGACTCGTCGAGCGAGTTGATCAGGATCGGCCTGATGATCGGCGGATAGTCGCTTCCGGCCGGTGTTTCCAGGCAATAGCCGAAGCCTGCGCGAATGCGGGCCATGGTTTCCGGATCGGCATGGATCGGAATCTGCTGACGTTGAGACAGGGCGAAACCGCGCAGATCATCAATTCCGTGCACATGATCGGCATGTGAATGGGTGTAAAGCACCGCATCGACCTTGTGCACCTTGTTGGCGATCATCTGTTCGCGGAAATCTGGACCGGTGTCGATAACAACCGTGGTTTCGCCGCCATCAGGCCCAAACTGGCGGATCATGAACGAAGCACGGGTGCGCCGGTTCTTGGGATTTGCAGGATCGCATGCACCCCAGTCGCCATTGACCCGAGGCACGCCCGGTGATGAGGCGCAGCCGAGAACCGTGAACTGGCGGCGGACCGGCGCCGTCACAGCTGCGGCATCTTTGCGAAGCAGCGAAACGCGTTCTCGGTCGTGATCCTGGCAATCTCATCATAGGAGACGCCCTTGACCTCGGCCAGAACTTCCGCCGTGTTGACCACATAGGATGGCTCGTTACGTTTGCCGCGCCAGCGCTTGGGCGCGAGATAGGGCGCATCTGTTTCCACCAGCAACCGGTCCATCGGCACGGTCTTGGCGATGTCGCGCAGTTCGGTCGATTTGGGGAAGGTCAGGATACCCGAGAACGAAACATAGCCACCGAGCGCCACACCGGCGTCGGCCAATGCCTGTCCCGACGAGAAGCAGTGCAGGATGAAAGGGAAAGCCCCCTTCCCTGTTTCCTCGGTAAGGATGGCTGCCATATCCTCGTCAGCGCTGCGGCTGTGAATGACCAGCGGCAGCTGTGTGCGCCGTGCAGCCTCTATGTGACGCCGAAAGCCGGTCTTCTGGTCTTCGGGCTTCTGCGTGTCATAGAAGTAATCGAGACCCGCTTCGCCTATGGCGACAACCTTGCCGTTGGCTTCGGCGAGTTGCACCAGCTCGTCCGCCGTTACATCCAGCTCTTTATCGGCATTGTTGGGGTGCGTTCCAACCGAACAGAACACACTCGGATAGCGCTCCGTGAGCTTGAGCAGCCCGTCGAGTTTCCTGACCCGCGTCGAGATCGTCACCATCTGCTTGACGCCCGAAGCATGCGCGCGCGCCACCAGCTCGTCGCGCTCCGCGTCGAAATCGGCAAAATCCAGATGGCAATGGCTATCAATCAACATACGCTTCAAGCCTCTTCAGGCGCGACATAGCGCGGGAATACTGGCGTGGGCTTGTCGATCGGCGTGCCAGCCAGCAGTCGGCCGGTTTCACCAAGTGCCGTGAAATCGCGGCTGTCCGCAGGGACCGCGAGCAAATCCAGCAACTTGCTCGCTGATTCCGGCATGAAGGGTTGCAACAGGATCGAAAGCTGGCGCACGGTTTCGGCCGTGACATAGAGCACGGTTTCCATCCGCGCCGGATCGGTCTTTTTCAGCGCCCAGGGTTCCTGGCCGGCGAAATAACGGTCGCTATCGGCCACAACGTCGATGATTGCTGCCAAAGCCTTGTGAATCTGGAAATTCGCCATCTCTGCCCGCGCGCTGTCGATC
Source organism: Hoeflea sp. AS60 (assembly GCF_038900115.1). Lineage (NCBI taxonomy): Bacteria > Pseudomonadati > Pseudomonadota > Alphaproteobacteria > Hyphomicrobiales > Rhizobiaceae > Hoeflea > Hoeflea sp. AS60. Next base: position 903,920 of record NZ_JBBMQP010000002.1, on the reverse strand, counting down.
ACCTTGTCGATTGTATGGAGAAGCGCCTTGTCCTCATCAGTCAGCGACCCGCATTCAGGCATCTTGCCATCGCAGTTCTTGTTGATCATCGACAGGGATCGGCTGGCTAAGTTGCCGATGCCATTGGCGAGATCGGAGTTGATCCGGATGGCAATCGATTCAGGGCTGTAGCTGCCATCCTGTCCGAACGGCACTTCGCGCATGAAGAAATAGCGCACCTGATCAAGCCCGTAGGCATCGATCAGCGCGAACGGATCGACGACATTGCCGATCGATTTGGACATCTTCTCGCCCTTGACCAGCAGAAAGCCGTGGGCAAACACCTTGGCCGGAAGAGCCAGACCGGCAGACATCAGGAAGGCCGGCCAGTAGACGGCGTGGAAGCGGACAATGTCCTTGCCGATCATGTGGATGGCGGGCCAGTAGTTCCATTTGTCCGCGGTCTCGTCGGGAAAGCCTGCGGCAGTGATGTAGTTGGTCAGCGCATCAACCCAGACATACATGACATGCTTGTCGTTGCCGGGAACCGGCACACCCCAGTCAAAGGTCGTGCGTGAAATCGAGAGGTCCCTCAGACCGGACTTGACGAAGCTCGCCACCTCATTGCGCCGCTCGGTCGGAGCAACGAAGTCGGGATTGCTCTCGTAAAGCTCTAGAAGCTTGTCGCCATAGGCGGAAAGGCGGAAATAATAGCTTTCTTCCTCCACCCATTCGACCGGCGAGCCGAGCGGCTCGCGGCGCACGCCATCTTCGCCGAGCGTGGTTTCACCCTCATCAAAATAGGCTTCCTGGCGAACCGAATACCAGCCACCGTAATTGCCCAGATAGATGTCGCCATTGGCTTCCATCCGGCGCCAAAGTTCCTGAACCGAAAGCTTGTGACGCTCCTCGGTGGTGCGGATGAAATCATCATTGGAGCAATTGAGCCGGACCAGCATGTCGCGGAAGACGGCCGAGTTCTTGTCAGCCAGTTCGATCGGAGTAATGCCCTCCTTCTCGGCTGTCTGCTGCATCTTCTGGCCATGCTCGTCGGTGCCGGACAGGAAGAACACATCCTTGCCATCCAGCCGCTGGAACCGCGCCATGACATCCGTTGCGATCGCCGTGTAGGCGTGGCCGATATGCGGAACCCCGTTGGGATAGAAGATCGGGGTGGTGATGTAATAACGCTCGGTGCTCATGATAGCCTTCGAATTCCATGTCCGGGTCTGGATCGACACTTGGGACCCTACGCGCCGTCGTCATATGCGATAAAGCCGACGGATGCCATGCCCAGTGCTAGCCGAAACGTCCTAGCCGAAAAAGATGGAAAATACATGCAGGACAGTCTGCTTGCGATCAAGGTTGTAGGCTGCCGCCGTGGCAAAATGCTCAACCAGCGTGGTCGACATCCGGGCCAGACGGTCCGCTTCCGCCAGATCGCCGGCGGAGCCTGCCTCCCTCGCCATCTGTTGAACCCGGTCGACGGCAAAGCCGGTGAAGAAGTCGTAAGCCACGTCGCGGTCTCGCCCGGCAAGCGTTTCCGCAAGTTTGTAGATCGGCTCGCGGTCGTTGAGGTTGCCGCGCTCGAGTATATCGACAAAGGCCTCGGCGATGTCGACGCCGCCATAATTTCTCAAAAGAAGCGCCCGCGCGACGCTGCCTTCGCTCAGCCGTATGATCGCATCGGCTTCCCCGGGAGCTGCGCCCAGATGCCCAAGCGCGCTGTCGAGATCCGGCGGCGAGAGCGGTTGCAGCTTCAGCGACAGACAGCGCGAGCGAATGGTCGGCAACAGCCGACCCGGCGTGTGCGAAAGCACCAGAAACAGCGAGCGTTTCGGAGGCTCTTCAAGGATTTTCAGGATGGCGTTTGCGGCATTGCGGTTGAGATCATCGGCCGGATCGATGATTGCCACCCGCCAGTTGCCGGTGCCTGAGGTCTGTCCGAAGAACTTGCCTGCCCGGCGGACCTCGTCAACCGTGATGACGGATTTCACCTTGCCGGTCTTTTCGTCCACCGGACGCGAAAGATGCAGCACATTGTGCGAGGCGCCGCTGGAAATCTGACGGCCGACCGGGTCATCAAGATCAGGATCGGCGATATGGTCCGGTGCTTTCAGTGGATCGGGATGGGTCAGCACATGGTGCGCAAACCGGTAGGCCAGCGTGGCCTTGCCGATGCCTTCCGCCCCTTCGATCAGGATCGCATGATGCATCCGGCCCGACCGGTAGGCATTGGCCAGGAATGCTTGTGCGGTATCATGGCCGTAAAGCGCCGTGTTGCGCTCTGGCGAGATTGCGCCCTCAAGCAAGCCGGGCTGTTCTCCATTCATGCCTTTTGGCCTTTGGCCGGCTTGTCGGTCTCGCCGTCATGCAGGATTGGTTCCACTGCGGCAAGGATCGCCAGCGCCACCGCGTCTGCCGACTGGTTGGCGTCGATGAGCTTGCAGCGGCCTGGTTCGGATCGAGTCAGGTCGATGAAGGCCTCGCGGCGCTTCTCGTGCGTCGAGACTTCTTCCTTCTCGAACCGATCGGGAGCGACATTCTTGCCCTCGCGCGCTTTCGCCCGTCGCAGGCCCACGGCAGCTGGCAGATCAAGCACCAGCGTCAGGTCCGGGACCATCCCGTTGATCGCGATGCGTTCAAGGTTCTGGATGAATTGCGGCTCGAGATTTCCGGTGACGCCCTGGTAGACGCGGCTTGAATCCATGAACCGGTCACACAGGATGATGGTCCCTTCGGCAACCGCGGGACGGATCACTTCCTCGATATGGTCACTGCGGGCTGCCGCAAAAAGCATGGCTTCCATGCGCACGCCAAATTCTTCCGCAGCACCTGACAACAGCACGTGCCGAACCGCCTCCGCACCGAGCGAACCGCCGGGTTCACGCGTGACCAGTACATCGTGGCCACGCCGCCTGAGCACATTCGCCAGCCGGTGGATCTGTGTCGACTTGCCGACACCCTCCCCGCCTTCAAATGTAATGAATCGCCCTGTGCTGTTCGTCACGTTTCAATTTCCCTGGCGCCGCAGGCAGTCAATGCGCACGGAACATAATAATGAGGTGACCGGCAGTTTCCGGTTCACCCGTGTCTAAAGCAAATCACATCAGAAATGAACGCTTGCGGCCGTTGTTACAGCCAGAATTGCGCAAGTTCGATCAACGCATCAAGCGCCTGGGTGTGCAACGGTCCCTTGTCCACGGCTTCCATTGCGAAAAGCGGCGTCTCCTGTGAGAGTGTTTCGCCAATATACACCTTGAGGACCCCGACCTGGGCACCGGCCTCGATGGGCGCACGCAGCGGCCACTGGTAGGTGATTCGCGCTGTCAGCCGGTCCGGATTGGTTATCGGCAGCAGGATATTGACCGCATCCTTCGCTCTGACGATGGCACTGTCAGCACCACCATAGACACTTACCTCGCCGATGGTTTCGTCCTTGGCAAACAAGGTCTTGCGCTCAAATGCGCGAATGCCCCATTCCAGCATCTTGCGCGATTCCTCGGCGCGTTCCTGTTCGGTCTCCATTCCGCTCATTGCCAGAAACAGCCGCCGCCCATCCCGCTTGATCGAGGAAACGATCCCGTAGCCGGATCCCTCGGTGAAACCGGTTTTCAGCCCGTCGACGCCGATATCCAGCCCCAGAAGCGGATTGCGGTTGCGCTGCCGGATGTTGTTCCAGGTGAATTCCGGCTGCGAGTAGTACCGGTAAAACTCGGGATAGGTGGACTGGATGTGGCGGGCGAGTGTCACCAGATCCTTCATGGTCACCTTGGAATCAGGATGCGGCAGACCGTTGGAATTGCCGAACACGGACTTGGTCAGGCCGATCTCACGGGCACGCTCTGTCATCAACCGGGCGAAATTCTCTTCAGAGCCCGCCATGCCTTCGGCAATGATGATGCAGCCGTCATTGGCTGATTGCACGATCACGCCCTGGATGAGGTCTTCAAGCCTGATGGAGGATTTGAGCTCCGCGAACATCGTCGAGGTGCGCGACATCGCACCACCTGTCCGCCACGCGTTCTCCGAAACCTGGAACGTATCCTCAAGCGTCAGCCTGCCGGTGTGAATGGCGTTGAACACCACTTCCATGGTCATCAGTTTCGCAAGAGAAGCCGGCGGCACCAATTCGTCTTCATTCTTGGCAAACAGCACCGTGCCGGTCTCGGCATCAATGAGATAGGCCTGCTTGGCGCGCGTTTCGAAAAGTTGTGCGAGCGCAGGCGTAACCGAGCCGCTAATCAGCAGCGCCAGAACGAGAAACAGGCGGGCGAAGGCCGATCGGGTCATTGAAAGCATCCATCGACGGAGAAAACCGCGTATGGACCAAACCTAGCAATCAAGCAGTTTCGGATCAATGGCTTGGGAAGATTGAACTTTGCCGCAGGCTTCAACAGCAGCCAAAACGAGGGGTCTCGCAGAGCTGAGTTCAACGATCCTTGGCAGAAGTGCCGAGAACCACATCAAACGGATTCTTCGACAAGGTCACCCGCCCACCCCAGAAGGCCATCCCGAGATTTCGCATTCCGGTGTCTTCATTTGCGGCCATTGGCACACCGAAAGAAGGCCGGTCGGGAAGCACGGGCCCGACGTCAGGCAGTGCGAAACCGGCAGGGATATCGAGCGGTGAGCTGGCAAAGGCGCTCGCCGTGCTCGATTGAAATACAGGCGCTGAAACTGCCGCCAGAGCTGCCGGCGGAGCCATCGTGGCCGGGGCCGAATTGACACCCGGAAGCGCTGCACCGACCGTATTCATTGCCATCATCACGCCTGTGGCAATGACGCCGCCCGCAGGCGCGTCTGATCCACCCGGCTGGTAGCTCGCCATCAGGTAACGCGTGTCGTCACCCTCGGTGGGTGCCCGACCGACATATTGCACACGCACGGCGGCGACGCCCTCGTGCTTCATGTCGAGCAGTTCAGCAGCCTGGTTGGAAAGATCGATGATCCGGCCATGGGCAAAAGGACCGCGGTCATTAACCCGGACGATTACCGAATTGCCATTCTTCTTGTTGGTCACCCGGGCATAGCTCGGCAACGGGAAGGTCGGATGTGCTGCGGAAAGATGGAACTGGTCGTAGATCTCGCCATTGGCTGTCAGGCGGCCATGGAAATTGGGACCATACCAGGAGGCAAGCCCGGCCTTGTCGTAACCGGGATCTTCTTTCGGCGTGTACCATTTGCCGCGAACCCGGTAGGGCTTTCCAACCATCGCGCGCCCACCACCCTTTTGGGGACGCTTGGCGGTCGTCATGCGCGGGCTGGCGGCGACACCGTATTCGGAAGCCGAAAACTTCGTTTTCGTGTTGATGTGCGAGCCTGCGGATTTACCCTTGGACCCGGACGTAGAGCTGCATCCGGCGAGCCCTGTTGCCAGCGCCGCAAGAATCACCACGCCGGCCGCTGTACGCAGCCCTGCCCCGGTTCGTTGCATAAGTCCGTGTCCCACACCGCTTCTCGATATTCTGGCGGTCGCCAATATGGCCTGGCAGTATGTCCCCTGCAAAGCCGTTCCCTTCGATCAATGCGTTTGATCTCCTAATCGAAGGTTTAGATCGCCGGGCAAGATGGCGAAATTGCGATTACCTGCCTGATCAGTGCAGTCAATGTGGTCGACGTGGTGAATAATCCGTAAATATCAGCCCTCGATCCGGGCCTTGCCGCTCCGTCCGTCATCACGGACCCAATCCAGAGACCGCTCGCCAGTCTTCTTGATCTTGAAGCAGGTTGCCTTCCCGTCATACCAGGTCGGCCATTGCTGGCACAGGTTCGTACCCTTTACCCACCACTTGCCGCTTTCCTTGGGAGCGAGAAACTTTCCAAGCCCCAACGCTGATCCGTCACCGGTCACAACGCCGGACCGCTTGTAGTTGAGCGGAAATTCACCGCCGAAAGGGGTTGCGAGATAAACCCTTTTGCCGGATACGAACTGCTTAAGGTCGCCGCCAGCGAGTTGCTCCGCTACAGCTGAAACAGGAGCAATAGATACCGCGACTGCAGCCAAGGTGCCAAGAATGTTTGCTTTACCGAGCATTTTGGATCTCCAGATGAATTTGAGTAGGTGATACGCTCGAAAGGCCCAATTGGTTTCAGCAGCCTGAAAAAAACTTTCGCAAGCGCGAATCAGGCCGCAGTCTGCAATTGATGCAACTGGAGACCGATTAGCATGAAAACAGCTCTTCTTCTTGTCTCTGGCGCGCTTATTTTCGGGGTGACATTCGCTGGATGGTATTGGCTTAACGCCTTCGGTTGCGGAATGAACACAACCGGTTGCAGCGGTTTCAGCTTGAACTGGGAAGACTGGGAGGCGCTGCAGCTCTTCGTGCCAACCTTTGTGCTCGGGTTGGCGCTGATGATTGCAGGTGGGTGGCGGCTCCTCGCGCGTTACCGATCCTGAGCTCAATGTTTGGGAATCTAACCGGCGACCTTCAGGGAAACATGCCGTTCAGGACGCTGATCAGGTGCCTGCGCATGGCTTCTTCGGCGCCTTGAGTGTTGCGGTTTGTGATGTTGGAAACGATGTCGGCGTGTTCCCGGCAATATTGCTGTCGTTTGGCTTCAGTCACATGGGTACGCTTTATGCGCAGCCATTGCGGACGCTTGCGAATCACATCGAGAATTTCCTCAAGCGTCATCAGGAGGTCATTGCGGGTCGCGCTGTAAATCAGCCGGTGAAATTCGCCGTCCCAATGCTCGAACCCCTCGAGATCATCCTGCGCTTGGGCCATCTCGTGGGCGTGGCGAATGGCTTCAATATCAGCCACCGTCGCGTTGGAAACCGCCGCCGCCGCAGCCTGTGGCTCGATTATAAGGCGCACGTTCATGACATCCATCGGGCTCGCACCGGTCAACCTTTGCAGGATGACGCCGACATCGGTTGTCCCCTCCAAAGCGCCGACAGTCTGCAGAATTTTCGAAACGCTCATCACAGGTACCTATTGACCGAAATAGTTCTTGCGCCGCGCCAGAAGATGATCGCGCATTGCAGTCTTGGCGGCTTCGGAATCCCAGTTTTCAAGTGCGCTCATGATGCCGTCATGATCATCACAATAGGCCTTGCGACGGTCCTCGGTGAACCACAGTTTGCGGATTTCCATCATCGGCGCTGCGTAACGAATGATCGTCATCAGGCTGAAGAACTCGGATATGAACTTGTTGCCTGACGCCAGGCTGATCCGCCGGTGGAATTCATTGTCCCAATATTCATAGGTCTCGAGCACGGTGTGCTGTTCAGCCATCGCCTTTGCCTGCTGGATCGACCGCAAATCACTCTCGCTGGCATTGCGCGCCGCAGCCGCGGCCGCGTGCGGTTCTATGAAAAGCCGCAGATTGAGGATGTCGAGCGGACTGGCGCCCTGGAAACGTTTGAGAATGCCCGACGCATGCGGGTCAGGCTTGCCGCGCACGATGGTTCCGCGCCCGACCTGACGCATGATCAGCCCCTCGTCTTCAAGCGTAGTGAATGCACGCCTGACAGTGTTGCGGGCTACCGCGTAATGGGTGGCAAGCGAGCGTTCGTCAGGCAGGCGTTCGTCGGCGGTCCACTCGCCCTGTTCCAGTCGCAGCCGCAGATCGGCCTCGATCCTGCTTGATTTTCCTTTGGGCATCCAATCCTCGAAAGAGATATACCAATGTGAATTGGGTATACATGAAGTGGACCATTGCGCAACAAAATATGTGCAATGGTATATCAAATAGTGAATATAAGCGCTTGATCGTGTTTGATTTCCCCCATAGGCTACCAATAAAGTAAGCCAATGTGATTATTGGTATACCTTGGGAGGGGTTATGAAATTTGTCACTTTCCGCGTTGGCGGCGAGCGCAGGGTTGGCGTGTATGACCCTGCAGACTTGTCCGTGAGGCCGATCAGCATGTCATCCGCTGATGCGGACAAGGGTGTTGGTGCGCTGCTGAACCTGGATCCGGGTTCACTGGAATTGCTCTCAGCAATCTCGCTTGAATCGGTGGAAATTGAAGCCCCCTTCCCTCGCCCTTCGCGTAATATCTTCTGTGTCGGCAAGAACTATCGTGAGCACGCCAAGGAGTTTTCCCGCAGCGGGTTTGATTCTAGCGCCGCGATGGGCGAAGTGCCCAAGGAACCAATCATATTCTCAAAGGTACCTGAATGCGTGATCGCCCATGGCGATGATGTGAGCATCGATCCATCAGTCTCGGAAGCGGTCGACTATGAGGCCGAACTGGCCGTTATCATCGGAATAGGCGGGCGCGGCATCAAGGCTGAAGATGCGATGGCCCATGTCTGGGGCTACACCATCGTCAACGATGTGACAGCCCGCGATCTGCAGGGCCGCTACAGCCAGTGGCTGATCGGCAAGTCCCAGGACACGTTTTGCCCGATGGGGCCGGTCGCGGTCACAGCCGACGAAATCGATGTTGCGGACACCGAGCTGCGTTGCATCGTCAATGGCGAAGTTCGTCAGCAGGCGAACACGCGGGATCTGATCTTTGATGTTCCCACGATTATAGCCACCATTTCCGCCGGCGTGACGCTTATCCCGGGCGATATCATTGCCACAGGCACGCCGGCAGGCGTCGGCATCGGCTTCAAGCCACCAAGATATCTCCGTGACGGAGATGTCGTCAGGGTCGAGATCGACGGCATCGGCGCACTCGAAAATCGCTTTGTAGAGCGGCGCGCATGAGCAGCCGGATCCTTGCAGGCATGATGGTCGAGATCGAGGGTGACGGCGTGCCCGTCATGCTGGTCCACGGACTTGGCGGGACGTCCAACACCTGGCAGCCGTTGATGCCCGCCCTGGCCGGCATGCGTGTTATTCGCCCTGATCTGCCTGGCGCCGGCCGCTCTGTTACCCCGGATGGGGTGATCGATGTACCATTCCTGGCGAACGCCTTGATCCGGCTGGCATCAGAGCTCGGCATCGAGACCATGCATCTGGTGGGACATTCATTCGCCACCCTGATTGCGCAGCATGTTGCGGCAACACGGCCAGCATTGGTCCGGACTCTGACGCTGTTTGGCCCGATCATCGAGCCCGCAGACGTGGCACGAGAACGCCTGCGCGGACGTGCAAAGGCAGTCAGGGAAAACGGCATGTCCGAGGTCGCCGCTCAGGTTGCGTCTGCCGGACTGGCTGGTTCTGCGGCACAAGACAATCCTATCGCACTGGCATTCGTGCGGGAAAGCCACATGCGCCAGGATGCGGAAGGCTTTGCCAAATCCTGTGAAGCGCTTGCTGGCGCCAGTCGTGCCGCAGCATCGGCGATCAAGTGTCCAGTTCTGGCGATTGCGGGCGATGAAGACGCTGTCTCGCCTCCCGGCAACGCCTACCAGCTTGCCGACGAGATTGAAGCTGCGAAGGCCCAGATCCTTTCAGGGTGCGGGCATTGGGCTCCGATCGAAAGGCCAGAAGACTGCAGACGGCTATTGGGTGAATTTATACGCGGCTGATCAAGCCGGAGGGACCTCGGGAGGAGTTCAAAATCATGGATAACGCGAATGGCTACGGTGCCAATGGGTCGGTCCTGTTTACTAATGTCCGGATTCTGGATGCAACCGGCGAAAACCCTTTCACTGGCGAAGTTCTTGTTCAGGGAAACCGCATCAAGTCGGTAACCCGCGGCTCGTCAAGATATGGCGCGAGTGCGGCAAGCGGCGCCACCGTGATTGACGGCATGGGCGCAACCCTGATGCCGGGTATGATCGATGCCCACCTTCACCTCTCATGGAACAATGCGCCCGGCATCGACCCGATCCAGATGATGGAGCTCGAGGAGCACATGCTGGTCACCATGGAGATGGCCAAGCTCGTGATCGACGCGGGATTTACCGGTGGACGCGGCGCTGCCGCCGCCAAGCCGCGGCTGGATGTCGTCGCCAAGCGCTTCATCAACGAAGGCCGGTTCCCCGGGCCACGCTACCTCGCTGCAGGTCCGGAAATCACCACTGTCGGTGGTCTGGGTGACGCGGCGCCGAGCCATATTCCCCATGAAGGCCTCAACCTTGGCCTGGTCGTGTCCGGGCCTGAGGAAATCCGCCGCACCGTGCGGCAGCTGATCAAGTACGGCGTCGATTCCATCAAGCTCAACCTGTCCGGAGAAGCGATCACTGGCATGGGCGCCGAGGAAACCCCGATGGCGGAAGAAGAAGTGGCAATGGCGGTCAAGGAAGCGAGGTGCCGCAACAAGGTGGTTTCGGCGCACGCCCGCTCGTCGGGCTCGGTCAAGCAATGTGTGCGGCACGGCATCGAGAACATCTATCACGCTTCCTTTGCAGACGAGGAAAGCCTAGACATGCTGGAAGCGGCCAAGGACAAGCATTTTGTGGCACCAGGTGTCGCCTGGCTGATCAACACCGCCCGCCATGCCGGCGAATGGGGCATCAAGCCCGGCTCCCCGGTCACCATGGAATATGAGCGCGAGCTCGAAATGTGCATCGAGACGATGAAGAAGATGCATCGTCGTGGAATCCGCATCTGCATTGGTGGCGACTACGGCTTCGCCTGGACGCCGCAGGGCACCAACGCCAGGGATCTGCAGTATTTTGTCGAACTGTTCGGTTTCTCGCCGATGGAAGCCATTCTTGCCGGTACCAAATATGGTGGCCAAATCATGTGCATGGGTGATGAGCTCGGCATGATCAAGGAAGGCTATCTTGCCGACATCCTGCTGGTCGATGGCGATCCGCTGGCCGACATTCGCATACTGCAGGACAAAAACCGGCTGCTCGCGATCATGAAGGACGGCAAGTTCCACAAAGCGCCGCGCATGAACGACGCGCGCCGCCGGCTGACAGCGTGATCCACCCATGAGCAAGCCCGGCAACGCCAACAGCGATCCACTGGCCACCAGCCCCGGCATGACACGCCGCCAAGGCTGGGGCGTGGTGACACTGCTTGCCGCGGCGCTGCTGCTCTGGCTGTTCTTCGCCCAATGGCCGGATTGGCTCAACGCAGTGCTTCTTTCCAAGAAGGCGTTTCTAAGTGCCGTACTGAACGGATTGACGCTGGCGGGACTGTATTTCCTGGTCGCGAGCGGCTTCACTCTGGTCTTCGGGCTGATGCGAAACGTCAATCTAGCGCACGGTTCGCTCTATCTGCTGGGCGCCTACATCGGCTATGAGGTCGCAACCTGGACCGGTTACTGGCTGCTCGGCGTCGCCGCGGGCTTCGTGGTACTGGCGGTTGTCGGACTTGTCATGCAGGTGCTGGTGTTCCGCAGGCTGGAAGGTGACGATCTGCGCCAGACACTGGTCACGATCGGGATTTCGATTGTCGCAGCCGATCTGATGCTCGCGGCCTGGACCGGCACCACCTATCAGATCCTGGTGCCTGAATGGCTCGACGGGGCGATCAAGACGCCTTTCGTCACCGCTTACCGGTCAAACGGCGCCGCAGTGTTTCTCACCTACCCGTTCTACCGGCTGGTTGTTCTGTTCGTGGCCATTGTCATCGGTATCGGGCTCTGGCTGATGCTCAACAAGACCCGCATCGGCATGATGATCCGCGCAGGCGTCGATGACCGTGAAATGCTGTCCGCCTCAGGCGCCAACGTCCACTTCATTTTTGCTTTTGTCTTTGCTCTAGGAGCCGGTCTGGCAGGTCTTGCCGGCGTGGTCGGCGGCTCGGCACTGTCGGTATCGCCGGGTGAAGACGTTCGCTATCTGCTGGCTTCGCTTGTCGTTGTGATCGTTGGCGGCATGGGGTCGATCACGGGGGCTGCCATCGGTGCGCTGATCATCGGTCTCGCCGAGCAGATCGGCCTTGTCTATTTCCCGACCTACGGCGTCGTGCTCACCTTCCTAATCATGGTCGTGGTCCTCGCCGTACGTCCGCAAGGCATCATGGGGAGAAGCCTATGACGCTCGCGAGTTTCAACCAGCCTCAAATTGCCCGCAAGGGCTGGCTCGAGCGGCTTGGCATCGGCCATATCCTTCTGGGACTGTTTCTCATCATCTATCCACTGATTGCGAGCGACTTTTTCCTCACGACCATCGGCGGTTATTCGATGATCATGGGCATGATCGCGCTCTCGCTGATGCTGCTTGCAGGCTATGGCGGTATGGTCAGCCTGGCGCAGATCACCATCGCCGGCATTGCGGCTTACGTCGTCGCCATCTTCGGCGAGAACAATTCCAACATTCACGGCTTTGGCTGGCCTTGGTGGATCGTTGCCCCGCTGGCCATTTTCTTCGCTTCGCTCTTCTCGGCGATTTTTGGCTGGATCGCGGTCAGGACCGAGGGCATCTACACCATCATGATCACGCTGGCGATTGCCACCGCCTCGTTCTATTTCGCCCAGCAGAACTATACGTTGTTCAACGGCTTTCCCGGCTACAGCGGCCTGCGCGCACCCGAAGCCTTCGGCCTCTACTGGCGCGAACCTGTGCCGTTCTATTACCTCTGTCTCGCATTTGCAGTACTTGCCTATGTCGCGGTCCTCTACGGCTCGCGCTCGACCTTCGGGCTGACGCTGCAGGCAATCCGCGACAATCCGCGCCGAATGCGCGCCATTGGCTACGACGTTACCGCCCACAAGGTGTTTGCCTGGTTTCTCGCGGGCCTCATCGCCGGCACCGCAGGTGTACTGCTGGCCTGGTTCAACGGTCGCATTTCGCCCGGGACCATTGGCGTGGGACCAGCCATCAACATTCTTATCATCGCGATCATTGGCGGTCTTCGCCATCCGATTGGCCCGTTTCTCGGCGCTGTCGTGGTTGTGCTGATGCAGACTTTTGCCATCGATATTGTCGGAGCAGAGCGCTTCAACACATTGATCGGCCTGTTTTTCCTGGTGATCGTGTTTGTATCGCCAGACGGAATTCTCGGACTCTGGGAACGGTTCAAACCGTCCCCGGACCGGGATAGCTGGCACTCGCGGCCAGACGGTACGGGAGTGTAACTGTTGAGGATCTTAGGGAGGAATACATGAGCATTACCAGACGGACCATGCTGGCACTGGCGCTGGCTACGGGATTGGTCGCCCCATCCATCACAATGGCCCAGGCCGAAACCGTGAAAATCGGTCTGCTCGCCACATTCGAAGGCGCGTTTACTGTTTTGGGAGAAGACAGTGAGCGCGGCGCAATGACCGCAGTCGACGAGTTCGGTGACAAGGCTGCCGGCATGGACATCGAGATCGTCAAGGGATCGTCTGACGCCTCCCCTGACAGCGCTGTTCGCGCAGCCCGAAAGCTGGTTGAACAGGATGGCGTCAAGATCCTCGTCGGCCCGCTTTCGGGTGACGAAGGCATTGCGGTCAAGGAATATGCCAAGACACAGCCTGATGTGACCTTCATCAACGGCGCATCGGCCGCACAGGACACTACGTTTCGGGAGCCGGCAGAGAACTTCTTCCGCTTCTCAACCGATGGCGCTCAGTGGATGGCTGGTCTCGGTACCTATGCCTATAACGACAAGGGCTACCGGTCTGTCGCAACGGTGGCGGAAGACTATTCCTTCCCCTACACGCAGGTGTTTGGCTTCATGGCCGAGTTCTGCAAAGCCGGTGGTACTGTGCCGTCGAAATCCTGGGTGCCGATCGGCAACAAGGACTATTCGTCGGTTATCGCCGCCATTCCTGACGAAGTCGACGCCATTTATGTCGCACTTGGCGGAGCTGACGCAGTCAACTTCCTGAGCCAGTACCAGCAGTCGGGTGGTCAGGCGCCGCTGATTGGCGGTTCCATCACCGTTGACCAGACAGTCCTGACATCCAAGGGCAAGTTGCGCGACGTGCTCATCGGCACACCTGCGGCTGGTCCGACGGCTGACACCAATGACTCGCAGTCGTGGAAAGACTTCGTCGAAGCCTACAAGAAGCAGCCCGGCGCATTCCCCTCGCCGTCGCTGTTTGCCCATGCCTATTACATCGGCATGAAGGCAGCCATTCTGGCGCTCGATGAAGTTGGCGGCGATCTGTCAGACGGCGGAGCGAAATACCGCGAGGCCTTGGCCAAGCTGTCTTTCGACACGCCGACCGGCAAGGTCTCGCTAGATGCCAACCGCAATGCCATCGCCGACATCTACCTGACCGAAGTCACGGAAGATGCGGACGGCAACCTGGTCAACAAGATGGTCCAGACTGTCAAACAGGTAAACCAGACGCTCGGGATCGACGAGGCGGAATTCCGCGCACTCGGTGCGGTCAGTCGCGAAAACCCAAGCTGCCCGTAAGCCAACCTGTCAGGGAACAGACCAGTGGAACACAATGTTGCAGCATCACGTTTGCAGGGAACCGGCGCCCACGCGCTGGAGCTTGAAGGCGTGGCTCGTCATTTTGGCGCACTGGTCGCCCTGACCGGCATCAACATGAGGATCGCGCCCGGTGAGCGGCGCGCGGTCCTCGGCTCCAACGGCGCGGGCAAGACCACGCTGTTCAACGCCGTGACCGGCGATTTTTTCCCCACTGCCGGACGTATCCGGTTCTTTGGCGAGGACATCACCGAACTGGCGCCGCACGAGCGCATTCGCCGTGGTCTGCGCCGCACCTACCAGATCTCGCAATTGTTCACCAACCTGTCGGTTCTCGATTCCATCTACCTGGCTTGCCGCGGGGTTTCGCGCCGGCGCTTTTCGCTGCTGCGTCCCTCCCCGTCCGACACCAACATGGCCCAGGCCGAATCCATCATGCATGCGGTTCATCTCGATGATGACCGCGACAGGCTGGTGGGCACTCTCTCCCACGGCCAGCAGCGCCAGCTGGAAATCGCGCTGGCGCTGGCCGGTGCGCCGCGCTTCATCCTGTTTGACGAGCCTGCCGCCGGATTGTCGCCGACCGAACGCCGCGACCTCGTCGCCATTCTCAACGCCTTGCCCAAATATATCGGCTACATCATCATCGAGCATGACCTCGATGTGGCGCTGCGCGTGTCCGAATATGTCTCGATGATGCACAACGGCAAGCTTTTCAAGGAAGGTACTCCCGAAGAGATCGAAAACGATCCGATGGTGCAGGAAATCTATCTCGGAGGCGGTCATGGCTGAGCACAAGACCGGATCTGCAAAAGCTGCACTGACAATTGACGATCTTCACGTCTATTACGGCGAAGCGCACGTGGTTCAGGGCGTGTCTCTCAGGCTTGAAACAGGTGTGATGAGCGTTGTCGGCCGCAATGGAATGGGCAAGACGACGCTGTGCAACACCATTACCGGCCTCAAGCAGGCCCGGTCCGGTTCTATCCGCGTCTATGGCCGCGAGGTCTCCAGGCTGGAACCGCACAAGATCCATGCGGCGGGTATTGCCTATGTACCGCAGGGACGCCGGGTGTGGCCGAGCCTGTCGGTTGACGAACATCTGCGGCTGGTGGCTTCGACCGATCAAGAGGCAGCCTGGACCATCGACCGGGTCTACCAGACATTCCCGCGGCTTGCTGAACGGCGCGGTAATGGCGGCTCGCAGCTTTCGGGCGGCGAGCAGCAGATGCTTGCCATCTCGCGTGCGCTTCTGGCCAATCCCAAACTTCTGGTGATGGACGAGCCGACCGAAGGACTTGCGCCGGTTATCGTCGATCAGGTGGCTGAGATGCTGTCCATGCTCGGTCGCGAGGGCGACATGGCGATCCTGGTGATTGAACAGAATATCGGCGTGGCGACTGCCGTGTCCGATACTGTGGCGATCATGGTCAATGGCTGCATCAACAGGGTCATGGAATCCTCCGTTCTGGCCGCCGATCGCGATCTGCAACAGCGCCTTCTCGGCGTCGGCCGCCACAATGACGACATCGCTCTGGAGGAACCCGATGCCGGGCCTGCCGCGAGCGAACTGCTGGCCCAGGTCTATTCGGTCGAGCGCGGCGGAGCGCAGCAGGACCCGCAGTCCATTACCAGCGGCAATTACCGCACAATGGACGCGCTTCCCAACCGCTGGAACCTGCCTGCAACCAGCCTTCGCGACACTGCCTTTCGGGAAAATCAGCCGGAAAAAGCCCTGGACAAGGTCTTTACGCTGTCTTTTTCGGAGCGGATCGGCAAGACGGCGCTGATCGCCGGAACCTTCGATACCAAGGGAGAGGAGCTGCGATTCATCCGAGATTGTCTGAAATCGGTTGGCATTCCGGTCAAGACCGTTGACCTGTCGACCTCCGGCAAACCATCGCGCTGCGATGTGACGCCGATGCAGGTGGCGTCAATGCATCCGGGTGGCACCAGCGCGGTGTTCAGCAATGATCGCGGACAATCCGTAACCGCAATGGCGGAAGCTTTCGCGCGCTGGATCTCCCGCGAAACCGGCATCGGCGGGGTCATTTCCGCTGGCGGTTCCGGCGGCACTTCGCTGGCGACCGCCGGCATGCGCGCCCTGCCCGTCGGTATTCCCAAGATCATGGTCTCGACAGTTGCCTCTGGCGATACGGCCCCCTTCGTGGGCTCGACCGACATCAACATGTTTCATTCCGTTGCTGATGTTCAGGGCCTCAACCAGATCACCGAGCGTGTGCTCGCCAATGCAGCCCATGCACTCGCGGGCATGATCGCGCGGCTGCCGAGCGGGGCCGAGATGATGGCCAAACGCGCTGCCGCCCGGGCTGCGATCGGCATGACCATGTTCGGCGTCACCACCACCTGTGTTCAGGCTGTGCAGAAAGTCCTGGAGCCGGATTATGACTGCCTGGTTTTCCATGCCACCGGCACCGGCGGCCGCGCAATGGAGGCGCTTGGCCATTCCGGCATGCTGGCCGGCTTTGTCGACATTACCACCACCGAAATAGCTGACATGATAGTTGGTGGTGTGTTCCCCGCGGACGAGAACCGCTTTGGCGCAGCCATTGAAACCGGCCTTCCCTGGGTTGGCTCCGCCGGTGCGCTGGACATGTGCAATTTTGGTGCGCGAGCGACCGTGCCAGAGCGCTTCAACGGGCGCAATTTTGTCATCCACAATCCGGCCGTCACGTTGATGCGCACAACTGCGCAGGAGAACCGCGCAATCGGTGAATGGATCGGCGAGCGGATGAACCTGATGGAAGGTCCTGCAATCTTTCTCATCCCTGAGGGTGGCGTCTCCACTCTCGACAAGCCTAGCGGCCCGTTTCACGATCCGGCCGCCGACAAGGCGCTTTTTGATGCGCTGGAAGCCACCGTACGTCGAACCGCGCGGCGCAAGATCGTCCGCGTCAACGCAAACATCAATGACGAAGCGTTTTCCACCGCTGTGGCAAACGCATTCAGATCAATCTCGAACCCGCTTAGGAGAACTGCGTAGTGGTAAGATTTGAGCGCAAGGTAATTATCGACCGGTTGCAGCAGATGAAGCGCGACCGCGTTCCGATCATCGGCGGTGGTGCGGGAACCGGTCTGTCAGCCAAATGCGAGGAACAGGGCGGTATTGATCTTATCGTCATCTACAATTCAGGTCGTTACCGCATGGCCGGACGCGGCTCGCTGTCGGGCCTGATGGCCTATGGCAATGCCAATGACGTGGTCATGGAAATGGCGCACGAAATCCTTCCCGTGGTCAAGAACACGCCGGTTCTGGCAGGCGTCAACGGCACAGACCCGTTCTGTATCTTCGACAAGTTCCTGGGAGACCTCAAGGATCTGGGGTTCGCCGGGGTACAGAATTTCCCGACGGTCGGCCTGATTGATGGCACCTTCCGCGCCAATCTCGAAGAGACCGGGATGTCCTATGGGCTGGAAGTTGACATGATCGTAGCCGCCCATCAGCTCGACATGCTGACCACGCCCTATGTCTTCTGCGAGGACAACGCCACTGCCATGGCCAAGGCCGGTGCGGACATCATTGTCTGCCATCTAGGCCTGACCACCGGCGGTTCCATCGGCGCGGAGACATCGCTGAAGCTCGAGGATTGCCCGGCCATGGTCGATGCCTGGGCGGAAGCGGCATTGAAGGTCAACAAGGATGTGATGGTGCTGGTTCATGGCGGCCCGGTGTCCTCACCCGAAGACGCAAGCTTCGTGCTCAACCGCACCAGCAATTGCCACGGATTTTATGGCGCATCATCGATGGAGCGACTGCCGACGGAGCAGGCGCTGACGGAACAGACACGCAAATTCAAGGCGGTCACCTTCTAGGCAATATGCCTGGGGCGCCAAGAAAGAAGACCTGAATACTGGGAGGAATGGAATATGTCTGGCGAAATGCTTGGAACAGCATTGCTTTGGCTCATCGGCTTTGCAATCGCAGTTGTCATCGCGGTCTACATACTGCGCTGGCTCTATCGCCGGTCCACCAAGGAAATTGCCTTTGTGCGGACCGGTTTCCTGGGTGAAAAGGTGGTCGTCAACGGCGGCGCTTTCGTGATCCCGGTGCTCCACGAGATCACTCCGGTGAACATGAATGTCATCCGCATCGAGGTGAAGCGCGAGAACGATCACGCGCTGATCACCAAGAACCGGATGCGCGTCGACATATCCGCTGAATTCTTCGTCCGTGTAGGCTCTTCCCGCGACGCCGTTGCGTCCGCCGCCCAGACACTTGGCCGCCGTACAATGCAGGAAGATGGCCTGCGCACGCTGCTCGAAGGCAAGTTCGCATCCTCCATGCGCACTGTGGCTGCGCGGATGGCGCTGGAAGATATGCACGAGCAGCGCGGCGAATTTGCCACTGCGGTGCGGGATCTGGCGGCTGAATCGCTTGCCCACAACGGCCTTGATCTCGAATCTGTCGCAGTTGTCGATCTCGACCAGACCGGGCTTGAGTATTTCGATCCCTCCAACGCCTTCGATGCCGATGGTCTCACCCAGATCACGGAATCCATCGAGGCGCGGCGCAAGATGCGCAACGAGATCGAACAGCGCACGCTGGTCGAAATCCGCACCCAGAACCTCGTCGCGCAGAAGCAGGTCTACGACATTGACCGCGATCAGGAATATGCGCGGCTTGAGCAGGAACGCGAACTCGAAGTCCGCCGCGCAGCCCAGCGCACCGAACTCGTTCGTGAGCGCGCGCTCCGCGATCAGGAGTCCGAGCAGGCGCAGCTGGCGTCACGCGAAGCGATCGAAAAATCACGCCTCGCCCAGGAACGCTCGATCACCGATGAGCGCATCAAGTCCGAAGAAGACACCCAGCGCCGCGAGATCGCGCGTCGGCGGACCATCGATGAAGCCGAGATGAAAACCCGCGAGAAGACCGAGCGCGAGGAAATTGCGCTCGAACTGGAACTTGAGAAGGCCCGGATCAAGCGGGATCTCGAGCAGCGCGAGCTGGAAATCGCACGCGAGAAATCGGTCGAGATCTATGCGCTCGAGCGCCAGATTGCGGTCGCTGCCAAGGCAGTCGAACTGGCCACCGCGGAAGCGGAGAAAAAGCGCAACGATATCGTTCAGTCGCAGCTCAACGAAGCCGAGCGCATTGCCCAGGAGCGTGCGCTTGATGCTGTCCGCATAGAACGCGAGCGCCGCCTCGACGAATTGCAGATCGCCAAACGCCAGGCATTCGAAGAGGCTGAAATCGCCATGGGCGAGGAAATCGAGCGGGCGCGTCTCGCCACCGATCGCGCTGTGGCGGAAGCCACCATCCTCAATGAACGTGAAATCCGCACCGCTCGTGTCAATCGCGACCGCTTTGTGGAAATGGCCGAAATGGATAAGGCAATCGAACTGGCCAAGAAGTCGCAGGAGCGCTCTTCCGCCCTCGCCGCAGCTTCCGCGGTTCGCGCCAAGGCGATCCAGGCTGAGGAACAGACACTGACGGCGCGGGAAACCGAAATTGCCGAGCGTCGCAAGCTGACCGACCTTATCGCCACCCAGCGCGAGACGGAGACACAGGCCTTGCGCGTGACCGCAAAAGCCGATGCGGAGATGAAGGCCGCCAAGAGCCTGGCCGAAGCGCACAAGATCGCCGCGGTCGCTAATGCGGAAGCCGAGAAGATTTCCGCTCTGGCGGCAGCCGAGCGCTATCAGGTGGATGCCGCGGGAAGACGTGCACTCAACGATTCCGAAAACGTGCTCTCCGAACCTGCCCGCCAGGCCCGCATCCGCGAGAAGCTGCTCGACAAGATCGAGGGCATCGTCCGTGAAAGCGTCAAGCCGATGGAGAAGATCGAAGGCATCAAGATCCTTCATGTCGACGGTATGCATGGTGGCGGTGAAGGTGGCCGCAAGAATGTCACCGACGAGGTCATCGATTCTGCCCTGCGCTACCGTGTGCAGGCGCCGATGATTGACAATCTGATGAAGGAGATCGGCATCGAAGGCGGATCCATGGGACGCATGACCGACGTGCTGCGCGACGCCAAGGACATGACTTCGCTGGTTCAGAAAGCCGAAGGCAAGAAGCTGGACAAGCCGTCCGATGACGATGACCGGGATCGCTGAGGCAGGATCATGACCACAGTCTATGTTTCCGCCATGATCCCGGCACCGGCCTCGACGGTCTGGGGATGGGTGCGCGATTTCAACGCGCTGCCGCGCTGGACCCCGTTTGTCGCTGACAGCCGGATCGAACAGAACCTGCCGTCGGACAAGGTCGGCTGCATCCGCAACTTCGTCCTCAAGGACGGCGGTCGCATTCGCGAGCAGCTTCTGGGCCTCTCCGATTACGAGATGAGCTGCACCTATTCGATCCTTGAAAGCCCGATGGCGGTCGAGAACTACATCGCCAAACTGTCGCTGACCCCGGTCACCGACACCAACACCACGTTTGCGGAATGGCAGGCGGATTTCGACTGCCCCGCGGAGAGAGAACGCGAATTGACCCAGCAGATTGGCGTCAACGTGTTCAAGGCTGCGTTCGATGCTCTGAAATTGAAGGCGGGTGGGCGGTGACCCTGCCCGCCAACTTCATTGAGCCGGTTTCAGGTGCGCGAGGCGTATGAGCGCAATGGTCCGCGTTGTCCAATCCGCAGTCATTGATGCACCGATAGACGAGGTCTGGCGCCTGCTGCGCGACTTCAACAGCCATGATCAATGGCATCCGGCGATTGCCGAAAGCCGCATCGAGGACGGGCATCCGGCCGACATGGTCGGCGCGGTCCGGTCGTTCTCGCTCACCGATGGTGGCCGCCTGCGCGAGCAATTGCTGCGGCTCAATGATCGCGATCACGAACTGACATATTGCCTGCTGGAAGCGCCTTTGCCGCTTTATGGCTACGTCGCCAGGATCAAGCTTCGCCCTGTGACTGAAACCGGTCAGACATTCTGGCAGTGGGACTCCACCTTCACCACCCCGAAAGACCAGCAGGCAATGCTTTCCGATCTGGTGGCGAGCGGCATCTACCTGACCGGCATGCGGGCGCTGGAGGCCCATCTGCGCGCCCCGGCACCGCGAACCCCTGCTCCGTCATTTCAAACGGAGCCGCTCGCGAGACCAGAGCCGCCGAAGCAAACCCGAAGCCCGCTACAGGTTGCACCGGAGAACCGAAGTGTCCGCCTGCAGGTCTATGGCGCTACTCCGGTCTCGGGCGCGGGATCAACATTGACTGCCAACGCCATCGTGATGGACAGTCACGGCGGACCCGAGGTTCTGCAATTCCGGCAGGTGGAAGTCGCTGCCCCGGGGCCGGGCGAGGTTCGCATCCGCCAGTCCTTCGTCGGCGTCAATTTTATCGACGTCTATTGCCGGACCGGCTATTTTGACCTGCTCAAGCCGCCCGGTGTGCCGGGAATGGAGGCTGCGGGAACCGTGGAGTCCGTCGGGCCCGGTGTTGCCCATCTTTCCCCCGGCGACCGGGTTGCCTATGCCTGCGGACCCGTCGGCGCCTATGCCGCATGCCGAACCATGGACGCCGAACTTGTTGTCCCGATTCCGGACTGGTTTTCCGACGAGATCGCAGCCGCTGGCCTGCTCAAGGGAGTCTCCGCCGGGTTCTTGCTGCATGACGTGCATTCGGTGCAGCCTGGTCAGCATCTCGTCATCCATGCGGCTGCCGGTGGCGTCGGCTCGCTGGCTGTGCAATGGGCCCGCGCCATCGGTGCGCATGTCATTGCCACTGTTTCAAACCACGACAAGGCGCAGCGTGCGCGTCAGCTCGGCGCGCATGATGTCATTATCGGGCGTGGTGCTGAATTCGTCGACGCAGTGATGGACATCACTCACGGCAAAGGCGCTGACGTGATCTATGACGCCATTGGCCGTGACTCATTCGACGGGTCGCTGGCTGCCCTTGCCATTCGCGGCCATCTGGTGAGCTTCGGACAGGCCTCAGGACCGATCGGCGAGAAGGATATCGGCGGTCTGGCGTCTAAATCCGTCACCCTGTCGCGGCCCAATTACGGCCACTACACCGGCACTCGCGCCGAGATGCAGATGCAGAGTGCGCGGCTGTTTGATGCGCTTGAGCGCGGCTACCTTAAGATCGATGCGCCTGCGGCATACCCCTTGGCCGATGCAGCCCGAGCCCATGACGATCTAGAAAACAGCAGGACCACCGGTTCGATTGTGCTGAAACATCAGAAAGGCTCAACAGCCTCGCGTATCCGCTCCCCCCGGGAAAATACCGATGCGAGTTTCAATAGCCGTTGACGGAGCCTCGCAGAAAGCTGTAGAAGCGCGATCGAAAGATATTCGGTAGCACACCGGTCGCAAACGCATCAAACCGCGCGTTGGCAACAACCGGAATGCAGCACCATATCAATATCTTGGAGGGGTGGCCGAGCGGTTTAAGGCACCGGTCTTGAAAACCGGCGTGCGGGAGACCGTACCGTGGGTTCGAATCCCACCCCCTCCGCCACTTGCCCCAGAGAAAAGTTCTCCCGATCCGGCTGCGGCCGGATTTTACCGTTGTTTTCGAGGGTTATGCGGGATGGGCTGTTAACCGGCCTCCGCGCCAAGAGGCCCGGGAGCGTTCTCCCCGGGGCCGTATTCTCCCGACCTGTTGACTACGCCGGTTTGGTAAATAGCTTGGAAGTTGCTGGTTTTTAAAGTATTTTCCGTGCTAGAAATCTGAATTGGATGGGGGTCTCGTTCGGGTCCTATTGCGACACGCATCGAACTCCCTGCCGGCTTGAAACACATCATCCTGCGTCTCCTTTGGCGATCACATCTGTTTCCCCGATTTCGATCTCTGCAGCACTACTGCGGAGCCATACAGCTAGGATATTGGCTGCCATTTCAACCTGTTGGGATTTTCTGAGCGCACACTCCCAGACCGTCGCCACGCGCCAGCCAGCCTGAAGCATCTGATCGTGCACCGCGCTGTCCCGCACGACGTTGGCTGCGAACTTGGTTTGCCAGAATGCGGCCCGCGTCGCCGGGGTCGTGGCGTACCGGCAGCCGTCATGGCGATGCCAGAAACAGCCGTGAACGAATATCACCGCACGATGTCTGGGGAAGACCAGATCCGGCCGGCCGGGTAGCACCTTCGCATGGAGTCGGTAGCGGAAACCCATTGCATGTAACCCGCGCCGGAGCATCATTTCCGGATTTGTGTCACGTCCCCGCACGCGCTGCATGTTGTACCGACGCTGCTCTGGCGTGAGCACATCTGCCATCACACAATCATCCGGTTTCCGCTAGGGGCGCAGTGTCTTTTTGGGTCCGCGAACCTGCTTCTTTAAGCGTATTCATAATTGTTTTCGCTAGAGCAAAGGCCACCAGCGGCGGGACAGCATTGCCAATCTGCCTAAAGGCCTGGTTCATCGCCCCTTCAAAAATAAAGCCGTCCGGAAAGGATTGCAGCCTTGCGGCTTCGCGTACTGAGATCGTTCGCGCTTGCTCGCTGTCGTAATGAATGTGGCTGTAACTGTCCTTGCCAAGATGGGCCATAATTGTTCGCGCGGGCATGTCCCGCCACATCTTCCTCCATTTGTTGGGGAACTTCGTGTGATCATATGGGGGGACTATGCTCCTGCGGAGCTCATCATATTCGGAAGATCCGGGAATGATGTTCTGACCCATTCTTGTAACCTCCTCCAATTTGCTCCGGAACAGCGCGAACGCGTGTTCATAGGCCTCCGGGTACTGGTCACCCGGGCTCATACGAGCAAAGATTTCGTAATCCCGCGGCAAAAACCGGATGACGTGATCGTAGATCCCCGCGCCACCTTCGAATCCCGGCCACGTTTTCATCTCTCGCGCATAGTTCGAGACCGGTCGTGCAGGATCATAAGCCGTCAGTTGATCCAGGCGGCGAGCTCCGCGCTTCAGACTACCCTCCTTTAGCAGCTTACGGGCCTGAAGTTCGGGCAGATCCCCTATGGCCTCGTGAGCTGTGACAGCAGGTGGGAGCGGCCCTGTAGCACCGGGAGGATCCACGTAGTTGCATGAACTGTCCGTCTCGTGGCCGGCGGAGATCAGCTTCAGGGCCACGTTCCGAGATCCTGTGTAGCCCGATGGCAAATCTATCCAATGCGTCGGCTCCGGAAATAAAATGCTACTGGCAATCTCACGGTGATAGGCGATCAGAAACATCCGCTCCCGCATCTGTGGTACACCATAGAAAGCCGAATTGAGCAGGGTGTAGGCGCACAAATAGCCGCGGTCCTCGAGGATCTCACAGACCTCCTGCGGAACATTGTGTCCCCCGAAATTCATGACGTCGGGAACATTTTCCATCAGGATTGCTAGCGGCTTGAAAGCGCGGACATAGTCGAGATAGGGGCTAAAGAGTTTTGCTCGGGGGTCGTGCCGGAAGGCTTCTGGATGGTCATCAATCTCGCGCAACTTCGACCGACCGACACGTGCAAAGGCTTGGCAGGGTGGTCCACCGATGATCACATCAATCGTATCCGCAACTCGGCCCAGACCGAGTTTGCGGACCAGTTGCCTGGGCTTCACCCGCGTGATGTCCAGCGGTTCTGCGTGGCCTCGATCCCCGGCGTGAAAGTTCCGCGCGTGGGAAGCAGCAGCGACCGGGTCGTTCTCGACTGACGACGCGATCGTAAATCCAGCCCTTGAGAACCCCAGAGACAGACCACCGCAGCCCGAAAAGAGATCCAGCACCCGGGGAGGCGCGCCGGAGTTCAATCTTAATATTTTCTGGTTAATGAGCGCGTGGGCCAAAACCGTCACCGTCCCTGATCATCAGTATCAAATAAACCGCGCTGAACCTGATAGCCTACCTGATCCATATGCTCCCGGACTAGCCGGACAATTAGAGGTGACTTCTTAAATCCTTTCTCGCGGCAGTAGGCCTCAAAGCGATCAGCTTCCTCCTGCGGCATCAGCACCTGGATTCGCCTGGGATCACTCATTTGCCCTTGCCTCCGTTTACGGAGTAGTATCATCCAGAATGTGCATAACTCAACACGTGTGCGCACTTTTGTGCAGAGCTATGTCGCGAGGATGTGTCGGGTATCCATTAGCTCGATAGGGAAGAGCATCTTGAATTTCAGAGAGGTAAGGCGTGGCCGACGAGATCATCCCCTTTTCTAGACTCGAGCAAGCCGACCTTCATGTCGATGCAATCTACCAGAGTGGCCGCCGGGGCAATGCGGGCGATGAACCCCTGCCGCGCCTCATCAGCGTAAGCAACAGCGGAGGTTTCCGGTATCGCGGGAACCTCGAGTCGTTGGAGCTTGTTGCGCTGACTTCCTCCCTTAAGGACCCGGACTGGCCGGATCTGCTCGATCCCGAAACCGGTATTTTTACATATTACGGGGACAACAAACGGCCCGGACGCCCGCTGCATGAGACGCCTCGAAACGGGAATGAGCTCCTGCGGCGGATTTTCAACGATACGCACTCGGGTCCGGATGGACGGCGGAAGGTTCCGCCGATCTTTATCTTCACCAGCACAGGCGAATGGCGGGACTTTCGGTTTCGGGGGCTGGCGGTCCCTGGGTCGATCAGCCTGAGTTCGTCGGAGGATTTGGTCGCCATATGGAAGATCACAGAAGGCGCCCGGTTCCAAAACTATCGAGCACGGTTCACCGTACTCAACGCACCTATCATCAGCCGGACCTGGATCAACGACATCATCGAAGGGAGACCCCTTTGCCCGAACGCGCCGGAGGCTTGGCGGGATTGGGTTGAGAATGGCAACCACCGCCCGCTACAGGCTACCAGATCCCTCGAATACAGAACGAAGGATGAACAGCTGCCGACCAGCCCGGAAGGTAACGCTGTAATCCGATGCATCCATAAGTATTTTGCTAAGGACCCGTATGGCTTCGAGCACTGCGCGGCAGGGCTGGTCCGGTTGATGATGTCCGATATCGCAAGCATGGATGTGACGCGGCCATCCCGCGATGGGGGCCGGGATGCAATCGGACAACTTCGGATAGGAACAGGGGCATCTGCCATATTAGTAGAATTTGCGCTTGAAGCAAAATGCTATGCTTTGACCAACAGCGTGGGGGTACGACCGATGTCTCGTCTGATCTCAAGGCTGCGGCACAGGCAGTTCGGCATCCTCGTTACAACCAGCTACGTGGACCGGCAGGCCTATCAGGAGATCAAGGAGGATCAGCATCCGATCATCGTGATCGCAGCAGCCGACATCGTAGTGCTGCTGAAGGATCACGGATACAGCGATCCGGTTTCCGTGCTCGCATGGCTCAAAAGCAATTATCCATTGGACGGGTAGCGGCGCTTAACATGGCAATTCCGTTGCGGTAGAGGTTTTTGTTTGCCGGGAGTGCCTCCAAGAGAGCCATTACGTGTTCTGCCATGCGCTTGCGCCTGATGTGCATATAGAGCGTCCGATGAACCCCACCCGAATTGCTGCGATAAACGCTGTTTCCTTGGCTTTGGAAAAGCTATCGGCGTGATCGCTTACCGCTAGTCAGGTTTTCGCGCATTGAACGCGGATCAATACACCGCTCTCCTTGAAGAATGCGTCTCCTTTACCGGTCAATGATTCCGCGCCCGGGTCATCCATGATGACCCGGCTCTCGGTTGCGCTCTTAACTCGTAGAGCGAGCTGTGCCGGAAGGTTTGACCTGAGGTTTGTGCTTATAACAGATGCATCGGGCTTTTGAGTCGCGATTATCACATGAATTCCCGCAGCGCGAGCTTTCTGCGCGAGGCGTTTCAAATGTCCCTCGATTGTCTTCTTTGCGTCTGGTTCTGATGTCAGGTCCGCATACTCGTCGAGAACGATAACCCACCTCGGAATGCGCTCCTCTTCTGAAGCTTGGGCGTTGTAGTCTCCGAGCGACCTGACTCTTGAGGATTTAAATTTTGCGTAGCGGGCTTGCATCTCGTCGACGGCACGAGCAAGGATCCTGATCGCGTCCTCTTCGTCCCAGCCGATCTCTCCATCGAGATGTTCAGAATCCGAGAGATGCTCGAGTTCGGTTCCCTTCGGATCTATCAGCTGAAGCCGCACCTCTTCGGGGGAATAGTGTTCCGTAAAACCTGCAAGGATCGTGTTGAGGGCTTCTGACTTCCCGCTCCCGGTGGTTCCGCCAATCAGGAGATGGGGTGAGTTGGATGAGGTGAAGTCGATGTCTACGACATTGCCGAAGCGATCCTCTCCCAAGGGAACCTTCAGACCAAACTCCGGGCGTTCCCAGCGGGACCAAAGATCCGAAGCGTCGATGAAGTAGCGGTCTTCATCCAACTTGGGTACGTCTATGGTCACATACCCCTTGTCGATGTCGAACCGCATGTCTTGCGAAGCCTCCAGCTCCAAAGCGATTTTCAGTGCGTCGCGCTTTTCAGAAAGTTTCCGTGGGTCCACACCTTTTCCAGGGCGCACTCTGAAGAGAATTGACGCCGGTCCCTCCACGACGTGCTCAACGTTTGGGTCGGTCTTGTTAACTCCGATGCCGTACTGACCGAATGTATCCAGTATGATCTGATACCGACGATTGAGCTCGGTCTTTCCGAGATGACCGCGGGTATCATTTTTCGTCGCGAGTGACACGGGTTGGCCTTTGGTGCCCTCTATATCGGCAGTATCATCTTCAGGCGTAGGCCCGGGAGACGTTATGACATCGGTAGCCTCCTCCTCGCCCTCATTCGTGTGCCGGATCGTTGGCGTTTTTTCTGGGTTGCCCATAAATTTACTCTGATCTGGTTTGCTCGACGGCACCAGAACCATAGGGTCGGCAGATCGATCTAGCAGCGCGCTACCACCGGTCAGCGCAATCTGGACTCGGGGGTCGGCGTCGTATGCTTCCATCGTCATTTCTCTTCGGTGCGAATATTCGCAGATGGAATAGAGGCCGGCGAGGTTCACGGAGGCAAAGTCGCCCTTACGGAATCGACTTCTTATTTCTTCAGCGACTCTGGAGCGTCGCGGCTTTTGACTTGAACTTGGTTCATGCGGGCTGAAGACAGCGTCCTCGCTCACGGTATCCACTGCGGAGAGAATGTTGTCTCTCCAGAGAGCCCCATCCATCGGGTCCTGGTCACTCCCCTGAGGAAAAACAGAATTGAACATTTGGAGGGTCTTACGAACTTGCTCCGCTCCGTGTGCGTCGTAGCCCGAGCGTCTCAACTTGCTTTCGAGGATGAGAATGTCCACCGAGAGACCGTCTTCTCCCAAGTTCACCGACAGCCTTATCATGTCGGCACGCATCGAATGTACCGAAGCGAACCACTCCGGATGTTCGTCCAGAGAAATCCAGGCGGTAAAACCATCCTTGATGGAGACAGACATCATGCGGTCAGCGACCTGTCTGGCTATGCTCAACCCGAGAATTTCCTCAGTGACCCGGGATATTCCTAGCGCGTCCAGTGTCAGTCTCGGTGAGATCTGGCGCGCTTCATCATATATCTTCCGTGCAAGCCGCTGCGCCTGCTGTGCCCCCAATTCCTGTCGACCAACTGACGAGGCAATTCGCTTCAACTTTCGGGTCAGACGGTCGATGACGAATTGCTTCCCGGCATTCGAGGACACGATGAGGGTGAATAAGCCACCTGGGCCAACGCCGTCCCGAAGGGAAAGAACCTCCGGACGTGTTTCAAGTCTTTCGATTTGCTCTCTCGTGATGTGTCGTTCTACTGTGATGACCCAATGCGAACGTCTATGGAGCGCACCGAAGAAACGCGCTGTATTGTGGAAGTTTATCCGGATGTCGATGAAGTCCGTCGCCTCCGGGCGGTCTGCAGCGACGGGATTTCTTCGTTCGTGGCGGACAGCGAGGGTCGACCAGTCTGAAAGGGCGGTGTCGGGCATCTTCGGTCTGAGCGATACCCAGAGAGCTGAGGCTCCTGCCCCCGACGCGATATAGGTCGGATCGTCGAGAAGCGGGTCAAACTTCCCATGCGACGCGGTCTCGTCCTCTGTCTTGGCATCCGTGCTGATATTGTTGTCCAGAAACTGGGGGACAATTGCGAGATCGCAGACAAGGCTCCCCAGCGCTGAATCGGCATCTTCCCTTACCTCGTCAAGATCGTGGAGATTGAGCTGCGCGGGTGGGAAAAGCGCGCCTTCACCTGCAAGTCGGTTTTCCGTATCAACCAGTTCGAACTGGCGTGCAGCCTCGTCCCAGCAGTCCTTCGGCGCGACAAGCTCGATCGTCATCGCGACGTTCTTAAATTCCGCTTTTCGAACACCCTGAACTATGTCTGCTGGAAGTGCGCTCGCGCCGCCAGTCACGACGAGAGTTCTGAGGCCGTCAGCCTTGTAGGGATGAGCATGGAGATATGCTGTGATCTGGCGGACAATTTCAGAAACGAGGCTCGCGTGGATTCTGTCTCCCGAAGCCGTTCCGCCGGAAGAGGCAGCCCTCTGAAAATTCTCGGTCCAGCCTCGCTCACCGTCGGCGAAGAGAAGATGCCCCTCTGCGGCTGTGTGTATCGACGGTTGTTGATGTGGCGAAAGCCCCTGGATCCAGTTCAAGTACAGGCTCTCATTGTGTTCGTTGAGCTTCAGAGTGCCTTCGATCGCATCGGCAGCAAGCTGGGATGACTTCGAAAGGTAGGCCGCAATCCATCTGAGTTTCAGCGGGTGCGACTGCAGCATGAGCACTCGGTCGCCGTCAAAACCCTGTACGCAATCAGCGTTCAGGAACTGAATCATGCCTTCCGGGATGTCTCCGTCCGGTACAAAGGTTTTGCGGGCATCAGCAAGAAGTGCGGACCATTCATCGAACACGTCATTCAAAAGCCCCGAAGAAAGGCCCTCTTTATCCACCTCAGCTCTGAACATAGAGCGGATTTCCACCAGCTGTTTGATAATGGGATGATTCAGTAGCTCATCCGGGATCGGTTTTGCCCTTCCGTTTTCGAAGGGAAGAAGGCGATGCGCCACTTCCGTAATCCATGCTTCACCACTCCGGTTTGAGGGAGCGTGAAGTTCTGCGGTCACATCGCCCCTGTCCTCGCCACAGACGGATATCCAGAACAAAGCGAGATACGGCAGATCTTCAGGTAGCCACTCAACGGCGATTTCGCTGTCAAGCTCGGTGTCATCCTTAGCGTTCACCAGGACGAACTCGAGAGGAACAGGCAGCCATGCCGTTCCCTCATCTTCCTCTGATGAAACAGTCTCGGAAGTCTCCGCCTCCGGATCGATTTCCTCCTTGAGGGGAGGAACAGGGGTCTGTTTGGTCAACCGCTCATCAATTTCGAGGGAGATCGAGCCAATGCCATCCTCAAGCGAACTAGAAATTTCAACCAATGATCTTCCGTAGAGGAATGCAAAGAGGCCAAGTGTGGGCGTGTGCTGATTGGTCGTTCCGGCGCCTGCCCGCAGCTCGATCCGGAATTCTCCCTCTTCAAGGTCATTGCGCGCCCGTAAATCAACGGCTACCTGAGACAGCTTGATCAGGGGGTTCTGGATTCTTTCAACAACTGGCGAGGCCAGCTTTTCTACCATTCGAAGCGTTTGCTTCGACAGAAGGTCCTTCAATGGTAGAGCATTAGCATCAGCGGGCTCGCTCTCCAGGAACTTGCGGGCGTCGTCCGCAGATCGGTCGTTCAACCCGCCCTCCACCGCGAGTTCGCCAAACTCTGGCTTTCTCGAGGCGTCGCTGTCGATGATTTCCTCCGCAACACGCTGGCCGAGGGGCAGGCCTTTCACATCCTTACTGAAGACCTGTTCGAAGATCCTATATGGTATTCGCTCCCGCCTCTCACGGGAAGGATCACGGCAGTATTCAGAGCATTCCTTCCGCCAGCGGACCTGTGTGTCGGGCTCATATTGCTTGCCCTCCTCGTTCACGAACTTTGTTCGAAAGCAATCTTGCGCGGTTTTTTCCGGGTCGAGGTCTGACGAGGGCGAAGCGGCGAGTTCAGACCTCAGCAGGTTGAAAGAAAGGCGGCGAGCTAGGCGTCCGGCATTCTGGCGCCAGTGTTCGTCCGGGAACATGTCCAGATGCACAAGGCGTCGGCCGACCAGCGCGTTCGTTTCTTCGGGGGAATAGACTCCGGAGCCTGAAACCACTTCCTCTGCAGCGGCAAGTACGAATCCCGCAAACTTCCTGACCGGGACAATAATACCCGCGGCATCGAGTTCTCGCAGCACTTCCACAAGCCGATCCCGCAAAAGCTCATTACCTTTAGGGTTGGAAGATCCTGCGAACCCGAGCGCCTTTCTTACTATTTCTTCGGGGACCGAGAACTCCCCTTCTTCGTCGAACGTGCCGTCTAGAAAGTTCACGTCTCGCAGGGTGAAGATATTCTTCAGACCCTGCTCATCGCTCTCCACCTTTGTCTCGATGTAAACAAGGCCATGGTCATTGTTGTTCCGGTAAAACGTGATTGAATGGTCAGGATCCGCTCTGAACTCCTTAGGGAACTCCTCATGCGAGTCGCTAGCCACCAGAAGTCTGACACGCTCGAGACCACGCTCGGCGCTCCGGAGTTGCCAGACACGCAGGAACTCCAACGCCTCACTTCTGATGAGATTTTTTAATCGGAATGAGTTGCGATCTGAACCGTCACCGGCGGAGAAGCTGCGAGCAACAATTTCGAATGCCGTGCTGGCAATGATCTTTTCAATTCCGCTCATTTCAGGTCCTAATTATGAAGCCGTCCTGCGGCTTACCATTCGCGTAGCGTCGGAATACTGGGTCACCAGTCCAGCGGCGATCATCTGAAGTGCCAGCTGCGCCTCATTCTCCTCGAAGATGCTCGCATCTATTGAGTTCACCAGGCCCGATGCCTCGGCGGCACCGCGTCCAACTGCGAGACCGAGACGATCATAAAGAACTTCCGTTACGAATCGCTCGAATGGCATCCCGTGAACTGCCGGAATGGTTGCCAGTACAATCATTTCGAGGGCGTCCACGGAAAACGTAAAGTGCTTTCGCCCCCGCCAAGCGTTTAGGAAGCCATTTGCCGCAGCCGTGGCCCAGAAGAAGCTGCGGATCTTGTTGCGTTGCGCGGACGCGATTCCCGGCTCAGCATGGACGACCGCGCCGACTATGTTGCCGAGAACCTGTTGTAGACAGCGCTGTGATGCTCGCCTCAACTGGGGGCTGCCCGCACCGCAGTCGCAAATGATCGGGCTCTCTGCCATACCGAGGCTGTGTCTGGCCCGTCTGTTCTGCATCAAAACAAGCCAGAGCGCCGTCCACCCCATCACCGCCCGTATCTTTGCCACAGAGGTCGCATCCCCCTGTTGAAGAATATTGAGAATTCCATCGCGGTACACGTTCTCAAAATCATCGAGATTGGCCTGGGTGGCTTTTTCGATATCGTCCACGACAGGTTGTTCGTCTGTTTTGCTCTGTTCGTTGATGAACCCGGCCAAGATTTCCAGCGGGCTCTCGACCGTCGCCGAGTAAAGGAGTTTGAAACCTTCTCGAATGCACTCAAGTCGCATTGTGTCTGGATCAGACCTGAGGATCTTGAACGCTAGAGCCCCGCCGCCGCGAAGGTAGAGTCGCTCGACGCGAATGCTTCCGTATCGCTCCCTTGCGTCCCAGTGAATAAGGGACTGCGTGTACGGGAAGAAATGCGCCCTCGACCATTTCGGTTCCTTGGCACCGCTGGGAATATCCAGCTGAAGGCAGCGAAGAAGTTCCCGCAAGGTCTCTTCTGCGGCGGCGTCATCGAGAAGAACATTGTGCCGTCTGGGGTCATCCTTGAAGCTACTATCCCAAACGAGGCGTCTGCCGAAATCGTGAGATCGGCGCGTGATCTTGACGGTATCTCCGGCGGGAAGAGGATCTTCGCCTGCACCGCAATAGACGAAATTTAATAATTCGAGACCTGGGTAGTGTCCTGCTGCATCAAAATCCAGGACACCCCCAAACAACTCCCGTGAAACCTCAGGGCCTTTCCGGACTTTTTCTGTCGTGTCATCCTGCATGTTCAAGCCAATCGCTGCTTCAAGCTGCACCGACTTGAATGGTGCTGCCATCAATTGAGATGGTCTGGGAACGACCGTCTTTGATCAAATTTATCTGGTCGGACGTTGCCTTGGTGGACTGTGCAATGCGGCCGAGAAATCTTGCGACGCGTCGAATGTCGTGCTCGTAAAATTTCGTCGGCACATGACCCGCTGCCGCTCTCAGGATGCAATCGAAAGTCATGAGATCAAGCAGGAGATCATGGGGTTCATCCCGCTGATCAACGATCCTCAAGACCACATGACGGTCGATCCAGTCGACACTCTCCTTTACATGATGGCGGACCTCTTCACTCTTCCCCCATTTCTTGGAAAGCCATAGCAGATCGACGTTCGCCGACTTGATCCGAGCGGCAAGTATTGCGGTACCCGACATGGACCTTCCGAAGGCAGGATCGACGAGGTGGAGTGTCGGCGTCTGCTCAGAGAATTGAAGGCCTTGGATATGGTGCAGGCCGGCAATCACCCTCTTCTTCAGAAGAGTTCGGGCGGGAACATCCAATTGGTCGTGAACAATCCCGAGAAAGTCAGCACCATATGGGAAACCGAGGTGAGCCATATCCAGCGCATCGTTGCCGATGCCATCGACGTAAGCACGGCGCCTGAGCGCTCTAACTACACGCGTGACATTATCAGCTTCAATCGCCCGCTGCTTCTTGTTGCGAGGGTCTCCGATTATCTCGTCAATTCCATCCGCAGCATCAATCAGTTCCTCATCCGATGTTGCAGGCGCGGGAAACTGCAGGTCCAGCTGGCCGTGAGAGAAGATCTCCTGCTGATTGACAATGCGCTCGTCAATCTCTCGGATAGCTCGCCTTCCCGGATCAAGCTTCGGAAGTTGCTGCATTAGGGGCAGGCGCTTGAGCTGCTCTTTCGAGAGCGTATCCGGAGCCACAAAGGCGAGGTTATAGAATGCGTAGGCCTGCTGCCAGCCTTTCTTACGGCGGCGCCGCATCCGGTGGACGTCCTCGCACTTCAGCCCGCCCGTTAGAATATAGGCAAATGCCATCAGCATATCACGGATGGTTATTACATATCCAATTCGCTCAAGCGTCGCTAACAGAAGGCGTAGCTTTGCCTTTCTCGTTATGGCCGCCTCTTCGGCGCGTTCGGAAAGCAATTCTCTGTTGCGATTTATTGGGCAGGCCTCGCGAGCGTCGCAATCGGCGCAGCTCCTCCACCTCGTACCCGACGTCCAGTCACGAAGTGCCCGGTCACCGAGGGACTGACCATCGGACCCGGCAGCGGTTGACTGATGATTGAGGTTCACAATATGGATGCGGCCATCACGGCTGGCCTTTCCATCATCGAAAGACGACTCAAAACTCTTCAGAAGCTCGGCACAATACTGTCTCGCTCTACTGGAGGAAAGGACGGCACGAAGGCGTCCCTCGTTCGCGCAGATAATGGTAACCGCTTCGTCAGTGTTTGAGTCCTCAACCAACTCGGCCGCGATCTCCGGGGCGAACTCTGAGAAATCCTTGAAAATTCGCAGAGCGCCGGCGGTAGTGGAGCCATCCTTTGGATGGAGGATCTGCCTACCGTCGCATGCTTCGTTGATCAACCTTCTCGCTTCCTCCTCGCCATATCCAAGGAAGCTTTCGATTACTCTGCGACAGAGATGCGTCTTCCCGTGACCTGCATCGCCTGTCAGAACGATTACCCGGGCACCGGAATCTGCCGCATCGAGGACATATCTGAATGCCACCGTTTCGAGGTTGAGTGAGTCGCTGGTGACTTGGTATTCTTCATAAATTTGGTCGTGAGAGGGGTCGAACGGTAGGAACCGTACCAGTCGGTATACGTGAGGGTTTTTGTTCTCTGGCAATCCGCCGCTCCGATACGTCGACAGGTCTCTTTGCATGCAAGAAACAGGGTGCTTGTTGCGAGAGCTTATCGGCATGATAAGCAATTGCAAACCCTATGAAAACAACAATAAGTTTATTCGGCAGGCAACATCGAACACTGCGGTGTACGGGCGAGACCGTCCTGCTCCGGCGAAACGTGCGCAAGCATCGTGTCGCGCATGCCTTCGAGATGTCCCGGCGGACGCCAGTGTTCTGTCCTAAGGCGCTCCGAGAAAGACGCCGCTTCTATACGGAGGCCAAAGCGCCGGAGGCAATTGTTTCTTGCCGTTCACACCTATCACTCGAACGTCCTTGACTGTTCGTGCCACTCCACTGGAAAAGGCGCCAGAAGGCGCACTAATGTCACCTCCAGCCCTTGCCTACCATCCAGGATCGCTTCCACGATGTCCGGCGCGAGCAGCGTGAGCCGGAAAACGCGCGTCATGTAGGACGGCGCGATACCCTCGCGCTCAGCGAGTTCGGCGATGGTCGCGAACTCGCCCGATTCCAGAATCCGCTTCCACCGAAAGGCACGAGCAAGCGCCTTGACCAACGTGTTGTCCATCTTGCGTTGGCTGGATGCCCCTTCCGGCAGCTGCATCTCCTTGCGTCCGCCGCGCTTCACGAGGCGAAATGGGACGTGCACAGTCACGATTTCGGGGATTGCCTTCGGGCTACTCATGCTGCCGCTCCGAGGTCGGCCATCATTTCGCGAGCGAGCCCAATTAAACCGTCCATGCGGAGGCGAACATCGAGGCCATCGATGCCAATGTCGATCCGCTCGACCAGCAGGGCCACGATCCGGGCCTGTTCAGCGGGGAAGAGTTCGCCCCACAGCGGGTCCAACTGTTGCAGGGCCGCGCACGCGTCGGCCTCGGTGGTCTCGTCGTCCTGCGGCCGTGCCGCCTTCCACGTGCCCGCCACGATCTCGGGTTGGCGGAACACGGCTCGGAGCTGGTTAATAACTGCGGCCTCGATCTCCCCTGCGGGAACGCGGCCGATCGGACAGGAGCCGGCTCCATGCTTCAGCACGGTCTGGCTGACGTAGTAGCGGTAGAGCCGTCCGCCCTTGCGGGTGTGGGTGGGCGAAAAGGCCGCGCCGTCGGGGCCATACAGCAGCCCTTTCAGCAGCGCGGGCGTGTCAGCGCGGGTGCGTGCGGCGCGCTTACGCGGGCTTTCTGTCAGGATAGCGTGAACCTTGTCCCATGTATCGCGGTCGATGATCGCCGCATGCTCGCCGGGATAGCTGGTCCCCTTGTGCACGGCCTCGCCGATGTAGACGCGGTTGTTCAGCATCCGGTAGATGAACTTCTTGTCGATCCGGTGGCCGCGGCTGGTGGTTACGCCGCGCGCCGCAAGTTCACGCGCCAGTTCGGTGCCCGAGCCGATCTCGATGAAACGGTCGAAGACCCATCGGACGTGCGCGGCATCACCGGGATTTTCCACCAGCTTGCGGTCCTTCACCTCATAGCCCAACGGCGGGCAGCCGCCCATCCACATGCCCTTGCGGCGCGAGGCGGCAATCTTGTCGCGGATCCTCTCGCCGGTCACCTCGCGCTCGAACTGGGCGAAGCTGAGCAGGATGTTCAGCGTCAGCCGTCCCATAGAGGTGGTCGTGTTGAAGGACTGCGTGACGGAAACGAAGGTGACGCCGTTCCGGTCGAAGACCTCGACCAGCTTCGAGAAATCCATCAGCGACCGCGACAAGCGGTCGATCTTGTAAACCACGACCACGTCGACCAAGCCATCCTCGACGTCGGCCAGCAGCCGTTTCAGGCCGGGACGTTCCAGCGTCCCGCCGGAGATGCCACCGTCGTCATATTGATCGCGGACCAGCACCCAGCCCTCGGACCGCTGACTTGCAATGTAGGCCTCGCACGCCTCTCTCTGGGCGTGCAGCGAGTTGAACTCCTGCTCGAGCCCTTCCTCGGAGGATTTCCGGGTATAGACGGCGCAGCGCAGCTTTCGGACGATTGGTTTAGTCATGCTGATCTCCGGTGGTTTTTCAGCCCGAAGAACACCCAGCCGTTCCAGCGTGTACCGGTGATGGCGCGGGCGATAGCCGATAGCGACTGGTAAGGCCGACCCTGCCATTCGAAGCCGTCTGCGGTGACGGTGACAATCTGTTCGACGCCTTGCCATTCACGGATCAGGCGCGTGCCCACGATGGGTTTCAGATCGGCGCGGATCCGGCTTTTCTTGCGGTCGCCGCCTTCCAGCTGTTCGCCGAGGGCTTCCAGCCGCTTCACCGTTTGCGGTTTCAGCCCGCCATAGGCCAGTTCCTGGATGCGGTAGGCCAGCCGACTTTCCAGATAGCGGCGATTGAACGGCGGTGGCTGGGTCTCGAACAATTCGCGCCACTGCTTCTTCAGGTCTGGTGTCGGCGTGGTCTTCAGCGCGGCCAGTCGCGCGGGGATCGGATCGGGTTTGGTCATGCATTTCTCCGGTGAGTTGGAGTTGCATGACGGCATTGGTCGGCCGGATAGTGTAGGCAATTTTCTCCATTCTGGTCAGAGACTTCGCCCCGTTCCCGCATCCGCAAGCGTACCAGCCCGAGGGCCAGCAGCCCGCACAACTCGGCGCGGCGTTCTGCAGGTGTCATCTGGTCTGGCGGGAATGGGTTGGGTCGTTTCATACGATTTGGGGTCCGACAGAAAGGGGCTACACCAGCAAAAAGCCAGTCGGCCTGCCAAACCGGGACAGCACGCCACAAAACAGATCTTCGATGGCGGATTTTTCGCTTCTAGTTGTGCTGTGGGCTTGTTTTGTTCGGTTGAATCGTCAGATGATTAATCGCCAGATCGTTGTGCAGACGCCAAGTAGGAGGTCCATGTTGGCAAGGTCTTTGTTTCGTGGCGCGCCTGAACTTTCGCGCTTATTTGTTGAGTCGCCGATTGAACTTTTGGGCGAATTTCTTTCGCACCCCCAATTCTCGGTATTCTTGTCGGAAGCTATGTCTGTGGTTCCTGACGACGGAGAGGCGCAAACACGACGCGATGCGATGGCGGAAGCGCTCAAAAAACTTCGCGCGGATCGAACTAACCTAATTGAGGTCGAGGCCCGTCGCGTCATGGCCATGACGGATAAGATGCCTGAGGCAATGCTCAGACGGCTTGGTGAAGACCCCCGTTACGGCGCAAGAGCCGCACTGAGTTCGCAAGTTGCGGCGGAGGTCGGAAGGAGTTTGTGGACCTACCTGAAAGCGGCATCCCTCTTCGAAGCGGCAGAGCGTGCCATGCAGGTGCGGGTGTATCGCGAGCACGGTAAACTCTACGAGGCCTGGTCAGTCGACGCGTCGATCTCCCTGGATGCCAAAGCCGTCGATAATGAAACTCTTGCTGCCGAAATAGCATCTCGGCTGCAGCATGAGGATGGTTGCAAGGTTGAGGCGGTCGACCTACCTGCGGAAAACGGCGAGAGCCGGGATGTCCTTGTCGCAGTGACCTTCTTCGGTGCCTATGCGAGCCAGAAGACGGTCCGCCCGGACAAATCGACGGAAATCTTCTATTTTCGACCGCCAGACGAATTGCTGCTTGTCTATTCACAGGATCGCCGACGAATTGAGGTTTGTTCCCGCGACGTGACAGAGCGCAAGTTGGTCGCGAACATATTTGCGGCAGACACGCTGAAACATGACATTTCGAACAAGCCTCTGACCCAGAAGACCTACAACCTCTCGCGCTTCCGCAATTCACTTAGGCTGTCGATTCCCGACGAAGAGGCGCACCGTGTGCGACGCGCAAACATCACGGAAGTCCAGGTCGCGCTGGGCGACTGGTCGCGGAAGGTCAGTCTCAGCGTTGCGCCGGAGGACGATATCGATGCGATTGCACGTAGCGTGTTCGGCGCGATCATTCCGCAATCAGGGGGTGGCTATGTGACCAAAGTCCGTTTCCACATTGACCATGTGGATGGGCGCGGACGTAAAGGCACGCTGCAGTTTGATGTCTTCGGACGCAACAAGTCCAACATCCAGAGCGAGCGGGATCCAGGCAAGCGGGAACTGGGATATAATCTTCTAGAGGCCTGGGGCGTGCTGGAGCGAGTCGGCGATCTGTCCATACCTCAACGCAAGGAAAAGCTTCCACAATTGTTGGCGCTCTACGATTTCGTCAATGAAAAGGTGTCCGGTCAAACGCTGGACGAACATGACATCGCAGTTGATGAGTTGACCGGCGCTGGGTTCCTCACTCGAAAGGGGTGGTCAGACGTCATTCTGTTCGAGGACGATGAACTCGGCGATGTCGTCCATGACGTCGAGCGCGACAGGACAAGCGACGAGGCCACGTTGACCCTCGTCGAAGGAGGATCCGGGCCGCGGATCCCGGTCGAAGATGTCAGCAAGTACGACATCAGGTTCGACTACCTGCGTGACGCCCTTCGAGATGTGCTCAAGACTACGGGCTTGAAGGGTCGTGTACGTGAGCTGGCAAACCACGTTCACCAGCTAGGGATAGCGCAAATCAGGCTGGCCAGCGTTCCCATCTATCTCGCGCGTGCTCTGTCCGATGACAAGCTGCTCGAAACAGCGGACCGATTGATCCGCGGCGAAAGCAATCGCATCCGGGGCATCGTCTTCGTGCCGCAGGAGGTCCGCTTCCCCTACATCGGCTCTCACGTGGTCCTGAGCCTGAAGGATCATATCGACGCTGAGACCGGCCTGATTGATCCAGAGGCCGTGCGCTCGGCATACGAAGCAGCAATTGATCCGGCCGCGCGCGGCACCGCGGTGCACTTCCGAAAGCAGGGCGATGACGCGGCTCAGATCACTGTCCCCGGTCAGGATCCCCGGATCGTCACGGGGCCGAAAAAAGTGAAGCTCTTCGAGCGTCTCTACATGGCCCATCGCGACCGCGAGCCGGGCGTGAAGCTCGCGATCTTGAAGGAGTATGCCGGTTTTTCCCAGTTGCCTCAGTTATTTGGCGATGAATGGGCCGAGGTTAACGACCGGTACCTGTATTCGCCGCGGCGTGCCTATTGGGCGCTTTGCGCCGAACCCATCTCCGCTTGATCTCCCTTTGGGGGGCTGACCATCTCCGATTCGGCCGGTCAGTAGGGGTGCTCCACATCAGAGGAGCATCCGAATGCCAACTCACCTCCCCTCGCGCCAGGCAGCCCCGACGAGCTGGTCCGGCGCCGCGAAGACCAAGCCCACCACCTCGGACGCGGAATGGCGCTGCACGCGCTGTGACAAGCTGCTCGGCGTCTACCGGGACGGCCGCATGCACCTGCGCTTTGCGCGGGGGCACGAGTACTTCGTGGGCTTTCCGGTCCAGGCCAACTGCCGCGGCTGTGGGACGTTGAACCAGGCGTCCGGCCCCACGCGCTGACGCGCATTCACTCACCCCCTGAAATCACAGAGACGCGCGACGTCCTGACCTGGCCACGAGAAGGCGCTGGACGCCTGGCCGCAAGGCAGGCGTCCAATGTCTTTCGCGTGGCACGAGATCCGTGATCACCTCATGCAATCCTCTTCCACCCTCGGCTTCCAGCGCAGCTTCGATGTGATCCGCAATGCCAACTTGACGATCATGCGGCGCTTCTCTGACCCGGTTTCGGTTCTGGAATTCCTGCATCGAGGCACCGAGGCGCCGGAACGCAAGAACGATGTTCTGGGCGCGCTTGTCGAGGCCGCGCAGGCGGACCATCAGACTGCCAGTTGCGCGCAGACCCTCGTGCTGCTGGCGCTCTGGCCGGGGCTGGATGCAGTCCGGCGGCGGCTGATCTGGCGCTGGAAACTCGCACCCGAGGACGTTGCTGCCGAGGTGATGGGCACCGCGTGCAAGGCGATTGCCGGCATGGACCTGACAAGGGTCGGCCGGATCGCGGCAACCTTGTTGCGCAATGTCGAGCGCGACATTGGCCGCGCCCTGCTGCGCGAGGCTGATCGACACGAGCAACATTCGCCAATCGACCCTGACCAGTTGCCCCTGAACGCTGCCTCCGAAGATCCGCGCGAAAGCGAGGCGAATCTGACGCGCGAGGTCGAAGCGCTGATCGGGCGCGATGCACGGTTGGTCTTGTCGGTCGCCTGGGAGGGGCTGACGCAATCAGAGGCAGGCGCGGCGCTGGGCTTATCGGAGGCGGCTGCGCGCAAGCGGTTTCAGCGCGCCACGCACCGGCTGCGCGATGCCCTGCATTGAGGCCGGATCAGCATGTCCAGATCCGGCGTCGCAACTGGCTTTTGTCAACTGATGCAACCACCCCTCGGAGCCAACTGGTGTTGACGATGCTGAACCTGCCAGAGCCGAAGACGGACGACATGACGCGCATCCCGGGGCTGTTTAGGCGCTGGGAGTTGGCCGAACTGATCCTGCCCGGGCAGTCCTATCATATCGAAGCGGCGGGCAAGGCAGACGACGGGACCCCTTTGTTTGCGGTCTTCAGAGGCGTGGCATCCGACGCCACCGGTCTGCTTGAATGATGCAGGGCGCGAACAATCAGCACCCTTTCGATGATGCCACCGGCCTTGGTGATGGGGGCGGGTTGGCGCCTATCGCACCCGACCCGGCGCAGATCGCCCTCTTTGCCGATACGGTCTTTTCCTGGTGCGAGGGGCTGATCCCCCTGCGCGGCATCGCCGAAAAGGGACTCGATTCCCAAGTCCGGCCTGAAAACACCTGGTGCCCCGCCGATAGCCATGCCGCTGAAGCCATCGGCTCATTCGTGCAGCGCGCCAGCG
Organism: Hoeflea sp. AS60; assembly: GCF_038900115.1. NCBI lineage: Bacteria > Pseudomonadati > Pseudomonadota > Alphaproteobacteria > Hyphomicrobiales > Rhizobiaceae > Hoeflea > Hoeflea sp. AS60. Next base: position 862,347 of record NZ_JBBMQP010000002.1, on the reverse strand, counting down.
AGAGCAGGCGTGCTTCCTATGCCATCCCCGGCACGGTCGCTGGCAAGGGCCAGGCGCGGGCTGCGGATGTGCAGCAGATGCAGGCCATCGTGGTCGATCTCGACGACGGCGACATTGAAGCAATCAAGGCCCATCTTCTGCGCCACCTTGGCCAGCCCACGCTTGTGGTCGAGAGCGGCGGGCGCACGGTCGAGGGTCAAGCCAAGCTGCATTTGTGGTGGAAGCTGACCGAACCCGCTGCCGGGGCGGATGTGGACAGGCTGTGTCGCCTGCGTGGCGACATTGCCCTCAAGGTCGGTGGCGACAGGCATTTCGCCTCCGCGCATCAACCCATTCGCATTCCAGGCTCCGTCTATCGCAAGAATGGCGTCAACCGCCTGGTCCGGATCCGCGCCCATGTGCCGGTCGAGTATGACCTCGTCGACTTCATTGCCAAGGTTGCGGAGACGCCGCCCTTGCCGGGGATCGCACTGGCGAAGGGCGAAGAGGTCTTTCAGGGCAAGCCCAGTGTTGACGCGGTGCTGACCACGCCGGTGCGCGAAGGCGGTCAGGATGACTGGTCGCGGTTTCAGGGGGCAAGCGCTGCCATCGGGCATTTCCTGCGCATGGTCCATGACGGGCGAATGTCCAAGGCCGAGGGCTGGACGGCAATCTGCGGCTACAACGTCGCGATGCTGCGGCCCTCCTGGCCGCTGGAGCGGCTTGGGTCAGAAACCGCGCGCCTCTGGGCCTTGCACATCGAGAACCATGGCCCGGAAAAGCCCCAACCTGTGCCCGGGCCATCCGCGTCAAGGCTGGAAGCCTTCTCGCTGGGGGCGCTCATTGATGATGATCGGGAGATGCCTGCGGATCTGATCGCTCCGCGTGTCCTCACCCCAGGGGGGATGCTGGTGCTGGGCGGCGCTCCAAAGGTCGGCAAGAGCGACTTCCTGATTTCATGGCTGGTGCACATGGCGGCGGGTGTGCCGTTTCTCGGCTTCACGCCACCTCGGCCGCTGCGGGTGTTCTACCTGCAGGCGGAAATCCAGTACGATTATCTGCGTGAGCGGTTGAAGCAGATTGCCCTGCCACCTGCCGTAATCGCGGCAGCACGCGACACCTTCTTCGCCACGCCCAAGCTCAACATGCTGCTCGATGGCAGTGGCGTGGCGCGGGCGCGCGATGCGATCTGTGCCGCCTTTCCCGATGCTCCGCCCGACATCATCTGCATCGATCCGATCCGCAACCTTTTCGATGGCGGTCCGCCCAATGCGTCAGGTGGCGGCGGGGGCGAGAACGACAACAACGCGATGATGTTCTTCCTCAAGGACCGCGTCGAGGCGTTGCGCGACGCGGTGAACCCTGACGCTGGCGTCATCCTTGCCCATCACACCCGCAAGGCGGGCAAGCAGCAGGTCAAGGACGACCCGTTTCAAGCCCTTTCGGGGGCCAGCGCGCTGCGCGGCTTCTACACTTCCGGCCTGGTGATGCACCGCCCAGATGAGGACAGCACGGTCCGACGCCTCGAAATCGAACTGCGCAACGGCCCCGCGATCCCCGCCAAGGTCATCGACAAGATCAAGGGCCGCTGGGTCGAGTTGGATCCCACGCATGAACGCCTGGTGCGCGCCGAGGTCAGCGCCAAACACGATGCCGAACGACTGCGCAAGCACGACGTCATCTTGACCACCCTTTTCGAAGAGGCGGCCAATGGCAATCTCTACTCCACCACGCAATTTGCCGAGCAGTTCGAAAACAAGGGGGGCCTTGGCAGCAAACATACCATCCGCGACCGTATCGGGGTTCTGGCGACCAAAGGTCACGTCAAGTTCCTGCGCGATGCCACCAGCTTCGGGTTCCCGCGCATCACCTCCCGATCAGGTTATCTCTGCGTCGAAGGCATGCGGTTCAAGCCGCAGGAAAGCACTGATCCCGAGACCGGCGAAATCATCGAAATCGCACCGCCTGTGTTGCCCAGCCATTACAAATGCCCGCAGTCCGGCGTCACGCTTGAGGTCGAAAACCCCACAGTCTGGGTCTATCCGGAGGCCGAGGAAGAGGCACCCGCGACTTCTCCGCGACTTAAGTCGGAGGTCGCGCCATGACGACTTATCCTCGACTTATTGCATTAAAAACAAATGCTTACGCGAGATCAAGTCACGGAGAAGTCGGACATTTACGCGACTTATCCTCGACTTATTTCCCTTGCAAATTCAATGTGTTACCCCAGAAAAAAGTCGAGGAATGGAAACCCCCATACTACGTATGGGGCGGCCACCCGACAGGTGTGGCCCTCCCCCCCGTACGTAAGGGTCAAGCCCGCGCCCCTCCTTCGTCGTCTGTCCCGGCAATTCGAACACCCCATCCGGTCAGAATCCGAAGGAGACAGCCATGACCAATCTTGCAATCGCCACACCCAACAGTCCCGCCGCCCGTGCGGCTCATTCCTGCGGCTTGCTCGCCGTTTGTCCGGCCGCCATGACAGGCTGGAGCCTGCGCGAGGCTGATGGCTTGATCACCGCGATCAGCCTCGTCGGCCTGCCGCCCTTCCTCGCAACCGCCATGCATCCCGTCTGCGCGACTACTTTGCAGGCTTGGGCGGCGCGGCTCGGCATTGCCTGTGATCTGGTGACCTACGTCGAACTGTTGACCGAAGGCAATCAAGTCGATGCCCATGAGGCCGCAGAGCGGGCCTCGCGGGCCTCTGCGTTTAGCCCGGTCTGCCAATCGGAAGCCCTCGCCATTATTGCCCTTGAGCGGTTGATCACGACGCAGGAGGGCACGGTATGAGCCGGATGACATATCTTCCCCGCGGCTACGGCGGCCAACGCCGCGACCCCGAACAGGTCAAGCGTGAAGGTTGGCAGGAACAGGGCGTGCTGGCGGTCTCGGCCGAAGACGAGCGTCTGACCTGGCCCGAGCGCGAACTGGTCCGTCAACTTGGCGAGAAGCTCTACGGGCCGCGCCCCGTTGGAAAGGAACCACACCATGGCTGACCGCACCTGGACCGCCGAAGGCGTGGCCGACCACTTCGAGGAAGCGTTCCGCACCCTGCGCAAGCTGCCCCCGGTCAAGGCGCAGGGGTACTTCAACACCTGGCCCGACATCGTCCGCACCAGTCGCGAGATCGCGGCGATGGAACCGCAGCCCATGCGGGTCTGGCCTTCGGCGGCGGCCATCACCCGGCTGGAGCAGACCTCGGACTGGGTGCTGTGGATCGAGGAAGCCGAACGCAAGCTCGTGTGGTCGCGGGCGGCCCGCGTGCCTTGGAAGCAGATCAGCGGCGAGATGGGCTGCGACCGCACCACGGCATGGCGGCGCTGGCAACTTGCGCTGACCAAGATCGCGGCGCGCCTGAATGCCCAGTGACTCCAATGTGTTGCAACACTTTTCTGTTCGACACATGCAACATGATCGTGCTATCCGTAAGGCAACATGGGGAGAGTGCGCCGAAGGGCTCGCCCTCCCCTTTGCTTTGACGCGGATGCCGATGGTTTCCGGGATCCAGCCGGGGTCCAGCCTGCTAACCCACTGATTTCTGGTTCCTTCCTGGCGATATTCGTATGCTGGCGGGCGAAGCGCGGCACATCGCTAGCGACAGAGCCGGATTTTTGGGAAGCCACCCAGAAGCCGGATCCACCTGCACACTTCTGAAAACCACAAGAAAACAAATGCTTGGCACTGAACATCCTGGTTGCCGCTGGACCCCGCGCGGAGTCCAGGCTGACAACCGGTGTCCGGAGTCCACGGTATCCACCCCATTGAGGCGATCCGACAATCATGACGCTGAGCTTTGCCCCCGATGCGATCGAGCAGTGGCCGCTTTCGCGCCTCCAGCCCTACGCGAAGAACGCAAAGGCGCATGGTGCGGATCAGGTTGCGAAGATCGCCGCCAGCATGGCGGAGTTCGGCTGGACTGTACCTTGTCTGGTTGCGGACGACGGCGAGCTGATCGCGGGCCATGGTCGCGTGCTGGCTGCCACGCAACTGGGGCTGACCGAAGCGCCGGTGATCGTGCTGGGGCACCTGAGCGAGGCGCAGCGCCGCGCCTACCGGATCGCAGACAACAAGCTGACCGAACTCGGCACATGGGATGAGGCGCTGCTGTCGGCGGAACTGAACGATCTGCTGGCCGAGGATTTTGATCTGTCGCTGGTGGGCTTCTCGGACGGCGAACTCGACAAGCTCTTGGCCTTTGTTCCCGAGGGGAACTGTGAAGAAGGTGGCGCCGGGGGCTCCGTGCCGCCGGTGACCATCCCCGAGCCGCCGCGCAACCCGGCCTCGCGCGCGGGCGATCTCTGGATCCTCGGCGACCACCGGCTGCTCTGCGGCGACGCAACCAGCCATGAAGACGTCCGCCGCCTGATGAACGGCGAGCGGGCCATCCTGTTCGCGACCGACCCGCCGTATCTTGTGGATTACGACGGATCGAACCATCCGACCAGGAACAAGGACTGGTCAGCGTCCTACGGCACGACCTGGGATGACAGTTCGCAGGGAGCCGAGCTCTACGACGGCTTCATCGCCGCTGCTGTGGCAGAGGCAATTGCCGAAGACGCCGCCTGGTATTGCTGGCACGCCTCCCGCCGCCAGGCGATGCTGGAAGCCTGCTGGGAAAAGGCTGGGGCCTTCGTTCACCAGCAGATCATCTGGGTGAAGGACCGAGGGGTTCTAACCCGGTCGCATTACCTTTGGAAGCACGAGCCGTGCTTTATGGGCTGGCGCCGTCCGAACCGCCCGCCGAAGGTTGCCAAAGAAACTCTGCCATCGACATGGGCACTGCCCAGCTTTGCCAAGGATGACCGGCCAGACCATCCGACGCCGAAACCGCTCGACGCCTTCGGGATCCCGATGCGTCAGCACGTCGCCCGCGGCGGCCTCTGCTACGAGCCGTTCTCCGGTTCTGGCTCGCAGATCATCGCAGGCGAAGCCAACGGCCGCCGCGTCTTTGCGATGGAGATCAGCCCCGCCTATGTCGACGTCGCCGTGGAACGCTGGCAGGCGGACACGGGGCGCGAGGCGGTCCTCGACGGCGATGGCCGGACCTTCGCGCAGGTGAGAACCGAGCGGCTGGGCGAGACTTCGAAGGATCAGGACGCGGCGGCATGAAACAGTCGCGCCTCATGTCGCTGGTCGAGGCCATCGCCAACGTCGCGGTGGGCTACGGCGTCACGGTGGTTACACAGATCCTGATCTTACCGGTATTCGGGCTGCACACGACGCTGGCGCAGAACCTGAAGATGGGCGCGGTGTTCACGTTGGTGAGCATCGCGCGGTCTTTTACGCTGCGGCGACTGTTCGAGGCGATTAGAGTTAGCAAAACACAGTAGGACAGCACTGAGCGACGCAGCATTTTAGTGATGGTTGACGCGCATCCGCTCAAACAATATGGCGCCGCTCAATGTTTGTCAGCGTTTCCAACGTGCTTTGATCAAATGGCCATCGAGCCAATCCGCAAGCTTCTCTGTTTCCTCGATTGCTGCATAAAGCTGATCCCGTGACACGTGTACTGCCGGGCTCAAGAACGAGAGATTTGCGAGATCGGCATCACTAAACATCGAACGATCTTGTTCACTCATGAAAAACAGAGAAGTATGCTTTTCTATATCTGCCTTGGAGTGGGTAACTCGCATTGACGTTATCTCTTCTGGATGCTGATCTCTATTACGCGCTAGCGTGATCTGCTCAACCAAACCGAGATCTGCTGGGCAATCTAGGCGTGAAATTTGAAGAACCTGCTCATAGCAATTCATGTACCCTTCAATAAAGCCTCTCTGAAATGCCTTCTTTCGCTCGCCCTTTTCCCACTGCACGCCGATTTGTTTCTCCCAGGTTCTGAAAAATAGCTGCAGTGAGGGTGAAAGCATCGACAAGCAGGTACGACCCAGTAACTCAAGGCCTTCCGATGCCTCGAGCCACTCGACTAGATACGCTGGCTCACCATCTTCGCTGTATGGAGGGTTATCAAATGGCGGCAGCCTGTCATCAATGGCCTTCATGATCCCATCAAACGGACCAGCGGCCGTATCATAGAACTGCCTGATGAACCGGGTGCGCTCTCTGAAAAAATGCAATACGTCCATGCGAGGCCCAATTCCATAGAGTGGCCGCTGCCTCAACGAAGCGCGGCGTATTCGATCGCGTCGGTTCTATTACCGTAGGTTGCCCTTTCACCAGAATCCGTACAAGAGCAGATAGCCACAATTAAAAAGCGACAACTCTCCGAAAGAACTGCCGCCGCCCCGGAGGACGGCGGCCATCAACTTGTCGGGGTCCGGTGCGTCAGGCGGCAGGGAGTTTGTACACGCGCCCCCGCCCCTCGACCTTCTCCGAGGTGACTTCGAGCCCGAGCTTCTTCTTCAGCGCCCCTGCCATCGCCCCGCGCACCGTATGCGACTGCCAGTTCGTCGCGGCCATGATCTCCTCGATGGTCGCGCCGTCCGGCGCGCGCAGCATCGCGATCAGCGTGGCCTGCTTGGTGCCCTCGCGCGGCGTCCGCGCCTTGGGCGCAGCCTCTGTTTCGGTGGGGGTGTCCGGCGCGCCCACTGACGCGGTGTTCGCGTTCTCGGGCTCGATGCCGATGGCGGCGAGGCCCGCGTCGGTGGCGACCAGCGTGACGCCATGGCCGTCGCCGGTCTCGCGCCAGACGGGCTCGCCCTTGCGCATGTCGGCATCGACCTCTTCGAGGAAGCCCTTGGCGAGCATCGCGCCGACCACCTTGGCGGCGGCGCCGCCGCGCAGGCTCTCGGGCAGCGGCAGGGCAATGTGTTCGGGCCGCTGGGCGGCTGCGCTCAGGGTCAGGGCTTGGGTGTCGGAAAGTTGAGTCATCGTCGTCTCCTGTATCGGGGCGCGCGGGATGCGTGCCCTTCTACTAGGTCGAGCCCGCCAGTCGGCGGGCGGGACCGGGAGCGGGTCGTCTCACTCGGCGTGTTCGCCTTCGCTGAAGGCCATGTCGGTGATCTCGCGCAACTTGGCGCGGTAGTGGTTCAGGGTGCCGACATGGCCCCAGTTAATCTCGTCGGGGCTGGTCTCGAAATGGTCCGCGCTGAGGGCGGCGAGCCGCTCCAGCATCGCGTCGATCTCGGTCTTCGCGGCGATGAAGGCATCGAGGGCCTTTGTGTTGTCGGTGGCGCGGCGGGTCATCGTGGTGGCTCCGTGGTGAGTTGCATCGTCCATGTGGAGACACGTTCACTCTGTCCGCGCCGCTTATCAACTCGATAAGCGCATGATCTTGAACAATAATCGGAGCCGTCGATGCAGGGCATGAGCGAGCGCCAGTACGCCGCCCATGTCGGGCTGTCGCGGGGCGCGATCCAGAAGGCAAAGACCGCCGAACGGCTCGTGCTGTTTCCCGACGGTTCCATCGACGCTGCGGCCTCAGACCGTCGGCGGGCGGAGACGACGGACCCGTCGAAGACCAAGAAGCCACCTGCGCCGAAGCTGAAACCCGTCCCCGCGGCGGCGGTGGCCGCAGTCGGCGACACGTTGCGCGAACAGGGTCTGGCGGTCGGCGGCGGCACGACCTTCCTGCAGGCCAAGACGGCGAACGAAGTGCTGAAGGCGCAGGAGCGGCGCATCCGGCTGCAGAAGCTCAAAGGGGAACTGATCGAGCGGGCCCGCGCGCTGGCGCTGGTGTTCCGGCTCGCGCGGGAGGAACGGGATGCATGGGTGAACTGGCCCGTGCGCGCGGCGGCGCTGATGGCGGCCGATCTCGGCGTAGAGCCTGCCGCCATGCAGAAGGCATTGGAGAAACATGTACGCGCCCACCTCGACGATCTCGCCGAGGTCCGGCCCGACTTCCGATGAGAACGGCGATGGCCTGACCGACTTCGACGGCGCGGGTGAGATCCTGCGCGCCTGGGGCAACGGGCTCCGGCCCGACCCTGACCTGACAGTCTCGGAATGGGCGGACCGGCACCGGATGCTCTCCGGCCGCGCCTCGGCCGAACCGGGACGGTATCGGACCGTGCGCACGCCCTACATGCGCGAGATCATGGATCGCCTCTCGCCCGGCGACACGATGCAGCGCATCGCATTTATGAAGGCCGCGCAGGTCGGCGCGACCGAGGCCGGAAACAACTGGATCGGCTTTGCGATCCACCAGGCGCCGGGTCCTATGCTGGCGGTTCAGCCGACGGTCGAACTGGCCAAGCGCAACTCGCGCCAGCGGATCGACCCGCTGATCGACGAAAGCCCGGAACTGCGGAACCGGGTCAAACCCGCGCGGTCCCGCGATGCGGGTAACACGATGCTGTCCAAGGAATTCGCGGGCGGCATCCTCATCATGACCGGGGCGAACTCGGCCGTCGGGCTGCGCTCGACCCCGGCGCGTTACATCTTCCTCGACGAGGTCGACGCCTATCCGGCCTCGGCCGACGAGGAAGGCGATCCGGTCACGCTGGCCGAGGCGCGGTCGTTGACCTTCGCGCATCGGCGCAAGGTGTTCCTGGTCTCTACCCCGACAATCCGGGGTCTGAGCCGGATCGAACGGGAATACGAGGCGAGCGACCAGCGGCGGTTCTTCGTGCCGTGCCCCCATTGCGGCGCGACGCAGTGGCTGAAGTTTGACCGGCTGCGCTGGCAGCAGGGGCGGCCGGAAACGGCGGAATATCACTGCGAGGGCTGCGACGCGGCAATCGCGGAACACCACAAGACGGCGATGCTGGAAGGCGGAGAATGGCGGGCAACCGCCACGGCCGCGGATCCGACCACGGTCGGCTATCACCTCTCGGCGCTCTATTCGCCGATCGGCTGGCTCAGTTGGGAGCGGATCGTGCGGGCATGGGACGCGGCGCAGGGGTCGGACGAGGCGATCAAGGCGTTCCGCAACACGATCCTCGGCGAGACATGGGTCGAGACTGGGGAAGCACCGGATTGGCAGCGGCTCTACGATCGTCGCGAGCGCTGGAACTCTGGCACGGTGCCAGCGGGCGGACTGTTCCTGACCGCGGGAGCCGACGTTCAGAAGGACCGGATCGAGGTCGATGTCTGGGCCTGGGGTCGCGGGCTCGAAAGCTGGCTCGTCGATCACGTTGTCATCGAAGGCGGGCCCGACCGGCATGACTCGTGGTCGGAGCTGACGGCACTATTGGATCGGTCCTGGCTGCATGAACGCGGCGCGCATCTACGTATCGCCCGGCTGGCCATCGACACCGGCTACGAGGCCCCGGCGGTCTATTCCTGGTCGCGGGCGCAGGGATTTGCGCAGGTGTCGCCGGTCAAGGGCGTCGAGGGATTCAACCGTTCGAGCCCCGTCTCGGGGCCGACCTTCGTGGATGCGACCGAGGGAGGCAAACGCCTGCGGCGCGGGGCGCGGCTCTGGACGGTGGCGGTATCGACCTTCAAGGCCGAGACCTATCGCTTCCTGCGGCTGGAACGGCCGACCGATGAGGACATGGCCAATGGCGCGGCTTTCTCACCCGGCACGGTCCACCTGCCGCATTGGATCGAGAATGAATGGCTGAAGCAGTTCGTGGCCGAACAACTGGTGACCGTGCGCACGAAACGCGGGTTCGCCCGGCTGGAATGGCAGAAGCTTCGGGAACGCAACGAGGCGCTGGACTGCCGGGTCTATGCCCGCGGCGCCGCCTGGATCGCGGGCGCAGACCGCTGGCCCGACGAGAAATGGCGCGACCTCGAGGATCAGCTCGGGGCAGCGCCCACCGACAGCGATGCAGCCGGGCAGATCAACCGGCAGGGACAGGCCCCGCAGGGCAAGCGCCGCTCCGACTGGCTCGGGCGGCGCGAAGGATGGTTTTGAGCATGATGGACTGGACGGAAACCGAGCTCTCGGCGCTGCGCCGGGCCTATGCCAGCGGCACGACCCGGGTCAGCTATGATGGCAAGTCGGTGGATTACGGCTCGGCCGTGGATCTGCTCGCGCGGATCCGAACCATCGAGCGCGCCATCGCGGGCGTCAGCCGACCGCTGCCGGTGGCCGGTCTGGCGGGCTTCTCGCGCGGGGACCGCTGATGTCGGCGACTTGGTTTGACCACGCCATCGCAACGGTGGCCCCGCGCATGGCCGCGCGCCGCGTGATGGCGCGTCAGGCCTTCGAGACCCTGACGCGGGGCTATGATGGGGCTGCGCGCGGGCGGCGGACCGAGGGCTGGCGGGCGCCGGGATCCTCCGCCGACACCGAGATCGGTGTGGCCGGGGCGCTCTTGCGCGACCGGATGCGTGATCTGGTGCGCAACAACCCGCATGCAGCCAAGGCTATCGCGGTGCTGGTCAACAACATCATCGGCGCGGGCATCATGCCCCGTGCCGCCAGCGGCGACGACACGCTGGACCGGAAGGTCGATACCCTGTTCGAACGCTGGACGGCGGAGTGCGACGCCGACGGCCAGCTCGACTTCTACGGGCTGCAGACGCTGATCTGCCGCGAGATGGTCGAGGCGGGCGAGGTGCTGGTGCGCCGCCGCCTGCGGCGAACCACGGACGGTTTGCCGGTGCCGCTGCAATTGCAGGTGCTGGAAGCCGACTTCCTCGACGCCACCAAATCCGGCGCCATCGGCGCGGGGCGGCTGGTGCAGGGGATCGAGTTCGACCCGGTCGGCAAACGTCGGGCCTACTGGCTGCACGCTGAACATCCCGGCGACGCCTATGGCGCATTGCAGAATGGTCTGCAGAGCCGCCCGGTCCCCGCGACCGAGATCGCCCATGTCTACGAGAAGCAGCGCACGCAGGCGCGCGGCGTTCCCTGGGGCGCGCCGGTGATCAGATCCCTGCGCGATCTCGACGACTACGAGGTGGCGGAACTGGTCCGCAAGAAGACCGAGGCCTGTGTCACCGCCATCGTCTTCGGCGACGACGAGGCGCAGCAGGGTATCGCGCCCTCCGTGGTCGATGCCGATGGCAACCGCGTCGAACAGTTCGAGCCGGGGCTCATCGCCTATGCGCGGGGCGGCAAGGACATCCGCTTCAACCAGCCTTCGGCGACCGGCGGCTATGGCGAATACAAACGGGCCAGTCTGCACACGATCTCGGCCGGGTTCCGGGTCCCCTATGAGTTGCTGACCGGGGACCTCAGCCAGGTGAACTATTCCTCGATCAGGGCGGGGCTCGTCGAATTCCGCCGCCAGATCGACGCCGTCCAATGGCAGCTCTTCATTCCGATGTTCTGCGCGCCGGTCTGGCGCTGGTTCACCGAGGCCGCATGGGCGGCAGGTCAGATCCCGACGCCGGACGTGCCGGTCGAATGGTCGCCGCCGAAGTTCGAGGCCGTTGATCCGCAGAAGGACGCGATGGCGAACCTGCTGTCGATCCGATCCGGCACCATCACGCTGGCCGAGGTGATCGCCCGGCAGGGCCGGAACCCCGACGCCGTCTTGGCCGAAATCGCCGCTACCAACGCCAAGCTCGACGCGCTTGGGCTAGTTCTCGATAGCGATCCGCGCCGAGTCACCAAGACCGGCAGCGCCCAAACCAGCGATCCGGCGAATGATCCCACCGCCGACAACCCGGCTACCGATCCGGCGCAGGCCGACCAACAGGATTGACCAAAATGGACACGATGATCGAACTACCGGCCCTGCGCCGGTCGGCGGAGCTTGCGCCAAACACAGCCGATGCGGACGCCCGCACCGTCGAGGTGGTCTGGTCGGCAGGCGCGCGGGTCCGCCGGTCGACGTTGTTCGGCGAGCCTTATGACGAGGAGCTCAGCCTCGATCCGACCCATGTGCGGCTGGATCGGCTGAATGCGGGCGCGCCATTTCTGAAGGTGCACGAAATCGACACGCTCGACGCTGTTATCGGCTCAGTCGTGCCGGGTACGGCCCGCGTCGAAAACGGCCGCGGTATCGCTCAGGTTCGCATCTCTGAACGCGCCGACGTCGAACCGATCTGGCGCGACATCCAGGCCGGGCACATCCGCGCGGTCTCCATCGGCTATCAGGTCCACCGCTTCGAGGTCTCGAAACCCGAAGCGGCCCGCGAGCTTTGGCGCGCGGTGGATTGGACGCCGTTCGAGGTGTCCGCCGTGCCCGTTGGCGCGGATCCAGCAGCGGGTTTCCGCGCCCAATCCCCACTTCACGACTGCGTCCTCCATCGCCGGGACGTCCCACCCACCCAAACAGGAGCCATCCCGATGACGGACAAATCCAATGCCCCGGCCGAAGCGGCCGCAGACCAGCCCAGCGACGCCAATGCTGCCGAGGATACGAACATGACTGAACCGAAGACCTCTGCGGCCGAGCCGAAGGTCGCTGCCGTTGAGACCCGCGCGCAGCCGAAGCCGCAGAAGGCCAACACTGCCGCTGCACCCGATACCGAAGCTGTCGCGACCCGCGCCCGCGAGACGGAGCGCGACCGCGTCTCCACGATCTACGATCTGGCAGGTCGCCTGAACCTCGAGCGCAGCTTTGCCGAGGATCTGGTGAAACGCGGTACGGACATCGGTGAGGCCCGGCGTCTGATCCTCGATCAGGTGGCCGCGAAATCCGAAGAAACCCGCACCTTCAGCCAGGTGTCGGTCCCACTGGGTGGCCGCGATGAGGCGATCACTCGCCGCGACGCTGTCGCGAATGCGCTGCTGCACCGCTACAGCCCGACGCTGTTCACTCTCGAAGACGCGGCGCGCCAGTATCGCGGCATGACGCTCATGGAACTGGCCCGCGAAAGCCTCGGCAATGCGGGCGTCAACACGCGCGGCCTGTCGCGAGATGAGGTGGCGACCCGGGCCCTGCATTCGACGTCTGACTTCCCCGAGATCCTGTCGGCGGTGACCAACAAGACCCTGCGGCAGGCCTATGATGCCTATCCCCGCACATTCATGCTGTTCTGCCGCCAGGTGCTCGCCACCGACTTCAAGGCGATGCACCGGGTCCAGCTGGGTGAGGCGCCGCAGCTTCTGGAGGTCGGCGAAAGCGGCGAGTTCAAGCGCGGCACCCTCGGCGAGAGCAAGGAGAGCTATAAGGTCAAGACCTATGGCCGGGTGGTCGCGATCACGCGCCAGACGCTGATCAACGACGATCTCGACGCCTTCACCCGGATCCCCGCGATGTACGGCAACTCCATCGCGCAGCTGGAGTCGGACGTGGTGTGGGGCATCATCACCGCCAACCCGGCGATGGCCGATGGCAACGCCCTGTTCCACACCAACCACAAGAACCTCGCGGGCACCGGCGCGGCGCTGGCGGTCGATGCCGTGGGTGCTGCCCGCGCAGCCATGGCGAAGCAGACCGGCCTCGACAAGAAGACGGTGCTGAACGTCCGGCCTGCATTCCTGATCGTGCCCGCGTCGTTGGAACTGAAGGCCGAGCAGCTGGTGGCCCAAAACCTCGTGCCCGCTGCGACGTCCAGCGTCGTGCCGCAGTCGATCCGGACGCTCGCTCCGATCAGCGAGCCCCGGCTCGATGCCGCCAGCGAGACCGCCTGGTATCTGGCGGCCAGCCCGAACCAGATCGACACCATCGAATACGCCTATCTGGAGGGCCAGCAGGGTGCATACATCGAGATGCGCAACGGCTTCGACGTCGACGGCGTCGAGATCAAGTGCCGCCTCGACTTCGGCGCAAAGGCCATCGACTGGCGCGGCCTCTACAAGAACCCGGGCGTATAAACCGGGCTTGTAGTGATACGCCGTCCTTTATCGCGGAGAAGATGAACGTTAGACTTCGCCAATAAATCCAATGGAGTGATTGGCGATGTTGAAACGGGCGTTTCTTGTATGCTGCGTGGCTGGAAAGAAGGCTGGGCTGCACCGGGCAGCCGATCTTTATACGTCGGCGTGGTTTATCAAGGCACGCCGACTGGTGGAGGCTACTGGTGCGCCCTGGTTCATCCTTTCAGCAGAACACGGACTGCTTGCTCCCGACAAAACAATCGGACCTTATGACAAGACGCTGAACACCATGCCGACTGCTGAGAGACGGGCTTGGGCAGAGCGGGTCCAACTCCAGATGGATGCGGAACTCCCAGAGGCTGATGAAATCATCGTTTTGGCGGGAAACCGCTACCGTGAGTACCTGATGCCCTATCTTCGAGTGCACTTTCCCACTGTCACAGTGCCCATGGAAGGACTGACGATTGGACGGCAGTTGAACTGGATGGACAATGCAAAGACGCTCTGATCTCGATACATTTTATGGCCTGCTGGCCGAACTTGAGAGCCGGGTCGGCGGGCTGCGGCTTCTGGGACAATGTCACGGGCGCATGAACTGGCCTGAACGCGGCGTCTATTTCTTCTTCGAACCAGGAGAGACGCGTGGCCGCAATCCGTCGGCATCCCGGGTCGTGCGGGTCGGCACCCATGCCTTGATCTCGCAATCCCGGACGACACTGTGGAAACGGATCAGCCAGCACCGGGGCACGACCAATCCTCGCGGTGGCAATCACCGGGGTTCGATATTTCGGCTTCTGTCTGGGGAAGCGATGATGACCCGCGATCCCGCACTGCAAATTGAGAGCTGGGGGAGAAAGTCCTCTGCAACGCGAGAAATCAGGGCCAACGAACGGCAGCACGAGGCTTTGGTGAGCCAATACATCGGGGCCATGAAGTTGTTGTTCGTTTCGGTGCCGGACGCTTCCGGTCCGGAAAGTGCTCGCTGCATCATTGAGCGGAATGCCATCGCATTGCTCAGCAACTACCGCGACGCAACACCAGATCAACCAAGTTCCAATTGGCTGGGCCAATCCAGCGGTCGGGATCGGGTGCGTAGATCCGGGCTTTGGAACAATAATCACGTCGATGAGGAATATGATCCGGCCTTCCTTGGATTGCTGGAGGACTTGGTGCGGCAGACACCTTCGACCTGACCCTAAACAAGAACGCACAACTCCCGAGGGGCGGCCACCAGGCCGCCCTTTTTCTTTTCTGAAAGGATCAACCCGATGAAAACCTACGTCCAGCCCGGCAACACCATCACCCTGACTGCACCTTATGCCGTCACCTCTGGCGACGGCCTACTCGTCGGCTCGATCTTCGGCGTGGCCGCAGGGGATGCCGCCAATGCCGAGACGGTCGAGGCGGCGCTCGTCGGCATCTTCGACCTGAAGAAGGTCGCGTCCCAAGCCTGGTCGGCAGGCGACAAGGTCTATTGGGACAACACCAACAAGGAAGCCACCAAGACCGCCACGGCGAATACGCTGATCGGCGTGGCCATCGAAGCTGTTGCTGGCGGTGCTGGCGATGTTATCGGCCGGGTGCGCCTGAACGGCAGTTTCTGATGTCGGTATTTGCCGCTGCCGTGGACCTGCTTTTCGCTGATACGAACATCGGCCGGGACGCGGTCTACACCGCTACCGGTGGCGCGCCCGTGCTGTTGCGCGTCGTCGCCCGGCGAGCCGACGCGATTGCCGACTTCGGCGACGCGCGGCTCTGGTCCGAGACCACCCGGATCGACCTGCGCGTCACGGAGGTTCCGGCCCCGCGCCCCGGCGACCGCATCGAGATCGATGATGATGCCTTCCTCATTCAGGGCGAGCCCGTCCGCGACCGCGAGCGGCTGGTCTGGACCGTGGATCTGAGGCCTGCGTGAAGCTCAAGCTCGACATCGATCCAGACATCGTGGCTATGATGGCAGCGGAAGTGGCTGCAGGCGAACGCGCGGTGACCGCCGCCATGCGCGAAGCCGGGACCGGACTCAAGACTGCCTGGCGCACGCAGATCACTGGCGCGGGGCTCGGACGACGGCTCGCCAACTCGATCCGCAGCCAGAATTTCCCCAAGTCTGGTGAAAGTCTCGATGCCGCAGCGTTGGTCTGGTCCAAGGCCCCGGTGATCGTGGGTGCCCATGACACCGGTCCGCTGATCCGCTCGAAGGATGGGTTCTGGCTGGCGATCCCGCTGCCTGCCGCAGGCAAATCCACACGCGGCGGCCGGATCACCCCCGGCGAATGGGAGCGGCGACGTGGCCTGCGCCTACGGTTCGTTTATCGCCGGACGGGCCCGAGCCTGCTGGTGGCGGAGGGGCGGCTGAATACGAAAGGCCAGGCGGTGGTGTCGCGTTCGAAGACCGGACGCGGAAAGGTCACCGCGCCGATTTTCTTTCTGGTACCGCAGGTGAAGCTGCCGAAGCGGTTAGACCTCGCGCGGGATGCCGAGCGAGCGGTGGACGGTGTGCCGGGGTTGATCGTGGCGAATTGGGTGGAGGTGCGTGTATGAGAACCGAAGTTCTGCGCCTAAATGCCAGCGACCAAACCACAGCGAAGTTCAGGGCGTCAGGGTGTTCATGTGCGGATTCAGAGAAATAAAGTTGGAACAGGCCTCACGGAGTTCCCGCGCTGCGTGATCCCAGAAAACAACATCAACCTGAAATCCATCCTTGATCAAAGTCTCGACCGTCGGAACGTAATCGGAGTCTCCAGAGACGATGGTAAAGACGTCGCCGGGTGCTGAATTGCGATACGCATCTCGCGTCATCTCGGTCACAATTCCCGTATCGATCTTCTTCTCCTTGTTGGCTGCGTTTCTGTCATGAGTGATCACTTCGAATCCGGCGCGCTTTGCGACGTCCCAGATAGCGTCGTTTTGCGGCGGCCTAGATCCGAAAAGCATAGCGCGCGCGGTCTCCTTTCGGTCGGTTCCCGCGATAAACTGATACAGTTTACCGAAGCTGATACGGTAGCCGGTGTCGATGATCCTGTTGGTCATCGCATCATAGATGTCCAGTGCCATACCCTGTTGCACGGCACTGACACGCTGGCCCTCAATGAAAACGTTTGAGTTATCTACATAAATCCAGTCAGCCATCTGAAAACTTCCTCCGGTCGTGCTCGTTAACTAAGAGCAACAAGATTGGGCGACTTCTCTGAAGCCCGTCCTTCGATCAATAACTGAAGGCACCTTGAATGCCCACCCTTCGCGAAACCATCCTCTCCGCTCTGAACACCCTGCTGCAGGCGCTGCCCGCCACCGCCCTGCGCGGCGACGTCCTGCCCGAACGGGTGCCGCCCGAGGGCTTGCTGATCCTGCGCGATGGCGAACCCGGTGAGCCGGAAGTCACGCTGTCGCCGCTCGCCTACCATTACCAGCACCGCGCGGAGATCGAGGCGGTTGTGCAAGGCGCCGACCGTGAGGCCGCCTTCGACACGCTGACCGCCAGCGTCGGCGCAGCACTCGCCGCCGACCGCACGCTTGGCGGTCTCTGCGACTGGGTCGAGGCGGAGGCGCCCCGCCCCGTAGACCTGCCCATCGAGGGCGCGGCCAGCCTGAAGGCTGCCGTGATCCCGGTGGTGCTCCACTATTCCACGGCCGACCCGCTCGGCTGATCCCGACAACCCGAGGAGAACACCATGGCACGAGCCCAAGGGGCGCGGGCGCTGATGGCGCTTGCGTTCGAGACGACCTATGGAACGCCGCCTGCCAGCGGCTTCACCCGCATGCCCTTCGCCAGCACCTCTCTTGGTGCGGAGCAGCCGCTACTGAACTCCGAACTGCTGGGCTACGGCCGGGATCCACTGGCACCGATCAAGGATGCGGTGACGGCAGACGGCGATGTGGTCGTGCCGCTCGATGCCGAGGCCTTCGGGTTCTGGCTGAAGGCGGCGTTTGGTGACCCGACCACCACCGGCACAGGCCCCTGGACGCATGAGTATCAGTCGGGGTCCTGGACGCTGCCCAGCATGTCCATCGAGACCGGCATGCCAGAGGTGCCGCGCTTTGCGATGTATTCAGGATGCGTCCTCGACCAGATGACCTGGCAGATGCAGCGCTCGGGCCTGCTGACCGCAACGGCGCGGCTGGTGGCGCAGGGCGAGACGGTCGGCACGACCACCAGCGCAGGCACGCCTGCCGCTCTCGAATTGCAGCGCTTCGGTCATTTCAACGGGGCGATCACCCGGAATGGGACCGCACTCGGCAATGTGGTCTCGGCCGAGATCACCTACGCAAACAACCTCGACCGGATCGAGACCATCCGCTCGGACGGCCGCATCGACGGCGCGGACCCGTCCATCGCGGCACTGACCGGCCGGATCGAAGTGCGTTTCGCCGACCAGACGCTGGTGACGCAGGCGATCAATGGCGAAGCCTGCGAGCTGGAGTTCGACTACGCCCTCCCCTCCGGCGAGAGCTTCACCTTCACCGTGCACGCCGTCTACCTGCCCCGCCCACGGATCGAGATCTCCGGACCGCAGGGCGTGCAGGCCACCTTCGACTGGCAGGCCGCGCGCGACAGCTTGGTCGGACGGATGTGCACCGCAACGCTGATCAACGATATCGAGGTATACTGATGCTGACGCTCGATCTGACAAATGCCCCACGCTGGCATGACCTCGCGCCTGGGGTGCGGGCGCAGCTGCGCCCGCTGACCACCGTGTTGATGGTGGCGACGCGCAGCGATCCCGCCGTCGAGGCGGTCCCCGAGGACGCTTCAGACGAAGAACGCGCTGTTGCTTTCGCCAAGGCGCTGGCACGTCGTGCCGTTCTGGGTTGGGAGGGTATTGGCGATGCTGACGGCAATACCATCGAACCGAGCCCGAAGGCCATCGACGCGCTGCTCGACGTCTGGCCCATCTTCGAGGCCTTCCAGCTGACCTACGTCTCGAAGGGGCTGCTGCTGGAGCAGGAAAAAAACGCCTCCGCGCTCTCGCCGAATGGTCCTTCGGCGGGGGTGAGCGATACTGCCAGGCCTGCCCGAAAGCCTGCCCGGACTGCCCGGCGCGGCTGAACCGTCCGGAAACTCCGGAGGGTTGGCAGGTCTGGGACCTGGTGGGCCGTCTCGGCGGGCAGCTACGCGTGCTCCCCGGCGCGGTGATCGGCTGGGACATGTCGGCGGCGCTCGCGCTCGGTGACGCGCTTGGCGTGCCGCCCCTCGCCATGGCCGAACTGCTGCCCGTGATCGAGGCGGTGATGGTGGCCAAACTCAACGAACAGATGGATCATTCCAATGGCTGAAAAGCGCGTTTCTGTCCGGCTTGCCGCGGTCGGGGGACGCCAGGTGCGCGCCGAGTTGGAAGGTGTCGGCGAAGCTGGTGCTCGGGGGGTCGGACGGCTCAGCCGGGAGATGGAGGCAGCGAACACGCGGCTGGCGGCATTCTCGCGGCGCGTACGGATCGCGGCGGCTGCTGCGGTTGCCGCCGCTGCGGCTGCTGGCGTGGCCATGGTCCGCTCGGGGCTTCAAACCGTCGATGCGCATGCCAAGCTTGCCCAGTCGCTCGGCACCACAGTCGCCTCGATCCAGACGCTCGAGCGCGCGGGCGAGCTGGCGGGCGTGTCGATGTCCGGCATCGAACAGGCGACAAAGGATCTGACACGCCGCCTCAGCCAGGCCGCTGCCGGGACCGGTCCCGCCGCCGACGCGCTCGACCGGCTCGGGCTCTCAGCCACCGACCTGATCGCGCTGCCGCTGGATCAGCGCGTCGGGGCGATCAACGCCGCCATCGAAAACTTCGTACCCGCCGCCGAACGTGCCGCCGTGGCAGGCCAGCTCTTCGGCGAGGAAGGCTCCATCGCGATTAGCCGGATCGACACGGCGACGCTGCGCCAGGCGACCGAGGACGTCCTCGCCTTCGGTGTCGTCGTCTCGGAGCAGGATGCCGACCAGATTGAGCGGACGAACGACGCGATCTCCCGGCTCGGGCTGATCTGGCGCGGGCTGTCGAACCAGCTGGCCGTCGCCGCAGCCCCCGCGCTGGAAGCCGTCGCCAACGCCATGGCGGTGGTCGCCAGCCGAACCGGGCCGCTCGGCATCGCGATCCGCGGTCTCTTCGACAACATCGGCCGCCTGACCACCTATGCCGCCACCTTCGCTGCCTTCCTCGCTGGCCGCTGGGTCGCCGGCATGGCCGCCGCGGCGCTTTCGGTACGCGGCCTCGCCACCGCGCTGGTCCTCCTGCGCGGCGCGCTGATCCGCACCGGCATCGGCGCGCTGATCGTCGGCGCGGGCGAACTCGTCTATCAGTTCACCCGCCTCGTCTCCGGCGCGGGCGGCTTCGGCGAGGCAATGTCCCTCCTGAAGGACCTCGCCGTCGAGGTTTGGGATCGGATCAAGATGGGGGCTGTTGCAGCGGGCGCGGCCGCCACTGCGATGTTTTTCGACCTGAAGGCCGATGCAGCATCTGGAATGCAGAGCGCCATCGAGAACGTCGTCGGTTTCGGCAATACAGCCGCGAACACGTTCGAAGGCGCATACGAGGCGATCAAGGCGATCTGGGGCCTGCTGCCAGCCGCCATCGGCGATCTGGCGTTTCAGGCGGCGAACAGTCTAGTCGATGGCGTCGAGGCGATGCTGAACGGCGTGGTCTCGCGCATCAACGGCTTCTTCGGCGGGATCAACCAAGGGCTGGAAGCACTCGGATCCGAGCGGCGCATCTCGATCATCCCCGATCTGGAGTTGGGTCAGATCGAGAACCGTTTCGAGGGTGCCGCGACGGCCGCGACCACCGCTGCTCAGACTGCCCTTGACCGAGCATTCGAAGACAACCCGCTCACCGCACCCGATCTCGGGCTCACCGAGGCGGCCAATTCTGCGCTTGCCACGGCCAACACATATCGTGGTGCCGCGCGCGATCTGGCCGAGGGCGCGCGTGCGCCACTCGCTAGTTGGCAGGCATTGCGCGACGCGGTACGCGGCAGCGATGAACATGGCGCGGACGCACTGACCGAGGCGACCGACGCGGCTGAGCGGTTCGAGACAGCCCTTGGTGAAGCCGGACGCGCCGCCACCGGTGCCGGAACTGCAGCCGGGGCTGCTGCCGCTGCAGCCAAGCCCGACGCCGAGGCGGCCGTCACCGGCTGGCAGGCGGTCACCACGGCACTCTCCGACTACGCCAGCAAGGCCCGCGAGATCGGCGGCGATATCGGCCAGAGCCTCGTGAGCGCCTTCCAGTCGGCGGAGAACGCGGTCGGTGAGTTCGTGAAGACCGGCAAGCTGAACTTCCGCGACCTCGTCACCTCGCTGCTCGCCGATCTCGCGAAGCTCGCGGCGCGGCGGTTCATATTCGGGCCGATCGCCAACGCACTGTCCGGCGCGCTTGGCGGCGCGGGCGGCATCTTCGCCAACGTCCTGCATGCGGGCGGGATGGTCGGGTCCGCTGGTCCGTCAAGGATGGTCCCGGCCATGGCCTTCGCAGCCGCGCCCCGGATGCATGGCGGCGGCATGGCCGGTCTTCGCCACGACGAGGTCCCGGCGATCTTGCAGCGCGGCGAGCGCGTGCTGTCGCGTCGTGAGGCGCAGAGCTACGGAACGTTTGGCGGAGTGAACGTCACCATCATGGCCCGCGACGCCGAGAGCTTCCGGCAATCCCGCACACAGGTCGCGGCCGACATTGCACGCGCCGTGTCGCTTGGGCGGAGGGGCTTGTGAGTGCGACCCCGCAAGTGGGGACCGGTTGCGGGGGCCAGAGCACGAACCATGGAGAGACTTGATGGCGTTTCACGAGGTCAGGTTTCCCGACGATATCAGCCGGGGCGCGCGCGGCGGGCCAGAACGGCGCACGCAGATCGTCGAGCTCGCCTCGGGCGACGAGGAACGCAACGCCAGCTGGGCGAATTCGCGCCGCCGTTACGATGTCGCTTACGGCATCCGCCGAGCCGACGATCTGGCGGCGGTGGTCGCCTTCTTCGAGGCGCGGAATGGGCGGCTGCACGGCTTCCGGTTCAAGGACTGGGGCGACCACAAGTCCCGCCTGCCTTCGGGCACGCCGTCGCCAACCGATCAGGCAATCGGCAACGGCGACGGCGCGACGACCGCCTTCCAACTGGTGAAGCACTACGCCTCGGGCGCGCAATCCTGGACGCGCGCCATCGCTAAGCCGGTCGCGGGGACCGTGCGCATCGCGCTCGGCGGAGTGGAGCAGCTCTCCGGCTGGACGGTCGACACCACGACCGGTGTCGTCACCTTCGACGCTGCACCAGGCTCTGGTGTCGCCATCACTGCAGGCTTCGAATTCGACGTGCCAGTCCGCTTCGACACCGATGTGCTTGACGTGACGCTCGACCTCGAGCGGCTCGGCTCGATCACCTCCATTCCTCTTCTGGAACTGCGCCGATGAAGTCCCTCTCCCCTGCCCTTCAGGCTCATCTCGACGACGGCACGACGACCCTCGCCTGGTGCTGGCGCATCAGCCGTGCGGACGGCGTGACCTTTGGCTTCACCGACCACGACCAGACGCTCACCTTCGACGGCACCGTCTTCGAGCCGGAGAGCGGGCTGACGGCGTCCGAAGTCCGCTCAGGGACCGACCTCTCCGTCGATGCGCAGGATGCCGAGGGTGTGCTCACGTCTGACCGGATCACCGAGACCGACATTCTCGACGGCCGCTGGGACAATGCAGAGGTCGAGGTCTGGCGGGTGAACTGGGCCGACACCGGCCAACGTGTGTTGATGCGGCGCGGCGCCATCGGCCAGATCCGACGCGGGCGGCTGGCGTTCGTCGCCGAGGTGCGCTCGCTGGCTCATGTCCTTGGCCAGACGGTGGGGCGAACCTTTCAGGCGACCTGCGACGCGGCTCTCGGCGATGCCCGCTGCGGGGTCGATCTGGAGGATCCCGCCTACAAGGGCGCTGGCGTTGTCATTGACCTGCTGCGCGACCGGGCCTTCACCGCTTCGGGTCTCGGGGGTTTCACCTCCGGCTGGTTCACCTTTGGCACTCTGGAATGGACGACCGGGACTAACACGGGGCGGCGCGCCGAGGTGCTGGGCCACGACGTCACCGACGGCATCGCTGTGCTGACGCTGCTGGAAGCGCCGGTACGCGGCATCGCCGAGAGCGATGCTTTCACCATCCGTGCAGGCTGCGACAAGCGTATCGAGACCTGCGGCGCCAAGTTCGCGAATACCGCCAACTTCCGCGGCTTCCCGCACATCCCCGGTCAGGACGCGGTGCTGCGCTATGCCACAAAGGAAGGTGGCCACGAGGGGTCCGTGCTGTGACGTCCGCCGACTCCGATCGCGTCATTGCCATCGCGCGCGCTTGGCTGGGCACGCCGTACCACGACCAGGCCAGCCTGCGCGGTGTCGGCTGCGACTGCCTCGGGCTGGCGCGCGGGGTCTGGCGCGAAATTGTCGGCCCCGAGCCGTTCCCGATTCCGCCTTATAGCCGCGACTGGGGCGAGACCGGACCTCGCGAAGTGCTTGCCGACGGCGCGCGGCGCATGATGACCGAGATTGCCTCGTTCGACGCCGGACCCGGCGCGCTGGTGCTCTTCCGCATGAAGCCCCGCGCCATCGCCAAGCATGTCGGGATCCTGACCGGCCCTGGCGCCTTCCTCCACGCCTACGAGCGGCTCGGCGTGATCGAGGAGCCGCTCACCCAAAGCTGGCGACGGCGCATCGCCTTCGCATTCCTGTTCCCGCAACGCTGAGACCCCGACATGGCCACCCTCGTTCTCGGCGCGGCCGGCGCCGCCATTGGCGGCAGCTTCGGCGGCGCGATCCTCGGCGTCAGCGCCGCGACCATCGGCGGCTTCATCGGCTCCACCATCGGCTCGGTGGTCGACAGCTGGATCATCTCGTCGCTGGCGCCGACGCAGCGCATTGAGGGCGCGCGGCTCGACACGCTGCGCATCACATCCGCCACCGAAGGCGCGGTGATCCCGCGGCTTTATGGCCGCATGCGGATGGGCGGCAACATCATCTGGGCGACAGATTTCCGCGAGGAGACGAAGACCACAACGGAGGGCGGCGGCAAGGGTGGCGGCGGCGGCAAGGTCATGACGACCGAGTATCTCTACTACGCCTCCTTCGCCGTAGCACTCTGCGAAGGCCCGATCACCGGGATCGGTCGCATCTGGGCCGACGGCAAGCCGATGGACCTCTCCGGCGTCACCTGGCGCTGGTACCCGGGCGACGAGGCGCAGGCTCCTGACCCGTTCATCGCCGCGAAGATGGGTGCCGCCAATATCCCGGCCTATCGCGGCACCGCCTATGTCGTCATCGAGGAACTGCCGCTCTCCAACTATGGCAACCGGCTGCCGCAGCTCTCCTTCGAGGTGTTCCGCCCGCTCGCCGACCCCGACACCGCCGAGGGGCTGACCCGCGCCGTCACCATGATCCCGGCCTCGGGTGAGTTCACCTACGCGACGCAGGCCATCCGCAAGACGGATGGCGGCGCGACGCAGGCGGAGAACCTGAACGCGCTGGCCGACTCCACCGACATGGTGGAGGCGCTCGACCGGCTGCAGGCGATGGCGCCTGCGGTCGAGAGCGTCAGCCTTGTCGTCGCCTGGTTCGGCGACGATCTGCGCGCGGGATCCTGCAAGGTGCGACCCGGCGTGGAGGTCTCCGCAAAGGCCACCACTCCCCTCAGCTGGTCGGTCAATGGCGTGAGCCGCACAAACGCCTTCCTCGTCAGCCGTGACGCCGAGGACCGGCCGGTCTATGGCGGCACACCTGCCGATTTCGCCGTGGTCCAGGCGATCCAGGAGATGAAGGCGCGCGGTCTGCGCGTGACCTTCTATCCGTTCATCCTGATGGACGTGCCGCCCGGCAACAGCCTGCCGAACCCGTATTCCGACAACGCCGCCGGGACGGGCCAGCCCGCCTTTCCCTGGCGGGGGCGGATCACCTGTTCGCCCGCTGCGGGTTACGCAGGAACGGTAGACAAGACCGCCACGGTAGCCACGCAGGTGTCGGCGCTGTTCGGCGCGGCCACGCCGGGCAGTTTCAGCGTCTCGGGTGAGAGCGTCAGCTGGACCGGATCACCAACCGACTGGGGCCTACGCCGGATGGTGCTGCACTACGCCCATCTCTGCGCAGCGGCGGGCGGGGTCGACGCCTTCCTGATCGGGACCGAGATGCCTGGGCTGACCACGATCCGCTCGGGCGCATCCACCTATCCGGCCGTGCAGGCGTATCGGGATCTGCTCGCCGATGTGCGCTCGATCCTCGGGTCCGGGACGAAGATCGGCTATGCCGCCGACTGGTCGGAGTATTTCGGGCATCAGCCGAGCGACGGCTCGGGCGATGTATTCTTCCACCTCGATCGGCTCTGGGCCGATCCGGAGCTCGATTTCATCGGGATCGACAACTACATGCCGATCTCGGACTGGCGCGACGGGTTCGATCATTCCGATGCTGCCGAGGGCTGGCCCGCGATCTACGACCGGGCCTATCTGCAAGCGAACATCGCGGGCGGGGAAGGCTTCGACTGGTTCTACGCCAGCGCGGCAGATCGCTCCGCGCAGGCTCGAACGCCCATCACTGATGGAGCCGCCAGCAAGCCGTGGATCTTCCGCTACAAGGATCTGCGCGCCTGGTGGTTGAACGCGCACTATGACCGTCCCGGCGGAGTGGAGAGCGGGACGCCGACGGCGTGGGCGCCGCAGTCGAAGCCGATCTGGTTTACCGAGCTGGGCTGTCCGGCCATCGACCGGGGGACCAACCAGCCCAACGTCTTCTTCGACCCGAAGTCGTCCGAGAGCTTCACGCCGCATTTCTCGCGGGGCTGGCGCGACGACGCCATCCAGCGCGCCTTTCTGGAGGCGACGTATGTCTGGTGGGGCGAGGCCACGAACAACCCGGTGTCGTCGGTCTACGACGGCCGGATGGTGCATGTGCCCGAATGCGCCGCCTGGACCTGGGACGCGCGGCCCTATCCGTTCTTTCCGGCGCTGACCGACGTTTGGACGGACGGCGCGAACTGGCGGCTCGGCCACTGGCTGACCGGGCGGCTCGGCGCGGTGTCGCTCGCGGCGCTGGTCCGGCACCTCTGTCTGCGCGCCGGGCTGCCCGAGTCCCGGATCGACGTCACAGGGCTCTGGGGCGCGGTTGAGGGCTACGCCATCACGGCGCTGGAAAGTCCGCGCGCGTCGATCACCACGCTGTCGCGCCACTTCGGCTTCGACGCGGTCGAGACCGAGGGCGTTATTCGTTTCATCATGCGCGGCCGGGCGTCCGTCGCCACCCTTGCGCCCGACGATCTGGTGGCCGCCCGCGAAGGCGACGTGCTTGAGCTGACCCGCGGTCAGGAGACGGAACTGCCGCAGGCGCTGAAGTGGCAGGTCGCCCGGGCGGACGAGGATTATGACGCCGCCCTCGTCGAGGCGCGGCGCATCACCGTGGACACCACGCGCATCGCCTCGGAGTCCTTCCCGATGGCGGTGCCGCCCGAGGAGGCCGAACGTCGTTGTCGCCGTGCGTTGATGGAGGCGTGGGTGGCGCGCGAGACGGCGGCATTCAGTCTACCACCGTCGCGCCTGGCGCTTGATCCGGCCGACGCGATCCGGCTCGCGCATGACGGGCGGTTTGTCGATTTACGACTCGTCTCCATCGCCGACGCCGAGGCGCGCGGCATTGAGGCGGTCCGCCAGGACCGGGCGACCTGCGACCTGCCGCCCGGCGATCCCCGCGTGGCGTCGCTGACACGGGCGGTCGTGTTCGGAGCGCCAGACGCGGTGCTGATGGACCTGCCGCAGCTGACAGAGGACCAGCCCGCGCATCGGCCGCTGGTCGCGGCGCATGCCGTGCCGTGGCCCGGCGAGATGGCGGTGTTCCGCAGCCCCTCGACCGATGGCTTCGAGCTGCTGACCACGTTTGGCAGTCGCGCCCGGATCGGCGCGCTGGTCTCGGACTTCTACCCGGGCCCCACCTCGCGCTTCGATTTCGGCAATGCGCTTGTCGTCGACTTGCTGACCGGCACCCTGGAAAGCGTCACCGATCTGACGCTGTTCGGCGGGGCGAACGCGTTGGCAGTGGAAACCACGCCTGGCGTCTGGGAGATCGTGCAAGCGGGTGCGGCGGAATTGCTGGCGCCCGGTCGGTATCGACTGACGCGGCTGCTGCGCGGCCAGCGCGGCACCGAGGAAGCGATGGGCAACCCGGCTACTGCAGGCGCGCGGGTCGTTGTGTTGGACACTGCACTGGCGTCCCTGCCGATCGCCGAGGCTGATCTCGGGTTGCCGTGGAACTGGCGCATCGGCCCGGCGAACCGCCCGGTCAGCGACGAGACCTACGTGGCGCCGGCCTTCACATCCGGGGGCGCTGGGCTGCGTCCGTTCTCCGTCGCCCATGTCGCGCAGCCATGGCGCACGGCGCGCACGCCCGGCGATCTGACGATCCGCTGGACGCGCCGGTCCCGCGCGCTCGCCGCCGACAGCTGGAGCGGACTCGAGGTGCCCATGGCTGAGGAACTGGAAGCCTACGAGGTCGAGATCTTCGACGGCGTCACAGTGAAGCGAGTGCTGTCTGCGACCACGTTCAGCGCGATCTACACCGGCGACCAGCAGACAGCAGACTGGGGCGCGGCCCTCGGCCCCGGCGAAACGCTCAACATCCGCATCTTCCAGCTCTCCGCCCTTGTAGGGCGGGGTGCGGCCAAGACCGTCACGCTTACCTTCTGAGGGCCATTCCATGTCTGACACGACGACCAAACTGCTGCTGCCCTACATTCTTGCGGCGCAGGCCCAGAAGCATGTCACACACAACGAGGCGCTGCGGATCCTCGACGGGCTCGTCCAGCTCTCCGTCCTTGATCGCGACCTGACGGCCCCGCCCGTAAGCCCTGCCGATGGCGACCGCTACATCGTCGCAACGGGCGCGACGGGCGATTGGGCGGGATGCGACCTGAACGTCGCGCTCTGGACCGACGGCGCCTGGCTACGCCTGCCGCCCCGGACGGGCTGGCGGGCGTGGGTCGAGGACGAGGGCCTGCCGCTGGTCTATGACGGCGCGGGCTGGATCGGCACCACCCCGGCCGCGCTGCAGAACATGGCGCTGCTCGGGCTCGGCACCACGGCAGATGCCGCCAACCCCTTCTCGGCCAAACTGAACGCCGCGCTCTGGACCGCGAAGACCGTCGCCGAGGACGGCACCGGCGATCTGTTCTACACCATGAACAAGGAGGCCACGGGCGACGATCTCGGCCTGTCGCTGCAGACCGGCTTCGTGACCAAAGCGCTGGTCGGCCTATTCGGGTCGGACCGCTTCAGGCTCGCTGTCTCGGCCGACGGCAGCACCTTCTTCGACGGGCTTAGCGTCGACAACGCCACGGGCATCGCCGATCAGCCGCGGCTGCCGCGCTTCAAGGCCTACACGAACTACGACAACTACGTCGGCATCGGAACCTGGACGAAGATCGGTCTGAACAACACCGACTACAACGATCAGGGGGCGTTCGACGCCGCGAACAACCGGTTCGTGGCGCCGGTCGACGGAACCTACCTCTTCGGCGCGACGCTGCTCTACAAGGTCAACGCGAGCACCACTGCACGAATGAGCGGCCGGCTCGTCCTGAACGGTACCACGGAAATCCGCGGCTCCCTCGGCGAATTCTCCGCCACCCATGTCTCGCTCGCCACCGCGATCTGGCTGCAAACCATGGTGCCGTTGACCGCGGGCGACACCGTCGAACTGCAGGGGTATTTCCGGGTCGCGGACGGCTACTTCGCAGCCGATCACACGTCCTTATGGGGCTGCAAGATCGGCTGAGCGGCGGAAGGAGGATCCCGATGACACCACCCCGGCCCGAGGGCTTCGTGCGCATGCCCGACGCCGAGTTCGAGGCGATCCTGACACGGGCGGCCGAGGAAGGCGCGAAGCGTGCGCTGGCCGATGTCGGGCTCGACGGCGACGAGGCCGCGCTCGACATCCGCGATTTGCGCTCGCTCGTCGATTGCATCCGGCTGGTGCGCCGCACCGCCATGCAAACCGCCGTCCGCATGATCAGCACCGGCGTCATGCTGGCGCTGCTCGCGGGCATCGCGATCAAACTGAAGATCTTCGGCGGCGGCCCGTAGCCGCGGCCCATCCCCACTCATCACCCCACCCGCACCCGCCCTCGAGGCGGGTTTTTCGTTTTGGAGGACCCCATGATGACGACATTCCACAGCCATTGGCGCGATGTGCCCGAGAGTACCTGGCGCTGGCCGAACTTCAGCCCGGCGGAGATCGCCTGCCGGGGCACCGGCAAGCTGTTGATTAACGAACCCCCGCTCGACAAGCTGCAGGCGCTCCGCGACCGGCTGGGCAAGCCACTGATCGTCCGTTCGGCCTATCGAAGCCCGGAGCACAATCGCGCGGTTGGCGGCGCAACCCGCTCGAAGCACATGGACGGCACAGCCTTTGACATTGCCATGTCGAACCATGATCCAGTTGCGTTCGAGGCCGCGGCACGGGAGGTCGGGTTCCTCGGCTTCGGCTTCTATCCGCGCTCGGGCTTTATCCATGTCGATCTTGGTCCAGCCCGCCAATGGGGCGAACGCTTTCCGGTCCGGGCGACCGCCTTCGCCGAGGAAACGCCACCAGCGCGTGAGGTCCTTGCGCAAAGCCGGACCATGAAAGGCGGCGGGGCGGCCGGGGTGGCTACGCTGGGCGCGGCTGGGGCAGAGGTCGCGCAGAGTGTTCTTGCCGAGACCCAGTCCGCCGTCCTGCCGCTGGTCCCCTATCTGGATACGCTTCGCTGGGTGTTCATTGCTGTGGTGCTCATTGGCATCGCGGTCACGATCTATGCCCGCCTCGATGATTGGCGTCGGCAGCGGCGATGATTGCCAGCATTCTTGGCGGGATCGCTTCCGGCTCGGTGGTGTGCCACTTCTGCTGGACCGGCGAACCAAGGCGCACTTGCGGTGACCTTCAACAGAAATTCTTCTAGGCATTGGACTCGATCAGCATCTCAAGATATCGTTGCTTCATCACAAATTGTAGGGAACTTCATTATGGCTGAAGTATCGGCGTTGACAGTGTCAGATATGATCTCCTTTTGCCAAGCTGAAATTGGTGACGGCAGTGAGGTAGTAGAGCGACGAAATCAACTCTTTCAAAAGAAAGAACCATTCGCACTCTATGAAAGCAGAAAATACAGTTATCGAATTTTTGGGGCGAATGCTATTAAAGCCCTAGTTCAGGGGGACCACCTAAAGGTCAAGGAACTTCAAGCAATTCTGGCGGACCGTAGAGCAAATTCTGTACTGGCGGTAATGCCTAAACACATTATGAACCAACCTTTTGGCGCTTACGGATTTGTAAATGTTTCCGAATTGCCTGTGGGAGAGAAGAAGACAAAACTTGGTCCGGAAGAGATTGAACAGCTCGGGAGATTTCTCAGCGAACTTCACGAAGTTAAGCGCTTCAAGACCGTCAACGAGACTGGATTTCAAGACTCCGGAGAGCCCGACTTTAGCAATTACGTGGTTTCAGCGGCATTGGTTTATCGACAGATGCTTTACCCCGACCTCGATCACGAAGCGCGAAGGTTGGTCGACGATGCAGTTGAATTTATCAAACGCACCGCAGGCAATGACAAATCAAGCAAGACAGAAAGCGTGATCGTCCACAAAGACATTTTTGAAGATAAATTGTACTGGAAGGCGGGCAAGTTATCTACTGTCGATGGTTGGGAGGCCGCCCAAACAGCGCCTAGAGAGTGGGAACTAGCAGTAATTTGGAATCGCTTTCCTGATGATTGGGAATATTTCATCTCTTGCTATGGGGCGGAACATGATAGAAATTTATTGAAGCTTTGCGGGGCAGTACAGGCTTTGCGTTTTTGGAAATCGTTCCGCGCTCAAGGCCAGTTTGTTTCTCAACAGGTAACGGCCCTCAGGAAAAGTATGACTGTTTAGCACCGGCAGGATCCGCTAGATTTTTTCTATCCGATAATGAAACACTTATGCAGATGGGCGTTGGCCTTCACGAAGCGTATTGCTAGACCACGTGCTTACAAGATCCAAATTGCTCAAGCAAATTCAACACTTGGGAGTCGCATCAGAGCCTGGTGGACCAAGAGCCCGCTGAGTTGAAAAGATACAGCCGACAGCAGCAACCTATTGTAGATCATATTGGGCGACTACGTGGACCAGAAGACAAGGATTCGAGACCGCAGCACGGGAGACTGGCTTGCTGTAGATTTCGGCACGTCGAACTCGGCGGCCGCTTTCCAAGAAGATGGCTGTATCCGCCGAGTTCAACTCGAGAAAGACAGCGAAACAATTCCAAGTGCAGTATTTTTCTCATTTGAGCGACCGGAGATGGACGTAGGCTTCGCCGCGAATACAGCACTGATCGATGGCATCGAGGGACGCTACATGCGATCCCTCAAAAGAATTCTAGGCACTTCGCTCATGTCTGAGAGCCGTACGATCGTTGGGCGAAAGCGTGACTTCTACGATATCATTTCTGATTTCCTGAAAGTGATAAAGGATCGTTCAGAGTCGCGATCAGGCCGTCACTTCCAAAGGGTCATAGCGGGCAGACCCGTTTTTTTCGACAACGACGACCCAGAAAAGAATGCACGTGCGAAGTCAGATCTAGAGCGTTGCTACAAAATGGCGGGTTTCCGTGAAGTCATTTTTCTTAACGAGCCCGAGGCCGCGGCGCTATCAGTCGCCGAAGACATCGATGTTGGAGGGATTGGGGTTGTGGTCGACATAGGAGGCGGCACTTCCGACTTCTCTGTGTTCCGTAAGGCGGAGAATCGAATCGAAGTGATTGCCTCAAATGGCCTCCGCCTGGGCGGAACCGATTTCGACCGTGCCATAAATTTAGAATTTATCATGCCCTGCATGGGTTACGGTCAACCGATCAGGATGGTCATGAGCACCGGGATTGTGTCCGCTCCGAATTTCGTATTCGCCGATCTCGCAACTTGGGAGAAGATACCGTTTCTCTACAATCAACAGATCCGAACGCTGGTACGGGGTCTTATCAGAGACGCGGTGGAGCCAGCACTGTTTGAACGACTATCGCACGTGATCGAGTGGCAACTCGGTCATCAAATCGCTTTTCTCGCTGAGCGGACGAAGATTGAATCGAACGAAGTGAAAGGCAACAGCGCAATAGATCTCTCTTTATTCGAGCCTGGCTTAAAGATTGGAGTAGAAAGTGAAAAACTCGCGGTAGTTTTCCGCACCTTTACGGATAAGCTTATCAGCACGCTATGCGAAACATTCGCTCTTGCTGAGATAGAGGTAGAAGCATTGGGGTATGTAGTGCCAGTGGGAGGCACTAGCATAATGCGGCCAATTCAGGAGGCAGTTGCGCGTGTTTTGCCGAAAGCGGCTGTAGTTGACTCTCCGGTTTTCACGGCGATAGTCGACGGACTGGCCCGCCACGGCAGTCAACTGACCACGCTTGGCGAATAGTTGAACAGAGCGGCGAGGCGGTCTAGGGATGGGGTATTGGAGGTACGTTGGATGAAAACTTTCGATTCGGTAGTCGCGTTGGCGCACGAGTATGGCGAGCAACGGCTAGAGGAGAAAAAAAGCTTCGATTCCTCAGTATTTCTCGGCACAAAGCATGTATTCAAAGTTAAGCGTTCTGATCCAGGCCAAACCTCTAAGGAGCGCCGCGTACTCGACTATGTGCACGCACAGGGGTCTAGCAAGCTACGTGCGCTTCTGCCGCGCGTAGTTGACGAGGTGGCCTTGTCAGATGGCCAGCAAGTTACAATCCAAACGAGGATGCCAGGCGAAAAAGTCGTCGAACTATCGTTACGAAGATCTGTCGCGCTTGGGAGCGCCCTAAGTGAATTGCATGCGCTTCCAGCGCCCGATGGGGTGACCGAATTCGAGGGAGACTCAGAGCCCTCCCTCCCACGCTATATTTCCCGTTCGGCCGACCGGTTCGTCGCAAAACTTTCGCAGACCGTTGGCCCGGCTGATCTTGCACTGGCAGAGCGCGCCAGAGTACACCTTCAAGAGCGGCTAAACTGGTTTCGATCAGCTCGAATTGTCGTTGTCCATAAGGACATATTCTTGGAGAATTTGCTCTTTGAGGGCGATGTGTTGACCGCGATTGTAGATTGGGACGCAGCTCAAACCGCCCCTCCTGAGTGGGAGCACTCGATCCTACGGCAGCGTTTTCCTGAAGCCTACTCGGAGATCTGCTCCGCGTACGACGGTGTGTTATCTGAAGAGGGAATCAATCTATGCGCTCTGCTCCAATCGCTCCGGTTCTGGAAATCCTTTCCAAATGATCAGGTCTTTGCGGATGTTCAGCGCAGAACTATCACGGAGATCCTCAGCCATGGCTGATCTTCCTCCCTCTCGATTTCAGCCGTCTGAAGAAGCCGCGCTTTACGATCTGCTTATCGACGACCCGTTCTCCGACCCGTGGGAATTTGATGACCTTCTAGAAGCCCATGAACTTGCGGCGGCACCTGTTTTTCTCGACCATGTCGGGTCGCTTAAGGAAGCTCTGGAGCGCGCAATCGCGGACATTAATGTGGCGGTTGCTGCCAACCCGCACGTTTTCCCCCCCCCTTTGCTACGGCAGCGTCGGTTCCCTCGCATTCGGCAGATGCGGGACGTTCATCAATTTGACGTAGGCAGCCACTTGGCGTTTTGCCACGCGCTAGCTTGCCGGGATGCGGCGGTGCAATTGCTTGAACGGCGTGGAATGGTACGTCTTGCGGCAAATCTTTTTTCAGCGCGAGATCGAAGCAGAGTCTACCGTACGGAGTTGGCCGCTGCTTCTGTTTTTCACGACCTTTACAAAAGCTTGCGCCCAAGGCGGCGGCTTCCAGATAAAGGAACCGACACCAGATCCGTAGAGTGGCGTTTACCGGACGGATCATCTAGTCGCGACGATGATGCCAATGACGAGAACCGTGTGGGATCACGCGCTATCGCAATATACTGGCCAGATGACGCATCCCGGATAGGCGGGGCTATTGAACTGGCAGGCATAATCGGCGGGAGAGTCTATCGCGCGGCGAAGACTGAATTTATTCAAAGAGAAAACTGGGGCGAAGACCTACTATTTGCGGCTGTGCAACCTGAAAATTCACTTGGTCTCGAACTTGCAATTATCGACTGGCTGGGAAAGGGCTGGCCAGCCGATCTAGTTGCCGTCCGCAAAAACGCACTGCGCAGTCATTCTGACGCAATGACAGCCTTTCTAGCAGCGCTTGAGTCTAGCGTTGAGCCATGATTCCACCAACCAGATTGTTCTCATGGGTTGCTGACAGAAGTATTGACTACGATTCGTTCTGCGGCGCGAACCAGCGTTTCGATCTCGTCAAACAGGCTGGCATCAGAAACCGGGGGAACAAGCGAACGCCAACGTTGATCGTTAGCCCAGATCAGATCGCGGATTTCAGAGCCGGAGATCGTTTTCGGCCCGACCTCAAGATTGCAAACCCTCAAACCCGCCCGTGCGATTAGTGAGGATTTCTCTTCGCTCCAATCTTCAACATTGGTTACGTAGGCTGGTGTGTCTGGCGCAAACAATTGCGTGAGATTTTCGGAATCTAGGGGGCAAGGAACTACGGAAAATCTATCCAAACTAAAGCCATCTCTTTCTAACACAGCTAAGATCCAACGCTTTCTGAACCAGTAAGGCAGTGGGTTTTTATCGCTACGCGTACGATCATTGGTGAATGGTTCAGCGCCACTCAAAAAGGGGTTCGTAACTCCAATTGTCAATCGTGCGCAATGCGCTGCGGCATGGCGAATAAAGCGCAGATGCTCGCGGTGAAATGGCTGGAACCGGCCGAAAAGAGCACCGTCTAGAATCCGCGGTGAATCCGGTACAATCTGATCAAAGCGTGCAACTTTCCAGTCTGGGCCTTCTGCGTCTACCAGACGCTGCTCATCAACGTCGCCAACCAAAAGAGTGCGGCAACCTGCGCGCCTTCCGGACAGGATGTCTTTGTCCATGCGGTCACCAATCACTAAGCAATTTTCTGGGATCTTACCCTGATTTTGAGCGCAGAGCCTGTAGAAGTCGGGAGCCAACTTATTAATACCAAGTATATCTGACGTAATAATCTTAATTCCCAGCGCACTCGTTTCTGGAAAAAGACGTTGGAAAGTAGACTGCTCGAAGGACAAAACACCATCAGCCGCGATGACCGCTGCCGCTCCCATCTCCCCGAGAGAACCAACAAAACTCGCAAGCTGAGCATCGGCAACAAGTGGTACAGACTGCTCACGATACTCGGCGCGAATGAGCTGATATATATTCTCGCACTGCGTCAGAGATAGTAATATACCAGATTCTCTAGCTAGTTCAGCGAATTTTAGGACCGAGACCAACGTCCAATCAAATACACCACATTCATTGCGGTAAGCAGAGATCACGTCACTGGGCACTCTTTGGTCGATTTCCCAAATTATTGGGTCATTGAAACCGATTGTCGCCGCTGCCCGCGCAATGTTTCCCTTTCGGGGTGCCCGGAACAGAGTTCCACGGAGATCTAAGAAAACAACTTGAATGTCGTTTCGCGCACAGATTTTGTAAAATTCATCACTGCTGGCTATCGTTTGAACCATTTTAACGGGATCTCCATCTGGACAATACTGCTCACTCAGGCGGCTCTTTAGGGTAGCATATGTACCAAGCTTCAAGCATTATTACTTGACCGCGGCGCGTGATCGACAGGACTGAGGACGTTCATGGCACAAATTTTGCTCATCGTACCACCTGCAGTTTCACACAGAACCGCAGAGGAAAATCTTGGGGTTGGCTACTTGGCATCGACGTTGCGGGCGGCCGGGCACCAAGTGGATACGATTGATGCCTGGCTTGAGGGCTTGTCCGCTAGCGATGTCGTTGCCCGTGTCAAACAACTAGATGCGCCGCTCTGGGTAGGGTTCTCGGCCTACATGACGAATATCTCGAGCTGTTTGGAAACGATAGAATACCTTAGAGAAGCTGGTATCGTTGGGCCCTATGTTGCAGGCGGTTACGGACCGACATTCAACCCGACGCAATTTCTTGATGCTGGATTCGACGTAGTTGTACGTGGCGAAGGCGAAGCGTCGGCCTTGAAAATCACTGAGTTTTTCGACTCGGGCCGTGACGATCTATCAGAAATCTCAAATATATGCTTCCGTGCGGAAGGGAAGCTAGTGGAGACAGCGCGCGAGCCGCTGAACACTGACCTCGATAAGCTCCCTTTCCCCGCGCGGGACACAATGCATCTTTCTTTAGCTCGTCGTAGCGCGATTAACATTGACAGTTCCCGGGGTTGCGCTGCTCGTTGCCTCTTTTGCTCAATTGTCGCTTTTCAGAAGCTGTCGCAGGGGCCAACTTGGCGGCAACGCACAATCTCGCATTTTGTCGACGAGCTCGAGCAACTCTATGGGCGAGGCGCGCGGCTATTTAAAGTTATCGACGATAGCCTCATCGAACCGCCCCGCGGAGTAGAATGGGCCTCACGCCTAGCAGACGAAATCGAGGCCCGCGGCCTCGTGCTGAAGTTGCGCGGTCAAATCCGGGCGGAGTACGCAACAGACGAAGTGCTTCGAGAGTTGCGTCGCGCAGGCTTCTTTAGTTTTTCTTGTGGTATTGAGAATTTTTCAGATACCGCATTGTTCAGGATGCGCAAGTCAGCTCGAGCCAAAGACAATTTTTCTGCTCTCGATGCGCTCAAAGAAAATGGATACATTGTTCAGGCTGGTCACATACTGTTTGATCACGGCACAACAATGAAGGAACTTCACGAAAATTATGCGGCGTTTCTCCGATACCCATGGATTGTCAGCAAGGGAATATTCACTGAAATGTTTGCGGCCGAAGGCACGCCCTATACTCGGCTTGTCGAGCACATTGGTATTGCGAGTGAAGCGAAGGGAAACCTCGGGAATCGCACATACACGTTCCTAAACAAGGACATTGAGGTTATCTATCATGGTCTAAAGGCATGGCAGAAGCAGATGTCTATGTTGTACGAAAAATGCGTCGATCCGCTGAGCGCTCCAAAGCTTGTTTCAGATACTGGCTTTGATTCACTGCTAGCTATTCACCGAGACTTTAGGCGCCATGATCTTGATATGTTCAACGAACTTTTAGGTGACATTGTTGCGACGCCCGAGGAGGCGGTAGAGTTCGCAGTAGATCGCGCGCGCGGACTTCGGAATGAATATGCGAAACTTTCTGATCGGCTCGACAGGACCTACTCGGCTGAAGGTCTTGTCTATGACGCTCAGCCCAATCCATTTCTCTGTTAGGGGGGCGTCAAAATGATTAATGTAAGACCCGCTAGATCTGCTGGTTGTTCCGGAAAAGTAAGCGTCTTCGATCTAAGAAAGCTACTGAAAGACTCTCTGACCTTAAATGGCCAACACGGCGTTATGATCGGTGCAGGTGATCATGACGACGCTGCGGTCGTGGACATCTCCGAACAAGATATGGGTGTATTGACAGTGGATTTCATGCATTCGCCGGTGCGTTCTCCCTACTATTTTGGACGGCTGGCATCGGCACACGCACTGAATGATATATATGCGATGGGGGCTGTGCCCTCCTTTGGACTCGTCATACTTGGTGGACCTGCCTCAGAGCGTGGAGTGTTGCTCCGTGAAATCATGCGCGGCGTGTCCGACATTGCAGCTGAGGATGGGATGTCGATATCCGGGGGTCATACCTTGTCTACCGAAGACCCTATTTGTGGTCTTGCTGCTTTTGGACGTCCAGCATCGAATATTTGGAATAACAGCGGCTGTGACCCCGGTGATTGGATCTTCATCAGCAAACCAATAGGTTCGGCGTTACTTCTACAAGAACAGAATGCACTGGACGATGATGCGCCTCCTATTGATGTACGGCTCTTTTCCTCGTGTCGCAAAGAAGCATCCATCCTAAGAGATTTCCAAATTTCGTCTGCCACGGACGTTTCAGGCTTCGGCTTGAGGTACCAACTCGGCCTCATAGCAACGAAGTCGCTTGTGACGGTCGATGTTGATATGGACATGATCCCAATCTACGGGGAATCAGTAAAGGCATTTGAGCGTGGTCAACGAGTTGGCGCTGTATGTGAGAACGGTGACTTCTTCGGGCCGATAACTGATTTTCCTGGCGATACACCGCTTATGATGACGTACTTTGTTGATGAACCGCAGACGAATGGCCCGCTCCTTTTTACTATGCCCGACGAGGCCGCTCGAAGCCTCATCGAATTGCACCCAGACGCTGGATTCACCTGTATCGGCCGTATTGGTCCGCCTTCTGGCTGCGGTGTGGTCAACTTCGGCATATGATCGAGAGGTGTTGGAGTCTGCCAAAAAAAAGAGAATTATCATAGCTGAGATTGACTTTGGGATTGGAGTAATATGAAAACGCCAGATGAATTTGGGCATTACAATCAAAGCCTTGGTCCTACAGATCAGTTTGGCGATTTGCCAGAGATCGCTCCTGAAATCAAGAATATTGGTTGGACGCTTGGCAACGATTGTCCCTATCGCTGTACTCATTGCTATAGCATGAACGCGCGCGTGAAGGGACGTGACATGTCTGTATCAATGATCGACCGGGTCGTAGAGCAACTCGCAGCTAACAATGTCGAAACCGTGAATCTCGGTGGTAACGAACCGATCTTTACGAACGGGCCGAAAGCGCGTGACACGCTTCTTCCCTACATTATGAAAAAGTTGCACGAAGAAAATATTGAGATTGGTTTAACCACCAGTGGCGTCACACTATTGCACTTGGCGCGGGACTATCCTGAAGCTTTTGAATTACTGAATGACATCGACATTTCTTTCGACTCTCCTTACGAGCAAGAGCACAACAAAAATCGTGGTGCCAATATTTATCACCAGGCCATCGAAGCAATGGAGATTTGTCAGCGCGTTGGAAAGCCTCATTCAGCTATCATGTGCGGAATGTCATGGAACTTTTCAAAACGTCACCTCACCGACCTAGTGGCGCTAGCAAAAGTGTATGATGCCAACGTACGCATCAATACCATCAAACCTGTCCAATCGGATCACATGAAAGTCGCACTAA
Organism: Hoeflea sp. AS60; assembly: GCF_038900115.1. Taxonomy (NCBI): domain Bacteria; kingdom Pseudomonadati; phylum Pseudomonadota; class Alphaproteobacteria; order Hyphomicrobiales; family Rhizobiaceae; genus Hoeflea; species Hoeflea sp. AS60. The sequence continues at coordinate 823,819 of NZ_JBBMQP010000002.1, read as the reverse complement.
CTCCTCGGCAGTACTACGATGGTTTTTCGACTTTGCTTGCGCTGTGTGACCCGATCGATTTGGGCGAACCTCCGATCGCTTCTATCACCGATTTTCATGGTGCGCGGCGCTGTCCGTGTGGCCGAACGTCTTTCCGTATCCACTCGATAACGCCAGACGGGAAGATTCAAGTAAGTCCTTGCGTATACTTACACGATTACAAATCAGAGTTTGATCTACTTAAGTTTGACCTGATAGACATCATAGCAAGTGAACAGTTTCGCGCCTTCCGACAGCGCAACGCTAATCCAGACCAAGTTCACGGCTGTGATGGGTGCAAGCGCCTTGAAAAGTGTGGAGGGGGCTGTGCAGCCCGGTCCTATCTGCACAAATTTCACACCGAAGGCGAGCGATGTCTGAAGGCCCGTGACCCTTATTGTCCCGAACGGACCTATGCTGGGCAAGAATATCCGCGTAATCCTGAGCTTATTGATGACCAAAAGCTCGTTCACATGGATTACCTCTGCACGTGGATAGGCCGCCCAAAATGACTATTTATCGACCGACCAAAAAAACGTGACCCACCAAGTTCAAGCTAGCGTTGGAACCGGGGTGGACGGGAGCGAGAGCGGACGCCTAATTGATCGGCATCTACATTTTTCCGGGGGGTTGCCGGAATCGTTCCTAAGCGTGGTTCTTGCTAATGTGCGCAATCCGGGTAGACCGCACCATATTCTGGCGTCAGCGCTCGCGGCTCGCTCTCCTTATTCGCTCTTTGAGCGCATCCAGATGTTTGGCGGCCTGGGTGGCGGGTCTCCCGACTACAATATGTTCTTTTCCGTCTATTCGATCGTAAACGGAGCTTGCCAAGAGGCACGGCACACGGACCCGTCCTTTTTTTCTATGGGTGCCAAGGCGATTTGTGAAAGCTTAGAAGATGCAGGTATTTGGGGATGTGAATTGATCGTCGGAATTCTGTACAGCCTAGAAGCGACGGTCGATCGCATCATGCAATTGAATCACGGTATCGCAGAAAAAGGAGCAACCGGGAGGGTCAAGCTGCGACTGACCCTAATTCGCGGCGCTGACGGGCATATTCCTGACGCACAGTTTGCCGCCTGCGAGCGATTGGTTGAAGCGGGCCTGTTTCCAAGCCTCGCGTCTTCTATTGTCGGTTTTGACATTTCTGGCCGGGAGAAGGCAACAACTGGGGCGCTCGAGCAACTTCGAAGGTTGGTAAGGTTGACCAAGCTCGCGGAGGATCGTTCAGGGAAGGCGTTCACTAATACGATTCATCTTGGAGAGCGCCTTACCAAGCCCGAAAAATATCCAGCCGATTTTTACTTAGATTTACTTGAGGAAGTGACTAGGTGGAGAATTGTTCACGGGCTTCAATTCTGGCATCCAAAGTTCTTAGACACGGCTCAACGTGTGCGCAGTGTAATTGCAGCTCGGCAACTCGAATTTGACATCTGTCCCTCGGCCTCCCAGCTTATACATCAAAGAAAGATAAATTTCCGCCGATTGGAAACCTTCTGCAAAGAAACCGAAACGCGATATGCTATTTGTTCAGACAATCCTTCGCTGCTTACCACGAACGTCCGCCAAGAAACCACGATTTTCCATAGTAGGGTCATGTGAGAAAACTGCATAGAAACACCGTAGGCAGGCTCATCGTCGCGCATGATTTTTTCATAAATACAATTAGAGCAATGGCTTAGGGGGTAGAGAAGGTTCGACGGAAGTCGCGTCCCCTCCGCCATTCCTACAGCTTTGGGTCGCAAAGCCTACTTCTCCCAAAAACGTACATTCAGCCCCAAACGTTTCTTGGAAACGTCAAGAGCATTCGCATATTTCGGACGCTCTCTCGGGGGGCTCCGCTGCCTTTGCAATCCATGTCATTGAAATTTGGAAGAAATTCGCAGTTCCGGGATTTGTCACTACCTCCAGCCATCTGTCCGTGACTTCGCAATTTTCACGCAAGATCAACTGAGCCGGCAAAACTGCCGGCCCTGGAATTTGCCTGCGTGGCCGTGACAAAGCGTCTAGGACCGCGGGCGGGCGCCATCGGGGTCGTACATCGGTTTGAGCGATACCTGCGCGCCGTAGCGTCGGCCGGCGACATCAATCTCATAGGATGAGCTGAGCAGATCCGCGATTGTCTCACCTTTGCAGGGCACGTAGCCGAGGCCGATTGCGGAGCCGAGGTGATGGCCATAGGCGCCCGACGACAGGTAGCCGACGATGTGTCCATCCCTGAGCACAGGCTCGTTGTGATAAAGCAGCGGCTCTGGATCGTTGAGGCGGAATTGCAGAAGCCGCCGGTCGAGGCCGGCTTCGCGCTTTCGCAAGACGGCGTCGCGGCCGATGAAGTCGGGCTTGCCGGTCTTGACGGCAAAACCGAGACCGGCTTCCAGAACATGGTCTTCACAGGTGATGTCGTGGCCAAAATGGCGAAAGGCCTTTTCGATCCGGCAGCTGTCCATCATGTGCAGTCCGCACAGCTTAAGGCCGTGATTCTGGCCGGCTTGCCAAAGTGTCTCGAACACATGCGCTGCCATGTCGGAGCTCACATAGATTTCCCACCCCATTTCGCCGACATAGGAAACACGGTGCGCGCGAGCGAGGCCCATGCCCAGCTCGATCTCCTGCGCCGTGCCAAAGGGATTGACGAGATCGGTAAAATCGTTGGGTGACACCGCTCTCAGCACATCCCGCGATTTTGGTCCCATGACGCAGAGCACCGCTTCGCCCGCCGTGACATCGGTTATCACGACCGCGCGTTCGCCAATGTGGCGGCGCATCCAGTTTTCGTCGGCCACGCGCGTTGCCGCAGGCGTGACGACCAGGAACGCGGTTTCCGAAAGCCGCGTTATCGTCACATCCGCTTCGATTCCGCCTTTCTGGTTGAGGAACTGCGTATAGACGATGCGCCCGACGGGCACTGACATCTCGCCGCCGCAGATTGTGTTGAGGAATGTCTCTGCATCCCGGCCTTCCACCCGCAGCTTGCCGAATGACGACATGTCGTACATGCCAACACTCTCGCGAATGGCCTTGTGTTCAGATGCTGCATTTGAAAACCAGTTCTGTCGCTGCCAGCCGTACTCATAGGCTGGATCCTGACCCTGCGTCGCAATCCAGTTGGCGCGCTCCCAACCGGCAAATTCGCCGAACACCGCCCCCAGATCAGCCAGGTTCTCGTGAACGGGCGAGCGTCGAATTCCACGCGCTGTCGCCTTTTGCCGGTAGGGAAAATGGTCGGCGAACAGCAGCCCCAGGGTCTCCTTGGATCGCGCGTAAAGATAGCTCTTGTTGCCCTGGAACGGCTGCATGCGGGCGATATCGACATCACCGAGATCGAAGGGGCGTTCGCCGTCTTCCATCCATTGTGCAAGAGCCATCCCCGCACCGCCTGCCGATTGAATGCCGACCGAATTGAAGCCTGCCGCAACCCAGACATTGTCCATGCCCGGCGCCAGGCCAAGATGATAGGCGTCGTCAGGCGTAAAGCTTTCGGGGCCGTTGAAGAAGGTGTGAATTCCCGTGCTGCCAAGCAGCGGCATCCGGTTCACTGCCAGTTCCAGAGCAGGCGCAAAATGATCGAAATCTTCGGGCAACTGATCGAATTCAAAATCGGCAGGGATCCCCTCCATGCCCCACGGCTTGGCTTCCGGCTCGAACACGCCGAGCAGGATCTTGCCGGCGTCTTCTTTGTAGTAGGCATATTCGTCCGGCACCCGCAGCACCGGCAGCGCACCGAGTTCGGGGATGGATTCGGTTACAATATAAAAATGCTCGCAGGCGTGCAGCGGCACATTCACCCCCGCCATACGGCCGACTTCATGGCCCCACATGCCTGCGCAATTTACGACCATCTCACAGGCAATCTGGCCGGAACTGCCGTCTTCTGCCTGCCAATCCACGCCGGTAATGCGGCGGCCCTCGCGCGACATTCCGGTCACCTTGACCTGCTGGAATATCCGGGCGCCGCGCTTTTGCGCGCCCCTTGCCAGCGCAAGAGCAATATTGCCGGGATCGCCCTGCCCGTCCTTGGGAAGATACACGCCGGATTTCACACCATCGAGGTTCAGGTGCGGATAGCGCGCGCCGACTTCGGCAGGCGAAATCTCCTCGATTTCGACACCGAAGGCACGGGCCATGGCAGCCGAGCGCAGAAGTTCTTCCTGCCTTGCGTCCGACAGCGCAACAGTTATCGATCCCACCCGCTTGAAACCCGTGGCAACGCCGGTTTCATCCTCGAGCGTGCCATAGAGTTCCTGCGAATATCTGGCGAGCCGCGTCATGTTCGCGGTCGCGCGCAACTGGGCGATCAAGCCTGCGGCGTGCCATGTCGTCCCGCTTGTGAGTTGCTTGCGTTCCAAGAGCACCACGTCGGTCCAGCCAAGCTTTGTCAGGTGATAGGCGACGGAGCATCCGGAGATGCCGCCGCCGATGATCACGACGCGGGCCTTTTCTTGTATGTCGGGCAACGGCTAGTCTCCTGGTAGGTCGCGCTCAGAAAGCGTCAACTAAATGGTGATTGTTCCGGAGTCAGGAACCCGTGCGGGGGATGGCGCTTTCGCAATCACGATCCGCACGCTGACATTGCTCGAAGGCGCCGCGAACCTGCTCGATGTCGGGTGCCGAGTTGGCAGAAATCATGACAAGTCCAATTGGCGCGGTCGCCGGGGCGGGTGAGAAGTCGAACCGCCGTCCGACGCATTGCATCAGGGTCGGCAGGCCGGTTTCAGCATCGATGAAGATACCCTTCACCCGGTGCACTGATGGAGGCAGCGCCTGCAACACTGCAGCAAGCTGGCCGGTGTGAAGCGCGGTCTTCGGCACGAATGTCGATGTTGAAAACGCAGGGTGACTGGCCACAATGGAGCCATTCTGAAGGCTCCGGTCAGCGACTGTGGGACCCATGATCATATTGGTGTCAAGCAACGCATAAGGCGCTTTCAGGATCGGTTTGTGCACGCTCATCGTGTCGAGCCATTGCTCGGTCTTGCCAAGATCTTCGGCGTTGACGAGGTCTGTCTTTGTCAGGACGAGGAAATCGGCTGCCTTTATCTGGCTCTTGACCAATGCGCCGACGAATTTGTCCCTGGCACGGGTTTGAATTGTCTCACAATCAACGGCAGCAATAACCGCATCGAGTTTGAAGCCCGGCCAGTGACCTGCGAGCGTTGCGATCCGCCGGGGATCGGCAACCCCGCTCGCCTCCAGAAGCACCTGTTCAGGCGGGATGGACTGCGCACGCTGTGCGTCGAGCGCTGTGCCAATGTCGTCGTTGATCGAGCAACAGACGCACCCATTGGTCAAGCTGATGGTCGTGCCATCCTTGTGCTTTATCAGGCTGGCGTCGACATTGATCGCTCCGAAATCATTGACCAGCACCGCGAAGCGGCGCTCAGGATTTTGTGACAGCAAGGCATTGATGATCGTTGTCTTGCCTGCGCCGAGATAGCCAGTCAGGAGTGTTACCGGTATGTGCATCATACGCTCTTGAGCGGGTATGGACGGCCTTCGAAAACGGTGCCCCAGATCGGGATGTCCTTGAGATTTTCCACCGGTGTTTCCCATGGGTCCGCTTCCAACACCGTGAAGTCTGCGCATTTGCCGGCGCGAATCGACCCCACCTCGTGCTCCATTCCGAGCACGTAGGCGGCATCGATGGTGATCGCGCGCATTGCCGCGTCGAGCGAGATCCGCTCCTGCGGTCCAAGGACAGCACCGGATTCCGCTATTCGATTGACCGCAACCCAGGCCGAATTGAGCGGTTCCGCCGGTGCCATTGTGAAATCGGAATGGAGCGCTGTCGTGACGCCAAGGCGGTTCAGCGTTCCAAGCCGAGCCATCTGGGAGGCGCGCTCATGTCCAATGGAGCTGCGCCAATAGGCCTCGCCGAGCTCATGAACGTAATAGACATTGGCGGAAACGATGGCGCCGAGATCCGCAATCCTGCGAGCCTGCTCCGGCGTCGAAACACCGAAATGCTCGATCGTGAACCGGTGATTGAAGCGCGGTCTTTCAAACTGCAACTTCTCGAGAACATCGAGCGCCAGCTCCAGCCCCATGTCACCGGTGCAGTGGACGTGCACCTGCTTGCCATCGTTCCAGAATGCCCTGGCCAAAGCCTCGAAGGTTTCGGGCGCTGTCATCCATTCGCCATGGTGGCCATCAATGAAGCCGGGCGGCAGCATCTGCATGAGTTCGGCAAAGAAACCGCCATCGGCGAAAAGCTTGACGCCGTTTCCAAAGCTCAGGCGATGTAACCCTCTGGCCTGATAGCTGTTGACCCGTTCGACCGCCTCGTCTGTGGCTCCGTTCCAGGTTCCCCGCAGCACGGCGCGTGGCACAAGCCTCATGCGGAACGGCACATTGTCCCGCTCAATGCTTTTCGTGAGCACATCCCATTCCAGCGCATCGTCGAGCAAGGGAAAGGCAAGCTCGCCGATGGTGGTGTGGCCGCCTTGATGGATCGCTTTCTTGACCAGTTCGAGCCCTGCGCCGAACCGTGCAGGAGAAAGAAGAAACGGGTTCATCGCCCGGGTCGCGACTCCAAGTCCGGTCTCATAGAACCTGCCCGTCTCCAGCTCGATTTGCGGATGGCGCTCAAGCTCGGTGCGATCAAGCGACATCCAGTCGATGGCGGCATCGTTCGCGATGATTTCATGGAACGAACGCTGCCAGACGATGATCGGGCGGGTGCTTGAAACACGGTTGAGTTCAGTCCGGTGAACACGGCCGTGCCAGATCTTGTGGTAGCCCCAGGTGATCAGCGGTTCATTTTTGTCTTCGATCCCTCGCTCGATCTCGGTCAAGCGCTCCAAATAGGCTTCATGGGATGTCACCGGCGGGCAGACGCGGTCCGGCAGTTTCCATTCCATCGCCGTGATGAAATGACAGGGCAGCAGAGTGGCCCCCAGCGAGGGATGCAGATGCGGGTCGATGAAGCCCGGCATGATGATGTGGTTCTTAAACCGCGTGTCGATGCGATGTGGATGGCTTTCGAGCCAGGGCTTGATCGTTTCCAGCGTTCCAACTTCAATGATCTTGCCGTCGCGAACGGCCACGGCGGTCGCCTCAGGAAGCGATTCGTTCATGGTACGGATCTTGCGGGCCGTAAAGACTACAATTTCACTCATCGCCATCGTGCCTTCTCGTCAATAGGTCGCGGGGCTGATGGCCCAGACAACCACAGTGTCTCTGCTACCCGGGTTGTGGCACCAATGCCTGCCCGAGCCCGGCAATTGGAAGCTGTCACCTTCCTCTAGAAGAAACGTCCTGCCATCGACGGTGAGTTGCAGCGTTCCGGCCAGCACATACCCACCTTCCTCCCCCTTGCGCTCGCGTCCGTGCTCGCCGGTACCCGCGCCGGGAGCAAAGGTGGTCAGGATCATTTCCAGTTGCCCGGTCAAATGGGCGGATAGCAGTTCCTCGCGGGTCCCTGCCTGGCTCAGATTGAGTTCCCTGCGAGCGGCAGCGCGAACGACATAGTCACGCTCTTCAATGCGCTCCTCGTCGACACCGGAGAAAAACCAGCTGATCGAGACATCCAGGGCCTGCGCGATTGCATCGAGCGTATCGATGTTGATCGGGCTCACGCCTCGTTCCATTTCGCTGAGGTTGCCGACCGATCGGCCGGTGCGCTCCTTGAGATCGCTAAGCGTGAAACCGCGAGCGCGTCGAAGCTCTCGGATCTGCTGTCCCACCGGAACACGGAGGTCCGGCCGGAAATTTCTTGCTTCAGCCAAGGCGGTGTTTCCACCCGTTCTCTTCGTCATTTCGAATTTCCTGAACTCAGTTTTCGCGTGTCTGAAAATTTTGTTGCGTTTTTTCAGATTCAATGCAACTCATATTTTCAATAATAGCGATACGCAAACGCTTCAGGGGAGCAAAAATCTATGTTCTATGAGAATTTACGGTCATCTCTTATCCGTGTGGCAGTGGCTTCGGCCGTCGCATTCAGTGGCCTTGTAACCGTCGCAAACGCCGAACCGGTGCGCGGCGGTACGCTGAAGACATTCACCAGCGGCTATCGAACACTTAACCCGGCGGTCCAGTCGGGAGCGGCAACCGGCGCACCAGGATCACAGATCTTCGCCGGCCTGATCCAGGTTGAAGACAATTATGAAATCCAGCCCTACCTCGCCAAGAGCTGGGAAATTTCATCTGACCAGCTCAGCGTAACGTTTCACCTGGTATCCGGCGCCAAGTTCCATGACGGCCAGCCGATCACCTCTGAAGACGTCGCCTTTTCGCTCGAGGCGGTAAAGGCCAATCACCCTTTCGGTGCAGCCATGTTCGGCAATGTCGAAAGCGTCGAGACGCCTGACCCCGAAACCGCGGTGTTCCGGATGTCCAAACCGGTTCCAGGACTTCTCCTGTCGCTGGAACCATTGCTGATGCCGATCTTGCCCAAGCATGTCTACGGCGACGGACAGGAACTGAAGACCCATCCACGCAACTCGGAAAATGTTGTTGGATCCGGCCCGTTCAAGGTCGAGGAAAACAACCCGGCGGAGCGCCTGACGCTGGTGCGCAATGACGACTTCTTTATTCCGGATCGGCCTTATCTCGACAAGATTACCTTCGCGGTGGTCAAGGATCCGCTGACGCGCGTGCTGATGATGGAAAAAGGCGATCTCGACTACGCCGCCTTTTCGGGAATTCGGCCAAACGACGCAACACGCCTTGAAAAGGTAACGGGCCTGACCGTCACCACCGAAGGGTATGGCGCGCTGGGTTATGTGCATTATCTGGAAATGAACCTGCGCAACAAGCCATTCAGTGACCACAAGGTCCGCGAGGCACTGGCGCGTGCAATTGATACCGGCTTCCTGGCGAAGGTCATCTTTGGTGGCCGGACCGAGCCTGGTACCGGACCTCTGCATACCGGAAACCCTTTCTACACTGCTGACGTCACCCGGCATGAGCCCGATCTGGACACGGCTGCGGCCTTGCTCGACGAGGCAGGCTATCCTCTGGGCGCAGACGGAACACGGTTCGGCTTCACGCTCGATGTTCCAAGCTGGGCACCTGCCGCGCATGGTCCGATGGCAGAATACATCCAGGCGACGCTTGCCAAGCTTGGCATCAAGGTGGAACTGCGCAAGGCTCCCGATTTCGGCACCTGGGTGAAGCGCATCTCGAGCTTTGACTACGAGGCGACAATGAACGGGTCGTTCAACTACCCCGATCCGGTCATTGGTGTGCATCGCCATTTCGACTGCGAAAACATTCGAAACGTGATCTGGGCCAATACAGAAGGCTATTGCAACAAGGACGTTGATGCGATGCTGAGTGCGGCAGCAACGGAAACCGATCTGGAAAAGCGCAAGGGCCTGTATGCCGACATCCAGAAGACGGTCGCCGAAGATCTGGTGTTCATCTACATGCCGCAGGATTTCAGTGCGACAGTTTATCGTGATGATGTCGGCAACCCGCCTTCAACGCCTTTCGGCGCGCTTGCACCTTGGACCGACGTCTATCTCAAGACGCAGTAAGCACCATGTGCGGTCACCAAACTTGATGGTGACCGCACAGACCATCTCGAAAGTTTAGCGAAGAGGTTCGATATGGCCTTTCCCGGCTTGCTGCGTGCAGCGATCGTTCGCCGAGCCTGCAATGTGCTTTTGCTCTTGCTCGCAGTTCTCGTCCTCAATTTCAGCCTGATCCATCTTGCTCCCGGCGACCCTGTTGAAGCACTGGTCGGCGAAATGGGCGGCGCAACCCCCGAACTGATCGCGCAACTGCGCGTGCAGTATGGGCTGGACCAGCCCTTCATTGTGCAACTGATGGTTTACCTCGGAAACGTCGTCCAGGGTGATCTCGGGGTGTCCACCTATTACAACCGACCCGTCACGGCTCTGGTGCTGGAGCGTATAGGTCCGACACTTCTCCTGGTTACGTCTTCGCTGTTCAGCGCAATTGTTCTGGGGACATTGCTTGGCGTCTTTTCCGCGCAAAGGCGCCGGTCGCCGCTCAGTCATCTGGTGACAGTGCTGTCACTCGCGGGTTTTTCTGCCCCTGTATTCTGGCTCGGGATCATGCTGATCCTGATGTTTTCGGTCGCCATCCCGATCCTGCCGATTTCCGGCATGTCTTCCGGCGACAGTTCACAGGGGATATGGCTCTACTGTCTGGATGTCGGCCAGCACCTGGTCTTGCCGGCGCTCACTTTGGCTTTGATCTATCTGGCTTTCTACAGCCGCCTTTCGAGAACAAGCATGATCGATGTGCTTGATGCCGACTATGTGCGAACCGCACGTGCCAAGGGGTTGAGCCAGCGGCAGGTTATCTACAAGCACGCATTGCGCAACGCCATCCTTCCGGTGGTCACCTTTGCCGGACTTCAGTTTGGACAGGTGCTCTCAGGCGCGGTCCTCGTCGAGACCGTGTTTGCATGGCCCGGGCTGGGAACGCTCGCTTATGAATCAATTCTCAGGCGTGACGCTCCAACCCTGCTCGGGATACTGTTTTTCTCTGCGATGATTGTCATTGCGATGAATGTTTTCACAGACATCGTCTACCGCCTCGTAGATCCAAGGATTAAGGCGCGATGAACAGCAAAGCCGCACCCGATCAAACGTCGCCTCCCCTCATCGCGGAACCGACTTCGCCCACCCGCCAGGCTTGGCTGATGTTTCGCGGAAACCTGTCCGCCATGGCAGGACTGGTAATCCTCCTCCTGATCCTGTTTGTCGCAATTCTCGGGCCTTCGCTCTATCCGGTCTCGCCGACCGAGATGGTGTGGATGCCGCTGACGCCACCCGGCGCCTCGGAGTACTGGCTCGGCACGGACTATATCGGCCGTGATATTCTGGCCGGTCTGATCAATGGCGGCAGGGTGACGATAGCAATAGGTCTTGCGGCCGCAAGCATCACTTTCGTGATTGGCGTTACCATTGGCGCTCTTGCCGGATTTTATGGCGGATGGGTCGACAACCTGTTGATGCGCGTCACCGAGTTTTTCCAGGTCTTGCCGAACCTGCTGTTTGCCATGATCGTGGTCATGCTGTTTTCCGCAAGCCTCACCAATGTCGCCATTGCGATCGGCATCGTGTCCTGGACCGCGACAGCGCGATTGACGCGTGCGGAGTTCATGCGCATTCGCGAGATGGAGTATGTCAAAGCCGAACGGGCCATCGGCGCCCGAAACCGACGGTTGATCTGGTCGGTCATTCTGCCGAACGCCGCGCCGCCGCTGGTCGTGGTTTCTGCACTGAGCACCGGTTCGGCGATCCTGTTCGAGGCTGGTCTTTCCTTTCTTGGTCTCAGCGATCCGAACGCAATGAGCTGGGGTCGGATGATTGGCGACAATCGCCCCTACATCCTCGACAGCTGGTGGGGCGTGACCTTTCCCGGTGTTGCGATCTTTCTCACCGTGCTTGCCATCTGTCTGGTCGGCGACGGCCTCAATGACGCGTTCAATCCCAAGCTGAGGCAGCGCTGATGAGTTCACCTCTGCTGTCGGTTCGCGATCTCGAAATCGCCTTTCGGATTGGTGATAGCGACGTGCCTGTCGTCCGTGATCTGTCCTTTGACGTCCATCACGGCGAAACCCTGGGTATTGTCGGTGAGTCCGGTTGCGGAAAGAGCATCACCGCTCTCTCCTTGATGGGGCTCATACCGACCCCTCCGGGACGCATCAGCCGAGGCCAGATACTGTTTCAGGGTGAAGATCTGGTTCAGGCTGGCGAGACGCGCCTCAGGCAGATCCGGGGCCGTGAGATTTCCATGGTGTTTCAGGAGCCAATGACATCGCTCAACCCGGTGTTTACGATCGGCGAGCAGATTGCCGAAACGGTTCGGGCGCATTTCAGTGTCTCGCGACGGGAAGCGCGCGACCGGGCAATCGAAATGCTGCGCCTGGTCGAGATCCCTGCAGCAGAGAAACGCGTCGATAACTATCCGCACCAACTGTCTGGCGGAATGCGGCAACGGGTCATGATCGCAATCGCGCTGGCCTGCGAGCCGAAGCTGCTGATCGCAGACGAACCGACAACGGCGCTGGATGTGACGGTGCAAGCGCAGATCTTCGATCTTTTTCTGAACCTGCAGCAAAAGACAAAAGCTGCCATCATCCTGATTACTCACGATATCGGCGCTGTCGCGGAAATGACTGATCGGGTGATGGTCATGTATGCAGGACGCAAGATTGAAGAAGCGCCAGTCGACGACTTCATCAACAGGCCGATGCATCCCTATGCGCGCGGGCTCATCTCCTGCATACCGCGGCTGAGCGCTGATCCGAGCAATGAACCGGAACCGCTTTTCGAAATACCCGGTGTCGTGCCGGGTGCCCGCCAGCTCGGTGCCGCTGGCTGCGCTTTCGCTCCACGTTGCGCCAACGTGCTGGAGCGTTGCCGGGAAGATACTCCAGCACTGGAGATGAAGCGCGAAGCCCACCCGGTCGCCTGCTGGAACAATGTGGAGTATCCCGCGTGAGCAATCCCGAAACACTTTTGGACGTCTCCGATCTCAAGGTGCATTTCCCGACAGCTGACGGCGGCACGGTTCATGCGGTCGATGGGGTCTCTTTCACAATCAGGAACGGCGTTGCCTATGGCATCGTCGGCGAAAGCGGCTCCGGAAAGACCACTGTCGCCCAGACCTGCGCTCGGCTTGTGGAGCCGACATCGGGCATGATCCGGCTGAAGGGGCAGGATATCACTGCCATCAAGGGCGACGCGCTCAGATCGATCCGGAAGGACATCCAGTTCGTCTTTCAGGACCCTTATGCCTCGCTCAATCCGCGCGAGCGTGCCGGTTCAATCGTCCGGCGCCCGCTCGATCTGATGTCGATCGGTTCCCGCAGCTCGCGCAAGGCGCGGGTGGATGAGCTTTTCGAGATTGTCGGCCTGCACCCTGAGCAGCAAGACCTGTTTCCGCACCAGTTCTCCGGCGGCCAACGCCAGCGGATAGGCATTGCGAGAGCTCTGGCGAGCCAGCCAAGTCTGGTCATCTGTGATGAACCTGTCTCGGCGCTGGACGTGGCCATTCAGGCCCAGATCCTCAATCTGCTTGCGCGACTGAAATCCGAATTCGGGCTTTCATATCTCTTCATCAGCCACGATCTGGCTGTGGTGCAGCACCTGTGCGACGTCATTGCAGTCATGTATCTGGGAACGATCGTGGAAGTGGGAACCAAGCGCCAGATCTTTCAGAACCCGCTTCATCCCTACACCCGCGCGCTGATTTCCGCGGTGCCATCCACAAGTACGGTTGGGCGATCCGAACGCATCCGGCTTGAGGGTGAGCCGCCCAGCCCGATCAACCTTCCCACCGGCTGCCGGTTTGCCTCACGCTGCTCCCGCAGTCAGCCTGAATGCCTTGTTTCGGCTCCGGAATTGCAGGAGGTAAGCGACCAGCATTCGGTGGCTTGCCGCCGCGTAGACGCAGATGGAAACTGGGTTTGATTTCCACACACTGACTGGTTGGTATCCAATCAGAAGGGCGGCTGCTCTCATCATTCAGGCACTTGGCCAGCGCGATCAGGGAAAGCAAACCGGTGGGTCACCGTCGTGCCATTGCGGGTATTTCTTCATGATCTGGTCAAAGCGTTCCGATGCCAGGAACCGCTCGAGCCAGCCTTGCAGACTGGGCCACGGCTGGGCGTCAAACCAGTCCTTGTCGATAAAGGCAAACTGGCGAACGAAGGGCAGGATGGCAAAGTCGGACAAGGTCGGATGATCGAAGATCCACTCGCCGATCGTCGAGTTGAGATCGCTGAGAAACACAGCCGCGATATCCCGCTGGCCGTCTGGATCTACATCAGGATAGCGGTTGGGGTACTTGGTTCGGTCAAGCGCCTGTTTGAACGGGCCATCTGTCCGCGCGATCCAGTCATGACCCGCCTCGGGCATGTTCAGCCAGTTGTCGGGGTCATTCTCACGCAGCGCCCAGATCATCACGTCGAGGCTTTCGTCGATGACGAAACCTTCGCCGACGAGACACGGCACCGTCCCGCTCGGCGAGGCCTTGAGGAACGCTTCAGGCTTGTCCCGCAATACGACTTCGCGCAGTTCGACCTCAAGACCGGCTGAGGACATGGCCAGACGCGCGCGCATCGCATAGGGACACCGACGGAAGGAGTAGAGAACAGGTTTCATCACACCCCTGCTCTAGCAAACTCCGCCCTGATTTCAAATGCAGCGGCTGAAGGCGCCGCATTTGTTTATGAGAGTCACAAGGCATTCTCGGCCTATTTGCCCCACTTCAGCGCGATGACGTCAAGGTCGCGGGCAAGCTGCAGCAGGCGGGCCTTGGTGCGCTCGGACATCGGCTTGAGCGGATGGCGCACGTAATCGCTCTTGATCACGCCGCCTTCCTTGAACACGACCTTTGCCGCGCGCAGGCCGCACTGCCGGTTCTCGTGGTTGATCAGCGGCAGGCATTTCTGCCATTGGGCCAGCGCCGCATCTTTCTCGCCCGCGAGGAAATGCGTCACAATCGGCCGGATCTTTTCCGGGAACATGGCCGATGTCATGGTGCCGGTAGCGCCGGCGTCGAGATCGGCCAGCAGCGTCACCGCTTCCTCACCGTCAAACGGACCATCGATATACTCGCCTGCGGCTTCAATCAGCGCTGCCAGCTTGTCGGCGGCGAAGGGGCACTCGATCTTGAAATAGGAGACATTCTCGAGCTCCTTTGCCAGCCGTGCCAGCAGGTCAACCGGCATCGTCACGCCTGACAGCGGCGCATCCTGAACCATGATCGGAATCGAGATGGATTTGCTGACCGCCTCGAAATGCTCGAAAATACCCTGCGGAGCCGGGAACAGCCCGGAGCCGTGATAGGGCGGCATCATCATGATCATCGACGCGCCCATTGATTGCGCCGCCTTCGCCCGCTGCGTGGCTATCTCTGTCGAGAAATGGCTGGTGGTGACAATGACCGGCACGCGGCCCGCCGTATGCTCGAGGCTCAGCCGCATCAGCAGCGTGCGTTCGTCATCCGACAGCAGGAATTGTTCGGAATAGTTGGCGAGGATACAGATGGCGTCGACGCCCTGATCGATCATGCAATCAATCACCCTGCGCATGCCGTCTTCATCCACGCGCCCATCGGCATGAAAAGGCGTAGGCGCCACAGGGAGAATATTGGCGAGCGGTTGCTTCATAGTGTCGTCCTTTCGAAAAATGGTCTCATGGGTTTCGGCCGCGACTGAAGGCTTTCATCTCCAGGCAAGATGCCTGGGGACTCTCGTCGGGCTCGAAAACCTCACTCGACAAAAGGCTCGACGGCGACCCGCCGGCCCAGAAGAAATGCGTCGGCAACAAGCGCCAGGGGGGAGAGATCCATGTCTATGCCCCCTGCCCGCACCAATGCGGCCATGTTGGCATAAAGCCGCGGGTACTCGCCGTGCAGCGCATTGGCTCCAGGCGCAGCACTTTGCTTCACGCCGTCAATCGAAAGCGACGCTCCCCCTTCAGACAACACGAGATTGCCCTGCTCGGTTTCGATCGCAATGTTCCAGAACTGATCGCCCTCCTTGCGGAAATCGAATTCCGCACTGACATGCGCCCCATGCGGATGGGTGAATGTCAGGTTGGCGGCAATCGGGGTGTCGCAATTTTCCGGGATCAGCAGTTCGGACGAAGCCACCCGGATCGGCTCGGCCAAGAGCGCTGTGACGATAGAAAGCGCGTTGATGCCGGGATCAAAGACCCCCAGCCCGCCGGCCTCCCAGATCCATGTCTGGCCCGGATGCCATTTGCGCACATCTTCTTTCCAGGTGACGACAAGGCTCGTGAGCCGCTTGCCGGCGAGCCAGGCCTTGGCGGTGGCAACCATGGCCGCTTCGCGCGAATGCCAGGTCGCATAGATCGACACACCGGCCTTGCGCGCCAGAGCGTCCAGCGCATGGCATTCGGACAATGTCGCGCCCGGAGGCTTTTCCAGCATTACGTGACGTCCGGCTTCAATCGCCGCTCTGGCATAGTCAAATCGCGGAACCGGCGGCATGCAGAGCGACACCACGCTGATATCGGGACGTGCCTGCAGCATCGCATCAAAATCATCGAAGGACTCGACACCATCGACCGTCCCGTGCCGGGATACGGTTGCGGCCAGATCCCATTCGGGCGATGCCATCAAGGCAGGAACATGCTGGTCGCGGGCGATCTTGCCGATACCAGCCAGTGCAATTTTCAAAGGCATCAATGCGAATCCCTTCCGACCGCCGAGCCTCTGCTTCCGATCAGAAAATCAAGATCAGCCCCGGTGTCGGCACCTTGGGTGTGTTTCTGGTGCAGCCAGGCATAGCCTGACGGCGCGCTTGCAATGATCGGTTTCCAGTCTTTCAGTCGCGCCGTCAGTTCCGCGTCGGAAATATCGAGCCGGATACTGCGTGCGCTCACATCGAGTTCAATCATGTCACCGTTCTGAACCACGGCCAGAGGTCCACCATCGGCGGCCTCGGGCGAAGTGTGCAGGATCACGGTGCCATAGGCGGTGCCCGACATCCGCGCATCAGATATGCGGATCATGTCAGTGATCCCCTTCTTCAGAACCTTGGGTGGAAGCCCCATGTTGCCGACTTCCGCCATGCCCGGATAGCCTTTCGGGCCGCAATTCTTCAACACCATCACGCAGGTCTCGTCGATGTCGAGTGCGTCATCGTTGATCTTGGCCTTGTAGTCATCGATGTCTTCAAACACGACGGCGCGGCCGCGATGCTTGAGCAGGTGTGCAGAGGCTGCCGATGGCTTGATCACCGCACCCTTTGGAGCGAGATTGCCCTTGAGCACGGCGATGCCGCCTTGCGCCGTGAGCGCCTTTTCAACGGGCAGGATGACGTCCTCATTGTTGTTGATGGCGTCCTTCACTTCGTCCCAGATCGCAGTTCCGCTGACCGTCATTGCATCCTTGTTGAGGAGGCCCGCTTCGCCAAGGCGCTTGAGAACAACCGGCAGGCCGCCGGCATAGAAGAATTCTTCCATCAGGTATTTGCCCGATGGCATCAGGTTGACGATCGTGGCCACGTCACGCCCGCAGCGGTCCCAGTCGTCCAGTGTCAGGTCAACGCCCACCCGCCCGGCAATCGCCAGCAGGTGAATGACCGCGTTGGTCGACCCACCGATGGCGCCGTTTGTGCGGATGGCGTTTTCAAACGCCTGCTTGGTCATGACGTCGGATGGCTTGAGGTCATCCCTGACCATGTCGACAATTCGGCGGCCGGACATCTGCGCCATCACACGACGGCGGCTGTCGACGGCCGGAATGGCGGCATTGCCGGACAAGGCCATGCCGAGCGCTTCCGCCATCGAGGCCATCGTAGAGGCGGTGCCCATCGTGTTGCAGGTTCCTGCCGAGCGCGACATCGAGGCTTCCGCTTCGAGGAAATCCTCCTGCGACATCTCTCCGGCTTTCACGGCTTCTGAGAACTTCCACAGATGCGTGCCGGATCCGACGCGCTCGCCGCGGAAATAGCCGTTCAGCATCGGTCCGCCTGTGACCACGATTGCAGGCAGGTCAGTCGACGCCGCTCCCATCAACAGGCTCGGCGTGGTCTTGTCACAGCCCACCAGCAACACAACGCCGTCCATCGGTTGGCCGCGGATGGTTTCCTCAACCGCCAGTGCCGCGAGATTGCGGAACATCATCGCTGTTGGACGGAATGTGCTCTCGGAGGCAGAAAACACAGGAACCTCGACCGGGAAGCCGCCGGCTTCAAGCACGCCGTTCTTCACCCGTTCGGCGAGATCGCGCAGATGCGCGTTGCACGGGGTGAGTTCGGACCATGTGTTGAGAATGCCGATGACCGGGCGGCCGTCGAACATGTCATGCGGGAAGCCCTGGTTCTTCATCCAGCCGCGGTGATAGATCTGGTCGCGGCCGGTTCCGCCGAACCATTCCTGGGAACGAAGTTTACGCGGCCATTGTGCTGGTTTGAATGTCATGTTTGTTTCCGAAACCCCGGCCGCCTCGAGACTGGCGGCTAGCGGTTTTCCCCTCTTGAATCAGCTCTGTTTGTTCTTGTTGTAGACATCGAAGATAACGGCTGCGAGGAGCACGAGCCCCTTGATGACCTGTTGATAGTCAATTCCGATCCCCATGATCGACATTCCATTGTTCATCACGCCCATGATGAAGGCGCCGACCACCGCGCCGACAATCTTGCCGACACCACCGGACATCGAGGCGCCGCCGATAAACACCGCAGCAATCACGTCGAGCTCGAACGAAACACCCGCCTTGGGCGTTGCCGTGTTCAGTCGCGCGGCAAAGATCAGCCCGGCAAGGGCCGCCAGCATGCCCATGTTGACGAATGTCAGGAAGGTCAGTCTTTCGGTGCGGATGCCTGACAGCTTGGCTGCT
The DNA here is from genome assembly GCF_038900115.1 of Hoeflea sp. AS60. Lineage (NCBI taxonomy): Bacteria > Pseudomonadati > Pseudomonadota > Alphaproteobacteria > Hyphomicrobiales > Rhizobiaceae > Hoeflea > Hoeflea sp. AS60. The sequence goes on along the minus strand of NZ_JBBMQP010000002.1, from coordinate 805,507 downwards.
TTTTCATTGCCACCGAGAGCATAGATGCGGCGTCCAAGAACGGTTGATTCCGTGATGAAGGCATAGACGATCGTCAGGATGCCCATGGTGATCAGCACATTCGGTAGACCACGAAAGGTGGCGAGCTTGTAGGACACAAACACAATTGCGCCGGCCACAAGCAGGTTGCGCATGATGAAGAAACTCATCGGTTCGGCCATCATGCCATAGGCATGATTGCGTGCTCGCGAGCGCAAACCCATCCAGATGATTAATCCGGCAATCACCAGCCCGGTGACGACCGCAAAGCCGTTCATCCGTTCAACCCCGAACATGGATTTGACGAAGGGCAGCAGGTCGGGAATGAAACCGGTCGACAGCGCCTGAAACTGGCGTGGAAAAGGTCCCACCGACTGGCCTTCGAGCAACCACAGGGATGCTCCGCGAAACACCAGCATGCCGGCAAGCGTGACGATGAAGGATGGAATGCGCCAATAGGCAATCCAGTAGCCTTGGGCAGCACCAATAAGGATGCCGACCATCAGGCAGCAGGGAATGGTGAGGTAGATCGACCACTCCCAGTTGACCATCATCACGGCAGCTAAAGCGCCAACGAAGCCCACCACCGAACCGACCGAGAGGTCGATATGCCCGGCGACGATCACCAGCAGCATGCCGAGCGCCATGATGATGATATAGCTGTTTTGCAGGAACAGGTTTGTGATGTTGACCGGCCGTAGCAGTGTGCCGTCAGTCATCACCTGGAAGAACGCCATGATGGCGATCAGCGCCAGCACCATGCCATAGTCACGCAAGTGATTGGCCAGGTATTGCCCGGCGGAACGGCCTGGCTGAGCGTTTGATGTGTCGGGTTCGCTCGCCATAGTCTCAACTCCTCACAATGAAGGACATGATGCGTTCCTGGCTCGCTTCCGCAGCGGTCAGTTCGCCCACAAGAGCACCTTCATTCATCACATAAATTCGGTCACACATGCCCAAGAGCTCGGGCAGCTCGGACGAGATCATCAACACGCCCTTCCCGTCGGCGACGAGCTTGTTGATGATGCCGTAGATTTCGTATTTGGCACCCACATCGATGCCGCGGGTCGGCTCGTCCAGGATCAGCACCTTCGGATCGGCAAACAGCCACTTGGAGAGCACGACCTTCTGCTGATTGCCACCCGACAGGTTGACCACCTTCTGGAACACGCCGGGGGTGCGAATGTTGATCGCCTTGCGGTATCCTTCCGCAACATTGATCTCCTGCGCCTCCGATATCACTCCATAAGACGCGACCTTTGGGAGGTTGGCGAGGGTGATGTTGCGCTGGATGGTCTCGTCGAGAACCAGGCCGAGGTGCTTGCGGTCTTCGGTGACATAGGCAAGCCCTGCGGAGATTGAACGGTCTACGGTGGACACGTCGGCAGGCGTCCCCTCGATCAGAACTTCGCCCGATATTCTGCGGCCGTAGCTTTTGCCGAATATGCTCATGGCGAGCTCTGTCCGCCCCGATCCCATGAGACCCGCAATGCCAACGACTTCGCCGGCGCGGACAGTAAGGCAGGCATCGCGGATGACCTGACGCTCACTGTGTTCGGGATGCCAGACGTTCCAGTTGCGGACATCCATCAGCACGTCGCCGGGATTGCTTTCGCGCTCGGGAAACCGCTGCGCCATGTCGCGACCGACCATATCGTGGATGATGCGGTCTTCGGTGATGGCTTCGCTGCGCGCATCGAGCGTCGAAATTGTCGAGCCGTCGCGGATCACGGTGACCCGGTCGGCAATGCTGCGCACTTCATTGAGCTTGTGGCTGATGATGATCGATGTGACGCCCTGCGCCTTGAGCTCGGTCAGGAGATCGAGCAGTGCCTGGCTGTCCTTTTCCGACAGGGCGGAGGTAGGTTCATCCAGAATGAGCAGCCGCACATCCTTGGACAGCGCCTTGGCGATTTCGACAAGTTGCTGCTTGCCAACTCCGATGCGATCGACAAGCGTGCCGGGCGCTTCCGAAAGCCCGACCTTTTTCAAAAGCGCTTCGGTGCGCTGAAAGGTTTCATGCCAGTCGACGACGCCGTTGTTCGCGCATTCATTGCCGATGAACAGGTTTTCGGCAATCGACAGCAAAGGCACCAGCGCCAGTTCCTGGTGAATGATGATGATCCCGACTGCCTCGCTTTCGCGGATGCCGGAAAACGCGGCGACAGAGCCGTCGTAATGGATTTCCCCGTCATAGGATCCTGCCGGATAGACGCCGGACAAGACCTTCATCAATGTCGATTTGCCAGCCCCGTTTTCCCCGACCAGGGCGTGAATTTCGCCTTCCATGACGGTGAGGTTCACCGCATTGAGAGCTTTCACGCCGGGAAACGTCTTGGTTATGGAGCGCATCTCCAGAAGGGGTTTCATTGCTGCATCTCGGTATCGACAGAACTGGGGTAAAGGGTCCGAGCCGCACTTTGGCAAGCGCGGCTCGGACTGCGTTGTGGCTGCTTGGGTCAGCCTACTTGATCTGATCCATCGTGTAGTAGCCCGAACCGATCAGGATCTCTTCCCAGTTCGACTTGTCGACCGACACCGGCTCCAGGAGATAGGATTCCACCACCTTGACGCCATTGTCATAGGTCTTGGTATCGTTGATCTCCGGAGTGCCGCCCTGAAGCAGCGCGTCCACCATACCGACGGTGACGCGGGCCAGTTCGCGGGTGTCCTTGAACACGGTCGAATACTGCTCGCCCGCCAGGATCGACTTGACCGACTGGACTTCGGCGTCCTGTCCGGTGACGATCGGCATCTTCAGATCGCCCGAACCGTATCCGACGCCCTTGAGCGACGACAGGATGCCGATGGAAAGGCCATCATAGGGCGAGAGAACGCCCTGCACCTGCTTGTCGGTGTAGTGAGCAGACAGAAGGTTGTCCATCCGGGCCTGCGCCACTGCGCCATCCCAGCGAAGTGTGCCGACCTTGTCCATGCCCATCTGGCCAGAAGCAATGACAACCTCGCCGGAATCGATCAGCGGCTGCAGCACGCTCATCGCGCCGTTGTAGAAGAAGAAGGCGTTGTTGTCGTCCGGCGAACCGCCGAATAACTCGACATTGTAGGGGCCGTCGCCGAAACGTTCTTTCAGGCCAGCGACCAGCGAACTCGCCTGCTGCACGCCAACCTTGAAGTTGTCGAAGGTCGCATAGTAGTCGACATTACCGCTTTCACGGATCAGTCGGTCGTAAGCGATGACCTTGATGCCGGACGCGGCAGCATTTTCAAGCGCGTTGGACAGCGTAGTGCCGTCGATCGCCGCAATCACCAGAACATTGACGCCCTTGGTGATCATGTTCTCGATCTGCGCAAGCTGATTTGGAATATCGTCTTCTGCATACTGCAGATCGGTCGCGTAACCGGCGGCGGTGAACTGTTCCACCATCGAATTCCCGTCGGAAATCCAGCGAGCCGATGACTTGGTTGGCATTGCGATGCCAACGGTGCCTTTGTCCTGGGCCAGTACGGGCGTCGAAATCAAACCGACGCCGAGCGCAACTGCCGACAAAATTGATGTAAGCTTTCTCATAAAGTCCTCCCGAGACAGGGCCATGCAGCGGCAGACCCCTCCTCAGAAGTCAAACCCTGCCAGCCATAAGGATCCATTTGAACCCACGCTAACGTACTGAGTTTGCATCATGCTTTTCAAATGAATAGATTGACATTCTGCATACCAAAATTGATAAGACGAAAATGGCACCCATATCGCGCAACCTGCAGCTCAAGGACTTTCGGCTGATCCAGTCGATCCACGAAACCGGTCAGCTGGGTCTGGCCGCCGAACAAATGGCTCTGTCTCAGCCGGCCGCATCCCGCATGCTCGCAAGCATCGAGCAGGTTGTCGGCGGGCCGGTCTTCTTGCGCCACCCGAAGGGCATGACGCCGACCCCTGTTGGTGAAACCCTCATCCGCAATGGCCACAATTTGCTTAATGGCCTGGAACAGACCCTCAGGGAGATTTCATCCGTCAGCGAAGGCCTCGCCGGGACCGCGCGGGTCGGCTCTGTCACCGATGGCGCCGTGGCCTTCGTAGTGCCGGCGATCCAGGAGTTGAAGAAAACAGCCACGGGGGCTGATATTCATATCGACGTCGCACCGAGCGACGTTCTGGTCGAGGGGTTGTTCCGCGGCGAGTATGACTTCGTTCTCTCACGGATTCCGCCGAAATATGACAAGCGTCTGCTTGAAGTGCGCCGCGGCCGCCATGAGGATATCTGCTTCCTGGTTCGGGCCGGCCATCCGCTCGCGCAAAACGAGACGGCACCTCTGGAGCGTATCGCGGCCTACGAATGGGTCATACAGGCACCGCACACGCCGCTGCGCCAGGCGGTTGAAGCGGTCTTCGTCTCGGCCGGCGTCGAGCTTCCGGGCGATATCGTCAACACCACGTCGATGCTGGTCATGCTTGCCTATCTCGCGTCGTCAGAAGCTCTCGTGCCGATCCCGAGGCCGGTGGCGGACATGTTCATCGCCAACAACCTGGCCAGCGGCCTGGCCATTGTCGGCCCGGAGGAGAAGATCCTCGTCAGCCCCTATTATCTTGTTTCACGCAAGAACGTGATCATCAGCGCGGTCGCCACCCGTTTGCGCGAACTGGTCTTTGCCGCGATGAACGAAACGGTCGGTTGAGCGAGTGCCGCGAGGCAGCAACGGCTCTGGTCAGTTGCCATCAATGAAAACACTGACGCTCGCAGCCCGGCCTTCCGCATCCATGACAGTCAATGTCGACGCTCCCGGGCTGTCAGGCACCCAGTTCAACACCCGTCTTCTTGTGGGTTTCGGCAGGGCCTGACCATTGGCGATCAGCCGGTAGGGCCCTGCTCCGCCTTGCAGCTTGATCACCAGTGGCATCAACGGACCGGAGCCACCCGAGCCGAGCGAAACGCGCGCACCCTGAGGCGGATAGACAATTTGCGGCGGAAGGCTGCCATCGGCGACCGTGCTTGCAACCGCGTCGCGGCCCTTGAATTTTCGAAGCGCAAACGGCAAGCCGCCTCGGGACTGCACCACCAGTCCGGGTGGCGCAGCGGGGAACTCAACGCGCTCAAGTCCTGCCCGCGCAAAAGCCTCGAACAAAAGCGGCGCCGCAGTCTCGATGCCCGACAGTCCGGGAACCGGCGACGCATCGGGCCGACCCACCCAGACGCCCAGCACATGGCGCCCGTCAAACCCGATCGCCCACGCATCGCGGTAGCCATAGGACGTGCCGGTCTTGTAGGCGATGGCAATCCGCGGCGCGCCCTGCGGCGCGCTCACACCGGACAGAATATCGGCCACCTGCCAGTTTGCCTCTGCCGCCATCACCGGCTGGTCCAGCGGTCTTGGGGACACGGTCTCGGAGCCGTCACTGAGCGCTCTGGCCATCCCGTTGTTGACGAACCCGGTATAGAGCTGAACCAGACCGCGTAGGCTGACCCCTGCCCCGCCAAGACCGATTGCCAGTCCCGGCGCGCCGCCGGGCGGCAGTTCCAGCTGGGTTCCGCCGCGCCGCAACCGCGCCAGCAGCCGTTGCGGCCCGACCGCTTCGAGCAACCGCACCGCCGGGACGTTGAGCGAAAATTGAAGCGCCTCGCGAATGCTGACCTCACCCATGTAGCCGCGATCGAAATTGCGCGGCCGATAGCCCGAAAAATCCGCTGGCGTGTCATCTATCAGGGTTTCGGGCGCGATCAGCGCATCCTCAAACGCAAGGCCGTAGATGAAAGGTTTAAGCGCCGAACCGGGTGAGCGCACGGCGCGGCTCATGTCGATGGCACCGGCGCGCGCCGCATCAAGGTGTCCGGTGGAGCCGACGCTGGCGAGAACCTCACCGGTCTTGCCGTCCGCAAGCACCATGGCGAGAGATTGTTTCTGGCCGAGACGGCCAGCAGTTTCGATCGCCAGATCTTCGAGCCGAGCCTGGATGTCGCCGTCGAGTGTCAGCTTGATGGAGGCCGTATCGGGTTGCGTCCGGATCGCAAGATCTGCGGTATGGGCTGCGAGATCAGGCATCCCCAATCGACGAGTGGGAACCTTTGTCGCTGCGGCACGAGCGATCTCGCTGTCGGGGATCAATCCGGCCGCACCCATACGGGCGAGCACGCGGTTGCGGGCCTGCAACGCTTCTGCGTGTTGTCGGTCAGGCCGCCTTGCTTCCGGTGATTGTGGCAGGGCTACCAGCAGTGCGGATTGCGACAGGGTTAGTTTTTTGGGCTCGCGCCCGAACCAGGCAAGGCTCGCAGCGCGGACACCCTCGAGATTGCCGCCATAGGGTGCAAGCGTGAGATAAAGCGACAGAATCTCGCTTTTGCTCAACCGCCGCTCGATCTGTAGCGCGCGGAGCATCTGCCGCAGCTTGGCCGTGAGCGAACGCTCGGCTCTCGGCTCGATCAGCCGTGCCACCTGCATGGTGATCGTGGACGCGCCCGAGACGATCCGTCCGCCATTGAGCAACAGCTGGACTGCGGCCCGCCCGATCGCCAGTGGGTCAACGCCCGAGTGGCTGCGAAAACGGCGATCCTCATAGGCAATCAGCATGTTGATATAGTCGGGATCGACAGCATCAAGCGTGACCGGCAGGCGCCAGACACCGCTTTCAGCGGTGTAGGCACGCAGCAGGTTTCCGTTCCGGTCGACCACTTCGCGTGACAGATCCGCTGCCACGTCGAGCGGTGGTGGATAGGCTCGGTCGGCGCGATCAAGCGCAAACAGAGCACCTCCGCCAATCAGGACAAGCCCGCCCAGACCGGCGGCAGCCATCCGCCACAGTCGGGTGCGGCGCGAAACCATCATGGCGCGCCAACCACCTCCATGAATCCGGTTGCCGTCCTGGCGGCGAGTTCGGGACGATACATGTCCTCAACCACTGCTGCCGGGTGGGTGTAGATACCCGGAGTCACGGCCCGGACAACGTAGGCTGCGACAAAGTTCCTGTTGGAACCGCCACCCCGGTCAAAAGCCGCAATGAATCGGTCGATGCGGAACTCCGCGTGGCTCGCGGAAACATCACCCAACCAGGGGAAATTGCTCAGCTCGGCGCTGCCGACAAGCCGCGGATTGTCGATGACAAACCCTGCAGGCAGCAGGTCAGTGACCACAACCCGCGACGGCCAGGCATTGACTTCCCGCATCTGCAACACGACGAGAAAACGCTCATTCTGTTGCACCGAGGAAATCGTGGCCGGCTGGCCATCGAGCGTGTAGTAGCTGCGGCTGATGGCGAAACCGTTGCCGCCCGCGCTCAAGGGTTGGGCAGGCGCCGCAATCGTGGTCACCACGGCATCCACCGGATCAGCGCCCTGGTTGACGATTGTCAGCGGGTTGTCCCGGATCTCGTCACCGCTCATACGGGTCTGGTAGGCCCCCGCGAAGGCCTGTCCGTTGACATTGACCGAGATCGACCTGTTGCCTGCCGTGATCGCCCGGGCCGCCAGCACCATCCAGGCGTTTTCCTGGGTGCTGGTCGATTGCCGTGCAGTCCTGGCGTCTCCGACAAAGCGGATCAGTTCAGGCACTATGCCCGGCGTTGGTGTCGATTCCGCCGCCAGCGCCAGCATCGCCGCACCATCGCGCAGGGCTGATCCGTAATCGTTGCGCCCGCCGATTAGGGTTGCGGTCGAGAGGGCATGATCAAAGGCCGAGCGAAAGCTCTCCGCCGCGCGCTGTGGGTCGCCATAGAGCGATAGCGCCGCCCCTATCTGGGCACGGGCCAGTGGCTGTTCGAAGGCGTCGATCTGGCTGTCCGAGTAATATCGAAGATCGGTCGCCGCAGCCTTGCGGTTGCGCGCCAACACATAGAGTGCATAGGCAATGGGACTGCCGTCTGAACTCACGTCAGTGGTGTAGGCAAGCGTGTTCTGCAGATTGTCGAGCGCCAACCTGCTTGCCACCGGCGGAACAGAGAAGCCCTTTTCAATGGCGCGGGTCAGGAAGTCGGTGACATAGGCGTCAAGCCAGAGGTCGCCAGATCCAGGCCCCCAAAGCCCGAAGCTTCCCGATGATGACTGATAGGCTACAAGCCTGGTGATCGCATCTTCGATCCGTTTGCGGATCGCTGCCGCATCCTCAGTACCCGCGGCTTCGCCAAGCTCGCTCAGATACAGAAGTGGCAGAGCACGGCTCGTGGTCTGTTCAGCGCAGCCATAGGGATAGCGGTCAAGCGCCATCAAAAGCGATGCCACGTCGAAGGCCGCATTGCGGGTCATGCCGACAGTGACAGAAGCTCCGTCGAGCAGGCTGTCGGCCAGCAATTCTCCATCGATCCGCAAAGTTCCGCCGCCGCCAGAAAGGCTGATGACGCGTTTGATTGTCACCGGCATGGCGCCCGGGCGAACGGTAATGATTTCTTCGCGATCGAGCGAAAGCCCGTCCGGTCCGGTGAGCGCGATGGTCAGCGTATCAGTGCCGCTCTCGAGCCCTTCGAGCGGCATCACCAGGCTGCTGCGCGCACCTGCTGGCAGATTGACTGTCTGGCGCTGTCCGTTGCCGCCTTTCACCTTGCCTGAGGCTGTAAACAGTTCCACTGCATAATCACCGGCTGGTCCATCGGTGTTGGCGAGTTCGACCATGATCTGCGACCGGTCGCCCGGCGCCAGGAACTGCGGCAGGCTGGCGGTGATGACCGCCGGATCGCGGACGATCACATCCCGGGTTGCATGGCCAAGCGCACCGGCGCTCCAGGCCACCACATTGACCCGAACCGTTCCGTTGAACTGCGGCATGTCGAACGTGACGGTCGCTGTGCCGTTGGCGTCGACCTTGACCGGACCTTCGAAGAACGCGACCAGCTTTTCGCGTGGCGGACTGCCTTGCGAACGCATCATCGCGCCATCGCCACCGGTGCGGATCCGTCCGGTTACGCCAGCCGAACCGTCAATCAGGCGTCCATAAAGATCGCGGATTTCGAGCCCCAGCGCGCGCTGTCCGAAATACCAGGTTTCGGGGTCCGCAACCTTGTGCCGGGTCAGGTTGAGGATGCCCACGTCAACGGCCGACACGGTGACGAACGCCTCCTGCCCAGGCGTGAAGCCAGCGAGAGTGACCGGAACTGCAAATGCGCCGCGTGGCGTGGTCTGGTCAGGCAGATCAAGGGCGACCGACAATTGCCGTGCTCCAGGATCGACGGAAAGCCATTTCACCCCGATTGCGCGCATCGGCATCCGTGATTGCTCATCGCCGGGCCGGTAGAGCGTTGCTGTCACATAGGCGCCCGCGCCCCAATCCGCCGTCACCGGCAGATCGATTGTGGCACCATCCGCGCCGACAGTCGCAGTCACGGTTTCAATCAGCCGGTCCGAGCCGACCGTGATCAGCGCCTCGCCTGCAAAGCGCGGAGAAATCCGCAAATGAGCGGTTTCGCCAACGTTGTACTGGTCCTTGTCGAGCGCGATTTCCAGCCCGTCGGGCGTTTCGATGGATTTTGCCTCAACATACCATCCGGCATCAAACATCACGCTGGTTTCAGTGCCGTCCTCATCCGTCACGTCGAGACGGTAGCGACCCCAGTCGGCATTGGAGGCCACTATGGCCGGTGCATCGCTTGCGATATCGATCTGGCCATCGGCGATCTCGGTGGTGAAATCAACAACCTCGTAGTTCCACGAGTTGCCCTGGCGATACCACTGGTAATTGCGTTCAACCTTGACCAGCGACCATGAGGTCCCGGGCATGGCAATACGGGATCCATCGGCACTCACAGCGATCAGCTGGAACCGGGCTTCGCTGCTTTCGGCAACCTGGTGCTCTTCAAACAGCGGCTTGATGCCGATGCGTGGCCCGTCCGGCGCAACCTTGAGATCGACCGAGCGCTCGACTGCACGGCCTCCACCTTCCGAAGCGCGGATCGTGACATTGGCAGTCAGAAACTGCGTTGTGTCCGGCAAGGTCCCGACATCGATCTCAACCACGGATTCACCGGACTCGTCGAGCGGCGCAAGGTCATCAAGTGTGATGCGGGAATTCTCGAATTCCTCGTCGGCGAGACCAAATTCAAAGCCGGGATAGGCTTCAAGTGAGCGGGTGCGGCTCAGCACGATCTCGCCTTCGGTCGCAAGCCCGCCAGCCGGCGCGCCATATAGATAGCGACCTGTTACGGCGATATCAGCGGGTTCATCGGCGCTGACCACCGCATCGCCGGCGTCGAGTTCGATCTCGATCCGGTCCGGCTGGAAATCCTCGACCAGAAACGTGACTTCAGCCACAGCCGGGCGTTTCGGATCCGTGTGCAATGCCGCGCGCCAGGCACCCTGCATCGCATTCTCCGGCAGATCCAGCGCCAGCGCATGGCCACCAAGAGCTGCGCCGTCGGAGATGACGCGCCGGTCTTCGACCCCGTCCGGTCGCTGCAGGATCAGGGTTAGCGGCAGATTTGCGAGGGCTTCAGCCCGGTCGTCTCGAGCAAGGGCTGACAAATGAACCGTCTCGCCCGCACGATAGATACCGCGCTCGGTCCATGCCATCACATCGACGCCGCCCGGGGATGCGCGACCGGCAACGCCTCGGTCAGACAGATCAAACCCTCCCCGTGTCATGTCGAGAAACACGAAGTCGCCCGCAGGCCCCTTGGCAAGAAGGACCGCAGGTGCAAGTCCAGCCGGTCCGCGAATGAGACCCGCCTGAAATGTGGCACGGCCATCTGCGTCGGTGACAGCTTCGCCCAGCACCTCGTTGTTGCGGGCAAGCAGCGTCAGTGCGACAGAGCCGAGCGGTTTTGCAGAATCGAGCGAGCGCAGGAACACGGACAGCCCGTCATCGCCTGAAAAGGTGCTCATCCCGATATCGGAGACCACAAACCACTGCGTGGCGCGTGAATCCCAGCTTTCGCTCTTGTCGCCCAGTGGCGTGGCCGTCAGTACATAGACGCCGGGTTGGCGTTCGGGCAGCAACGTGTCAATCGGAATGCTGGTTGTAACGTCGCGGTTCGGTTCGCCGTCAATGTCGATCGCACCCTCCCAGACCGAGGTGCCGAGATCCTCCACGATCGATTCGATCGAATAACTGTCGAGCTGCCTGAGAAAGTCCGAATTGGTGATGAGCCTGGAAAGCGCCCGATCGCCAACGCGGAACAGTTTCAGCTCTGCTGACGGCGCGTTGATGGTGATGAGCGGTATTCCAAGCCGGGACTTAGCCGGAAGCACGAAATTCGAGCCGGTGAAACGAGCCGATGGAGCCCGATCGCGGACATAGAGCGAGAGCTCCACCGGAGCTTCCAGTACTTCGCCGACCGATGATGGCAACCCCGGACGCAACACCAGCCGGTAGCGCTGGCCATGCTCAAGCCCGTTGGCACAGATCTGCCGGGTATCGGTGTCAATGGCGACATCATTTGCGCCATCAATGCTCACAAATCCGGAATAGTCCTGACCTTTGACAAGATCTTCGGAAAACTGGACGCAAACCCGCGGTGTTTCGCTGTCCGCGTCGACCGTATTGTCGACAACGCGAAAACCGCGTGTCTCCCGGAGATCCGAATATGCCGCGCGAAGTGCAGGAACTTCCCGGAGTTCAAGGCTTGCACGGTAGGCCGAAAGGGCTGGACGCCAGTTTTGCACGCCTGTGAGCGCCTCGGCCAGCACAGCAAGCGAATCCGCGCGCGCTGAAACGGTCCGGGATGCTTTGTAGGCGTTGATCGCCGAAGAAACCGAAACAGAGAGCAGGCTGCGTCGCAGGTTTGCATCCTGCGGCGTGTAATTGAGTGCTGCCCGTGACAATTCTGCCCACAGGTCACTGCGTTCGGGGGCCGCTGCAGCCGCGATGGCGAAATTGCGGACCGCACCTTCCCTGTCGCCGGAAGCAATCGAAGCCTCGGCAATCCGCGTCAAATTGGTCACGCCGGCGCTGGCGCCGCTGGCGTAGCGAGCGAGCGTGCGTTCGCGGTAGGTGCGGGCCTCGTCAAGCAGCGACGCTGGTACAAAGGCGAGATCCGGCGCTGCTCCGATATCCGGTTCCCCGTCAGCAACCACCCTGCCCGCGACCGCTCCGGCAAAGGGGTTTATGGTGTTGTAGTCTGACTTGAGAAAGCACCAGCCGGCTTTGACGTTGTAGGTGAATGCCCGGCACTGCCGATCACCCAGACACTCGGCCTTGCACTCGTCCAGCGCGATGTTCTGAACTGTTCTGAGATCAAATCCGAAATAGTCGGCATTATCCGTTGTCTCTATGCGTCGGGATCCCTCTTGCGCCATTGATGACGCCGACAGGAAGACGAGAGCGACAAAGACAAGAATGCGGTTGAGTGCAAGCATGGAACCTCCCGCGCCCGAAGCCATACGGGCAAATGTGAAATATCCGAATGCGCGCCATTCGGTCGCAATGAGCATTCTGACGCCACGGATCTTCTGCCTCAGATTAGGACCTGAGCATGGTCCCGGGCAAGGAATTTCCAGCCACGGTACAGGAATTGAAGGATCGGACCCACGCAGCAGACGGAAATCTGCCCAGATTGTTGCAATGCACCGCGCAAGTAAGCTAGGAAGAACAGGCACAATGGGGATTTGGATCTGTCGCGCATTGAGACCGTCGTACGGTTGGCGCGAGAATTTTATCCAGTGGTCGGCGTCGCCCTTTTCCAGACGGCATATGCACTGTACAATGGTTGTTATTCAACGAGCTCGCACCAATATGACCTTGCCTCACATCAAGACTGACATGAACCAGGAAGAAATGAACCTCCTGCTTGTTCAGGCGCGAAAGGCCAGCGACCTTTTGAAGTCTCTGAGCCACGAGACGCGTTTGATGATCCTGTGTATACTTTCCGAAGGCGAGAAGTCCGTTTCAGAACTTGAGGAAATACTCGCCATGCCGCAGGCTGCAGTGTCGCAGCAATTGGCCCGGCTTCGTCTTGATGGCCTCGTGGACACGAGGCGCGAAGGCCGTATGATCTATTACTCGATCCTCAACAAGGAAGTATCGTCGGTGATCGGCACGCTGTATTCGCTGTTCTGCGCTCCGGTGCGTGGCGAGGCCGACAAGGCCGACTGACCCCACCCACCTGCCGGATATTTGCGCGCGGCCGACAATCATTACCAGTTTAAACGAAAAGAGCCTGATCACGATGGATGATCAGGCTCTTTTTGGTTCGTCGACCTCAAATGCAGCCGGCTACGGCCCGCATTAAGACCGAAATCTTAGGCAACAGCCCGCGCCAGGGCGCATTGCGACCACAACTCGCTCAGCGCACCCGCGAGATGCTGAATGTCAGCGTCCGTGTGCAACGGGGTCGGCGTGATCCGCAGACGCTCGGTCTTGACCGGCACGGTGGGGTAATTGATCGGCTGCACGTAGATACCGTGGCTGTCCATGAGCACGTCGGAAATCCATTTGCACTTGGACGCGTTGCCAACCATCACCGGTACGATATGGCTCGGGTTTTCCATGTGCGGAATGCCATGGGAATCCAGTGCCCGGCGGACCTTGGCAACCGCATCCTGATGACGCCGGCGCTCCAGCTGGCTCGCCTTCAGGTGACGGATCGAAGCGGCAGCACCTGCGGCAAGCGATGGTGGCAAAGCCGTGGTGAAGATGAAGCCAGATGCGAAGCTGCGAACGAAATCGCACAGCGCACGCGTTCCGGTGATGTAACCGCCCATCACGCCAAACGCCTTGCCCAGTGTACCTTCGATCACCGTCAGGCGATGCATGATGCCTTCGCGCTCGGCGATGCCGCCGCCACGTGGTCCGTACATGCCAACAGCATGAACTTCGTCGAGATAGGTCATTGCGCCGAATTCGTCGGCCACATCGCAGATTGCAGCAACCGGCGAGACATCGCCGTCCATCGAATAGACGCTTTCGAACGCCACCATTTTTGGTGCCGCGGGATCGTCCAGCGCCATCAGGCGACGCAGATCTTCCGGGTCATTGTGCTTGAAAACCCGCTTTTCGCAGCGCGAATGACGAATTCCCTCGATCATGGAAGCGTGGTTGAGCGCGTCGGAATAGACGATCAGGCCAGGTATTTTTCCGGCCAATGTGCCGAGCGCCGCCCAGTTGGAGACATAGCCTGATGTGAAAATCAGAGCGTCTTCCTTGCCGTGCAAGTCGGCCAGTTCTTCTTCCAGAAGCACATGGTAGTGATTCGTACCGGAAATATTGCGGGTCCCGCCAGCGCCCGCTCCACAGCGATCAATGGCTTCTTTCATGGTGTTGGTAACCAGCGGACTTTGCCCCATGCCCAGATAGTCATTGGAGCACCAGACAGTTACGTCCTGCGTTGATCCGTCAGCCCGGTACCGCGTGGCCCGCGGAAACCCGCCTGCATGACGCTCGATATCGGCAAACACCCGGTAATTGCCCGCCTTGTGCAGGCCACCAAGCTTTTCCTCGAAGAACGCTTCAAAATCCATTGCATTAGTCCTATGTGTCACTTCCAACATGCGAAACATCACCCCATCCGTCAACCAGAAAAACGGATTCGGGAAAACAGGCATATGGTCGCACACCCCGCCGGGACGTTTCCTTGTCCTATGTCAAATCGTGCCGTTCTTATCACACGTATTTATGCTGAACGAACAATTAACAACCCCAAACCCCACCCGTTTCGCCTTACAGATAGGTCGAACGCTCCAGTGGCGTGATTTCATTGTCAAACGCCTTGAGCTCCTCTCGCTTGATTTCAGCAAAGATCTTGCGCAGTTCGGGGCCGAACAGACGGCGGATGAAATCCGACCGTTCAAAGTCCTCAATCGCATCATCCATGTCGTCGGACAATTGCGGCAGCGGCACATTGTAGGCGTTTCCCTCCACCGGTGGCGGCGGCAGTTTGGCGTTCTCGAGACCCTCGAGCATTCCGCCCAGAACGCCGGCGAGAACGAAATAGGGATTGGCGTCGGCGCCGGACATGCGGTGTTCAAGCCGCCGCGCCTTGTCATCTGATGCCGGCACCCGAACCACCACGGAACGGTTGTTGCGGCCCCAGGCAATACGTGTCGGTGCATAGGAGCCCGGCTGCAGGCGCCGATAGCCGTTGAATCCGGGAATATAGAGCAGCAATGTATCCTTGAGCGTTGCAAGCAGCCCTGCAGCAGCATGCTGTAGCCTCAGGTCACCCGCCTCGCCTGCGAAAATGTTGTTGCCGTCAGTGTCGAGAATGCTGGCGTGGACATGCATGCCGTTGCCTGGCCACTCCAGGAACGGCTTGGCCATAAAGGTGGCGCGCAGCCCGTGCTTGTGCGCCGATTCCGTGATCAGCCTGCGCAGCAGCACCGTATCGTCGGCTGCAGCCATCGCATCGTCGCGGTGCTTGAGGTTGACCTCGAACTGGCCTGGAGCGGCTTCCTTGATGATGGTGTCAATCGGAAGCCCTTGCGCAATCGCCGCAGCGCGAATCTCAGCAAACAGCTCACTTTGACCGCGCAGTTCAGACAGAGAATACATCTGCTGCTGCTCAGGTCCTGGACCAAGGTCCTTGCCCATCCGACCGGAGCGCTGGAACACATTCGGATCGACGAGATAGAATTCAAGCTCAAACGCCGTCACCGGCCGCAGGCCCTTGGCCTCGAACCGGTCCATCAGCCTCTGCAGCACATTTCGCGGATCGTAGACGCACGGCTCGCCGGCTTCTGTGTACATCGACATCAGCACCTGCGCCGATGGTCGCGGCGCCCAGGGAGCCCGGTTGATTCGTCCCGGAATAGCCCGGCAGTAGCCGTCAAGATCGCCGGTCTCAATGTGGATGCCGGTTGATTCGACCTCCCGGCCCCAGATGTCGAGCCCAAAAATCGACAGCGGCATGTTGATGCCGGGATAGCATGACTTCCCAAGGGCTTCGGTTGGCCCCCATTTGCCACGCATCACCCCATTGATGTCGGGGATCAGGAAATCGACAGATTCAATATCCGGATTTTCGGCCAGGAAGCGTTCAGCTTCTTCGTTGGTGGGAACGTTCTTGTCTTGGTTTTCCGTAGTGGCGCTCTCGCGCATAATGTCACCATGCCCCTTCAGGACTTTCAGTTGCCGCGCTTTAAAGTCACGCATATCTGATAATGCGCAAACGATGATGCAACGCTTTGAATCAATGCATATACATTATCGCTGGAATGAAAACATTTGAGTGCGACATGCATTGACCCGATAGTGCGAAGCTTGTCCGCCCGGAAATTTTGTGCACACACTCAGTTAAAGGTCAAACCGATTTCATCGCGGCCTGTCTGAAAAAACAATCAGGAATAGTTTAATGCTCGTCAATGTGTCTTCCCACGATCTCAAGGTCTCAGATCACAAACACCACCTTCATCCGTTTACAGATCATGGCGCCCTGGGCATTGACGAGAGACGCGTCATTTCCCGCGCTGACGGTGTCTGGCTCTGGGACACGGACGGCAACCGCATCATGGACGGCATGGCTGGATTGTGGTGCGTCAATGTCGGTCATGGCCGTCAGGAGATCGTTGAGGCCGTGCGCGCGCAGATGAGCGATCTGTCCTATTACAACACCTTCTTCAAGACCACGCATCCGCCTGTGATCGAACTGTCGGAAATGCTGGCCGGTATCGCGCCCGAACACATCAACATGGTTCTTTACAGTGGGTCCGGATCGGAGGCCAACGACACGAATTTGCGCCTGGTGCGCACTTATTGGGCGTTGAAAGGCCAGCCAACCAAGAAGGTGGTGATCAGCCGCAAGAATGCCTATCACGGCTCCACCATGGCCGGTGCCTCGCTGGGCGGCATGGGCGCCATGCACAGCCAGGGCGGCCTTCCGATCCCCGACATCCACCACATTGCCCAGCCCTACTGGTTCGGCGAAGGCATGATGACCGACATGACCGAGGACGAGTTCGGCCTTTGGGCGGCGCGCGAACTCGAGCGCGCAATTGAGGAAATCGGCGAAGAAAATGTAGCCGCCTTCATCGCCGAGCCGATCCAGGGCGCCGGCGGCGTCATTGTTCCACCGGCAACCTACTGGCCAGAGGTCAAGCGCATCCTCGAAAGCCGTGACATCCTGTTCATATCCGACGAGGTCATTTGCGGCTTCGGCCGCACCGGCGAGTGGTTCGGCTCGGGCTACTACGACATGAAACCCGACCTGATGACCATCGCCAAGGGCCTGACTTCGGGTTATCTGCCGATGGGCGGCGTATTGGTTTCCGATGAGATTGCCGAAGTCCTGCATCGCGACGGCGTCGAATTCTTCCACGGCTACACCTATGCCGGCCACCCCGCCTGCTGCGCGGCTGCCATCACCAATATCAACATCATCAAGCGCGAAGGCCTGGTCGAGCGGGTCCGCGACCATATTGGCCCCTATTTCCAGCAACGCTGGAAAGCGCTGGAAGAGCACCCGCTCGTTGGCCAGGCCCGCGGAGTTGGCATGTTTGGTGCGCTTGAACTGGTGCCTAATGAGAACGACCTGAAGAAGCGTTTCGACAATGTCGGCAAGGTCGGCACTCTCACCCGTGACCATTCCTTCGCCAACGGTCTGGTGATGCGCGCGGTAGGCGATTCGCTGATCATCTCGCCGCCGCTGAGCATCACCGAGGAAGAGGTTGATACGCTGATCGCTTCGGCCAAAAAGACCCTTGATGAGGCCTGGGACGATGTCCGCAAGCAGGGGCTTGCCTGAGCCACGGTCGATCGAACTTAACCTTTACGCTTAAGCTTAACGCCGGGTTATCAAACCCGGCGTTTTGGTTTGCGCTATGATCTCCTTACCTGAGAAGGAGATCTCAATGCGCGACTGTCAATCATTACCCCGGTCAGGCGAAAGCGCTGACCACCGGAACGGATTAATGGATCTGCTGCGTTTTGCTGCCGCAATGACGGTTGCGATCTATCATTTCCTTTATCGCGGCGCCCAGGAGGGCGGTTATCTCGATCACACCTTCGGTGCTGCGGGTGTCTCCGTTTCGCTAGGCTATCTTGGCGTCAATCTGTTCTTCATGATATCCGGCTTCGTCATCATCTGGTCGGCCAGCGGTCGCGACTGGTATGGCTTTTCAGTCAGTCGCTTGGCGCGGCTCTATCCCGCCCATCTCGTTGCCATGACAATCACCTTCCTGGTAATGGCATGGTGGGCGCAGCCCCCGTTTACCACCAGTGTTTTCCAGTGGTTGGCAAACCTCACCATGCTGGCGCCGATGTTTGGTGCATCCTTCATGGATGGAGCGTACTGGTCGATTGTCATCGAGATCATTTTCTACGGGTGGGTGGCGATCGGTCTGCTTTCGGGCGTCCTGCCCCGCCACACGGATTCTGTCGTGGCAATCTGGATGGTGCTGGTCATGGTCAACAACACCATGCTGGGATCCCGCCCGGTCGAACTTCTGTTCCTGACCGAGTATGGCAGTTATTTCGCGCTTGGCGTTATGGTCTGGCGGATCACGTCGCTGGGTCGCAGCGGTTTACGTCTTCTTGTCGCAGGCCTGGCCCTGATCATGACCTTCCATGCCGCCGAAGTGCAGCGGCTGGAAGTCATCGCCCGATTGGGCGAAGCGTCCAGTGCCCAGATTGTTGCGACTGCAAATGCAGGCATCATCGCCGCGTTTCTGCTGGCCGCTGTCCTTGGTCCCCACATCAAGGCTGGCCGTTGGATGTTGATGCTCGGCGGCATCAGCTATCCGTTCTATCTGATCCATCAGAACGCCGGCTACATTGTGATCAACGCCACCGCGCCGACAATTGGCAAATGGAGTGCCGTCGCTCTCGCCCTGGCCCTGTCGCTCGCTGTGAGCTGGTGGATCTTTGCCCGGATCGAACCGGCCGGACGGGCGGTCATCCGCGCGCTGTTTTCTCCCGCAGCCCGGTTCCTGCCGCGAACCTTCTCGCGATACCCCGCGCCAGCCGAATAATGGCGATAAGACGCGGGGAATAACAAGAAGGGGCGGCCTATGTAGCCGCCCCCACTCATGAGTGCCGATTGTCTGCTGAGACCAGCTTATTGTGGCAGCTTGTCGTCCACACCTTCGACGTAGAAGTTCATGCCGAGCAGTGTGCCGTCATCAGAGACTTCGCCGTCTTTCAGCCAGACAGTGCCGTCCTGCTTGTTGATCGGGCCGGTGAAGGGATGCAGCGAACCATCGATGATGGCAGCTTCTGTCTTTTCGGCCATCGCCTTCACATCATCAGGCATGTTGGTATAGTCCGCCATCGACAGAATGCCGTCCTTGAGGCCATCCCAGGTGGACTCGCCACCCTTCCAGGTGCCGTCCATCGCTTTCTGGATCTGCTTTTCGTAGTATGGACCCCATGTATCTTCGATAGCGGTCAGCTGTGCGGTTGGGCCGGACGTGATCTGATCGAAAGCCTGTCCGAATGCCTTGATGCCGCGTTCTTCTGCAACCTGCATCGGACCGGTGGAGTCCGTGTGCTGGGTGATGATGTCGACGCCCTGGTCGATCAGCGCCTTGGCAGCATCGGCTTCCTTGCCGGCATCAAACCAGCTGTTGACCCAAACGACCTTGAGCTTGAAGTCGGGATTGACCGAACGCGCGCCTGTGAGGAAGCCGTTAATCCCCATCACCACTTCAGGAATCGGGAACGAGGCGATGTAACCGGCAACGCCGGTCTTGGACATCTTGCCTGCGATCTGGCCGATGATGTAGCGGCCTTCATAGAAGCGCGAGTTGTAGGTAGTGACGTTCGGTGCGGTCTTGTAGCCCGTTGCATGTTCGAATTTCACATCCGGGAACTTGGCAGCAACCGCCAGCGTCGGATCCATGAAGCCGAACGAGGTGGTGAAGATGATGCCGCAGCCCGAACGGGCGAAACGCTCGATGGCGCGTTCGGCATCTGGACCTTCCGGAACATTTTCCAGTGCAACGGTCTCGACCTTGTCGCCAAGCTTCTCCTGGGCGTATTCGCGACCGACTTCATGCGCCTGGGTCCAGCCGCCATCGGTTTTCGAACCGACATAGATGAAGCAGGCCTTGTACTTGTCTTCAGCCAGTGCGCTCGTGACCGCAGTCACCGCAAGCGTAGCTGCCAGCGCAAAAACAATCTTTTTCATGTAGTTCACCTCTCTGTTGCTCCTCCAGCTTCGCCGGATGGAATGGTTTGTTGTCTCGCGCCTGGAGGGTCGGGTCTTACCGATCAGGCACAAAGGGTTGTCCCAGCGAAGCCGGAGTGTTCATCAGTGTCAAGCGCCGGTCGCGCGAAATGATGACCAGGACCACGATAGTGGCCACATAAGGCAAGGCTGAAAGAAATTGTGACGGAATACCAAAGCCAAGCGCCTGGGCATGCAATTGTCCGATCGACACCGCGCCGAACAGGTAAGCGCCGCCAAGCACCCGCCATGGCCGCCAGGATGCGAACACCACCAGAGCCAGCGCGATCCAGCCCCGCCCGGCAGTCATGTTTTCAACCCATTGCGGCGTGTAGACCAGCGAAAGATGCGCACCGGCAAGGCCGGCGCAGGCGCCGCCAAAAATCACTGCCAGATAGCGGATCTTGAGCACATTGATGCCGAGCGCGTGGGCCGAGGCATGATTGTCGCCGATGGCGCGAAGCGTCAGCCCGGCGCGGGTGCGGAACAAAAACCAGGCGACGCCCCCGGTCAGGATCAGCGATATGTAGAAAATCGGATCCTGACCGAAAACAAGCCGTCCGATCAGGGGGATCTCGGTGAGCCCGGGAATATTGACGCTGGCAAGCTTGATGCCGGCTGTACCCACGAAGCTTTCGCCGATCATACCCGAAAGGCCAAGCCCGAGCAGTGTCAGCGAAAGGCCGGTGGCAACCTGGTTGGCGGCCAGAGACAAGGTCAGCACGCCAAACAGCAACGAGAACACCGCTCCTGCGGCAACGGCCGCCAGCATGCCGATCCAGGGTGAGCCGGTCAGGATCGTCGCCGCAAATCCGCAGACTGCGCCGATCACCATCATGCCCTCGACACCCAGGTTGAGCACCCCGGAGCGCTCGACCACCAGCTCTCCGATGGCTGCAATCAGCAAGGGCGTTGCCGCTGTCATGATCGTCAGAAGAATATTCTGGGCAATGTCCATCAGCTCTGGCCTCCGGCCGCCGGGGCCGCTTTGCGCAGCACCAGCCGCACCTGATAGTTGATCAGCGTGTCGCAGCCGAGCACGAAAAACAGCAGCAGCCCCTGGAACACCCGGCCTACCTTGTCGGAGATGCCGAGCGTCATCTGTGCCGCCTCGCCGCCCAGATAGGTCAGCGCCAGCATGAAGCCCGCAGCTATCGCCCCAAGTGGACTGAGGCGCCCCAGAAACGCGACGATAATGGCAGTAAATCCGTAGCCAGGCGAAATTGTTTCACGCAGCTGCCCGATGGCGCCCGACACCTCGCTGATACCCGCAAGACCTGCCAGTCCGCCCGAAATCAGGAAGGCCAGATAGGTCATTCTTGTTTGTGAAAACCCGGCAAATCGTCCGGCCCGCGGATTGGCGCCCAGCACCCTCACCTGAAAGCCGTTGAGGGTAAAACTGAGCATGAACCAGACAATGACCGCGGCAATGAGCGCAAGCACAATCCCGTAATGCGCACTGCCCTGCGATGGCATGATTTCAGGCAGTTGCGCTGCTGCCGGGAACCGGACTGAACCGGGGAAATTGTTGCCGTTCGGATCCCTCAGCACGCCGCGCGCCAGCCAGTCGAGAAACAGTTGCGCAGTGTAAACCAGCATCAGGCTGGTGAGGATTTCGTTGGTGTTGAAACGGGTCTTGAGAAAGGCCGGAATCGCTCCCCATGCAGCTCCGCCTGCCATGCCAAGTAACAGCATCAGCGGCAGCGTCAGCCAGGTCTGGAACCCGGGCAGCATGATAGGCACGAGCGAACCAAGAATGCCGCCCATAATGAACTGGCCCTCAGCGCCAATGTTCCAGTTGTTTGACCGGTAGCAGACCGAGAGACCGACCGCGATCAGGATCAGCGGCGCAGCCTTCACGGTCAGTTCGTGGATCGACCAGACTTCCGTCAGCGGTTCGATGAAAAAGCTGTAAAGCGCATCAAACGGGTTCTTGCCAAGCGCCATGAACATGATGGCGCCGGCAATCAACGTCAGGCCGAGCGCGATAAAGGGTGAGAGCACGGCAAACAGCCGCGACGGGACAGGCCGTTTCTGCAATTCAATGTGCATGGCTTGCCTCTGGCGCTGAATTGCCGAGCGGGGTGCCGTCGTGAAAACCGCCCATCAACAGTCCAATCCGTTCACGTGTCATGCTCGATGCCGGTTCAGGCTTCGAGAGCTGACCCTCGTTGATCACCGAGATGCTGCTGGCAATCTCGAACACCTCATCCAGATCCTGGCTTATAACGATGACTGCCGAGCCACTCTTGGCCAGATCCACCAACGCCTGTCGAATGCGGCTGGCCGCACCCGCGTCCACGCCCCACGTCGGCTGGTTGACGACCAGCACACGTGGTTGACGGTCAAGCTCGCGGCCGACGATGAATTTCTGCAAATTGCCGCCTGAAAGTGATCCCGCGGGAGGATCTTCCAGCGATTTTCGCACGTCCATAGCAGCTGAAATACGCTTGGTAGCAGCGGCCACAGGGCCCAGATTGATCAGATCGAGCCAGCCGCCCGTGAGGAACGCCTTGCGGTCCGAAGCGTAGCGCGAAAGCACCAGATTGCCACTCAGGTTCATGTTTGGCACGGCAGCGTGGCCATGGCGCTCTTCCGGAACGAAACTGCATCCCATAAGCCGCCGCTCAGTGATGCCCAGGCGGCCCGCAGCAACATCCGCGATGCGAAGTGAGTCCGCATCGGAAACCGTTACCTCGCCCGAAAGAACATCAAAGAGTTCGCTCTGGCCGTTGCCTGCGACACCGGCAATGGCAATCACTTCACCCGCCCGAACCGTCAGTTCGACATCGCGCAGTGCAACTGCAAACGGCGTGCGTGCCGGTGCCGAGAGCTTGCGAACATCCACCAGCACCTCGCCAGGTTCTCCGAGCCCAGCGCCAGAAATTTCCGCAACTTCACCACCGACCATCATACGGGCCAGCGAAGACGGCGTTTCCTGGCGTGGATCACAGGCGCCGGTGACCTTGCCATGACGCAGAACGGTCGCGCGGTCGCAAATCCGTTGAACCTCTTCAAGACGGTGGGAAATGTAGAGAACCGACCGTCCTTCTGCTTTCAGCTTGGCAAGGGTTTCAAACAGCTTGTCGGCTTCCTGCGGTGTGAGCACCGAGGTCGGCTCGTCGAGGATGATCAATTCGGGGTTCTGCAGCAGCGACCGGACGATCTCGATGCGCTGGCGTTCGCCAACGGAGAGATCAGCGACATGGGCGGATGGGTCGAGCGGCAATCCATATTCAAGGGAAAGACGCCGTGCTTCTTCTGAAATCCGGTCAATGGCAACGTTGCCGTCAAGTGCCAGCGCGATGTTCTCGGCAACGGTGAGGGCTTCGAACAGAGAAAAATGCTGGAAAACCATGCCAACGCCGGTGGCGCGGGCCTCTCCCGGGCTTCCGATCCTGACCGCTTTGCCTTTCCACAGGATTTCGCCTGCGCTCGGATCCAGCACGCCGAACAGCATTTTGACCAGGGTAGACTTGCCGGCACCATTTTCGCCGAGAAGCGCATGGATTTCGCCAGGCGCGATTGCGAGGTCAATACCGTCGCAGGCCCTCAAGCTTCCGAATATCTTTGTCAGCCCTCTTGTTTCCAAAAGCGGCGTTTCGGTTTGCTGGTCTTGCACGTTACCCCCTGAACTCCGCAGCTTCGGAACCGCCTACTTTTGAGGCGTTTCATCCGGAAGCACAAGAAACAAGCTTCACCAAATGGTCAAAAAATTCAAGAGCCTGAATTCCGACCATGCCATCATGGCCTATCGCCATCGAACGTAATTATCTTGCGTCACACCAAACAGGGATGATTGAAAATACTAAGCTTTTTCAAGGCGCAGCGTTTCATTTATTCGATAAAGGCATCGACCGGGCGGCTTTCTCAAAATTATCCTGAGAGTGCTTCAGATCCGCCCGGTCGATCATTCCTGTTGATTACGGCAGCAGAACCGTGGTGCCGGTTGTCTTGCGTCCCTCGAGATCGGTATGTGCCTGCGCAGCATCCGAAAGCGGGTAGCGTTGATTAATGTCGATCTTCACGACACCGCGTGAAACCACATCAAACAGTGCGTTGGCCGAGGCTTCGAGATCCTCGCGGCTGGCGATGTAGGTGAACAGCGTCGGCCGTGTTGCAAACAGCGACCCCTTCTGGGAAAGGATGCCCATGTTGAACGGTTCGATCGGACCCGATGACTGGCCAAACGAGGCCCACAGCCCACGCGGGCGCAAACAATCAAGCGAGCCGGGAAAGGTGTCTTTGCCCACCGCGTCGTAGACAACTTCGCAACCCTTGCCGCCAGTGATCTCCTTGACCCGACCGACAAAATCCTCTGTCCGGTAATTGATGACATGGTCATAGCCATTGGCGGAGGCCAGTTCAGCCTTTTCATCCGAACCGACAGTTCCGATAACTGTAGCGCCCAGCGCCTTTGCCCATTGACCGACGATCAGTCCGACCCCGCCGGCTGCCGCATGAAACAGGATCGTGTCACCAGGCTGGACGGCATAGGTCCGACAAAGCAGGTACTCCGCCGTCATCCCCTTGAGCATCATGCTGGCGGCGACATCGAGTTCGATGCCATCAGGCACCTTGACGATCTTCTGGGCTTCAATCAGCCGCTCCTGCGCATAGGCGCCGATAGGTCCTGCATAGGCGACGCGGTCGCCCTGCTTGAACAGCGTGACACCCTCACCAACTTCCGTAACCACTCCAGCAGCTTCGTTTCCCGGAACCAGCGGTAGCCCATTTGGGGCCGCATAGAGACCGGTGCGAAAGTATACGTCGAGAAAGTTAAGACCCACTGCCTCCTGGCGGACACGCACTTCGCCGGGGCCGGGATGTCCGACCTCGTGATCGCGCCATTCCAGCACTTCCGGACCGCCATGTTTCGAAATCAGGATTGCCTTCATGTCGATCTCCTCCAATGAGACTGCGGCCATAGGCCGTTTTCTTTCAATTTAGTGGTCTTTTCGATCTAGCGCCGTCCGAGAGCGGGAAACAACTGCATGATTCCGCCAATGACGAACAGATAGCCACCAGTCAGCATCACGGCCCACATCAGCCAGTCCGGGCTATCGAAATGCAGCAGAAGCGCATAAGCCGACAGCACAGACCAGACGGTAAACACAGTGAGGTTGAACGGCCTGAGCCGGATGACCCGAACCGGGTGCAGGAAATTGATCGGCAGGAACGTCATGACGACGGCAGCCAACACGATCACGAACGCCACGGTTTCCGACGGGTTGGTCACAAACAGCGTAAACACCAGCATGTTCCAGACAACTGGAAAGCCCGAGAAGAAATTCTCGTCCGTCTTCATGCCCATATCAGCATAGTAGATCGCGCTTGAGACCACGATCAGGCCGGCAGCCACAAACGACAAAGGCTCGCCAATCATTCCGCTCTGATAGAGCGCAAAGGCGGGTATCAGCACGTAAGTGACATAGTCGATCACGTTGTCGAGCATCACGCCGGACCAGTTCGGAAGAACTTCTTTGACGTTGAGCCTGCGCGCAATGGGTCCGTCGATTCCGTCGATCAGCATGGCAACGCCAAGCCACCACCATAAATCGACAAACCGCCCCTCAGCCGCAGCCACAAGCGCAAGAAAGGCCATATAAGAGCCGCTGGCGGTCAGGATATGGACCGAAAACGCCCTGATTTCCGCGTAGGGAACGCGGCGGTATTTAAACGGAAGCTTCATGCCGCCCACGCCTCCAAGCGTATTTTCAGTTCGGGCCGCTCCAGTCGAGGGCGCAGATTTCAGCCGAACGGCCGGCAAAGTTCCAGTTGCGGCCAAAGGCGCGCAGTTTCGACTTTTCCGATTTCGCTACAATGATTTCCGGTGCGATCCAGTATTCCGAATTGGAAATGACCGTGTCTTCACCGTGATTCTTGCCCGGAATCGGCGCAACCACGCCATCGATGATCTTCGGAATCTTGAAGATGCGCCGCTTGTCTTCGACCTCGTAGCTGATCGGCTCCTGCTGAACCCCGAGAAAGTTGCCGACAAGAATGGAAAGCAGCGATGTGGTGCCCCCGGCCTTGCCGGTGAAAATCTTTGTGAAAGCCTTGGTGGCGTAGATCGAGGCACGCTTGTCGACAAACAGGCCGGCTGTCCAGTTGCCCCGGCTCATGTAGCCCGGAATTTCCATGATCAGTCCGAGGTTGAGGCCGGAAAGATCGGTGTCGCCGTAATAGCCATTGTCGACGCGGAACCCGGCCCAGGTCTGGCAATAGCCCTCGGTTGGCGGATGCTGGCCAAGCGAGATCACGCAGGGACAGAAAACCGTGCAATTGCACGAGAGCACCAGCTCCCCTTTCAACGCCCACTCAACATCTGCCATTCACGTCGTCTCCCTCGAGTTCTTCTTATATCAACGCGGCCCAAATCAGGGCGGCTCCCCAGATGCTTACTATCGCCCCGCCGGCATTCGTTGTCACCCGCCCTGCCCCAGTTTTCTCAAGAAATGTAAACAGGGTCAGCGCCGCCATCCAGACCACATTCATGCTGCCGACTGCAAGCATGATCAGCATCAGTGCCCAGCAGCAGCCCAGGCACCACGCACCTTGTTCCATCCCGAGCCGGAACACGCCGGGCACGGTTGTCCTCCAGCGCGCAAACAGCGTCGTGAATGGATTGCGGCATTTGGTCAGGCAAGCCTGCTTAAGAGACGTGAACTGATAGAGGCCGGCGCCCAGCAAGATGATGCCGGCAATCACGCCCTTGGCCGGACTCGTCGTCGCCGATCCGGTGAACTTGACTATCGCCAGCTGGATAAGGGTGAAGCCGATAGCCGCCAGAGCCCATACAAACAGATAACCAGCGGTCAGAACCGCAGGGTGCACGACAGGTTCTCCACGCGTGGCAGCGGTATCGGCGATTTCGGCGTATGTGCGGATCATCGGTGCGGCGGTTGGCAACATCATTGCCGCCGACATGGCAAACCACATGACGAAAAGCGCCAGAGCCACCGCCATACTAGAACCGCCCGCAAGCAGGACGTCTGAGCCTCCCGAGAGGCAGAGGTCGGCAATCGTCGCAGCGAAGGAGCCGGGATCGACCGGAAGAAGATTTGCGATGAGCGACATGCCGGGCCCCAGCGGACGCGGTGTTCCCTCAATCGCGATGACCGAACCTGCCATCGACATCAGGAACCACCAGGCTATCCCGGCGGTCAGCAGCACCATCGCCAGTACTGGCCAGACCGGACGGCGCGCCATCCTGGCTATCGTGCGTCCGGACCTGTCCAGTTGATCAAACCGGCCGTCGAGCGGATCTGTGTTTGCGCGGGGCGTGAACATGCGCCAAATGATCCCATGGAGTTCGTTGGTCAGGCGATGTAAAGGATGGATGGCCTGTGACGCAATCGCCAACGCATTGAACAGGCGAAGTTTTGGGAAAGGGCGAAGAATTGCTGGAGCAATATGACATAGCGGTCATCGGTGGTGGCCTTGCCGGATCCGTTGCAGCTCTTGCTGCTGCAAACGAGGGATGGCGCGTCGCCTTCATCGCGCCCGCGCCCCCACAACAGGATGGACGCACCACCGCGCTGTTGTCGGAATCAATCGAGTTGCTGGCCCGACTAGGT
Source organism: Hoeflea sp. AS60 (assembly GCF_038900115.1). Classification (NCBI taxonomy): domain Bacteria; kingdom Pseudomonadati; phylum Pseudomonadota; class Alphaproteobacteria; order Hyphomicrobiales; family Rhizobiaceae; genus Hoeflea; species Hoeflea sp. AS60. Next base: position 777,949 of record NZ_JBBMQP010000002.1, on the reverse strand, counting down.
GTCTGGGAAGATGTCAGGTCCGTGTCTGCCCCCTTGCGCACCATGCGCATTCTCGATGGCACCAAGCGGCTGTTCCGCGCCCCGCCGGTCTCCTTCCGTTCGAGCGAAATCGATCTTGACGCCTTTGGCTACAATATCCCCAACCAACCTTTGTTCGACGTGCTCCAGGCCGCAACCCGTCAATCCGGCCTGATTGATCGTTTCGAAAGCCCGATGGCGGATGCCGAACAGTCCGAAGAGGCAATCACGCTCACCCTGGAGGATGGCACAGAGGTAAATGCGCTGGCAGCTCTGGCGGCGGATGGCCGCGGTTCGAAGTTGCGCGAGGCGATCGGGATCCGGGTCAAGACCTGGTCCTATCCGCAAACTGCCCTTGTGATGAACTTCTCCCATGGCATCGCTCATGAAGATACTTCGACCGAGTTCCACACCGAGCAAGGACCGTTTACCCAAGTGCCGCTGCCCGGCAATCGCTCCAGTCTCGTTTGGGCCGTCAAGCCCGGCGATGTCGACGGCATCCTTGCCCTGCCCCGCGATGCGCTCAACACTGAGGTGGAAACCCGGATGCGGTCCATTCTGGGGAAGGTCGAGGTGGACGGCGCCGTCCAGGCCTGGCCGCTGTCGAGCCTGATTGCCGACAGTTTCGGCAAGGGCCGGACAATGTTGGTCGGTGAAACCGGCCATGCCTTTCCGCCGATCGGCGCTCAGGGCCTCAATCTCGGGCTTCGCGACATCATGCAGGCGATCCAGTCGATCATCGATGCCGGTGGACCGGGACATGCGCCGCATGCCGTCACCGCTTTCAATCGTCAGCGCCGGATCGACGTCACTAGCCGGACAGCCGGGGTCGATCTTCTTAACCGCGCCCTGTTGAGTTCGTTCCTGCCGGTTCAGGCCCTTCGAGCCGGTGGACTGGCAGCATTGTCTGCCATTCCGCCACTCAGGCTTATGGCCATGCGCGAAGGCATGACACCGGGCTGGCGCAGGAATGGTGCCGCCTGATCAGCCGCACCGCAGCTCTGATATTACTTTCAGAAACCGCAGCAACGGCTTGATGTAATTTATATTATGCATATCTAAAATAGAGCGTTGCAGAGATGGCAACGCGCCAAAACCCTGTTCAGGGAAACAGGTCCGGCGGCAGGGTTCCGCTGGTGATCAGCCAGAGCAATGCCGAAACCGTCAGCACGCTGCTCACCGTGGTCACAAGCACGGTTGCGGAAGCGCGTTCGACCCAAGTCGAATATTGCTGCGCGATCACGAACACATTGGTGGCTGTCGGCAGGGATGCGAGCAGGACGGCCGTGTAGACCCACACCGGGTCGAAATTGCCGATGGCGCTCAGCCCGAGATACATCAACACCGGATGCGCGATCAGTTTCATCGGCACGATATAGCCGAGTTCCACCGGCACTCGCTTGAGCGGCCGGAGCGCGAGAGTCACGCCCATCGCAAACAAGGCACACGGCGCTGCTGCCTGCGCCAGATAGTCGATCAGGCGTCCGACCGGCACCGGCGGCACAAATTCCGCCCATGCCGCGGCAACCCCCACCACTGTGGCAAGAATGAACGGGTGAAACGCGATCTTGCGCGTCACCCCGAGTGCCAGTGCGCCTGCGCTTCGGTGGTCGCCGCCTGCGAGCGCCATCATCATCGGTGCAATGGTGAAATGCATGATGTTCTCAAAGCAGAAGATCAACGCAACCGGCACCGCGGCCGGTTCACCGAACGCCAGAATGGCGATGCCCGGCCCCATATAGCCGATATTGCCGTAAGCCCCTGCCAGCCCCTGAACCGTGGCTTCGCCAATCGGCGCCCGCCGAACCAGGATGCCTGCAGCAAAGACGATGGCAAAGACCGTATAGGTAACCACCATGCTGGTCATGACGTAGTCCCAGCGCGCCAGCTCTTCGATCGGCGTCCGGGACAGGAGCTTGAAAAACAGCGCGGGCAGCGAGACATAGATGATGAAGGTGTTGAGCCATCCCATCGCCTCATGCGGCTGCTTGGTGATACGCGCAGTGATGTAACCAAGCAGGATCAGGCCGAAAAAGGGCAGCACCAGACCAGTGATTTCAGCCATACTTGATCCCTGCGCGAGCTGTTAATACAATGCTTCAGCTTTTGCAGGGGGTAGGTTCCCGACGCAGCGGCGTCAAGGCCAAACAGTTGAACTTCTGGTCAAACTTCCCATGTAAACGCCCAAAGGAAGAAAGACATGCAGCTCAAAGAAGCCAAATTTCACATCGGACAAATCGTCAAGCACCGGATTTTCCCGTTCCGGGGCGTGATATTCGACGTTGACCCGGTTTACGCCAATACCGAGGAATGGTGGAACGCCATTCCCGAACAGGTCCGTCCGCGCAAGGATCAGCCGTTCTATCATCTGCTGGCCGAAAACGACGAGACCGAATACGTGGCCTATGTTTCAGAACAGAACCTGCTGGTTGATGACAACGAACAACCGGTTCGCCATCCGCAGCTGGCCGAGTTCTTTGATGCCCAGGTGGACGGGGTCTATAAGCCCAAGGAAAGCATCAGCCACTGATCACGGGAGCATCTGACAAGGCGCTTCAGTGCAGGAATAAAAAAGGCCCGGATGCGGTGGCGAATCCGGGCCTTTTCATTTGAAGTCCAGCTAAATCAGTTTTTCTTCGCAGCTGCCTGCGCGTCTTCAAGCTTCTTGCGGGCTTCATCAGCCTTCTTGGCCATTTCTTCCTGCAGCAGACGCTGGCGTTCCTGCAGTTCGGACTGCGCGATCGGATCACCGTCCCATCCCTGGGTGAAGCCTTCAAGCGAGATCTTCAGCGGGTTCGGCGTACGCTGGTAGTTGACCGAAGTCAGAACCAGTTCGCCGCCCTTCTTGAAGGAAGCGACCATTGCATCGGTCAGGAGCGTTTCAGCCACGCAGGTTTCCGGCATGCAGATCGCATACTCGAGACGCTGTGCCTGGCCGCCGTCGACCTGCAGATTGATGCCGGGCTGGATCAGGCGTGCGGTAGGAACCGTGACCTGAAGGATCATGCGGTTGACCTTGCCGGTCACCTTGATCAGGCCGATTGCCGTCAGCAACTGACCCGTCGGCGCCGTAACAATGTTCTGCACGACGCAGACGTCATTGTCTTCCTGTTTGGTGCAGGTCTTGTACCAGCCCTGGTTTGCACCCTGGGCGGAAGCGGTCGCCGGCATGAATGCGGCAGCGACGCCAACCGACATGACAGCGGTGAAAAGGGTCTTTGTGATGGCGTTCATTTGTTTCCATTACTCCTGAAATGCGGCCCCGGGGCAGCGTAGGGTTCGCGCTTACTCTGCGCCCTCATGTATATAGCGCGCCTTCTCGATTGAAAATGCGGCAACAGCAAGGCTTGTTTCGCGTTCCTGTTACCGCGGGAAGGCTGCAATATCCAGCCCGGAGGCAATGTTCAGCTCAAAAAAATCTGCGCCTGCCCGGTGAGCGGTGGCCTGTAACCGCAGGCCCGTATATCCTTGAAACGGGATTCGACGGCAGCGTATGTTCACGCAATTGCCACGCATGACACCCTGGAGGATCGACAATGAGACAATTGCTGGGAGCACTGGCCGTCGCAGCAGGCGCGTTGATTAGCACCTTGCCGGGCGCTCATGCCGAACCGGTGCACGGCATTGCAATGCATGGCGAACCCGCATTGCCTGCCGATTTCAGCCACCTCCCTTACGTCAATCCGGATGCGCCAAAGGGTGGCAAGGTGAATTACGGCGTTGTCGGCACCTTCGACAGTGTCCGGCCGTTCATCGTCAAAAGCATGCGCACCACCGCTCGGGGCCTTGCTGATCCGGTCTTCGGCAATCTTGTCTATGAAACCTTGATGCAGCGATCCCAGGATGAACCCTTCACGCTCTACGGCATGCTCGCCGAAACGGTGGAATGGGACGATGAGCGCAGCTTCATCCAGTACAATATCAATCCCGCCGCGCGCTGGTCCGACGGAGAGCCGGTGACTGCGGATGATGTGATCTTCACGATGGAGCTGATGAAGGAAAAAGGCCGTCCGCCCTACAGCACCCGTCTCAAACGTGTCGCCAGCATGGAAAAGGTCGGACCGCTTTCAGTTCGGTTCACCTTCAATGAAACTTCCAACCGCGAATTCCCGCTGATCCTGTCGCTTTCCCCGGTATTGCCCAAACATGCGACCGATCCCGAGACATTCGACCAGTCCACGCTTGAACCCGGTATCGGTTCCGGACCTTATGTTGTCAGCGAAGTCAAACCCGGCGAACGCATCACCTACACCCGTAACAAGGATTACTGGGCCAGAGATCTGCCGATCAAACGCGGCATCGACAATTATGACCAGATTTCGGTCGAGTATTTCCTGTCCGAGACCAGCCAGTTCGAGGCGTTCAAGAAGGGCGTTTTCGATGTCTATCCCGATGGCAGCGCCACCAACTGGTCACGCAGCTACGATTTCCCCGCCGTCACATCAGGCGAGATTGTCCGAAAGGAATACGATAACAAGACCCCGTCGGGGATGTACGGTTTCGTCTTCAACACACGCAGACATTTCTTCGAGGATGTCCGGGTCCGCCGTGCCTTGACCATGCTTTTTGACTTCGAATGGTCCAACCGCAGTCTTTACGACAACAGCTATACCCGCACCCACTCGTTCTGGGATGGCTCGGATCTGTCGAGCTACGGCAAGCCCGCCGACGCCCGCGAGCGCGAAATCCTGGCGCCGTTCCCCGATGCTGTGTCGGATGACATTCTGGATGGAACCTGGGTCCTGCCGGTAACCGACGGGTCAGGTCGCGACCGTAAGGTGCAGCGCGCAGCGCTGACGCTGCTGCAGGAGGCTGGATACAGAATCGAAAATGGCAAGTTGCTGGATGCAAACGACAAGCCGTTTGCCTTCAACCTGATGACCCAGAATGAGGGCCAGGAAAAACTGGCGATCGCATTTCAACGCTCTCTTTCAGCACTCGGTATCGAAATGACGATCCGGACTGTCGATGACGCTCAATATCAGCAGCGCTCGCAGACATTCGACTACGACATGATCATGAAAGCGTTTTCGTCATCACTGTCTCCGGGCACCGAACAGTTGAACCGGTGGGGCTCGGCCTCCCGCGACCAGCAGGGATCTTTCAACTTTGCCGGCGCCGCGAGCCCTGCGATCGACGCGGCGATCGATGCGATGCTCAACGAACGCACGGCCGAAGGATTTCGCTCCGCCGTGCGGGCATTTGACCGCGTCCTGTTGTCGGGCCATTATGTGATCCCGGCCTTCCACCTCGGCAAGTCCTGGGTGGCGCACCGCAGCCGGATCGCCGAACCTGATGGCGAGCCCCCGCTTTACGGCTATTATCTGCCAGCCTGGTGGGATACCACCGCAGCCCCCTGAGAAATCAGTTCGAACGCCAAGACACCCGAAAGGTGAAACCATGACTGCTCCCTCATTGACCATCGATATCGTCTCCGATGTCATGTGCCCCTGGTGCTATATCGGCAAGCGCAGGCTCGAAGCAGCCCTTGAGGAAGTTAGGTCTGAGATGGATGTCGAGGTGCGCTGGCGTCCCTATCAGCTTGACCCTACCCTGCCCAAGGAAGGCAAGGATCGGAAACAATATCTCGAGGACAAGTTTGGCGGTGCCGAAGGCGCTGAGCAGGCCTATGCAACTGTTCGCGCAGCAGGCGTTGAGGAGGACATTCCCTTCGCCTTCGACAAGATAGAAGTGTCGGCCAACACGATGGACGCACACAGGCTGATCCGCTGGGCGAGTTCGCTCGGCTTACCGGCGCAGCACCAGATGGTGGATTTGCTGTTCAAGGCCTATTTCGAAGACGGCAAGAACATCGGTGACGATGCGGTGTTGCTGGAAGCTGCGGAACTGGTAGGGCTTGAAGCTCCCGTCGTCGAAAGACTGCTCGCTGGCGAAGCGGACCGCGACACTGTGGCGACCGAAATCGATCAGGCACGGCAGATGGGTGTTACCGGTGTGCCGTGCTTCATCATCGACATGCAATATGCCGTGGTTGGCGCCCAGTCATCCGAAGCACTTGCCGATGCGATGCGCAAGGTGGCTGCCGAGAAAGACCGCCAGGCAGCCAACGATTTCTGAGCAGCAAACAGCGCCGCTCCTGCGGAAGTCGTTCGTTGCCAGCGAAAGAGCGAGATTGCTTGCGCGTGCTATTTCGTGGTCTCAAACCGGGCTCGGCTAAGGCTGACCAGGGCTGAAACAGCCGCGCACAGGCCGGCCAGCACCATCGCCATATTGGGCGCATTCGCCAGCGGCACCAGTGCAAAGATGATCGACATCGAAATGGCGCCCATTGTCTGGCCCATCAGCCTTGCCGTGCCTTGCATCGCTCCCGCAGCGCCACTGCGCGCCTTCGGCGCCGAAAGTAGCAGGATGCGGTTGTTCGGCGTCTGGAAGAGACCAAAGCCTGCTCCGGCAAGCGTAGTGCCGATCAGAAATGCAATCCCCATCGCATCAGGTGGCAACAGTCCGGCAATTAGCAGCCCCAGAGCCAGCAATCCGCCGCCAGAGGCGCACAGCCAGGCCGTCTTGATCCGGTCGGCAAGCCGCCCCGCAATTGGGGCCATGATGATCGTCGCAATCGGCCATGGCATCATGTAGAGCCCGGTCAGCGCTGGCGTCATGCCCATGGTATGCTGCAGATAGAACGGTAGCGCCACGTAGGCCAGCATCTGGCCGGTAAAGCAGGCAACCGACGCGATGACAGCAACCCGGAAGCCGGGCTCGGCGAGCAGATCGGTCGGCACGATCGGCGTGCTTGTATTGCGTTCAAGCCATAGCACCGCCATCAGGCACAGGACCGAGCATCCGATGAGCAAGGCGCCGCTCAGGGGGGCGGTTGCCATCTGTTCCGCGCCGGCAAAGAACAGGATGAACATTAACGTGTTGGCCAGCAGCGCCAGAACGTTGATCCTCCGCTTGATGCCTTCCATATGACCCAGAAACCGACCACACAGGAGTATGACCAGCCCCAGCGGTATGTTGACGGCAAAGAGCCATGGCCAACTGGCAATCGAGAGTATGGCCCCGGCGACAGCCGGTCCTGCAGCCGCAGAAATGGCGATTGTCATGGCGTTGAAGCCAATGATAGTGCCGAGCATACGCTGCGGCACGGCAAAGCGCAGGTTCATCGCTGCAAGCCCCATGATCGCACCGGCACCCAGGCCTTGTGCAAAGCGCGCGGCCACCAGCACAGGCAGACTGCCCGCCAGCGCACAGGCCGTTGACGCTAGCGTGAACAGCGCCACACCAATCAGGAAAACGCGCCGCGGCCCGTAAATCTCGCCGAGCGCGCCGCAGGGCAGCAGAGCGACAAGCACGGCGAGCTGGTAGCTTGAGACGACCCAGACCGTGTCGCTGGGATGTGCTCCCAGCGAGATCGCAATGGAAGGCAGCGCGACATTGGCGATGGCGCCATCGAGCACGACGAGGACGAGCGCCATCAGCAGCACGCCAATCGCCAGCTGGCGTCGGGGCGTAGGTAATCCGTCTTCGGCTTGGTCGGGAAGTTTGGGATTGGGCATGTCGTTCATTTCGTCATCTGATCAGACTAGCGATACTCGCGTCGCCTGGATTGCGCCAGACGCAATCGGAAAATTCAACGTAATGTCAAACAGATGCCAGCATCCCCGCCATGCCGCCGCTGCTTCAGCTCTTCTGCCGCAGTGTGATGCGCGTGAGCTCCGCCGGTCTCCCGAGCCGCAGCGCAAAACCGGGCCAGAGCGCAGTGCCGTTGTTGACGTAAAGCTGCATCGATCCGACCTGATAAAGGCCGGAGACAAAACCGTTGTTGGCGCGCGCAAGCAGCCGGTCCATGCCGCGGATCATACCTCCATGGGTGTGTCCGGAGAGTTGCAGCGCCACCCCGGAGTCTGCGGCCCTTTTTGCCTGCATCGGCTGATGGTCGAGCAGGATGACCGGAGCCTGTTCTGGCACACCGCTGAGCGCGGCGCCAAGATCGGGAGCCGCATAACCGTTCCGTCCAGCCGAATGATCAGGGACTCCTGCAATAACCAGTTTGGCCGCGCCGCGTTCGATGACTGCGTGGCTGTTGGAGAGCAACCGCATGTCCATGCCCTCGAAGTGCCGCAAGAAGGCATCCGCGTCGAAAAAATACTCGTGATTTCCCGAAATGGCATAGACGCCATCATGAGCCGAAAGCCCGCGCAACGGCTCGACGTCGGCACGCCGGTTCTCGAGACTGCCATCGATGAAGTCACCGGTAATGACGATCAGATCGGCCTCAAGCGCGTTTGTCTTGGCCACCATGGATGCGGTCCAGGCGGCGGGAAACAGCCGGCTGATGTGCAAGTCGGTCAACTGCACGATCCTGTAGCCATCGAACGCAGCCGCAAGCCCCGGAATGGCGATCTCCATATCCTTGAGCGGTGGGACAATGATGGCCCGGTTGACGCCGAATGACGACAGGGCGAGTGCAGCAATTCCTGCCGCATATCTCACCTCTGGAGCAATCACTGGAAACTGCCATGTGACCGCCAGAACAAGGAGAGCGGCCACATCAAGCGCAAGCTGGAACACCGCCAGAAGCACGATTGCGCCAAACAGGACATTGAACGCAATGACCAGCGGTCTGGGAAACTCTGGCGAAAACACCGAGCCCGACGAGAGCCGGCTGAAATAATGATATTGCGAAGCAATCAGCAGAACCACTGCAAGCAGCGCCTTGAGCGTCCAGGGCCAGTCAAGCGGCAGGATGAAGCGGACAAGCACGATCAGCCATGGAAGTCCGGTAACGAGTTGAAACATCACAGGCGCCTTTGGTGACTTGAGAAACCCTGCGGCGGTATGGCCGCGGATTGATTAGGAACGATCGGAGCTGCCAATTCCCGGATTACATAATTGAGTGTCTTGGCCGGCTCACGCAAAGGGTTGCACGCGCAGGCACCTGTGTGTCGTCAGATAGAGAGCCACCTCGCCATTTACCACCCTCAACCGCTCTTTGCTGCCAGTTCCGCCAGATGCGTCATCACCACGGCAGCCCCATTGAGCCGCTTGTCGGGCGTCGGCAGGTCGCGGATGAACACAACGCTCTGATCCGGCCGGATCTTGGCCATCTGCCCCTGCTTGGAAATGTGCCCGACAAGTGCTGCAGGATTGGGGAACTCCTTGTTGCGGAATTGCACAACCACACCCTTGGGGCCGGCATCGAGTTTCTCGACATTGGCTTTGCGGCAGAGCGCCTTGATGAAGACGATCTTCAGGAGATGCTGAACCTCGATCGGCAATGGCCCGAATCGGTCGATCATCTCTGCGCCAAACCCGTCGATGTCGTTGACATCAATGATGTCGCCGAGCCTGCGGTAAAGCCCGAGCCGCAAATGCAGATCCGGCACATAATCCTCCGGGATCATCACCGGCGTGCCGACAGTGATCTGCGGCGACCAGCCGGTGTCGATCACCTCGTCCTCGCCGCGAACCTCGGCCACCGCCTCCTCGAGCATGTGCTGATAAAGCTCGAAGCCGACTTCCTTGATGTGACCGGATTGCTCTTCGCCCAGCAGATTGCCGGCGCCGCGAATATCGAGATCGTGGCTTGCGAGCTGGAAGCCTGCGCCAAGTGTGTCGAGGGACTGCAAGACCTTGAGCCGCTTGTCCGCCATGGTGGTCAGCATCTTGTTGACGGGAAGCGTAAACAGCGCGAAAGCGCGGACCTTCGAGCGGCCGACCCGGCCGCGGATCTGGTACAGCTGAGCCAGACCGAACATGTCGGCGCGGTGGACAATCAGCGTGTTGGCGGTCGGCACATCAAGGCCCGATTCAACGATCGTCGTCGACAGCAGCACATCATACTGCCCGTCATAAAACGCGTTCATGATGTCATCGAGTTCACCCGCGGCCATCTGGCCGTGCGCGACGGCAAACTTCAGTTCCGGCACGTCAGAGCGCAGGAAGGCTGCGACATCCTCGAGATCCGCGAGCCGCGGACAGACATAAAAACTCTGTCCGCCGCGATAATGCTCGCGCATCAACGTTTCCCGCACCGTCACGGGATCAAACGGCGAAATGAAGGTTCTGACCGCCATTCGATCGACTGGCGGCGTGGTGATGAGGGAGAGTTCGCGCACACCGGTCATTGCCAGCTGAAGTGTGCGCGGGATCGGCGTTGCCGAGAGCGTGAGCACATGAACGTCGCTTTTCAGCTCTTTCAGCCGCTCCTTGTGCTTGACCCCGAAATGCTGCTCCTCATCGATGATCAAGAGCCCCAGATTGGCAAACTGGATCGATGAGCCGAGCAGCGCATGGGTGCCGACCACAATATCGGTCCTGCCCGAAGTCAGTTCCGACTTGGTCAGGGCCAGTTCCTTGGCACCAACAAGACGCGAGGCCTGGGCGATGCGGACCGGATAGCCCCGCAACCGCTCGGTAAAGGTCTTGAAATGCTGCCGCGCCAGAAGCGTCGTCGGCACCACCACCGCCACCTGCACACCGTTCATCGCGGCGATGAAGGCCGCACGCAGCGCAACTTCGGTCTTGCCGAAACCAACGTCGCCGCAGATCAACCGGTCCATCGGCCGGCCCGCCGCCAGATCTTCGCGCACCCGGTCGATGGCCGCCATCTGGTCTTCGGTCTCGTCATAGGGGAAGCGGGCGGAAAACTCATCATAGAGCCCCTCAGGCGCCGCAAGTGCAGGCGCCGAGCGCATGTGTCGTTCGGCGGCGATGCGGATCAGGCCCTCGGCCATATCCAAAAGCCGCTTTTTCAGCTTGGCCTTGCGCGACTGCCAGGCAACTCCGCCCAGCTTGTCGAGTTGCACCTCGGCACTATCAGAGCCGTAGCGGGTCAGAAGCTCGATGTTTTCGACCGGAAGGAACAGCTTGGCGTCGCCGGCGTAATGCAGTTCGAGACAGGCATGCGGCGCGCCGGCGGCCTCAATGGTGCGCAGACCTATGAACTGGCCGATGCCATGTTCGGCGTGGACGACGTAATTGCCCTCGTCGAGCCCGGACACCTCGGAGATATAGTCAGCCCCGCGCCGCTTGCGCTTGGCGCGACGCACCAGCCTGTCGCCCAGCACGTCCTGCTCGCCGATGACGACGAGATCGTCGATCTCGTAGCCGCCTTCGATGGCCAGCACCGCGGCAGCCGCCTCGCCGGGCTTGAGCTTGTCGAGTTCGGCGTGGCTGTTGATCCGCACGACCCGCTTGAGACCGTGCTCTTCGGTTACCTGCAAGAGCCGGTCCAGCGAGCCTTCGGTCCAGGCTGTGATGAGAACCTTGCGCCCCTCGGCACGCTTGGCGCCGACATGGGCAACCAGCTTTTCAAACAAATTGGCCCGGCCACCTTCTTCGGATTTGTCGGCTTCCGCATCTGCGGCCCAGCGCGGCCCCGTCGCTGTCGGCAGGTCGATTACCAACCGCGCGGATGTCTCAGGCTCATGAAACGGCGTCAGCCGGGTCGCGTGCAGCTTGTCGAGTGAGGCCAGCAACTCAGGCGTATCGAGATAGAGCATATCCGGCTCGATCGCCTTGTAGGGCGTGGCCTGGACGCCACGGCCCTTCTCGATGCTCTGAGCCGCCTGCCGCGCCTCGTAATGATCCACGATCTGGGCACGGCGTTCACTTGCTGCTTCCGCAATCATGTGGTCGCCGGAAAGACGGAACCCGCGAAGATAGTCAAACACCGTTTGCATTTCGTCGTGAAACAGGGGCAGCCAATGTTCCATGCCGGGATAACGGCGGCCCTCGCTGATGGCCACATAAAGTGCATCGTCACGCGTGGCCGCACCAAACATGGAGAGGTAGTTGGTGCGAAACCTGCTGATGGTTTCGGGCTCGAGCGTGACTTCACTCATAGCATTGAGTGAAAGTTCCTTGGCCTGAACGGTGGTTCGCTGCGAGGCGGGATCGAAATGTCTCACACTTTCAAGCGTGTCGCCGAAGAAATCGAGCCGCACCGGCTCTTCGGCACCGGGCACGAAGACATCGAGAATACCGCCGCGCACGGCATATTCGCCAACTTCACGGACCGTATCGACCCGCTCAAACCCGCTCTTTGAGAGGCGGGCCGACAGATCTTCCATTTTCAGGCGGTTGCCTGCGCGGGCCGAGAACCCGAGATCGGAAACCACGCCTCTCGACGGGACCCGCTGCAGCATCGCGTTGACCGTGACCAGCAGGATCGCCGGGTGCGGATTTTCCGAGAAATGCGCGAGTGATGACAGCGCTGCAAGCCTCCGGGCCGAAATATCGGCACCCGGCGAAACCCGGTCATAGGGAAGGCAATCCCATCCCGGCAAAGTCAGCACCGGAATGTCGGGTGCAAAGAACGCGAGATTCTGCTCGAGATCGGTCATCCGCTGGCCATCTGAAATGATGTGGGCGAGCGGACCTGCGGACCGAGCCATTTCGGCCAGCGCGAGCGCTTCCATGCCCTGCGGAACACCTGACAATGTGACCGGCGTCACAGCACCCGAAATCTTGCCAACCGGAATGACGGACTTCATGGCTTGGTCGCCTGCCCTTCCGTTCCGGCGTCTTGCGGTTCGAAATCGGGCACATAGGACCGCATCCGGTCAAACATGGCTGTTCGGAACCTTTCCGGTGTCTCGGCTTCGCCGGTGACCCAGCGGAAGATGTCCGCATCCTCTTCAGCCATCAGCCCTTCGAGTTGATCTAGTTCGGTGTCATTCAGGCCTGCGATCTCCGCATCGGCAAAGCCGCCGATCACCAGGTCCATTTCCCGAATGCCTCGTCGCCAGGCCCGCACGAGAATGCGGCGGCGGCGCGGATCGAGGTCGACGCTTGAACGTGTTGTTCCTGTCATGATGAGCCTTTTATGTTTCGACGGTTTCCATATCCTGTCGCCACACAAATGTCAGCCTTGCCTTTGGCGCAAAATTACCGTTCTTCTGCATTCATGCGACCTCTCCAACTCGACCCCCTGTTCAAACCCGTTGAAAGCCTGCCCGGAATCGGCCCCAAGCTCGCCGAAGCGCTGTCACGGGTCACGGATCGCGATGGTCCGGAGGATACCCGTGCGCTTGATCTCTTGTTGCTGCCGCCCCACGGTCTGATTGATCGCAGCATGCGCTCGGGCATCACCGAAGCGCCGGAAGGAACCATTGCCACGCTCAAGGTCAGGGTTGACCGTCACCAGGCATCGCCTCCCGGACGCAGGTCGGCCCCCTACCGGGTCTTTGTCCATGATGAGACCGGCGAGCTGGCGCTCACATTCTTCCATTCGAAACAGCAATGGCTGGAAAAGATCCTGCCGGTTGGTGAAACCGTGCTGGTCAGCGGCAAGGTCGAATGGTTCAACGGCCGGCCGTCGATGGTTCACCCCGATCACATCGCTCTCGAAGCCGACGCTGCGAGCTTTCCGCTGATCGAACCGGTCTATCCGCTGACCGCTGGCCTCTCTCCGAAAGTGCTCCGGCGCTCGCTCGATTCGGCGCTTGAGCTCCTGCCCGAGTTGCCCGAATGGTCAGACCCGCACCTTGTTAGCAAGAACAGCTTTCCCTCATTCGCCGACGCTGTCAGGGAGTTGCACCGTCCGGAATCGGCAAGTGATATCGAACCACAGACGCCGGTGCGGCGAAGGCTCGCCTACGACGAACTGCTCGCCGGTCAGTTGTCTCTGGCCTTGGTGCGGCAGACATTGCGCAAACTGCCGGGCCATCCGGTCGTAGCTGAAGGCAGGCTGCGCCAGGCGATCCTCGACGCCCTGCCCTTCTCCCTGACCGGCAGCCAGACCACCGCCGTCGAGGAGATCCTCAAAGACATGGCCGGCTCGGACCGGATGCTCCGGCTGCTGCAGGGTGATGTCGGCTCTGGCAAGACCGCCGTTGCCATGCTCGCCATGGCCGATGCGGTAGAGGCCGGCGGACAGGCTGTGCTGATGGCGCCGACCGAAATCCTCGCCCGGCAGCATTACGCCACGATCAGAAAGATGGCTGAAGCTGCAGGCATAGAAGTGGCCGTGCTGACGGCGCGCGCCAAGGGCCGGGAGCGCACTGAATTGCTCGAGCGGATCGCCAATGGCGAGGCACAGATTGTGATCGGCACCCACGCCCTGTTTCAGGAATCGGTCGTCTACAGGAACCTGACGCTGGCAGTGGTTGATGAGCAGCACAGGTTCGGCGTTCACCAGCGGCTCAGGCTGACGGCCAAGGGAACCGCGCCGCACATGCTGGTGATGACCGCCACGCCGATCCCGCGCACGCTGGTGCTTGCGGCGTTCGGTGACATGGACGTCTCCAAACTCACCGAAAAACCCGCTGGCCGGCAACCGATCGCAACTGTCACCATTCCCGACGAGCGTCTCGGCGATATCATCGACCGGCTGAAAAAGGCCGTTGAAGACGACAAGAAAGCCTACTGGATCTGCCCGCTTGTAGAAGATTCAGATCAAAGTGACCTGATGTCGGTGGAAAGCCGCCACGCGAGCCTGGCAAAGGCGTTCGGCAAGGAGCTGGCGCCTCTGGTATCGCTGGTCCATGGACGGATGTCGTCTGAGGAAAAAGACCAGGCCATGAGCGCGTTCAAGACCGGCCAAACCCGCCTGCTGGTCGCCACTACTGTCATCGAAGTCGGCGTTGACGTGCCTGACGCCACCATCATGGTGATAGAACATGCGGAGCGTTTCGGCCTTGCGCAGTTGCACCAGCTGCGCGGCCGCGTCGGTCGCGGCGACGGCGCCTCAAGTTGTATTTTACTCTATCACGGCCCCTTGGGCGAAACCGCTGGTGCACGGCTGCAGGTCCTGCGCGAGACCGAAGACGGCTTTCGGATCGCGGAAGAAGATCTCAAACTACGCGGCGAAGGCGAAGTGCTCGGCACCAGGCAATCCGGTATGCCGGGATTCCGCCTTGCCAATCTGAGCGCCCATGCCGACCTGCTGGAGATTGCCCGCAGCGATGCCCGCAATGTTCTGGAGACCGATCCGGCACTCGAAACCCCTCGAGGCGAGGCTCTCAGAATGCTGCTCTATCTGATGCGGCGCGACGAAGCGATCCGCTTCCTGCGCGCCGGTTGATCCGCTCATCTGACGGCACGATCTGCCTTCGACTTGGACTTTGGCGTCAACGGCAGCGTCTTTGGGTATTCAGGCGACACCAGCCCGGCAGAAATCACCATTTTGGCCGCCTCCTCCACGCTCATGTCCAGAACAATGACATCCTTGCGCGGAACAAACAGCAAGAAGCCTGATGTGGGGTTTGGCGTGGTGGGCAGAAACACCGATATGGAATCCTGTTCCGGCAACCTGCTATCGACCTCGCCCTTGGTGTCGGTTGCGATGAAAACGATCGACCAGAGCCCGCGACGCGGATATTCGATCAGTGCGGCCTGCTTGAAGGAACCGCTCTGTTCTGCCAGCACGGTTTGAAAGATCTGCTTGAGCCCTTTGTAGAGGCTGCGCACCAGCGGCATGCGGTCAAGCAGCGACTCGCCAAAGTTCAGGATCGACCTGCCGACCAGGTTGGCGGTCAGGAAACCGATCATCGTGATCAGGAACAGCGCCGTCACCAATCCGAAGCCAGGCACTGCGAACGGCAGGTAGTAGTCCGGATTGTAGATCGACGGAATATAGGGCTTTACCCAGCTATCGACCCATCCGATGAAGGTCCATGTCAGATAGGCTGTGATGGCGAGCGGCGCCACGATGATCAGGCCGGTGAGAAAATAGTTTCTCAACCGTCGGCCCGCGCCCAGCCTCTTTAGCTTCTCCGTCATCGCTTATCCTGCTCTTTGCCGTCCCGCGAAATGATGCATCGCAACACCAATATAGGGACCGGCACACAGCCAAGACAAGCGCCATTGTGAACGCTATTTCCGCGCGGTTGCTATTCGACCGTAACCGACTTCGCCAGATTGCGCGGCTGGTCGACATCGGTGCCCATGAAGACAGCCGTGTGATAGGCAATCAACTGTACCGGCAGGGCATAGAGGATCGGCGTGACGATCTCGTTGACCTCGGGCATGACGATGGTCGCCATGGTTTCAAGCGAAGTCGCCGCCGCCCCCTTCTCGTCGGTGATCAGGATGATCTGGCCACCTCTTGCTGCCACTTCCTGCATGTTCGAGACTGTTTTCTCGAAATGCCGGTCATGCGGCGCAATCACGATCACCGGCATATTCTCGTCGATCAGGGCGATCGGCCCATGCTTGAGTTCGCCCGCGGCATATCCTTCGGCATGGATATAGGAAATTTCCTTGAGCTTGAGCGCGCCTTCGAGCGCCAAAGGAAAACTGGTTCCGCGACCGAGATAAAGCACATCCTTGAAGCGCGAAAGTTCACGCGACAACGTCTCGATCTGCGGCTGGATTGTGTTGAGGACCTCGTTGAAAAGCCGTGGTGCTTCCACCAGTGCCTGCACCATCTTGCTTTCATCATCCGCCGACAGTGTGCCGCGCGCCCGTCCCGCAATCATGGCCAGCGCCGCCAGCACCGAGAGCTGACAGGTGAACGCCTTGGTTGACGCCACCCCGATCTCAGGGCCGGCAAGGGTCGGGAAAACGGCGTTGGATTCGCGCGCAATGGTCGATTCACGCACGTTGACCACAGCACCAATGGTCAGTTTGTTGTCCTTGCAGTAGCGCAGCGACGCCAGCGTGTCGGCGGTCTCGCCCGATTGCGAGATGAACAGCGCCGCCATCCTGCCGGTGAGCGGCATTTCGCGGTAGCGAAACTCGGACGCCACATCAATTTCAACCGGCAGCCTGGCAAAGCGTTCAAACCAGTATTTGCCAACGAGACCGGCATAATAGGCGGTGCCGCAGGCCGACATTGCCAGCCTGTCGAGATTGGCGAAATCAATCTGCGCGCTGTCGAGCTTCACCCGTCCTTCGGCAAAATCGATGTAGTGGCTGAGCGTATGGGAAACCACTTCCGGCTGCTCGTAGATTTCCTTTTCCATGAAATGCCGGTGATTGCCCTTGTCGACAACATAGGCGGCACCCTGCGACTTCTGCTTTCTGCGTTCGACAAGTGCGCCGCTCTGATCATAGATCTCGAGCGTGTCCCGCGTGATCGCCACCCAGTCGCCATCGTCGAGATAGGTGATCTCGTCGGTAAACGGCGCCAGTGCAATCGCGTCGGAGCCAAGGAACATCTCGCCATCGCCATGCCCGACAGCCAGTGGCGGGCCGGAGCGTGCACCGAGGATCATGTCAGGATGGTCTTCAAACAACACAGCAATCGCATAGGCGCCGTCAAGCCGGCTCAGCGCCTTCTGCATGGCCTGGCGCGGCGTTAACCCGTCCTGGCGATAGGCAGCCAGCAATTGCGCCACGACTTCCGTATCGGTCTGGCTGTGGAACTGCGCGCCATTGGCGGTCAGTTCAGCCCGCAGTGGCCCGAAGTTCTCGATAATACCATTGTGGACGACAGCCACTCCGTTGCAAAAATGCGGATGCGCATTGCTCTCGGTCGGCGCGCCGTGGGTGGCCCAGCGCGTGTGTCCGATACCGATCTGACCGGCAAGCGGTTCTTCACCGAGCTTGTGGTCGAGATTGGCGAGCTTCCCTTCGGCCCGGCGACGTTCCAGTTGGCCGTCATGCACGGTGGCTACGCCGGCGGAATCGTAACCGCGATATTCAAGCCGCTTCAGCGCATCCACCAAGAGCGGAGCAACCTCGCGCTTACCAACTATCCCGACTATGCCGCACATGCGTTTCTCCTGGGTAATGTGTTGGCCAAGCTCTTACCCAGCAACGCCGGTTTAGACCAGTGCCCTAAAGTATTGCGCCCGCTCAATTTTGGTGACACCGCGTAACCCGGCCTATGCGTCGGGTCCGCTCTTTGCCATTTTCTGCAGCGCCTTGATGGCCGCGATCTTTTCCCTGAGGCGTTGCGCCCGCTCGGGTTTGGTCACCTGCGGTGCCCGTGCGATCGCCAAGGCGTCGTCAGGAACATCCTTTGTGACAACGCTGCCAGAACCCACATAGGCGCCGTCGCCAATCCTGATCGGAGCAACAAGCGATGAATTCGAGCCGATGAAGGCCCCAGCCCCGATTTCGGTCAGGTGCTTGTTCTGGCCGTCATAATTGCAGGTGATCGTGCCTGCGCCGATATTGGCTCCCGCACCAACAATGGCGTCACCGATATAGCTCAGATGATTGACCTTGGCGCCGACGCCGACCTTTGCCTTCTTGATCTCGCAGAAATTGCCGACCTTGGCCTTTTCCGCCAGTTCCGTTCCCGGACGAAGCCGTGCGAACGGCCCTATGGCAGCGTTTGCACCCACATCCGCGCCCTCAAGATGGCTGAACGCATGAATGACCGCACCCGGACCAACCCTGACGCCAGGACCAAACCAGACATTGGGTTCAATCATCACATCGTTTTCAAGCACAGTGTCATGGGACAGGAACACGCTCGACGGATCGATCATGCTGACACCTGACAGCATCGCAGCATGCCGGGCGCGCTTCTGCCAGACCTGTTCGATCTCTGCCAGTTCAACCCGTGTGTTGCAGCCCATCATGTCCTCTTCGGGAGCTTCGATGGCCACGCATTTCAAACCGCGTTCGCGGGCGATTTCGACAATGTCGGTCAGATAGTACTCACCCTTGGCATTGTCATTGCGGATTGCCTCAAGCAGGCCGAGTGCTTGTGCGCCGGAAAAGGTGATGATGCCGCCATTGCAGAAATCAATTGCCAGTTCTTCAGCGGACGCTTCCTTGTGCTCGCGGATCGCGACCAGTTCACCGTCCTGCTCCAGAAGCCTGCCATAGCCTGTCGGATCCGCCGCGCGAAAACCCAGAACAACCACATCAGCACCCTTTGTCCGCTCGGTCGTTGCCGCCGCAAGGCTGGCAGGGTCGATCAGCGGGGCGTCGCCATAAAGCACCACGACATCGTCAAAGCCTTCTCCAATGACATCACGCGCCATCAACACCGCATGTCCGGTACCCTTGCGCTCGATCTGCTCGACAGCTGTCACAGGAACGTCAAGGCCGGTCTTCGCAGCTTGCGTCACCAGTTCGGCATCCCTGCCGACCACCAGCGCCACCTTGTTCACGCCCGCCGCTGCCGCTGCCTGCGTCACATGCGCGATCAGCGGCAGGTTGCCGACCGTATGCAGCACCTTGGATTTCGACGACTTCATTCGTGTCGCATCGCCCGCCGCAAGCACGACAGCCAGACAAGTCCGCGCCATTCCATCACCTCTTCATCGAATCGCTTGTTTACCCGTGCCGGACCCTATAGCACCGGAACCTCAATCATTCTCCTTCAAGCAAACATTGCCGCGATATGGAAGCCCCCATGACTGCCCCCGTGACTGCCAATGCCGACCCCGCCGGGAAACCTTCTCTCGCGCGCTTCATACCCTTGACCGTCATGCTGCTGACGCCGCTGTTCTTTTCATCGAACCTGATTTTTGGCCGGTCTACGATACACGAAGTGGCGCCGTTCACACTTGCCTTCCTTCGCTGGGCTGCTGCAGCCCTGGTGCTTTCACCGTTTCTGTGGATGGCGCGGGATCGGGTTCGGACCTATGTCACCAGCCATCCGGTGCACTGGCTGCTGTTGGGATTCCTCGGCATGTGGATCTGCGGTGCCGGCGTCTACTACGCCCTGCAATTTACTACGGCTACCAATGGCACGCTGATTTACACCACGTCGCCACTGATGATCATCATTCTCGAACGCCTGTTCTTTGGCCGGGCCACCAGCTGGCGGGAAATTGCCGGTATTCTGATCGGCTTCCTCGGGGTGGCAATTATAGTGCTCAAGGGCAACTTCACCGAACTTGCCGGATCGTCCTTCAATCTCGGTGATCTGATGTTCATTTTCGCGGCCCTGTCCTGGGCGGGCTATTCGGTCCTGCTCAAGGGCCGCCGCACCGCCGCGCTGCCTGTCTCGGCACTTTTTGCCGTCGTCACGCTGTCCGGAGCACTGCTGCTGGCGCCCTTCGCACTGTGGGAGTTCCTCACCGGTGCGTTGATGCCGCATACCTGGAGTGCCTGGGGCGGCATTGCCGGCATTGTTGTCTTCTCGTCGCTGCTTGCGTTCTCCGGCTACCAGTATGGCATCGCGCGGCTTGGTGCCTCGACTGCCAGCGTCTTCATGTATCTGTTGCCGCCCTATGGGGTCGGCCTGGCAGTACTGGTTCTCGGCGAGCCTTTCAAAACCCACCATGCGATCGGCATCATCACCGTGCTCGCCGGCCTGGTGCTCGCAACCGCTCCGAAACGCACAACCTGAACCGGCTTGGCATAACCGACCAGATCGCTCAGCCGATACGGCCCAGTGCCGGGAATGTTTCAAGCAGCCAGTAGGCCATGGTGGCCATGCCCCCTGTCAGGAACAGAATGCCGGTCAGCACCAATAGTGCGCCGGTGATCTTTTCGATCGTACCGAGATGTTTGCGGAATCTCTGCGAGAACCGCATGAAGCGTTCCGAGAACAGTGCTGCAATCCAGAACGGAACCGCCAGGCCCAGCGAATAGGCGGCGAGCAACAGCGCACCGGCACTCACGGTTTCTCTGCCTGCGGCAACTCCCAGCACGGCGCCCAGCACCGGCCCGATGCACGGCGTCCAGCCGAAGGCAAACGCCAGCCCCATCAGATAGGCACCCGAAAGCGTTGCTGGCTTGCCTGCGCCCGAAAACCTAGCTTCGCGCGCCAGAAGGCCGATCCGGAATACGCCGAGGAAGTGCAGACCCATCAGGATGATGACGAGACCACCCAACTGGGCCAGCAGATCCATGTGCTGACGCAACGCAGAGCCTATGCTTGAGGCCCCGGCGCCCAGCGCCACAAACACGGTGGCAAAGCCAAAAGTGAAAAAAAGCGAGGTGAAAAACACAGCTCGCCGGGTATCCCGCGCCTTTGTATCAGGCCCGCTGCCGCGGAAGTCTTCCACCGAAACGCCTGCCATGTAGCACAGATAGGGCGGCACCAGCGGCAATACACAAGGCGACAGGAAAGACAATGCGCCGGCCAGAATGACGGTAAGGAGCGAAATGTCGGCGATGATCACGAAATCAGGATCCCTTTGTCGGGCGGTACGATTGACAAATACCGCAAGGTGCGGCCCAAGCCCCTATCTAACCGCCAGCCTGCCGCTCCGCCAGTCACGTTTTGGAGCGCAGCGCATGATTCCGGTTTCACATCCATGTAGGTCGGCCAAAGACATCGTTTAACGCAGAAAAATCAGCTTCTGACGGTACTTTCAGGCCTTGATCAAAGCACTTTGAAAAAACACTTCAGCGCCGGTTTTTTACAGTTGACCATATGCAGATGCCTGCCTATGTTCCGCGCCATTCGGACCGACGCCACAAACGTTCGGTCCGGGTCTTTGGAGAGCGTAGCTCAGCTGGTAGAGCAACTGACTTTTAATCAGTAGGTCCAGGGTTCGAACCCCTGCGCTCTCACCAATTACCCCCCGATATTCAGAAGTTTCGAACGCCGTGCCGGCGCCGCTCAGATATCTGTGTTCCCGGCCACCCGATGCTGGCTTGAGGTGAGCTAAACATGCGCGCCAGCGCTTGGAGCAGCATCCCATCCGCGCTACAGTGGTCTAGCCCGCCACTCTTGCACCTGCGGCAATTGTCTGTGGAGCCGCAGTCAGAGTATCGCGGGCAAACCCGGCGGCGGATTTGTATTTCGCCATGAAATCAGCCCTTTCTGCCGCCGGAACGACGTCGTCGATATCATCGAAGTCACCACCAGTGCGGTCGTTGACGATGTTGAGCAGTCCGAATGGCCCCGCGCCACGGTTGCGCAAGATCAGCGCCGAGATCGGCTCGCACAGGTCCGCATTGTAGGCGGCCAGTGCATCGGGCCCGACACCATGGGCCAGGAATTTTGCGCCCAGCGTTCGGGCGTCGACGACAGCCTGGCTCGCACCGTTCGAACCGGTTGGATACATGGCGTGCGCCGCATCCCCCATCAGGACAACGGGCCCATCCACCCAGGTTGGGATCGGATCGCGGTCGATCATCGGATTTTCAAAGGCGATGTCGGCGCCACGGATCATCTCCGGGACGTCCAGCCAGTCATAGGTCCAGCTCTCGAAATGGTGGATGAAATCCTCGACGCCGACCTGGCGAAACCAGCCCACGGTCTCGTGTGCAGACGGGTCATCATAGGTGACCTCGGCAATCCAGTTGACCAGCGCCAGCCCGGTTTCGGGATCGGGATGGGAAATCGGGTAGATCACCATCCGGTGGCGGTGCGTGCCCAACCCGGTGAAGGACGCCCCGGTGCGGATCGGCTTGACACGCGACGTGCCCCGCCACATCACGGCGCCACCCCAGTGGATCGGTGGCTGATCCGGATGCATCTGCGCCCGGATTGCCGAATGGATCCCGTCCGCCCCGATCAGCAGCGCGCCGCTTTCGCGAACCTCTTCGCCTGATGCCGTCTTCAGCGTCACGGTCACGCCGCCTTCGGCGTTCACCTCGTAGCCTGTGGCGCGGCAGCCAACCCGAACGGCATCTTTGCCGGCGAGCTCGACAAAGCGTTTGTAGAGCGCCATGTGAAACGCGCCCCTGTGGACAGCATATTGCGGCCAGTCATAGCCCGCCAGCAGACCGCGCGGCTCGGAATAGATCTCCTGCCCCTTGGTGCTCACGAGCGCCCACTCCTTGATCGGCACCCCGATGGCATCGAGGTCTGCAGCGGTGAAACCAAGGTCGAAAAGTTCGCGGACAGCATTTGGCTGGAGATTGATGCCAACGCCTAGCGGCTTTAATTCCCTGACCGCTTCAAACACCACGCACTCGACGCCGATCTGGTGCAATGTCAGCGCAAGTGAAAGCCCACCAATGCCGCCACCGGCGATCATCACCCTTTTATCGGTCATTTCGAACAGCTCCTCCCACTCGTCTCGTCGCATTCCTCAGACGGTTCCAATAGCCAAATTGAACAATCATGTCGACCGAGCCTAAAGGACCAACAGGAATGAATGCAGAAGTGTCAGCTTGAGACAGCGCTGGGGGTGATCCTGAAGCCAGGACGAACCCTCGATAGGGCGCTTGACTGGCGACCTTGATACTGGCCCCCCAACGCTGCGTCAGCCATGGGGCTCGTAAAAGTCTGACGTCTTCTGCCGCCCCGCGAGCCACCAGCCCGATTGGCGCGGCCAGGTCTCGAATGTGGTATCGTAGCCAAGGTCGCGCGCCGCATGCAGCGCCCAATTGGGATCGACAAGCGCCTCGCGACCAATCGCGATCAGGTCAGCCCGGCCGTCAGCCAATATGGCCTCTGCCTGCTGCGGATGAGTAATCAGGCCCACCGCCATCGTTGTCATGTCCGCTTCCTTGCGAACCCGCTCGGCATAGCCGACCTGAAAACCGGGTTGCCGCTTCTGGCTTCCGCTGGCGGTCGCTGCGCCCGCGATGCCGCTCGATGAACAGTCCATCACGTCAACACCGATGCGCTTGAGTTCGCCGGCCAGCACAACGGTGTCATCCAGCGACCAGCCTTCGGGCGTGCCGTCGACGGCGGATGTGCGGAAGAACAGCGGCAGATGGTCGGGCCAGATAGACCGCACCCGTTCGGCAATTTCGAGTGCAAGCCGCATGCGTCCCTTCAGGCTGCCGCCATACTCGTCGGTGCGCTTGTTGGACAGCGGTGAGAGGAAACTGTGTACCAGATAGCCGTGCGCGCCGTGGATTTCGGCAATCTTGTAGCCTGCTTGAAGCGCGCGGCTTGCTGCTGAGGCATAGTCGTCAATCAGCTCGCCGATCTCCGATTTTGTCAGCGCATGCGGCACCGGCCATCCATCCGCCACCGGTAGCTCGGACGGCGCGACAGGCGTCCAGGACATGTCGCCCCGCGCAATATCCGCTTCGTTCAAAGGGCCGTTGCCGAACCAGGGCCGCTGCATGCCACCCTTGCGGCCGGCATGGCCCAGCTGGATTGCCGGGATCGCGCCGTTCCTGAGGGCAAACTGGGCAACCCTTGCATGGCCGGGGATCTGGCTGTCGGCCCACAGTCCGGGGCAGCCATGGGTGATGCGCCCGCGCTTCTGCACTGCCGTGGCTTCCGTGAAGACGATCCCTGCCCCGCCGATGGCAAAGCGGCCGAGATGGGCCAGATGCCAGTCGTCGAGATGTCCATCATGGGCCGAGTACTGGCACATCGGAGAAATCACGACCCTGTTGCGGGTCGAGATCCCGCGCAAAGTCATCGGTTGGAAAAGGTGTGGTGCAGCAGTCATGGGGATTCCCTGTATCGATTGCGCGGAAGCTAGCGCGCTGGGCCAGCAGTGACAATCGATGGCTGCCAGAAATTCGGGTGTGGTCTAACCGCCAGCGATCAACGGCAGCACGAAGAAATCCATTCCCGGCGGGACTTGGCCCACGGCCATCGGGCAGCCATAAACGGCTTCCAGATTATGCGGCGTGAGAACCTCTCGCGGGTCGCCACAGGCATGCACCTGGCCCCGGTTCATCAGCACCACATGATCGGCAAAATGCGCCGTCAGATTGAGATCGTGCAGGATGGCGATGACACCGCCGCCGGCATTGGCATAGCTTCTGGCAATCTGCATGATCTGAAGCTGGTGCTTGATATCGAGGCTCGAAATCGGTTCATCGAGAAACAGACACCGCGGCTGCCCTTCAAATACCGGCTCCCAGACCTGCGTCAGAACCCGCGCCAGCTGAACCCTCTGCTGCTCGCCGCCGGAGAGTTCCTGGTAAAGCCGCCCGCCAAATCCGTTCATGTCGACGGCAGCCAAGGCCTCGTCAATCCGAGAGGGAACATCGACATCCGCATGAACCCCCGCCGTCAGGCCGAGCCGGACCACCTCATGCACGGTGAACGGAAACGACAGATTGGCCGATTGCGGCAGCACTCCGCGAAGGCTTGCAAGATCGAGCGGACGCGCCTTGGCGATATCGACGCCATTGAGATGGACCTCGCCGTCAAACCGGATCTCACCCGTCAGCGCCCGCAACAAGGTGGTCTTGCCCGACCCGTTTGGCCCGATGATCACCGTGAACTGATCTTTCGCAGCCTGCATATCGATACCGTGCAGAATGTCGGCCTTGCCCAGGCGCACACGAATATTTTTTGCTTCCAGCATGTCAGATGTCCATAAGTCCGCGCCTGCGCAGCAGGATCCAGAGAAAGAATGGCGCGCCGATGGTGGCCGTGACAATGCCGATCGGAAGCTCGGCCGGCGCCACGATCTGCCGCGCAATCGCGTCGGCAAACAGCAGCATGATCGCGCCGAGCAGCGCGCAGGCCGGAAGCAGGAAGCGATGATCCGGCCCCATGAACAGGCGCAACAGGTGCGGCACGACAATGCCGACGAAGCCGATCCCGCCCGAGACCGCGACCGATGCCCCTGTCGCAGCCGCGACCATGACGATGGCCACCCGTTTGAACACCTGCACATTGACGCCCAGATGCTGCGCGGTCGCCTCACCCAGCGTCATCGCATTCAGTCCCCGCGCCATGAAGGGTGAAAACAACAAGACAGGAAGTATGATCGGTGCCACGGCAAAGACCTTCAGCCATGTCGCCCCTGCAATCGAGCCCAATCCCCAGAACGTCAGATCCCGCAACTGCGCGTCATCCGCCCAGAAGATCAAAAGCCCGGTAAATGCTCCGGCCATGGCGCCCAGCGCGATGCCGGCAAGCAGCATGGTTGCGACAGACGTCCGGCCATTGCGGGTTGATATCCGGTACAGCGCAAAGGTGAACAGCAACCCACCAAGAAAGGCCGCAAACGGAATGTGATAGATGCCGAACACCGCCGCCACCGGCGCCAGAACACCGCCGCCAAGCACGATGAACATCACCGCGCCCAGACCCGCGCCGGCCGATACGCCGACAATACCGGGATCCGCCAGCGGATTGCGAAACAGCCCCTGCATGGTTGCCCCGGAAACGGCCAGCGACGCACCGATCAATATGCCAAGCAAGGTGCGCGGCATGCGAATATCGACAATGACGACGCGGTCCACAGCGCTGATCAGGCCGTCCTGGCCGGACACAAGCGCCCAGACCACCGAGACCGCCGACGTATCGGTGGCCCCGGAGGCAAGACTGAACAGCGCGGTCAACATGAGCACGATCGCCAGCACAACCAGCATCCTGCGGGCCAGAACCGTCCTGTCGCCGGCAGGCGCGCTCATGGATCGGTACGCAGTAGCGTCGTGACTAATGCTCATCGCCATAAAACGCTTCTGCCAGTTGAGTGATCGCCTCCCCTGTGCGCGGCCCAAAACCAAGCAATAACAGCCCGTCCATGCGGATGATCCTGCCGTTCTTGACCGCCGGAGTGGTCGAAAGCGCCGGATGCTCTTCAAGCAACGCGTTGATCGCATTGTGATCCGCAGATTCCCCGCGACCGTTCATCATCAGGATCACGTCCGGCGCAGCATTGATCACCGCTTCATTGCTGATTTGCTTGTAGCCTTCGAATTCCGTGATGACATTCTCGCCACCAGCAAGTTCGATGATGCTATTTGCCGACGTGTTGGAGCCCGACGTGTTGATCTTGTCGTCCGTGAGTGCCAGCACGAACATCACCTTCTGCTTGCGTTCGATGCCAGCCAGATGGTCCCGGGCTTCAGCGATATCGCTCGCAACCTTCTTTCTCAGGGCATCCCCCTTGTCGGAAACCCCCAGTTCGGCGGCAATGATCGATATGTTTTCGTCAATGCCTTCAAGTGTGAAGTCATCCGGTACATCGACCCAGCGCACACCTGTGCTCTTGAGCACCTCGACCGCTTCGGGCGGGCCATTGTTCTCGCGTGCCAGAATAAGATCCGGCTTGACCGACAAGACGCCTTCGGGCGAAAGGGCACGAATATAGCCGACATCCGGCAATTCTGTCGCTTCCGGCGGGTAACTGGAGGTGGAATCGCGGCCTACCAACCGGTCCTGTTCGCCTAGCGCGTAGACGATTTCGGTCACCGCGCCGCCAATGGCCAGGACTCTTTGCGCCTTGGCATCTTCTGCCGCTGCCACGGCGGATGTCAGTGGCAAAGACCCTATCGCTGTTGATACCGCCAAAGCCAGTCCGGCCACAAGTACGGTTCGGCGAACTATGCCCGTCACCCGTTGGTGCAGTGTATTGCTCATTGTGCCGGCTCCATATCTGCCAGAACCTCGGCACGCGGCAGTGCGTGGACCACGCCATCCCACTGCGAGACACTTTCGGAGACATCGCCGCCGCGCCGATCTCCATTGATCAGGATGACCTGTTCATCGCGATCATCAAAGATCTCGATGGAGAAGATGTCGCCGCTCTTCGTGGGCTTCCGCACAAGCCAGATCGCCTTGAACTGATCCTTTCGGAGGTGCAAGTGGAAACCGGTGTCCAGCACGTTGAGCCATGGCCCTACCTGCTTGATGTTGGTCACAGGGCCGGAGTGAATTTGCAAGATGCCCGGGTTGCGGACAAAGGCCATGATCGGAACCTGCAGCACGGACAGCTGCTCGAACAGAATGTCGGCGGCATTGTCAGCGAGCCTGGTTGCGAAATCGCTGCCGACAAGACGAATGGCCTGATGACGCGAGATCCCGGTCTTGCGCAGCATCGCCTGAAATTGATGGGTATCTTCCATCGTTGCCCAGATCTCCCTGAGATCGGCAATCGCTTCCGGCGTCGGTGTTTCCGCAGGCTTTACCGCTGCGGCAGCCTTGAAGGCCGGCCCGGCGTCCGTTTTCTCAAGCCTTGTGCGGATCAGGTTCCATTTATCCAGATCGGTGGCCTCACGGGCAAACACCTTATGAACCGCATTTCCGCGCACATCAAAGAACTGGAAACTGTGCTGTGCCGATCCATTCTCCAGCGTCTTTGAAACGTGGTAGGCGTGACGCCAGTGCTTGGGGAAAATGCGAAGATCAATATCCTTGCCGAGCACCATCGAGGCATGTTTTCCCGACGCAAATTTCTCGTAGACACCCGTCTTCTCATGAACCGCATTGACGTTGCGCGACAACGCCATCACTTCCCCGGCCTCATGCAGCATCGGGAAGAAAACGTCGATGTCCGGCTCTATCCGTTCGACATGTTCGCCGACGAAGGCTTCCAGAAACTGGGCTTCGGATATCCCCAGCTGATTTGCGAGATCGCGTTCGCGCATTTTCGGATTTTCGTTTCGGGCTGCTTTGATAGCTGCTGAATCGGGTAAACTTGTCGTGGTCATTCGCCTGCTCACTTGTTGAGTATCAGTTTGTTTTGTTTGGTAATTTTCAAGAGGTAGACGGCCCCGTCATGTTCGATGGCCACCTCCTTGCGCGCGCCGAACAGCGCCCGAGATTCGATAAACCCGTCAGCGTGTGAAGGCTCGAAGGGGTGCTCTGGCAGACTGTTTTCGGTGGGATTTTTTTCCAAGGTCAACATCCATTTGTTGGCCTGGCTGGCTGTGCGCTGGCTTGGCGAAATCGTCTGTGCGTTTTTAACTTGACTAAAACGCTCCACATTTAGTAATCGGTGTTTCGCATAAGCTGAGTGGAAATGTCAAGTTTGATTTCGACGTCAAATGGGACCGCTTCACCAGCGGGCAAGCAAGCGTGTCGCCAGCCAGCCATTCAACAAAAATTGGATCAGGTAAGGGCGTTATGACTGCTATCAGAACAACAATGACTCGCACTGCAGTGACTTTGGCACTGTGCACAACAACGGCACTTACAGCGGTGCCATCAGCCTCTGCCCAGGAGGAAGCCAAGCCGCAGAACGGCTTCACCCTGCTGCAGCGGCTGGTCCTTGGCGCCGGGCGCGCCAAGGTGGCCACCGACACACCCCAGGCTGTGACCGCACTCGATCAGGCTGATCTTGACGACAAGCAGGCGACCACGGTCACCGATCTTCTCAAGGATATTCCCAACGTCAGTGTCGTCGGTGGTTCCAATCGGGCACTCGGCCAGTCCTTCAACATTCGCGGCATTGGCAAGGGCGAATCCGCATCAGACGAAGGCCGCATTCTCGTCAATGTGGACGGCGTACCGCAGTTTTTCGAGCAGTACCGCATGGGCGGTTTCTTCAATGATCCCGAACTGTTCAAGCGCGTCGAAGTGTTGCGTGGACCGGCCTCGTCGACGCTCTATGGTTCGGGCGCGCTCGGTGGAGTGATCAACTTCACCACCAAGGACGCATCCGACTTTCTCGCAGAAGGCCAGACCGGATCACTCAAGCTCAAGAGCAGCTACGATTCCAACCCGGACGGCTATCTGGGAAGCGCCATTCTTGCCATGCGCCTTGGTGCTTATGCGGAAGTGCTGCTGACCGGAAACTATCGTACGGCAAACGCGTTCCGCGATGGTGATGGCGCAATCGTGCAGGGATCCGAATTCACCACGCCGAACGGTCTGGCCAAGGGCACGTTCTATCTGGATGAAGCCAAAGAGCGCAAAGTGCAGCTGAGCTACAGCCAGTTTACCAGCGACCAGGACAACCAGGCCTATTCGCAGCTGCAGCCGACGGGTGTCTTCGGAACGGTTGACCGCGTGGTCAACAACAAACAGGCGCAAATTTCCTATGAGGATGCCGCGACCGACAACCCGTGGCTCGATCTGAAGCTGACATTGTCCTACAACAACATCACAAACCAGCAGACCAACGCGTCGCTTGGTGGCAACGGTCTCGGTCAGGATTCAACCTACGGGTATGAGAGTTACCAGTTTCTCGGTCAGAACACGTTCGAGTGGACCGGCGACACGTTCGAGAACTACCTGACGGTCGGTGGCCAGCTGATCCAGCAGAACCGGACAACCGGCACTGCCACGCCTCTCGGGCATCACCCGGAAGGAACCGATTTCCAGGCCGGGTTCTTCGTTCAGAACGAATTCATCTGGAATGACAAGCTGACGCTGATCCCCGGGGTCCGGTTGGATTACCAGCGGCTCAGCGGTGCCGACTCGGTCGGCACGCTGACAGGCAACCAGGTTCCTGACGACAAGACCGATACGGCCTTCTCTCCCAAGCTCGCAGCACTTTACAAGTTCACGGACAATTTCTCGGTCTTCGGCTCCTATGCCCATACCGAGAGGTTTCCATCCCTCGACGAAATCTACTCCAATGATTACGGCGCGGGCGTCACGCCAAACTACAGCCTTGGCCTGAGGAAGGAAAAGTCCAACAACTACGAAATGGGCTTTGTCGTCTCCACCACGGACCTGATGCAGGCAGGCGACAGTTTCGACTTCAAGACCACCGCCTTCTACAACAAGATCGATGATCTCATCGTTCGTCAGCGCAACAAGTATCCGCAATACATCAATGTCGGCAGGGCAGAAATCTACGGTGTCGAGTTCGAGGCAGGCTACGAAAGCAACAATTTCTTCGCCGATGCAGGCCTCGGCCTGACGGTCGGAACCGATCTCACCAACAACGCAGCCCTGACCGAAGTTGCACCGGCTGAAGTCAACATCGGTGCCGGCTACCGCTTGCCTGATCGGGGACTGACATTCGGCTGGGAAGGCCGCTTCGTCTTCGCCGAAACGCAGGTCCCCGTCCCGGCGGCAACGACCACGGATTTTGCTGCCGAAGCTCTGAAGCGCCGGGCCTTCAACACCCATGACGTCTACATCAACTGGCGGCCGGACCAGGACAGCCAGTTCAAGGGCTGGGAGGCTTCGTTCCGGGTCGAAAACGTCTTCGACACCAAGTACCGGGACTTCCTGTCCAATGACAACGGCAAGGGCCGGACCTTCAAGGTCACGCTTGCCAAGCAGTTCGGCTGGTAACAACCAAGGAGACTGAAAATGGCAATCGTAAGCCCCAAACTTGCAATTCTGACGCTCTGTGTGGGGCTTTCGGTTGCCGCCACTGCCGTGCATTCGGAAGACCACAGCCAGCCCAAGCTTTCCATCGATCTCAATGCGCTGGAACAGGTCGACCAGGCCTGCCGGCTGGTGTTCGTTGCAACCAACGCCACCGGTACATCGATAGATGAAATGGCGCTTGAAACCGTGCTTTTTGACGCCGCAGGCACGGTCAATCGCTTTGCGCTTTTCGACTTCCAGGCCCTGCCTGATGGCAAGACACGGGTTCGCCAGTTTGATCTGCCCGACACGCGGTGCGGCGACATCGGGCGTGTCCTCATCAATGGCGCAGCATCCTGCAAGGGACAAGCGCTTAAGGGCACCGAATGCATCGAGCGGCTTGAGCTCAAGAGTTCCTCAAAAACGGAGATTGTCGGATGAACTTCATTGCAAACCCCTTCGCCCGCATTCAGCAGTTCATCGATATCGGTGGTCCGGTCGTTGTCCTGCTGCTGGGGCTGTCGGTGGTCGCCGTGGCGACTGCACTGTTCAAGCTCTGGCAATTCAAGGCTCTCAGGCTCGGCACCGACGAAGCCGTCAGGTCTATCGCATCGCTGGCGGTCCGCCTCAAGCGCCAGTATGGCGATCGGGATGTCTCTCGCAGCGATCTCGAAGATGTGCTCGCCGTCAGCGCCAACGCCCATATCAAGACGCTCCAGCGCGGTTTCCGCGTTCTCGACACCATTGCGCAGATCGCACCGCTGATCGGGTTGTTCGGTACAGTGCTCGGGATGATCACCGCATTTCAGGCCTTGCAGCAGTCTGGCAACAGCGTTGACCCCTCAGTGCTGGCCGGCGGCATCTGGGTGGCCCTGCTGACGACCGCGGTCGGCCTTGCCGTTGCCATGCCCACAAGCATAGCGCTCACCTATTTCGAAAGCCGGGTCGAGCGGCATCAGATCGCCATTGAAACAGCCGTAACCCGTATTCTCAATCCCCTCGCCCAGATGGCTTTTGACGAGCCGCGCGGGCAAGCTTCCAGGACAGGCGCATGGCCTGTGCCCGCTGATGCGGCTTGAGGTTTCAGGACCGAGACGACGTCAGTTTTCGATGACGTCGCTCATCGACGTGATCTTTCTGCTGTTGCTGTTTTTCATGCTCAGTTCAACGTTTTCCAGATTTTCCGACGTAGAACTGGGTGCATCCGGCGGCCAGAGCACAAGTGCTCAGGCAAGCGTGCCGGCGTTTCTGAAGCTGACCGGTAACCGTGTGCTGCTCAATGGCGTCGAGTTTGGAAAGGACGCGCTTGCCATTGAGATCGAGCGGTTGAAAACATCAGCCCAGGTCAACGCGATCATACTGTCCGTCGACGAAACCGCCGATTCCCAGCAACTTGTCGACATGTTGCTGGTCTTGCGGAAGTCGCCCGATATCAATGTGCAAATCGTAAGGTAGGCCGACTGATGCGAATAGTTCCGACATCGCCGCCCCGGTCCAAGCCCGAACCGACAATCACGCTCATCAACATTGTCTTCCTGATGTTGATTTTTTTCATTGTCGCCGCCCAGATCGCGCCGCCGCTCGACAGCGAACTCAAGCTGGTGTCGACCGCCGATCTGGAGAACCAGAAGCCGCCGGACGCGCTCGTCATCATGCCGGACGGCCTGATGAAATACCGTGGCGCGCTGATCACCCCTGCGCATTACGTGACAATCAAACAGGAATCCGCACCGGACGACCTGAAGGAAATTCGTCTTGTTCCCGATCGGAAACTCTCAGCAGTGAAACTCATTGATATCGGCAACGAACTGCGCAGCCTGGGCGCCGAAAAGATCATGCTCGTCACCGAGCAGGGAATGAACCCGTGATAAAACCCGCGTCCAGACTGCGCTTCGCAGCTGTTGCCGCATTGCTTGCATCATCCCTGCTGCATGTCGGTGCGATAGCGATCGCGCCAAAGTTCGAAGTGGATGTCCAGATTGAAGGCAGCGACAGCGACCAGGTAGCGGCCTTGGGCAGTAATTTTGCCGATCTTGTCAAAGCCGGTGACCGGCTTGATCCGGTTGAGACCGAGGACAGTGCAGTCGCGACACCGCCTACAGAAAGTCTGCCGACCCAACCTGTCGAAGCGCCCAGTGATGCTGCAAAGCCGGTAACTCCTGTCACCTCCAGCACAGTCTCCCAGCCCCGGTTCAAGATCACGCCTGCGCAATCTGAAAGCCTGGTGCCTTCGGCACCTGCGGAAACAACGGATCCGGTCAAGCCAGGGCTCGCTGCGGCCCAGCCGCCAGCTCAACAGCCTGAGAGAGTGGAGTCGGAAACGGCTGATGCTCAGATCAAGCCTGTTAAACCCGCAGAAACCGTGACTCCGGTCGAAAAGCCCAAACCCACCCCAAAGCCCATCGCCAAGCCAAAAAACAAGAAGCCGGAGCAGCCAAGGAAATCCAGCGCCGGAAGCAGCAAGTCCAAATCGAAAGTTTCCAACAAGTCCGGATCCCAGGATGGAAAGATCGAAGCCAGGGCCGCATCCAGCGGCAAGAGCAAATCGAACCCAAAGTCCACGGCCTCCGGCAACGCCGCAGCCTCGAACTATCCCGGCAAGGTGTACGCCAAGATCGCCAGGACAAGGCAGCGAAATGCAGGCGGACGAGGCGTCGCCCATGTGAAATTTAATGTCACATCCAGCGGGCAGGCTGTAAGCATTTCAGTCGCCAGAAGCTCCGGCAATGCAAGGATTGATCGCGCTGCAGTTGCGCATGTCAAACGCGCCGCGCCGTTTCCGAAACCACCAGCGGGCGCCCAGACCCGCTTTGTCATTCCCATCGAATTCAGGAGATAGCCAGACGCATCACACACAAACCACCGACCGCTTCCTAAGTCACAAAACAGCAGGCGAAAGCTTTGTAAGCAGGACTGAGACAAGTGATTTTAATCTGGAATCGTTACGTCAATTGCCTGAAAACAAACAAAATGAGGTGGTTCCACCATTCCGCCATCAACATTTGCCGAGAAGCAATATCCTCTCGGTGCCAGACATACCAACACGATTTGATACCAAGGAGATCTACCAATGTTTATCGCCATGAACCGCTTCATCATCAACGAAGGCCATGAAACCGCTTTTGAAGACGTCTGGCGCAATCGCGATTCCAGCTTGAAGGAGGTCGCGGGCTTTCAGTCATTTCACCTGCTGAAAGGACCGAAAAACAAGGAAACCGGGCAGACACTCTATGCATCGCACACAGTCTGGGAGACCCACGAGAACTTTGTCGACTGGACCCATTCCGAGAATTTCCGCAATGCCCACAAGAACGCGGGCAATAACAAGGGAATGTATGCAGGCCACCCGAATTTCGAAGGATTCGAAGCGGTTCTCGACGCCTGATTTCGCGGCTGTGTAAACAATAGAAACATCTGACCCAATGGCCGGGAGCTTTGTTTGCCCGGCCATTTTGATCTCTTGCAAGGTTTCAGTCTCTGGAAGCCGGAGCACTGATTGTAATCGGAATGAATAACCGACAATGCCCTCTATTGCGGGACCAAATCGACCCGAAGTCACAATCTACCAGCATTAACCCCTCACTATCGAGCAAATATCTAAACGCTTAATTAGCATCCGTACGGCAAAATTCGTACTCAACTGTCTGCGGCTAAGTGAGGGCCAATCCATGAAGCCAAAGAATTACATGATTACGCAGCACGGTGAGGAGATAAAGGACAAGAGGCGCGTCTACCCTCGCCGCGATGCAAATTGTCCGGTTATCGCCCTTGTTCGCCAACGTGAACGTGAAGAGACGGTCAGTGTTCCGTGCTGGCTCGTAAATCTATGCGAGGACGGCTGCCTTCTCACCTCGGATTATTTTCCGCACAAGGTCGAGGACGTGCAACTGACTATCCCCGGCGTGAAATCCAAAGTTCGCGGTAAAGCCAGATCACAAGGCAAATTCACGATCAACGTCAAGTTTTCAAAGCTTCTCAATACCGAAGTTGTCAACATGATCGGGCGCATCAAGACAATTCCCAAGCCCTGAGCATCGGTTGCAGCTGATATCCTGTCTTCTCTGAAAACCGGCAATCAACGGCGTCACTCTTCCACTCGCCGCACTGACCCATGCCAGCCAACCAAACTAGCCAATCAAGCCAGCCACTCGTCAAGCTTTGCTAACCGCACATCTGCCATCAGCCTCAGAAAGCCGTCGGCCTGGTGCTGCGCTGTCGCCTCACCCTTTTCTGCCGTTGCCAGTGCTGCTTCTCCAACCGCTCCGGCTGGATTGAGATCGCTGGCAATCCAGCCAAAGGCATGGGTTCCGGTATGCCGCAGCAGCTCGAACGCATTTTCCGCGCGCGTGACCGCCGAGACAAAGTTCTCGGCCTTGTCAAAGGCCACCAGCTCAGGCCGGAAATGCAGCATCAGCGACGTTTCCACATCGCCTCCGTGGATGCCGTAGGACGTCTCCGTCTTGCTGTAGAGCCCATCAGGCAGACCGAAGCGCATCCAGGAAGTCTTGACCGCCAGCATCCGGGCCCGAACGCGAAGCTCGCGCGCGACAATGCCAATCACCTCTTCATTGCCACCATGCGAATTGACCAGCACAACCTTGCGGACGCCGGCGCGGGCGATCGAATGCCCCAATTCCACCCAGTGATCGATCAGGGTGGTTGCGGGAATCGTCAGCGTACCAGGCGCATGCAGATGCTCGTTGGATTTTCCGACCGACTGGATCGGCAGGATCCTGATGTCGAGATCGTCGGGCGTTTGCTTGATGACCGTCTCAAGCATGCCAAGCATGATTGAGCTGTCGGTCGAAACCGGAAGATGCGGCCCGTGCTGCTCGATGGCAGCGATCGGAAGCACTGCGATTGTCCGTTCGGGATCAAGTCCGTCGAACTCGCGCGTTGTGAAGTCGCCCCACCAGATTTTGCGTGCCATCGTCATTATCCTTGAGATTTCATTCCGGCGCAGCGGCAATGATTTCAATTTCCACCTTGAAGGCCTCGCGCGCGAAACCCGACACGATCATCAATGTCGAGGCCGGCGCCGGATCACCAAACAATCTGTCGCGTACCTTCATGTAACCGGGCAAATGAGCCCGATCCGTGACATAGGCGTTGATCCTTACGATATCCGTGAGTTTCATGCCTGCCGCCTCCAGCACTGCCGCGATATTCTCGAAAACCAATTCCGTCTGCGCCTCAGCTGTCTCCGGAATCTCGTCTTCGACCGTGATCGACAATTGCCCCGAGCAGAGCATCAGGCGATAGCCCGGAGGCACTTCCACACCATGGCTGTAGCGGGCAAACGGGGCCCTGATTGAATTCGGCGTATGGTGCTTCATGGCAAATGTCTCTGTGCTGATCTGGATCCGTGCCCATTAAACCCACAAAGTTTTCTCAGTCTATTCCAAACCGCTTCAGAATGGTCCAATCTGAATGCAGCACGTCAATCGAAGGCGAAAATTTGGGCAGCTTGTTCACGCACGATGCAGTTTTGGCAAATGCGAAAGCGTACCTTCACGGGAATCACCGACTGGCTCGCGCCCGCCCCTTGTGGCATGGCGCTTGCAGGAATGGTGAGTTGGCAAAATCAAAGGGGTGATTCGAAACCCCGTTCAAAACAAAGGGATGGTGTATATGACGCTTCTTCTTCGCTCCTCGGCCGCTGTAGCCGTTATTCTGGCCTTCGGTGCACAGGCATCCGCAGCTGAAAAAGTCACGTTTGGAACGAACTGGCTGGCACAACCCGAGCACGGCGGCTTTTATCAATCCGTTGCCGATGGCACCTATGCCGCATGCGGCCTCGACGTGACCATCGCCCAGGGCGGCCCGCAGGTGAACAACCGCGCGCTTCTGCTTGCAGGAAAGATCGAGTTCCACATGGGTGGCAACATGCTCGAAGCCTTCTCTGCAGTCGAACAGAACATCCCGGTCAAGGTGGTAGCTGCTTCGTTCCAGAAGGAGCCGCAGGTTCTCATGACCCATCCCGGTCAGGGCCTCGACACCTGGGAAGAGCTCAAGAACGCAGAGCAGTTCATCCTGGGCGACGCCGGCTTCCAGAGCTACTACCAGTGGATGGTCACAGAGTTCGGTTTTGACGCCTCAAAGCGTGTTCCCTACACCTTCAACCCGGCTCCCTTCATCGCCAATCCGAAGTCAGCGCAACAGGGCTACATCACATCCGAGCCTTTTGCCGTTGAGCGCGAAGGCGGTTTCAAGCCCAATCTTTTCCTTGTCGCAGACTTTGGCTTTGACACCTACTCGACCACGATTGAGACCATGCAGGCAACGATCGATAGCATGCCGGAAGCGGTAAAATGCTTTGTCGAAGGCTCCAACAAAGGCTGGTACAATTACCTTTACGGTGACAACACGGCCGCCAATGCCATGATTCAGAAAGACAATCCGGACATGACCGACGAGCAGATCGCGTTCTCGATCGAAAAGCTCAAGGAATATGGCATTGTCGATTCCGGCGATACCGAAACCATGGGTATTGGCGCGATGACTGATGAGCGCATCGCCAGCTTCTACGACAAGATGGTCAAGGCTGGGGTGGTCAAGGACGGCATCGACATCAAGGCCTCTTACACGCTTGATTATGTCAACGCCGGCGTCGGGCTCGACCTGAAGAAATAAGACACTGATCCGCCCGGATGACATTCATCCGGGCGGTTTTTTGATGATGCAAGACGACCATCTGGATACCCATGCCCGACCGGACAAGCCCCTTTCTGATCCTGCAATCGATCGGCAAGACCTTTGCATCAGGCGTCACCGCGCTTGAGAAGGTCAACCTCACAGTCAACGAAGGCGACTTCATGAGCCTTCTCGGCCCTTCGGGATGCGGTAAATCAACCGCTCTCAGGATCATCGCCGGACTGTCTTCGCCCACCTCGGGCGTGGTCGACTGGCGCGGGCCGCCGCTGCAGCAAAACGACATCGGTTTTGTTTTCCAGGAGCCGACCCTGCTGCCCTGGGCCAGCGTTTATGACAATGTCTGGCTGCCCCTGCGGCTGAGGGGTGTCTCACGAAAGCAGGCTGAGCCGCAGATCGCCGAGGTGCTCGAACGGGTGCACCTGACAGGCTTTGAGAATGCGGTGCCGCGTGAGCTCTCCGGGGGCATGAAGATGCGCGTTTCCATCGCCCGCGGGCTGGTGACCAGACCACGCATGCTCTTGATGGATGAGCCATTTGCAGCTTTGGACGAGATCACCCGGTTCAAACTCAACAACGATCTGCTCGAACTTTGGCAGGAACGCAGGTTCACCGTGCTGTTCGTCACCCATTCGGTCTTCGAAAGTGTTTTCCTGTCCAACCGGATCACTGTGATGGCGGCTCATCCGGGCCGGGTGTTTGAAGAGCTCACGATTGATGCGCCCTACCCGCGCGATGCGGCATTCAGAACGTCGGCGCACTACGCCGAACTCTGCCGCAATACATCCGATACGCTGTCACGCGCCATGGGGCTGGAGGCTGACGATGTCGTCCATTGAACCAAGTCAAGCGGTTATCATTGACGCCGATGAAGTGCGCCGTGAGCGCAGCCGCAAAATGGAGCGCACCGGGCGCTGGCTGTTGCCGCTCATGATCATGGCGGTCGCCGTGATCTTCTGGGATCGCATCTGCGTCTGGAACGAGATCCCGCAATATATCCTGCCGCGTCCGGGAGTTGTCCTCAACACGCTCATTCAGGACGCCAGCCTTCTGTTTTCCTCGCTGCTGGTCACCTTGCGGATCACCGTCTTGTCGCTGGCGCTCGCGGTGTTCGGCGGCGTAGGGCTCTCGGTGCTCTTCACCCAGTCACGCTGGATCGAGATGAGCCTGTTTCCTTTCGCCATCGTGCTGCAGGTCACACCCATTGTGGCGATCTTTCCGCTGATCAACATCTATGTTGATGACCAGACCACCAAACTGCTGCTGTGTGCCTGGATTGTCGCCTTCTTCCCGATCCTGTCCAACACCACGCTGGGGCTCAATTCGGTCGACCGCAACCTGATCGACTATTTCAAGCTCAATGGCGCCAGCCGCTGGCAAACGCTGTGGCATCTCCGCCTTCCGGCTGCGATGCCCTATTTCCTTGGCGGATTGAAGATCGCAGGCGGCCTGGCGCTGATCGGTGCAGTGGTCGCCGAATTCGTCGCCGGCAGCGCCGGCCAGTCTTCCGGCCTTGCGTCCCGCATCATCGAAGCCGGCTACCGGCTCAATGCACCGCGTCTCTTCGCAGCCCTGATCCTGATTTCGCTGACCGGCATTATCATCTTCCTGGCTCTTTCCTGGATTTCCCACCTCGTTCTTCGCCGTTGGCATGAGAGCGCGCTCAAACAGGAGCAGTGAGTGACACCGCGTTCCATCACCCTGCCCGCTTCGGGCGCATTCTCACTGGTCAATCTCAGGCTGCACCGGGCCCATCTGGCTCAAACCGAAGGCATGGTGTTTGACACCGAGGGTTTCGGCCTTGCCGAGGTCGATATTGCAGACGGCACAATTACTGGCATCCGCACACCGGGCAGCAACCAGGCCGGCGCCGATACTGTCGATTGTCATGGCGGCATTGTTTTCCCGGCTTTCGTCGATTGCCATACCCATATCGACAAGGGCCATATCTGGGGTCGGAAACCAAACCCGAATGGCAGCTTCCCGGGCGCACTGACAGCTGTGGGCGAAGATCGAAAGGCCCGCTGGTCAGCCGAAGATGTAGAACGGCGCATGGAGTTTTCACTCAATTGTGCCTATGCCCATGGCACCAAGGCGCTTCGAACCCATCTCGATTCCGTCCCACCGCAGGAAGATATCTCCTGGCCGGTTTTCGACACCGTCCGGGAGCGCTGGAAAGGCCGTATCGAATTGCAGGCAGCGTGTCTCTTCGGCGTTGATGAAGCGCGCGACGAAGCCTGGTTCAACCGCCTGGCCGATCTCGTTGCCCGCCACAACGGCGTTCTTGGAGCGGTTACCTATATGGTGTCCGATATCGATGCGCTGCTCGACCGCATGTTCGTCAAGGCCATGGATCTCGGGCTGGATCTGGATTTCCATGCCGATGAGACAGATGATGTGGGCGCCATCTCGCTCGACCGCATTGCCGACGCAGCCCTGCGTCACAGCTTCGAGGGCAAGATCCTTGTCGGTCATTGCTGCTCACTGGCAAGGCAACCGGATGACAAGGTCAAGTCAACGCTCGACAAGGTCGCCCGTGCCGGCCTGTCCGTCGTCTCGCTGCCAATGTGCAACATGTATCTTCAGGATCGTCGCTCGGACGCAACAACACCGCGTTGGCGCGGCGTGACGCTTCTGCACGAAATGGCAGAGCGCGGCATCAATGT
Source organism: Hoeflea sp. AS60 (assembly GCF_038900115.1). Lineage (NCBI taxonomy): Bacteria > Pseudomonadati > Pseudomonadota > Alphaproteobacteria > Hyphomicrobiales > Rhizobiaceae > Hoeflea > Hoeflea sp. AS60. The sequence goes on along the minus strand of NZ_JBBMQP010000002.1, from coordinate 737,977 downwards.
CTGTGTCGCCTCCGACAACACCCGTGATCCGTTTTACGCTTACGGCGATCTCGATGTGCTTGAGGTCTACCGCGAAGCCACCCGGATCGTGCATTTCGACCATCCCGTGGGCGCCTGGCCGGCGACAGTTGCCGGCAATCCTGCACGCGCCATGGGGCTTGCCGATACCGGCGTCCTCAGCGTTGGCGGCACGGCCGATCTCGTGCTGTTTCGTGGCCGCAGCCTGACTGAACTTCTCTCCCGCCCTGAAAGCCGCCGAACACTTATCCGCCATGGAAAGCTCATTGACGCGACTGTCCCAGACTATTCCGAACTTGACGATTTGATGGAGCCTTGAGCCATGGACATGACCGCATTGATTGCCGATCTGGACGGCATACGCATTGAAGAGAATGACAAGATCATCCAGCAGAAGAGCCGGGATTTCTACTGGTATTCGCCCGTGCTCAAGCGCCAGCTTGACCATATCACCGGCGACCTTGTGGCTTCGCCCAGGACCGAAGACGAACTGATCCGCATTCTCAAGGCCTGCTACCGTCATGATGTGCCGGTTACACCGCGCGGCACAGGTACCGGCAATTATGGCCAGGCAATGCCCCTGTCCGGCGGTCTGGTGCTGAGCCTTGCCGATATGAACGAGATCAAGGAGATTTCGCCCGGTCGCGTGATCTGCGGGCCCGGCGTCATCTGCTCGGATCTCGACAAGGCCGCGCGTGCTGCTTCCGGCCAGGAGATGCGGATGCATCCCTCAACCGCCCACACGGCAACTGTCGGCGGCTTCATCGCCGGCGGCTCCGGCGGCGTCGGCTCGATTTCCTGGGGCGGATTGCGCGATTTTGGCAACATCATCCGCCTGCGCGTCGTCACCATGGAAGAAGAGCCGCAGGTGCTGGAACTCACCGGCGAGGATTTGCACAAGGTCACCCACGCCTATGGCACCAACGGCATTATCACCGAAATCGAATTGCCGCTGGCGCCCGCCTATGACTGGGTCGATGCCATTGTCGGGTTTGACAGTTTTGACGAGGCGACAATCTACGCCAATGCACTCGCCCGCCTGGATGGTATTCTGACCAAACTGGTGACCGTCGTGGCAGCCCCCTGCCCGTTTGATTATTTCAAGCGCCACCAGAAATTCATCCGCGAAGGCCAGAGCGTTGTTCTGGTCATGGTCGCCCCGCACAGCCACGATGCCTTCAAGGCGTTCACAGCGCGGCACAGCGGCGAAATCGTCTTCGACGCCACCACCGCAGGCGATCTCAAGGGATTGCCGCCGGTGTTTGAACTCGCCTGGAACCACACCACCTTGCGGGCGCTGCGCGTTGATCCGGCCTGGACCTATCTGCAGTCTCTCTACCCCTTCCCCAACCAGCTCGAGCTGACCTCAAAGATGGACCGGATGTTCCCGGGCGAGATGATCTCCCATCTCGAGTTTGTCCGCTTCGATGGCGACATCACCTGTTTCGGCCTGCCGCTGATCCGCTTCACCACCGAGGAACGTCTCGACGAAATCATCGATCTGCACAACGCCAATGGCTGCCCGATCTTCAATCCGCACCGCTTCACGCTTGAAGAAGGCGGCATGAAGCAGACCGACGACATCCAGCTTGCATTCAAACGCCAGGCCGACCCGAAGGGCCTGCTCAATCCTGGCAAGATGATTGCCTGGGATGACCCGGATTATGATTTCGAGGCGGGAAAGGTCTGGTTGTTCAAGGGCCTGAAACAGGCCAGCTGAGGCAATCGAAATGCATATTCTCGTGGTCCACGCCCACCCTGTTGCCTCAAGCTTCAATGCAAACCTGTTTCGCATGGCCGTAGACAGGCTGCGCAAGAACGACCATCAGGTCGATGTCATCGATCTTTACAAGGACGGCTTCAACCCCGTGATGAGTGAAGACGAGCGGTCGAATTATCACGATCCGGAGATCAACCGGAAGCCGGTCGAAGATTATGTCGAGCGCCTGCTCAAGGCCGAGGCGCTGGTGCTGGTCTATCCGGTCTGGAACTACGGATTTCCGGCCATCCTGAAAGGCTGGTTCGACCGTGTGTTCCTGCCCGGCGTCTCGTTCGGTCTCGTCAACGGCAAGGTCCGTCCGACACTGCACAATATTGGCAAGATCATTGTCGTGACCTCCTATGGCGGCTCGCGCTTCCGCTCCTGGCTGATGGGCGATCCACCGCGCAAGATTGCCAACCGGATGCTCCGGGCCACCATCAGGCCCGGAGCTCCCGTCAAATATCTTGCTCACTATGAAATGAACCTTTCCACCGACAAGACGCGCCATGATTTCATGGCCCAGGTGGAAAGCGCTCTGGATAAGATCTGATGCGTATTCTTCTCGTCTATTGCCACCCGGTCCCCGAAAGCTTTTGCGCAAGCGTCCGCGACACGGCCATCCGCGCCCTCACCAAAGCCGGTCACGAGGTCGATCTTCTCGATCTTTACGCCGAAGGCTTCGACCCGGTGATGTCGGCCGATGAACGCCGTCATTACAATGAAATGAAGCTGGCGGACCATCCGTTCCCGGATCACGCCGAACGGCTGCAGGCGGCGGAAGGCTTGTTGTTCGTCTATCCGACCTGGTGGTACGGGCTGCCGGCCATGCTCAAGGGCTGGCTTGACCGGGTCTGGACCCCGGATCTGACCTTCCGAATTCCCGATGGCCCCGGCCCGATCGAACCGCTGATGACGCACATCAATCTTCTGGGAGTCATCACCACCTGCGGCGCACCACGCTGGTGGTCCTATGTCGTCGCTCATCCCGGCAAGCGCACGATCCTGCGCGGCATGCGCGCGCTGTGCGGCAAAAGCTGCAAGCGGCTGTTCATGGCACACTACATGATGGACAAGTCGACGCTCGAAACGCGGGGCAACTATCTCGCCGCTGTCGAAAAACGTCTCGCGCGGCTCTGACGCCGGCTAAAAATTGTTCTTGTCCGGATGCGCATTGGCAAAAGCCGGCAACGCGTCGCAGGCCGTACGGATTGCCTGAATGCGTTTGAGCCCGGAAATATCCGCACCCCAGCGCTCGGCATTGTAGACCTGCGGGATCAGGCAGATATCGGCCAGTCCCGGCCTGTCGCCGTGACAGAACCGGCCGGTGCCCCCATGATCAAGCAGTTTCTCGAACGCTTCCATCCCGGCGCTGATGAAGTGCCGCATCCAGTCGACCCGCGCCGCATCGCCGCCCGCAGTGATTTCCATCACATGGGCCACCACCGACATGTTGCAGACCGGATGAATGTCCATCGCGATGCTGTCGGCCAGTGCCCGCACCCGCGCCCGTCCGGCGGCATCATCGGGCAGCAACTGCACGCCCCGGGTCTCGATCACATACTCGATGATGGCGAGCGACTGGGTCAGCATCAGCCCGTCGATTTCCAGCGCCGGAACCTGCCCTTGCGGATTTCTGGCCAGGTGCTCGGTGCCCTTGTGCGCCTTGGAGAGCAGATTTACCACCACCGGCTTGTAGTCGATGCCGGCCAGATTGAGCGCGATGCGCACCCGGTAGCTCGCCGAAGAACGCCAGTAGTCATAAAGAACAGGCGTTTCCATCATTTCAATCCTGTTTTTCCAGCGCCGCAGCCGCGAGCGCTTCGGAAAGCACCGCCCGATCGCCGATATGGTTTGCCAAAAGCAGGATCAGTCGCGCATTGAGCGCATCGCTCTCGGCCTTGCTGCGCCCCTCGTGAACCGAAAGCAACTCGGCATAGAATTCGTCCGGAGCCTCGATATTGGCCTTGGTGTTGAGTGCCGCCATCACCTATCTCCCGATTGCCTTGAGCAGCGCCACACGCACTGCCGTCTCGTCATAATGGTCCCAGCGTGACGCGACATGCTGATCAGGCCGTACCAGGTAAACCGCCTTTTGGGCTTCTCCGAGATACCGCTGCTTCAGGTATCCCTCGGCATCATCCGATGTCGACAAGGCCAATCGATTCAGTGCCACGCCCGAGACTTCAAGTGTGTCCGGCGCGTCCTCGTCGATGGTCAGCAGGTGAAACCCTGTTTTCAGTTGATCGAGCAGCCACCCGCCCGGCACCGGAGCATCCACCATCGGTGAGCCAGGACGCGTACGCTCGGGCATCGCAGCGCAGTCATCGCTGTTGAGCGGCGAGCCGTCATAGGTGCACGGAACCGACAGGCGTCCGGAATTGACCATCGGCCGGGTCGCCTCGTATCGCTCGGACAGATCCAGCACGGCATCGCGGAAGATGCGGCTGATCTCGGATTTCGGCGTGATGAAATCGGTCGAGCGCGAGGAATTGAGAATGTTCTCCTCGGCCCCATGCACCCGCTCGGCATCGTAACTCTTTATTAACGTAAGCGGTGACGTACCATCAAGAATGAGCTTCAGCTTCCAGGCCAGATTGTCCGCATCCTGCAGCCCGGAGTTTGCCCCGCGCGCGCCAAAAGGCGAAACCTGATGCGCGGAATCGCCGGCAAAGATCACCCGCCCCTCGTGGAACCGGTCCATCCTCCGGCACTGGAAGGTGTAGATCGAGCTCCATTCCAGCTCATAGCTGATCTCTTCGCCCAGCATCGCCCTCAGCCGCCGGTCGATGTTCTCGCGCTTGAGCTCTTCCGTGCGGTCAATGTCCCAGCCAAGCTGGAAGTCGATGCGCCAGACATTGTCGGGCTGCTTGTGCAAAAGGGCGGATTGCCCCCGGTTGAACGGCGGGTCGAACCAGAACCAGCGCTCGGTCGGAAACTTCGCTTCCATCACCACATCGGCAATCAGGAAGTTATCCTCGAACACCCGGCCGAGAAAATCGAGACCCATCATCGTGCGGATCGGTGACGCGGCCCCGTCGCAGGCGACCACCCAGTCGGCCTTGATCTGGTATGGTCCCTCAGGCGTGCTTATCGTCAGCTCCGCGCCGCCCTCGTCCTGCGACACTTCCACAACCTTGCTGCCGCCGCGCAGCTCGATCGGCTTGCCTTGCCGCTGCAGCTCCCGGGCGCGCTCAACCAGATACTGCTCCAGATAATATTGCTGCAGATTGATGAAGGCCGGGCGCTTGTGGCCCTGTTCGGGCAGCAGGTTGAAGCCGAAGACCTGGCGCTCGTCGAAATAGACCTTGCCCAGATTCCAGATCACACCCTTGTCGACCATCGGGTCACCACAACCAAGCCGGTCGAGAATCTCGAGCGGCCGCTTGGCAAAGCAGATCGCGCGCGACCCCCAAGAGACCTTGTCGTTTTCGTCGATGACGACAACCGGCACATCCTGCATCGCAAGATCGATCGCCAGCGCCAGCCCCACAGGCCCGGCGCCGACCACCACGACGGGATGGCGCACCGGTGCGGCGGCATCCTGGTCTGCAGACCGTTGATAGGGATAAAGCGGAACTTCAAATACCTTGCCCATGAAACCTCCCGGACATCAGGGGGCGGACCATGCCGCCCCCGCAAGCCTTAGCCCTGCAGCTGCGCCCACATTTCGGCATCGCGTTCTGCGGTCCAGATCCGTGGCGTATCGATGCCGCGGGCCTCGTCATAGGCGCGTGCAACATTGAACGGCAGGCAGTGCTCATAGATCGCAAAGTCCTTGAACTTCGGATCGCATTCAGCCCGCACCGCATCCCATGCTTCCTTCAGCGTGCCGCCGCGTGCCACAACCCTGGCCACCGGGCGGTAGGTGGAATCGACAAAATCACGGGTGCTGTCGATGGCCGCACTCACCATCTCGCGACCGACCAGCGCATCGCCGCGTCCCGGGCCGATCGACTGCGGATCAAAGGTCTGGATCATGTCCAGCGTATCGCTCCAGTCGTCGAAATGGCCGTCGCCGCAATAGCAGGCAGATTTGTATTCGACGATATCGCCGGTGAACATGACTTCCTCGTCCGGCACCCAGGCCACGATGTCGCCAGCAGTGTGAGCGCGTCCGAGATGCATCAGGTCGACCCGGCGCTTGCCGAGATACACAGTCATGCGTTCGGAGAACGTGGTAGTCGGATAGGTCAGGCCCGGAATGCTCTCATGTCCCTGGAACAGGCGCGGGAAGCGCTGGAATTCGCTGTCCCAGTCTTCCTGGCCACGCTCCTCGACCATCGAGCGCGCGACATCGCCCATGATCACGGTCGGCGCATTGTAGGCCGAGGCCCCGAGCACGCGCACGGCGTGGTAATGCGTCATCACCAGATGGGTGATCGGTTTGTCGGTGACTGAACGGATCTTCTCGATCACCTTGTTTGCCAGACGCGGGGTGGCCTGCGCCTCGATCACCATGACGCTGTCATCGCCGATGATCACGCCAGAGTTTGGATCGCCTTCGGCAGTGAATGCCCACAGGTCACGACCGATCTCGGTGAACGAGATCTCTTTTTCGGCCATGTCGCCGGCGGATGCGAATTTCTTACTCATTGTATTTTGGATCCCTTTTTATGCGCATAAATGGAAAGATAGGTGGGTGAAAACAGGATCACGACAAACGCTATTCCCAGATTTCCCCCCGCTTTGTTTCGTGACATCGTGTGCAGCAGTCCCGGGTATCTGGCATCCAGGATCGGAAGCAGCACAAACAGGGCCGGCAACCCTACCCAGATCACAAACGACATCGCAGTCGCGGCAACAGCCAAAAGGCGCGCCTGCAGTTCTGTCGTGTACCGAACGAACCTGAGCAACGCCACGGCGTTGACCAGGATTGCAGTTGCAGCCACCGGCACCAGCCACCACGTGACCCGGACCGGGCCGTTGAAGACGAAGTAGAAACCCATCCCCACCGATACCCAGTTGGTCAGCGAACTTACAGAGACAAAGGTCCGACGGTTTAGCGCCGTCGGATCAGATGCCTTGCCCGCATAATATTCCGTCACCCCTTCTCTACCACCTGCTCGATGGCACCGAATATCGAATGGCCGTCGGCGTTTTTCATTTCAATCCGGACAGAATCGCCAAACCGCATGAACGGTGTGGTCGCTTTGCCGGATGCGATCGTTTCGATCATGCGGATCTCGGCAATGCAGGAATAGCCCGCACCGCCCTCGCTCACAGGCTTGCCGGGGTCACCGTCCGGTCCCTTGTTCGAGACCGTACCTGAGCCGATAATCGAACCTGCGCAAAGCGCCCGCGTCTTTGCCGCGTGCGCAATCAGCTGCGGGAAGTCGAACGTCATGTCGATGCCGGCATTGGCGCGCCCGAAGGCTTTGCCGTTCAGTTCGACCTCGAGCGGCAGGTGCAGCTTGCCGCCGTCCCACGCATCGCCCAGTTCCTCCGGGCTGACCGCCACCGGCGAGAACGCCGAGGATGGTTTCGCTTGAAAGAACCCAAAGCCCTTGCCGAGTTCCGCCGGGATCAGCCCGCGAAGGCTCACATCATTGACCAGCATGACCAGTTCAATGGCTTCGCGGCAGGTGTCAATGTCAGCGCCCATCGGCACATCGCCGACGATCACCGCCACTTCGCCCTCGCAATCGATGCCCCAGGCTTCATCGCCCATCCGGATCGGGCCGCGCGGGGATAAAAACGTGTCAGACCCGCCCTGATACATCAAAGGCTCTTCCCAGAAGCTCGCCGGCATCTCCGCACCGCGCGCCTTGCGCACCAGCTCGACATGATTGACGTAGGCCGAACCGTCTGCCCACTGATAGGCCCGCGGCAGCGGCGACAGCGCATCGCGTTCATGAAACCGCTCGGTCGGCTCGGCACCGGATTCAAGCATCTGCGCCACATCCTGAAGCCGCGGCGCCACATGCTTCCAGTCGTCAAGCGCCGCCTGAAGCGTGCGCGCAATGTGCGGGACGCCGGAGGCGCGGGTCAGATCGCGCGAGACGACGACCAGGCGTCCATCCCGGCTGCCGTCACGAAGTGTGGCAAGTTTCATGCGATTTTCCTTTTTGATTTTGAGGGCGGCAGCTGCAAGTCCAGTCCGTCGCGGCCTATCGTCAGGTCCCCGTCCCAGGTGGTTCGGGTTTGTTCGGTCCAGTGGGTTTCGCTGATCTCGGGATCATCGGCCGGCACCAGGTGATTGAGCACGAGATGACCAACCCCGGCGCTGGCGGCGATCCGGCCCACATCGGCGGCCATTGTGTGACTGGCAATGAGATGCTTCTTCAGCCGGTCACCATTGCCGGTGCGCGCAACCAGCCGGTCGACGCCGTCGGGATGCATGGCTTCATGCACCAGAATGTCGGCACCCTCGGCGAAAACCGCCAGCGGCGGGAAATAGGCGGTGTCGGCTGAAAACACGATGACGCGCCCGGCATGACTGATCCTCAGAGCGTAGCACTCGGTGACTGGAGGATGGTCAACCCGTAGGGCCTCGATCAGAAGTCCGTCTTCCTCAAGCAGATGTCCTTCGCCAAATTCCTCGATCATCACGAGATCACGAATATCAGGCCGGCCCTCATCATCTATCCTGAGATCAATGTCATAGCGGAGCGAAGCCAAAAAACCGTCCCAGACAGCCTTGGTGCCCACCGGCCCGAAAACCCTGACCTTTTTCTTGAGACCTGCAGTCCATGCTGTGTGAAGCAGTGGCCCGAGTTCGAGCACATGATCGGAATGCAGATGCGTGATCAGCACCAGATCGAGGCCTGACAGCGCCACGCCCGCTTCCACAAGTCCGCGCGAAACGCCCAGACCGCAATCAATCACGATCCGGCGTCCACCGATCTCCAGCAGCGATGATGTCGGCGAAGGCCCGCCCGGCCTGATGGCCGGTCCACCCTTTGAGCCCAGTATAACCAGACGTTCGTTCACTTTCCCCCCGACCAGCCGCCGGCTTCCGGCGTGCCGTCAAATTTCCTCTCCAGCCCTTCCCAGCAATTCACATATCCCGTCTGCAGTGTATCAAGTTCCGCAGCAAAGCGGGTAACCATCTGCGGAAAACGGGTTTCAAACATGAAAGCCATCGTGTCGGTCAGCTTGACCGGTTTCAGCTCCACCGTCGAGGCCTTTTCAAAGGCATCATGATCAGGTCCATGTGGCATCATCATGTTGTGCAGGCTCATGCCTCCGGGCACGAAACCTTCTTCCTTGGCGTCATACTGGCCCTGGATCAAGCCCATGAATTCGCTCATGATATTGCGGTGATACCACGGCGGCCGGAATGAGTGTTCGGCGACCATCCAGCGCGGCGGGAAAATCACGAAATCGATGTTTGCCGTCCCGGCCTCGCCCGAAGGAGCAGTCAGCACCGTGAAGATCGACGGATCGGGATGGTCGAAACCTATAGCGCCAACCGGCGAAAACGTCCTGAGGTCATATTTGTACGGCGCATAATTGCCGTGCCAGGCCACCACATCGAGCGGTGAATGCCCGATGGCTGTGACATGAAAGGCGCCGCACCATTTGATATGCACGAGACAGGTGGTTTCCTTGTCTTCATAGGCGGCAACAGGCGTCTTGAAGTCGCGCGGATTGGCAAGGCAGTTTGCGCCGATCGGTCCGCGTTCTGGCAGCGTAAATTTCGCGCCATAGTTCTCGCAGACATAGCCGCGCGCACGCTCCACACCTTCGGCCCGCTTCACCTTGAACATCATGCCGCGCGGCAGCACCGCAATCTCCAGCGGCGCAACTTCAATGATGCCCATTTCGGTGAAAATTGTCAGCGCGCCTTCCTGCGGCACGATCATCAACTCGCCATCGGCATTGAAGAAATAGTCGTCTTCCATGTCGGCGGTGAGCGCATAGATGTGGGTTCCCATGCCAACCTGTCCGACAACATCGCCGGCGGTGGTGATGGTGCGCAGCGAATCAAGAAAATTCACCGCGCCATCCGGGTATGGCAGCGGATCCCAGCGTCTCTGGCCGAGCGACAGGATATCGGCACTGTGATGCGGTCCCGAAAGCCAATGGGGCCGTTCGATCACGCGAAAGTCGGTGGTGTGGCGCACTGTCGGGCGAATTCTATAGAGCCAGGACCGCTCGTTGGTGCCGCGCGGGGCTGTGAACGGAGAGCCGGAAAGCTGTTCGGCATAGAGGCCATAAGCGCAGCGCTGTGGCGAATTCTGGCCCTGCGGCAGCGCGCCTGGCAGGCTCTCGGTTTCAAAGTCGTTTCCAAAACCCGGCATATAGGCAAGCGTCATTGGAGCACCCCGGCAACGGTTCAAATCAGACGCTCACTAAATCAGTTGTAAATGTAACTATCAACCACTCAGCAGTCGCAGCGCGTTGATTTTACCGCTCTTCCGGTCCCCTGAGGCTCCATCTTGCTTAAATGGCCAATTGACCGTAGGCCTATGGCGCTGCCCGTTGACGCATTGCGCGCAAGGCCACAGCCCCGAGAGGAATTTCCGGGTCAACGCATACCAAACAGGGGCAAGACATGAAGTTAAGCGCACCGACCCAAATCGTATTTCTCATCTCGCTCGTGATCGCCATCATCGGAATCCTGGTGGCTCTCGCTGTGATTCCGAGCCTGCCGATTTCCGCCTTCTGGATTGTCGTGATCGGCTATGTCGTTCTGGCACTGGGCTGCCTGCTCAAACGAGTCTGATCCGAACTTTTGCAGAACGCAATTCTGTCAGAATGACACCGGGCGGCTGACCAACAGCCGCCCCCTAGCATTTCAGCCGCGCCCCTTGCCCATCAGGTGCGGCAACATGGCAGAAAAATCCATGCCCTTGCCTTCACCGGCGACGAAATCGGCATAGAGCTCGGTTGCCCGAGCGCCCATCGGGGTGGCGGCATCGACGCTTTGTGCGGCCTGCTGGCTGAGCCGTAGATCCTTGAGCATCAGGTCGCTGGCAAAGCCCGGCTTGTAGTCATTGTCGGCCGGGCTTTTTGGGCCGATACCGGGCGCCGGGCAATAGGTGTTGACCGACCAGCAGGATCCCGACGAGGTCGACACCACGTCGAACAGGCTCTGGCGATCAAGGCCGAGCTTGTCGGCGAGCGCAAAGGCTTCGCAGACGCCGATCATCGAGATTCCCAGGATCATGTTGTTGCAGATCTTGGCTGATTGACCGGCACCCGCCTCGCCGCAATGCACGGTCTTGCCGCCCATCACCTCAAACAGCGGCATTGCCTTGGCGAATGAATCCGCCGATCCGCCAGCCATGAAGGTCAGTGTTCCGCCAGCCGCGCCGCCAATGCCGCCCGAAACCGGCGCATCCACCGAGAGCAGTCCTGCCGATTTCGCCAACTCGTGCGCAGCCTTGGCGCTGTCGACGTCGACAGTCGAGCAATCGATGAACACCGCACCCGCCTGACCGGCCGGTACGATCTCGGCATAGACCGAGCGCAGGATCTCGCCATTGGGCAGCATGGTGATGACCGCATCCTGACCGCCTGCTGCTTCCGCCGCAGATTCCGCATTGGCAGCGCCTTCAACGGTCACACCGGCGACATCAAAGCCGGTCACCTGATGCCCGGCCTTGATCAGGTTGGCCGCCATCGGCGCACCCATGTTTCCCAGTCCGATAAATCCGATTTTCATGACGTACTCCCAAACATTTTGATACCAAACGGCAAACCGTGCCGTGACTAGAAACCGATATCGCCGCCATGCGGCTCGGACAGCATCGCCGCCACGGTCTCGCCCATCACATCTTCAACACTTGCGTGACGCCAGCGCGGATTGCGGTCCTTGTCGATGATCGCCGCGCGAATGCCCTCGACGAAGTCACCTTCGGAAGCGCTGCGCGATGTGAAACGGTATTCCTGCTGCAACGCCGAGCGAATGTCGTCACTCCCACGCGCCCGCCGCACCAAAGCGATGGTGCATGAAGTCGACAGCGGCGAGCCGGCCCGAATGGATTTAGCCGTCGCCTCACCCCATGCATCACCGGGAAGCGACGCCAGAATGTCTTTCAGCGTCTCCGCGCCAAAGTGCTCGTCCACCTGATCACGCATCGCCATCAGCGGACCATCTTCCGGGTCTCGCGCAAGCGCTGCGACCGCCGACCAGTCTCCGCTCTCGATCAGGTTTTCCTTCAGCTCCGGCCAATCCGTCTCCGGAATGAAGTAGTCGGCAAACCCGGCGAGAATCGCATCAGACGCGTTCATCCGGTAACCGGTGACGCCGAGATACTCGCCCAGACGGCCCGGCGCGCGTGCCAGAAGCAGCGTACCGCCGACATCAGGCACCAGTCCGACCGCACATTCAGGCATGGCAATCTTTGAGCTTTCGCCAACCACCCGGTGCGAGCCATGCAGCGACACGCCAACGCCGCCGCCCATGGTGAAGCCCTGGCAGAGCGAAATATAGGGTTTGGGATAGGCGGCGATCTTGGCATTGAGCCGGTATTCATCGCGCCAGAAGGTGCGACCGGCGTCGAAATCGCCCTTGGACGCGGTGTCGTACATGAACTGCAGATCGCCACCCGCCGAGAACGCCTTGTGCCCTTCGGCATCAATCAGCACGCAGGCCACGCGGTCATCATCGCGCCAGCCATCAAGTGCTGCTTCAATCGCCAGCACCATCTCGTAGGTGACGGCATTGAGCGCCTCGGGCCGCTGCAGCGTGATCTGGCCGATGCGCCCGATCTTGCGGATGCGGATGCTCATGCAGCCCGCTCCGCCAGCAGTGCCCGCGAAATGATCACCCGCATGATCTCGTTGGTGCCTTCGAGAATCTGGTGCACCCGGAGATCGCGGACGATCTTTTCGACGCCATAATCCGCCAAATAGCCGTAGCCGCCATGCAGTTGCAGCGCGTCATTGGCGACCCTGAAAGCTGTGTCGGTGACAAACCGCTTGGCCATGGCGCAGTATTTGGTGGCGTCAGGCGCCTTGCGGTCGAGCTTGCTTGCGGCCTGGCGCAAAAAGATCCTCGCCGCCTGCATTTCGGTTTCCATGTCGGCGAGCCGGAACTGCAGCGCCTGGAACTGGTCGATGGTTTTGCCGAAGGCTTCGCGTTCGCCCATATAGGCGAGCGTCTTGTCGAGTGCCGATTGCGCGCCGCCCAGTGCAGACGCCGCGATGTTGAGCCGCCCGCCATCAAGCCCGCTCATGGCATAGCGAAAGCCTGCGCCCTCTTCGCCGAGCAGATTGTCGGCCGGAATGACGCAATCATCAAACTGCACTTCCGATGTCGGCTGCGAACGCCAGCCCATCTTGTTCTCAGGCGCGCCGAAGGAAAGTCCCGGCGTGCCATTGTCGACAACAACCGCGGAAATGCCCTTGGGTCCGTCAGCGCCGGTCCGGGTCATCACCAGGTAGAGGTCTGAAAAGCCGCCGCCCGAAATGAAAGCCTTGGTGCCGTTGAGCTTGTAGCCTTCATTGGTCCGCTCGGCGCGGGTTCTGAGCGCCGAGGCGTCAGATCCCGAACCAGGCTCGGTCAGGCAATAGGATGCGATCTTGCTCATGGTGACGAGATCGGGCAACAGCCGCGCCTTCATCTCGTCCGACCCATAGGACGACACCATCCAGGTGCACATATTGTGGATCGACAGGAACGAGGCCACCGACGGACAGGCGATCGACAGCGCCTCGAACACCAGCGTGGCGTCGAGCCGGGTCAGGCCCGACCCGCCATCTTCTTCCGGCACATAGATCGCAGCCAACCCAAGCGCTGCGGCTTCCTCAAGCACGGAGCGCGGAATTGCCTCTTCCTTCTCCCACTGCGCCGCAAACGGGGCAATCTTCTCGGCGCCGAAATCCCGCGCCATATCGAAGATCGCCTGTTGTTCCTCGTTCAGCTCAAAGTCCATGGCAAATCCGCCTCCCAATCCCTGACTGTATATCTGGCTGCCGTCACCCCATGGTCGGGATGGAGAACTCGGCGCCTTCCTTGATACCCGAAGGCCAGCGCGCGGTCACGGTCTTGGTACGGGTGTAGAAGCGGAAAGAATCCGGACCATGCTGGTTGAGATCGCCGAAGCCGGATTTCTTCCAGCCGCCGAAGGTGTGGTAGGCGAGCGGCACCGGGATCGGCACATTGACGCCGACCATGCCGATGTTGATCCGGCTGACGAAATCACGCGCGGTGTCGCCGTCACGGGTGTAGATCGCTGTGCCGTTGCCGTATTCATGTTCCATCGGGTAGCGAAGCGCTTCGGCATAGGTCGGAGCGCGGACAACGGATAGAACCGGCCCGAAGATTTCCTGCTTGTAGATGTCCATGTCGCGGGTGACATTGTCGAACAGGCAGCCACCAATGAAGTTGCCGTTCTCATAGCCCTGCAGCTTGAAATCACGGCCATCAACCACAAGCTTCGCGCCCTGCTCGACGCCGGAATTGACGAGACCAAGAACCCGATCACGCGCCTCCTTGGTGACAAGCGGACCGAAGTCGACATCATCACCACCTGTATAAGGTCCGATCTTCAACGCTTCGACGCGAGGCGCCAGCTTTTCGATCAGCAGATCGGCAGTCTTTTCGCCCACCGGAACAGCAACAGAAATCGCCATGCAGCGCTCGCCTGCAGCGCCGTAACCGGCACCGATCAGCGCGTCGACGGCCTGGTCCATGTCTGCATCTGGCATGATGATCATGTGGTTCTTGGCACCGCCAAAGCACTGCACTCGCTTGCCGTTGGCGCAACCGCGGGCATAGATGTATTCAGCGATCGGTGTCGAGCCGACAAAGCCGATGGCCATGATTTCCGGATGGTCGAGGATCGCGTCAACCGCCCCCTTGTCGCCATTGACGACATTGAGAATGCCGTCCGGAGCGCCGGCTTCGCTCATCAGTTCAGCCAGCATCAGCGGCACCGACGGATCACGCTCGGATGGCTTCAGGATGAACGCATTGCCTGCAGCGATCGCCGGGCAGAATTTCCACATCGGGATCATCGCCGGGAAGTTGAACGGCGTGATGCCTGCGACCACGCCCAGCGGCTGGCGCAGCGAGTACATGTCGATGCCCGGACCTGCACCCTCGGTGAATTCGCCCTTCAGGAGATGCGGAGCGCCAAAGCAGAATTCGGCCACTTCCAGACCACGGATCACGTCGCCCTTTGCGTCGGGTATGGTCTTGCCGTGCTCGCGCGACAGCGCTTCGGCGAGCTTCTCCATGTCGCGGTGCAGCAGCTCGACGAACTTCATCAGCACGCGTGCGCGCTTCTGCGGATTGGTCGCAGCCCAGCCGACCTGGGCCTTGGCGGCGATTGCAACGGCTTCAGCCATTTCCTCGGTTGACGCCAGCGGCACCTTCGCCTGAACTTCGCCCGTCGCCGGGTTCATGACGTCGGCAAACCGGCCCGATTTGCCCTTAACGTGCTGGCCGCCGATAAAATGGGTGAGTTCTTGCATGGACCTGTCTCCGGAATGATTACGTTGGCCGCACTGTGCGCCTACTGATCTTGATGTTCAACCAGCCAGAGCGCCCAACCGATGTGCACAAACCGTAGTCCGGTCAGGCTGCCGACAGTCCCCCATCGACCTGCAACGTCTGGCCAGTGACGAAACTCGATGCCGGATCAGCAAGATAGATCAGGCCGGCAATCACCTCGTCGACCTCGGCCAGCCTGCGCATCGGGATTGCCTGTACCATGGCGGCTTCGGCTGCATCGCGGTTGATACCCGCCTTGTCGAGAAAATCGGTCGCCATCGGTGTCCGCGCAAACGAAGGGCACAGCGCGTTGATCCGGATGCCCCGGCGCGCATACTCGATCGCCGCCGACTTGGTCAGGCCAACCACACCATGCTTTGCGGCCGCATAGACCGACAGCATGGGGGCGCCGACCACGCCTGCGACCGAGGCCACATTGACGATCGCACCGGTTTCGCCAATCTCCCGGAAGCGTTTTTCCATGACCGGCAGCTGCGCCCGCATGGCGTAGAACACACCCATCAGGTCGACATCGATGACTTTCCGCGCCACATCGACCGGCGTCTTCGGCAACGGCATCATGTCATGCACGATACCGGCATTGTTGACGGCAATATCCAGCCGCCCGAATTCGTCCATCGCCTTTTTGACCAGCTGCTCGGACAGCTCAGGGTCAGAAATGTCCCCGCTGACCGCCACGGTCTTGCCGCCAAGCTCGTGCACCAACGCGTCCAGCCGGTCTGAGCCAAAATCACTAAGCACCAGACCGGCGCCGGCCTTCGAGAAATACTGTGCTGCTGCCTTGCCAAAGCCGCCGGTCGCACCGGTCAGAATGACAACCTGTCCTGAAAAATCTGCCATCACTCAAGCCTTTCCGGACATGATGTCGTTTGCCATCTGTGCCAGTTGCGGCACGGCCTTGCCAATTTCGCGGGCGCGCTCCGGATTGGAGGCGTTGCCATCGAGCGAGCGCTTGTAGACGCCTTGCAGGATGGCCGCGAGGCGGAAGAACGAAAACGAGAGACAGAAGGTCCAGTTGTCGACGGCGATCCCGCTTCGTTCCGAGTAGAGCGCCACATATTCGGCTTCCGTCGGGATGCCGAGCTCCGCCCGGTCAAGACCACCCAGGCCCCGGAAGCCGCTTTTGTGCGGCAACCGCCACTGCATGCACTGGTAGGACAGATCCGCCATCGGGTGCCCCAGCGTCGACAGTTCCCAGTCGATCAAGGCCAGAACCTCGCCGCCATGCGGAGCAAAGATCATGTTGTCGAGCCGGTAGTCGCCATGCACCACCGAGACGATCCCGTCATCATCGGGCAGGTTTTCCCAAAGCCAGTCCATCAGCCGGTCCATATCCGGCAGCTCTTCGGTCTTGCTGGCGATGTATTGCTCGCTCCAGCGCCGGATCTGTCGGGCGAAATAATTGCCCGGACGGCCATAATCGGCCAGTCCGGCAGCTTCGGGGTCGACGCTATGAAGCCGCGCCAGAACATCGTTCATGCCGTCATAGATCGCGGCCCGCTCGTCCTTGCCCACTTCCGGCAGCGCCGGGTCCCAGAAAATTCGGCCCTCGACCATTTCCATGACGAAATACATCCGTCCAATGGCGCTGTCCTCTTCAGACAGTCCGTAGACTTTCGGCACCGGCACGTTGTTTTCGGCCAGCGCCTTCATCACCCGATATTCACGGTCGACCTGATGCGCTGATTTCAGAAGCGTTCCCGGTGGTTTGGCGCGCAGCACATATTTTCCGCTGTCAGCCTCCACCCGGTAAGTGGGGTTGGATTGCCCGGTGTTGAACTTCTCGATCGCGTGCAGTCCGGAAAACCCGGGCACGAGTTCGTGCAGTTCGTCTGCGAGCGCTTCCATGTCAAAGGGTTCAGCGTCCATATCATGCGTCCTTGAACAGGCGGATATCATGCTGCACCGAGAGCCCGCCGTCGATGGGAAGAATAGCGCCGGTGATATAGGCGCCCGCGCGGCTGCAAAGGTAGAGTGTGGCTCCTGCAACATCGTCGGGTCCACCGATACGTCCGAGCGGCACTCCGGCACCGACCTTTTCGACCTGCTCTTCCTTGGCGGTGGCAAATGCCGTCATCCGGCTCTGAAACGGCCCGGGTGCGAAAGCATTGACTGTGATCCGCTTTGCAGCGAGCTCTTCAGCCAGGATTCTGGTGAGGTGATGCACCGCAGCCTTCGACGCGGAATAGGAATAAGCCCCGTCAGCAGCCGGCTGCGTTCCCATCACCGACCCGAGATTGATGACGCGCGCCGGATCAGTATCGCTGGCGGCATTGACCAGCAACGGCGTCAGGTCTCGGGTGAGCGTGAACAGGCCCGCCACGTTGACCGACATCACCTTGGCCCAGGCCGCATGCGGGAATTCTTCATAGGGAGCGCCCCAGGACACGCCGGCATTGTTGACCAGAATGTGGAGCTTGTCCGTGCGCGCCTTGATCTCCTCGACTAGTGCCGCCACGCCATCGGCGGTGCCAACGTCGCCGGCAAATCCTTCAGCCGATCCTGAAGCTCCCAAAGCATTGATTTCAGAGGCAACCCTGACGCAGTCCTCACCCTTGCGGGACGCGATCAAAACGCGCGCGCCGGCCTGAACCAGACCTGTCGCGATCATCCGGCCGATCCCGGTTGCACCGCCTGTGACCAGCGCGATTTTTCCCTTCACGCCAAACAGGCTGCCAAGATAACTGTCGCTCGTTTCACTCATGATTTCTCCCCCCGCATTATTCCGGCGTGCTCGCCTTTGCATTGTTTCCTGACAATAGCGCTGTCGCGTCGATTGACAACATACTCCATAGTATGTTCAAGTTCTCGCCAACTGCAAGACAGTTTGAAAATATAGTTTTTACCCGTCGGCACGAGTGCCGGGCGGCTTCACGAGGGGCAGGATCAGGGATGGCGACCGCGGCGCGATCGACCAAATACCGGCGTCAGAGTGACACCGACCTTTCCCGCATGGAGATCATGGAGGGGGCGGCCCTTTGTTTCGAATCGCGCGGCTTTGCAGCCACCAGCCTTGATGAGGTCGCGGCCCGCATATCCTCGACCAAGGGGCGGATCTATCATCATTATGCGTCCAAGGCGGAGCTGTTCCTCGACGTTTACCGCGCCGGCATGATGATGAATTTTCAAGCCGTAGAGCCGCTTCTCGAGCTTGAAATGCCCGCCATCAACCGCTTGAAAGCCGTGCTCAAGGCGCATGTTCTCTGCGTCATCCGGACCAAGGCTTTCCAGAATGTCGTCGGTCAGGGCGTCGATATGCTGCGTCACGGAACCATGCCCGCCAACGAACACGCGGAACTGCGTCAACTGGCCGAGTTGCGTGACGCCTACTCCGAGCACTTCGCCAAAGTACTCGAGGATGCCATGGCCGACGGCGACATCCGGTTCCAGAGTATCAAGATCGCACTGAACTCCGTCTTCATGTGCATAAACGGACCGATCGTCTGGTTCACACCGCGAAGTGGTCAGTCAGAAAAAGAGATTGAAGCGGTCGCTGATGAGTGTGTGCTCTATGCGATCCGGCTTCTGGGTTACACGGGCAAGATGCCCTGAGTTAAGAATTGAACGAATATTTATCCGATCGAACATTTGGAGGAGCAACCCGATGACCGAAGCAAAGCCGATGGATCTTGGTGTGACCAAGCATCTGCAACCCATTCTCGAAGCCGTGCGCGACATGGTTCGCAACGAGATCATGCCGCTGGATGAGGAGTTCCTCACCGAAGTCGGGTCCCAAGGAGACCGCTGGAGCTACACGCCGCGCCAGACCGAGATCCTCGAAGGACTGAAGGCGAAGGCAAAGGAGCGCGGTCTGTGGAACCTGTGGCACACCCAGGCCAAGGATGGACTGACGACGGTCGAATACGCCTATCTCGCTGAAGAGATGGGTAAAGCGCATCTCGGTGCTGAAACCTTCAACTGCTCGGCGCCCGACACCGGCAACATGGAAGTGCTCGACCGCTATTCCACCGCTGAACACAAGAAGCAGTGGCTTGAGCCGCTGCTTAATGGTGAAATCCGCTCCGCTTACCTGATGACCGAGCCTGACGTTGCGTCATCCGATGCCACCAATGTTTCAATGTCCTGCGTTCGTGATGGCGATGAATATGTGCTCAACGGCGAAAAATGGTGGGCTTCGGGCGCCGGCGATCCGCGGTGCAAGATCTACATCGTCATGGTCCGCACCGGCGACGAGAACACCCCCAAGCACGCGCGCCACTCGATGATCCTGGTGCCGGCCGGCACCGCAGGCATCGAAAAGCTGCGCCCGATGCAGGTCTACGGTCAGGACGACGCGCCGCATGGCCACTTCCATATGCGCTTCACCAATGTCCGGGTTCCGGCCGGCAATCTTCTTGTTGGCGAAGGCAAGGGTTTCGAGATCGCCCAGGGCCGGCTTGGACCTGGCCGCATTCACCATTGCATGCGGGCGATCGGACAATCGGAAATGGCGCTGGAACTGATGTGCAAGCGCTCACTCGAACGCGAAGCCTTCGGCAAGAAACTGGCCCAGCTCGGCGCCAATTACGACATCATCGCCGAATGCCGCATGGAAATCGAACAGGCGCGGCTTCTGTGCCTGAAGGCTGCCTGGATGATGGATCAGGGCGATGGCCGTGCTGCAGCCCCCTGGATCAGCCAGATCAAGGTGGTCGCACCGCGCGTGGCGCTCAAGGTGACAGATGAAGCCGTTCAGATGTTTGGCGCGCAGGGCATTTCCCAGGACACGCCACTGGCGCGCAGCTGGACCCATCTGCGCACGCTCAGGCTGGCCGATGGCCCCGATGCCGTCCACCGCCGTCAAGTGGCCCGCACCGAACTCAAGCGCTACACGCAGGAAAAGGTCTGATCGATCATGAAGGCAATTGTCTGTTCCGAATACGGCCCGGTCGCAAATCTCGAGTACCGGGATCTGCCTGATCCCTCTCCCGGCCCTGACGAAGTTGTGGTCAAGGCCGAAGCCATCGGGGTGAATTATCCCGATGGCCTGCTGGTCCAGGGCCTCTATCAGATGAAGCCCGAGACGCCGTTTGTCCCGGGCATGGAGGCCGCCGGCATGGTCGATGCGGTCGGCGCGAACGTCACCCACGTCAAGCCCGGTGACCGGGTCGTGGTGATGCTGAGCAACGGCAGCTACGCCGAAAAGGTGCTGGCGCCGGGTAACAAGGTGTTCCCGATTCCGGCTTCGATGGATTTCGCCGACGCCTGCGCGCTGATGTGCGCCTGGGGAACCTCGCATCATGCGCTGAAACAGCGGGCCAATCTGCAGGCGGGCGAAAACCTGCTGGTGCTGGGTGCTGCCGGATCGACAGGGCTCGCAGCGATTTCGATCGGCAAGGCCATGGGCGCCCGCGTCATTGCCGTGGCATCGAGCGAAGAGAAGCAGAAGGCTTGCCTCGAAGCAGGCGCCGATATCGCCCTGCCCTATGACGGATTGCGCGACGCCCTCAAGCAGCATGCCCCGCGCGGCGTTGATGTGGCGTTTGATCCGGTCGGCGGAGCTGCATTTGACGTCGCCGCCCGCGCCATGGCCCGCAATGGCCGTCTGCTCGTCGTGGGCTTCGCCTCCGGCGAAATCCCGAAGCTGCCGGTCAATCTGGTTCTGCTCAAGGAATATTCGCTGGTTGGCGTGTTCTGGGGCGCGTTTGTTGCCAAGGAGCCGGACGTCTACGCCGCAAACAATCGCGAACTGTTCGGCTGGCACTCCGAGGGCCGGATCAAGACGCACATCGATGAAAGCCGTCCGCTGTCGGAGGCCGCTTCGGCGGTTCAGCGCATTCTCGATCGTGGTGCCATCGGCAAGACGATCCTCACTCCCTAAGCCTTGATCCTGCGAGGAACCGACAATGACCCTGCCCTCCAGCATGAACGCCCTGATCCTCAAGGGGCACGGCTTTGGCAACACCCGCACGGGGGCTGCCATCGAGACGCTGGAGCCTTATCTGGAGTATGGCTCCCTGCCCGTGCCAAAGCCCGGGCCGGGCCAGGTGCTGATCAAAGTGCGCATGGCCTCGATCAATCCGTCGGATCTCTATTTCATCAAGGGCGAATACGGACAGCCGCGGATCAAGGGCGCGGCTGCGGGGTTCGAGGGCGTTGGCGACGTCGTAGACGGCAAGGGGATTTATGCACGCTATCTCAAGGGCAAGCGGGTGGCCTTTGTCGGTGGCGTCAACGGCTCCGGAGCCTGGGCCGATTACATCGTCGTCGAGGCCGCCATGTGCGTGGTGGTCAAACCGGCGATGCGCGACGAGGATGCGGCTGGTCACGTGGTCAACCCGGTGACGGCCTGGACCATGTTCGACATCGTCAAGGGCTCGGGCGCGAAGAGCTTCGTCTTCACCGCGGCCTTCTCCCAGCTCGGCAAGCTGATGGCGGGACTGGCGCGTGACAATGGCTATGCGATGATCGCAGTCATCCGCAAGCAAAGCCAGGCGGCGCATTTGAGCGAACTTGGCGCCAAGCATGTGCTGGTCGAAACCGATCCGGACTTTGCCTCGAAACTGGCTGCCCTGATGAAATCCGAAAAGCCGCGGATCCTGCTTGATGCGGTCGCCGGTCAGCTGGCGACGGATGTCTTCACGGCCATGCCTGCCCGTGCCCGCTGGATCATTTACGGCAAGCTCGACACCGAGGCGCCGGTGCTGAAGGAGGCGGGTCAGTTCATCTTCATGGGCAAGACAATCGAAGGCTATTGGCTGATGAACTGGTTCCGCAAGGCGTCGATTCTGACAAAGCTGAAGACACTGCGCGCTGTGCAGAACCGTTTCATCTCTGGCGCCTGGAGCACCGAAGTGGTGGCGAAGGTGAAGCTAGCCGACGTGATTCGCGATCTGCCCGACGCCCTGAAGCTCGGTGACGGCAAGGTGATGATCGTACCCTGACCCAGCGCAGCCTTGATCCGACACATGCAAATATTATTCTATCCTAATGATATGATTCGATATTCCCGCACTCTTCATGCACTGGATGAGCCGCAAGTGTTTGCCGGGACGACGTGAAACTTTCCATTCCTGTTCTCCGTCCTATCTTCAAGACAACGGAGGTACGGTCATGACACGAATTTTCCAGTTCACAGCATTCCTGGCAGCATCACTCGCAGCCCTGCTCCTGGCGCTGGCGCCCGCCCAAGCCGACGACAAGGCAGCGGCGCGCCTGGTTATCGAAAGCCAGATCAACGCGTTTCTCAGCGACGACATGGCAACCGCCTATTCCTTTGCCGCGCCCTCGATCAAGCAGATCTATCCCGATCAGAACCGGTTTTTCGAGATGGTCAAGCGCGGCTACCAGCCGGTCTATCGTCCGGGCAACTTTGCCTTCGGACGCGTGAAGGTCGCGGGCGATGGCGCGGGCATCGTCCAGGAAGTCATCATCCAGGGCCCCGATGGTCAGGACTGGACAGCGCTCTATTCGCTCGAACGCCAGCCCGACGGCAGCTTCAAGATCAATGGCGTCCAGATGATCAAGGCCGGCGCTCCCCAGACCTGAGCCACGCAGTGGCCACGTCGTCTGATGTGCCACAGGCCTTCTTGTTTCGGGCTGCCCGGAACCAAGCAGTGGCGGCTGCGTTGACCGTGCCTGGATCGATATTGCGATCCTGACCGGTTTCAAACTATGCTCGATACTGTCCGCGTGCGAAGCAATTTCTTTTGCGCGCGACGAGCTCGCGAAGGGAGAAGTACAATGAGTGTCGCCTTCACCAAGGAAGAAAGCTCCGAAACCGCAGCCGAAACCCTGCTGCCCGACCGGCCGATTTCCGAGCATCCCAATCTGGTGACGCTCACCGGGTTGAAGCAGCTGCAGGCAAACCTGGATGCGGCGCGCGCGGCTTATGATGCTGCAAACGAGATCGAGGACGTCAACGAGAAGCGCCGGCAGCAGGCAAATCCCTTGCGCGACGCGCGCTATTTTGCAGAGCGTGTGCACTCGGCCGAAATGATCCCCGACCCGGTCTCCCATGAAATCATCGCCTTTGGCTCGACCGTCACCTACACCCGCGACGATAACCCGCCGCAGACCTACCGCATTGTCGGCGAGGACGAAGCCGACCCGAAATCCGGGTCTATCTCGTTCGCCTCCCCGGTCGCCCGCGCGCTGATGGGCAAGGCGGTCGGCGATGTGGTCGAGGTCAATGAACAGGATCTGGAAGTCATTTCGATCGCCTAAGGCGGTGGCCTGCGCGACCGCATTTGCCCGACGCAATTTCGCCGCTGCCATGCAAAGGCAATCCCGCGCGAAAAATCGCCGGGGTGTGAGCACAAGCATTCCGGAGAGCCGCACGCGGGCATTGCCTCTGGAAATGGTAAGGTATGGGGTGGCGCAACCCGCGCGCGGCCCGATTATCGCCGGATGAAGTCCGCATCCGACAGGCGATCTCCACTTCGCTTGACCCACTTGAGGGCTTTCACCCGACGCGAGCCTGTCCGGGTTTCCCCGGACTGCCGCCCCGGACGTGGAGCAGCAGTGGAAGTCTTGCGCGTGGTTTCCGGCACGGTTGCAAACCCCGGCAAAGGGGTTTGAACCGCCACAGGCCCGGTCCGCTGTCAAATCCTGATCCCGCATTGGCGCGAAGGCCGAGATCCGAGGTCGTTCCGGTGGCCGACTGAACCTTATCATCCGTGAGGAGCCGAGGTCCGCCGACGGAGCCACGCTGGTTACCGCCTCCTCCCAAGTTTTGCCGCACGTTACGACACAACCCGAAAGGCCTTCCTCACGCCTGGACCGACACGTTCGCGGGTCCATCCGTCAGCGGGAGCACGGCAAGTGTGACATAGCCGAGGGAGGTGGGGAAAATTTGGGGTGGAAATTTTCGTGGCGGGGCGTGCGGTCTCCTTTTCCACGCTTGTGAGGGAGAAAGCAAAATCATGATCTTAGCGTCAGCTAAGTCATAGATTTTGCAAGAGAGAAGGTCGATGTGCATGCAGGGACCGTCCCCCTCAATTCCATAGGACCGCCATATGCAATCAGCTCTCGGGCTTTGGGGCTGCAAGGCCGATCATTTTTTGCACCGATTAATGCGGCCATGTGGCCTCAGTTGCCATTCCACTTCAAACCCCTTGGCCATGCCGGATCGCTTGATGATCTGGGAGATCAGTTCGCGGCCCCTTTATCTGCTTTCACAATGTCATCGGACGCAGTAAGCATCCTGATCTTTGAATTTTGGGACATGTCATGGCGCAAAATGCCTCCATCTATAAGGTCGAACTTTCAGTCTCCGACATGGATCGTCACTATTATGACACCCATAAACTGACCGTTGCCAAACACCCCTCGGAGACGGATGAGCGGTTGATGGTGCGTATTCTAGCTTTTGCGCTGAATGCCCATGAGCATCTGGAAATGACAAAGGGCCTTTCAACGGATGACGAGCCGGACATTTGGCAGAAAAGCCTCAGCGGCGAACTTGATGTGTGGGTGGCCCTTGGGCTTCCCAGCGAAAAAGTGATGCGCCAATCCTGTGGCAAAGCCGGCAAGGTCATGGTCTACCCTTACGGCGGCAGGACCGCCGAGATGTGGTGGGACAAGATCAAAAGCAGCACCTCCCGTTTTGATAATCTCCAAGTGATCAATTTTTCCGAGAAAGACACGGGTGAACTGGCAAATCTGGCAAGCCGCGCGATGAAGATCCAGGTAAATATTCAGGACGGCGATGTCATGGTCAGTGTTGGTGACAGCATCGTTTACGTGACCCCGTTAAAATGGAAGACTGCCGCATAACGCATGGATTTCTAACGCAAAAATGAGCTTAAGTGGCTCGGTAGTGTCCATCATTATCAGGTGTTGCTCACCACTGTCCGCACTTGAGAAGCTGCGCGGCAGCGTCGGGAGCATCCGTGAACGGCGGCCTCGGCCGTATGCAGCTTTCCTGGTTTGGGGGCACCACCCAAAACCATGAAATGCTCCACCTCGCGGTTTGGATCAGGGAAGCTTGTGGCCCGCCCCCATTTTCCCTTCCCCACGAATCCGCTATGAGAAAGCGCGGCGTTTGTCGCAGTGCCCCATCAGAGAAAGTCCAAGGAAATGTCGACCATGAAATTCCGGCTTGCAATCCTCGCAGTCAGTGCCGGCGCGCTTTCGGCCTGTACCACCGCATCCATTGCCTCCAACCCGCTGCAGGCGCGCTGGAACGGCAAGTCGGCGGGCGCGTTCTTTGCGGCCTACGGACCTCCGATTTCCGACAATGGCGGCACACAGTACACCTGGCGTGGCGGCTATTCGGGCGGCAAGCGCTGCGTGGTCGAACTCTCCGTCAACAAGGACTATTCCATCAAGTCGATCCGCGCCATTACCGATCACGTTGATCCCAAGGGTGGCCCGTCGCACTGCGAGAAGACGCTCGACGCCGGCTGAGGTTTTTGCACTCCGTCACCCCGGCATTGAGCCGGGGGCCAGCCACCGCGCATCCGTGTGGTGGGAGACCCTTCGACACATCCAGCAAACAGTCTTCCGGCTCGCTGACGCTCGCCTCTGAATACCGGAGGCTTTGTCGTCGCTTTGCTTGTCTGGCTCAAGGCCGGGATGACGGGAGTATGTAAGCGGCGGGCAACGTGGCGTGGCCTTACCGGCTTGCGACATAATAGAGAACGGCCGCAACGACCAGCAGGATGAGGGATACGATGCCGGTAACGAGCGGGATAATACCTGCCATCTCGTCAAACTGACGCCTGCCGGAGACTGTCTCAAGCCCCCACCAGCCAAAGATCAGCCCGGCGAGGCTCACGAGCGCCAGAAGGATGGCAAACAGCTTCATGGGGTTCCCTGCTCCCTACCCCAGCGGTGCGATGTCGCCCGCGGCCCAGCGCACCTGCGTCTCCTCCGAGAACGCCTCGAACCGCTGAGCTTCGATCGCGGCGCGGATCCCGGCCATCAGATCCTGATAGTAGCTCAGATTGTTCCAGGTGATCAGCATCATGCCGAGGATTTCGTTGGAGCGGACCAGATGGTGCAGATAGGCGCGGGAATAGTCGCGCGCGGCGGGGCAGGAACTTTCCTCGTCGAGCGGACGGTGGTCCTCGGCGTGGCGGGCGTTCTTGATGTTTATCTTGCCGTGGCGGGTGAATGCCAGACCATGGCGGCCGGCGCGGGTCGGCATCACGCAATCGAACATGTCGATGCCGCGGCCGACGGATTTCAAGATATCATCGGGGGTGCCCACGCCCATCAGGTAGCGCGGCTTGTTCGCGGGCAACAGCGGACAGGTGACATCTAGCATGTCGAGCATGACGTCCTGCGGCTCTCCGACTGCCAGGCCACCAACCGCATAGCCCTTGAGATCAAGGCCTGCGAGACCTTGAGCTGACCGCTCGCGGAGTTTCGGCACATCACCACCCTGGACGATGCCGAACATCGCCTTTCCTGGCTGGTCGCCGAATGCGACGCGGCAGCGCTCCGCCCAACGCAGCGACATTTCCATCGCGCGCTCGATCTCGACCTCGGTTGCGGGCAGCCGCACGCATTCATCCAGCTGCATCTGGATATCCGAGCCGAGCAGGCCCTGGATCTCGATAGAGCGCTCCGGGCTCATCTCGTGGCGCGAGCCATCGATATGCGACTGGAAGGTCACGCCATGCTCGGTGATCTTGCGCAGGGCCGACAGCGACATCACCTGGAAGCCGCCGGAATCGGTCAGGATCGGGCGCTCCCAGCGGGCAAAATGGTGCAAACCGCCAAGCCGGGCGACGCGTTCGGCGCCGGGGCGCAACATCAGGTGATAGGTGTTGCCCAGGATGATGTCGGCGCCGAGATCACGGACCTGATCCATATACATGGCCTTGACCGTGCCGCCGGTGCCGACCGGCATGAAGGCCGGCGTGCGGATCGCGCCCCGCGGCATTGAAATCTCGCCGCGCCGGGCCTTGCCGTCGGTGGCCATGAGCTTGAACTGGAAGGTGTTGGTCATGTCACATGCGCCCGTTGCGGATCATTCAGGGTTTCCATCGGCTGCCAGCCATGGCCGAGCATGAGCGTTTGCCGCTCGAAAGAAAAGACATTGCCGCCACCGCCGGGCTGGTCGCGGCTTCGGTCGAGTGCCCAGCCAGCGATGTGGCACATCAGCAGCGTGCCGACGGCGCCGTGGCCGACGAGCAGCACGTCACCCTCGGGCGCCTGTTTGAGCACTTCCAACGTCTCGGCCACTATGCGCGCCTGCGCATCCACCGCCCGCTCCCAGCCGCGAACCGACAGATCCGGCGTCGCGAAGAACTGATCAGCCACCAGCTCGAATTCCTCCGGCGGCAGAAAGCCGGTGGCCGTGCGGTCATTCTCACCCATCTTTTCGCGCGTGATCAGCTGGATGCCCAGTGCATCGGCGATCGGTTGCGCAGTCTCTATCGCCTTGGTCTCGGCGCTCGAGACAATTGAGCGTGTCTCGCGCAAAGCACCATCTACAACGATGGCGGTGACGCGGGCGCGCCCAACATCATTGAGACCCCAGCGTTCTACCGGCACCTCAGGATCGATCAAGACCTGCGGATGGGTGAGATAGCGCACGTTCATGGGGCAGAGCTTTGACGATAAAGCAGGCTGGAATCGCCATAGGAATAGAAACGGTACTTGTCGTCGATGGCATGGCGGTAGGCCTTGTGCATGGTCTCAAAGCCCGAAAAGGCCGAGACCAGCATGAACAGTGTCGAGCGCGGCAGGTGGAAATTGGTCATCAGCACGTCGACGGCGCGAAAACTGTAGCCGGGCGTGATGAAGATGTCGGTCGGCCCTGACCATTCACGAACCGTGCCGTCTTCGCTCGCCGCACTTTCCAGAAGCCTCAATGAGGTGGTACCGACCGATACGATGCGGCCGCCACGCGCGTGAACAGCGTTGAGTGCTGCAGCAGTTTCGGCGCTGACATGGCCGATTTCCGAATGCATCAGGTGCTCGGTCGTGTCATCGACCTTGACCGGCAGGAAGGTGCCGGCGCCAACATGCAATGTGACGAAATGCCGGGAGATGCCGCGCGCATCAAGTTTGGCAAACAGCGCATCGGTGAAATGCAGGCCCGCCGTGGGGGCTGCAACTGCGCCATCCTCGCGAGCGTAGATTGTCTGGTAATCCTTGCGGTCCTGATCGTCCTCGCCGCGCTTGGAGGCAATGTAGGGCGGCAACGGAATATGGCCGGTGGCCATGATCGCCTCGTCAAGCGCCGGGCCGGAGAGATCGAAGATCAGCTCGAGTTCGCCACCCTCGCCCCGATCACCGGCGGTGGCATCGAGCACGCCCGTAAGGCAGACAGAGCCGTCGCCGCCGAAGGACAGCCGGTCGCCCTGCTTGATCCGCTTGCCAGGACGGACAAAGGCTTTCCAGCGATCGGGGCCAGAGCGCATATGCAGGGTGGCGGAAATGCGTTGCTGGTTTTCGCCACGGGTGCGAAAGCCTTCAAGCTGTGCCGGGATGACCTTGGTGTCGTTGAACACCAGCGCATCACCGGGTTCGAGCAGTTGGGCGAGATCTCCGACCGAGAGATCCGTGAGGCTTCCATCCGCGTCAACCCGCAACAGCCGGGCACTGTCGCGCGGGTTCGCCGGCCGGAGCGCGATGCGCTCGTCGGGAAGCTCGAAATCAAAAAGGTCTACCCGCACCTGCCGTGCCCCAAATAAAAACGCGCGGGACTGGAAGCCCGAAAGCCTCCGATCCCGCGCGTAGAAACTGCTTAAGCCTTGACGTCAGCCGCGACCTTGATCGAGACGATCTTGTCGGGATCGGAAACGGGCTCGCCGCGCTTGATCTTGTCGACATTGTCCATGCCGGACATCACCTGGCCCCAGACCGTGTACTGGCGGTTGAGGAAGCCCGCATCGTCAAAGCAGATGAAGAACTGCGAGTTGGCGGAGTTCGGATCCTGCGAACGTGCCATCGAGCAGGTGCCGCGGGCGTGGTTCATGTTGGAAAACTCGGCCTTCAGGTCCGGCTTGTCCGAACCACCCATGCCGGCACGGCCCGGGTTGAAATCCTTGCCATCCGACTTGCCGAACTTGACGTCGCCGGTCTGGGCCATGAAGCCCTCGATCACGCGGTGAAACACCACGCCATCATAGGCGCCTTCGCGGGCCAGTTCCTTGATCCGTGCCACGTGGCCGGGGGCCAGATCGGGCAGCAGTTCAATGGTCACCTGTCCCTTGGTGGTTTCCATGATGAGTGTGTTTTCGGGATCTTTGATCTCCGCCATGGGGTCTCTCCTGTTTTGATTGATATGCGTATTTGATTAGCCGCCGGAGCGGACCGAGATCATGCGGTCGGGGTTGTCGACCGAACCATTGTCGCTGGCACTGCCGCGCTTGATCTGATCGACAAGCTCCATGCCTTTGACCACCTTGCCGACGACCGTGTATTGGCCGTTGAGGTGGGATGCAGGGGCAAACATGATGAAAAATTGCGAATTGGCCGAGTTCGGGTTCTGCGAACGGGCCATGCCGACCGTGCCGCGCTCGAACGGCCTGTCGGAAAATTCGGCTGCCAGATCGGGCTCCGAGGAACCGCCGGTGCCGGCGCGCTGAGGCACAAAGCCATTTTCCATGTCACCGAATTCAACATCGCCGGTCTGGGCCATGAAGCCCTCGATCACCCGGTGAAAGGCGACATTGTCATATTCGCCGGCATCGGCGAGCGCCTTGAGGCGTGCGGCGTGCTGAGGCGCCACATCGTCAGCGAGTTCGATGACCACATCGCCCGATTTGAGCTTGATGGTCAGCATTTCCGCGGCAGCGGCAAAGGATGTCGAGACCAGGCCCAAGGCCAGGGTCGCAGCGATTAGCAGACGTGAAGAACGCATGATGGCTCCAGAAAGTGCGGCGCCGGCGGCTCAAAGGCCCCGGCGGCAATCGTTTGACACACCGCCGCGGGCTTGGCAACGCCACGGCGGAAGCTGTTAGGCGCCCGACAGGCGTGCAGCGAGGGCTTTTTGCACGACAACCGGAACGAACGGCATGATATCGCCGCCCATCTTGGCGATCTGCCTGACAAGCGTGGCGGTGATGTGGCGGGATTCAGGATAGGCCGGCGCAAACACGGTTGTAATGCCCGGCGCCATGGCCCGGTTCATCCCCGCCATCTGCATTTCGTAGTCGAGATCGGTGCCGTCGCGAAGCCCGCGAACCAGCACGGTCGCGCCAGCGTCTTTCGCGGCTTCAACCACAAGTCCCTGGAACGAAACGACTGTCACGTCGCCCGAGCGCTGCGGAAACTCGGCCTTGACCACCTCCGCGATCATTCCGGACCGCTCGTCAAACGAAAACATCGGCGTCTTGCCCGGATGTACGCCGATGCCCACAACCAGCTGGTCACACAGCGCCAGTGATTGTTCCAGCACATGAACATGACCATTGGTCATGGGATCGAAAGAACCGGGATAAAATGCGATGCGCATGGCAAAACCCTCTTTGCGAGGCCTTTTGTCATGACCGACGGGACGCATCAAGTGATGATTGACATCTTCAAAGGGTGGCAGGCGGAAAGTGAACCGGCTGCCGGCTCATTGAAGAGCCGGCCTGAAGCTCAAACCGTATTCTCAGAAGTCTTCGCTCGACAGCCGGATAAGGTTCTTGCGGTTCTTCTTGTAGGACCGGATGGCGGCTGTTTCGATCTGTGCCCGGCGGCCGTCAAAGGCTGCGAGATAATCGGTATCGGGCGAACGCGTCAGCCCGGCAAGCCGCTCAAGTGCTGGCGCTTCGAGCATGAAGCGAACTTCCATCACGCCGTCATAGCCCGAGAAGCGGAAAATTCCCGCATCTTCGTCAAAACTGCGCATTTCATTGGGAAAACCAATCATTGCGCAGCCCTCGTCGAGGACCGTGAAGCGGTGCTCACTTCTTGGCTTTTTTCTGGAACGGGTTTGTATCGAGCTGCTTGACCGCCGAACCGAGAGTCGGAGCAGCCTTGGCGGCCACCTTGTCCTTCTTCGGTTTACGGATTTCCTTGCTCTTCTTCATTTGACCCTTGGCCATGGTTCGTCCTGTTCAGGCGTTTCATCTGCTTGACCGGGATTGGCCATATTCAGAGGTTTCACGCGATTTATGCTCGTTGGGATACTTCCGGCGCTGCGGCGAGCCGCACCAATTCGTGCTAGACGCTGCTGACGGCCTCAACCAGTTCAAGGTTGCTGCCCTGCTCCACGCGCTCATGACCCTGCTCGTCGTTGCGGATCCGGTACTGCGCCTTGCCCTGATTGTCAGGCAGCCGCATCAGCACGGTAAATTCCATCGGAGTCCGGGGCGACAGTCCAACACGTGACTGAAGCGAGACCTGCTGTCCCTTGGTGAATACATTTTTGGCCATTTCGTCCATTCCAATACTGTCTTCGCCCGGCGCAGCAGCGCACGGAGCGGTATTTTCCAATTCTTTGTCGAGATACAAGCAATGTGGCCGTGAGCCAGCTCTTAACGATCCCACGGGGGCGCTTGAATTATTACGCTTAATCCATACGCCCCTATTGCGGTTTATCAAAGGCGAAACTTGCCAGACGCACCCCAGAACTGCAGCCGCAGGAGTTTTCGATTGTGCATGTGCGAAAAAGAACAACGCCAAGTCTCGAAAGCCGTGCCATAATGCTTTCAACCGGTTCGGGGGCGCACAGGGCGGTCGCGTACAAATAGCTCTGGCTCGGGAACCAAGCGACTTTCAAGACGTTTCAGACTTACATTTAACAAGGTGTCCACATGCTGATCAGGTTTGGTTTTGAGATAATGGTTGATTGCCCGGCGCCGGTGCCGATGTTGCTGGCCCTGTCGACACACACGGAATTCAACGGACGGCTGATCGGGGCGGACTATGTGCGCACGACCAGTATGACACCAATCGCGGTCTATGTGGACCAGTATGGCAACCGCATCTCGCGCGCTGTCGCCGACACCGGCAGAACCACGTTCTGGTCCGACTGCGTCGCCGAAGTCAGCGGCGTGCCGGACATCCTGCCGACATTTGCCATTCAACACCGGATCGAGGATCTGCCGAGCGACACGCTCGATTTCCTCGGCGCCAGCCGCTATTGCGATTCCGACAGCTTGGGCAATTTTGCCTGGGCCCAGTTCGGCACGACGCAGGAGGGCTGGCCGCGGGTGCAGGCGATCTGCAACTTCGTTCATAATCACGTGACCTTCGGCTACAAGTTCGGCCGGCCCGACAAGACCGCGCGCGACGTGCTGGAAGAGAAATCCGGCGTCTGCCGCGACTTTGCCCATCTCGGCGTCAGCCTGTGCCGGGCAATGAACATCCCTGCCCGCTACGCCAGCGGTTATCTGGGCGACATCGGCGTCCCCGACACGGGTTTTGACGATTTCTGCGCCTGGTTTGAGGTGTTTCTTGGCGGCAGCTGGCACACAGTCGACGCGCGCTACAATGTCCCGCGTATTGGACGGATCCTGATGGTGCGCGGCTGCGACGCCTCCGATGTGGCGATGATCACCTCTTTCGGTGCCTACACGCTGTCGAGTTTCCGGGTCTGGACCACAGAGCTTGCACAAGGCACCAGCGACCAGGATGCGATGGCGCTGCTTGGCACGCTGCCCGCCCCGCGCGAGAGCGGCCCGGATTTCGGCCTGGCGGTTCCCGGCGCGGTTCACCTGTTCTGACGGTCGCCGCATTGCTGCGCTTTTGAAAGCAAACGTAAAGCATATTCGCATTCAGGTTGAGTTCATTCAGACTTTGTCATGGTGTCTGCATCAAAGATTGGTGCGACGAAAGGACACCGTGATGACAACAGCTCTCGCCTTGCTTGCCCTTATGATCGTTGCACTTTTCAGCGGCCTGATTTTCGGAGCCCTGAGACAGGAGATACCCGGACGCGACGCAGATCCGGTCTGGCCCCAAAACCGCTAAGCGGCAAAGACAAACACCATCCTCCCAGTCATTCTGGCCCGGTCCGCGACACCAAGCGCAGACCGGGCTTATTGTTGCCTGGCGCAAAGCCGTGAGGCGGTGCAGCTGGCGACCACACGCACCCGGTGGCCATCGGGATCAGCCGACAGGAAGGAATGATGATGCTGCCCCGCTTCAGTCGCCCAGCCGCGAGCGAAGATGGATCCCCTCCTTGGCCTGCCACTGTTTCATCAAAGCGGCGCGCCGTTGCGGATAGCCGTTGCTCGAGACGGACAGGCTGATAATCCTGTCGGCCCGAAAATGACGGAAATCATTGCGCAATTCGCACCAGGACACCACCATTCTGGCCTTGTCGAAGAAGGCCAACGCGATCGGCCAGATCACACGCTCACTGCAGACGCCATTGACGTCGGCATAGGAAATGCTGATTTTTCGCTGCTTGCGGATCGCATCGCGGATCAGCGGCAGTTCGCTCTCGCCGGCGGCAAGCGGCGCGCCCGGGCCGATCAGCAAGGTGGAATCGTCCAGGCCGGCCCTCAGATCATCGGGCAGCACGGCGGCAATCTTGACCAGCGCGCTGCGCGCCGCCTGACCGAGCGGCAGGTCGGCCCGCTCGGCCACCCAGCGCGAGCCGAGCACCAGCGCCTCAATCTCGTCTTCCGAAAACATCAGCGGCGGCAGCATGAAGCCGGGCTTGAGCACAAACCCAACCCCCGCCTCCCCGTCAATCGCCGCCCCCTGTGATTTCAGGGTTTCGATGTCGCGATATATGGTCCTGAGCGATACGCCGAGCTCTTCAGCCAACGACGCCCCGCTGACCGGCCGCTTGTAGCGCCGGAAGGCCTGCAAAAGATCGAGAAGACGGGCGGCGCGGGACAAGCTTTGGCTCCGTGTGCGGAATGGCGATTGCCGAGTGTAGCACGGGATGCTGACAGGTTGTGGCAGGAGTGATGTCTTCTATCAATTCCACCGTAAATATCGAAAGGAATGGAGGGCTGCTCCGCGCCCCCAAGTCGGTCGTTCGCGATCTTGGACTCGGCTCCCGTAAGCAGCCATTCGCTGCACTCGGCATCAAGGTCCTGACAGGGCGGGGAGCAGACGTTGGCTTGCACTGCGAACAATCAAAGCGGCACCACCTTTTCAGGCTACGATGGGGTCACCTCTATTGGACTAATGACGCGAATATCGCTTTCACAAAGTCGTAGGTCGCACTGATGCAAACGCCGGTCGCGAAGATTGCGGCGATGCTCCGGTGGAGGAATGCCCCCAATCTGTTGCGTTTGTAATACTCCATCGGTGGAAACAGCCAACGGGCATACTGAAATAGGAACCGAGCAAACAACAACGAAAGCAGCAACCCGTAGATGCCAAGGAAGACGTTAAGGAAGACTGTCTGCTGCTCGAGCCAACCGCTGACGGGAGCCGCATATCTGTAGAACAGCCAAATCACCGCAGGCAGGAAAGCGAGATAGATGATGTAGTCATAGGCTCCCGACCCATGGATGATCGGGCGTGCCGCCTTCCGTTTTGTGAAGAAATCGTCGATCTTCTGCGCGGTTGAGATCACCCAACCCTCATCCCGCCCAGCGACATTGATTACGCTACGGTTCTCGGTCGGATTGGATGGCAACGTTTGTAAGTCGATCTTCAAAGATGGCTTCTCGAAGCAAAGGAATACTTCAACAGTATTCAAGGGCCGAAGATTGATTGCGCGTTCGGCATATGCGGCGTTCGATGCGAACAACGACCGCAAGTCGTCCGGGAAAGCTCTTTCATCGGTCTTCGGGATGCCGAGGCCCTGCATAGAGTCACCATTGCCTGCGACATAGTTGTACTCGATGGGTACTAGTTCATTCACGCGCGATTTTGCATGTTCCGGGCTGTCAAAGGTGCTGAGGTCGAGCCTGCTATACTCGATCTCCTTTGCTTTTTCGTTCACCTCAACGAGCAATTCGCAGAACTCTTTCAAGTCTTCCGCCGACAATACGAGGTTGGTTGGTTTGAGGTCGCGTCGATACAATGGGACACGGATCGGCTGATCTGCCGGCAATGGTGCCTGCTGTGGTACCTGCTGTGGTACCTGCTCTTCAAGGACATCGGGCAGTGTCTCTTCGTTACTTTTCATCTGTCAGTTCGTCGCCTCATCGAAGTAACCCTTAAATATCTGGGAAACACGCAGCTCAACGAAGACCCGCAGTTTCTTGTCGATCGAGGGTATATCATTCTTGACCTTCGCCATGTTTGTGACAGCGGGACCGTCTATAGAAACGTAGTCAAGGCGTTCGATCATATCTCAGCTCCTCCTTATCCCGGACACCTTGCCTAATTGGCAGCTGGATGGCCATAGAGGGTTCGGAGCAATCATAAAATGATTTGGGTGCAAACGTCGGCTTAGGGCCGATAGCACAAGAGGGGATTCTACAACTTCAAGCGAGAAGCGGAATTTCAATACAGCTTCGGCGAACAGCCGAAAAGGGAGCGAAGGCGGAGCATCCTGTTACGATACACGTCTTTTCTACGCTTTACCGGTCATGATGTCTTTGGGCCACTCTGGCCTAATTTCGGATTTGTCTAGCGGGGAATATTTCGGATCGCCGTTTGCCTCGACCAACGGGCTAAATGTCCCCCTCTTTTGAGCATACAGGCCTACCCACAAATCTATGGTCGCCTGTTTCAAGTTCACCATGCAATTGACCATTTCCACCCCAGCTTCGGTCCGTCTGTACATGGATTCCGAGTCGTTTGGCCAATGAACCGCGAACCCGCACATGAGATTGCGGTCATCAACTAACACTTCCATCAAGCCTTTGTAGTGCGCATCGTAGGGTATTGCTTGCCCCTTCTTCGATCCCCAGACCTGCCGGGCATCTAGATCAAGCTGAAAGACGGCAGAAATGAACGCTTTTGCTTTCGTAATTATAGTGTCCAGCTCTTCATAGGTCAGTTTGAATGATTTCGTGCCACTGACTCCACGTCTGGAGCGGAAATCGTCTTCAGTCAGTATGAAATCAGAATGCTGGACCGCATTCCGCAAGCGATTATTATAGAACTCATCGTAGAGTTCTCCTACAGGGAGGTCAGCCTCCTTAGATAACGCCTTTATGATTTCGATCTTACGACCTGTCCGGACACCATTTTTCGAGAAGTTCTTTTGTTCTTTTTCTGTGAGTAGATCGAAGTACGGATTGGGACTGTAGCCTTTTGCAAGACGAAAACGTAGTAGGTTGGTGATCACTTCGTAGGGTGCGTCCATTTCGACTATATGGCTGTAAAGGAGTAAGCCGAGCCGCCACGAAGTCCATCCGTCCGGAAAACGATCCTCGGAAAGGTCCAGCTTCATAAGCCTATTGAGATCATTCAAAATATTACGGCTTTCTGCGTAGGGGTCCCATCCCTTGTCCTCCATACCAAGGACGCGAAGCAGAGATGCGAAATAGCGAATGATATCGTTGCTGACAGGATCATTCGGTAAGAACAGCGGCTGCAAAACCTTAATGAACCGATCTCTGTGCCCGTTGAATATCGCTTCTGGATCATAATCTTCCATGAAAGTAATATCGCTCCCAATTGCGCATCATGTATCGTGGTTGCAATATACTTATACGTATGCTTCTGTACGAAGGCAAAATTTGCCAAATTATTGGCAATATACGCGTACCGGTCATTCATCAACAAACCGCCCAACGGCCGCAAGCGCCGGTACGACTCTTAAAGCTGAGTGTCTGCTTCCCTCGCTTCGTTCCTGCGATCTGCCTTACAGGAAACGGCCCCATTCCTGCCATTCCCTCACCCCACAAAAAAGCCGGGGATCTCTCCCCGGCGTCTTCAATCACTCTCGGCGGACCGATTAGTCCTGCGGATCTTCATCCGCCGCTGTATCCGGCCCGTCCGTGTCCGGCGCCTCGTCCAGCGCATCCGGCGCGACTGCGCCGGCTTCGACCGCCTCTTCAACCGCTTCTTCCAAAAGCTCCTCGTCCGCTTCGGGCTCGCTGATGCGGTCGACGGAGACCACGCGCTCGTCCTTGGCAGTGGAGAAGATGGTCACGCCCTTGGTGGCGCGGCCGGCCAGGCGGATGCCGCCGACCGGAACCCGGATCACCTGGCCACCATCGGAGACCATCATGATCTGGTCACCGCTTTCAACCGGGAAGGCTGCGATCAGCGGACCGATTTCACCGGTCTTCGAGGTGTCGGTTGCGCGGATGCCCTTGCCGCCGCGGCCCGAGATGCGGAACTCGTAGCTTGACGAGCGCTTGCCGTAGCCCTTTTCGGAGACGGTGAGGATGAACTGCTCGCGCGCCTTCATTTCCTCATAGCGATCATTGGAGAGTTCGCCGATTTCCTCGGCCTCTTCGCCGACCAGCCCGACATCCTCGCCCTCGTCGCCAAGTTCGGCCCGGCGCTCGGCCATGGCGCGCTTGAGATAGGCGGCGCGTTCAGCTGCTTCCGCATCGACATGGTGCACGATGGTCATCGAGATCAGATGATCGTCGGTGCCAAGGCTCATGCCGCGCACGCCGATAGAGTTGCGGCCGGCAAACACCCGGACATCATCCACCCGGAAACGGATACACTGGCCGAGCGCCGTGGTCAGCAACACGTCGTCGAACTCGTTGCAGGTCTCGACATTGAGGATGGCGTCACCCTCGTCATCGAGCTTCATCGCGATCTTGCCGTTGCGATTGACCTGGACAAAATCCGACAGCTTGTTGCGCCTGACGGTGCCGCGCGTGGTGGCGAACATCACGTCGAGATTGGCCCAGCTGTCCTCGTCCTCGGGCAATGGCATGATCGAAGTGATCCGCTCGCCCTTTTCCAGAGGCAGCATGTTGATCAGCGCCTTGCCCTTCGATGTCGGCGTGCCGATCGGCAGGCGCCAGACCTTCTCCTTGTAGACAATGCCACGCGAGGAGAAGAACAGAACCGGCGTATGGGTGTTGGCGACGAACAGCCGTGTGACGAAATCCTCGTCGCGGGTCGACATGCCCGACCGGCCCTTGCCGCCGCGACGCTGCGCCCGGTAGGTGGCAAGCGGCACGCGCTTGATATAGCCCGCATGAGACACGGTCACCACCATGTCCTCGCGCGCAATCAGGTCCTCGTCATCCATGTCCGGACCGCCTTCGGCGATCACGGTGCGGCGCGGAATGCCGAATTCGTCACGAACGGCGATAAGCTCGTCCTTGACGATCTGCTGGACGCGAACGCGCGAACCGAGGATTTCAAGGAAGTCCTTGATTTCATCGCCGATCTTGCCGAGTTCATCGCCGATTTCATCGCGGCCAAGTGCTGTCAGTCGAGCAAGACGCAGCTCGAGAATGGCACGGGCCTGTTCTTCGGAGAGATTGTAGGTGCCGTCCTCGTTGATCCGGTGGCGCGGATCATCGATCAGCAGGATCAGCGGCTCGACATCCATCGCCGGCCAGCGACGGGTCATCAACTGTTCGCGCGCGGTCGCCGGATCGGGCGCCTTGCGAATGAGTGCAATCACCTCGTCGATATTGGCAACCGCAATGGCGAGACCAACCAACACATGCGCCCGCTCGCGCGCCTTGCGCAGCAGGTACTTGGTGCGCCGGGTGATCACATCCTCACGGAAGAACACGAAGGCCTTCAGCATGTCGATGAGCGTCATCAGCTCCGGCTTGCCGCCGTTGAGCGCCACCATGTTGACCCCGAACGAGGACTGCAGCGGCGTGTAGCGGTAAAGCTGGTTGATGATCACATCGGCAACGACATCGCGCTTGAGCTCGATGACGACGCGGTAGCCCTGACGGTCGGATTCGTCGCGAAGGTCGGAAATGCCCTCGATGCGCTTGTCGCGCACCAGTTCGGCCATTTTCTCGATCATCGTCGCCTTGTTCACCTGGTAGGGAACTTCGGTGATGATGATGGCTTCGCGGTCGTTGCGCATCGGCTCGACATGAACCTTGCCGCGCATCATGACCGAGCCACGACCGGTCTCGAAAGCCTGACGGATGCCGGCCTGGCCCAGAATGATGCCCGAGGTCGGGAAATCCGGGCCCGGAATGATGCTCATCAGCTCGAGCAGCTCAATCGCCGGATTGTCCATGATGGCGATGCAGCCATTGATCACTTCAACCAGATTGTGCGGCGGAATATTGGTGGCCATGCCGACGGCAATGCCGCCCGCACCATTGACCAGCAGGTTGGGGAACCGTGCCGGAACAACCTTCGGCTCGGAGCCGGAGGAATCGTAGGTTTCCTGGAAATCGACAGTATCCTTGTCGATGTCTTCCAGCATCTCGTGCGAGAGCTTGGCCAGACGCGATTCCGTATAACGCATCGCAGCCGGTGGATCGCCGTCGATGGAACCGAAGTTGCCCTGCCCGTCAACCAGCATCGCGCTCATCGACCAGTGCTGCGCCATGCGCACCATGGCGTCATAAATCGACTGGTCGCCGTGCGGGTGATATTTACCCATCACGTCACCGACGATGCGGGACGATT
Organism: Hoeflea sp. AS60; assembly: GCF_038900115.1. Taxonomy (NCBI): domain Bacteria; kingdom Pseudomonadati; phylum Pseudomonadota; class Alphaproteobacteria; order Hyphomicrobiales; family Rhizobiaceae; genus Hoeflea; species Hoeflea sp. AS60. The sequence goes on along the minus strand of NZ_JBBMQP010000002.1, from coordinate 698,513 downwards.
TCACATATTTGCGGTTCCAGTGGTAGCCGCCTTCATGCATGGCATAGAGGATACGGCGGTGCACGGGCTTGAGCCCGTCACGCACATCCGGCAGCGCTCGGCTGACGATCACGCTCATGGCGTAATCGAGATAGGAACGCTGCATTTCCACTATAATTGAAACCGGTTCGATACCTGGCGTCAGCGGTCCGGAGGGTGTTTTCTGATCTGTCAAAGCGGTCCACGAAATTTGGATGGAATCATTAGTTCGTTATAGCCGAAAGCCGCTGCTGTCGCCAATTTTCGCACCCTCTTTCAGGCTTTTGGAGCAGTTTCTCCACCGTTGCCGCCCAGAACAGGGGTTTCGAACCGGGCCCTTGTGTCGTAAGTCCTTGTAAAGCGCCTTTCAGACACACCAGCGGGGATGTTTCATGAATGTCGATCTGATCATCAATGCATTTGTCACGATCATCGTGATGTTCGACCCGCCTGGCCTGGCCGCGATCTTTCTCGGCCTCACCACAGGCATGACGCGCAGCCAGCGCCTGCAGGTGGCCCTGCGTGGCACGGTAACCGCTGCGGGCATTCTCGCCGTCTTCGCCATAGCCGGCGCCAGTCTCTTGAGCCTGCTGGGGATTTCGCTCGGCGCCTTCCGAATTGCCGGCGGCATACTGCTGTTCTGGATCGCATTCGAAATGATTTTCGAAAAGCGCCATGAACGCCAGGAAAAGAGCGCCGAGAGAGCGATCACCAAGGACCACATTTCCAATGTCGCCGTGTTTCCGCTGGCCATTCCGCTGATTGCCGGTCCCGGAGCCATTTCCGCCGTCATCCTGCTCGCCGGCTCGTTCTACGCGCCTGTCGAGCGCGCCGGGTTGATCGGCGTTATCATTGCGGCCTCGCTGGTGCTGTTTGCATTCCTGGTGATCGCCGACCGCATCGACCAGTTCCTCGGTGACACGGGCCGGACCATCCTGACCCGGCTGCTCGGCGTCATTCTGGCGGCGCTCTCGGTGCAGTTCGTCGTCGACGGCATCAAGCAGGCGTTTATCGCAGTCTGACGGAGAGGCTGGTGGAACCAGAGCAATTCCATAGCTTTGAGGCAGAGCTCTGGCTTTACAGTTCTGCCAAGGCGTCCTGGTACTTCCTCACGGTGCCGCCGGAAATCTCGCACGAGATCCGCTTTTTCGCCGGAAAGACCAATGGATTTGGCTCGATCAGGGTCAGGGCCCGCATAGGTGAAAGCCGCTGGGCCACGTCGCTGTTTCCTGACAAGAAATCGGGCTGCTACTTTCTGCCGGTAAAGGCCTCGGTCCGAAAGGCTGAAGGCATCAGCACCGGTGACCGGGTCGAGATTGAGCTCGCGACCGGCATCTAGGTCGTCGCTGGATGGCCTTCGGTCAGCTGCAGAAGATCCCACAGATTGCCGTAGATATCCCGGAACACAGCCACCGTGCCGTAGTCTTCGGTCTTGGGTTCCCGGATGAAGGTCACGCCTTCTGCGATCAGGTGGTTGTAATCGCGCCAGAAATCATCGGTGTTGAGGAACATGAACACGCGCCCGCCGGTCTGGTTGCCGACAAACGGCTCCTGCTCCGGCTTTGACGCACGCGCCAGCACAATCGAAGATCCCTGCCCGCCCTTGGGCCGCACCACGACCCAGCGCTTGTCCTGTTCGGGCTGGTAGGTGTCTTCCAGCAGATCAAAACCGAGCACGCCGCAATAGAAGGAGATGGCCTCGTCGTAATCACGCACGACCAGCGCAACGTGGGTGATGGATTGGCGCAATCCGGCCTCCTGTGCCCCTCGGGGGCTGTCTGGTCAAAAACAAACGACGCCGGGATCGTCCCGCCGGCCGCCTAAAATGCCCCAGCTTTAATCCTGGGGGTTGTCCTCAAACCATTTCACGATCGACGGCATGAACTGCTCGAAGCCGCCGGGCATGAACATGTTGAGCAAGCCCACCTCTGCATCGCTCCGGTTTTCGAAATCATGCATGATGCCTGCGGGAATACGCAGGAAACTTCCCTTTGTCAGCGTCCGCCACTCGTCGCCGACGAGGAAACAGGCCGTGCCTTCCAGCACGTAGAAGATCTCCTCGTTGGCTTCGTGCAGGTGGGCGCCCGGACCGGTGCAGTGTGGCTCCAGCCACCACTCCGATATCGCGTAGCGGTCGCCGCTTTCACCATGGTCGGCCTTGAAGACCGCACGCATGCGGCCCATCGCGTAGGCACGGCCATCACCGGGACCAAGTTCCAGCACATCTTTGTCGGTCACCATGTGCCTGGTCTCCCATGGCTACGGGCCGGATATCGGAAGCGGTGCCGAACCGTCACGGCGCGGTGCCTCAGAACGGAATGTCGTCGTCGAGATCGCGGGACGATCCGCCACCGCCACCGCCGCCAAAGCCACCGCTGGAACCACCACGGTCACCGCCGGATGACGATCCGCCGCCAAAATCACCGCCGCCGCCATAGTCGCCGCCACGGCTGACGCCACCGCCACCGCCGCCGCCTTCATTGCGGCCGTCGAGCATGGTCAGGTTGCCGTTGAAGCCCTGCAGCACCACTTCGGTCGAATACTTGTCCTGGCCCGACTGATCGGTCCATTTGCGGGTCTGCAGCGCACCCTCGATATAAACCTTCGAGCCCTTCTTGAGATAGCTTTCCGCGATCTTGCACAGACCTTCATTGAAGATCACAACCCGGTGCCATTCGGTCTTTTCACGCCGCTCGCCCGAATTCTTGTCGCGCCAGCTTTCCGATGTCGCAATCGACAGATTGGCGATCGGCCGACCATCCTGGGTCCGCTTGATATCCGGGTCTGCGCCCAGATTTCCAATGAGAATGACCTTGTTGACGCTGCCCGCCATGATGTTTCACCTTCCAACACTTCAGGCGGCCTCGCGCCGCCCCGTCCAAATCGATTTGCACCTTACAGGATCAGCCTTCCGCCCGTCATCCGGGTGGAGACAATCCACAGGCCTTTTTTGTTCTTTCTTTGTTCTAGTATTCGTGTCAGTTTCTGTCAAGAGATTCGGTTTTCACACAAGCAACCACCCCTGCGGTGTCTCGACATTGCCGGTTAGGTGCTTATGTATGGATCTGGTCTGTCCCGGAACCATATAAGAAGTCCGGTGTTCCTCAGGGGCAGCGTATTTTTGCGGGATGCGATCAGATGCCTCAATCGGGGAAATCGAACCTGCGAGGCTAACAGGTAATTGAGCGATCCAGGCGCCTTTTCGAGAGCGCACCGGACACTCCACGGCAAATCGGCGGCGTCATGACTGAACTCAAATCGATCACCATTCGCGGAGCCCGCGAGCACAATCTCAAAAACGTTGATCTCGATCTGCCGCGTAACAGCCTCATCGTGATGACAGGGCTTTCGGGATCCGGCAAATCCTCGCTGGCATTCGACACCATCTATGCAGAGGGCCAGCGCCGCTATGTCGAAAGCCTTTCGGCTTACGCGCGGCAGTTCCTCGAGATGATGCAAAAGCCCGATGTCGACCAGATCGACGGCTTGTCGCCGGCGATTTCCATCGAGCAGAAAACCACCAGCCGCAACCCGCGCTCCACCGTCGGCACGGTCACCGAAATCTACGATTACATGCGGCTTTTGTTTGCCCGCGTCGGCGTGCCCTATTCGCCCGCCACCGGCCTGCCGATCGAAAGCCAGACCGTCAGCCAGATGGTCGACCGCGTGCTGGAGCTCGAAGAAGGCACGCGGCTTTACATTCTTGCGCCGGTGGTGCGGGGCCGCAAGGGCGAGTACCGCAAGGAACTGGCCGAGTTCATGAAGAAGGGCTACCAGCGGGTCAAGATCGACGGTCAGTATTACGAGATCGCCGATGCGCCGACGCTTGACAAGAAATACAAGCACGACATCGACATCGTCGTTGACCGCATCGTGGTGCGCCCCGACATCGCCGCCCGGCTGGCCGACAGCATGGAGACCTGCCTGCGGCTGGCAGATGGTTTGGCGATCGCCGAATTCGCCGACAAACCGCTGCCGGATGCCGAAACCTCGGCCGGCGGCTCGGCCAACAAGTCGCTGAACGAAACCCATGAACGCGTGCTGTTCTCGGAAAAGTTCGCCTGCCCGGTTTCCGGCTTCACCATCTCCGAGATCGAGCCGCGGCTGTTTTCGTTCAACAACCCGCACGGCGCCTGCCCGACCTGCGATGGTCTCGGCACCCAGAAGAAGATCGATGAGGCGCTGATCATCCCCGAGCCGAACCTGACCTTGCGCGGCGGCGCAGTTGCGCCCTGGGCCAAGTCAAGTTCGCCCTATTACACCCAGACGCTCGAGGCGCTGGGCAAGCATTTCGGCTTCAAGCTCGGCGACCGCTGGGACGAACTGCCGGTCAAGGGCCAGAACGCCATCCTGCGCGGCACCGAGGAGAAGATCGCCTTCAAATATGATGACGGCCTGCGCTCCTACACAACGTCCAAGAACTTTGAAGGCATCATTCCCAATCTCGAGCGGCGCTGGAAGGAAACCGACAGCGCCTGGGCGCGCGAGGAAATCGAGCGCTACATGTCGAACGCGCCCTGCCCGGCCTGTGACGGCTACCGGCTCAAGCCCGAGGCGCGCGCCGTCAAGATCAATGGCTGCCACATCGGCGAAGTCACCGAGCTGTCAATCCGTGTTGCCGGCGAATGGTTCAACGACCTGCCGGAGCATCTCAATGAGCAGCAGAACCATATCGCTGTGCGCATCCTCAAGGAGATCCGCGACCGGCTGACATTCCTCAACGATGTCGGGCTCGACTATCTGACGCTGTCGCGCAATTCCGGCTCCTTGTCGGGTGGCGAAAGCCAGCGCATCCGGCTGGCCTCGCAGATCGGCTCCGGCCTGACCGGCGTGCTCTACGTGCTCGACGAGCCCTCGATCGGCCTGCACCAGCGCGACAATGCGCGTTTGCTTGAAACGCTGAAGCACCTGCGCGACATCGGCAACACCGTGATCGTCGTCGAGCATGACGAGGACGCGATCCTGACCGCCGACTACGTGGTCGATATCGGCCCCTATGCCGGCATCCATGGCGGCGAGATCATTGCTAAAGGATCGCCCGCCGACATCATGGCAAATCCGCGCTCGATCACCGGCAAATATCTCTCCGGCGAGCTCGAAGTGCTGGTCCCGACCGAACGCAGAAAGCCCAAGAAAAAGAAGGAACTGCGGGTCGTCGGTGCGCGTGGAAACAACCTTAAGAACGTGTCCGCCTCGATCCCGCTTGGCGTCTTCACCGCGGTGACCGGCGTCTCGGGCGGCGGCAAGTCGACCTTCCTGATCGAGACGCTCTACAAGGCGGCTGCCCGCCGGGTGATGGGCGCGCGCGAAAACCCGGCCGATCATGATCGGATTGATGGTTTCGAGCACATCGACAAGGTGATCGACATCGACCAGTCGCCGATTGGCCGGACGCCTCGCTCCAACCCAGCCACCTATACCGGCGCCTTCACGCCGATCCGCGACTGGTTTGCCAACCTGCCCGAAGCCAAGGCGCGCGGTTATCAGCCGGGTCGCTTCTCCTTCAACGTCAAGGGCGGCCGCTGCGAAGCCTGCCAGGGCGATGGCGTCATCAAGATCGAGATGCACTTCCTGCCCGATGTCTACGTCACCTGCGACGTCTGCCACGGCAAGCGCTACAACCGCGAGACGCTGGACGTCACCTTCAAGCAGAAGTCGATCGCCGACGTGCTCGACATGACGGTGGAGGAAGGCGTCGAGTTCTTCGCAGCCGTTCCTGCCGTGCGCGACAAGCTGCAGGCACTGCAGGGCGTGGGGCTGGGCTATATCAAGGTCGGCCAGCAGGCGAACACGCTCTCGGGCGGCGAGGCCCAGCGCGTCAAGCTCGCAAAGGAGCTGTCCAAGCGCTCGACGGGGCGCACGCTCTACATTCTCGACGAACCGACGACGGGTCTGCATTTCCACGATGTCGCCAAGCTCTTGGAAGTGCTGCACGAACTGGTCGATCAGGGCAATTCTGTCGTTGTCATCGAGCACAATCTCGAAGTCATCAAGACCGCCGACTGGGTCATCGATCTGGGCCCCGAAGGCGGCGACGGCGGCGGCGAGATCGTCGCCGAGGGCACGCCCGAAGATATCGTCAAGGTGGAGCGCAGCTACACAGGTCAATTCCTGAAGGACCTGCTGGAGCGACGCCCGGGAAGACGGGTTGAAGCGGCGGAGTAGGGTTTTATCGGGAACCGAAGCGGTGTTCGGCGGTTCTACTCTCATGATTTTACGTCTGACATTCCTTCTCGCACTGATGCTGATGCCGGCCGCGGCATCGGCTCAGACCGTCGACAACATACAGGCCTTGCGTGAGCGAAGCCTTGCCCTGGTGAATGAAGAACGCCGCGCCGAAGGGCTAAAACGCCTCGAACTTGAGGATGATTTGAACGAAGCTGCGCTGGCCCATGCGGAAGATATGCTGGATCGTAATTACTTTGCCCACACATCGCCCGAAGGCGGAACGGTGCTCGACCGCTATATGAAGGCCGGCGGCGACCAGGGCCGCGTCGTTCGGGAAAACCTTTCCAGCTGCAAGGGATGCCTCAGCCAGCCAAACATCGCGGATATCGAGCAGATGCACGAAGGCTGGATGAACAGTCCCGGTCACCGCGCCAACATCCTCGCGGAGGGACTGACCAACTTCGGCTTCGCTGTTGTCCACAACAGCGATGGCAACCGGTACGGGGTGCAGACATTTGCAGGACCCGGCACGCCGCGCGGCGAGCTCCCGGAAGGGTCAGTCCAGACGATCGGGCCGGAGGCGCAAATGCAGCTGGCAGCCGAAATCATCAATGCCCTGCGTTCAGATGCTAATGCGGCAAGTGCGGACAACCGCTTGCGCCGACATGTCGAGGGAAAGCTGCCTTCCGGCAATCTCGCCGATGACAGTCTCTCCAAAATCAGCTTGTTGAATGATCTGCCAGCGGACTTCCCCTGGCTCAACTATCAGGTCCTTTCCGGACAATGCGGTGGCTGCGGTGAGAACCCCACGAATTCCGATGTCTATTTCTTCCTCAACAGTTGGAGCGACAGCGGCCGACCCCGCGCAATTCTGAAGGACACATCGCTGACGAACATCGGTTTTGCCATCGTGGCGGACGGTCAGGGCCGCAAGTTGGCCGTCCTTCTGCTGGCAGGGGAATAAAACGGATTTCGAAACCGCCAATGCCGGAATCGGGTTGCGTTCCAGCCCATTTCTATGGAGTCGTTACCCGCGCATGCTGATCACAGTTACTGTTGAAATGAATCTCGAAAATTAGCTTCAAGTGAGGACCGCAGTTCGATGACCACATCCGGAACAATCCGCACCGGCATAGGCGGCTGGGTGTTTGATGCCTGGAACGAGAGTTTCTATCCGCCAAAGCTGCCCAAGACCAGGCAGCTGCAGCATGCCGGCAGCCAGTTGCGGGCGATCGAGGTCAACGGCACCTATTATGGCAGCCAGAAGCCCGCGACATTTGCCAAATGGGCTGCTGATGTGCCGGACGGATTTGTGTTTTCGCTGAAGGCCAGCCGCTACTGCACAAACCGCAAGGTGCTGGCCGAAGCAGAGCCGTCGATCACCAAGTTCCTGACGCAAGGAATCACCGAGCTCGGCGACCGGCTCGGCCCGATCCTCTGGCAGTTCATGCCAACCAAGAAGTTCGAACCGGATGATTTCGCTGCCTTTCTGGCGCTGCTTCCAGGTAAACAGGACGGCATTGCGCTTCGGCATGTTGTCGAGGCGCGGCATGAGAGTTTTTGCACGCCTGATTTCATCGAGCTGTTGGCAAAGCACAATGTGGCGGCGGTCTGCGCCGATCATGAGACATACCCGATGGTCGCCGATGTGACCTCGGACTTTGTCTACGCCCGCCTGCAGCGCGGCTCGGATGATGTTCCGACCTGCTATCCGCCTGAAGATATTGATCTTTGGTCCAACCGGCTGCAGACCTATGCGGAAGGCTCCGCACCAGCCGACCTGACACTGATCGCCCCTGACCGGACTGTCGACAATCGCCCGCGCGACATCTTTGCCTTCTTCATCACCGGCGGCAAGGTCAACGCCCCTGCAGGAGCAATGGCGCTGCAACAGAAGGTCTGAAAACCTTTCAGGACGAAGCGTTGTTCCGCTCCGCCCTGATTGATCAATCAACCTTGAACTACTGCGTCTGTTTCGGCAGGAACACCGTCAACAGCCCGAGGAACGGCAAGAACGCACAGACCTCGTAAACATAGACGATGCCCTTTGCATCGGCGACCAGCCCCAGAACCGCAGCTGCGATGCCGCCCATGCCGAAGGCGAAGCCGAAGAACAGTCCTGCAATCAGCCCCACCCGACCCGGCACCATCTCCTGGGCGAAGACAACAATGGCAGGGAACGCTGAAGCGAGCACCATTCCGATAATGACAGTCAGGACCGCGGTCCAGAACAAGTCGGCATAGGGCAGCATCAGAGTGAACGGCAGCACGCCCAGGATCGACACCCAGATCACGGCCTTGGCGCCGATGCGGTCGCCGATCGGTCCACCGGCAATGGTGCCCACGGCAGCCGCTCCGAGAAACAGGAACAACAGCAGCTGCGCGTCCTGGACCGAGACATTAAACCGCTCGATGACGTAGAAGGTGTAGTAGCTGGTGAAACTCGCCATATAGATGTTCTTGGTGAAGACCAGAAGTGCCAGAACAACAAGCGTGAAAATCACCCGGTTGCGGGTGTGATTGAGCATGGTCGAGAACGCCGGCCGGCCTGCGGCAGCGCGGCGGTAGTTGCCATACCAGCGGCTGACCCAGGTCAGGATCACCATGCCGGCAAGCGCTGCCAGGCAGAACCAGGCAACACTGCTCTGCCCGCCCGGCACCACGATGAAGGCCGCAAGCAAGGGACCGGCGGCTGTGCCGAAATTGCCGCCGAGCTGGAAAACCGATTGCGCCGTGCCATGCTTCCCGCCTGATGCCAGCCGGGCAATTCGCGAGGATTCCGGATGGAACACGGCGGATCCCAGACCCACCAGTGCAGCAGCAGCAAGCAGCAGCATATACTGGCCAGCCACTGCCAGCAGAAGCAGACCCAGAAAGGTGAAACCCATGCCAAATGGCAGCGCGTAGCCCACCGGACGCTTGTCTGTGTAGGCGCCGATGAGCGGCTGCAGCAGCGAGGCGGTGAACTGGAAGGTGAAGGTCAACAACCCGATCTGGCCGAAGGTCAGCGCATAATTTGTCTTCAGCATCGGATAGATGGCTGAAAGCATGGATTGCATCGTGTCATTGAGAAAGTGACACAGGCTGAGCGCCAGTACGACCGAGAAGGCAGCCGATGTCGCTGCGGAATTTGGGGTGGTCGCAGCCGGGCCGGACCCCGCATCGAGGTTCATATCTGCCGGGCTGATCTTGTCGGTCCTCGCGTCCATCACTGGTTCCTTGCAGGCTGTATGTGCGGCATTTCACCGCTTCGTGAGCGCATTGATACAATGCTTGCCCGCAGCCCGCTTTCGTGGTTTGGTCTATTTCTTACGCGAATGGGCCACCATGATTGAAACCACGCCGCCATTTCAGTCTTCCTATCACCAGATCGAAACCGCCCAGCAGCGCGCTCTGCGCCATGCTGCCATTGACGCCGACGGTGAACCGGCGGTGGCCTTCTCCCATAGTTACGAGACCAACCAGCATATTGCCGAGCACCAACACGCCCGCGCCCAACTGCTGCATCTCTCGAGCGGGGTGCTTTCGGTGACAACCGGCACCGGCCGCTGGATCATGCCCCGCGACCACGCGCTTTGGATTCCGGCGGGCGTGCGCCACGCAGTCGACACGGTCGGCCGCGTCGATATGCACTCGGTCTATGTCCTGCCGGGAGCCATCTCGGGACTACCAAACCAGCTTCAGGTCAGCGGGATCACGCCGCTGATGCGCAGTCTTATCGACGAAGCGGTTCAGCTGCGCACAAACCCCGGCAGTGAGCGGGCCAAATACATCCTCGGCGCCATGCTGCACGAAATTCCGCAACTGCCCCAACGCCCCCTCGGGCTGGCATTCCCCGCCAATCGGCGACTGGCGCAATTGTGCCGGGAGTTTGTGGCGACACCGTCTGCCCACCTGGAGATCGACCATTGGGCTGATGCGGCAGGCATGAGCCGGCGCAGTTTCACCAGAGCGTTTCGTCGCGAGACCGGGTTGAGCCTTTCGAGCTGGCGCCAGCAGGCCTGTTTGATGACGGCCCTGCCGCGCCTTTCCGCGGGCGAGCCAGTCACAGCGGTGGCGCTGGATCTCGGCTACGACAGCGTGCCCGCTTTCACCTCGATGTTTTCCCGCGTCATGGGAGCGCCGCCAAAGGCCTACCTCAGAAACCAGAAGGCCGCCTGAGCCACCCGCGCCATAGCCGTTGTGATGTGTAATCTTACCGGCAGGAGCCACTAAAAGTAGATTTATCTGCGATAACAACCATGAGTAAGCAAATTGTGACATTTGTGAAAATGCGATAGTCTGATTCGTATTCCCGTCAGCCCAAGCGATCGTGGATAGTGTGCTTGTCAGAAGCACCTGTCGGCGCGCTAGGGGTCTGGCCTCTTTGTACAAGTCCAGGTGTTTCATGTCCGGAATGGTCGTCTTCATCAATCTTGCCGGCGCCGTCGCTCTGCTGCTCTGGGCGACACGCATGGTCAGAACCGGCATTGAACGGGCTTACGGCAACCAGCTGCGTGACAAGCTGCGGCTGGCGATCGGCAACCGGGTGACCGCCGCCATTGCCGGCTTCTTCTTTGCCATCGCCTTGCAAAGTGCCACCGCGGTAGCGTTGATCGTCGCAGGCTTTGTCGCCAGCGGCTACGTGTCGACCGCAATCGGCATTGCCACCTTGCTGGGCGCGGATCTGGGTTCGGCACTTGTCGTGCGCATTCTGCGCCAAGACTTGTCCTTGCTCGTCCCCATTCTGTTGCTCGCCGGCACCATTGCCTTCAGGGCAAGCGAGTCACGCAACTGGCGACAGATCGGCCGCATTCTCTTCGGTCTCGGCTTGCTGCTGCTCTCGCTGCGGCTGATCGGCGAGGCATCCATCCCGCTCAAGACCAGCGAAATTCTGCCGGTCATCATCAATTACCTGTCGAGGGACTGGATCACCGCCTTTGTGCTGGCTGCACTGCTGGCCTGGGCTTTTCATTCCAGTGTTGCGGCGGTTCTGCTGCTTGCCTCGCTGGCCGACCGGGCGCTGATACCGCCGGTGCTGATCATTCCGCTGGTGCTTGGCATCAATTTCGGCGCGGCCGTGATCGGCGCGGTTCTGACCCGCGGCGAGCGCGTCGATGCGCGGATTGTGCCGCTCGGCAATGTCGCCATTCGCGGTCTTGGCACCCTGCTGGCACTCGCGGCACAGCTGAGCTTCGAGCTCCAGAGCAGCTTCTTCTCGGTCCATCCAGGTGATGCAGTGGTGCTCATCCATCTTGCCATCAACCTTGCCGTGCTGGTCTTCGGCCTGCCGTTCTGCGGTATCGTCGGGCGTCTTCTCCAGACATGGTTGAGGCCGGTTGAGCAGATCGGTGAAACGATGGTGGAAAAGCGCATGTCGGCGCTCAAGCCTGAACATCTGTCCAATCCGCATCAGGCCATTGCCGACGCCACAAGGGAAGTTCTCACCGTCTGCGAACGGATCGAACTGATGCTGACCTGGATTTTCGATGTGTTCGACACACCGGACAAGCAGAAGATCGTCCGGATCGAGGAGCTGGACGACGAGATCGACGAGACCCATCGCGAGATCAAGTTCTATCTGGCAAAGATCTCCCAGAGCACGCTGGACGACAAATCGGCAGACCTTCTGCAGGATCTTCTCGGGGCGACCATCAAGCTTGAGCAGGCCGCAGACATCATCGCGCAGAACATGGTGACGCGTGCCCGCAAGAAGCACGCCCGCAACATCGCCTTTTCAACGGAAGGCTGGCACGAGCTCAAGGATCTGCACCAGGAAGTGATGCGCAATGCCCGCCTTGCCTTCAACCTCTTCGTCAACCGCGATGTCGAGCACGCAAGGGAGCTGGTGGCACAGAAGGAAGTGGTGCGAACCATGGTCCGCAACAGCGAAGAGAGCCACATGCAGCGGCTTCGCGACGGCAACGACAACAGCTATGACAGCAGTTCGATCCACATCGACACGATGCGCGATCTGAAAGAGATCAACTCGCTGTTTGCATCTATTGCCTATCCGGTTCTGGCGAGCGCCGGCATGCTGCGCAAGAGCCGCCTGCTGTAGACGCCGGGGGCGCCGGGCTTAAGCGTCCACTCTCACGGTGGAGTGATATGGTCCCGCAGATCTTCCGCAGTCATTCCCCTGCCCGCGCGGTTGGCCGCTTCGCTGTGGAGCGCCACACCGGCGCACGCGGCCTCGAATGCCGGCATGCCCTGGGCCAGAAGCCCGCCGATGACGCCCGACAGCACATCGCCTGATCCTGCGGTGGCAAGCCGCGCCGGTGCATCCGCATTGACCGCCACCCGCCCATCCGGCGCGGCAATCACCGTGTCGGCGCCCTTGTAGACCAGCACGGCACTGGTCGCGCGGGCCGCAGCCCTGGCGCGGTCGATCTTGGACAGAGCGCTGTCATCAGCAAGACCCGCAAACAGTCTGCGAAACTCGCCGTTGTGCGGGGTCATGACCAGATGCGGTTCGCCCTCAAACAGATCCGCCAATTTGCCGGCATCCGACGCATAGGCGGTCAGCCCATCCGCATCGAGCACCACCGGACGTCCGGTTGCCGCAAGCTTTTCGGTATAGGCGCGCGCCTTTTCGAGATCGCCGAAGCCCGGGCCGAGCACAAACGCCGACAGCCGCTTGTCCGAAAGCCAATCCTCGAGGTCTATCTCATCGCGGATCGCGCGCTGCATGATTGCGGTCAGATGCGTGGCTTGCAGCATCACTGCGCTCGGGGCTGTCGCCATCGTCACCAGTCCGGCGCCGCTCCTGAGCCCCGCCATGGCCGAGAGCCGTGCGGCACCCGACGAAATCAGCGGTCCCGAAAAAACGCCGAGGTGACCGCGGCCATATTTGTGCTGGGACATTTTGCTGGTCGGAAGGTCCGCACTGTAAAGCCCGGCATGATTTCTCCAGACGGGATCGTTACTGCCAATCAGCCGGGCCGGGATGCCGATATCACACAGATGGATTTCACCGCAGAGCGCCCTGCCCGGCATCAACAGATGCCCCGGTTTGAGAGCGGCGAAAGTTACCGTGTGGCGGGCAGAGAAGCAGGCTCCGGTCGGTTCACCGGTTCGTCCCGAGAGCCCGGACGGCAGATCGACTGCAATCAACGGTGTCTTCGCTTCCCCGGCGCGTTCGATCACTTTAGCAACATCCGCACCGACCGGCCTGTCGATCCCCGCACCAAACAGCGCGTCGACGATGACGTCGCCCTCACGTGGCTGCCAGTCTTCAAGCGGATGCAGCAATCCCGGATACGCCGCCCGCGCTTTCGCTGCGTCACCACCGGCCTTCGGCTCATACCCGAAGCGCACGCAATCGACCCCGCTCTCGGCCAGCAATTTTGCCGCCATATGGCCGTCGCCGCCATTGTTGCCCGGGCCGCACAGCACGACCGCGCGTTGAGCAGATGGATAGTGGGAAAGGAAAACAGCGGCGACATGGGAACCTGCCGCCTGCATCAGTCCAAAGCTGTCGATGCCGCTGTCAGCCGCAGCCCTGTCGATCTTGCCCATCTCATCGGGCGATACCAGAAGCGTCTCGTTTGTTGCCATCAGCGTTCGTTGCATGGCCTTGGCAGAGCGGTCAAGATGGCGAGCTGCCTGCACTCTCGATCCGATCAAGATCAGCATTCTTGATTATAATATGTGCATACTGCCTTCATTAAGTGCAGTTGCTGGCGCACAAAAAATCAGCACAGCGTTTGTGAGATTTTGGGCATCTGCCGCAAAATGTGCAAAAAATCAGATTCCGCATGCTGGACACGGCAAATCGAGCCCAGTTTTCCCCGGAATTTCGCGGTGAATTGAATATTCTCGTGGGAAAGTCGATATTTTTTCGCAAAGTGGCACGGTGTGTGCTTTGATAAACGCGAGTGGGTATGTGGCGTCAGCCTTTCTGCCCGCTTTCACAGGACAGAGCGGAGAATTGGTTCTCATGAAAAAGATCGAAGCGATCATCAAGCCCTTCAAGCTTGATGAAGTGAAGGAAGCTCTTCAGGAAGTCGGCCTGCAGGGGATTACTGTCACCGAGGCCAAGGGCTTCGGTCGCCAGAAGGGCCACACCGAACTCTATCGCGGCGCGGAATATGTCGTTGATTTTCTTCCGAAGGTGAAAGTCGAAATCGTCCTGGCGGACGAAACGGCCGAAGCTGCGATAGACGCTATTCGCAATGCAGCCCAGACCGGGCGCATCGGCGACGGCAAGATCTTCGTTTCAAACGTCGAGGAAGTCATCCGCATCCGTACCGGTGAGACCGGCAACGACGCCATCTGACCACTGTGCGCGGCGGCTGCCGCGCGCTTATCGTCATTTACTAACAGGGAATATCTAACATGACGACTGCTACCGAAATCCTCAAGCAAATCAAGGACAACGACGTCAAGTTTGTTGATCTGCGCTTCACCGACCCGAAGGGCAAGATGCAGCATGTAACCATGGACGTCTCCTGCGTCGACGAAGACCTGTTCGCTGATGGCGTCATGTTCGACGGCTCCTCGATTCAGGGCTGGAAGGCAATCAATGAATCCGACATGGTTCTGATGCCGGACACTTCGACCGTTCACATGGATCCGTTCTTTGCGCAGTCGACCATGGTGATTTTCTGCGACATTCTCGATCCGATCACAGGCGAAGCCTACAACCGCGATCCGCGCACGACTGCCAAGAAGGCTGAAGCCTATCTGCAGGCCTCCGGCCTCGGCGACACCGTCTACATCGGTCCAGAGCCTGAATTCTTCATCTTCGACGACGTCAAGTACAAGGCCGACCCTTATAACACAGGCTTCAAGCTCGACTCGTCCGAACTGCCGTCCAACGACGACACAGACTATGAAACCGGCAACATGGGTCACCGTCCGCGCGTCAAGGGCGGCTACTTCCCGGTTCCCCCGGTCGACAGCTGCCAGGACATGCGTTCGGAAATGCTCACCGTTCTCGCCGAAATGGGCCTGGTCGTTGAAAAGCATCACCACGAAGTGGCATCGGCCCAGCACGAATTGTGCATGGTCTTCGATACATTGACCCGCATGGCCGACAAGACCCAGATCTACAAGTATGGCGTCCACCAGGTTGCCCACGCTTACGGCAAGACCGCAACCTTCATGCCGAAGCCGGTCTTTGGCGACAACGGCTCGGGCATGCACGTGCATCAGTCGATCTGGAAGGGCGGCAAGCCGACCTTCGCTGGCGACGAATACGCAGGTCTGTCTGAAAACTGCCTGTTCTACATCGGCGGCATCATCAAGCACGCCAAGGCCATCAACGCCTTCTCGAACCCGTCGACCAACTCCTACAAGCGTCTGGTTCCGGGCTACGAAGCTCCGGTGCTGCTGGCTTACTCGGCTCGCAACCGTTCGGCCTCTTGCCGCATTCCATTCGGCTCGTCGCCGAAGTCCAAGCGCGTTGAAGTCCGCTTCGGCGATCCGACGGCAAACCCGTACCTGTGTTTCGCTGCCATGCTGATGGCCGGTATCGACGGCATCAAGAACAAGATCCATCCTGGCAAGGCCATGGACAAGGATCTCTATGACCTGCCGCCGAAGGAACTCAAGAAGATCCCGACCGTTTCAGGTTCGCTGCGCGAAGCGCTCGAAAGCCTCGACAAGGATCGCAAGTTCCTCACCGCCGGCGGCGTGTTCGACGACGACCAGATCGATGCCTTCATCGAGCTGAAGATGGTGGAAGTCATGCGTTACGAAATGACCCCGCACCCTGTCGAATTCGACATGTACTACTCGGCCTGATTGGCCGAAGCCGGGCCGCCAAGGCGGCCCGGTTCTTTTATCAAAAAGCCTGCGAAACCAATCTCGTCTCGCAGGCTTTTTATTAGACATTACTTATGATTGCGATCAGTTCTTCAGGCGCTGCTTGAGAAGATTGAGGTACTCCTCGTTGCTGTCTGCGGGCGCCGCTTCAACAGCCTTGGTGCATGTCGGCGCGTAGTCGAGCGCCATCCCTGCCTTGACGCAGGACCCCACCTGCCAGCCCGGCGGCAGCGCTGTCAGATCAACCGATTTCCATTTCGGATGGCCGTTCTCGCGCAGCTTATCCATGCCGTTAATAACAAGGCTCGAGAAATCAGAGACGGACGCGCAGCTCTCGCGATGATAGGCATTTTTCTTCGGATCATAGTCATAGGTCATCAGCACAGCCTTGACCGCCACGAGATCGACAGGGTCTTTCTGAAAGCCATAGGTCCCGGCAGGAACGCTGGTCTTGGTATAGGTTGCGAGCAACGGCGTTTCGGTGATCGGCAACAGATGGAATTTCTCAGGGTCGATATCGGCCTTGGCAAACAGTGAAGCCGGAGCGCCTGCGACGTAGAAAAAGGCATCGATCTCGCCAGCCTGGAGCTGTGGCAGCGCCTGATCCGGATTGAGCGGCAGCCGCTCCGCGGCCTTTACCTGCAGGATGTCGAGGATCAGCGAGGCTGTCAGAAACGTACCACTGTCCTTGACGCCGACAGCGACTTTCTTTCCCTCGAGATCCTTGATCCCGGATATGCCGGTGCGCGCCAGAACGTGCACTTCCTCGTTATAGAGCGGGAACATGATCCGCACGCCGCGAACCGCATCCTGGACTTCAGCATCGTTGGCCTCGTAGGTCTTGAGATACTCGAGCACATCGCTCTGCACGATACCGAACTGGGTATTGCGTCGCTGCCGAACGCCAACGAAGTTCTCCAGAGATCCTGCACTTTCCACCACATTCAAGGTGAGCCCGCACTGGGCGCCAAGCGCCGCCATATCCTGGCCGATGCGGATATAGGTGCCCGTCGGCCCGCCGGTCATGATGTTGTGCTCGAACTCCGCCGACTGGCTCACGCTTGCGAAAAGCAGCGATGCGCCGGCCGCGATCAACAAGCCTCGAACAATAATGGAAATGGATCTCAAAGACGTTCTCCTCATGTCAGCAACCGCTGTTCAGATCGCGGATCAGATCACGCAATGTCAGGATCGGTATCCGATCGAACACGGATTCAAGTGCGGTCGTCACGCATTCGCCTGCAACGAGCTGTTCGGTCAATGTCCGGCGGTTTGCATCAGACAATGTTTCAAGGCCCGGCGCGGCACGCAAGGCTGTTGCCACCGCGTCCCGATTGCGCGGCGAGACCGAAGCTTCTGTTTGTGAACTGGAATTGTTTGCCGGTTCGCTCTGCTGGCTATCGGTCACAGCGGGCGGAACTTGCACCTCAGGCGGTTTGGATTTTGCGGCCTCAACTGTCGCCAACGCCTCTTGCGAGGCTTTCAGCTGTTGCTGGGCTTCCACGAGCCGGGCCTGCAGGTCCGCAATCGTGCCAGCATCCGTCTCAGCTGCATCGGAGGCCGCTTTGATTCGGGCTTTCAGATTGGTCTGATCCGCCAGCATCATCATGGTTTTCCGCTGCAACCCATCCCGTTCGGCAGTCAGTTGCGGCAGGACGTCGGCCTGCAGACGTGCAAGTTCAGTTTCCAGGCGTTCCCTGGCGGCGGTGGCGGTCTCCGCAAGAGCGTGCCGTTCGGCCTCGAGCGCTTTCAAACTCTCGTTCAGGGTTTGATTTTCCACAGCCAAGCCATCGCGCTCGCGGATCATCGCATCCAGAGCCGCGGTATCGCCCGCAGAGGTCTGTGCAGTGCTTGTGCTTTGTGCCAGCCTTTGCGTCATGGCATCGAGGTCGCCTGCCATCCTGGCGACATCCGCCTTCAGCGCTTCGATCTGCGCCGCACTTGCCGATTGAGCCGCGCGCGCTTCGCTCAAAGCGTTCTCAGCAGCAGCGAGTGCGGCTTCCTGTTCAGCGGTTTTCGCGGCGGCGGCGTCGAGTTTTGTGCTGGTGTCCGACTGACTGAAATACGAGGCTGCATAACCGCCCGCAGCTCCGATCGCGAGCGCGAAGACAACCGCAATCACTGTCAGAGCGCCGCTCCCGCGCTTGCCGCCCGGTTGAAAACTGCTATCCCTGCCCCATTGGTTGGCCAAATTTCCGCCTCTTCTATATGGGCTTGCCGCCAGTTGATGCCGGGAGCGGTTTAGGACCCGACCCAGAACGCCGCATCAGCAGCGTGCCATTAACCCGGCTCAAAATCGCGGTCCGTCCGGGCAATGGGTAACGGGAAAAACACGCTCACGCAAGCAAACCCGAAATCTCAAACAGCGACTAGACCTTCGCAACCTGTCCAAACATATCTGGTTTCTTGATCCGGTTTCTGCAAGGCGGCCAGGGATCAAGGTTTTCGCTGCATACAGAAAACCGGGGCGTGTCATCCACACCCCGGTTCTGTATCTGCAGTGTCTGGCTGAAGAGCCGGAGCCTACTTCTTGGCCTGGCTGCCGATGAAGTCACGCACGATGCGCACGATGCCGCGGCCGAGGACGGTGTCGAGTGCCGTGATGAACTCGTCGACATGCTGAATCCCGCAAATCAATGGTGGCTCAAGCCGGATGACGTTGCGATTGTACTCGGTGAAAGCCACCAGCACATTGTGGTCGCGCAACAGCTCCGCCCCGACAAAGCCGGACAGCGAGCCCTTGAGCTTGTCGTCGAGCAACGCGACCATCGGCCTCAGCAGCGCCGGCAGGGTCTGGCTGAAATCCTGGAACTCGAGCCCGACCATGAAGCCGCTGCCGCGGACATCCTTGATGATCTGCGGGTACTTTGCCTTGAGTCCGTTGAGACGCTCGATCAGGTAGCCACCGACCCGTTCGGCATTGCCGATCAGATCCTCGTCATACATGACATTGAGACCCTCGATGGCCGTGACACAGGCCTCGCCGATGCCGCCAAAGGTGGCCTGGGCGTGGATCATCGCGGTCTTGGGCGTGCCATAGGCCTTCATGTAGACCTTGCGCGACGCAATCATCGCGGCCATGGCGCACTTGCCGGCGCCCAGCGATTTGGCCAGCGCCGTGACATCAGGCACCACACCAGCCTTCTCGAAGGCGAAGAAGTGACCCGAACGGCCCATGCCGCACTGAACCTCGTCGGCGATCCACAACACACCATGCTTGTCGCAGAGCGCGCGCAACTCCTGCCAGAACTCGATCGGTGCTTCGATAATGCCGCCACCGCCCTGGATGGTCTCGAGCACGATCACCCCGATCTCGGGATCGGCTTCAAAGGCAGCCCGGATCGCATCGATGTCGCCGAAGGGCACCTTGATGGTGTTGCCGGTAAGCTGGAATTCGCCACGGTAGAGTTCAGAGTCGGTGAGCGACAACACACCCTTGGTCTTGCCGTGAAACGAATTCTCGGCATAGACGATCTTGGGACGCTTTGGTCCGGCGGCGCGTTCAGCCACCTTGATCGCGGCTTCCATGGCTTCCGAGCCGGAAGAGCCGAGGAACACCATGTCGAGATCACCCGGTGCGATTGCGGCAAGGTTCTTGGCCAGCGCCGAGGCATACTGGCTCATGAAGGCAATGGCGATTTCATGCCGGTCTTCGTCCTGAAACTGCTTGCGCGCCTCGATGATGCGCGGGTGGTTGTGCCCCAGCGCCAGCGATCCGAAACCGCCGAAGAAATCAAGGATCTTGCGGCCGGTCTGATCGGTGTAATACATGCCCGAGGCTGTTTCGATCTTGACCTTGTGGAAGCCCAGAAGCTTCATGAAATGCAGCTGACCGGGATTGATGTGATCCTTGAACAGTTCAGTCATCTCAGCGACCGACATCGACTTTGCATCCGAAACCGTCAGCAAATCCGGGCGCTTTCCGCGGCTGTCGGCTGAGCGCGAAGCAGGAGCGGTGTCAGACAACGGCGGTGCATCGACGGTAACGCGGTTGGGTGTATCAAGCATTATGTGGGCTCCCTCGGAACGATTCATTCGGCCGGTGCGACCTGGGCTGCAGCGGAGGATCCGTTGCGTGCCTTGGCCGCGTGATATTCGTCGTAGGCGGCGATCAGCATGTCTTCATCACGGTACTGAGGCACCCAACCAAGCTGGCGCTCACCCTTGGAGACATCAAGAACACAGTTCTCGTCTGCGATAAGGTACTGTTCCGGATCCATGATCGGCATGTTCATCAGGTCGAACAGATCGAGCGTCCGCTTGACCGCCCAGCCTGGCGTCGGGATCAGGAACGATTTGGACCCTGCGTGCTTGACCAGATCACCCAGGAGCCTGCGCACCGGCGGTGGATTGATTGAGCCAAGATTGTAGGCCTCGTTCGGCACACCGGCCTTCCAGGCCAGACGCGCGGCTTCCGCGCAATCGAAGACAGAAATGAACTGGTAGGGGTTCCTGCCCGATCCGATCATCGGAACAGGCAGATTGGCGTCGACCAGCTTGAACAGCTTCTCAAGGATGCCCAGACGACCAGGACCGATGATCAGGCGAGGACGGAACAGCGAGATCGACATGCCACGGGTCCGCCATTCAGCTGCCAGCACCTCGGTATCGAGTTTGGACTGCCCGTACTCGCCCAGTGGCGAAACAGGATGGTCCTCGGTCATCGGAAAGGTGACAGTGTGGCCATAGATCATGTCGGTGGTGAAATGCACAAGCTTGCTGGCACCCGCCTTGTCCATCGCCTCGATGATGTTCTTTGTCCCGTCATAATTGACCGGATAGAAGAAATCATGACGCTTGGCGCGAACCTGCAGCGGCGAAAGCATCTTGGCAGACAGGTTGTAGACCATGTCGTCAGCTGCGATCGGCACAGCGGCGACCATGTCAGGCTTGGTCACATCGCACTTGACGATTGTCGCGTCGCGATAGAAAGCCTTGTTGTCATTGACGATATCAGCGACCACCACTTCTTCGCCGTCGGCAAGAAGTTTCTGGGCAAGATGGCGACCAACAAAGCCGTCGCCTCCGAAAAGAATGTGTTTCATCGCGAAATCTCACTAGCTGCTACAGTGGTGTTTGAAAGCTGCGCGGTCTCATGCGTCTCGGTTGCCTGACCGTCACGGCCGGATTGGGCGATAAGAACCGTTCCCACGCAGATGAAGGCAATGCCGGCAATCCGCCAGCTGTTGAGGTCTTCCTTGAACAGGACAAAAGCAAAGATCGCCACCGCCACATAAGCCAGGCTCAGAAACGGATAGGCAAACGACAGTTCAACCTTGGAGAGCACATACAAGTGCGAGGCCATCGAGATGGCAAAGGTCGCCAGTCCGGCGAAAACCCAGGGGTTGAACACAATCTGGAAGATGCGGGCAATCATGGTATCAGCGGTAAACGACAGAGGTCCCAGCGATATCATGCCTTGCTTGAGCATCAGCTGCGCTGCAGCATTGGTCAGCACGGTAAAAAGAATGAAGACGATATATTTCATGTCCCGCTCCGGTTTCGCATGAGACGGGTTCTAGCGGTATTTCACCAACATCCAGTTCACCGGCGCGGTCAATTTTTCGTAAAATTGCAAGCATTCCCGAAATGAAACGTTTCGAAAGTCAAGCCAGGCCGCAAGCTAGCGGCTCAGGAGAAACTCTAGCGTCTGCTTCCAGTCGGTCATGCGGATCGGCGTGCCATGCGAGCCAGTGTCAAACAGCACGAACTTCGCCGGATAGCCTTTGGCGGTGCGCTGGACGCTATCAAAGACAGATTTCTGGTCTTGCCAGTCATAGACCGTATCGAGACTGCCATGGGCAAAGACGATGGGGGTTTTCGCTTTCACGGCCACACTTTTCGCAATCCCCATATCAGGTGCTCCCCCGAGCAACACCATGCCGGCCAGCCGCGGCACCACCGCCGGATCATTGGCCAGCTTAGAGCAGATGATCGCGCCCATCGAGGCGCAGGCCAGCACCACCGGTGCCCTGCCCGCCAGAACCAGTTCCCTGATGTCTTTCGCCCCGTCGTCGTCAAAACTCTTCACAGTCGGCGACAGATAGGCACCGCCATTGAGCCATGCGAGGTTTTTCACCCGGTTGAAATTGCCTCCAAACGTATAGTCATTCATCCCGAGGCGCTGATCCCCGCCCCGGCCATGAACGAAAATGACCGCAAACCGTGCACTGGCATAATCACCGGTCACACCGGTCTCGACCGACCTGCCATTGGCCTCGTGCACGGCTGCGCGGCTATGCTTGTTGACACCAAGAGACACATAATTCGAGCGGACTTGCCGCTCCAGCACCACGTCGCGGCGGTGGATGTCACGCATCTTGTCGTAATTGACCACCATGAACGAGCCATCCGGCGTGGTCGACAGTATGCCCGGATAGGCAAACAGCCGGTCCTTGTGGCCCTTGAGCTCCAGGGCATGGGCTGGGGCGCCAGTGCTGAGCGCTATCAACAGGACAAGGAATATCGCGCCTTGCACGGCAAGAACGCCGCGCAAAACAACAAACCAAATGCTACATAGTCGATTGAAAGAACGGATTCTGGCACACTCCGGCTGATTCGTTTTCCCAATCTACATCAGGCATCACGGCGATATGGACGATTCCAACGATCTATTTTCCACAACTGGCACACCTGCGGCAACATCTGCGCCAAAATCGGAAAACACCACGGCGAAACAACCGGCCCCTGCCGCAGCGAAACCGCCGCGCGCAGCCGCGTCCAAGCCGGGTGCACCAGCCAGTGGTGATGATTATGATGCCTCGACCATCGAGGTGCTTGAAGGTCTCGAGCCGGTTCGGCGCAGGCCGGGCATGTATATTGGCGGCACAGACGAACGCGCCCTGCACCATTTGTTTGCCGAAGTCATCGACAACTCGATGGACGAGGCTGTTGCAGGACACGCCAACTTCATCGAAGTCGAGCTCGACGCCGAGGGCTATCTCTCGGTCATGGACAATGGCCGCGGCATTCCTGTCGAGAACCACCCGAAATTTCCGGGCAAATCCACGCTCGAAGTGATCATGACGGTGCTGCATGCGGGCGGCAAGTTCGACAGCAAGGTCTATGAAACCTCGGGCGGCCTGCACGGCGTCGGCGTCTCGGTGGTCAATGCGTTGTCCGACGATCTTGTTGTCGAGATCGCGCGCAACAAGAAGCTCTACCGGCAGCGCTTTTCACGCGGCATTCCCCAAGGCGGCCTCGAAGAACTCGGCGATGTTCACAACCGGCGTGGCACAAAGGTCCGGTTTCACCCCGATCCGGATATTTTCGGCCCCGGCGCACGCTTTGATCCGGGCCGGCTGTTCCGGATGGCGCGCTCCAAGGCCTATCTGTTTGGCGGTGTCGAGATCCGCTGGGTCTGTGCGCCTTCGCTGGTCGAGGGCACCGATACGCCGGAAAAGGCGGTGCTTCACTTCCCGGGCGGCCTCAAGGACTACCTCGAAGCCTCACTAGGCAAGGAACACCGGGTCAACCGGGATATCTTTGCCGGCAAGACCGAGAAGTCCGGCGGTCACGGTTCGATGGAATGGGCGATCACCTGGTATGGCGGCGATTCGTCAATCAATTCCTATTGCAACACGATCCCGACCCCCGAGGGCGGCACCCATGAAGCTGGCCTCCGCATTGCGCTGACCAAGGGCCTGAAAGCCTATGCCGAACTCACCGGCAACAAGCGTGCGGCCGCCATCACCACCGACGATGTGATGATTTCGTCCATAGGCATGCTGTCCGTCTTTATCCGCGAACCCGAATTTGTCGGCCAGACCAAGGACAAGCTCGCAACCGTGGAGGCCCAGAGGATTGTCGAGAACGCCTTGCGCGATCCGTTTGACCATTTCCTGGCCGATTCCCCGGGTGAAGCCGACAAGCTGCTCGAATGGGTCATCGACCGCGCTGACGAACGGGTCCGGCGCCGCAAGGAAAAGGAAGTCAACCGCAAGACCGCCGTGAGGAAACTGCGGCTTCCGGGAAAACTGTCCGATTGCAGCCAGACCACGGCCGCCGGAGCTGAACTGTTCATCGTCGAGGGCGATTCCGCTGGCGGTTCCGCAAAACAGGCACGCAACCGCGCCAATCAGGCCATCTTGCCGTTGCGCGGCAAGATCCTCAATGTGGCGAGCGCCGGGCGCGAGAAACTTGGCGCCAACCAGCAGATCGCCGATCTCGTGCAGGCGTTGGGCTGCGGCACCCGATCCAAGTACCGCGAAGAGGAACTTCGCTACGAACGCATCATCATCATGACCGATGCTGACGTCGATGGCGCCCATATCGCGTCACTGCTGATCACCTTCTTCTATCAAGAAATGCCTGAACTGATCCGCGAGGGTCATCTCTACCTTGCCGTCCCGCCGCTCTATAAACTCACCCAAGGGGCAAAATCGCTTTATGCCCGCGACGACGCACACAGGGTGGAGCTGCTGGAAACGGAATTCACCGGCCGCGGCAAGGTTGAGATCAACCGGTTCAAGGGACTTGGCGAAATGATGGCTTCCCAGCTCAAGGAGACCACCATGGACCCGGCCAAGCGCACCCTTTTGAAGGTCGCTGTCGATGCGACCGATCCGGAATCAACCCAGGAAACGGTCGACAATCTGATGGGAACCAAAGCGGACGCCCGTTTCCGGTTTATCCAGGAACACGCAGCTTTCGCAGACAATCTCGATATCTGACGGGATCGGTGCCTACGCTGCTTCCGCAGCCAGGCTGTGGGCATAGTCGCGCGAGACATGGCGATGCCAGCTGAAATGCATGGCTTCAACCAGCCGCAGCAGATCCGCCACCGACGGCTGGCTTTCCGCATCGCTTGCATGGCGTTGAAGCAATTGCGTTGTGACCCGTCCTGTATCGACGCTGGCGTTAAGCCGCGAGGCTGCGCGCCAGATCTGCGTTGCGGAGACAAAAACCGGCGCCAGATCACTGCCCAGGCCGATTGACCGGTAAAGTGCCCGCATTGCGGTTTCACGGCCGTCGATCAGGATACCCCGAACGCGGGAATCACTCATGCCGGACAAGGACACCACCGCGCTGGCGAAGAAATCGACATTTCCCGCACACAGGGCATGGATCAGAAAGGCCGGTGTCAGGCGTCCGGATATGCGAAGGTGTTCGACAAGCGCAGGAATTTCATCCTGGACCACGGTTTCGGCCAATCTCAGCGTGGCATTCATGCAGGCTTCTTCCGTGACTTTGCGGCCGCGGCTGCCGCCAATCGCGGAGCGGACAAAATCCGAACCGGCGAGTGCTGCGCCGAGCCGCTCCACCAGCGCCTGACGCACATCGCAGGGCAGATCCCGGCGCTCAAACAGACGCGCGCGAATGTCCCCATCATCGCCAAACCGTTCGGAAATCCGGCGCAGCGAAATCCGGGCAATTGAAACATGCGGATTATCAAGCATATCGGCGACTGCATCCGCCTCACCCACTTCCGCCATCGCCGCAGCGACAGACACAGAAACCGGGCAGCGGAAAGCAACAAACCGCTGCAGCGACGAGCGACCGCTGGCGACAATCTCTATCAGGTCATTGTCGGCGAGCGCGGGAGACAGTGCGATGACCCGACCGGCGACTTCGATCTGGTCGGAAGCCAGACCCAGCAGAATGCTGCGCGGCGCGTGCTCCACCAGAGCCAAGCCCTCGGCGAGCGCCAGGCGAACTTTGGGAGACGGGTCTTCAAGCAGTAGTGCGAGTGCGGCTTCGGCTTCCTGCCGTTCTGATTGGTTCATGCGTCCCTGTGCGTAAGCCTGGGTCAAAGCCCGGGTCGCAATGCAACGGTCACCGACCTTGGCAGTTTCCGACCACTTCAAAAAGGAACTTACAATCATGACTATGCGACCCCACTCGGTACCAGTGCTCAGACACTAGGACCAAATGGTTTACGATCGGTTCACCATACTTCTTAACGCATCAAACAGGCTGAAAACTGCAAGTCTCCGGTACCTATCGCCTCCTTGACTTGATCGCCACCTGATACGAATCAGAAAAATTCCCACGATCCTTCAACGTCATGAGACTTCTGAATTAGGGAAGAATACCTGCCGGCCGCGGACCCTCTTCCACAGGTTGGTCGCAAATCTGTGACCCGAGGGAATTCATCAAGATCTGGAACTTGCGCATCCGTTTGGAACGCGGCATCTATAAGCTAGAAATTGTACAAGGGGTAAAGCATGCGCGGGATGTATCTTGAGGAATTCGAACCGGGCGCTGTGATTTCCCACACTCTGCGACGCACGGTCACCGAAATGGACAACATGTTGTTTTCCAATATGACGCTCAATCCGCAACCGCTGCATATCGATTACGAATTCTGCAAGACCACCGAATTCGGCCAGCCCTTGGTCAATTCGCTTTTCACCCTCGGGCTGATGATCGGGATCTCGGTCAACGACACCACGGTCGGCACAACAATCGCCAATTTGGGAATGACAGACGTGACCTTTCCCAATCCGCTGTTCCATGGCGACACCGTGCGGGTGGAAACAAAGGTGCTGACCGTTCGCGAGTCTAAATCCAAGGATGATCGCGGCATTGTTGAAATGGAGCACCAGGCCTTCAATCAGCACGACAAGCTGGTTGCCCGTTGCGTCCGCCAGGCGATGATGCGCAAGGGTCCAAAGTCATGATGCGGTCACTGCTGTTCGTCCCGGGCGATTCTGAACGCAAGCTTGCAAAGGCTGCGGACTCGGGCGCCGACGCCCTGATCCTTGACCTTGAGGATTCGGTTTCGCAATCACGCAAGGTCGAAGCGCGCCAGATTGTGGCGTCGTTTCTGACCAAAGCCCAACGAGGTGCCGGAACACCGTGGCTGATTGTTCGGATCAATGCGCTCGACACCGGCCTGAGCGATGATGATCTTGCTGCGGTGGTCTCCGCGTCTCCAGACATAATCCTGCTGCCCAAGGCAGGTTCAGGTGCAGAGATTCAGGATCTGAGCGCGCGGATCGCCGTGCTTGAAGTCGAAGCCGGCCTGGAAGAGGGCAAGATCCTGATCCATGCCCTGATGACCGAGACTGCGGGAGGGATGCTTTCCGCGGGATCGTTCGCAGCCAAGTCCGAGCGCCTCTCGGCACTTGCGTGGGGAGCTGAGGATCTGGCAGCGGACATCGGCGCCTCCTCCAACAAGGATGCGAACGGTGTCTACACCGACGTCTTTCGCATGGCACGCAGCCTGACCATTCTCGCCGCTGCCCATTCGCGCGTGGATGCGATCGACACCGTGTTCACTGATTTCAAAGACCTGGAAGGGCTGGAAGCGGAGTGCCGCGCCGCTGTCCGCGACGGCTTCAACGGCAAGATGGCAATACACCCCGATCAGGTGGCGGTGATCAACAAGACCTTCACTCCGCAGGCAGAAGATGTGGAACGGGCCGTTCGAATTCTTGCCCTGTTTGCCGCTGCAGGACCTGATGCCGGGGTCTTGTCGCTGGATGGTAAAATGATCGACCGGCCGCACCTTCGGCAGGCTCAACGGATTGCACGCCGCGCTGGCCTTGAGCCGAAGGAAATGCCAAAGATCGACTAGATCACGGTCATTTTTCGAGCGGCCATCTAGGGCGCCGCATTTGGAAAGTCTCGGCTCCGTCAGCGTAATCCATGTAACCAAGGCGCGCCAGCGGTGCCACGGTCGCCATATCGAGCAGACCATTTACCAGCGCTGCCTCGTCGATATGGATGCCGACCACCTGCCCGATGACGACGAAGGATTCGCCCGGGTTCCCGTCAAGGCCCTTGGGCTGGAAGATCTCCGTAACCTTGCATTCAAGTGCCGCATGGGCCTCGGCTACAAACGGCGCATTGATCAGCTTTGCTTCCGCCATTTCCAGACCGGAAAAACCAAACTCATTCTCGCCGTAAGGGGCATTGGCTGACGACAGGTTCATCTTGTCGGTCAAGGCGCGACCAACCATGCTTGTGGTGAAGACGCGCGTTTCCTCGACATTGCGCAGCGTATCCTTGCGCCCCACCGAAGCGAACATCACCATCTTGGGATTATCCGAAATGGCGTTGAAAAAGGAATAGGGCGCGAGATTGACCGACCCGTCATTGCCTCTGGTACCGATCCATCCGATCGGCCGTGGCGAGACGATGGCCTTGAACGGGTCATGCGGCAGGCCGTGGGCATTGTCCTTTGTTTCATAGAACATCACGCTCACTCCCCTGCAAAACTGACAATGTCGGACAGCTCCGGCCTTGGCCGCTCGCCCGGATGCATTTTCGGTGAACCGATATGAATGAACCCTGCCACCCGTTCGTCAGCTGAAACACCGAGAACCGGATAGGCCTTCTCGTCAAAGGCAAACCACTCGGTCAACCAGTTGGAGGCATAGCCGAGCGCATTTGCCGCCATCACCAGGTTGAGGCACACCGCGCCAGCACTCAAGACCTGCTCCCATTCGGGGATCTTGGCATGCGAGGCCGCGCGCGACACCACCGCGATCACCACCGGGGCACGGGTCAGCCGGTTCTTCTCGACGGCGATCATGTCATCCGCCATGTCGGGTTTGTTGGCCATGGCTATTTCGGCAAGGTCCAGCGACATGCGTTCGCGCACAGCGCCCGAATAGACAATGAACCGCCATGGTGCGAGCTTGCCGTGATCAGGGACCCGGCTCGCAAGCTTCAGCATCTCCTCGATCTCGCTTCGCGACGGCCCTGGATCGGTCATCTGGAACGCGGGGATCGAGCGGCGGGTTTCGAGATAGGACTTCAGGGCAGCATTGACCGGCATGTGTTCCTCGTGCATTCAGGTTCGACCTAACTCGGTCATGAATTTGCCATGGCTTTGAGGTCCAAGTGGCCTCTCGAATTCCAGAAGTCAACCGGACCGTGCCTTATGAACAGACTGTCGATTGTTCTTCTTTCCGCATTCGCGTTTCTGACGCCGCCGAACCTCGCCGGCGCTCAAGACGCCTTCGGCAACACCGCCGATCCGAAAATCGCCTTGCCGGGACTGACAGAGTATGCACCCGCAGATTCCGCAGCCGATGGCGCGGCGGTTCGGCGAACCGTACGAATGGAAGCAGCGCTCACAGAGGCCGGCGAGCCACTCAAGTATGGTTTGACCTGGCGCATTTTCCATCCGACCCCCGGGCCTGATGGGAAATTGCCCCTGCTTGCCACTTCGGAAGGTGGTTCGGCAGAATTCGAGTTCGAGCCTGGCGACTATTTCCTGCATGTTGCCTTTGGCCGGGCTGGTGTCACCAAGAAACTTACCGTTCCGAAGGATGGGCCGATCGAGAAACAGCACATCGTCATGGAAGCCGGTGGACTGATGCTCAACGCAGTCTCGGGCATCGATGCCCGCATTCCGGTCACCCAGTTGCGCTTCAACATCTACAAGGCCGAAGAAGGCATCGACGGCGAGCAGCAGCTGGTGGTCGAGGACGTCAAACCGAACACCATTGTCAGGCTCAATGCCGGGACCTACCACATCGTCTCCGATTATGGCTCGGTCAATGCAGTCATCAGATCCGACATCAGGGTCGAGGCCGGGAAACTCACAGAGGCTGTCATTCAGCACCGCGCCGCCCAGTTGACACTCAAGCTGGTTGCCGAAGCAGGCGGCGAAGCTATTGCTGACACAGCCTGGTCGATCCTCACATCAGGCGGCGATGTGGTGTCAGAAAGCGTTGGCGCCTTCCCCACGATCGTGCTTGCCGAAGGCGAATACACCGCAATCGCGCGCAACAAGACCAAGGTCTACCAGCGCGATTTCACCGTTGTCGCCGGCCGTAATGAAGATGTCGAAGTTCTGCTCAACTAGGCGATTGCCAGCTGCAATTCGGGCTCGCGCCGCGGAAGCCCCAGATCAAAGACCGCATGATAGAGCAGCTCCAGCAGCTGTTTGCGGTCCGTGACACGGGCAAGTTCATCAGCCGCAAGCACCGTGCCCGCCTGAGCGACAATTGTCGTGCCCGAGAGCCTGCGGAATTCGCGGATCAGAAGCGAGATCCGCAGCGTCATCGAAACACGGCTCGCCAGATGGAACAACCGGCCGTTCTGGCCGCCGAAATAGACCGGGATGACTGAAGCGCCGGCTGCCTGGACCAGTCTGGCAGGGAACATTTTCCACGGCAGATCCACCGCGCGGCCAAATCCCTTTGGCGCCGTGGCAACGCCGCCAGCGGGGAAGACCACGACAGTGACGCCCGACTTGAGCAGCCGCACCGCCTCGTGCCGTGTCGCCATGTTCATGGCCAGCGCCTCGCGGGTCTCGTCAAACGATATCGGCAAGGCGTAAGGCGCAATTTCGGGGATCTTCATCAGATCATTGTTGATCAGAACCCGGAACGGACGACCCAGAGCCTCGGCCATCACCAGCACGGCAATGCCGTCACCGATGCCGAAAGGGTGATTGGCAACGATGACCAGAGGGCTGTCGGGAAGATTGCGCGGCGGCCACTCCGACCTGAGATCGAGACGGATATCGATCAGATCGAGCATCTTCGAGAAGATCTGCTGACCCTGCGGAACCACGTCGCGGCTCCAGATCTGATAGAGCCGCAGATAGCGGTCCCGACCCGAAAGGCCTTCGATGGAGCGGATGATCCAGCGCTTGAAGCGCGGCTGGTTTTCATTGGCGTAGCTGAGCTGGTCGAGGCGCATGGTGGATCTCGGAAAAAGACAACGTCCCTCCGCATGCCACGCCAGCATGAAAACCATGTGACAACCGGCGCGGCGGGCATCAGCACGCCGCGCAGGAAGACTGTCAGGCCGACCGCGCAGCCTTCTCGGCGTCCTTGCGCAGAACGTCAGGCGGTGTTGCTTCCGTGACCAACAGATCAATCGCATCGGCAAGCGTCATCGGCACCTGGTCACGGCTTCCGAGCCTGCGGATATTGACCGTCTGTTCCTCGGCTTCGCGCATGCCGCAGACGAGGATCACCGGCACCTTGGCCAGCGAATGCTCGCGGACCTTGTAGTTGATCTTCTCGTTGCGGAAGTCGGTATCAACCTGAAGCCCGGCATCGCGCAGCTTCTGGGCCACGGATGCACCGTAGTCATCGGCTTCGGACGTGATCGTCGCCACAACAACCTGCAGCGGCGCAAACCACAGCGGCATATGGCCCGCATGGCTTTCGATCAGAATGCCGAGGAACCGCTCAAGCGAACCACAGATCGCGCGGTGCACCATCACCGGCTGCTTCTTTTCCGAATCAGAACCAATGTAGAAAGCGCCGAAGCGCTCAGGCAGGTTGAAGTCCACCTGGGTGGTTCCGCACTGCCAGTCGCGACCGATCGCATCACGCAATGTGTATTCGAACTTGGGTCCGTAGAACGTCCCCTCGCCTTCATTGATACCCACCTTGATGCGCCCGCCCGATTCAGCTGCCATCTTGTCGAGCACCTTGCGCAGGATGTCCTCGGCATGATCCCACATGGCATCCGTGCCGACGCGCTTTTCAGGCCGCGTGGCAAGCTTGACCACCACTTCCTCAAAGCCGAAGTCGCGGTAGACCGACATCATCAGGTCGTTGATCTTCAGACACTCTGCCTCAAGCTGCTCCTCGGTGCAGAAGATATGTGCGTCATCCTGCGTAAAGGCGCGTACCCGCATCAGACCGTGCAGCGCGCCCGACGGCTCATAGCGGTGGACATTGCCAAACTCGGCCAGTCGCACCGGCAGATCGCGATAGGATTTGAGCCCGTGCTTGAAGATCTGCACGTGGCCGGGGCAATTCATTGGCTTAAGCGCAAAAATCCGGTTGTCGGCGTTCTCGTCCTCGGGATGGGTGAAGGCATGGGCGGATTTCACCGCAAACATGTTCTCCTGGTACCAGCCCCAGTGACCCGACGTCTCCCACAGGCTCTTGTCGAGGATCTGCGGAGCGTTGACCTCTTCATAGTCGTTTTCAAGCCGCCGCCGCATATAGGCGACGAGGTTCTGGAACATGCGCCAGCCCTTGGAATGCCAAAAGACGACGCCCGGACCTTCTTCCTGGAAATGGAACAGGTCCATCTCGCGGCCCAGGCGGCGATGGTCGCGCTTTTCGGCTTCTTCAAGCATATGCAGATAGGCATCAAGTTCGGCCTGCTCGGCCCAGGCAGTGCCGTAGATGCGCGTCAGCATCATGTTGTTGGAATCGCCGCGCCAGTAGGCGCCGGCGACCTTCATCAGCTTGAAGGCGGTGCCGATCTGTCCGGTCGAGGCCATGTGAGGACCGCGGCACATGTCGAACCAGTCGCCCTGGCGATAGATCTTTAGATCCTCGCCCGACTTGATCGATTCAATCAGCTCGACCTTGTAGGCCTCGCCCTTGTCCTCAAACACGCGCCGGGCTTCATCGCGCGACCAGACTTCCTTGGTGAAAGGCTTGTTGCGCGCGATGATCTCTTTCATCTTCTTCTCGATCACCGGAAGGTCTTCCGGCGTGAACGGCGCGTTGCGGGCAAAATCGTAATAGAAGCCGTTCTCGATCACCGGGCCGATGGTCACCTGCGTGCCGGGGAACAGCTCTTGAACCGCTTCCGCCATCACATGTGCGGTATCATGCCGGATCAGCTCCAGCGCACGCGGATCGGTGCGCGTGACAATCTCCAGCGCGCCATCGCGAACCGGGTCGCTCAGATCAGTAAGTTCACCATCGAGCGCGATCGCAACAGCCTTCTTGGCCAGTGATTTGGAAATAGACTCCGCGACCTCACGGCCGGTCGTACCGGCGGGGTATTCGCGCTTTGAGCCATCGGGAAATGTAAGGGATACGGCTGACGCCATGATAGTCTCTCCTGGATCCAGTCCCGCCAACGAACGCGGGTGGTTGAGTGGGGTATGTCTGCGCGGTCGCGTTTACGCGATTTGGATAAAGCGGGCAAGGCCGGAGACAAGCTGGCTCGCTCTGCGATCAGATGGAATCGACGGATCGCAAACAAGATGCGCTCGATTAAAGGATCTGGAACGACCTTTGTCAGCCGCATTTTGCGCAGGGTGCTCTAGCCCCCCATCTCCATTCCGATTTGCTCTGCAATGCAGTCCACGAACGTTCGAACCTTCGGCACTCGAAAGCGGCTGGCCGGCCAAAGCATGGTCAGGACACTTGTCTGCTCGATTTTCGCGTCGAAAATCGGCACGAGGTCTCCGTTGGAGAGGGCTTCCCGCACAAGAAATTCAGGAAAAGACGCAATACCTGCTCCGGCAAGGGCGAGATCGAGCAACGGGTCAATTACGCTCGTCACCAGGCTGAAAGGTATCCCTTGGCTCGGCGAAGACTGCAGAGGCCATGGGGCAACACGCCCTGACGAAAAACGCTGCCGGAGGCAGACATGGTGGGAAAGGTCCTCAACGGTATCCGGCGCTCCACGTCTGGCGACATAGGCGGGGGAAGCAACCAGCCGCCAGCCGAACCTTCCGAGTGTCTTGTGCAGCAGGCGCGTGTCGCCCGTTTCACCCGTTCGGATCACAACGTCGAATCCTTCTTCGGTCACGTCAATCAGGCGGTCGCTATAGTCCAGCTCCAATTCCACGAGAGGATAACTGGAGGTATATGCCGCA
This sequence comes from Hoeflea sp. AS60, assembly GCF_038900115.1. Taxonomy (NCBI): domain Bacteria; kingdom Pseudomonadati; phylum Pseudomonadota; class Alphaproteobacteria; order Hyphomicrobiales; family Rhizobiaceae; genus Hoeflea; species Hoeflea sp. AS60. Next base: position 665,092 of record NZ_JBBMQP010000002.1, on the reverse strand, counting down.
AGCGCCTTTGTGAAAAAAGTCCCCGTCAGCGGCAGGCTGACGCGCAATCTGCCGCGCGGGCTGCCAGACGCTTCCGCCAGCTCCGCTTCTCCTTCGCTCAGTTCATCGAGCATGCGCCGGGCACGAATCAGAAAGAGATTGCCAGCATCGGTCAGCGAGATTGTCCGCGTGGTGCGGTGAAAGAGGCTGGTTGAAAGCTGTCCTTCCAGTCGCGCAACCGCCTTGCCGATCGCCGATGAGGACACACCAAGGCTCTGCCCTGCTATCTTGAAGCTTCGGCTATCGGCCGCTGCGACGAAAGCTCGTATTGAGGCAAGACTGTCTACCGGATCCGCCATTGGCAACTTTCTCTCCGTTGTGATCGGAATTGCAGCTTATGAATCCTCACAGCCATTGTTGCTAGGGAAGGCTGTGTTGCAATCAGATCCCGAAGCCACCGTGGCTAGTATCCTATATTCAATTGATTTTTCCCGCCTGGCGTACTCGCGTCAGGTGTCCCCGGCACCAAAGTCCCAGCACGGTGTCAGTCGATGAGTGCCAAATCGCAATGCGTGCCGACGAGCGCCGCGAAGCCCGGCGACACTGCGCCTGCGGTCATTCTGCTTGCCGTGTCAGCATTCGTGATTATCACGACCGAATTCATCATCGTCGGCCTTCTTCCCAGCCTTGCGCGCGATCTCGATATATCGGTATCAACAGCAGGCTGGCCGGTGACGCTGTTCGGGTTCACCGTGATGCTGTTCGGAACCGTCCTAACCGCCCTGCTGTCTCACTTTGATCGCAAGCGGCTTTTCGTCATAATCCTGCTTATCTTCGCCGGGTCGAATGCCCTGGCAGCGGTCGCACCGAATATCTGGGTGCTCGGACTTGGTCGATTCCCTCCCGCGATTGCCTTGCCGGTCTTTTGGGGAACCGCGAGCGAGACGACAGCGGTGATCGCAGGGCCCGAGCGAGCAGCGAAGGCAGTGTCGAATGTTTACATGGGTATTGCCGGAGCGATGGTCCTCGGCATCCCGCTCGGGACACTCGCCGGTGACGCTTTCGGCTGGCGCGGTAAATTCTGGGGGTTGTCTGTCATGTCGCTGGCGATGGCGGTGCTTCTGTTCGTCGTGATGCCGCAATTGCCCGAACGCAAAAAAATGCGGCTTGGCGAGCAACTACACATCTTCAGGGATGCCGCGTTCGTAGCAAATCTGGCGCTGTCCGTGGTCGTCTTCACCGCAATGTTCACGTCCTACACCTACCTCGCCGATCTCCTGGAGCAGGTGGCAGGCATCGCACCGGGCGCTGTCGGATGGTGGCTCATGGGTTTCGGTCTTGTTGGTCTTGTTGGCAACTGGGTCGGCGGCTACATGGTCGGGCGAGACCCGTTCCGGGCGACGCTTGCGGCTCTGGTTGTGCTGGCCATCGCAATGACAGCCACAGTCCCACTGGCCGCAATCATTTTTGGCTGGGCACAGCACTCGCAGTCTGGGGATTTGCCAACACCGCACTTTATCCCATCTGCCAGGTCCGGGTGATGGGTGCCGCGCGCCATGCGCAAGCACTTGCTGGAACGCTCAATGTCTCAATGGCGAACGCGGGAATCGGCTTCGGCGCAATCATCGGGGCAGCGGCCATCAACGGCTTCGGTGTCGCGAGCCTGGGATACAATGCTGCTGCGATTGCGATCTGCGGCATCGTCGCTGTTCCGTTCGTGGCCCACCTGAGCAGAAGAAGCGTATCCGCTGCGGCCTAACTAGAAAATCAGCGCTGTATTACACATGCGAGTGGCACAACGTTTCGAGCCACTCGCAGGCGTGCTGCCGGATCAATTTATCAATAAGATAAGCGCAAAGCGCAATCGAGCCGACACAATCAATGGAACTCCTGTGTTTCGATCCATTAGGCACCGTGTCCCGAATGATCGCACTTTCTGCCAGCTGTGACGAACCGCCACGGCGCCCACCAGACCAGCCGCGCATCGAGCTCAACCGGAACATTGTCGATGCCGTTGGTTCCGCCCGGGCCGCAGCGTCCGACCCGGAACAGCGCCAGCCAGCCGCCCTTCCACAGGCCGTGGCGGGCGATTGCTTCATAGCCATATTCGGAACAGGTCGGCAGATGCCTGCAGGAATTGCCGATGAAGCCGGACAGCGTGAGTTGATACAGGCGCACCAGCCCGGTGCCAAGAACCCGGCCCGGCGTCTTGCGCCAGGGGCCGGCCCAGTTGCGACCGGCGGCAGAGGCGTTCATCAGGCGGCGTCTTCCTTGGCCTTGCGGGCGTCGATCTGGTCAAGGCAATCAACCACGGCATCAAAGGTCAGAAGTGTCGAGGCGTGCCGCGCACGGTAGTCACGGACAGGCTCCAGGAACTTGAGATCGGCAAAGCGACCTTCCGGCGCCGGGCCGTTTTCCTTGAGCATCATGCGCATGGTTTCACGCACCTCGCGCAGTTCATCCGCACTTGCACCGATGATATTGCGCGCCATGATCGACGACGACGCCTGCCCAAGTGCGCAGGCCTTGACGTCCTGGGCGAAGTCGGCGACCTCGTCACCGTCCATCTTCAGCCAGACCTTGACCTTCGAGCCACACAGTTTCGAGTGCGCAGAGGCTTCCGCATCGGCATTTTCAAGCGTGCCAATCCGCGGAATGTTGCCTGCGAAATCCAGGATCCGGGCATTATATACATCATCGATCATCACTTCGGACCTTTCCACGCTTCGTCAATTGGCATTCGGCCTGCGGCAAGAGTTGACGGTATCGCATCTCGACGCGCGCCTCATGAACACTATATAGTGCCTATCAGTCGTTCGGCAAAACCTGTTTGCCTTGCGCCTAGGGAGACCGTGCAGGAGGGTTTGCGCCCGAAAGCCCCGGAGCCCGCTCGACAGGAATGCGGCAGTGCCGCAAAATTGTCGGAGTGCGTGGTCCGATTGAATGCGAACAACGTAAAGGGTGCAATTCCCTACGGAGACCACGAATATGGATGCGATCGTCAACAGCTTGAACGACAAAGACAAACGCCCGACAGAAGCCGAAGCGGAAGCAGCAGTGCGCACGCTTTTGCGCTGGGCTGGCGATGACATCACCCGCGAAGGTTTGCTGGACACGCCAAAGCGCGTGGTCAAGGCCTACAAGGAGCTGTTCTCCGGCTACGAGCAGGACGCAGAGGAAGAGCTCGGCCGCACCTTTGAGGAAGTCGCAGGCTATGACGACATCGTTCTGGTCAAGGACATCCCCTTCTTTTCACACTGCGAACACCACATGGTTCCGATTATCGGCAAGGCCCATGTCGCCTACCTGCCCGACGGCAAGGTACTGGGACTGTCGAAAATTGCCCGCGTGGTCGAGATTTTCGGCCGCAGGCTGCAAACCCAGGAAACCATGACCGCCCAGGTAGCCCATTCCATTGACGACGCGCTGCATCCGCGTGGTGTCGCGGTGATGATCGAGGCCGAGCACATGTGCATGGCCATGCGCGGCATCAAGAAGCAAGGCTCGACAACCATCACCACGACCTTTACAGGCGCGTTCAAGTCGGATCCGCACGAGCAGGTCCGCTTCATGACATTGATCCGGGGTTGAGAGAGAATCCCGATTTGAGGGGTACTCATGACGACTTCATTAGAATCCGCACCGGCTGACAAATCCGCGCTTGAAGATGGCGCGGATCTTACGCCTAGGTTCGATGCCAACGGCCTGGTCACGGCCGTGGTTACTGACAGCCGCGACAATGCGGTCCTGATGCTGGCACACATGAATGACGAAGCGCTGCGACTGACAATTGAAACCGGTGTGGCGCATTACTGGAGCCGCTCACGCAATCAGCTCTGGAAAAAGGGCGAGACGTCGGGCAATCTGCAGATGGTGGATGAAATCCGCGTTGACTGCGATCAGGACGCCGTTTTGCTCAAGGTGCGTGTCAGCGGCGCGGATGCGACCTGTCACACGGGCCGACGCTCATGCTTCTATCGCAAGGTCGTCACCAGCGAGGGCAATATCTGCCTTGAAATCGATTCCGAACCGCTTTTTGACCCGGCCTCTGTGTATACCGATCATTAGGCAAGCTGCACCATTTTAAAGCATTTGCTTGCTTCCTTCACAAATTGGCAACCCAAATCTGGTGTCATCACTGAGAACGCTGGGGGAGTGTTCAGTGGGGAAGGACCCGAAAATGCTGAACTGGAACATGGGCCGTAACACAGAGCCAGTATCTTCCGCCGACACCGGCGACATGATGGCAATGACACCGGTAGGCGGGATGCAACACGTACCACCACAAAAACCCAAGATTGCCCTTGCGCTGGGCGGCGGAGCCGCACGCGGTTGGGCGCATATCGGTGTGCTTCGAGCGCTTGATGAAGCTGGCGTCGAGGTCTCCATGATCGCCGGAACCTCCATCGGCGCGCTGGTGGGAGGCTGCTATCTGGCTGGACGTCTTGACGAGCTGGAAATCTTCGCCCGCAGCCTGACCATGCGGCGCATTGCCGGCTTGCTGGATTTTGCCATCGGCGGCGGCGGCCTTTTCGGCGGCATGCGGCTCAATGACCGGATGCAGGAACACCTGATCGGCGTCAACATTGAAGACCTCGACCGGACCTTTGTGGCGGTTGCCGCAGAACTCAACACCGGCCACGAAGTCTGGATTTCGTCCGGATCGCTGATCACAGGCATTCGCGCATCCTATGCGCTGCCGGGCATTTTCGAACCGGTACGCTGCAACAACAGGGTTCTGCTTGATGGCGCGCTGGTCAATCCGGTCCCGGTTTCGGTCTGCCGCGCCCACGAGCAGCCGTTGGTGGTTGCAGTCAATCTGCATTACGACCTCTACGGTCGCTCGGCAGTCATCAAACATACGGCCAGCGAACCGGTACCGGCCCACGAAGGTCCCGAGCGTCGCCAGAAACCGCGCGAAAGCCGCATTGGCATGACCTCCGTCATGGTCCAGGCCTTCAACATCATTCAGGACCGGATTTCGCGTGCGCGCCTTGCCGGTGACCCACCTGATCTCTCGCTGCATCCAAGACTGGCGGATATCGGTTTGTCGGAATTCCATCGCGCCAGCGAAGCCATCGATCGCGGCTATCAGGAAGCTTCAGCCAAGCTGGGCGAAATCATGCGCATGCAGGCCATTCTGGCACCGCTCTGAACCGTGACTGCACAACGCCAACCCGGGTCGACACAAGCATCGACCCGGCCGCATAAATCATGTTGGAACAAAGCGTTCAGCTGGCGATGTAAGCCTTGATCTCTTCGGCCTCTCGCTCGACATCTTCAATCCGCCTGCGCACCACGTCGCCGATTGAAATAATCCCGATCAAAGTCCCGTTGCTCTCGACCGGCAAATGCCGGAACCTGCCATTGGTCATCAATTCCATGACCTGATTGACCGTGTGGTCCTCGCCGCAGGTCGTCACCTTGGCGGTCATGATCGCGGAAATTGGCATCCCCAGAGCATCAGCCCCTTTCGATGCCACCACACGAACGATATCGCGCTCCGATAGAATGCCGGCAATCTTGCCGCCGGCACCGGTGACAACCACGGCGCCAATCTTGTTTTCAGCCAGAAAACGCACTGCTTCATCTGTGCCCATCGTCGGGCTCACTGTGACGACTTCGCGACCCTTCTGGGCGAGTATCTGTTTAACAGTCATTCAATCCTCCTTCCGCACATTGCCTCCATTCACAGACGCTCCCAAACGCCTGAAAACCGACCATATGGTGCGCTCGAAGCACGGTGTTTGCAACCCTCGGCGACCCTGCCCAGACATCGCTGACCCAAACCCGGCCCTGCTGTCACAAAAAGCGACATGTTGTGGTGAACAGCATCAAACTGCGATCCACCCGAAGCCTGAAAAAAGTCCATCTGAACCTAGTCTTGAAAGAGAATCGCCAGACCTTGCCAAGGCTTTGAAACCAGTAACGATCAGCGGCGGTGCGAAACGGAAGAGTTTTTCAGCGCGGTTCAATCGGATCAAACAGCGAAAACGCCAGGAATCCGAAGAGGAAACCACCAACATGGGCCTCCCAGGCAATGGCCGAGTCTGTGATGTCGAATGAAAATCCAACTGCAGTCAGCATATTGATGCCGAACCAGACCACGAGAAAACCGAAAACCGTGCGATTGCGGAGTGACTGGGCGACACTCAGTCTGCGGTTGAGGTGAGCCTGATCGCGTCTGAATCCGCCACCATCGCCAAAGGCAAAGCGGGCAGCCGCTCCCATCAGCGCCGAAACGACGCCGGATGCGCCAACCATGACGGTCTGCTCACCCCAGTGGAACGCGAGAAAAAGAGCAGCCGACGCAAGAGCGCTCAGCATCCAGAAGACAAGGAACCGGACCCAGCCGATGCGGCGCGCTACAACCGCACCAAAGGCCGCAAGCCAGAACGAATTGAGCGCCAGATGCGTGTAGCCGCCATGAAGCAGCGAATAGGTAAAGGGTGACCAGAAATAGGGACCGGCCTGCCCAGCAATATCAACGGCGTAGCGCTGCGGGATAAAAGCTGTTTGCAGGAAGATCTCCAGCACCGCCGCCTGTGGCAGCAGCGAGTCGATGGCAACCTGTATGGCCAGCATCAGCAGCAACATCGCCAGAACAACATTCGGCAGATTGAAAACCGGCTCGTTTCCGGGCCTTTGCGGAGCGGGCTCTCTGACGTCGTGGTCCTGGCTCATGCGAAAGCGCTTTCTTATCTGCTGAATTTGGTCAGCCGAGCAGTAGAACCCGCGCCGCAGACTGGCAACCGTCGGGCAAAAAAAAGCCGCTCGCGATGTGCGAACGGCTGGCCGAGTCCCCTCGTCCGAATTGTGCTGAAGGAATTCCCTTCAAGAACTGATGACCCAAGATGGCACGCCGCCGCACGGCCTGCAATCCCAACTGAAAATTAACCTTAACGCCGCGCCGTGGCATGGTTTTCGCATTGTTAAAGCCAAAACCGGTTTTCCGAACGCGAGTGCGCCAAAACGGCACATGCCGGGACGGAAACCGCAACCTGAAACAATGGTGGCGACAAGATGAAACATAAAAACAGCTTCGAACTCTTCGATTACTGGACCGAAAAACGTGGGGCCCGCACCGCTCCGAGCAGAACCGACATCGAACCCGCTGACATTCGCACCCTTTTGCCGCATGTCTTCATTTGCGATCTGTCCGCTGACGGCCAGTTGAACTTTCGTCTCGCTGGCACCGCCCTGTGCGCGCTCCATGGACGGGAATTGAAGGGATCGGCTTTTGCTTCGCTTTGGCTCGCCGATGGCGTTCGAAATGCCGGTCGCACAGGGGCATCTGTCGCCACTGGCGCAACACCTGCCGTTCTGTCACTTGATTGTCTCAGCCAGGGCGGACGGGTGGCGCAAGCCGAGATGCTTTTGCTCCCGATCACCGGACCAAGTGGCCTCAATGACAGGTTGATTGGATTGCTTTCGATCTTTGACCAGCCCTACTGGGTCGGCCATGAACCCGTTGTGGGTTTTTCCTCGACCGGAATCCGCTTTATCGATCAGGCGCGCGAGCCTGTGTTTCTTGCAAACCGCCCGGAAATCAGATTGCCGACGCCCCGCAATTTTGCCGAGGCTTTCGGCCAGAACCGCAAGAAAGTCGCCCATCTGGTTGTGCTCGACGGAGGCCGTCGCGATTAACGGGCAAATGCGCGCTACGCTTACCCAATGTTAATATTACCCTGACTAACATGAGGCCCTATTCTCTAGAGATTCAACAAGGCTCTCATGTTGACCGCTACTTCCGCATCGCACTCTTCCGACACGAATGACTCCGGGGAACGGAAGTTCCATCGCGTGACCATATCGGTCCAGGGCCGCTTCATGCGTGCGGACCACTCCGAACACGATTGCATCGTAGACTCGATGTCGCCTTTCGACGCGGTGATATCCTGCGGCATCCGTCCGGAAGAGGGCGAACGGATTGTTGCATATGTCGACTACATTGGCCGCATCGAGGGCAAGGTGACTGCAACGGGCATCCGCTCTTTCACCATTTCCCTGAACGCCACCGATCGCAAACGCGACAAGCTTTCCGCACAGTTGACCTGGCTCGCCAACAAGCATGAGCTCGGCCTGCCGGAAGACCGTCGACATGAACGCGTGTCGCCAAGCAATCCGGTCTCTGAAATCCGCCTTGACGACGGACGACGCTATCCATGCCGGATCATTGACCTGTCGGTTTCAGGCGCTGCGGTTGAAATTGATGTTCGTCCCGCTTTCGGCACCATGGTCGTGCTGGGCAACATGCGCGGACGTGTCGTCCGGCATTTCCAGGAGGGCATCGCCATGGAGTTCATGACCCTTCAGCCCGAAGACGCGATCGATCAGTTGTCGTAGTTTCAGCGCCACCAGAGGCTTCTATCAAACCGGCCCCTTGCGGCCGGTTTTTTTGTGAAGTTGGCTCAAGCAGATTGCGCGGCAATCTCGTCGACGATCGGGCCGGTCAGGATCTGTTCGAGCCTGGCGAGAGCGCGCGCAGCCACCAAGCCATCCATCACCCGGTGGTCAAAGGTCATCCGCACTTCGATCGAGCCGTCAGCATCGAACAGGCCGTAAGTCAGGATCGCCGGCAGCGGCGAAAGGATGCGCTTGGAAATGCCCTTCTCGCTCATCAGGGAGGTGAGAAGAAAGGTTCCGAAATGGTTGGCCCGCTGCCGGCCCCAATTAAGAACGATCCACCAGATCAATCGACGCAGCGGCCTTGGCAACCGAGCGACGCGCAACATGCGGGAGAACTCGCGAACCTCGGCAACCGGGCTTGCCGCCAGATGTCTCACTCTTCGGCTTATCTCGGAAAGTGGAAGGGTCTCCGGGCTCTTGACCAGTGCGGACAGCAACGACTCCTCGCCGTCATGCTCCCGCTCGAGAATGATCGATGCGACCGTGCTCTCATATTCATAGAAACTCGGCCACGGCAGTTTTACATAGGCGCGACGCAGCCGCGGCTCCTCCATGCAGACCATGGCAAACGCCTTTGCGAATGCCGAGGCCCATATCGGACGATCGCCAGCGTTCTGGCGCACCTCTATCAGCCTTGCGAGATCAATGCGCCTTTCGACGGTCACCAATGGCAGGTCGCGTGAAAACCACATGTAGTCCGCGACCAGGCGGCGTGCAGGGGAAAGGCTCACATAGCGGCCGCGCATCCAATTCTCCGTGTTTCCAAGTGTGTATCCGCGTTTCGCCCGGCATACCGGCCTACGACTCCCATAAGTACTGCAGGCTTTGGATCAGCCACATATCAAGCTGCTCGGTAGCATTCGGATCGCGCCCACGACAAGCCTTGGCGGGCAGGTCCTGCATCACATTATGGTTAGAATTTGGATATATTTCAGAAGCCGCTTGAAAAACCTCAGGCCGCCAGACCGGGAAGAGTAAAAGCGGCACCGCCCCCATTCATTTACAAGGGCAGCGTCCCTGCTTTCCGGCTGACTCTGAACGTCAACTGCCCGCAACACGGTGACCCTGCCCTACTTAGACGAGCCGGCAAGCCCAGATCAATTTCAGAAGGCGCGGCAAACTCGGCAAGGTGTTGAACGCATAGTAGGTCTGACGCTCCTTTCCACCATAACTCTCCTTGTGCTTGGCAAGGTTTTGCCATGGGTAGAAGAAACGGTTGCTGAGTTCGTTGGTGTAAATGAACCGAAAACCGCGCCGAACCAGCCAGTTCTTCTCAAAACTCTTGTCCTCAATCCGGTGAAATGGCGAAAGGCCAAGATGAAACTCGGCAACCCCTTCAGACTGAAACGTCTCGACCGCCGTACGCACGATAAAATAGGCGGCGAGCGGATCAGATGTCGGCAGCCACCGCCTTGTGGTGGATAGATAACCCGTCACCTGCCCGTTTTCATAGACAGGATCGAAAACGGCAAAGCCTTCCGGCGCCCCTTCTTTGTTGAGCAGGAAGAATTTGCGTACTCCGGGTTCATCTGCGAGCTGTATTGGACGCACAAGAAAACGCATATCCCGGTTCTTTGTCACCTTGGTGCTTTTCCACCCGTCCGATACGGTGCGCAGATCGGCCGCGCTAAACTCACCCGCCGACATCTCACGCACATGATAGCCACGCTCAATCAACCGGCTGGAAGCAGTGCGATAGCTACGGCGCCGCGGTCCGCTGAAAGAAAACGCCTTGAGGTCGACAATACTCTCGCATCCGAAATCATTGACGAAAAACGAGCGTTTCGAGAGAATTTCTGCCGTTGCAAAAGACGCCTGGCAGAACACAACATCGGAATATTTGGCGAGAAAGGAATCGATGAGAGCTTCGTGGTGGCCCGGATTCGCAATCGGATTGCCAAGCACGAAAGCAGTCTTGCCCACTTTCTTGTATGCCAAGAACCCCCTCTCATCCCCGAAATGGCGAAGACCCGGCTGGAATGCGACCGAATACGCAATCGGAAAATTGCCGTACTGCTTCAACAGTCCGAGGCGGATTTCTTCTGAGATGCATTCCATAACGTCCTGTACGAGGGTTGGAGCTCAAATCCGGATAGCGATACAGTTTCGTTTCAATAGTGTGGTGGAAGCTCAATTGAGTTCGCTCTGCGCAAATCGGCACAATCCATCCCGGCCGATCGGCTTAATCCTCGACCGCAACCAGACCGGGTGACTTGAACGACGCTATCATTTTTTGCGCAAGCCGTCACGCACAGCTGTGTCACCTCTCGCGCCAGCGCGGCGCAGTCAACGTCCGCTTGAGCACACGCTCCCGCCAGGCAATGGACTCAGGGAGGGAATGGTTGCCGAAATCTGAATGCAGGCAGGCAGATTTTACTCTAGTTTTAGGCCAATTTTATTCTAGTTTTATACTTGTTTTAATTGTATTAGTCTCAAATAAGTACTTATTTCTACTGTTGTTTTTTGCAGCATCTCAAAGTCTGACTGTCATTGTTGCCTCATAACGGGGAAACAAGACAATGTACAAACATATTCATGTATTGGGGAAATTTGCTGCAGCCTTTGGCCTGGCAATCGCGTTCAACACTGCAGCCGTGGCTGCACCTACAAACCTTGTGGCCGCTGGCAACACAAACCCGCCAATTGGTCACTTCGAATTCTGCAAGACCTATCCAGATGAATGCACGGCACTCGGGCGGGACCCCGGTCCGCTGGCACTCACGCGAAAACGATGGGCGACGATGCTCGAGGTCAACACACGGGTCAACCAAAGCATCCGGCCGGACACCGATTTCAACATTTACGGCGTCGAGGAACTCTGGTCATATCCACGTACTGTGGGTGACTGCGAAGATTATGTGCTTCTTAAGCGGCACATGCTGATGAAAAAGGGTTTTTCCGCCAGCGATCTGCTGATCACCGTGGTTCTCCAGCCCAATGGCGATGGCCATGCGGTGCTGACAGTGCGAACCGACTACGGTGACTACATTCTCGACAACATGCGAGGCGATGTCCGCCTCTGGTCGGAAACCGGATACACCTTCGTCAAACGCCAGTCATCCGAGCATGCTGCGCGATGGACCAAGCTCGGACCGGGCTCCGCCACCAACGTCGGTACCATCAAGAACTGAACGTTCACGTCCCGGACACCAGGCCCGCGGGGGCCGTCCCGGACAACAGATAATTGAACCGGGCGCTACAATGCGTCTGGTTCAGGGTTAGGCTCTGGTCGAGTCCCCATGCTTCCCCGCAAACGGCCAGGCCTTGAGCCGACCCCAATGTCCCCTGGGGTCGGCTCATTCTTTTCTTCTGCGGGGACGTGAACGGACCTCAGTCGATCCGTGTCAGACCCTTGGCGAAACGCTTTGCGTTTTCGACGTAATGACTGGCTGAAAGCTTCAGCATCGCCTCCGTGTCGGCGCCAAGCGTTCTGACCACCTTCGCAGGCGATCCGACAACCAGGGAATTGTCGGGAATGACCTTGCCTTCGGTGACCAGCGCGCCTGCGCCAATCAGACAATTTTCGCCAATCTTCGCACCGTTCAGCACGGTCGCACCCATTCCGATCAGACTGTTGTTGCCGATAGTGCAGCCGTGCAGGATGGCAGCATGGCCGATTGTGCAGCCTTTGCCGATGACCAGCGGGAACCCAATATCCGTATGCAGGACGGAATTTTCCTGGATGTTGGAGCCTTCACCGACCGTAATCGTTTCATTGTCGCCGCGCAGAACCGCACCGAACCAGATACCGGCGCCCTCCTCCAGGACGACATTTCCGATAACCTGCGCATTGTCCGCCACGTAGTAAAAACCCGAAGGCAGCTTTGGCTGTTTTCCATCCAGGCTGTAAATCGCCATTTGCATTTCCTCTCTCTGCGTCGCCGCGCCCAAAGGCAGCTCAACGGCTTCTTAAAGCGTTTGTCCGGGTGTTCCTATGATGCTGTAGCCACAAACACGGTCTTAAGGCTTCGAACAACTGCCATCAGAGCCTATAGGGCGACCACGACCGGCACTCCTAGGCCAGAAAATAGCCGCTCGCGAAAGCCATCTGCAGCACGATGACGCCTGAACACATTGACCAGCCTGCAGCGATCAGCGCCAGAACCAGATAAAGCGGCAGCGAAACCATGCCGGCCCGCCAGTTGTGAAAGCCGTTAATCAGCAGAAGCCGTGGCCCCACCAAGGCTGCCAACGCCAGCTCGGCACCGATCCGCACAGGATGCGCAGGCACTCCCGCAAGTTCAGGTTCACGCCATCCGGCAAGCCGGACGATCTCAAGACCGACCCAGGCGGTGGCAAACCCGGTCGCCATTGCGAAAATCGATGCGAGAATGTCGAGGGAATAAATCATTGGTTAACCATGCCCGGTCCAGAGTTGAGGTTCGTCAAGACATCTAGCAAGCGCCATGCCGCGACCGGATGCTCCACTTTGGCACACATCGAACCAACTGGCACCCTATGTCCGACACGTCATCCACAATCGAACACGCACCGCTGCTGTCGCCACGATTCGTCTGGAAACTGACTGCAGTGATAACCGTGATGTGCCTCATCACCCTGGCGATTGCGATCACCGGGCGGATGATCGGAAAGACCATTTCCTATGCCGGCAACACTGCGGACGGGACGCTGCATGAAATCGTCATCGGAAATGACGTCATCAGTCTGCCGGCAAACGTCATCCGGTTTGAAAGCCAGCGTGTGTCAGGCGTCCAGAATGCAGTGGACACCTACTTCGCCTGGCCGGGCATGAATGGCTACAGTGACGCGCGGCGGGATGTCTTCAACCAGACCAGATCGGCCAATGGGCTTATCTTTGCCAGGATCGCACAAGCGACCATGTCACGCGACATGTCAGGCCGTTTTGCGCCAATCTACAAGAGACTGACCGACGGCCCTCCGCTCGCAGGACCCAACGGCCTGAATTCGTTCCGCCTGCGGCCGGGCGCCGGTTATGCCAACGAATTGATGTATGTGGAACGTCAACTGTCCGAACGGCCCTATGCCGTTCGGTGCCTGGTTGAAGAGCTGTCCGAACCGGACAACAACTTCACAACTCAGACCGGATGCCAGCGCGATATTTTTATCGGCAAGGACCTTTCGGTCACCTATCGCTTCTCGATCGATCTTCTGCCCCATTGGCAGGAAATAGAACACGACATCCGCAAACGCCTGGAAACGGCGCTGCTCAGGTAAGATCGACGTCCAGGATGGCCATCGAGAAATTGTAGGACAGGTCGCCATCTTCGTCATCGCGGAAAACGATGCCGAGAAACTCGTCGCCGACATAGACTTCAGCCGAATCATCTTTGCGTGGCCGAGCCTTGATCGTCATCTTCTCATTGAAAATACGCTTGAAATAGGCGTCCAGCTTTTTGATTTCGTCCGGTTTCACGATGCTCTCCTGGGAAATTGGGTTCGTCGGGCTTTTGGCACGGACAGCAGGCTAAATCAAACCCGGGTTCGTCTTTTCAAGACATTATCGTTTCTGGAAACGGTCTTGCCAGTCTCAGGAACTTGCGTTGAGCATCTGGTCCATCGCCCGCGACGGCTCCTCGCAACCGGCTGTTCCGACAACGCGCGCAGGCACGCCCGCAACCGTGGTGTTTGGCGGCACGGCCTTGAGCACCACCGAGCCCGCAGCCACCCGGCTGCAATGGCCGATCTCGATATTGCCGAGCACCTTTGCACCCGCACCAACAAGAACGCCGTCCCTGATCTTGGGGTGACGGTCGCCGGTTTCCTTGCCCGTGCCACCAAGGGTAACCCCTTGAAGAATCGAAACATTGTCCCCAATCGTCGCGGTCATGCCGACGACAAGACCGGTCGCGTGATCGAGAAACAGCCCCTTGCCGACCTTGGCTGCAGGATGAATGTCGGTCTGGAAGATTTCCGATGACCGGCTTTGCAGGTAAAGTGCCAGATCAATCCGTCCCTTGCCCCAAAGCCAATGCGCCAGACGGTGGGTCTGGATCGCATGGAAGCCTTTGAAATAAAGCACCGGCTGGATGAAGCGCGTGCAGGCAGGATCGCGGTCATAGACCGCCTGAATGTCAACGCGCAGCACCGAACCCCACTCGCGCCAGTCGCTGACCATTTCCAGAAATGTCTGCCGCAAAAGATTGGCCTGAAGGTCCTGATGGTCGAGGCGCTCGCACACGCGGTGAATGACCGCTTCCTCGAGCGAAGGCTGGTTGAGAACGGTCGAATAGAGGAAGGCCGCAAGCAGGGGATCCTGCGCAATGGATCGCTCGGCTTCGAGACGAATCGAATCCCAGATAGGATCAATCGCCTTGACGGATTCGCCCGCCCGCACACCTGATTTCGCTGACATCGCCGCCTCCGGGCTGGTTTGCATCTTCAGTACCGAGCAAGTTTTACAAACGCACTGGATACGCTGAAGCGCCTTGATAAGGTGTCCACGACCGATGTTCAAATCAAGACATTTGAACCTGGCCTTCAATCAAAGATAAGACACAACGCTGAAAAAACAAATGAGCGTATGAAATGGACGTAAACATATCCTTTGCCGATCGCGGAATTGCCGCGGCCACCGCCGACAACGGTATCGGCTGGCTCACCATAAACCGCCCCGAAAAGCGCAATGCCCTGACCGATGCAATGTGGCGTGCGGTCCCCGAGGCGATCAATTGGCTGACGGCAAATCAGCAGGCCCGCGTCGTCGTCATCCGGGGCGCTGGCGGCCGTGATTTCTCCGCAGGCGCAGATATTGGCGAATTCGAAACCTTGCGGAAGGACGCCACAACCGCACGCATCTACGAGGCAGGAAATTCGGCCGCTTTTGCTGCAGTCCGAACGTGCCCCGTCCCGGTGATTGCAGCGGTGCGCGGCATCTGTTTTGGCGGCGGATTTGGTCTTGCCGCAGCAGCCGACATCAGGCTGGCCGATGATACTGCGCGGTTTGCCATCCCTGCGGCAAGGCTGGGGCTCGCCTACCCGCTCGACGCGGTCCAGGATCTGGTCCGGGCATTGGGTGATCAACGGGCGCGCCACGCGCTGTTTTCCACCCAGGAACTCTCGGCAGAGCAAGCCACGGCCTGCGGCTGCGTGATGAAGCTGTGCCGGGCAGACGAGCTTGATGCGGATGTCCTTACGCTGGCAACCGCTATGGCCTCGGCAGCTCCCTTGTCGGTTCTCGCCTCTAAAGCAGCCATTACAGCTTTGCACAGCGGCTCGCGGGTCGATTATGACCATGCGGCTGGTCTTGCAGCAGCCACTTTCGAAAGCACCGACTACGCAGAAGGTCGCCGTGCCTTCATGGAGAAGCGAAAACCGGAATTTCAGGGAAAATAAGGCTTCAGCTGCGCCCCTCGAGCTTGTCGAGGAAGCCTGAAATTGCATCATTGAAGGCGTCATTGCGGTCACCCGCCACCATGTGCCCTGCCCCGGATACATCGACGAAATCGGCGTGCGGCACCATTTTGCGGAACGCTTCAACAGCTTCCTCGGTCACCAACTCCGATTGCTGCCCACGGACGAGAAGAACCGGAATTTTGAGCCCGCTTGCTGCTTCGACAAGGCGTTGCTGACCGGTATCTGATCCGTGATTGATGTTGCGCGGCCCATTGATAAAGGCAGGATCCCAATGCCAGCGATAGCGGCCGTCGTCGCCTTGGCGAAGGTTCTTGGCCAAACCGTCGAGTGAGCGGCGGGGAGCGCGATTGGGCAGATAGGCTGCAATTGCCGCCGCTGCTTCCTCGAGCGTGGCAAAGCCCTCGCTCATGCGCTCCGCCATGAAGCCCTGAATGCGGCTGACGCCATCGGCGTCCATGTGCGGCGTGATGTCGACCAGCACAAGCCCTGCGAGAAGGTCGGGACCGCCGATATGCTCGGCCATCAAACCGGATATGCCTCCCAGCGAGGCTCCAACCAGAACCGGGCGCTTGCCGGTTTCCGCAGTTATCTGGCGGCAAACAGCAACGGCGTCAGCTGCGTAATCATCAAACGCATAGCCCTTGTCCTCAACCCATGCGCTGTCTCCGTGGCCGCGCTGATCGATCGTGAAAGCCATGTGGCCAGCATCGGCGATCCGCCGCGCGGCGCCACCCCAGGCGTGGCGTGTCTGTCCGCCGCCATGCAGCAGCAGCACAGGATTTCCATGAACCTCGCCTCGCGGTTCATGCACATCGGCAGCCAGGCGATTGCCCGACGCGCCGGTAAAATCCATCTGCTTTTTCATGTCTTTCATCAAATTGATCCTGCGTCGACGTCTGCAAAAAACTCGAGTGCGGCGGCCTTGAAGACCTTGTCGCCGACAGCAAGCATGTGATCCCGGTTGGGAATATCGACAGACCGGGCGCGCAGCATGAGTTGCGCAAGACCTTCGGCCGAACCGGCGATGTCATCACGCGTTCCCACCCCGATCAGTGCGGGCATCGTCAGGCGGGCCAGTTCCTCACGGCTCACCAGTGTGCGCGACGTGCTGATGCAGGCGGCCAGCGCCAGCCGGTCGCTTTTGGTCTGTTCGGCAAAGGCGCGGAACATGCGTCCGCGCTCATCGGTGACATCGTCGAGAGAATCAGCACGCAAAGCATCCGCGATCGGATCCCAGTCACCGACGCCATCAATCATGCCCATGCCCAGACCGCCGAATACCACGGAGCGAACTAGATCGGGCCGCGCGATCGCAAGGAACGCCGAAATCCGCGCGCCCATGGAATAACCCATCACATGGGCAGAACCGATATTGAGCGAATCAATCAGCCCCGCAGCATCTGCAGCCATGATTTCAGGATGATAAGCCTCGGGATCATGCGGCTTGTCGGATTCTCCGTGGCCGCGATTGTCGAGCGCGACAACCCGGAAACCGGCATCGGCCAGGGTCTTGAACCAGCCGGGAAACACCCAGTTCACATGCGCGGTCGATGCGAAGCCGTGGATCAGCAGAATTGGAAAACCGTCAGGGTTTCCCGCCTCATACCACGCAATTTCAATATCCCCGGACGTGAAACGTCCGGCCTGCAGCCGATCCAGATTCATGAGAAACCCCTTTCACTCCATACCTAACCCAATCGCACCGCCATGCAAATGTTGCGCTCAGCCGATTTCATTACCGCCTGTTACAACTATCCGGGCAACATCCAAAAACCGGCTACACTTTTGCAAGGTCAGCGTATAAGGTCCGCTCGAAATCAAGATCGCCACGACGGAGAGATGCATGGCTGACCACAAAATCCCGCATTTCCAGAATGATGCCGGACACGCCGCAATCGAAATCGGCGTCAAGGAATTCATGTGCGTGGGCGCCAACCCGCCTTTCGATCATCCGCACGAATTTCTGGATATGGGTTCGGACAGCGAAAAGGTCTGCCCCTATTGCTCGACACTCTACAAGTACAATCCGGCCCTGCATGGTGAAGAGACCACCCCCGCCGGATGTTCCTGGGTTTATCAGGCAGCCTGAGGGCGGTTTTTGCCGCAGCTCGGGGAGGACTCCGTGACTTCCCGAAATATTCTGATCATCGGCGCTGGCATTGGTGGCCTGACAACTGCGCTCGCCTTTGCCCGCAATGGTCATGAGGTCGACATTGTCGAACAGGCACCAACGCTGAGCGAGGTCGGCGCCGGTCTGCAGGTTTCCCCAAATGCCAGCCGGATCCTGTCTGCCCTTGGTCTCGGTGATGCCTTTCTGAAGGCGATGATTCGACCCCATGAGATCGTGCTGGCGTCAGGCCGATCACTGCGCAAGATCACCCATGTTCCCTGCGGCATGTTCGCAGAAAACAGGTGGGGCGCGCCCTATGGCGTTATGCACCGTGCGGATCTGCAGTCGCTGCTTCGTGACGCGGTTGTCGCGCACCCAGGCTGCCATCTGCATCTTGATCAGCGGATCGCATCGGATGACATTGGCTCATGGCATGAGCGTTTTGGGCGGCCTCGCCCCGATCTAGTTGTTGGCGCTGACGGCGTCTGGTCCCAGACCCGTCGATTGATAAAGGATGCACCAGCCCCGCGCTTTTCCGGCCAGGTTGCCTGGCGGTTCAAGGTACCGACGGAGCTCACCCGTTCGGCCCTGAACCCGACCAACGTCACCGCATTTCTGGGGTCACGGACCCATCTGGTCGCCTATCCGCTGGAACAGGGCAAGGCAGTCAACATTGTGGCGATCACCCGTGGATCTGACCCTGGTGAAACTTGGGCCGAACGGGAAAACCCCAAGGGGCGAGCGGATCTGCTCAATGCATTTGCCGGCTGGCACCCGGATCTGATCACTATTTTGCGCCAGGCGCCCGAGATGACTTTTTGGCCGCTGTTTGAGGTGCCCGATGGTAGTTGGCACAATTCGGACAGGACCATTCTGATCGGCGATGCCGCGCACGCCATGACACCGTTTGCCGCGCAAGGAGCCGCGATGGCGATAGAGGACGGTTATGAGCTGGCTCAGGCTTGCAACCAAGCCAGCGGAGACATGACAAGTACGCTCGATCGCTATGAGACCCTCCGGCGGGCTCGAATAGGTCGCACCCGCAATCGAGGCGCTTTTAATCAGTTTGCCTATCATGCCAGCGGCCCGATCCGTGTCGGTCGTGATCTTGTTCTGTCTCTCAAGAGCCCGGAAAGCCTGGCTGGCGACCTTGACTGGCTCTATGGCTACCGCGCCACTGGGCTGTAACCAAACCCGCTTGCCGGATTGTGCAACCCGAGACTTGTGGTCAGCAACACCGGCAATGGCGTCCACCACCCGGTTTTCAGTCCTGCCTGCCGCAGCATCCGCGCTGTCCAGACATTGCATCCGACAATTGCGTTGAACCGGCCTTCCGCCTCGTAGAACCGGTCATACTCTCCGTAGTTCGCGCCCTCGACGATGACCGGCGCACCACCGGATGCGCGTGTGAAACTCGCAAGAACAGACTGGATCAGGCGTTCGAATGATGCCTCGTCGAGCTCGATCGCCGTGACAGTCGGATGGTTCTTGTCAATTTCACCGGCCAGCCCGACATGCATCACCGACCGGTCCAGCGTCAGGGCGCTGAACAAGGGGCCGGGCTTGAGATCCGACCAGGTCGGCGTTTCGATGTAGAAACTCCGGCCACCCCACCCTGCGATCAGGTACTCCACGCCGGGTTGTGCGGGATCCAACCCATCTTTCGCCATGAAAGCAAAACGAGCCACCACACCGGGCGTTGCAGGCAGCGCGATATCGGTATGGATCTCGGAGGAAAGCACCAGCACTGTTTGCGTGCTTGCCGCAGCTTGGGTGTCAATTGCCGCCACGCCCGGCACCGAACTGAAAAAGGGCCTCGGGACAAGAGTCCCGAAGCCCAGTGAGGCAATGATCAGCAACACAGCCCCCAGCGCATAGCGCCGGCAACGGGCCCGGCCTGTGCCGGGATCCCGAACCATGCCCGAATATCCTAATGCAGGATCTGGCTGAGGAACAACTTTGTCCGCTCATGCTGCGGATTGTCGAAGAACTCGCCTGGCTCGTTCTGCTCGACAATCTGGCCTTGGTCCATGAAGATCACCCGGTTGGCGACCTGACGCGCAAAACCCATTTCGTGGGTAACGCACAACATGGTCATGCCTTCCTCGGCGAGACCCACCATGGTGTCGAGAACTTCCTTGATCATTTCCGGATCGAGCGCCGATGTCGGCTCATCAAACAGCATGATGCGCGGGTTCATGCACAGCGATCGGGCGATTGCCACACGCTGCTGCTGGCCGCCTGAAAGCTGTCCGGGATACTTGTTTGCCTGCTCGGGGATCTTGACCCGTTCCAGGTAATGCATCGCGATTTCCTCGGCCTTCTTCTTCGGCATCTTGCGCACCCAGATCGGCGCCAGGGTGCAGTTCTCGAGGATGGTCAGGTGAGGAAACAGGTTGAAGTGCTGGAACACCATGCCAACTTCGCGACGGACTTCGTCGATCTTCTTGAGATCGTTGGTCAGTTCGATGCCATCGACAAGGATCTTGCCCTTCTGGTGTTCTTCCAGACGGTTGATGCAACGGATCATCGTCGATTTGCCTGAACCGGAAGGCCCGGCGATGACGATCCGCTCGCCGCGCATCACCTTGAGGTTAATGTCACGGAGAACGTGGAACTCGCCGTACCACTTGTTCATGCCGATGAGCTCGATGGCCACGTCGGTTTCCGACACGGTCATTTTCGAAGGGCCAGCAACCTCTGTTGCTGCTGCGTTACTGTCAGCCATGGTTAAGTTCCCTTGTTATCGTTTGTGGCCAGTGTCGAGACGCCGTTCCATATAGGCGGAATAGCGCGACATGCTGAAGCAGAAGATGAAGAAGACGAACGCGGCGAAGACGAAACCGGTCGCCGGCGTTGCAGGTGAAATCCAGTTCTGGTCGTTCATGTTCTGCTGAACGATGCCGAGCAGATCGAACAGACCGATGATCAGGACCAGACTGGTGTCCTTGAAAAGGCCGATGAAGGTGTTGACGATGCCCGGAATGACAAGCTTCAGCGCCTGCGGCATGATCACCAGCCGCGTGCCTTGCCAGAAGGTCAGCGCCATGGCATTTGCCGCTTCGTACTGACCCTTGGGGATGGCTTGCAATCCGCCGCGGATGACTTCGGCCATATAGGCTGAAGAGAACAGCGCCACACCGATCAGCGCCCGGAGCAGCTTGTCGAACGACACGCCATCGGGAAGGAACAGTGGCAGCATCACCGACGACATGAACAGCACCGTGATCAACGGGACGCCACGCCAGAACTCGATGAAGATGACGCTGAACATTTTGACGATCGGCATTTCCGACCGCCGTCCCAGTGCCAGCAGGATGCCCAGCGGAAACGACACCACGATGCCAACGATGGCGACGACCAAGGTTACCAGAAGACCACCCCAAAGCGGTGTCTCGACAGGCTCCAGCCCGAACTGACCGGTCAGCAGAATAAACGCCAGAACCGGAAAAACGACCAGCAAATACAAGGCATTTTCGCGCTTGTAGGGGATGGAGGGAATGGCGATCGGCACCAGACCGGCAATCAGCAGAAGTCCAGACAGGTTGACACGCCAGCGCTCCTCAATCGGATACCGGCCGTAGATGAATTGGCCGAACTTGGCATCAACGAAAGCCCAGCAGGCACCTGTCCCTGGCGCGATGCAGGCTTCCCGGCTTTCGCCGGTCCAGACCGCGCTGATAAAGGCCCAGTCTATGATAGGCGGGATGATCCACAGCAGCAGCAGAAAGGTCAGGATGGTGAGAACCGTATCGCGCGGTGTGGCGAACAAGTTCGTCTTGAACCACCCCACGACACCACCTGACGAGACCGGCGGCGCCATGCTGGGGCTTTCCTGCGTGCGAACGTAAGCGATTTTTTGTGTGTTGTAATCCATGGATCAGCGCTCCACCAGTGCGACACTGGAGTTAAACCAGTTCATGAAGGCCGATGTCAGAAGCGACAGCGTGAGATAGACCAGCATGGTAATCGAGATAACCTCGACCGCCTGCCCCGTCTGGTTGAGCACTGTGCCGCCGAAGATCGAAACCAGATCCGGGTAACCGATCGCAACCGCCAGAGACGAGTTCTTGGTCAGGTTCAGATACTGGCTGGTCAGCGGCGGGATGATTACCCTCATAGCTTGCGGCACGATCACCAGACGGCTGGTGAGGTTCGGCCTCAGCCCCAACGCGAACGCTGCTTCGGATTGACCGTGCGATACGGCGAGAATGCCGGCGCGAACGATTTCGGCAATGAACGAGGCTGTGTAGAGAGACAGCCCCAGCAGCAAAGCCATGAATTCGGGTTGAATGACCCAGCCACCGACCATGTTGAAGCCCTGCAGGCTTGCATATTCAAGCGACAGGGGCATTCCTGTGATCAGGAAGACAATCAGTGGCAAAACGATCACCATGCCGATTCCGGTCAGGAAGACGGGAAATTGCTGGCCGGTTGCCATCTGGCGCTTCTTGGCCCAGCGACCGATGAATATCCAGCCAATGACCGCAAGAATCAGCGCATAGGCAATCAGCTGAGCGCCGCCTTCAGGCACAATACGCGGCATGTAGAGCCCGCGATTGTTGAGATTGAAGACAACCTCGACGCCGGGCTCTAGCCCGCCAGCCCTTGGCGAAGGCAGGATAGAGAGAACGGCCTTGTACCAGAACAGAAGCTGCAGCAGCAGCGGGATGTTCCTGAGCGTTTCAACATAAACGGTCGCGAATTTCTGCACCAGATAGTTCTTCGACAGTCTGGCAAGTCCGACGACAAAGCCGATAACCGTCGCAAAAAAGATCCCGATGATCGCCACGACCATCGTGTTCAGCAGGCCTACGAAAAATGCTCGCAAATAGGTGCTGTCATTGGTGTAGGGAATGAAGGATTGTCCGATGTCAAAACCGGCGCGCTCGCTGAAGAAGCCGAGGCCGGAAGCGATCCCTGCCCGTGCAAGGTTGTCGATGGCGTTCGAGACGCCGGAATAGACCAGATAGATCACGGCGATGATCAGCAACACCTGGAATACAAGGCCGCGCACCTTGGGATCGTTCATCAACGATACGCGTCCGGAATCATCAGCGTCTGCAGCGACGCCTGCTTGATGAGCCATGTCTGTCCCCAACTCTTTTCGTCCGGACCTTGTGGCCGGATCGTTAGATAACCTGTCGTCGTTGCGTCAGGCCGTTCCGTCCGCGTCTAGCGTCCGGAGAAAACGGGCCCCCGAAGGAGCCCGCTTCCAGATCAGAAATGCTTACCGAAGCGGCGGAGCGTACTGCAGACCACCCTTCGACCAAAGCGCGTTCACACCACGGCCGATAGCAAGCGGGGTCGAGGCGCCGACGTTGCGTTCAAACACTTCGCCGTAGTTACCGACCTGCTTGACAACATTGTAGGCCCAGTCGTTGCTGATCCCGAGAGCTTCGCCAAAGGTGCCTTCCTTGCCAAGAAGACGCATGACGTTCGGGTCGGTCGAGTTGAGCATTTCGTCAGCATTGGCCGAGGTGACGCCCATTTCTTCAGCGTTGATCATCGCAAAGTGAACCCACTTGACGATCGAGAACCACTGGTCGTCGCCCTGGCGGACGACAGGACCAAGAGGTTCCTTGGAGATCACTTCAGGCAGAACCATGTGCTCATCCGGAGCCGACAGGCCGAGGCGGATCGAATACAGGCCCGACTGGTCGGTGGTGTACACGTCGCAACGGTTGGCGTCGTAAGCTGCGTTCACTTCTTCCAGCTTTTCAAACACGACCGGATTGTAGGTCATGTCGTTTGCCTTGAAGTAGTCGGTGAGGTTCAGCTCGGTGGTGGTGCCGGTCTGCACGCAGACCGAAGCGCCCGAAAGCTGCAGCGCAGAATTCACGCCGAGCGACTTGCGCACCATGAAGCCCTGGCCGTCATAGTAGTTGACGCCAGCAAAGTTCAGACCCAGCTGGGTATCACGGCTCATGGTCCAGGTTGTGTTGCGCGACAGCACATCAATTTCGCCGGACTGAAGCGCGGTGAAACGCTCCTTGGCCGAAAGCGGGCTGAACTTCACAGCGGTGGCATCGCCGAATACGGCCGCGGCAACGCCACGGCAGAGGTCTACGTCGAGACCTGACCAGTCACCTGCATCATTCGGGGCGGAGAAACCGGCGAGGCCTGTGGAAACGCCGCACTGGACGAATCCCTTTGCCTTAACATCGTCCAGCGTTGCGGCGGAAGCAGCAGAAGCTCCCATGCCAACAACGGATGCGACGCCAACGACAGCCGACAGAATATTATTTTTCATTTGATACAACCTTTTTCTGTTGCCCTGTTTTGGGTACTACGAAGGCGGACGGGGCCATTTTTCTGGCCCTCTGCCCGTATTTCCCTGCGCTATAATATACCATGCTGAAATCAATCATGGGTCAAGTGTCCGCTGCCTTAAATTTATCATTTCCGGTAAATTGCCTTAAAAAACGGCCCAAACCCATTGTTTGGCTAAAATGTCCCAATACTTGTCGGGCTTCGACTTCGGCTCTTTGCGAGAGCTGCTTCGGATCGTCAGCCAGTTCTTGTGATCACCTCCAACTCGCGATAAATCCCTGAACCAACGTGCGACATCACAGTGCCAATCCAGAAAACGGATCCATCATGAACAACACAGACAACACCAAGAAAACCGGAATCAACACGCGTCTGGCCCACTCCGGCCATGACCCGCGGAGTTTTCATGGCTTCGTCAATCCACCAGTTGTTCACGCCTCCACTGTTCTTTTCCCTGATTCCGCCACCATGGTGGCCCGCAATCAAAAATACACCTACGGCACCTATGGCACCCCCACCACCGATGCACTGACATCGGCGATCGACGAGCTGGAAGGGTCAGAAGGCACCATTGCCCTTCCGTCAGGGCTGGCAGCGGTGACGGTTCCCTTCCTTGGTGTGCTGAATGCCGGCGATCATTTGCTGGTAGTGGATTCAGTCTACGCGCCGACGCGCAATTTCTGTGCCGGCATGCTGGCGGGATTCGGCATTGAAACCAGCTACTACGATCCATCCATTGGCGCCGATATCGAAAGCCTGATGCGCACCAACACCAAGCTGGTCCACACCGAAGCACCGGGTTCGAACACGTTCGAGATGCAGGACATTCCGGCCATTGCTGAAGTCGCCCACGCCCACGGAGCGCTCGTCTCGATGGACAACACGTGGGCAACGCCGCTGTTTTTCAAACCACTCGACCATGGTGTCGACATATCGATCCACGCAGCAACGAAATATCCTGCAGGCCATTCCGACATCCTGATTGGCACCGTATCGGCCAACAAGCAGGCCTGGCCGGCGATCTGGAAAGCCTTCACGATGCTGGGTGTATGTGCAGCCCCAGACGACAGCTACATGACGCTGCGCGGATTGCGCACCATGGGCATAAGGCTTGCACGCCATCAGGAAAGCACACTGGCAATTGCCCGGGCGCTGGAAGGCATGGCTGGTGTTGCCCGGGTTCTGCATCCGGCGCTTGAGAGCTTTCCGGGCCACGCGCTGTGGAAACGCGATTTCTCGGGGTCGTCCGGAATTTTCTCGATTGTGCTCGACGTGGCCGATGCCAGCCGACAGCAGGCCAAGGCGCACGCGTTCCTCGATGCATTGGAAATCTTCGGCCTGGGCTATTCCTGGGGGGGCTATGAGAGCCTCGCCGTGCACGCCAATCTCTCCGACAGGACCGTCGCCATGCCGCCCAAGGAAGGGCCCGTCATCCGGCTTCAGATCGGGTTGGAAGATGTGGAGGATCTGATGACAGACATCGAGCGCGGACTAAGCGCTGCCAAAGCAGCCTGATCGCCTGAGGATTCTCACAGCCAGAGAAAACGCTAGGTCGCCTTAGCCGGGAGCGGGAGCGTGATCGTGAACCGCGCGCCCCCCTGATAGGTGGAATCGAGGACGATACTGCCATCGTGACTCTCTGCAATTCGGCGGCACAAGGCGAGCCCGATACCAGTGCCTGAATAGAGTTTCTGATCCGGATGCAACCGCTGAAACACGCCGAAAATGCGTTCTGATTGGGAAGGGTCGATTCCGATACCATTGTCTTCCGCAAAAATTTCCACGCCATCCTGAACCGCCCGGGCTGTTACCCTGATCACTGAAGCCTGGTCCGCCTGGCAATACTTCAGGGAATTGGCAAAAAGGTTCTGGAAAAGCTGGGTCAGGAGATAACGGTCAGCGTAGACAGCAATATCGGTTTCGGAGATCAACCTTGCCCGCGTCTCCCCGACATTCACTGCGAGATTCTCCCATGCGGCGGCCACGGCATCTGAAAGCTGGAAATGCTCGTGGTTGATCCGCTGATAGGCAAGCTGGGAATATTCGAGCAGGTTGGAAATCATGCGTTCCATCGATTCGCTGCGCTCGGAAATGTAGCCCGAGAACGCGGCCAGATCCTCGCTCCTGCCGGCGCTGATATCCTCGGCAATCATGTCGGCAAACAGCCTGATTTGACGCAGAGGCGCCTTGAGATCATGCGACACAATTCCGGAGAATTGCTCAAGCGCATCGTTGCGCATTTCCAGCGCGCGGGATTGATTTGCAATCCTTGTCTGGGCTTCGCGAACGTCGTTTATATCGCGCCCCACTGAAACCAGTTCCACCGGTTCACCGTTCTCGAAAACCATCAAGTTGGACCAGAGGAACCACAGTTGCTCGCCAGAGGAGGTTTCCATCACCTGCTCACTCGTCTTCATCGGATTTTCCAATGAAAGGCTGGAAATGTGCGCTAACAAAGTCCCCCGGTAGTCCTCCGCTATGAAATCAAGAAACTTGCGCCCGATCATCTCGTCAGCTTCAAGCCCGATAAAACGCGCATAGTTTTCGTTGACGTAGGTCAAAGTGGTATCGGGTTTGGCACGCGTTATGAAATCCGGAAGATTGCGCACAAGCATCTGAAACTCGGCCTCTTTGCGCTCAAGCGCCCGCTCTATCTCGATGCGTCCGGTAATATCTTCCACAAACGCCAGAACCACCCTTTCAGATGTATCATCGAGAAGCTCCAGCCGGACCCGGCAAAAATAGGTGCTGCCGTCCTTGCGACGATGCTGCGTCTCAGTCACCAGCACATTTTTTTCACCGGAAAGAATCGGTGCGATATCCTTGGCGATATCCGACGAAGTATGACCTGCGTTGAGATCAAGCGGGTTGATCTGGCGAAGTTCCTCCATGCTGTATTGCAGGTTGTCGCGCGCAGACTTGTTGGCGCTGATGATCTTATTATCATCCAGGCTGATCAGATAAACTTCCTGTTCAACACTCTCGATAATGCGGCCAAGACGTTCGGCCTCATTCCGTGTCTGGCTGAGCACACTTACATCGGTTCTAAGCCCAACCCGAAAGTTCTGGTCGGTCAAGCGCTCCTCAACCAGCAATGTTCGATCCGGACTAATCTCTTGGGTAAATGTGGCGCCCGGATTGTTGTGATGCGCGAGCCTTTGTTGAATCCAGACTTCCTGTGCTTCGGGCGTGTCCTGGGAAACCGGAAACTGGCCATGTTCAAGGCCGTAACGAAGGATGGATTCAAAAGTGTTACCAACTTGCATGGCAGGATCAGATATCGAATAGATCTGCCGCTGGGCCTCGTTGCAAATCACCAGGCGGTCGTGCTCGTCGTAGACGACAAAGCCTTGAGAGATCGAATCGAGCGCGGTGTTGAGAATTGTCTCGGCACGCAAGCGATCTTCCTGCGCCTTGTAGATTTCACTCAGATCACGGATGATTGCGACCGACCCAAGTCCTTCTCCCTCAGCGGATTCAATTCTGCTGATTGTCAGTTCAGTTGGAAAAACACTGCCGTCCTTGCGTTTGAGATTGAGCCGACGGTGAATAGCCTTGGAATTGCTGCTCAGCGGATAAAGCTCAGCCCCCACATCCTTGGCATCTGCGGCCGAGGCATAGAGGTTTACCGCGAACATGCCGGTGAATTCTGCATTGGAATAGCCAAATTTTTCAGTGGCTGCGGCATTGGCAGCCACAACCATTCTCTCGTCGTCAACGATCAGCACCGGATCCGGAAGCGTATCGTACAACGCAGCAAGCAGGTATTCAGGCTTTAGCTGCATGCGGCCACCCATCCAGACGCAGCAAGGAAAACTGTATCAAAGGTAGTCTTCGGAACAGGTTTCAGACAGCTGGTCTCGCATGTATTCCGCAATGATGAAGCTGATCACGGTGCCATCGATCTCGTCTTTGCCAATCTTGAAATCGACACCGTAGTCGCTGAACTCCTGAAAATACGAGCCACTGATGTCAGACGAAATAATACCGATCGGCCCGATAAATCCGGCCTGCCTCAACAGCGGTGCGGTTTCGCGAAAATCATTGTTGGGCACCAGACGATTGTCCAGAAACACGATGTCGATCCCGCCAGCCTTGACGATCTCAACGGCACCATCGATATCCCCGACATACTCCAGTTCGGTGGATGGTTCCTCAACACCCTTCAGTTGACGAGCAAGCAGGACTTGCTCGGCCGGATCGTCATCAACCAGCAAAATCCTAGTTTGGCGGACCTCCGCTCTTAAACTCATGGACGGCCTCCCGAATATCTAAGTTATCAGTCCGCTGCGGATGGCCGAAGCCACCATCTGCGCCCGATTGACGACATGCAGCTTGCGCAGCATCGCCGCGATGTAAGAATTGACGGTATGTTCGGACAAACCGAGGATGATCGCGATCTCGGCGGATGTCTTGCCTTCGGACGTCCAGCGGACAATCTGTATTTCCCGGTCATTAAGTCCGCTGATCGATTCCAGGGACAAAATCACCTCGAAATAGCGCTGGAAAATCAGAGCTGCATCAAGTGCTATCAACGCCAGAGCATGATGGTCCACCACCGTGACATCGCCTCCGACCATGATCAGACCATGGCGCTTGCCGGTCGCGGCGTGGAGTGGAACGATGACCGCAAGATCATCTCCGCTCGACAACAAAACCTCAGACGGATCTTGCCGCATGTCTATCGCGCAAGGAGCCGAGGCCTTCTGCAGGTACTTGACGACCGGGTCGGCCACGCCAATCGCGAGGTTTTTCGGATCAGCGAACCAGACGCCGGGAAAATTATGCAAAGCATGAACAGACTGAAAATTCAGCCCGTGCTCTTCTCCCACTATTTCAGTTACTCCGAAATACGAAAAGCCATGCGTTCCGGCCAGTGATTTGAACAACCGGAAAAAATCCATCCGGTTGACAGCGCGTTCCAGTTCAGGACCCAGGTGTAAAGCGGTTTCCGTCACCAGCATTTTATCACTTTCGAATCACCAAGTGTTATAATTAGCTAATATCTAACGGGTTCGCCGATTCACACAAGGACGTCATACAACATTTAAAAAGACAGAGTACTCCACCATAGCCAAAGCCGTATTATGACAGGCCAAATAAACGTTTCATTTTAAGATGCTAACGGCAAGTACTTCCGCCATGGCAGGCAATTGCAGTTTCCCTGCAAAAACAGGTCGCGGTTCAGACCTGCCACCAGCAAATGCAGACAAAGTTGGGCTGGCAACATTTCGCTCGATTGACGACAAGACGCCGACCAAGATGCCGCAGACTGCAGGAAAACCGATTCGTCCAAAAGAGGAAATTGTTGGCGACCCCTGCAGGATTCGAACCTGCGACCGTCGGCTTAGAAGGCCGGTGCTCTATCCAGCTGAGCTAAGGGGCCAGCTCGTTTTGCCTGGCGACCGCAGACAAACCACGAGAGATTCTAGTGGGTCCAGGGTTGGCGGCGGTCAAAGCGAAAATTGTCGGAATAGACAACCCGACGCCGCTTGCTTTCCTTGGGTTCTGCAACCCGGAAGGCCAGACCATTCCGCGTGGCATAGGAAACAGCTGCTTCGCGGGTTTCAAACGACATCCGGATCTGGCTTTTCATATCGGCTGAGGATGTGTAGCCCATCATCGGGTCAATGCTGCGGGGCTTTTCCTGCTCGAACTCCAGAACCCAGTCCAGGCTCTTGGCCTTGCCGGATTGCATGGCAGTTTTTGCGGGACGATAGATTTTCGCAGTCATGTCCCAATCCCTCTTCATGGCGGCGTACGCCTGGAAAGGCGGATCACGGCGCCCTGCTTGCAAAACGTCCAATGTTCTGGACGTTGAAAAAATGGTCGGAGCGGAGAGATTCGAACTCCCGACCCTCTGGTCCCAAACCAGATGCGCTACCAGGCTGCGCTACGCTCCGATGCCAACTAAGGCGTGATCCGGATACACGGTAACGCCATGCCCCGCAACACCAAATCGTCGCTTATTCACTCTTAGAGGCAAATCATTTGCCGATCACACGGTGGCGAACCATGTCGCCTACCGAAAGTCCGCGGCTTGCAGCCGTTCCTCCATTCAATTCCAGCACATAACGGACCGGCTCTACCGAGGGGATGATCGTTTCTGAGAAGGGAGTCGTCTCCTCGGCAATCCGGGCAACAGTGCCATCCTCACTGATGAAGATCATATCGAGGGGAAGAGGCGTATTCTTCATCCACATCAGAACCTGACGGGTCTGGTCGAACTTGAAGAGCATGCCGTGGTCGGCAGGCATGCTTTGCCTGTTCATCAGGCCAGTGGCCCGGTCATCAGCCGTCAGCGCAAGTTCCACAGCAAATGCCACCGGCCCGTTTTGGGTCTCGATGACAAGGCGCTCGGAATCTGTCGGAAGTTGCTCAGCCATTCCCGATGCCGGAATGGCGATTATCAGGAGAGAAAAAATGAGTGTGGCAGCTTGCTTGAAGATGCGCATGGCCTGATCAGTGGGAGTTAGGGACAGGCGCGTCGATATCCGGATGGATCTCCGCCGCCATCAAACCCTTGTCACCGTCCCCGAACCGCACCAGAACCACCTGCCCCGGGCGCAATTCCGCCAGACCGTAGCGCCTGAGCGTCTCCATATGAATGAAGATGTCTTCGGTCCCCTCGCCCCGTGTCAAGAAGCCAAAACCCTTGGTGCGGTTGAACCACTTGACGATCGCGCGCTCAAGTCCGCTCGAAGGCTTGACCTGAACATGGGTACGAACCGGTGGCAATTGCGAAGGATGAACCGCTGTCGAGGTGTCCATCGAGAGAATTCTGAAGGTCTGGTAGCCGCGGTCCCGTTTCTGGATCTCGCAAACCACCCGGGTGCCTTCAAGAACAGTCTGGTAGCCATCACGGCGCAGACATGTCACGTGCAGCAGCACGTCTTCCATTCCATTGTCTGGAATGATGAAACCAAACCCCTTGGCGACATCGAACCACTTTATGACTCCGGTGATCTCCATGAGATCAACGGCGTCCCCAAGCGCTTCCGCACCAACCTGGTTCTTCTCTGAGGACCTTTCCCCCATCCGGATGCCTCTCCAATACGCGCCACAGGCAAATGAAGTGATTCTTGATTAAAACATTAACAGTGTATTGAGAGGACAGCGCAAGCCCTGCAGGAAAACTTGTTCAATCATCCCCTTCTATCGCGTTGCCATTGCCTGGGAGGCGATTCCGCCTATTTTGAGTTCAATCAAGAATCATGAGGTAAACCCAATGCGTTATCTGCACACAATGGTCCGCGTCACCGATGTCGACGCGTCGCTCGATTTCTACTGCAACAAACTGGGACTTGTGGAAATCCGCCGCCATGAGAGCGAGGCCGGCCGGTTCACCCTGATATTTCTCGCCGCCCCGGAAGATAAGGAGCGCGCATTGGCCGACCAGGCGCCTTTGCTCGAACTGACCTACAACTGGGATCCGCAGGACTACGACGGCGGCCGCAATTTCGGCCACCTCGCCTATGTCGTCGACAACATCCATGACCTCTGCCTGTCGCTGCAGAACAATGGCGTGACCATCAACCGGCCGCCTCGCGACGGCCACATGGCTTTCATAAGGTCACCTGATGGTATTTCCATCGAACTGCTGCAGAAGGGCGATCCGCTCGAGCCGGCAGAGCCCTGGTTGTCGATGAAGAACACCGGCGCCTGGTAGGCCCTTGATCCGGCCCGGACCTTTTGCCGGGCCGGGCCTTCAAGGCGCAAGGCTCACACAACGGGCGCAGTCTACCCTGCCAATAGAGTCATGCTTTCGCCGTATTTGCGACGCATCGCATCACTTTTGGCTGTTAAGATGAATTACGTCTTCGGCACGTCGGGTTTGTTCGTTTACAAAAACGGCGCTAGTGAGTAGGCATCCTTCAAGGACCTTCGGGTCTGCCAGTGCAAGTTATCCAGGGGCTCCAGAGTTTGCAGATAGGCGGAAACAAAGCAGGCAACGAGCGCAACGCAACGCGTGCGTTGCTGTTGGCCGGCGCAGCGGCAATTCTCAGTGGATGTGTGTCTGCTGCCGATCCCGCAATGTTTGCCCCCCAGGGCTTCGCACCCGATGCTGCAGCAACGGTCGATCTCAGCGTTGAACAGCCAACGGAAATGGCCATGGTCGACGGGAATGCGACCGAGGCTGCTCCGGGTATTCCGATGCCGGTTCCATCGCCCGCTTCGGCTGACGCAGCATCCCGAATGCCGGCGGTGGCACAAGGCGAATTGGCATCGGGTCAACCGGTGGTGATGGCCGATACTGCGGTGGACGCCCTCAACCGGGGCATTACCCAAAGCCAGTCTGCCCAGCCGATCGCCAACCTTTACAGTGCCTCGCCTGTGCAGCCCACCATCGTGACGCCAGAAGACGTGGCGTCTCAGCCTCAACAGGCACCGGCCGCGGCGGCGTCCGCGGACATGACATCGATGAGCCCCGATTCCGGGCTCACTGAAACCCAACCCCAGGTCCAGGAACTGGCGGTGGTCGCACCACCGAAGAAGAAGTCTATTTTCGCGCGCATGTTCGCGCCGCAAAAGACTTCAACCAGAATTGCCCCCGAGGGAACCAAAAAACGCCTGGTAGTGGCGAAGTCCGCTCCTGTGACCGTTGCCTCTGCCGGCGGCAATTCTTTACCCGGCGTCAAGATGACGACAATGTTTGGCGAAGAGTCCGAAGCCGATACAGGCGATGCCGATTCGGGCCAGATCCAGTTGGCTTCGGCAGCGGGCCTGGCCCGGCTTGCCCCCAATGGCCTGCACCTGCAGACAGACAAGGTCGAGGTCGACTGCTTCAAGCCGCAGCTCGTGCGCACACTCAAAAGCATTGAGCGGCATTATGGCCGACCGGTGGTGGTTACCTCCGGATATCGCAGCCCGAAGCACAACCGACGCATCGGCGGCGCATCAGGATCGCGCCATACCTCTTGCGAGGCAGCCGATATCCAGATCGAGGGTGTTTCAAAATGGCAGCTGGCGAAATATCTCCGGTCCATGCCTGAACGCGGCGGTGTCGGCACCTACTGCCACACGGAATCAGTTCACATCGACGTTGGAAACATGCGTGACTGGAACTGGCGCTGCCGTCGGCGCAAGTAATCTGATCACGGTTGACGCAGGGGTCCCGCGAGGTTTGCGCGGCGCTCGCCAACGTCTGCAAAACAATCTTCATAAAGACGTCATTTTTTTACCGGAGACATCAATTATCCGCTTGCGGTCCTAAAATCGTCTGACTATAAGACGGCCACAGTGTACGCGCCCTTCGTCTATCGGTTAGGACGCCAGATTTTCATTCTGGAAAGAGGGGTTCGACTCCCCTAGGGCGTACCACTGTTTTCAAGCACTTCGCTTGATCTTCTCACTTTAAAACTGAAGGTCACTCAGGCTTGGCATAACGCCATGGCACTGTCCGTTTCGCGTATTTTCAATCTGCAGCAAGTCACGGTCCCGCTGGTAAAAAGCAGGCGTGGAGGCGATATATTCTGAGGCTGTGAGCGGTTCGCAGACTTTCGGGGAGACCTGCCGCCTAACGCGCCACTGCCGCGTCCGTGACCCGGATCTGCACCCGTCTGACACCCTGCCAGTAATCCGCAGACAACGACCCCGCGATGTGAAATGTCATTCCGCGTCCGCCAAGCAGCGCAGCCCCCATCTCTGTGTCAGCCGCACGAAAGGCGATGCCGTTGAGCTTGCCTCCATCGGGGCCGGCAAACGACAGCTTGATGTGATTCTGCCCCACAATCCGCGCATCTTTGAGAGTGTGCCCGGGCATGGCAAACACCGGCTGCGGATGTCCGGCGCCATAGGGTCCGGCGCGCTCGATCATGTCGACCAGATCAAGCGTTGCGCCCGAGGCCGATATTGCCCCGTCAATCTTGAGCCGGTGCGCTGTCGTCACTCCTGCCACAGCCTCAGCGGCATTCTCCTCAAAGAACGCGCGCAGGTCCCCCAGGCGGTTCTGTTCGACCGTCAGGCCGGCCGCCATTGCATGGCCGCCGCCTTTGACAAGCAGCCCGATATCGACTGCCTTGCGTACCAGCCGGCCAATATCGACGCCTGGCACCGACCGTCCGGACCCGGTACCCTTTCCGTTGCCATCAAAGGCGATCGCAAACGCCGGCCGCCGGTAGCGCTCCTTGAGCCGCGAGGCCAGAAGCCCAACGACACCCGGATGCCAGCCCTTACGCTCGGTGATGATCACCGAAGGCCCGTCGCCGCTGGCCATCTCCACTGCCGCTTCCGCGTCGGCTTCCTCCAGCATGGCTGCTTCGATTGCCTGGCGCTCCTTGTTCAATAGCTCAAGCCGTTCGGCAATCGTTTCGGCCTCATCCCGGTTCTCAAGCGTCAGCAGCCGACTGCCCAATGCTGCATCGCCAATGCGTCCGCCGGCATTGATTCGGGGTCCGATCAGAAATCCCAGATGATAGGGGGTCACCGGCCCATTGACGCCTGCGCGCTGTGCAAGGGCTGCAAGGCCGACATTGCCCATGGTTCGGGCCGCCAGCAGTCCCTTGACCACAAATGCACGATTGAGCCCCTTGAGCGGTACCACATCGCACACGGTCGCCAGGGCAACCAGATCCAGACAGGCCAGCAGATCAAACGTGGCGGCCCTTGCTTCGCCTTTATGGCGCAACAGGCGCAGCGTTCCGGCCAGCACCATGAACACCACACCACAAGCGCACAGATGCCCCAGACCCGACAAATCGTCCTCGCGGTTGGGATTGACCAGCGCCTGCGCTACAGGCAGCTCGCTCGCCACCTGGTGGTGATCGATCACCACGACGTCTACACCACGCCGGGCGGCCTCCTCGAGCGATTCGTGGCTGGTTGATCCGCAGTCGACGGTGATGATCAGCTTTGCGCCGCGGTCGACAAGTTCACCGATAGCCGTGGGATTTGGCCCGTAGCCCTCAAAGATCCGGTCCGGGATGTAAATCTCGCTGACAACGCCAAAATGCCTCAGGAACCGCTGCATCAAAGCCGAGGATGCGGCCCCGTCGACATCATAGTCGCCGAAGATCGCGACCCGCTCGCCGCGCGAGATCGAAAGCGAAATT
This sequence comes from Hoeflea sp. AS60, assembly GCF_038900115.1. NCBI lineage: Bacteria > Pseudomonadati > Pseudomonadota > Alphaproteobacteria > Hyphomicrobiales > Rhizobiaceae > Hoeflea > Hoeflea sp. AS60. Next base: position 629,935 of record NZ_JBBMQP010000002.1, on the reverse strand, counting down.
CGCTCAGCCGCCTTGTCGCAGTCTGTCAATCTGGATGGGTCGGGCATGAGGGATTTGATGGTCGGATCCAGAAATGCCTTGGCATCCCCGATTGCCACCTCCCTGCCCGCAAGCACGCGTGCAATGACGTCGGGAAGCCCGGTCATCTGCGCAATGGAGATCGCCTTGTTTTCGCCAGCCATGTCCAGCCGCGCGACCCATTTCTGCTCGGACAGAGACTGTTCCACCCCGAGAAATGCCCGGTCTGATGCGCCGTTGCCTGTCATCCGGAACCCAACCTGCTTCGGGCACCCTGCCCCGATGGCTGTGCCTGAGGCACGCTCATAGCGCAAACCGCGCGGCGCGGCAAAGCGGTCCCGCCCTGACGATGCTGGATGACGCGCACAAAAAAGCCCCGGCTTCTTGTGGAGCCGGGGCGATCGCATTTTTCACATCGATGAGATCAAGCGGGCCGCAGCCCTAGTCGAACTTGGAAAGGTCCTGATGGCGTGCCTTGATTTCGCGCACCGTGCGCGAGGACGAGCGCATGACGATGGTATGCGTGATGATGGCGTCGTTGGTAAAGCGCACACCCTGCAGCAGGTTGCCGTCAGTCACACCGGTGGCGGCGAACAGGACATCCCCACGCGCCATTTCTTCCATGGTGTAGATTTTCTTTGGATCAGAAATCCCCATCTTGGCAGCGCGCGCTACCTTTTCCTCGGTATTGAGCTGCAACCGGCCCTGCATCTGGCCGCCAATACACCTCAGCGCTGCCGCAGCAAGAACGCCTTCGGGCGCGCCGCCGATGCCGATATAGATGTCGATGCCGGTTTCTTCCGGATCTGTCGTGTGAATGATGCCGGCAACGTCACCATCGCCGATCAGTCGGATGGCTGCGCCGGTGGCGCGGACTTCCTCGATCATCCGCGCATGGCGGGGCCGGTCGAGAATACAGGCAGTCACCTGACCGACAGGCACACCCTTGGCACGAGCAACGGCATGAATGTTTTCAGTAGCCGTTGCATCAAGCGAAACCGTATTGGCCGGATATCCCGGCCCAATGGCGATCTTCTCCATGTAAACGTCAGGCGCGTAGAGCAGGCTGCCCTTTTCCGCGAAGGCAATCACAGCCAGCGAATTGGGAAGGTTCTTGGCACAGATCGTGGTGCCCTCGAGCGGGTCAAGCGCAATGTCGACCTTGGCGCCGTCGCGAGTACCGACTTCTTCGCCGATATAGAGCATGGGCGCTTCGTCGCGCTCGCCTTCGCCGATCACCACGGTTCCATCGATCGGCAACCGGTTGAGCTCCTGCCGCATCGCATCGACAGCAACCTGATCGGCTGCCATCTCGTCACCGCGGCCACGAAGCCGTGCGGCAGCAACAGCTGCGCGTTCGGTCACGCGTGCGATTTCCAGCGTAAGGATCCGGTCCAGACCGCTTGCTTCTGTCGGTTTCCCTGCCATGGCCTAAATTCCCCTTTGGTCTGTCATTACGCCGCTCATACAGCGTTCAAACATAGCAAGGCAATGTGAAAACCACATTAAAACCCGTTGTTTTTTCAGGAATTTGAGCTGATCCCAAACTAAATCGATTAGGCGGCGCGCAGCAATGCGCATCGCCCTGACCGCTGCAGATCAAACACGCGGACCAACGGAACGATCAGCTCTCGCGTGTCCGCTCGATTCTGATCACCTGCGGCTCCCCGGAAAGGTAACCTTCGCTCTTGATGGCGTCCACGGCAGCGCGAACCCGGGATTCTGTTGTCGCGTGCGTCACCAGAATCACCGTTTGTGGCCCGGCTTCCGCGCCAGAAGGACGCGCGCGCTGGACAATGGATTCGAGCGAGATCTCGTTCTTGGACATCGACGTGGCAATCGAGGCGAACACGCCGGCCCGGTCATCCACCTTGAGCGAGATGAAGTACCCGCCCTCGTGGCTCTGGATCTGTGCGCGTGTATAGGGCTCAAGCTTGTCCGCAGGACGGCCGAGTGCCGGCGCGTGCTGATGGCCGGGCTTGCTCTTGGCAATGTCGGCAATATCACCCAGCACCGCGGATGCAGTGGCTTCGCCACCGGCGCCAGGTCCAGACAGCATCAATTCGCCCAGAATATCGGCTTCAATGGTCACCGCATTGGTCACACCTTCCACCTGCGCGATCATCGATCCCTTCGGCACCATGGTCGGATGCACCCGCTGCTCGATGCCGGTGGCAGTGCGTTGCGCCACGCCAAGCAGCTTGATCCTGTAGCCGAGCTCATCGGCGGCATGGATATCGTCGATGGAAATGTTGGTGATGCCTTCGATGTAGACTTCATCGGCTGCAATCTGGGTTCCGAACGCGAGACTTGTAAGGATGGACAGCTTGTGCGCGGTGTCGTTGCCCTCAATATCAAAAGCCGGATCGGCTTCGGCATAGCCAAGTCGCTGTGCCTCCGCCAGGCATTCGGCAAAGCCCATATTGTCGCGCTGCATCCGCGTCAGGATGTAATTGCAGGTGCCGTTGAGGATGCCGTAGATCCGCGTGACCGCATTGCCGGTCAAGGATTCCCGCATCGCCTTGATCACCGGAATACCGCCCGCAACCGCAGCTTCGAAGTTCAGGAGAACCCCGTTCGATTCGGCAAGCAATGCCAGCTCAACACCGTGTCTGGCAAGCATCGCCTTGTTGGCGGTCACCACATGACGTCCGGCAGTCAGCGCCGCCTTGGACGCTGCAAGCGCGGGATCCCCCTCGCCCCCCATAAGCTCAACCAGAACGTCGATATCTCCGTCACGCGCCATTTCAACCGGATCGTCGAACCAGGCCACCCCATCAAGATTGAGGCCGCGATCGCGACTGCGATCGCGCGCACAGACCGCGGTGACCACAATTTCGCGTCCGCAGATGTCGGCCAGCAGATTGTGCCGGCTCGAGACAATCTGAAACAACGCCGCACCGACAGTGCCAAGGCCTGCAATGCCGATTTTCAGGGCATCAGTCATGTAAAAGTCCACCTGTCTGGGATCGCCCGCAACCAAAGTGCGAAGCTTTGAAACTCTGGGCGGGTTTACCGGCGGGGGACCGGGCGGTCAACGCCGGGCGGTTAATGAAACCACATTGTCACCGCCGCCATTGGTTGCGCTGGAGAAAAAGCGCTTGATGTTGCGCGCGGCCTGTCGGATCCGGTGCTCGTTTTCAACCAGCGCGATACGCACATGCTCATCGCCATGCTCGCCAAAACCGATCCCCGGCGCAACCGCAACATCGGCGCGTTCCACCAGCAATTTGGAAAACTCGAGCGATCCAAGATGCTTGAATTGCTCAGGGATAGGCGCCCAGGCGAACATTGTCGCTGCCGGCGGCGGCACATCCCAGCCGGCCTTGCCGAAACTGTCGACCAGCACATCGCGACGGCGCTTGTAGATCGAGCGCACCTCGGCGATGTCAGAGCCATCGCCGTTGAGGGCTGCGGTTGCAGCCACCTGGATCGGAGTGAAGGCACCATAATCAAGATAGGACTTCACACGCGTCAGCGCCGAAATCAGCCGTTCGTTGCCGACAGCAAATCCCATCCGCCAGCCAGGCATCGAGAAGGTCTTCGACATGGATGTGAACTCGACGCAGATATCGATGGCACCCGGGACCTCGAGAACCGAAGGGGGCGGCGTCTCGTCGAAGTAGATTTCCGCATAGGCGAGGTCTGACAGGATGAGAATGTCATGCTTCTTGGCGAAGGCCACGACGTCCTTGTAGAAATCCAGTGTCGCCACGTAGCTCGTCGGATTGGACGGGTAGTTCAGGATCAACGCCAGAGGCTTCGGAATCGAATGCCTTACGGAGCGCTCGAGAGCAGAAAAGAAACTGTTGTCAGGCACCACATCGAGTGAACGGATAACGCCACCTGACATGATGAAACCGAACGCGTGGATCGGATAGGTCGGATTGGGGCACAGGATCACGTCGCCGGGCGCGGTGATCGCCTGTGCCATGTTGGCAAACCCCTCCTTGGAGCCCAAGGTCGCCACAACCTGGGTTTCAGGGTTGAGTTTGACGCCAAACCGTCTCTGGTAGTAGCTGGCCTGTGCGCGCCGCAGCCCGGGAATGCCACGCGATGTGGAATAACGGTGAGTGCGCGGATCCCTTACCGCTTCGCACAATTTATCGACGATCGCGGTGGGTGTCGGCAGGTCCGGATTTCCCATTCCCAAATCGATGATATCGGCGCCCCCGGCCCGCGCCGACGCCTTCAGCCTGTTGACCTGCTCAAACACGTAAGGCGGAAGTCGGCGGACCTTGTGAAATTCTTCCATGGAATTCCCCGGAATTGTGGGCTGATTGATGTCGTTCTGATGACACCGGTTTGCGACCAAACCAAGTCAGACGCAAGATCTATTTCTCGATTTGCTGCTGCATATCGTTGCCATGGTTCGCAGCCAGGCTGCGCAATTGCCTCAGCCGCGCGTCATATTGGGCCCGGGCGTCGGGAGTGGACGCACGGCTGCGCAGCAACTCGGTCATTTCAGCCTCCGCTGCAATCTTGTCGGCATCGGAGAATTGTGCGTTGGCGGTATTCGGCAACTGCCCGAAAGTCGGGTACTCTCCTGATCGGCTGGCACCGCTGGCAACAAACGCCTTTGTCTCGGCCGGCGGTGTCTGTTCAATCGGAATGAGCGAAGCAAAGCCCGGATTGCGCCGCACCTCTGTCGAGGCAGTTGCGCCGGAATTCGAAGTCTGAGCAGAACCGGGAGCAATCCCGTCGATCGGGGCGTCGGTGCCTGTTGTGCCGGCATCAAGTCGACTGACCTGAACTGACGTCGGCGCAACATCCTGCAACGAGGCTGTCTGGCATGCGGCGGCCAGCAGCGAAAACATGGCGACAAACGCCGGGCGGACAATCGGTATCATAGTCACGAATATTCCGGTCTCCACCAAATGGTGGCCATGACATGGACAAAAAAAGCCCGTATCAAGGAAGGATAGATGCCAGTATTGGCGTTCAAGCAAAGCAAGTAAGCCGATTTAAGGCAGAATACGGGCCGGAGGCAAGCTCGGGAACAAATGAGGAGGCGCCACCATGGTGGACAAGGGGACATCCGCGACCGGAAACGAGGACGCTGGCGCGGCCACGTCATCTGCAGAGGCCTACGTTGTCAAGAATCCCGAAGCCTTCGCCCGCAATGTTGCGCGCATGCTCGAAGAGCTGGGCAAGGCAGCCTCCGCCTGGGTTGAACCGCGTGAAAGGGGCGAAGTCGTTGATAGCGTCTCTGAACCGATGACGGATATGGTCAAGACCTTCTCCAAGGTGGGCGAATACTGGCTGTCCGATCCAAAGCGCGCCATCGAGGCCCAGACATCGCTTCTGACAAGCTATTTCGGCATGTGGAGCGAATCGGTCAAGCGCATGTCGGGCGAGGATGACAGCCCTAAGGTAAAAACCAGGGACAAACGGTTTTCCGATCCGGATTGGGAAAACAATCCGTTTTTCGAATTCCTGAAAAATGCCTACTTCATTACTTCGGACTGGGCCAACAAACTCGTCGACGAGAGTGAAGGCCTTGATGAACACACCCGCCACAAGGCGGCGTTTTATGTTCGCCAGATCACCAGCGCTCTCTCGCCGGCCAATTTCCTCGCGACCAATCCAGAGCTCTATAAGGAAATGGTCGCCTCAAACGGTGAAAACCTGGTCAAGGGCATGCACATGCTGGCCGAGGACATCGCGGCCGGCAAGGGGGAACTGAGGTTACGGCAATCCGACGCGTCCAAGTTCAAGGTGGGCGAGAATATCGCCGTCTCGCCGGGCAAGGTGATTGCCCAGGACGACATCTGTCAGATCATTCAGTACGATCCGGCAACAGAGACAGTGCTGAAGCGACCTTTGATGATCGTGCCGCCGTGGATCAACAAGTTCTATATTCTCGATCTCAATCCGAAGAAATCCTTCATCAAGTGGGCTGTCGATCAGGGACACACGGTGTTCGTGATTTCCTGGGTCAACCCGGATCAGAGCCATGCCAAGAAAGACTGGGAGTCCTATTCACGCGAAGGCATTTCCTTTGCCCTCGACACGATCGAGAAAGCCACTGGCGAACGTGAGGTCAACGCGATCGGCTATTGCGTCGGCGGCACACTGCTGGCGGCGACGCTGGCATTGCACGCCCAGGAAAAAGACACCCGGATTGCAACGGCCACCTTCTTTACCACCCAGACCGATTTCACCTATGCCGGTGATCTCAAGGTCTTTGTCGACGAAGCCCAGATCGGCCAGATCGAAACCGCGATGGAGAAGAACGGGTTTCTTGACGGCTCGAAGATGGCGACAGCTTTCAATATGCTGCGCGCCTCTGATCTGATCTGGCCCTATGTCGTCAACAACTACCTCAAGGGCAAGGACCCGATGCCCTTCGACCTGCTCTACTGGAACTCGGATGCGACCAGGATGCCGGCAGCAAATCATTCCTACTATCTGCGCAATTGCTACCTTGAGAACAACCTGTCTCAAGACAAGCTGGAACTCGCCGGCAAGACGCTGAAACTGAAAGACATCAGGATCCCGGTCTTCAATCTTGCAGCCAAGGAAGATCACATCGCCCCTGCCCGCTCCGCCTATATCGGCGGCAAGCTGTTTGGTGGAGATGTCACCTATGTCATGGCGGGTTCAGGCCATATCGCCGGCGTGGTCAATCCGCCGGCTGCAGGCAAGTATCAGTTCTGGTCTGATGGCCCGAAGAATGCCGAGTTTGACGACTGGGTGGCGGGCGCCAAGGAAAGCCCGGGCTCCTGGTGGCCGCATTGGAACACGTGGATCCGTGCATCATCGGATGAAGAAGTGCCGGCACGCAAACCGGGTGGCAAGAAACTCAAACCCATTGAGGATGCACCGGGCTCCTATGTTCGCGTCCGGGTTTGAGGATAGTGTCTCGAAAGCCCGGCGCGATCTTGCGCGTCGTGAAAATGCAGCGGCGTTTTCATGCCCGCGCAAACTGTGCTACGCGCCCGGTCCATGAAGTTTGAACCGCCCCTGGTCCCTGCGACACTAATCCGACGCTACAAGCGGTTCCTGTTCGATGCCGAGCTGCAAACAGGTGAAGTAATCACCGGGTTTTGCCCAAACACCGGTTCCATGCGTGGGCTCACCGCCCCCGGGTCACTCTGTTATCTCACCGAACATTCCGGCGGCACCCGCAAGTACCGCTACGCCCTCGAACTGGTCGAAGCAGATGATACGCTGGTGGGCATCAACACCGCGCGCCCGAACCGTCTGGTGGAAGAGGCAATAGATGAAGGCCTGATCGGGTCGCTTACTGGCTATGCCGAGCGCAAGGCTGAACAGAAATACGGAATCAACTCCCGTATCGACATCCTAATGCGCGACCCGGCAAAGGGCTTGGCCTATGTTGAGGTCAAGAATGTGCATTTTCGCCGTAACGGCAGACTAGCCGAGTTTCCTGACAGCGTCACCACCCGCGGTGCGAAGCATCTTGAAGAACTTGGCGACATGGTTGAAGCTGGGCACCGCGCGATAATGGTCTATCTGATCCAGCGCGACGATGTGGACAGCCTCAGCCTTTGCCGCGATCTGGACCCTGCCTACTCATCAGCATTTGACCGCGCCATGAAACGCGGGGTTGAAGCTTGCGCCATACGGTGCAAAATCACATCTGAGCTAATACATGCTGACACGATGGTTCCCGTTGAGGAACAGGGTCTGAACAGCGTATCATGAAACCGCGCCGGCCATGCCGGACGGAACAAGACAAAGCGAGCCTGACATGGTTACCTATATTGACGCCGCATCGGCCCCGATGAAAAACACCGGCCAGATCCGGTTGTATGGCGCGGAAGGTTTTGAGGGCATGCGAAAGGCCTGCCAGCTCACCGCACGCTGCCTGGATGAACTCGCCTCTCGCGTGGCCCCAGGCGTCACCACCAACGAAATCGACCGGTTTGTGTACGAGTTCGGCAAAGATCACGGTGCCCTGCCTGCAACATTGAACTATCGCGGCTACACCAAATCCTGCTGCACATCGATCAACCACGTGGTGTGTCACGGCATCCCCAATGACAAGCCGCTGCGCGAAGGCGAAATCGTCAATATCGATGTGACCTACGTGTTTGATGGCTGGCATGGCGATTCGAGCCGGATGTATCCGGTCGGCGAGATCAAGCGCGCAGCAGAGCGGCTGCTTGAAATTACCCACAAGACCCTGATGCTCGGTATCGAAGCTGTCAAACCCGGCGTGCGCACCGGCGCCATTGGCGAAGCAATCCAGACATACGCCGAAGCCGAACGTTGTTCTGTTGTCCGCGACTTCTGTGGTCACGGCGTGGGCAAGCTGTTTCACGACGCGCCCAACATCCTGCATTATGGCCGCGCCAACGAAGGCCCAGAGATGCGTCCCGGCATGATCTTCACCATCGAACCGATGATCAACCTCGGCCGGCCGCATGTCAAAGTGCTCTCGGATGGATGGACGGCTGTTACCCGGGATCGCTCCCTGACCGCGCAATATGAGCACACGATTGGGGTCACCGAGACCGGGTGCGAGATCTTCACCCTCTCTCCTGCCGGGCTGGACCGACCCGGTTTGCCTGCATGACATCAGGCCGTCGCCCAAGTCCAATTGCAAAGGGCCCGAATGAAAAGGGTCTGAATGAGCAAGGCATGGACGGCGACGGATCAGTCGATGCGAACGAAACCGACGCGCAGCAAGACGAACGCGATTATTTCGCCGAAAGCCGTCAGGGCAAGGCCAAGGGCCGTGCACTTGATGCCAATCCCGCAACCACATCCGTAAGCGCGGACGAACATTTCCATGGCCATCGCGACCGGTTGCGTCAGCGTTTCCGCGACAGCGGCGACCGGGCGCTGGCCGATTACGAACTGCTTGAACTGCTGCTGTTCAGGCTGATTCCCCGCAGGGATACCAAACCTATCGCCAAGGCGCTGCTGGCAAGGTTTGGATCGCTTCCAGAGGTGCTTGGAGCGCCTGCCAATCTGCTCACTGAAGTCAAAGGCGTCGGAGAAAGCGTCGCCACCGATCTCAAGCTTGTCGCCTCCATTGCCCACCGCATGCTCAAGGGCGAACTCAAGGGCCGCCAGGTCTTGGCCTCTTGGACATCCGTCATCGAGTATTGCCGGGCGGCTATGGCATTTGAGGCACGCGAACAATTCCGCGTGCTGTTCCTCGACAAGAAAAACGCATTGATCGCTGACGAAGTTCAGCAAACCGGCACCGTCGATCATACCCCGGTCTATCCGCGCGAAGTGGTCAAACGGGCGCTCGAACTCTCTGCCACTGCGATCATTCTCGTGCACAATCACCCGTCAGGCGATCCAACCCCGTCACGCGCGGACATCGAGATGACCAAACTGATCATCGACACGGCCAAGCCTTTGGGCATTACCGTTCATGACCACATCATTATCGGCAAGGACGGTCACGCCAGCCTGAAGGGGCTGAAGCTGATCTAGCCGGGTGGTCCGTTGTCCCAGCCCTTCATTTCCTCGCTGCCAAGAAACCGCTGGGAATCGGCCCGCACCTCTTCAAGCCGCTCGTCCGTCATCTTGCCAAGCGATCCCATGATCAGCCCCATGCGATGATTCTTCCGCAGGGTCGTTTCGTTCTCCGACAGGAAACTCCAGTACAGGTAATTGAACGGACAAGCCTTTTCGCCGCCCTTCTGCTTCACATCGAATTTGCAGGAGGCGCAATAATCGCTCATCTTGTTGATATAGGCACCCGAAGCGGCATAGGGCTTGGACGCAACAAAGCCGCCATCCGCAAACAGCGCCATGCCAACCACATTGGGCATTTCCACCCATTCATAGGCGTCGGAATAGACGATGAGAAACCACTCCTGAACCTGACGCGGATCAAGCCCTGCGATCAGACAGAAATTGCCGATGATCATCAGCCGCTGTATGTGGTGGGCGTAAGCGTTCGTGCGGGTTTCCGAGATTGCCTGGCTGAGGCAATTCATCGACGTCTCAGCGGTCCAGAAAAAGCCTGGCAATGGCCGCATCGCATCCAGCGCATTCGCTTCGCCATAGTCCGGCATCTTCATCCAGTAGACCCCGCGAACAAACTCGCGCCACCCGATGATCTGGCGGATAAAGCCCTCGACCGCATTGAGCGGCGCCTGCCCCTCCCTGTAAGCCCTCTCAGCCCTGTCGCAGCATTCCCGTGGTCCGAGCAGACCGCAATTGATCAGCGGCGACAGGTGACTGTGAAAAAGCAGCGGCTCCCCCTGCTTCATGGCGTCCTGCCAGTCACCAAACCCTGGAAGCGCCTCGGCACTGAACCAGTCGAGATAGGCAAGGGCGTCATCGCGCGTGACCGGGTAGTCGAACGGTTCAAGATCACCGAAATGATCTCCAAACCGGTTGGCAACCAGCTCCATTACCTCCCGACTGATGCTGTCGGGTGTATATTCGGGGCGCTTGGGGATAGAGACCGAATCCGGAAGAGCCTTTCGGTTATCCGAATCGTAGTTCCACTGCCCACCTTCAGGCTCGCCATCTGTCATCAGATAACCGGTGCTGCGGCGCATCTCGCGGTAGAAATATTCCATCCGCAGCGTTTTAGGCTGACGACCGCTATCGGTCGTCGCCCAGCTGACAAAATCCTCATGACTCGCAAGAAAGCGGGTATCGGCAAGAATATCGAGATCGACGTCGAGTTCCTCCCGCCATGTCTCCGCCGCTTCAAGCACCCGCAGCTCGGACGGCTCGGTCATGACCACACGGCTCGGCCCGTTGCGCTCGACTGCGGCTGCCAGAGCACGTCCGAAGTCGCCGGGGTTCCCCTCCGCATCAAGATGCAGGTAATCGACCTCAAAGCCCTCTTTTCGCAAGGCATCGGCAAAATGCCGCATCGCCGAGAACACGAAGGCGATCTTTTTCTTGTGGTGCCGCACCGAAGTGGCTTCCTGCATCACCTCAGCCATGAAGATGACGTCACTGCCCGGCCGCGCATCATTCAGGCTGGAAATATCGCGGGACAATTGGTCCCCCAGCACAAATCGCAACACTCTCTCGTTTGACATGGGGCCTCCGGCGAAAATTTCTGCTCCGCCAGCTCTGTGCTGCGGCTCGCCCTGTCTACGGTTTCACAAGAGATATGGATTGGGCTGAAGCCTAGCTGTTTCAGCCTTCCGTGGAACCCGGTCTCACGTCCGGGGGCCAAACGCAAAAACGCCGGAGCAATGCCCCGGCGTTTTCAACAATCTGGATCGGACCAGGCTTATTCTGAAGCCGCGTCGTCCTTTTTGGCAGCCTTCTTCTTGGCAGGCGCCTTTTTCTTTGCCGCAGGCTTTTCCGAAGCCTCGGCTTCGTCATCGGCCATCAGCTCGTCCTTGGTCACCGACTTGTCCGTCACATCAATAACGGTCATCAGGTGGTCAATGGTCTTTTCTTCAAAGATTGGAGCACGCAGCGAGGCGACAGCGCCGGGAGTCTTCTGGAAATATTCGTAGATTTCCTGTTCCTGGCCCGGGAACTTGCGAACCTGTTCGAACAGCGAGCGCTGCAGTTCTTCGTCGCTGACCTGAATGCCGGCTTCTTCACCGACCTTCGACAGCACCAGCCCGAGACGAACGCGGCGTTCGGCAAGAGTACGATACTCTTCGCGAGCGGCTTCCTCGGTGGTGTCCTCGTCAGCAAAGGTCTTGCCGTTATCCGACAGTTCCTGATTGATCTGACGCCAGATGCTTTCGAACTCTGCGTCGACCAGCTTTGAAGGTGTGTCGAACTTGTGCGCTTCATCAAGCTGGTCAAGGATCTGACGCTTCAGCTTCTGGCGTGTCACCTGACCATACTGATCTTCGATCTGCGAGCGGACGATTTCGCGCAGCTTGTCGGCTGAATCAAGGCCCAGCGTCTTTGCCAGCTCGTCATTGATTTCCAGCGCGCCCGGTGCGGCAATCGCCTTTACCGTGATGTCGAAGGTGGCTTCCTTGCCGGCAAGATGGGCAGCCTGATAGTCGGCCGGGAATGTGACCGTGATCACCTTCTCGTCGCCTTCCTTGAGGCCGATCAGCTGCTCTTCGAAACCTGGAATGAACCGGTTCGAGCCGATGACCAGCTCGGCGTCCTGATCTGCTCCACCTTCGAAAGGCTCGCCATCGACCTTGCCAAGGTAATCGATCGTCACCTTGTCACCATCGGCCGCCTTGCCCTTCTTGGGCTCGAATGTGCGGCTGTTTTCAGCAACGCGAAGCACCTGCTCTTCGACTTCCTCGGCAGGCACGTCGACAACTTCACGGACAACCTTGACGTTAGACATGTCAGCGATGTCGAAAGCCGGGATCACTTCATAAGCCATGGTGAATTCGAAATCGGCCGCTCCGCTAAGGATCTGATCGGCTTCCTTCTCGTCTTCGGTCATCGTGATCTCAGGCTGTGTGGCGGATCGTTCGCCACGCTCGGCCAGAATCGACGCCGGCTTTTCCTGGATCATTTCATTGACCAGCTGCGCCATGATCGATTTGCCATACACCTTCTTGAGGTGCGAGAGCGGCACTTTGCCGGGGCGGAAACCGTTGATCCGCATCTTGCCCTTGGCTTCGGCAAGCTTCTCATTGAGCTGCGATGCCATTTCCGCAACGGGAACGACAATCTTCAATTCGCGCTTCAGCCCTTCGGCAAGCGTTTCAGTAACCTGCATGTTCAAACCTTCATTTCCTCGCGACTGCGACCGTTCGGGTTGGCCCCGCGACTGGGCCGGTTTTCCGGCGTCGCTTGTGGCTTTCTTCATTGTAAGCCCCAGACCGGATCAACCGACTGAACGCCCTTCGTGCTCGCCCTGCCATCCAATGCCATGTGGCAATCGGACCGGACTGTAATTTGGTGCGGGTAGAGAGACTTGAACTCCCACGCCTTACGGCACCAGAACCTAAATCTGGCGTGTCTACCAATTTCACCATACCCGCTCTTAGGGCCGCAAAACCACGCTCGCGCGAGGCGACCCTGAACGCGGTCGCTCTATATCACCCGTTTGGCAGCGATCAAAGGAAAAATCACCTTATGCCTCACGGTTTTTAGCTCCCTGTACGCTGTAGCGCCAATTTGAAGCCGGCTATTCAGTAAAGTGGCTCATTATAAAGTGTCTCGCCGTCGATCATCAGCCTGGCGATTTGCGGCTCGCCATCCTTCGACACACGAATTGCAACGGTCGTCCGGCGGGCGTTCCGCGCCTTCTCGATCTCGAGCCCCTCGCCCTCCGGAACATAATAGCGCTCGATGCCGAAACGCAACGACAGGCTCCTACTCCCTGACCGCGGATGATCAACACCGTAAAGCATCACCGGCCTGCTTTTGAGATAAACCGCATTCGGGTTCGCCGGCGAGGGTCTTTCCAGGCTGACCGATTTGACCTCGGCCAATCCATCTTCTCCGGGCTCAAGCGTCAGCCACAGCGGCCCATAGCTGTTCTTCTCCGGCCAGCTCTCACTAAGAAGTGCACTTTCCACCAACGAGATGCCTTCATATTGCAGCCTGACATAATCACCGCGCATCAGGTCACGCGGGTCGACCGGAGCCGTCTTCAGAATGATCTCGGCACCATCACGCAGGATCGCGGCTCGCTGCCCGATCATTAACATAAGAGTGCCTAACAGCACCACTGCGCAAACAATGGCGGCAATCACCGGACTGAGTTGACGGCGAAGCGTCTGATCCAGGCCGATCATGAGGGCTCCCCCACTGTCTTGAACCGTTTTTCAATTTTCATCACCGCGAAGGCGATGACTGCCAGCACCAGGCCGCCCAGAAAAAGGAAACCGGAACTGCCTAACAGCGAGCCAAGGGTTTCGCCTACTACGTAGATTGTCTCGCAGGCAAAGGCGAAATAGGCAAAGCGGCGAATCAAACGGTTTTCCCGACCGGCAATGGCGAGAATGGCGACACTGACCAGAAGTATGAAACCTGCGAACGCCATTTCAGCCGCAAGACTGGTCGTCACGAGATCGATCTGGATCAGACCAACGCCACCAAGAAACAGCACTGCGCCATAGGCTGACACAACCCCATGACGTTCAAGGGCGTTCGCGATAGCCGGCGGGACCTTCGATCCAATGGCGAACGCAACGGCACCCGTCACGGCAAGAATGTAGCCGGGATCGACATCTGTCGTTTCATCAACAACCCACATCACCCAGCCGACAAGCATCAGCGCGCACAGGTGCCCGGCGATTATTGATCGCGTTCGCCCCGCCGACACCCCGATCAGGACCACTACGGAAAGAGCCGTCGCATAGGCCGAAATATCGAACACATCTGCATAGCCTGATCCAAAAAGCGACGATTCGGCGATAAGATATCCAATGCCCAAAAGCCCCGCACTGATCGCCGCCGTTGCCGATGAAAATGCCAGTGAAACGACCAGCGCGCCGATGGTCCAGGCCAACATGAAGGCCGTTTCATCGCCACTGAGATGATACATTTGACCAACCAGCGCTATCCCTGCCCCATAACAAAGCAGCGTGAACACAAGCGCTGCCTCCAGGATCCAGTATGCGTTTTTGCGCAAAGCCAGCGCCGCAGCCGTCAAACCTCCGGCTATGAAGACAAAAATCATCAGCACCCGCGCCGGTCGGGCAATGCCTTCCCAGTTCGCAGCAATCAGCGCTATCACCGCGGCACCCAGCAGGACCGCAGCAAGAACAGCCAGAACGCTGGAGAGGCTGAAACCGGTGTGGCGACGATCATGATCTGACAGCAGAACGTCACCCTGCCCGGGCTTCAGCAACCCTGCCTTCGTCCACTGGTCAATCTCTCGGGCCAGGTATCTACGGAACATGAAACGATTCTTCCTTGAACGAGCCAGTTTGCAGATTACATCAACCGCGCGAGCCAACAACGGCGACATAACGAGCAGTTTGCCTCCAATCATGCTTGCGTTGCACAGCTATCAGGCAAAATTCAGAAGAATACACCCCAGCTATGCGTTTCCGGAATAGCTTCCATGAGAATATTGCACTGCACAAATCGATTGAATGCCCCTATATTCAAAACATCGGAACGCCACGGTGGTGAACCGGACAACGGCAGCAAAGAGGACGATCTTCGATGAAACTGATCCACTCCTATACCAGCTGGCGGAAATATCGCGAAACATGCGTCGAGCTGAACAGGCTTTCTGAGCGCGAGTTGAGTGACATCGGCATGACACGGGGCGACATCCCATTCGCCGCTCGGCGCGCCTTGTAAGAGTTTATAGAATTCGGAGCGGCCTCCTCCTCCTCCCAAAAAGCCGCTTCGATGTGACTGGTGTTCATCCTCCTCCCGAGCATCAGTCTCCCAAAATGACGCTCACCGGATCCTCCTCCCCCGGTGAGCGTTATTTTTTGGGCTTTGTCCATCGATCATGGACACCTCCGGGATGGAAATCACCAAAACCATTTGTGCTCTGCCATAGCGTCGCCGCTCATCAGGACGACCGCAAAGCATCAAACCTGCAGACCTTTGCAAATCCGAGACCCTTAGCAAGGATTCGTTAAGGCGCGTTGCGCAAATCGCATGGCTCCTTTGCAATTTATTGCACTGCACAAATCGATTGTAGGCACCTATATCAGGATCAACGAAACACGGCGCACTGATCAGATTTCAGCGCCCCAATGAGAGGACTACACCATGAACTTCCGTAAGGCTTACAAAGACTGGCGCGACTACCGCAACACCGTCAACGAACTGTCGCGCATGTCAGAACGCGAACTCAATGACCTGGGTATCTCGCGCGGCGACATCCCGTTCGTTGCTCGCCGTCCCGGCCAGTAAGACACAAGACAAAAAATACTGCCCGGCCAATCGACCGGTCATTCAAACGGCGCCCTGGAAACAGGGCGCTGTTTCTGTTTCTGGCTTTCGATGACGGTAGAGGTGAGTAGCCCGGCCGACGATCATTTTACCGCCCCGCCCATGCTTAAATAATCAGCACAGACAAATATTGATATTTTGATAATCCAGCCATTCCGGGCGCGCATATCTGGTCTGTGAATATTGCTCTGCACAATTGAGTGGCAATCGCCTATATGAAGGGCATCAGATTGAGTAAAACGACATCACCGCCCGGGACGGGCGCACCGAAGGAAAACGACGATGAAATTCTTCAGCAAAGCACGCACCTGGATGAAGACCCGCCAGACTGCACAGGAGCTCGCAAACCTCTCCAACGAAACCCTGGCTGACATCGGCCTGACCCGTTTCGACATCGACAACGTGGCTCGCGGCCTTCGTACCCGCTAATCACTTTTGTCATGACCGTTCGTTACGGCGTCCCTCGGGGCGCCGTTTTCGTTTGTGGTCTCACACAAAACATCTTTGAGACGGGATCGCGCCCGTGGTAAACGGACGTTATGACCAAGACCAATTATTCCAACTCCCCCATCCATGTCATCGGCGGCGGCCTCGCAGGCTCCGAAGCAGCCTGGCAGATCGCCCGGCGCGGCTTGCCTGTGGTCCTGCACGAGATGCGACCGGTGCGTGGCACTGAAGCCCACAAGACCGACAGTCTCGCCGAACTGGTGTGCTCGAATTCCTTCCGTTCGGATGACGCGGAAAACAATGCGGTCGGCGTCATTCACGCTGAAATGCGTTTGGCAGGCTCGCTCATCATGTCCTGCGCCGACAGCCACCAGGTTCCGGCCGGCGGTGCGCTCGCTGTTGACCGTGAGGGCTTTGCCCAGTCCGTAACCGATGCGATTGAAGCCGAGCCGCTGATCACCATTTCGCGCGAGGAAGTCACCGGGCTTCCTCCGGCAGAATGGGGGCAGACCATCATCGCCACAGGTCCGCTGACCGCTCCAGGGCTTGCAGAGGCCATCAGCGCGGAGACCGGGCAGGATGCGCTCGCCTTTTTCGACGCCATCGCCCCGATCATTCATACCGACTCGATCGACATGTCGATCTGCTGGTTCCAGTCGCGCTATGACAAGGTCGGCCCCGGCGGCACCGGCAAGGACTACATCAACTGCCCGATGGACAAGGATCAGTACGAGGCCTTTGTCGACGCGCTGATTGCCGGCGACACAACCGGCTTCAAGGAATGGGAAGGAACGCCCTATTTCGATGGCTGCCTGCCAATCGAGATCATGGCCGAACGTGGACGCGAAACCTTGCGTCACGGCCCTATGAAGCCGATGGGCCTGACCAATGCCCACCAGCCCGACATCAAGGCTTACGCCGTGGTCCAGCTGCGCCAGGACAATGCGCTCGGCACACTTTACAACATGGTCGGCTTCCAGACGAAATTGAAATACGGCGCCCAGGCCGACATCATCCGGATGATTCCCGGCCTGCAGGATGCAGAATTTGCACGGCTCGGCGGCCTTCACCGCAACACCTATCTGAATTCACCAAAATTCCTTGATGGAACGCTGCACCTCAAGAGCAGGCCAGGCCTCAGGTTTGCCGGACAGATCACTGGCTGCGAAGGCTATGTCGAAAGTGCCGCGATGGGCCTTCTCGCCGGACGCTTTGCTGCAGCAGAAAGCCTCGGCGAAGACCTCGCGCCGCCACCGTTGACCTCGGCGTTCGGAGCGCTGCTCAATCACATTACCGGTGGTCACATCCTGAGCAACGATGAACCAGGCAAACGCTCGTTCCAGCCCATGAACGTCAATTTCGGCCTGTTCCCGCCGCTTGAGCCCGGTGCCATCATCCGCCCAGAAGGCGGCGGTCGGTTCCGCGGCAAGGACAAGGCAAAGGCAAAGAAACAGGCCATGGCACGCAGGGCGCTTGGTGATTTTGCCATGTGGCTGGGAGAGACCGAAGTTCAGCAGGCTGCTGAATAAGGACGCCAATCCGGTCGAATCGATCTAGTGCTTGAGCTCAGGCGTCTCCGTCGCCGCCCGGTTTTTCGAATTCCGGGCTGGCCAGTGCAAAACTGCCGCAGAGCCAGAGCGAAACCTCGGCTGCGTCTTCAGCCGAATCAAACACATAGTCTCCGCCCTTGAGCGATGATTCATGGAACTCGATCCGCAAGCCCGGCGGATTTTCAATCGGCTGCACGCCTACATCGCCAGGCAGAATCAGACGCGCCACATTGTGACGGCCCATGTTCTGAATGAAGCCGGTCTTGCCGTCGGCAAGCCTCAGGAAGCTTGCATTGCCGTCCTTGGTGATGGTCACCGAGCGGATCGCTTCGCCCGGATAGGCGCGGGCGAACTCCAGGATAACTTCGCCATGATCGCGACCGTTCTTCTGGCGGGACCTACCGGTATATTGAATCAGGCCAATCACCAGTATGACCGCAAAGGCGGCGATAACAATCAAGGCTCCAAGATGCATCTGTTCCTCCGACTGACGTAGATCCCGACCGCGTCAACGTTGTGTGATTATGCCGCGCATGCTGCGGACCTGCAGCAACGCACCACAACAGGCTTGCGCGAAGCCGTTTTGGATGCGCCAGGCAACCTGTACGGACATGAATATATCAGATAGTGCCGCGACGTGCCGCTCGCCACAGCTGAAGCTGTCTGCGCCATTGCGGCAGACGAACCGAAGTCGTGAAGCAATCAGCGCCAATCTTCTCGGCACGCTTGAGAACCGGTTCGACAAGCGCAACCGGGAGATAGGCCGGCATGACCACACTTGGAACCTGTTGATAGGCTGATCGCGCCTTGTCCAGATGCTCACGGCCAAACCCGGCAAAGGCACGCACCGCAACAGCCATCCGTTCAGGGCTGTCATTGGCCAGCACACCAGTCCGGTCGAGACCGGTGGCAGAGAGCAGATCTCCGGGAATAAACACCTGGCCCCTGGCTTGCGAGATCGGCAGCAGCATCAGATGCCCGGCAACCGCCTGAGCGACACCTGCATGCCCGCTGGCTGTGGCAGTCGTCGAAGACGCTGCCGGAACGATCAGGAACGCCGACATCTGCAAGAGCGATGACGCTGTCTCGCCAGCATAGCCCTCGTAGCTTGTCCGGTCCGGCATCGGATCGTCATAGAGATCAAAGACCCGCGCGTCGCACATGGCAAGCAGCGGATCAACCGGCATCGCGCGGCGCTCAATCACCTCAACCAGAAGCGACGCCACCGGATGGGCTCTCGCCTCCTCGTTCCGCTCTCCCGACAGCACATCCCGCCACCACTGAAGCCGCACTTCTCCCGGAAGCGGTTCACGAACCCTGTCGCGAATGGCCGCGATTTCGGCATTGAACAGAAACAGTGCGAGAAGATCGTCTCTCACGCCCTCCGGCATCAGCAGGAGCGCCAGATAGCGATCCATGTCCGCTTCGCGCAGGGCGGCAAGCAATTGTGAGCGGGTGTCTACAGTCAGCGTGGCTGAAACCGTCATCACGCTCAGACGGCGATCAGGGCGGCAGCAACAGCCCGGGATTCGGCGAGCATCACATTGTAGGTTCGCACTGCAGCTCCGGTGCTCATCGGGTCCGAAGACACATTTGCAGCCCGCAATGCCGCTTTGAGATCGGCGGGCAGCGGCCGGATCGACATGCCGGTGCCGACCAGCAGGAACTCGATATCCTTGGTTTCAGCCAGAACGCGCTGAAACAGGTCCATTGTCAGCGGCTGATCATCGATGACATCCCAGCCATGCACGCCTGAAGGCAGGCACAGGATCGAGCCGCGGTGCGACATGTCCGCGAATCGGAACCCGCCATTGCCATAAGCATCAATGGGGGCCCGACCGGGAAAATGTGCAGCGCGGATTTCGATGCCTGAGGCCATGCGTCAGGCCCTGCTCTGGTCCGCACCCTCGGGCGCAACTTCCGCGTCGTCCTCGGTGTCCATTCCAACACGGAAAGTGGCCGCGCGGAGCTTGAACAGGATCAGAACCGGTGCCGCAATGAAGATCGATGAATAGGTGCCGACCACCACACCGAAGATCATGGCGAACGTGAACGACCGGATGACCTCTCCACCAAAGATGAACAGGGCGAGAAGTGCCAGAAGCGTTGTCAACGATGTCAGAATGGTCCGTGGCAACATCTGGTTGATCGACAGATCAAGCAGACCCGTCAGCGGCATCTTCTTGTATCGCCTGAGGTTCTCGCGAACACGGTCGTAGACCACAACCGTATCGTTGAGCGAGTAGCCGACGATTGTCAGCACCGCCGCAATACTCGAGAGGTTGAACTCGATTCCCGACACCACGAAAATGCCGATCGTCAGCACCACGTCATGCACGGTTGCGATAATCGCACCAAGCGCGAACTGCCATTCGAACCGGAACCAGATATAGACCAGGATAGCCAGCAACGAGGCAATGACCGCAATGGTGCCGGCCTGAGCCAATTCACCCGAAACAGTAGGCCCGACAACTTCGACACGGCGGATATCGTAGTCGCCTTCGAGTTCACCGCGCACCAGCGTGATAACGGTTTGCTCGGCATTCTCGCCACCGCCCTGAGCCTGCACCCGGATCAGGACTTCACGTGGAGACCCGAATTCCTGCGCCTGGATGTCACCAAGATTGAGTTCCGACAGCCGCGCACGAATATCGCCGACGTCGGCGTTTCCGTCCTTGGCCTGAACCTCGATCATCGATCCGCCCTTGAAATCGATGCCGTAATTCATGTTGATCGTGGCAAACAGGCCCATCGCGGCCAGTGACAGGATCGCCGAGGCCACGAAAGTGAACCGGCGCAGCTTCATGAAGCGGAAGTTGAAATCACGAATGATCGCATCAAGCGCGCCCTTCGGCATGGACTTGGGGCGCCTGCGACGAACCCATTCCGCCACCATCCAGCGTGTGAAGGTGAATGCGGTGAACACCGTGGTGGCAATACCGACAGCAAGCGTCACGGCAAAGCCACGGACCGGACCGGTGCCGAGATAAAACAGAATGACGGCCGCAATCAGCGTGGTCACGTTGGCATCAAGAATGGTGGCAAAAGCCTTGCTGAAACCGGCATCAATCGCCTGGATCAGAGAACGTCCTGACCGGTGCTCCTCACGAATGCGCTCGTAGATCAGTACGTTGGAGTCGACCGCCATCCCGACAGTCAGCACGATGCCGGCAATGCCGGGCAAAGTCAGTGTTGCCCCCAGAAGCGTGAGAACCGCAATGATCATGATCACGTTTGCGATCAGCGCCAGATTGGCGATGAAGCCGAGCATGCCGTAGGCCACGAACATGAACACCAGAACCAATATCGCGCCGATGATGCCGGCAATTTCGCCCGCAGCAACCGAGTCCGCGCCAAGGCCGGGACCGACCGTACGTTCTTCAATCACTGTCAATGTGGCCGGCAAAGCGCCCGCGCGCAGCAGGATCGCAAGATCGTTGGCACTCTGAACATCGAAATTGCCGGAAATCTGACCTGTGCCACCAAGAATGGGTTCACGGATAACAGGTGCCGAGACAACCTGCTCATCCAGCACGATGGCAAAAGGCAAGCCGACATTCTGCGTGGTCGCCTGGCCGAAACGCTGTCCACCCTTGGAATCAAACCTGAAACTGACAATCGGTTCATTGGTGCGCTGATCATAGCCGGCCTGTGCATCGACGAGATTTTCGCCCGACACCAGAACCGAGCGCTGAACCAGATAAGGCACCGGCGGATCATCGGTTGTATAAAGAACTTCGGAGTTTGCCGGCGGACGCCCCTGAATGGCTTCCTGCACCGGCATGGTCGTATCCACCATACGGAAGGCGAGCTTTGCGGTCTGGTTGAGAAGGTTTTTCAACCGCTCCGGGTCATCAAGCCCGGGAACCTGAACCAGAATACGATCAACACCCTGCCGCTGGATGATCGGCTCGGTCGTTCCCAGTTCGTCAATACGCTTGCGCACCACCTCGATTGATTGCGCCACGGCCGACGAGACACGATAGGTGATACCGTCGTCGGTCAGGAGTATGCGCAATTGACCCGGTTGGGTCTCCTCGATGGTCGCTTCCGACACCGTCCCGCCGCCAAACAGCCCTGAATTGACCGGCTGCGAAAGCTCGTCAAGAATTGTCTTGGCTTCCTCGACCTTTGCCTCATCGCGAATGCGGACCTGAACCATCTGGCCGGTGCCTGACAATCCCGTGTACCCAATCCCCGCCTCGCGCAACAGACGCCGCACATCATCAACCGATGTAGTCAACCGGTCCTTGATAATGTCCTGACGGTCCACCTGCAGAAGCATGTAGGAACCGCCCTGCAAATCGAGCCCGAGGGTCATTTTCTTCGAAGGCGCCCAGTCCGGCAGGTTATCTGCCTGCTGTTGGCTCAGAAGGTTCGGGAACGCGAACACCACGCTGGCAAACACAGCAAGCCAGATGAGAGTGGTCTTCCAACGGGAGAAATAAAGCATGGGGCTCTCGGTTCATCCTCGGGGACGAAAAAGGGTGAGGTGATAAGGAACGCAAAAACGCGGACAGGCGCTATGTCCTGTCCGCAGTTTGCGGCTATTCCTTGACAGGCTCGCCCTTGACGCGAACATCGGCAATCAGGCTGCGAACCAGGCGAACCTTGACGCCATCGGCAATCTCTACTTCCAGTTCGGCGTCGTCGATCACCTTGGTGACCTTTGCAATCATGCCGCCACCCGTCACGACCTGATCACCACGCCTCACGTTCTTGAGCATTTCCTCGCGCTTTTTCATCTGGGTCCGCTGCGGACGGATGATGAGGAAATACATGATCACGAAGATCAGCAGGAAGGGCAGGATCGACATCAGGATCTCGCTGCCGCCGCCACCAAATGGGGACTGGGCATAGGCCGGGGTAACAAACATGAAAAACTCCTTGAAGATATGGCGTAGGGCCCGTCACCAGGCCTCCAGCATTCGAGCGGAATATAGTGGCAAGATAGGCGATTGCAACGCAAACATGGGCTCTGCCCACCTGAAATCCTGCCCAAAACCGCTTTTCGGCATCTGCACGCCGTGCTACCCGCATCTGGAGACGCTGCGCCCGGTTGATTTTCCGTCGGCGCGGAGGAAAATCAACCTTACGGGGCCACGAACTGAGCCATGCACGTGTCGTTCAATGTGCCCGCCTCATCACGCCCCATCGATCAGGTGACGGGATAACCGAATGCAAGACGAAACCGCCCAACACATTCTCGCAGAACTCACCCGGCTTGCCCGGGCCGTGGAATCACTGGCGCCCAAAGCCCGCGCAGAAAATGACTTCGATGCTGCCGATTGTTTTGTCTGGAACGCGGACGAGCACCATCTTGCACCGGTCGGAAAACCAAACCGGATCGGCATAGACCTGATCAAGGGCGTCGATCACGTGCGCGATATCCTGGTCGACAACACCCGCCGCTTCGCCCGCGGCCTGCCAGCCAACAATGTTCTGTTGTGGGGCGCGCGCGGCATGGGCAAATCATCCCTGGTCAAATCTGCGCACGCGGAACTGGCCGCCGAAGCAGAGACGATCGCACCGTTGAAACTGATCGAAATCCACCGCGAGGACATCAATTCGCTGCCCGAACTGATGGCGATCCTCAGACCGGCGCATTCACGCTTCATCCTGTTCTGTGATGATTTGTCTTTCGACCATGATGACACCGCCTACAAATCCCTCAAGGCGGCGCTCGACGGCGGCATTGAAGGCAGACCAGAAAACGTGGTGCTTTACGCAACATCAAACCGGCGCCACCTGCTGCCGCGCGACATGATCGAAAACGAGCGCTCCACGGCGATCAATCCGAGTGAATCGGTGGAGGAGAAAGTCTCGCTGTCCGATCGCTTCGGATTGTGGCTTGGATTCCACAAATGCTCTCAGGACGAGTACCTTGAGATGATCTCTGGATATGCCGAGCACTTCGAACTGAAAATCGCACCGGACGAATTGCAAGCACAGGCGCTCGAATGGTCAACCACCCGTGGCGCCCGCTCAGGCCGCGTCGCCTGGCAATTTATCCAGGATCTCGCTGGACGCAGCGGCCACAAGCTTTAATCAGCTATCAATGCTGAAACCGAAAAAGGCCGACACTGATGAAGTGCCGGCCTTTTCCGCTTTCGCCTGGAGGGGCGTTTACTCGAGATATTTTGTCGGATCGACCGGCGATGCGTTCTTGCGCACTTCAAAGTGCAGCCGCGGTGTCTTTGCTACGCCGGTCATTCCGGAACTTGCAATCACCTGACCGCGCGCCACCTTGTCGCCGCGATTGACATTGAGCTTGTCGGCATGGGCGTAGACCGTGACCAGGCCGTCGTCGTGCCGGATCAGAACAGTCTTTCCGTATTCCTTCAGGCCATCGCCGGAGTAGATGACAACGCCATTCTCGGCAGCCTTGACCGGCGTTCCAGTCGGCATTGAAATATCGATACCGTCATTGCGCTTGCCGTTCTCTGTCTTGGCAAAGCCGGTAATAACCTGTCCGCGTGCCGGCCAACGAAACTTGTCGATCCCCGTAGCGGCTGGTGCAACAGAAGCGGTGTCGCCCTTGGTCTTTGCTGCAACACTGTCCCCAGCCACATTCACCGGCGGCGTATAGGCCTTGGGTGACGACGAGTTATTGACCGAAGCGGTCGAAGACGGGTTGAGTTTCGATCCAGCCGCCCCAGGAATGGTCAGTGTCTGCCCAATCCTGATGTTGGATGCCGTCAGATCATTGGCCGATTTCAACGTATCAACGCTGACACCATGATTGCGGGCGATCTTGCTCAGCGTATCCCCGCTCTTGACGACATAAACGCCGCTGGCGCCCTCGCCTGAGCTAGATGCCGTCCCCGAAACAGCGCCATTGGCGACAGAAGCACTGCCGGGGTTCCGCAATGAAGGCGCACTTGGCAGCACCGCCACCTCGCGAACGGGCGCTTGTCCCGGCACGGGCAACCTGTCGTGCTTGACCTCGCCAACCTGACCGGAGCTCGAATTGGCGGACCGTGTCTTGGGGTTGTTGTCAGGAGCAGAAACCGGCGCCTGGCGCGAATAGACATAGATCGGAATCAGCAACTGCTTTCCGCTCGACACCCGCGAGGCATCGGCAATGCCGTTCGCCTTCATGATTTCGCTCGCAGGAACACCGTAGCGCTTGGAAAGATTGTAGATCGTCTCGCCTTCACCAAGCGTGATGCGTGTTGCACCTGTGGTGGTCCAGCCTGCGCTCTGAGGCGCTGTACCAGTGACGATCGGATCAGGTGCCAGTACGGGCTCAGCGTCCTTGAAACGTGCACTCACCGGCACTGCCGACGACAATTGCTGCGGCCGTTCCGGAAAAGCCTGCGACTGCGGGGCCTGGGCCACTGGACGGTTCATTGGCTCCATGACCGGCTGGGCCGATGGCAGTGCCTTGCGTGCAACCGTCGCTCCGCCGTTGTTGATCAGATTGGAAGAGGACGACGCTGACCGCGCAACAGAACCCGGTATGGAACCGGTCGACGTGGGGTCATATCCCTGCGGCGACGAGCGGTAATCTCCCGGGAAGGCCTGCGAAACCGAAGACGGGGCCTGAGGGAAACCTCGCTGGTTTGAGCTTGCCGCCTGCGGATAGGCTTGAGCTTGAGGATAGCCCTGCGGGAGCTGATTGCCGCCCACAGCAGCCATCGGCGCCAGCCTGTCGGAAGATGGCTGCGGCACAGAAGCCGTCGTCAACCCGTCGGTATTTTGATAGGAAAAACGGCTGGCATCCGAACTGCACGCTGCAGCGGAGCCCGCCAAGAGCGCAACACCGAGCAAACGAGTTACCGATGTGCCGGAAACGACAGTCTGTCTGAGACGCATAACACTACCCAATCAACGCAAAACCAATTGTGATGATTAAAGCGCGTTAGTGTTACTCATCGGTTAAGGCCGGGGGAATTGGCCGCTTTTGTGGCAATTTCCAGCCTAAAGCGCCGCAGCTATACCCGGGATGAAGGCTCGGTAAGGAACCTCAAACAGATCTTCGCGTTCAAAACGGCTGCCAATTTTCGTCAGCCGAGCCATTTTTGCCCGGCCGCCTTCCTGCAGGATTGGCGCCAGCATCACGCCGCCGGATCCAAGCTGGTCGACAAACTGGCGCGGGTTGCCGTCAAAAGCGCAGGTTGCGATGATCCGGTCGAAGCTGCCCTCCCCGTTCATGCCCTTGAGCCCGTCTGCCTGCCGCGACACGACATTGCCGAGCCCGAGGTGGCCAAAGCGCTGCTGCGCAAGCTGGACAAGTGTCTTGTACCGGTCGATCGTCACCACCCGCTCGGCCAGCCGGGCCGCAACCGCCGCCAGAAAACCACTCCCGGTACCCAGATCAAGAACACGGTGACCAGGCTCGATGCTCAAGGCTGCAAGCAGCCTTGCAACAAGATCAGCACTCTCGGCAAAACCACCACAGTCGATCGGCACAAGCCGATCCTGATAGGCGGCATCGGAGTAGGCGGCCGACAGGAAAACGGTTCGCGGCGTTTGCTCAAGTGCTGTCAACAGCGCCTTGTCTGCCAGCCCCTCCGCCCTGAGACGCAGAAAAAGTCCGGCGAAGCCCTCTTTTTCCGCCAGCCGCACGTTCATCGGTCAGTCTTCCAGTGCTTTGCTGATCTGCTCCTGGACCGCATGATTGGTCAAATCCAACTTCAACGGTGTCACCGAAATATATCCGTTGGAAATGGCCTTGATGTCACTGTTGGCTTCCGGAGAAAAATCACGGCGGCCGAACTTCAGCCAGAAATAGGGAAAGCCGCGCCCGTCGTGGCGTTCCTCGATCGAAAGCCCGTGTGTCATCTGCCCCTGATCGGTCACGACAACGCCCTTGACCTCATCGACCGGGCAATTGGGGAAATTGACATTGAGCAGCGTGCCCGCGGGAAGGTCTATCTCGACAAGCTTCTTGAGCAAATCAGGCGCAAGCGCCTCAACCACATCCCAGGGCACAATCCTGCCGTTTACAAAATTATAGGCCTGACTGATGGCGATCGACCGGACACCCAGCAGCGTGCCTTCCATCGCACCTGCCACCGTGCCCGAATAGGTCACGTCATCGGCAACATTCTGCCCCGAATTCACCCCCGAAAGCACCAGATCCGGTGCCTTGTCCATCAGGCTCTTGATCGCCATGATGACGCAGTCCGTCGGCGTCCCGCGCAGGGCATAGGTCTTTTCGCGAACCTTTCGCAGCCGAAGTGGCTCAGACAAGGTGAGAGAATGTGCCAGACCGCTCTGATCGGTTTCAGGCGCGACAATCCAGACATCGTCTGAAAGCGTCCGTGCGATGCGCTCAAGCACCTCCAGCCCCTCGGCGTGGATGCCGTCGTCATTGGTGATGAGAATACGCATTGCCTGCTCTCCTGAAATAAATGCGTTACGCCGCCTTTTCGATTTTCGTGATCCCGCCCATGTAGGGCCGAAGCACGTCGGGCACGGTAATGGACCCGTCGGCGTTCTGATAATTTTCCATGACTGCAATCAGTGCGCGGCCAACCGCCACGCCGGACCCGTTCAGGGTATGAACAAAGCGCGTGTTCTTGTCTCCCGCCTTGCGGCAGCGTGCATTCATCCGGCGCGCCTGGAAATCACCGCACACGGAACAGGACGAAATCTCGCGATAGGCTTCCTGCCCCGGCAGCCACACTTCGATGTCATATGTCTTGCGCGCGCCAAACCCCATGTCGCCTGTGCAAAGCACGATGGTGCGGAAATGAAGGCCCAAACCCTTGAGCACGGCTTCGGCACTCGCGGTCATCCGCTCATGCTCGTCAAGCGAGGTTTCCGGAGTGGTCACTGAGACCAGTTCAACCTTGGTGAACTGATGCTGACGCAGCATCCCGCGGGTATCGCGGCCGGCAGAACCGGCTTCAGAGCGGAAGCAGGCCGTTTGCGCCACATAGCGTTTGGGCAATTCTTCTTCCGGAATGATTTCGCCCGCAGCCATATAGGTCAGTGGCACTTCCGCAGTTGGGATCAGCCAACGGCCATCCGTGGTGCGGAAAAGATCGTCGTCAAATTTGGGCAGCTTGTCTGTGCCGTAAGCCGCAGCGTCATTGACCATGAGTGGCGGATTGACCTCGGTATAGCCATGCTCACCGGTATGAAGATCAAGCATGTACTGGCCAAGCGCGCGTTCGAGCCGCGCCAGCCCACCTGACAGGATGGTGAACCGTGAGCCAGACATTTTGGCCGCACGTTCGAAGTCCATCATCCCCAACGCTTCGCCGAGTTCAAAGTGTTCTTTAGTCTCGAAACCGAGATCCGGCTTGGAGCCCGACACCCGAACCTCCACGTTATCGCTCTCGTCCTTGCCGACCGGCACTTCATCAAGCGGGATATTGGGCAGCACTGACAAGGCATGCTTGAGCGCTTCGTCAAGCTCGCGCTCTTTCGCCTCGCCGGCCTGAAGCTCGTCCTTGATGGTCGCAACTTCAGCTTTCAGACTGTCAGCTCCAGCCTGGTCCTTTGCGGCCATCGCCTTGCCGATTTCCTTGGAAGCCGCATTGCGGCGCTCCTGCAAGGCCTGAAGCGCACCCACATGACTGCGGCGCGCTTCATCAAGCGCAATCAGCTGTGCCGACTGCGCTGCCGCTCCGCGCTTTGCAAGCGCCGCGTCAAGAGCTTCAGGGTTCTCACGTATCCATTTGATGTCAAGCATGGCAGGTTCCGGTACTCGATTGGCAGCGCCAAACCCGCAACCGTGCCGTCAGACGGCACGGCACAACATCAATCCGGAGCTCAGGCGTCCCCTTCGGGATCAGAGGCTGCCGCCGATGCTTCATCGGCTTCCGCCATGGCCGCTCTCGCGGCGCGCTGGCGCTCCACGAGTCGGGCGCAATAGATGGCAATCTCGTAAAGAAGGATGGTTGGCAGCGCAAGCCCGATCTGGGAGACCGGATCGGGTGGTGTCAGCACGGCTGCGGCGATGAAGGCTGCAACGATGGCATATTTTCGCTTGTCCGCGAGGCCTTGGCTGGAAACCAGTCCCACCCTCGCCAACAGCGTGGTCACCACAGGCAGCTGGAACACCAGACCAAAGGCAAAGATCAGTGTCATGATCAGCCCGAGATACTCGGACACCTTGGGCAGCAGCATGATCGACGCTTCACCGGTACCGCCTGTCTGTTCCATCGACAGGAAGAACCACATCACCATCGGGGTGAAAAAGAAGTAGACCAGCGCCGCACCGAGCATGAACAAGAGAGGCGAGGCAACAAGGAACGGGAGAAAGGCTCCGCGCTCGTTCTTGTAAAGCCCCGGCGCCACGAACTTGTAGACCTGAGCCGCGATCACTGGGAACGCCAGCACCAGGCCGCCAAACATGCCGATCTTGATCTGCGTGAAGAAGAACTCCTGCGGCGCGGTGTAGATCAACTCGATCTTGCGATCCGTCATGCCGGCCCAATGGACGGCCCATGTAAATGGCAGGACCAGAAGATTGAACAGCGGTTTCGCAAACGAGAAACACAACAGAAATGCCACGAAGAAGGCACCAATAGCCCACATAAGCCGATTGCGCAGCTCCAGCAGGTGCGTCAGAAGCGGCTGCGGCTTGTCATCGATGTCGTCGGTCACGCCTGGCCCTCGCCTTGCTTAGGTTTTTTGGCGCGAGGCGCACTTTTGGCCGACGCCGGCTTTGCAGGCGCCTTTGGCTTGGAACTTGATGCTGTTGTGGCTTTTGCGGCAGATTTTGAAGCCGCAGGCTTGGCTGCGGCAGGTTTCGCAGCGGCAGACTTTGGCGCCGCTGCAGCCTTTGAAGCTGCCGGTGTTGATGCGGCTGGTTTTGTCTTTGCGGAAGCCTGTGCCTTGCCGGCCTTGCTTGCTTTGGCCGCGGCCGGCTTTGAACCGGTCGTGTCAGCGACCGCTGGCTTGGCTTCAGTCTTGTCCGAAGCGTCAGCCGTTTTTGCCACTGGCACTTCCGCCTTGAAATCAGGCGGTCCATCAGAAAGCTTCATCGTCGGCTCAGGAGCAGCCATCTTCGGCGGCTCTTCCGCCGGCGAAGATGGAGTCTTTACCGATTTTTCCAGATCCGACTTGATGTCCCTCGCCGTATCCTTGAGCGGATTTACGGCATCGCGAATGCTCTGCATCGGATTGAGCTTGCGGGCGCTGTCAAACGTCTTCTTGACGTCGTCCAGTTCCGCCTCACGCAACGCATCATCGAACTGACCGCGAAACTCCGAAGCCATGGCTCGAAGTTTCTTGGTTGTTCGCCCGAAGGCACGCAGCATGGGTGGCAGGTCCTTGGGACCAACCACGACAATCAGCACAATGGCGACGACCAGAAGCTCTGGCCAACCGATGTCGAACATTCAGACGTCTCCTCACCCGTCAGGGTAACGGGATTGGGATGTCAGCCGCGATCCTTGGCTTCTTCAGCCTTGCTTTCGACTGTCTTTGTTTCGACAGGAGCGGATTCATCCTCGCCCATGCCCTTCTTGAAGCTCTTGATTCCCTTGGCAACGTCGCCCATCAGTTCCGGAATCTTGCCGCGACCGAAAAGAAGCAGAACGACGACCAGAACGATTAGCCAATGCCAAATGCTGAATGAACCCATGATACTCTCCTGTATGCACCTACCCTGATTTAGGGTGTTTATCCGTTTCTTTCAAACACCAAAATGTCACGCGCGTTGACAGTTACCGAAACATCACGGACTCCAGCCCTCAATTGACCTGCGCGAATGCGCGCGTCAATCGGGTTTTCGCCACCCGCAACCACAACTGTCACCAATTCCTCCACACCGAGAAATCTCCGCGCCACAATCCGTGCCGACACACCACAAGGCGTTTCCGTAACTTCAACGCCCGGAAGCCTTATTGCAATCGAGACGTTAGCACCATCTCTAAAACCCTGCGCCTCGACCGGCCCCAGCGGGGTTTGCGCATATTCGCCGGAAACGGTGCTCTCAAACACATTGATTTCCGAGAAGAAACCAGCGGCAAAAAGATTGGCTGGCCGGTGATAGAGATCTTCAGCCGTACCGACCTGCTCAAGCGCACCATCCTTCAGCAAGGCAATCCTGTCGCCCATCCGCATGGCTTCCTCGGCGTCGTGAGTCACCACAATGGCTGTGGCCCGCGCCTCGCGCAAAATTGCCAGCGTTTCAGCCCTGACGCTGTCCTTCAACCGGGAATCAAGACCGGAAAACGGCTCATCCATCAACAGCACCGCGGGACGCGGCGCCAGTGCACGGGCAAGCGCCACGCGCTGCTGTTCGCCGCCTGAAAGCGAATGAGGATAGTTTTGGGCGTAGTGCACCATACCGACACGGTCGAGCGCTGCCAGCGCTTCCCGCTTGGCATCAGAAGATGACAGGGCCGTCAGACCGAACCGGACATTGTCGATGATCGTCAGATGCGGAAACAGCGCAAAATCCTGAAACATCAGGCCGATGCCGCGGCGCTCGGGCGGCAGGTTGATGTCAGGCCCGGCAATCTCGCGGTCATTGAGCAGCAGCCGACCACTACCCAAAGGCTCGATCCCAGCAGCAATCCGCAAAAGCGTTGTTTTCCCGGAACCCGACGGACCAAGCAGGCACAAGACCTCGCCCGGCTCCGCTGCGAGCGTTACGCCCCGCAGCGTTGGTTGATCGCCATAGGCATGGTGAACATCTTCAAATGCAAGTCGCGCGGCGAAGGTGACACCGGCAGTCCTGCGTGCGATCGCCGTTCTTGTCTGCTGTGTAACGATGGTCGGAACCCTTGTAGTCGACATCAACTGTCCCGGAGCACTCCGGAACCGGATGCTTAGTCCTCCGCTTCACCCATCGGAGTCAAGAGACCAAGCTCTTCCAGGTCAAGTTGGGTGATAGGATCCTCGTCATCGCCAAAATCGTCGCCGGAGGATGGAATTGGCGCTTGAAAGTTCGATGGAACCCGGCCGGAGAGCAGACCTGCCCCTTTTAGCTCATCCATTCCTGGCAAGTCACGCAGGTCTTCAAGGCCAAAATGATCGAGAAACGCCATCGTCGTTCCATAGGTCACCGGGCGCCCCGGCGACCTTCTCCGGCCCCGCATGCGCACCCAGCCGGTTTCCAGAAGCACATCAAGCGTGCCCTTGGAGGTGGCCACGCCGCGAACATCTTCGATTTCCGCCCGCGTCACCGGCTGATGATAGGCGATGGTCGACAGCACCTCCAGGCCCGCGCGCGAGAGTTTCTTGACTTCGGTCTCGTCGCGCCGGATCAGAAAGCCCAGATCGGCAGCCGTACGGAACGCCCAGGCATCGCCGATACGAACCAGATTGATGCCGCGCGAGGCATAGCGCTCGGCCAGTCGCTCCATCACCACCCTGACAGACGTGTTTTCCGGAAGCTTGCCCGAGATCAGTTTTTCCGCGACCGGTTCGCTGGACGCAAACACAAGCGCTTCGGCAATGCGTTCAGCCTCGTGCAGAGCACGCTCCCTGAGAGCATCCAGAGCATCCGACCCCATCTCGTTGTCCTCTGCATCATCCGCGTCCGCCTCAAGGGCAAAAGCGGCACTGTGGCTCGGGTCCATGATCATGCTTTGCTCCCTGCGCTGACGGCAGCCTGTTGCGGCCGTCGCATGAAGATAGGCTGGAATGCGCCGTCCTGACGAATTTCCAGTCGCCCTTCCCGCACCATCTCGAGGCTTGCGGCAAACGAACTGGCGATAGCGGTTGCCCGCTCTTCCGGATCCGACAAATAGCGCAAGAGATACTGGTCGAGTGCCGTCCAGTCCGCGAGTTCGCCGATCAGCCGGAACAGGATCACACGCGCATCGCTGAGCGACCAGACCCGCCTGCGTGAAATTGTCACCTGGGTTATGGTCTGGCGCTGCTTCTGCGCCGCATAGGCTGTCAGCAGATCATACAGCGTGGCGTCAAAATTTGAAGTCTTGTCGATCACCATCGGTTCCGGCGCGCCGCGGGCGAACACATCGCGGCCCAACCGGTTGCGGTTGACCAGCCGCGTTGCCGCTTCGCGCATCGCCTCGAGCCGCTTGAGCCGGAAGGCAAGCTGCGCCGCCATTTCCTCACCGCTCGGTTCATCACCCTTGGAGCTCTGCGGGATCAGAAGCTTTGATTTGAGATAGGCGAGCCATGCGGCCATGACCAGATAGTCAGCCGCAAGCTCCAGCCGCAGCGCGCGCGCCTTCTCGACAAAAAGCAGATACTGCTCTGCGAGCGCCAGAACCGAAATCCGCGCAAGATCCACGCGCTGGGTGCGGGCCAGATGCAGCAACAGATCGAGCGGGCCTTCGAAACCGGCGACGTCGATCACCAGCGCAGGGTCTCCGGTTGCCCGGTCAGCCTTGGCATCATCCCACATCACGTCCATGGGCGTCCTGCCCGGGGCCGTCTTGCCGGAATTGCCACCGCTTTGCCGGTTGCCGTTGTTCACACCTGCCGCCTTTCAGATCCCTGGTTAGGAGGCCGCCATC
This sequence comes from Hoeflea sp. AS60, assembly GCF_038900115.1. Lineage (NCBI taxonomy): Bacteria > Pseudomonadati > Pseudomonadota > Alphaproteobacteria > Hyphomicrobiales > Rhizobiaceae > Hoeflea > Hoeflea sp. AS60. The sequence continues at coordinate 596,760 of NZ_JBBMQP010000002.1, read as the reverse complement.
AACCCCTCGAACTCTTCACGCAATGCCATCTCGTCACTGTCATCCGGAGCACCAAACGCTGCCATCACGTCATTGGCGCGCCGCAAGGCCTGGTCCCTGAGGTCCGGCGTCACGGAAGCCACCGCTTCCATTTCCGCCCGATTGCCATTGCAGTGCAATGTGACATCGCATCCTGCGGCGAAAATTGCACTGGCCCTTGTAGCGAAATCCCCAGAAAGCGCATTCATCGACACGTCATCGGACATCAAAAGTCCATCAAAACCGATTTCCGAGCGAATAATCTCCTCCACCACCCGACGCGACGTTGTCGCCGGATGCTCCGGATCGATATCGGTAAAGACCACATGCGCCGACATCGCCATGGCCTCATGTGCAAGCGCCTTGAACGGTCCGAAATCACGCGCCGACAGCTCCGCGTGGGACGCGTCCACATGTGGCAATTCATGATGCGTGTCAGCGCCGGCACGGCCATGGCCGGGAATGTGCTTGATCACCGGCAACATCCCTCCGGCCTTCAGACCCTCAGACGCCGCGGCCCCCAGTATGGCAACGACATCTGGTGTTATGCCATAAGCACGACTGCCAATGACTTCATGACCGCCGGGTGACGGCACATCAAGCACAGGCAGGCAGTCGACAGTAATGCCGAGCGGATAGAGATCGAATGCGTGCAGACGCGACATGATCCAGGTTGCGCGCAAACCAGCTTCACGGTTGGCCAGATAAAGTGCGCCGAGATCAGCACCCGAAGGATATTGAGGAACCAGCGGCGGCTTGAACCGCTGCACCCGTCCACCTTCCTGATCAATCAGCACCGGCGCATCAGGTCGGCCAACGCTTTCACGCAGATTGGCGGTCAGGTCGGCGACCTGGTTCAGGCTCACGATATTGCGGCCAAAAAGGATAAACCCCCATGGCCTGGTATCGGCAAAGAATGATGCCTCGCTGGAGCTCAGCTCCGGTCCCGCACATCCCAAAATAACTGCTTTTGATTCGCTCATTGCGCAATCGTAGTCGAACCAACCGCGTTTGAAAGTCCGGCATCACAGGATCTGCCGACATGAAAAAGGCCGCACAGTGTTGTGCGGCCTTCTAACTAGATTTGTTTGCCGTTCAGAAATCAGCGCGAGACAAAGCAACTCCCACCGGCAGACTTGTAGCGGCTGCAAAGTGCATTTGCCTGATCTCGGGAGCCCGCAGGCACCCGAACCCTGTGAAACACACCCTTGCCGGGAATGTCTGCACGCTGGATATCAACACTCTGCCCGCCAAGCACTGAACTGTAGCGATTTGACAAGGTGCGCCAGGAAGACTGGGCCCCTTCTGCGGTCGGCTGTGAGGCAATCTGCACATAGTACCCACCCGGATTGGCGACCGGTGCGGCGGCTGCCGGAGCCGATGCAACCGCGACGGGTTGAGGAGCAGCAGGCGTTGCCGGAACAGCCTCGGCTGCGGCGGGCGCAGCGCCAACCCTGCCGGCTTGGGAAACGGTCCCCACGACATTGACTGGCTGGTCTGCGGGACGGCCCTGCGGAACCGGAGCATTGGCCACGGGCCGTATCGGCTGGGTTTTGACAACCCGCACTGGTGCAACCGTGCCATCCGTTGCTGCAATATCAGTACCAACCGCCGGTTCCTGAACTGGCGCGGCGGCCTCAGACGGCGTCTCCTGAGCGGGTTCGAGAACCTGTGCAGTGTCTGACGTGGCTGCACTTTCCGGAGACGCGGCTGCAAGAGTCTGCGGCGTATCTCCAGCTGTCGAGACCTCAGGCTCAGAGATTTCCCTTGCCACAATCGAACCATCCGGTTTGACGATCATCGTGCGCACCTTGCGCGGTGACACAACCGGAGCCGGCAACCCATCGCCCGTGGATTCGCCGCTTGTCCCGTCGGCAGACAGGCGTTCCTCAGATTTGCCGGCAAAATCCGCACGACCTTCCAGAGGCAGGAACTCGGGATCGAGCGTTCGCTGGACAACGTCCACAGGCTCTTCCGCAGAGTTGATCAGCGCCGGCTGACCGGGAGAAGCCCCGCCCCCGCCAGCAACACGATCGTAGACCGCCTTGTCCTGGTTGGGCACAGTCACGCCACCCGGGTTCTCCGGAAGCACCTTAACCGGATCCGTGTCTGCACGGATAATGCGTGGACCACCGTCAGCGCTCATCTCGTCGCCTGACATCATGCTCCAGCCAAACGCTCCAACACCAGCAAGCACTGCCAATCCGAGAACCGCTATCGCCAGTACGGGGCCTCGGGAACCATTTTCAGTTTCACCGCTAGCGGCAGCCATTGCATCGGGGCCATCAAACTCCCCGACCATGCCCTGACCGTCATAGCCCGCAGTCGCAGCGACAATGGACGCGTGATCCACACCGGAACTAAGCTCGCGTTCCAGCGCAATATAGTCATCCGACACTTCATAGCCGCGCTGAGGCGTTGTCCCACGGCTCCAATCTTCGGCAGAGCCCAACGCAGCACCAACGACATTTGCCGGCTGATCATCGAGATTCTGCTCGTTTTGCTCAACAATATCGGCGAACTCGCGCTCGATCTCGGTGTCGTAGTCCGGGTCAACCAGTTGCGGATCGTCATGTTCCAACTCCGGAACATCGATGTCGGTAACAATCTCGACCATCTCGTCAGATTCGGAAATCAGCTCTGCATCAAAATAGTAATCATCCGCCCCTGAAGCAGAACTTGAGGCTTCCACCATTTGTTCGGAAGTCTCGAACCCATCAAGCCAGTCGCTCTGCTGCGGCTCTGCACCCGGTCGATCCAACCGATTGCCTTCGCCAGCTTTCGAGGAAGCCAATTCCGGTTCGCCATCATCATCATCATGTGGCACGAAATCGAGGAACGCCTCTGTCATTTCATCGCGCTGGGCCTGCTGATCAGCCTCGGGAATGCCCGACAGCCAGTCGTTGGCCTCCACCGCCGGTTCGGTCCGTTGACTGACAGAAACCACCTCTACCGGTTCGGCCCAGTCATCATCGAAACCGTCAGCCAGGACCTGCTCCAGATCAATCTCCAGCTCATCAGTCGCATCGGCTTGCGCAGCAACCGGGTCCGGAGCACGCTCAGGCAGACCGAACATGTCACCAAGCTCATCATCGAGCTCATCGGCAACACCTTCTTCAATGCTGTCGAGTGACCACTCACCGGTTGGATCAATAGTGTGGTCTTGTGCCGGTCCGGCGAGGCTTCTGTTTTCGACATCGCCGTTTATTGCAGCCAGCAACTCTTCCGCCGCGTCATCAAAGACAGCAACCTGGTCATCAAGTTCACTGTCATTCAATGCATCCAGAGCCGTCTCGACATCAAGATCGACGCCGTTATCTGCGATGGCAGCCTGATCAGATGGCTCGATGTCGTTGCTGCTCTCTGAAATCGCAACTTCTTGCCCGAAGACATCAAGCTCAGCCGACAAATACTCTTCGAAATCCAGCGGCTTATCAGCATACTGGCCTTCGGGCTGCGTGTTGTCCGACACGGCCGACGGATCGTCGCTTTCCGCACCGACCGGGGGATTGCAACGCTGATCGAAGCGAACCATATCGGCAAAAACGTCATCACCCGACAGATCGTCCGCACTTGCAGCCTGCGGTGTCATGACAGCAGCGGCAGCTGCCGGTGCACCCTCTTCTGCAAAAGGTTCAAAAGCTAGCTGTTCATCCGCATTGAACGGTGCAGGCTCAGTCGAAGGTTGCTCTTCAGCAAAATAATCCGAATCCGGGCGCTGCATCCAGTCGTCGTCGCCGCCAGACAGTTCGCCTTCTGTCAGCTCAGCAGCCTGATCGACGGGGAATTCGCTTTCAATTGCCTTGAGCAGCGCATCCGACGACCGCCCCTCGGCGGAGATGAAGTCTGCGGTATCAAGCGCAGGCGCGTCATCGAAAGGGGTGTCAAATTGAGCGTCGAAAGCGGCATTCCGGTCTGCGTCCGCAAGCGATTGCTCGACGCCCTGATCAAAGCCGCCATCGGCCATCAAGACATCCAAAGCCTCGTCGGCTTCGATCCGGTCCAGCTCATCAATTGATGGCGCAAGCGGCACGTCGAGCTCGCGCATCAGTTCGGCCTCAAGATCGAATTCACTCGACTCAGGAGCTTTTTCAGCCGCAGGCGTTACCTCGGACGGCCGCTCGTAACCGATAATCCTGGCAAGCTCCGCCAAGGGATCATCAATTTCGGCATCCGGATACTGGGACCGGGCAGTGTTATCGAATTGATCAGCCATGCATCACTCACATACTCTCGCACACTCTACTGCCAAAGCAATGTGGGGAAAAGGTGACGCCTAGCGCATTTCTTCAGGTGCATCAGTACCCGTAATCGAGAGTCCTGACTTCAACACCGACGCTACTGCGTACACCAGGCCCAACCTGGCATTTGTTGATTGTCTGTTTTTATCGTTAACAAACCGCAAACTTGGCTCGTCACGCCCCTTGTTCCAGTGCGAATGCAGCAAACTTGCCAGCTCATAGAGGTAAAACGCCACCCTGTGCGGCTCCTGCCCGGACGCCGCAGCCTCGATCATCCGCGGATACTCGCCAAGCTTGGCGATCAGGGCCAGTTCGCTCTCATGGGAAAGATCTGACAGATCAGCCGACGCCAGGGCTTCAGGCGAAAGGTCCAGATCGGGAAACGTCTCAAGGGCCTGGCGCATCACGGAAGCGCAGCGTGCATGGGCGTACTGAACGTAGAAGACCGGATTGTCCTTGGAGTGCTCGGTGACCTTGGCAAAATCAAAGTCGAGCGATTCGGAACTCTTGCGGTAAAGCATCATGAAGCGAACGGAATCCACGCCCACTTCATCCACCACGTCACGAAGCGTGACGAAATCGCCAGAGCGTTTGGACATCCGGACGGGCTCGCCATCACGGTAGATCTTGACGAGCTGGCATAACAGTACCGTCAGCTTGGCTTCACCGGCCGAGACGGCCTTGGCGACAGCCTCAAGCCGCTTGATGTAGCCACCATGGTCGGCACCAAGCACATAGATCATCTCTTTGAAGCCGCGCTCGAACTTGTCACGGAAATAGGCAACGTCAGCGGCAAAGTAGGTATAGCTGCCATCCGACTTGATCAGCGGGCGGTCCATGTCGTCCCCAACCTCGGTCGACCGGAACAGTGTTTGTTCCCGGTCTTCCCAATCCTCAGCGGTCTGGCCCTTCGGCGGCGGCAGCTTGCCCTTGTAGACATGGCCCTTGAACGTCAGGTCGTTGATAGCGTTACGGATCGCGCGTTCACCGTCGGCATGCAGGCTGCGCTCGGAATAAAACACGTCGTGCTCTACATTCAGCGCCTTCAGGTCGGCCCGGATCATGTCCATCATCGCATCAATCGTGCGGTCCTTGATCAGGGACATACGCTCGGCTTCCGACATAGCGCGGATCGAGGTACCAAACTCGGACGCAAGCGCCTGCCCCACAGGAACCAGGTAATCGCCGGGATAAAGACCCGCCGGAATTTCGCCGATATCCTCGCCAAGCGCTTCGCGGTATCTCAGATAGACCGACTTCGACAGAACATCGATCTGCGACCCGGCGTCGTTGATGTAGTATTCCTTGGTGACGTCATAGCCCGCAAAGCCCATCAGATTGGCCAGCGCATCGCCGACCACCGCGCCGCGGCAATGGCCGACATGCATCGGGCCAGTCGGGTTTGCAGATACGTATTCGACATTGACCTTCCGGTCCGCACCGACATTTGATCGCCCGTAGTCAACGCCCTCACGGATAACCGTCGATGCCAGCCGCTGCCAGAAGGTCGCTGTCAGCCGAAAGTTGAGAAAACCGGGCCCTGCCACGCTTGTCTCGGACACATCAGCATCACCGTCAAACTGCGCCGCGATCATCTCCGCCAGCGCGCGCGGATTCATGCCAAGAGGCTTGGCCAGCACCATTGCGGCATTGGTCGAAATATCTCCATGAGCAGGATCGCGCGGAGGCTCTACAGTCAATCGGTCAAAGCTGACTTCGCCGTCCTTTTCCTTGACGGCATCAAGCGTTTGAACAGCCAGCTTGATTCTATTTTCGAAGTCCTTGAACACATTCATGGCTTAAGTCCGGATATGACGGGAAAACTGGGCGAAACTGATGCTCGCCTCGGGTGAGCGCTGCCTATCGCAATTCCGGCGTATGGTCAAACAAACGGCGGTGTGCGGCAATGGCATAAGTGTCGGTCATTCCAGCGAGATAATCCCTGACCTTCCGGGCCCGCAATTCGACAGCCAGATCTTCGATCCCGGCATGACGGTGCTTGTCGCCCATTTCAGATGGGGCCGCCATGAAAGCCGCAAACAGATCCCGAACGATCTGGGTCGCTGACGCCCTCACCCGCATCACATCGGGATGCCGGTACAGATGCCTGTACAGGAACGTCTTGATGTTGCGGTCGGCCTCGACAAACTCTTCGGAAAAATGCGCCATGGTTTGTCCCGCATGGCGGACATCATCGGCGGATTGCGGTTTGATCGCCTGAATGTTGGCCTGTGTCACGCCAATCACGTCCTCAACCATCCTGGTGATCTGCCTGCGCATCACCTCATGGATCAATCGCGGCTCCTCGAGATCGGGATAGCGGTCACGGACTTCAGTAAGCAGACGCGCGAGCAGCGGCAGTTCCTCCAGCATCTCGATCGTGACCAGACCGGAGCGCAGGCCATCATCAATGTCGTGGGTGTTGTAGGCAATATCGTCGGCAATCGCCGCAACCTGCGATTCGAGGCTTGAATGGGTCGAAAGCCACAGATCGTGCCCGGCATTGTAGTGCGCAATCGGCTCGGGAACCGGCTTGCCGCCCTCCACGATCAGCGGGCCATTGTGCTTGACCAGCCCCTCAAGCGTTTCCCAACTCAGATTGAGACCATCAAAATCCGCATAGCGCTGCTCGAGCTTGGTGACGATACGCAGCGACTGGGCATTGTGATCGAACCCTCCTGCGCCCGCCATCAACTCATCGAGCGCTTCTTCGCCGGTATGGCCGAACGGCGTGTGTCCGAAATCATGCACCAGCGCCACGCCTTCGGCCAGATCCTCGTCGAGCTTCAGCGCACGCGCCAGCGCCCGGGCGATCTGCGCCACTTCTATGGTGTGGGTCAGTCGCGTCCGGTAGTGATCGCCTTCGTGCGCGACAAAGACTTGCGTCTTGTGTTTGAGCCGCCGGAAAGCGGTGGTGTGAATGATCCGGTCGCGGTCGCGCTGGAACTCCGACCGGGTCGGACTGATGGGCTCGGCAACCAACCGCCCACGGCTTGACCACTGGTCAACCGCCCATGGCGCATGCGCCCCGGTTCCAAAACCCAATTCTTTTACGTCGATTTCCATGCCTATCCCGTCAACAGGCGCCAAACAGGCTTCGACTCAGTCCGTCCAAGCATTGACGCAGGGCCAGCGCCTTCATACCTATAGAGGAAGTGATTTGAAACACGTCTCTTCCGGACCTTGACCCCGGCAAGGAGGTACCATGACTGAAACAGCCACTGTAACACTCTCGGAATCCGCTGCACGCAGGATCAAGGAGATCGTCTCGGCCGAAACCGGCAAGTCTGCGCTCCGCGTATCCGTTGAAGGCGGCGGATGTTCGGGCTTTTCCTACAAGTTCGATCTCGCCGACCAGGCCGATGAGGACGACATCGTGCTGGAAAAGAACGAAGCCCGGGTTCTGATAGACCAGGTCTCGCTTGTCTACATGGCGGGATCTGAAATCGATTTCGTTGACAATCTGATGGGCCAGGCCTTTCAGATCAGGAACCCGAACGCGGTCGCATCCTGCGGCTGCGGAACCAGCTTCTCAATTTGATCAGTCTAGTTTATTCGCGACTGAGCGGATTACCTGCCAGAGGATGCATGCCTTGAAAATCGCCACATGGAACATCAATGGCGTCAAGGCGCGGATCGACAATCTGCAGGTCTGGCTCAAGGAAAGCGATCCGGACATTGCCTGCCTGCAGGAGATCAAGTCGGTCGACGAGGGGTTCCCGCGGCTCGAGATTGAAGCCCTCGGCTATCACGTTGAAACCCATGGACAAAAGGGCTTCAACGGGGTTGCGATACTTTCCAAGCAGAGCCCCGATGAAGTCAATCGCGGCCTGCCCGGCGATGACAGCGACGAGCAGGCACGCTTCATAGAGGCAGTGTTCTCAGTCGACGGCGGGGTTCTGCGCGTGGTGTCGCTCTATCTGCCCAACGGCAACCCGGTCGATACACCAAAATTCCCCTACAAGCTGTCCTGGATGGAGCGACTGGAAGCCTTTGCTGCGGACCGGTTGGCGCTTGAGGAACCGCTGGTTCTCGCAGGCGATTACAATGTCATTCCCGAGCCTGTCGATTGCCATGACCCAAAGGCCTGGGAAGGCGACGCCCTGTTTCGGCCTGAATCCCGCAACGCATTCAGAAAGCTCGAAAATATGGGCTTCACCGATGCCTTGCGCTCGGTCAACGACGCACCGGAAACCTACACGTTCTGGGACTACCAGGCCGGCGCGTGGCCCAAGAACAATGGCATCCGCATCGACCATCTGATGCTCTCGCCCGAAGCTGCAATTCTTCTGCAATCAGCAAACGTTGAGAAACACGTAAGGGCTTGGGAAAAGCCGTCAGATCACGTTCCGGTGGCAATTTCGCTCGCCGTTTGAGAGCGCGCGGACGGCGCGGACTTTTGCCTCGTCAACACGAACCTTGCCAAAAAACCGCAGTAAGCGCATTATTCAGGGATGAAACGCGCAATGACACGGCAATTGGCTTTGAGCATCGGTTTTATCGCCGTTGCAACGCTTTGCGTGCCGCCTGCCTTCGCCGGTCAGGATTGCGAATGTCTGGGCAACGGCAAACGGATCAAGGAGGGCAGCGTCATCTGCCTGCAGATCGGCTCGTCCCAGCGTTACCTGGCACGCTGCGAGCGCAATCTCAACAACACAAGCTGGAAGAAGATTTCAGACGGTTGCCCTGTCTCGCAGATGTCGCCCTGGACATTAAAATCCGCGGCGCTCATTCAAGGCTGACAATCCTCAATCGACTGCCGAAATATCAACGAAGGCTGCGGCTAGGAAGAAGCCAGCCTGAACTTTTGGTTGCTAGTTCAGGCCCTTGGCCAGCATATCCTGCGCCAGCGCAATGGCTGTGCGGCGGTCGGCTTCACCGGCGAGCGAGAATGCGCGCTCCTGCATCGCCTGGATCCAGGCCTTGTCGGAAGCTGGCGAGCGCTCAAGCGCAGTCGTCATGAAGGCAAGTCCGCGAACTGTCTGGCCCTCATCGAACACGACATTTCCAAGAACTGCGGACGCAGCTGGGTGGCCGCTGACCCGAGCCCGGTTAAGCCATTTTTTCGCTTGCTGGATATCATTGGCACCGCCCTCGCCTTCGAGGATCATGCGGCCAAGACGGTACTGAGCTTCAGGCACACCGAATGCGGAAGCAGCCTGGAAATAGAGCTGACGGGCAGCGCCCAGATTGGCCTTGATCGGGCTGCCGGGAATACCCTTCTGGTAATAGGTCGCCAGCGACAACAGCGCATTGACGAAATAGCCGGTGTCCTGCGAACCAGGTTCGACACCCTGACGGGCGATATCATCGTAAATCTTGAAGGCTTCGTAGTCGTTCTCAACCACACCGTCGCCATAGGCGTACATGTTGGCGAGCGCCCAGCGCGCACCTGGGTGGCCCTTCTCCGCTGCATACTTGTAGGCCTCTACGGCCTCATCCTTGCGGCCTTTCTTGTAGGCCGAAAAGCCAAACTTGAACAGGTCGAACGGACCGGATTCGCTGGTGACACCTGAATTTGGATCAAACGCCAGGGCATGCCCGCCGGAGCCTATGGCAAAGGCAAGTACAACACCAAAAAGACCCGTCCGGGTGCGGCTAGATGTCTGCATAGCAGTGCTTTTCTTTCGCTCCGCCCGGATGGGTAACCGCGCCATAGCGCGCTGATCCCACCGTCTGGGCGTATTTCCACAGCGCGCCCGATGCATAATCGGTTTCCCGCGCTGTCCATTTTTGTCTGCGTGCAGCCAGTTCCTCGTCGGACAGTTGCACATTCAAAGTTCCCTCGACGGCATCGATATCGATGATGTCGCCATCCTGAAGCAGACCTATTGGCCCGCCTTCCGCTGCTTCCGGGCCGACATGGCCGATACAGAAACCGCGGGTCGCGCCGGAGAACCGGCCATCGGTGATCAGCGCAACCTTGTCGCCCATGCCCTGCCCGTAGAGCGCCGCTGTGGTCGACAGCATTTCACGCATGCCAGGGCCACCTTTGGGGCCCTCGTAGCGGATCACCAGAACCTCACCTTCCTTGTAAATGCGATTTGTGACCGCATTGAAGCATTCTTCCTCAGAATCGAAGCAACGAGCCGGTCCGCTGAATTTCAGCTTCGACATACCGGCCACCTTCACGATGGCGCCATCCTCGGCCAGATTGCCTTTAAGACCCACGACACCGCCTGTTGTCGTAATTGGCTTGTTGGCCGGTAGCACCACGTCCTGCTGATCGTTCCAGCGGACATGCTCCATGTTCTCAGCCAGTGTCCGGCCGGTCACTGTCATGCAATCGCCGTGCAGATAACCGTGCTCGAGCATGGTCTTCATCAGCACCGGAATGCCGCCAGCCTCGAACATGTCCTTGGCCACATACTTGCCGCCCGGCTTCAGATTGGCGATGTAGGGAGTGCGTTCAAAAATCCTGGCAACATCAAAGAGATCGAACTCGATGCCGCATTCATGCGCTATCGCCGGCAGGTGAAGTGCCGCATTGGTCGACCCGCCAGTCGCCGAAACAACGGCAGCAGCATTTTCCAGCGCCTTGAGCGTAACGATGTCGCGCGGGCGGATCTGCTTTGCGATCAGTTCCATCACCTTCTCGCCGGCCGCGTAGGAGAATTTGTCGCGCATCTCGTAAGGAGCAGGCGCGCCGCAGGAATATGGCAGCGCCAGACCGATTGCCTCAGCAACAGTCGCCATGGTGTTGGCGGTAAACTGCGCGCCGCAAGAGCCGGCAGAAGGGCAAGCAGCCTGTTCGATCTCGAGCAGATCCTCATCGGACATATCGCCGACCGAGTGCTGTCCCACAGCCTCGAACACGTCCTGCACAGTGATCTGCCGGCCGCGGAAATTGCCTGGAAGAATTGAGCCGCCATAAATGAAGATTGATGGCACATTGAGCCGGACCATCGACATCATCATGCCCGGCAGCGACTTGTCGCAACCAGCCAGACCGACAATGGCGTCATAGCAATGCCCGCGCATCGTCAGCTCAACCGAATCGGCAATCAGGTCACGGCTGGCAAGTGAAGCCTTCATGCCCTGATGGCCCATGGCAATGCCGTCGGTCACAGTGATCGTACAGAATTCGCGCGGCGTACCCTTGGCCGCGGCAACGCCCTTCTTGACCACCTGCGCTTGCCGCATCAGCGAGATGTTGCACGGTGCGGCTTCGTTCCAGCAGGAAGCCACGCCAACGAGTGGCTGGGCGATTTCCTCACTCGATAGTCCCATCGCATAGAGGAACGACCGGTGCGGAGCACGCGCGGGACCAACCGTTGTGTAACGGCTTGGAAGCTTGGATTTGTCGAATGGTGTGGCGCTCATAAAATCCTCAGACGCGTCTGACCTGCATGACCTAGCCGCGGGGGTGAACTTACGTCCTGCCCTGCGCCCCGTTTGTGGCGGGAAATGGGCACATTATGCCTGCACAAATCCATAGCAGATGCTTAGAAAAAAAGTGTTGCTGAATCGTCACATTTCGTGATCTCGAGCACCGTGACGCCAAAAACTGGCCGAATTCTCAGGCGGAGCACATCAGGCGATGACACCGGACTGTCACGCAACGAAAATACTTCGGCAACCCGGACGGGTTTGGGTAAAGGCTCAAGCCCGGCCAAGGCGCAGTTCGGCACCCTTAGGGGAAGGAACGCTGCATGGCGCACCACCAGAGCTCGGGTTCCTCATCAGCGCCGACCTCCCGATCGGTCAATTGAACCATCTGGAAGGCCGCACTTGTGATTGGGTTCAGCCATTTGCGAGATGTTTTCAAAAACGGTAGGCGGCCCGCTTGGCGGGCCGCCTTATCAATCCTCTATCGCCGGACGGTATATCAGCCAGCCTGGGTCAGCCGCTCAATCGCTTCGCCCAGCTTGTCTTTCTGCCCCAGCAACTCGACAAGTTTTTCGCGCTCGGCCTCGACCACTTCAGGCTTGGCATTGGCAACGAATTTCTCGTTGGCAAGCTTGCGTTCGATCTTGTCGACATCATCAGCGATTTTTGACCGTGCTTTTTCAAGCCGCGCCTTCTCCGCCGTCAGATCGATCAGATCACCCAGAGGCAGGCAGGCCGTTGCCTCCCCGACAACGATCTGCGCCGAGCCGGCCGGCACTGCACTTTCCAGCACAATATTCGTCACGCGGGCCAGTTGCTTGATTGCAGGCTCATGACGAACAAGCCGTTCTCCGGTTGCAGCGTTGCTGCCAACCATCACCAGCGGCGCTTTCGCCGATGGCGGAACATTCATCTCGGAACGAACAGAGCGCAAACCCGAGACCAGATCGATCAGCCAGTTGATTTCCGACGCGGCCGCCTCGTCAGCAAAGACCGGCTTTGGCCATGCTGCGTGACAGGCAAGGCCCGCACTTGAACCAGCCAGATGCTCCCAGAGTTCCTCGGTCATGAATGGCATGAACGGATGCAGAAGCTTCACAGCCTCAGCCAGCACATGCGCTGCACACGCGCGTGCCTCGACCTTGGCAACCTCGTCCTCACCGTTGAACACCGGCTTGAGCAATTCCAGATACCAGTCGCACACCTGGTTCCAGACAAACCGGTACAGCGCGCTCGAAGCCTCGTTGAACTTGTAAGCCTCGATTGCGGCCTTCACCTCGTTCGAGGTCCGGGTCAGCTCAGTCAGAATCCAGCGGTTGATCGTCAGCTTGGACGACGACGGGTCGAAAGCCGGATCCAGAACCGCGCCATTCATGTCGGCAAACCGTGTCGCATTCCAAAGCTTGGTACCGAAATTGCGATATCCGGCAATCCGCGACGGATCGAGTTTCACGTCACGGCCCTGCGCTGCCATGATGGCAAGCGTAAACCGCAGGGCGTCAGCACCATACTCGTCGATCAGATCGAGCGGATCGATGACGTTGCCCTTGGATTTCGACATCTTGGCGCCGTCCTTGTCACGGACCAGCGCATGAACATAGACCGTGTGGAACGGCTCTTCCTTCATGAAGTGCAGCCCCATCATCATCATCCGGGCGACCCAGAAGAAGATGATATCAAAGCCCGTCACCAGAACATCAGTCTGGTAGTAGCGGGCAAGCTCGGGCGTCTCGTCGGGCCAGCCAAGTGTCGAGAACGGCCACAGCGCAGACGAGAACCAGGTATCGAGAACATCTTCGTCCCGGGTCAGAATTTCGCCCGGCTTGAAATTCTCAAGCTTCTCTTCAACCCAGGCTTTCCATGGTCCTTCATGGGCGAGGTAATGCTGGATCGCCGCCTCGAGCGCGGTTTCCTCGTCCTTTTCGACAAAAACCTGTCCGTCCGGTCCGTACCAGGCCGGGATCTGGTGTCCCCACCACAATTGCCGCGAAATACACCAGGGCTGGATGTTCTCCATCCACTCGAAATAGGTCTTTTCCCAGTTCTTCGGCACAAAATTGGTCCGGCCCTCGCGCACGCTCTCAATCGCGGGCTTCGCCATTTCGGCGGCGTTGACGTACCATTGGTCCGTAAGGAAAGGCTCGATCGGAACCCCGCCCCGGTCTCCATGCGGAACCATGTGCGTGTGTGGTTCGATATGATCGAGAAGCCCGAGCTCCTCCATCTTGGTCACGACTTCCTTGCGCGCGGCAAAGCGGTCCATACCGTCGAGTTCTTCCATCACCTCGATCAGCTTGCCCTCGACACTGAGATCTTCGAGGAAGTCCTCATTGTCCTTGAGCGCCATGCGACCATCGGTGGTCAGTATGTTGATGGCCTTGAGATGGTGACGTCTGCCGACTTCGAAATCGTTGAAATCATGCGCAGGCGTAATCTTCACCGCGCCGGAGCCAGCCGTCTCATCCGCATAATCGTCGCCAACAATCGCGATGCGCCGTCCGACCAGCGGCAGAACGACATGCTTGCCGATCAGATCCTTGTAGCGGACATCTTCCGGATTGACCGCGACAGCAGTGTCACCCAGCATGGTTTCAGGCCGCGTTGTGGCGACGATGATGTAATCCCGGGTCTCATAGGTGGATGTCTCGGTCTCCTCGTCATAGGAGACAGGATGCTCGTAGGTGACGCCGTCCGCCAAAGGATAGCGGAAGTGCCAGAGATTGCCCTGCACCTCGACCTGCTCGACTTCGAGATCTGAAATCGCGGTCAGCAACTTCGGATCCCAGTTGACCAGCCGCTTGTCCTTGTAGATCAGGCCTTCCTTGTAGAGGGTGACGAACACTTCCAGAACTGCGCGTGACAGCCCCTCGTCCATGGTGAAGCGCTCGCGCGACCAGTCGCAAGACGCACCAAGCCGCTTGAGCTGATTGAAAATCATCCCGCCGGACTGGTCTTTCCACTCCCAGATCTTTTCGACAAAGGCCTCGCGACCGATCTCGCGACGATGGATCTGCTTCTCGGCCAATTGCCGCTCAACCACCATCTGGGTGGCGATACCGGCATGGTCCATTCCTGGCTGCCAGAGAACGTTTTCTCCCAGCATGCGATGATAACGCACCAGGATGTCCTGCAGCGTATTGTTGAGCGCATGGCCCATGTGAAGCGAGCCCGTTACATTCGGCGGCGGGATCACGATACAAAACGAATCCCGCTCGGGTTGTGCGCCTGCGCCAGCGGCGAAAGCATTCGCCTCTGCCCAGCGTGTCGCAATTTTGGGCTCTATGGCCGCGGCGTCATAGGTTTTTTCGAGCATAATCGGGGAACCGTTTGCATCTGAAGGGATAGGACTGTGATAAACCGGAACGGAATGGTGGAGTCAACACAAGCTGAGCCGAACCGGGACAACCGAATTCACCGATTGCATCCGTAACACGAGCGTAAAGCCAGACTGACCCAACGCTGCCGGACCGAAATCCTAGCACTTCTCGAAAATAATAGCGTCATGCAATATGCCGCCGCAAAGAGTGACCATTGCGGCAGGACATTTGCTTGCCGATGACAACTCTTTGCAGCAGGCCGAGGCGCGCTCAAACAGACAGCCTGAGCGCGACCGATCAGCGGCGGTTGCCGCGTGACACACGCTCGATTTCTTCGCGCACCAACCGCTCCACCAGTGTTGGCAGATTGTCATCAAGCCATTGGGTCAGCATGGGCCGCAGCATCTCTTCGGCAATTTCGTCGAATGAGCGTCTTTGTCCAGCCGCGATGGCGGCATCAAGTTCTCCGAAAGCCGCAGCAACTTTTTCGCCGGTTTGCAGCGAAACCAGTTGGCCGCCAGCGTCGCGTCCAACAGCGGCCTCCTCATGCTCGGCAGCAGCCGCAGGTTCCTCATGCTGGACAGGAGCAGCAGGCTCGACATGCTCGGCAGGAGCCGCATGCCGGGCCGGAGCCGCTTCAACAGCTGGCTGCCGTGCAACAGGTTCGTCTTTCTTGGGCTCTTCTACGTGAGCAACAGCGACCGCTGCAGCTTCTACAGGCTCTTCGGACGTCAAGGCTTCGCGAAGCTCCTCCGCTGCCACATCCATGACCTCTGGTGCGCTTTCCGGCATTGCTTCCTGACGAGCGACTGTATGGGACGATTCCGTTGCAAATGCCCCGGGAACTGCGCGGGCGCGAGCAGCTACATCAGCCAGAGAAACTGGCTGAGCGACAGGCGCGTCATTTGCAGCAGTCCGCTGGCTGTCTGATTCCTGTTCCGCATACTCGGTGTCATAGGCATCGTCATCAGCATCGTGCTGGCTCAATACCGCACCCGCACCAAGCGGTATGCCATCCGCTCCAGGCTCGTTGTTTTCAATGATCCTGCGAATGGAAGCAAGAATTTCTTCCATTGACGGTTCGCGCTGCGCGCCGGCCTGTCCCATGATTACGCTCCGTTACTATCGTCGCCAGGCTCATGCCAACCGGCGAATCACCTTGACAGTCTACGGCATCAGCCAGGTTTTGAGAATCGCAACGGACGCAGGTTCGTTGTTCGTGCACAGGAATTCACGTGAGCCGCGAAAAACGAAGTTTTCCGAGGCCAGACAGCCTGGCTCAGCGGCCGTCCACAGTACGCAGACCGAACCAACGGTCCTTGGTCGCTTCGTAGTGAACTTCGGGCTTGTAGTTGGCCACTCTCAGGCCAAGACGTTCCACTGTCAGCTTTCCGGTATTTGCAAGCACCGAGAAGCTCGCGACGATCGCGTTTCGCTCCGACTGGGAAATCGCTTCCTTGGCATTCAGAACGGTTTGCTGTCCGTTGAGCACATCAAGCGTGGTCCGCTGCCCGACGCGCCGCTCCTCGACAACACCATTCAGTGCCAGGTTGGCTGCGGAAAGCTGCGCCCGGTTCGCTCCGATGGTCGCGGTTGCAGCTTCCATCTGCGTCCATGACGTCACCACGGCTTGCTCGACTGCGCGCCGTGCGGAATCGACCAGAATGCGCTGCTGGCCCAATTGCTCCTTCGCCTGCCGCACAGATGCAGAAGCTGCGCCACCCTGATAGAGCGGCACGGTAACCTTGGCCTGGATCTGACTTGTGGTTATGCCGCCGCTAGCCTCGGCAACCGAACCGCTGAGCTTGACGCCGGGAAGGAACGCACCTTCCTGGGATTTGACCTTGTATCCGGCAGCATCAACCCCGTAGAGCGCTGCCAGAACGGCCGGGTGCTCCTTCGTCGCCTGCGCAACAGCAAACTCCAGCGAACCCGGAAGCAGCTTGCGCGGGAGCGGAACCGGCTTGAGGTTATTTGGCACCGACCCCACGATCTGGGCATAGACTGCTGCACTGGACTTGGCCTGAGCTATGGCAGCCGTCAAACTGGCCTTGGCGCCTGCGAGCTGAGCTTCGGCGAGACTCACGTCCGTCCGGGTGCTTTCACCCACGTCAAAGCGGGCACGGGCTGCTGAAAACTGCTCCTGAAGGAACGCAATATTCTGCTTGCGGAAGACAACGATCTGGTTGTCCCGGTTTACGTTTGCATAGGCCTGAACCGTGGCAAGCAGGATATCAATTTCGGTGCCGCGCAGGTTCTCCCGCCCGGCGAAGACCGCAGCCTCGGACGCGCGAACATTGTTTCGGGTCTGAAATCCATCAAAAAGTGTCTGGGTGATCGACACCCCGACGCTCGCCGACTTGACCACCCGTCCCTCGGTGTTCACCACAGATGTCGCCGCTTCCGCGCCGATGATCGGACGGTATCCTGATTTCGCCAGCGCGACACCTTCGTCCGTCGCCCGCAAACCCGCGCGTGCAGCGTTGAGATCAGGGTTGTTCTCGTAAGCCTTCGCCATGGCCTGATAGATCGTCTCGGCTGAAACCGACTGCGGAGCAAGGGCCATCATGGAAACGACGGCGGCAGCGAGCGAATTCTTTAAAATTGACACGAGTATGTACTCCAACATGCGCGAAAACGGGCGCCCCGGTCAAGCACAGGACACTATCATGGTGTTTCTTAAACATATGATGGCTAGCGCTGTCAGAAGCAATCGCGAACGACCACCAATAGAGCACTAATCCCCATCAAGTTGCCGTCGCGCAACAGCGCGACAATTGGCAGCATGGCTGGTTTTCGTGCTGCGCAGATTTCTAGAAAACGAATTCTTCGCTTTTGCGGAAACCTGGCAGAGGCTTGACAGAGATATTGAATGCCGGCCTGCTCGACACCACGCCGCCATCCTTGACAAACAGATGCGCCTGCGCAGAAAGCCCGAAACCGACAGCAGCAACCAGTCGCCCGCCTTCACGAAGCTGGTCGAACAAGGCTGCCGGCACGGTTTCCACCGCGCCATTGACGAAGATCAGGTCATAGGGACCTTCCGCCGCATAGCCTTTTTCAAGTTCGCCGGTAACCACGGCCACATTGTCATAGCCACCTTCACTCAATCGTTCACTCGCAGCATCGGCAAGCTCCGAATCGCTCTCGACAGCAACAACCGATCCGGCAACCAGCGACAGAAGCGCGGCGCAATAACCTGATCCGCAGCCGATCTCCAGCACGACATGTTCGCGGGTGATCTGCGCCAGTTGCAGCATCTTGGCCAATGGCGAAGCTTCCATGACAAAACGGGCGACGCCATCAGGCCCGCCCGCAGAAATCTGGATATCGCTGTCGATATAGGCCAATGGCTTGAGTGGCGTCGGAACGAAATTCTCACGCGCAACTGTCAGGAAAGCTTTCAACACGGAATGCGATGTCACGTCCGTGGTGCGGATCTGGTTGTCCACCATTTTCTGTCGCGCGTCTTGATAGTCGGTGCCCATCCGGTCTCTCCGATGCATCTGGTCTTGCGCTTCAATAGATCGCCGCACCGCGAGATTCAAGCTGAACCAAGCGCTGGCCGGTCGAATTAAGGGTTTTCAACCAAACAAGTCATGAAGAAAGCAAGGCCAGCTGCCAACATGCCCCTTGCGCAGCTTTGATTCTCCGTCTATTTGCCAGCCGTCCGGTCAATGATCGGCATGAGGCCTCGTGGCGGAGTGGTTACGCAGAGGACTGCAAATCCTTGCACCCCGGTTCGATTCCGGGCGAGGCCTCCATTCCTAATCTTCCATATCGACGCTGTCTTCCTTCGGCTTTGCTGCCCGCATGCCTTGTCGCCGGCGCCTTTTTCCTCCGCGCCTTTCCATTCGGACGACGAAAGACCGGCGCCACCGGCGTACAACCGGCAGATCCTGGGAGAGAACCAGCAAGCCGAGCGGAACCATCCAGAAGCCCAACACCGGCAGGAATCCAAAGATTCCTCCGACAACCAGCCCTCCGCCCAAAGCGATTCGCGCCGGGGCACGCTGTGGCAGCCGGAAAATCTTCGTTCCGATCCGGATCTCGCCCCGTCCCGCATTGAAATTGAAAAACCGTTTCTGGGGCATAGGCGCCGGATCTGCCTGTGGCGTTGCGCGGGCCTGAAAAGCCCTGTTGGTCACCGCCAACAGATGGGTCTGGACAGCCAACTTCGCAAGATCGACACATTTTCTTCAAAAACCGCTTGGCAAATCAGAGAGGCATTTGTTATAGGCCCCACACGCTGCTTGACGCAGTGATCCCCGGTAGCTCAGTGGTAGAGCAATCGACTGTTAATCGATCGGTCGCTGGTTCGAATCCGGCCCGGGGAGCCAGATTTGAAAAGGCCGCATCCTTTCGAGGGTTGCGGCCTTTTTTATGTTTTCCAAAAGCTGCAGCGATTCTATGAAAAGACTGCATTTTTTCGTGAAACTTTTGATCCGTCTTTTGCGTAGATCCGTAAGAGACATTCAAAAGGCCCGGCGACTTTCGCCTAAACGGAAAAAATGCTTCGGATGGAACGCGACACACCCTATTTCAAAGATCCTGCGATCATCTGGTTCCGCAACGATTTGCGCATAGCGGATAACGAGGCTCTGGTTGCGGCAAGTCAGCACCGTTCGCTTGTTCCGATCTACATCAGGGAATCAAACAGCCCTGCTCGCCCGCTTGGCGCGGCGCGCGCCTGGTGGCTGCATCACTCCCTTTCCAGACTGTCTGATGCTCTCAAGCAGCTTGGTGCACCGCTGATTTTGCTCAGCGGAGATCCGGCTGATCTGATTGCAGACCTGATCAAATCCACCGGGGCATCGTCTGTCTACTGGAACCGGCGTTATGACCCTGCGTTTATGCAGGCTGATTCGACGTTGAAGGCAGATCTCCAGACAGATGGCTTCATCGCGGAGAGCTTCGCCGGTCAACTGCTGCACGAACCAAGCCGACTGCGCACCGGTTCTGGCACCCATTACAAGGTTTACAGCCCTTTCTGGCGGGCAATTGAACCGGATGTGGAAAGCCGACCGCCGCTCGACGCGCCGCAATCTCTTTATGGATTTACCGGATTATCCGACATCCCCAGCGAAAATCTCGACAGTTGGGGCTTGCTGCCGACTAAACCCGATTGGTCCGGCGGCCTCGCCGAAGCTTGGACTCCGGGCGAGCATGGCGCCCATGAGCGACTTGCCGACTTCCTCGAAAACCGCATGCGTGGGTATTCCGAACACCGCGATATTCCCGGTGTCGATGCCACTTCCGGGCTTTCGCCACACCTTGCCAACGGCGAAATCACCCCGGCTCAGATCTTTGAGGCGCTGAAGGGCACTGACAACGATGCAGCACCGGACGACCGCAGCAAATTTCGCAAGGAAGTCGGGTGGCGTGAGTTTTCATGGCATCTGCTCGCCAACGAACCACGGCTGGCGGAAAAGAATCATAATCCGAAATTCGATGAGTTCCCCTGGCTGAACGATTCCAAGGCGCTCGCGTCCTGGCAGAAAGGGCTCACCGGCTACCCTGTGGTTGATGCGGGCATGCGGCAGCTGTGGCAGACCGGCTGGATGCACAATCGGGTACGTATGGTCGTCGCCTCCTTTCTCACCAAGCATCTGATGATTGACTGGCGCAAGGGCGAAGACTGGTTCTGGGACACATTGGTGGACGCCGATCCCGCGTCCAATGCCGCGAGTTGGCAATGGGTGGCCGGCTCCGGGGCGGATGCAGCTCCATATTTCCGGATTTTCAATCCAGTGCTGCAGGGCGAGAAGTTTGACCCTGACGGCGATTATGTCCGCACATTTGTTCCCGAACTGGAAAAAATGCCATCCAAATTCATCCACAAACCGTGGAATGCGCCCCAGAAGGTGCTGGAAGAAGCTGGCGTTCGCCTTGGCGACACCTACCCTAACCCGATTGTAGATCATATGCTGGCGCGCGACCGCGCACTGGCCGCCTACCAGCAGATCAAGGATGCCGCATGAACGTTCATTTGACCCCTTTGCCAGACACCAGCGGTCCTGAACGCTTGAAAGTGGCCGTCATCGGATCCGGCATCTCGGGCGCGTCGGCTGCCTGGGCATTGCGTGACGTGCACGATGTAACACTCTATGAGGCTGAAAAACGCCCCGGCGGACACACCGCTACGGTCGACATCAACTATGACGGCACATCGATTTCGGTAGATACGGGCTTCATCGTCTACAACGAACTCAACTATCCCAATCTGACCGCGCTGTTTGACCACCTAGCAGTCAAGACCCATGACAGTGACATGAGCTTTGCGCTTTCGCTCGATCACGGCAAGCTGGAATGGGGTGGCGACAATCTGTGGACCCTGTTTGCCCAGAAGCGTAACCTTCTGCGTCCGTCCTTCCTGCTGATGCTGCGTGAAATCCTCCGCTTCAACAAGATCTGCCTGCAGGACCGCGCCGCCGGACATCTGGCCGCGCGCTCGATCGGTGACTACCTCAACTGGCGCGGTTTCTCGCCTGGCTTCATGAACAATTACCTGGTGCCCATGGCTGCCGCGATCTGGTCAACGCCAGCCAAGCGGATGATGGAGTTCCCTGCCACCTATTTCGTCAATTTCTTTGAAAACCACCGCCTGATTTATCTGGAGCGGCCAACATGGCGCACAGTGACCGGTGGAAGCCGTAATTATCTCACCAAGCTGCTGGAACCGCTCGGTGACCGGGTTCACCTGGATGCAGGTGTCGTGTCGGTGCGCAGAAGCGCCGAAGGCGTCGATATTCTCGACACCACAGGAGCCACGAAATCCTACGACCGAATTGTCCTCGCCTGCCACACGGATCAGGCATTGCGAATTCTCGATCGGCCGACCGAACAGGAACAGTCAATCCTGAACGCCATTCCCTACAGCCCCAACCGGGTGATACTGCACCGCGATGAGCGCCTGATGCCCACCCGCAAGAAGGTCTGGGCATCCTGGAACTATCTG
The DNA here is from genome assembly GCF_038900115.1 of Hoeflea sp. AS60. Lineage (NCBI taxonomy): Bacteria > Pseudomonadati > Pseudomonadota > Alphaproteobacteria > Hyphomicrobiales > Rhizobiaceae > Hoeflea > Hoeflea sp. AS60. The sequence continues at coordinate 574,897 of NZ_JBBMQP010000002.1, read as the reverse complement.
CGCTCGTCCGATCAGCGCAGCGATGCAAATGTCGCTGTCTCCTACTGGATGAACCGGCTGCAAGGCATTCATCCCTCAATGCCCTTGTTCGTAACCCTCAATCCCGACCGTGAACCTCGACCGGAACTGGTTTTTGGCGAGTACAGCTATGATCATCCCCAATTCGGATCAGATGCGATGGAGGTTCAGGCGAGGCTCAGCCAGATCCAGGGCGACAACAACACCTATTTCGCAGGGGCCTGGACAGGGTACGGCTTTCATGAGGACGGACTGACATCCGGAATCAAAGTTGCAGAAGCGCTCGGCGCCGTCCTACCATGGCGCACCAACACCGGCCAAAGCGCGAAAGTGACGGCCTGAGCATGAATGCGAGTGCAAGAATTTCAATGAAAGCTGCAAAACCTCTCGGCGCACCGGCCAGCCTCTATGCCGGCGACGTCATGCATCAGCGCATGAAGCCCGTCGGCCACCGGTTTCGCTACAGGGTCTATTCGATTCTGGTTGATCTAGACCGCCTCGAGGAAGCTGATGGCCTCTCAAAGCTGTTCTCGGTAAACCGTGCCAATGTGATGTCGTTTCACGAATCCGACCATTTGCGTGGCGCAGAACAATCTTCACTGCGCGCCCATATCGATGCCTTGCTCAAGGAAGCGGGGCTTGATCAGCCGGCTGCCCGCGTTGAGCTGGCCTGCTATCCGCGCATTTTCGGCCAGGTGTTTAACCCGCTGTCGGTCTACTATGCCTATGACGGCAACGGACATCCGTTGGCGCTGGTCTACGAGGTCCGAAACACCTTCGGCGAGAACCACACCTATGTCTGCAAGATTGAAGCGGGAGACCTGACCCCTGCAGGCATTCGCCAGAGCCGCTCGAAGCTTTTCTACGTTTCACCGTTTGTCGAAATGGAAGCCAGGTACAATTTCCGGATGAATGTGCCGGGTGAGCAGTTGAAGTGGCGTATTCTGGAAACCGACCCGTCTGGCCCCCTGCTTGCGGCCACCTACAATGGCGAAAGGCGCAACCTTGCGACAGGGTCAATTCTCGGCTGCCTCTTGCAGATTCCACTTTTGACGTGGAAGATTGTGGGAGGCATCCACTTCGAGGCACTCAGATTGTGGCTCAAGGGGGTGCGTTATGTGCCGCGCCCGGCGCCGCCGCCGAGTGCAAGCTTTCACGATCAGGGAAAGCTGGAACATCAGGTGGCGAAACCGCGATGAGTGAAACATTTTTGGGATGGAGGAGGCTTGAATCATGAAGACTGAAGCCACCTGGAATGAACATGAAGCTGGCGAAAAGCTGTCGACAGACAACCTTTCTGCCTATTTGCGTGGACTGCCGGTCAAGGCAAAGATGGCGTTGCGCGGGCTTCTTCATATGGGGCACGGGCGACTGTCGATCCGCATGCCCGACGGCCGCACCGTGCTGATCGAAGGCAGGGCGGAAGGCCCCGAAGCAACTCTGATTTTGCACAACTGGAACCTCGCGCACCGGGCCCTGACCGCAGGGACCATCGGCGTGGCGGAATCCTATATCGACGGCGACTGGGAAAGCCCTGACGTGACGGCGTTTCTCGAGTTGTTTCTGGTCAATGTCGAAGTTGGTGACACCCTGGCAGGCGGAGCGCGCGGTCTCGCTCGTGTTGTCGAACTGGTTCGCCACTGGCTGAGATCAAATTCACGGTCTCAGGCGAGAAAGAACATCTCCGCCCATTATGACCTCGGCAACGAGTTCTATTCGAAATGGCTTGATGAAACGATGACCTATTCGTCGGCGCTATACGATGATGGCGCCAATGATCTGGCCAGTGCACAGACCGCCAAGTACCGGGCTCTGGCGCAGGCGGCAGGTTTGAAGGCTGGCGACCATGTGCTTGAAATCGGCTGTGGCTGGGGCGGCTTTGCAGAGTTTGCCGCAAGTGAAATCGGCTGCCACGTCACCGGCCTGACAATTTCCAGGGAGCAGCTGGCGTTTGCCCGCGAGCGCATTGAAAAGGCCGGACTTTCCGACAAGGTCGACCTGCGCTTCCAGGATTACCGTGACGAAACCGGCAAGTATGACGGCGTCGTTTCGATCGAGATGTTCGAGGCTGTCGGCGAGAAATACTGGCCGACCTATTTCTCCAAGGTGCGTGAATGTCTCAAGCCCGGCGGTCGTGCCGGATTGCAGATCATCACCATCAAGCCTGAAGCCTATGAAACCTATCGCGCCAATCCGGATTTCATCCAGCGCTATGTGTTTCCAGGCGGCATGCTGCCGACCGAAAACCATCTCAAATCGCTGGGCGAAACCGCAGGTCTCGAGATGGTCGGACATCGCGCCTTCGGTCCCGACTATGGCCGCACGCTCGCCGAATGGCGACAGCGGTTCTGGGATGCCTGGGACGAAGTCGAGCCGATGGGGTTCGATCTCCGATTCAAGCGGCTTTGGGAATTCTACATGTATTATTGCGAAGCCGGCTTCCGCTCCGGGCACATCAATGTCCGGCAGGTGGTTTACAGCTGACCTGGTCATGCCACTCGTCCCAGGCGCGTGGGCCGAAGAAACCAGTCCCTGAGGGGGCAGGTCGGACCAAATAGCCACAGGTTTTTGAAACAGGGCCGTGATGCCGCCTCCTGTTCCTTCGACGCCGTCGCTTGTGTCCGCCGACTATTTGATCCAAGCAGTCCAAGGCAACGGCGGATCGCAAACCGATCTACCGGGCCCCCGATCAGCGGCACCAGTGTGACGAGGCGCAGCCAGTCGTAGAATGGAGGAAAGGTTTGAGTTCAGGAGAAGCACCCGAGCAAAGTGAATTGGGTCGCGACGCAACAACACCCGGCGAGATCCCCCGCAAGGGGCTTTGGCAGGTCTTGAAACGCACGGCAGCCATATTCAGTGATGAGCGGGTCAGCCTGGTCGCTGCGGGAGTTACCTATTATCTCTTGCTGGCAGTGTTTCCAGCGCTTGCGGTCATGGTCGCCATGTATGGCTTCGTGGCTGATCCCGCCGATATCAACGACCAGATCGAGTTCCTGTCCACGGTCGTTCCGTCCGATTTCCTGAAGATTGTTTCAGGTCAGTTGCAGTCCCTGGCGACACAGAAAACCTCCGCACAGGGGCTGGCGTTCGTTGCCGGTCTGGCCATCGCATTCTGGAGCGCGAACAATGGGATCAAGGCACTGTTTCAAGTCATGAACGTTGCCTATGGCGAGACGGAGAAGCGCAGCTTCGTCATGCTCAACCTGATCACCCTCGCCTTCACTCTCGGCGCATTCGTGATGGCGATCAGCTTGATCACCGGGATCGCGGTGGTCCCGGCCGTGCTCTCGCTCCTTCAGCTCAGTCAATGGTCCGATACGATCGTCAAACTGACACGATGGCCGATCCTGCTTCTGGTAATCTCGGTTGGAATATCGCTGCTTTATCGCTTTGGACCAAGCCGGGAAAAAGCCAAGCTGCGATGGCTCAGTTGGGGCGCGGTCGTTGCGACCGGCACCTGGTGGATCAGCTCCATCCTCTTTTCAGTCTATCTGGAGCGATATGCCGATTACAACGCCACCTACGGCACGCTTGGCGCGCTGATCGCCTCGCTGGTCTGGATGTGGGTATCTATCGTCATTCTCATTTTGGGCGCGAGGTTCAACGCGGAGCTCGAGCACCAGACGGCTGTGGATTCCACCGCTGGTCATCCACAGCCCATCGGTGAACGCGGTGCATTTGTCGCCGATACCCTGCCGGACTAGGCATGGCCCGGATGGCTGATCCGCTTGCCAGCAACCGCAACGGCGGTGAACCAGTGGGCCCGCCGCTGCGTAGACATGGTCAAACGCAACATAGCCAGTCCCGCGCATTGCTGGATGACGCCCTTCCCCGGATGTACCTGTGACAACACCAAGCAACGTCGCTGCCCCCACCAGCACACGGTCCGCGCCCGAGCCGGGGTTGGCCCTTTCCCAGATCATAGCCTATGCGCTGCCAGCCATTCCGCTGGCTGCGTTGACGCTGCCGCTCTATGTGCTGGTTCCGACGTTCTACACGGAAACACTCGGTCTCTCCCTGGCCTCTGTGGGCTTTGCCTTGCTGCTGGTTCGGATTTTTGACGCCGTCAATGACCCTCTGATCGGCTGGGCGGCAGACCGGTTCCGACCTCGCTTCGGCCGCCGCCGCTCGCTGTTTGCCTTAAGCCTGCCGCTGACGGCTCTTGCGGCCTTCATGCTGTTCTGGCCGCCGGTTGACGCGACCGTCCTGTGGCTTGCAGCGTGGGGGCTGATGTTGTCACTGGGCTACACAGCAGCGCTGATCCCGTTTTCCGCTTGGGGCGCTGAACTGGCAACCGATTATCATGGCAGGTCGCGGATCACCGCCTGGCGCGAGGGACTGACCCTGGTCGGAACCCTGATTGCCATCGGCCTGCCTTTTACGATCGGATTTGATCAGGCCGAAGGACTGCATGGCCTGGCGGTGCTCGGCCTCGTCGTTCTGGTCGCTTTGCCTCTGCTTGGCGCAGTGGCGGTTTTCTCAACGCCGGAACCGGCAGAGCACTCACGCATGCGGGTCAATCTGAAATCAGGGCTGTCACACCTCATCGGCAATCGGCCCTTCGTTCGCCTGATCGTGGCGTTCTTTCTCAACGGACTGGCAAACGGCATTCCTGCTACGCTGTTTTTGTATTTCGTCTCGGCGCGTTTGGGTCTGCCAGACGCCCGTGGTCCCTTACTGTTCTTCTATTTTCTCTGTGCCATCGCCGGCGTGCCATTGGCAACGTGGGCGGCGCGGCGCTTCGGAAAGCACAGGGCCTGGTGCTATGCCATGCTCGCTGCATGTGTCGCGTTTGCGCCCGCGCCGCTTCTGCCCGAGGGCAGCCTGATCGCGTTCGCCGTAATCTGCGCCGTGACGGGTCTGCTCTTGGGCTTTGATCTCAGCATACCGCCGGCCATTCAGGCCGATGTCATTGATGTGGATACTGCAGCCTCTGGCGAGCAGCGCTCAGGCACTTATTTCGCCGCCTGGAGCCTCGCCACCAAACTCTCGCTTGCCGGTGGCGTTGGTGTGGTTTTCCCAGCCCTGGCAGCCTTTGGTTTTGATCCGGCTGCGGGCAGCGGTTCCGGCAAGGGATTGATGGCTCTGGCAATTGCCTATGCCTGGATTCCGATCGCATTCAAGCTTGCCAGCATTGCAATCATGTGGAATTTCCCGCTGGACGAGGCAGCGCAGAAATCCCTTCGCAGCCGCATTGAAGCGAGCTGATTGAACCCGATCAGCCGGTTTCAAGCGGTCGCTTTTTCCATCCCGTTGCGGCATTCATCAGCCAGAAATAGGCCGGATAGGGAAGAAACTGCAGCGCCTTGAGCACATAGGTGAACCGGCGCGGGAAAGTGATCTCGAAAGACCCTGACTTCAGCCCCTGGGCTATGCGCTTTGCCGCTTCTTCCGGCTGTATCAGAGCGGGCATTTCAAACGCATTGTCTGCAGTGGCAGGCGTATCGACAAATCCCGGATTGATCACCTGGATCCGTACACCGAACTTGTCGAGGTCGAACTTGAGGCTTTCGGCCATGTTGATCAGTGCTGCCTTGGTTGCACCATAGGCCGCACTTGTCGGCATCCCGCCGTAGCCGGTGACCGATGAGACGATGGCGATCTGACCGCGTCCGCGTGCTTTCATAAGATCGATCGAAGGAACCAGTCCCCTGACCACGCCCGACAGGTTGACCGCAAATGTCTTGTCAAAGTCCGAAACCTTCAGCGTCTCGCCATGGACCGGCAGATAGACCCCGGCATTGAACACCGCCAGCGCCAGACCGTTTCCATCAGCATCAATGCGCGCGGCAATCGCCGCCATCGCATCCATATCCGTCACGTCACCGGGAGCGGCGACGATCCGGCCCTTCAGACCGGTTGACTCGCCCGCAAGCTCGGCCAGTTCATCTTCACTTCGCGCCGTGGCGTAAACCGTGAACCCCTCGCCCGCCAGATCCAACGCCAAGGCCCGGCCTATCCCGCTTGAGGCGCCAGTCACCCAGGCTGCTCCATCTGATGGCGTGGCTGTAAACGTGGTCATGCATGTCTCCAATCAAAAAGGCCGTCTGGAACCTACTACGTTCCAGACGGCCTGTTGGTTCAATCTGCCTGAAGAAGACGGCGCTAGCCGATGATGTCGCCAATCAACTGCCGGAATGAGCCGGTCAGCTTCAAGGGCGCATCCATGACAGCAAGCCCTATGCAGGGACGCCCCTTGTCAGCACTCGGACGGTGATCGACGCTGTCATCGGCAACCGAGATATCGCCGCGGCCATAGTGACCGCGCGCATCGCTGAATGCTCCATCAAGCACGAGAGACAATTCACTGCCCTCATGGGTATGGGCAGGCACGGTGCGGCCCGGCTTGATCCAGAAAAGGTTGACATGGCATCCCTCGATGTCGCCAAGGTCATATTCCTTGAAACCGGGCATGCGCGTACGCCACGGCACGTCACCGGCATCAAAGCCGACAAAATCATAAAGCGCCTTGGGGAAGATCCGGTTCTCGCCAGTGCTCACCGGAGCAATTGCTTCCGGAGATTTCGATGCAAGCACCGCTGCCAGCATCGCATCACGGTTTTCAAGTGCCACCGGGTCAGTCGCCATCAATTCAAGACCGGCCATGGCTTCAAGATTGGCAACCTTGATCCTGTTCTCGGCCTTCAACTCCAGATGAGCCTCTACCAGCACCCGCGCGGGCGCAGGAAGGGTACCGGCGACATACCGGGCAAGCAGCGAGTCGATGGTATCGATGTGTTCACGCACCATGCGTTTTCAGCTTTCCAAATTTTCAACGACGACTTCGATCTGACGAACGAACATCCGTTTCTGTCTAATCCGATTGTCACTCTTTACGCCTGACTGAACAATACGGATCACCGGAATATGCCATTTCTCATTTTTGCCATCTGAAGGCAAATTTTCCCTTGTACTGTGTGACAGGGAGAACAGGTTTCTTGCAACAAGACGCTTGAGAAGCCAGAACTGGCTGCATACTCTCGCCAAGCCTGTGCACCCACAGCCAATAACAGGATAAATCATGCCAGCCATCAATTCCGTTCTCGACGCCATCGGCAACACGCCTCTCATCCGACTCAACGCTGCGTCGGAAGCCACAGGCTGCACTATCCTTGGCAAGGCCGAGTTTCTCAATCCGGGCCAGTCGGTCAAGGACAGAGCTGCGCTGGAAATCATCCGTGACGCCGAAGAAAAGGGCCTGCTGCGCCCGGGCGGCACCATTGTCGAAGGAACCGCCGGCAACACCGGGATCGGACTGGCACTGGTCGCCTGCGCTCTGGGCTACAAGACCGTCATCGTCATCCCCGAGACCCAGAGCCAGGAGAAGAAGGATGCGCTGCGGCTGCTCGGCGCCGAGCTGGTCGAGGTGCCGGCAGCACCTTACCGCAATCCCAACAATTACGTCCGGCTGTCAGGCCGGCTTGCAGAGCAGCTCGCAAAGTCAGACCCCAATGGTGCGATCTGGGCAAACCAGTTCGACAACGTCGCCAACCGTCGTGCCCACGTGAAGACAACTGCTCCCGAAATCTGGCGCGATACCGATGGCAAGGTCGACGGCTTCATCTGCGCCGTCGGATCGGGCGGCACGCTAGCCGGCGTGGCTGAAGGCCTTCGAGGCTTCTCGAAATCGGTGAAGATCGGCCTGGCCGACCCCGATGGGGCAGCGCTTTACAGCTACTACACCACCGGCGAGATGAAATCCTCCGGCAACTCCATCACCGAGGGCATCGGCCAAGGCCGCATCACGGCCAATCTGGAAGGGTTCACGCCCGACATGTCCTTCAACATTCCTGATTCGGAAGCAGTTCCGCTGGTCTTTGATCTTCTCGAACATGAAGGACTCTGCCTTGGCGGATCATCCGGCATCAACGTCGCCGGCGCCATCCGCATGGCCCGCGAGATGGGACCGGGCCACACCATCGTCACCATCCTTTGCGATTACGGCAACCGCTATCAGTCCAAGCTGTTCAATCCCGAGTTCCTGACGTCCAAGGATCTCCCGGTTCCCGAATGGCTGACCCGCACGAGCGATATTTCCGTCCCCTACATGAGTGAATGAGTTCCATGACCGCCCTTTTCCTTGAAGACGCCTATCTCTCGACCGTTGAATCACTTGTCACCGGCATCCGGGAAGATGGCGGCATACTGCTCGAGCAGACATGCTTTTATGCCACATCCGGCGGCCAGCCCGGCGATACCGGGTTTCTCGAGCGCGAAAACGGCGACAAGATCCAGATCGCGGGCACCGTGACTGGCGACACCAAGGCGGAGATCATTCTTGTCCCGGCACCAGGCCAGTCGGTCCCTGCAGTTGGCGAAAAGCTCGTGCAGCACATCGACTGGGACAGACGCTACAATCTGATGCGCATGCACACCGCCTGCCACCTGCTCTCGGTGGTCTGCCCCTATCCTATAACCGGGGCTGCAGTCAGCGAGACCGACAGCCGGATCGACTTCGACATGACCGACACCATCGACAAGGCCGAGGTGACGGCAAAGCTGATGGAGCTGGTCAAAGCCAACCATCCGATCTTCAATCAATGGATCTCGGAAGAGGAACTTAGAGCCAACCCGGATCTGGTCAAATCCAAGAACGTGCGCCCTCCAAGCGGACAGGGCCGGATTCGCCTGGTCTGCATCGGCGAAGGCTCATCGATCGACAGCCAGCCGTGCGGCGGGACCCATGTTGGTGAAACCGCTGAAGTCGGTGAAATCCACATCGGCAAGATCGAAAAGAAGGGCAAGGAAAACCGCCGCTTCCGCATCCGTTTCGGACCACTGCCCGCCTGATCACCCGGCGATTTGACGTATCCCGGTTGAAGCCAGCAAGCCGGGTGTCGCTGGCAGGTGGTGATCAGTAGCGATCCATACATTTTTATGATTCTGTTTGACGGCTCGTTAAAGGGATCAGCGTAGAGATTGACCTGTAACCGGGGGCTTCGTGCGCCCGGCGGTCTAAAATACACGCTGTGATCGAAGCCTTTAGGGGCTTCGCACCGAACTTTGCAAAGCAACCCGATGCCTTCCATTCAAGCCATTACCTACCCGGTTTCCGCAATGGTCCCGAGCGTTGTGCCCGCACCCGCCCTGGGAAACAGCAACAAATTGCCTGCGCCCAAGACAGAGACCGTTGTCCAGGCTGACGCCGGACGTACTGTGTCAGACCGTGTCAGCGCGTTTCTCGCCACGGACCCAAGCGTAAAGACCGCGGGCAATCGTCCGGACGGTCCGCCATCGCCCCCGGTCGGTGGAATGGGTCCCCGCGAAGCCGGAGCGAACCAGAACGAAGCTGCCGGCGAAAGCGAAACAGCCCTGAAGCTCCTGGGAACAAACGAGACGACCGAAAACGATCATGACGCTGACGACATCGCCACGCAAACGACTGCGGTCCAGTTTGACGAGGCGAAAAACTACTACCCCACATCAATCTACTAAGTCAGTAGAATCTCGATTTGAACGGGCCGGTTACCGGCCCGTTTTTGTCTGTAAAGTCGGCCTGCCTCATTGCCGCAAGCCATTGCCATCGCATAACATGCGGTCCGGGCAGTAGATTCATCAATGTCAGGCCCGGCCCCGCATATGAGGATTGCTGCATGACCACTTCACCCGATCAAAGTCCGTTCGTGGTTTCGTTCGAATGGCTGAAGAGCCGGCTCAATGAGCCAGGCCTGAAGATTGTTGACGCCTCATGGTATCTGCCCGCCCAGAACCGCAACGGCGCTGCGGAATTTGCAGCTTCGCGTATTCCTGGCGCGGTGTTCTTCGATCAGGACAAGATCGTCGCTCCGGGATCAAACCTGCCACATACTATTCCGGATGAAGCCGATTTCGCCCGCGCAGCAGGAGAGCTTGGGCTTTCTGAAACCGACACCATCGTGGTCTATGACGGCCCCGGCATGTTCACGGCGCCCCGCGTCTGGTGGCTGCTGCGGATCTTTGGCGCAGGCAACACATACGTGCTCAACGGCGGTTTCGATACCTGGAAGGCAGAAGGGCTGCCAACCCAAACCGGCGAACCGGCAACGCCTGAACCCGCTGAGTTCAATGCCACTCTCAACTTGCAGGCGATTACCGATTTTGACGCCATGCGCTCTATCGTCGACACTCAAACCTCGCAGATCGCCGATGCCCGCGGACCCGGTCGTTTCACCGGGGTCGAAGCTGAACCGCGCCAGGGCATGCGCTCCGGCCATATGCCGGGAGCACGCAATGTTCCGTTCTCCACATTGACCGAGGGCGGAAAGCTCAAACCCATCAAGGACCTGCGCGCAGCACTTGAAGCATCCGGGCTCGATCTCGACAAACCAGTGGTGACAAGTTGCGGATCCGGTGTGACTGCGGCGGTGATCACCCTTGCTCTGCAATCAACCGGCCACCACGACAATACGCTCTACGATGGCTCGTGGTCCGAGTGGGGCGGCCGCGAGGACACCCCTATTGTCACGGGAGAGGCCTGAGATGGCCAAGTCAGCAAAACCAAAATCGCTCAAGGCAACTGTCACGCACCTTGAGATGAAACGCAGGCCTCGCGCGATCGCGCCCCTGCCCGTCAATCTGCATGCGACCTTGATGAAGGCAACAGACATACCCCTGCATTTTTATCGCTATCTCCAGTGGCAGGTTGGCCAGGAATGGCACTGGGTCGCACGCCTGCGCATGAGTGATGACCATCTTTCCGTCATCGTGCATGCAAAAACCACACGCATTTTCGTGCTCAGCGTCGATGGCGCTCCGGCCGGGTTCTTTGAACTGGCCGACCTCGATGATTCGACCGTGGAGCTCTCCTATTTCGGCCTGATGGAGCATGTGCGCAAACGTGGCCTCGGTGAATGGATGCTTGGGCAGGCCGTAACGACCGCCTGGTCAACCACACCAGCCCGCGTCATCGTATCAACCAATACGCTGGACCACCCCGCCGCCTTGCCGCTCTATCAGAAGATGGGCTTCGAACCGGTGAGCCAAAACCAGGCCATCATCCGGCCGCTGGCAGATGAGGAAATTCTGGCATTGATGAAAGCCGGAAGTGACACCGCCGACTGAAATCGGGTGGCGGCGATCTAACAGGCCGGGCTAACTCGCTGCTTAACCAAGCAAGCGAGGATACTCATGCACATCAAGTTTGAACCCATGGACAAGGCTACCGCCGAGCATTTGCGCAGCGGTGGAGCGGATGCCAACGGCAATGCGCCGGAACGGCGGATTTCCGATGGAACCGGCGTTCCATGCCGCTGTTGCATGCAGATGGTTGGCAAGGGTGAACCCTATCTGATTGCGGCATGGCGCCCCTTCACCGCAACCCATGCCTATGCCGAAACCGGACCGGTGTTCCTTCACGCCGATCTCTGCACGCCCGCGCCCATCGAGCAGGATCAGCTGCCTGCGTTTCTGCAAAGCCCGGACTATATCCTGCGCGGCTACGACGCCGATCAGAGGACGATCTATGGCACCGGCGGCGTCGTCAAACTGTCTGAGATAGAGGCCCGGCTGGAAGAGCTCCTGACAAGTCCTGGCGTTGAAGCCGTCCACATCCGCTCGTCGCGCAACAATTGCTATCACTGCAAGGCGGTACGGGCAGAAACCGCCTAACGCTGGCAGGGCACCCAAACGAAAAACCCGCCCGCATGATTTGATGCGGACGGGTCGGGCTTGTGGACGAGCCCACGGAGCTTGTTGGCTGCAGGCGGCTCAAGCCACCTTCAGCGCCTGATCCATATCTGCCAGTTCATAACCGAGCGCATCGGCAACAGGACGGCTGGTGATGCGGCCCTTGTGAACATTGAGGCCGGCGCGCAGATGCCGATCTTCGGCAATCGCCTTGAGTCCCTTGTCGGCCAACATCAGGCCATACTGCAGCGTCGCATTGTTGAGCGCATGCGCCGAAGTGATCGGTACGGCGCCTGGCATGTTGGCGACGCAGTAGTGGATCACGCCATCGACTTCATAGGTCGGCTCGGCATGAGTTGTGGCGTGCGAGGTTTCAAAGCAGCCGCCCTGGTCGATGGCGACATCAACGATCACCGAGCCCTTCTTCATGCCGGACAGCATTTCGCGCGTGACCAGCTTGGGCGCGGCAGCACCCGGGATCAGAACGGCGCCAACCACCACGTCAGCCGAAAACACTTCATCTTCCAGCGCTTCGATAGTCGAGTAACGGGTATGAACCCGGCCATTGAAGATGTCGTCGATCTGGCGCAGGCGCGGGATCGAACGGTCGAGGATGGTCACATCGGCGCCAAGGCCCACAGCCATCTTGGCCGAGTTCAGCCCGACAACACCGCCGCCGATTATGGTTATCTTCGCTGGCAGAACACCGGGAACGCCGCCCAGCAGGATGCCGCGGCCACCAGTGGCCTTCTGCAAGGATGTGGCGCCTGCCTGGATGGCGAGACGGCCCGCCACTTCCGACATCGGCGCCAGCAGCGGCAGACCGCCACGATCGTCAGTTACGGTCTCGTAGGCAATGGCAGTGCAGCCCGATGCCAGCAGGCCCTTGGTCTGCTCGGGATCCGGAGCCAGGTGCAGATAGGTGTAGAGGAGCTGGCCTTCACGCAGTTGCGCCCATTCGGACGGCTGCGGTTCCTTGACCTTGACCACCATGTCAGAGCGCTCAAATATTTCCTTGGCGCTGCCGACAATCTTCGCGCCAGCAGCCTGATAGGCCGCATCGTCTTCGCCAATGCCCATGCCTGCCTTGGTCTCGACAATCACCTCGTGGCCATGCGCAACATATTCGCGCACCGCGCCTGGGGTCAGGCCAACACGATACTCATGGTTCTTGATTTCCTTAGGGCAGCCGACGCGCATTGATGTCTCCTCCGAGTGGTATGGGCGCCTCAAGCGCCGGATCCAGTTTCAATGCGATCAATTCGAACATTTGCACCCCGAAATGTCCTTGCAAACTGGCCTTGTTGCACCCATGGCTTTCGAATATTATTGCGTCAATTGCACCAAAATTCGGATATTCCACACATGCATGAGCTGGACACACTCGATACTGCCATTTTGAAGACACTTCAGAGCGAAGGGCGAATCTCCAACTCGGCTTTGGCTGAACGCGTCGGCCTCTCGGCCTCGGCCTGCTCGCGGCGGCTCGATATTCTGGAGAAATCGGGCGTCATCAAGGGCTACCACGCGCAATTGTCGCACAAGGCGCTCGACTACCGGATGATCGCCATCGTGCACATTTCGCTCTCCGGCCAATTCGCCAAGACATTGTCCGAGTTCGAAGCCGCGGTGAAGCGCTGCCCCAATGTTCTGGTCTGCTACCTGATGAGCGGCGAATATGATTACATCCTTCGCATCGCAGCCCGCGATCTCGAGGACTACGAACGCATTCACCGCGACTGGCTTTCCGCCCTGCCCCATGTGGTCAAGATCAACTCGAGCTTTGCCCTGCGCGAAATCATCGACCGCCCGAATGTAGGGCTTGCCTGATACATGACAAAATTACTCATGTTATTTTCAGATAGATCTGCTAGGGAGGCTCCAGACATTTGACCTGAAGGAGCAAGACAATGGCGCGTCCCGAACCCCGGAAACTGGAAGTGGTCGGCAAGCGGCAGGTGACCCCGAACATGCTGCGGATAACGCTAGGCGGCGCCGGGATGTTAGATTTCCCGGAAAACCAGACGAGCGCCTATATCAAACTCCGCGTTCCAGACACCGACAGCGAGCGCGAGGTCGTCCGGACCTATACGGTGCGCTCACATCGGGCTTCGGAAATCGATGTGGATTTCGCCCTGCACGAAATTTGCGGACCCGCCACCCTCTGGGCGCTGAATACGCAGGTAGGCGACAGCATAATGGTAGGTGGCCCGGGACCACGCAAACTCGTTCATGCTGACGCGGACTGGTATTTGCTGGTGGGAGACATGACCGCGCTTCCCGCCATCTCAGGCAACATCGAGATGCTTCCTGAAACGGCCAAAGGCACGGCTGTTATCGAGATCATGGATGAAGCGGATATTCAGGACTTGAAGAAACCAAACGATTTCATCATCGAATGGGTGGTCAATCCGCATCCCGGTCGAGACAGCGGGCTGCTGGTTGACCGCGTCAAAGCCGTCACCTTCGCGGCTGAAAATCCTTCTGTCTGGGCCGCTTGCGAGTTCGCCACAATGCGGCAATTGCGCGACTACTTCCGCAAAGAGCGCGGTCTGGACACCGGAAATCTCTATATTTCCAGCTATTGGAAGGCCGGAAGCACTGAGGAATCGCACAAGATCGCAAAGCGCGAAGACGCCAATATGGTTGCTTCCTGAGATCTGGCACGGCAATGCCTAAGTCCTTATTCCTACTGGACCGTTTGACATCTAACCGCTACCAGTGCGCCCGGGACGACGACGTCACCACTGAGGAAAGCTCATGAAATTTATCAAGACATCCGCGGCAATTCTGTTTGCCGCTGCCATCACCGCAACGAGTGCATTTGCCGGCACCGGCGCCGACGGCGTTTTCACAATTCACAATGACACTGAAACCAATGTTGTCTCGGGCTTTTACACAAGCGAAGACGACGGCGATACCTGGAGCACCAATTGGCTTTCCATTCAGGTGCGCCCGGGCGAATCCGCCGAAGCCCGCTTTCATGCCAATGCCGGCCCGTGCGAACAGGTCTTGCAGGTGGGTTGGGTCGGTGATGGCGGTGGCGAGGTGCTCGACGAGCCAATCAGCATCGACATCTGCGAAGCCAGCAACGTCTATCTGGAAGACAACGACGTCAGCTTCGACTGATCGATTCGCAGCCTGAACAGGCAGATCGAATGAAACGGCGCGGAACCATTGGTTGCGCGCCGTTTGTGCATGGAGTTTTCGCGTCCTACTTGAACAGCGCCGCCCCTTGCTCGTCTATAATCTGCCGTGCCTTGCGCATCGTCGCAGCCTCGACTTCATCGCGGCTCGAGAAAATATCGGCGCGAATGAACTTGTGTTCCCTCGCAGTCTCACCCTCGCCCTTGACAATACGCCCTGCCACCCGCCACTGCCCGCCTTCTGCCATCGGCTCGGCATAGATCAGGCAATCCTTGTAGGTATCAGGCTCGTTGGCGGCCTGCGGCGAACCGGACGTGGAACCGCCACCAAACAGATTGCGGATGCTGTCCATAATGCCTGCCATGCCAAACTCCTCACTTTCAAAACCATCTGATTGCCGGCATCTGCCGGTCAAGTTCGGCCCCTTTCGCGGTGCCGATGAATTCGGTTGCGCAAGTGTCATGTCGGGATCACACTTGCCATCTATGGCTTGCCGCCAGACGTGACGAAAAGCCGGAATGCTGAAGCGTACCGAAGTACCCGACATCAATGCATTTTAGGTCAACCGCAGGGAGAAAGTCCATGAAAGACCAACGCATTCTCGATATGCTGCACCCAATCTCGCGACGGTCCCTGCTGGGTGGCCTTGCCGCCACCAGCGCGCTCGTCATGGTGCACCCGTTCACAGCCCGCGCCAACGCCAACCAGGCGCATCTGCGCATCATGGAAACCACCGACCTGCATGTGCATGTATTCGCCTACGATTATTACGGCGACAAACCCAATGACACCATGGGTTTGGCCCGCACCGCATCGATCATCGACCAGATCCGCGCGGAGGCCCAGAACTCTATCCTCGTCGACAATGGCGACTTCCTTCAGGGCAATCCGATGGGCGACTATATCGCCTATGAGCGGGGCATGAAGGAGGGTGACATGCACCCGATCATCGCCGCCATGAATGTGCTTGGCTATGACGCGGGAACACTCGGCAACCACGAATTCAACTACGGCCTCGACTTCCTGTTCAAGGTCATCGCCGGCGCAAATTTTCCGCTTGTTTGCGCCAATCTGGCCAAAGGCGCACTTGCCGCCAACCCGCGCGATGACGATTTGTTCCTCAAGCCCTACATGATCCTCGATCGCACCATCAAGGATGGCGCCGGCGAAGAACACCAGATCAAGATCGGCCTGATCGGCTTTGTCCCGCCGCAGATCATGAACTGGGACGCCAAGCACCTGAGCGGAAATGCCGCCACCCGCGACATCGTCAAGGCGGCAGAAGCCTGGGTTCCGCAGATGCGGGAAGAAGGCGCCGACGTCGTCATTGCGCTTTCGCATTCAGGCATTGGGCAGCAGGAGTGGGCCGAAAACCTCGAAAACGCGTCTGTCCCCCTCGCCGCCATACCCGGCATCGACGCGATCGTAACCGGCCATAGCCATCTGGATTTTCCCGGACCGAAGTTCGATGGCGTGGCGGGTGTCGATAATGCCAAGGGCACGATCTCCGGCAAGCCCGGCGTCATGGGCGGGTTCTGGGGATCCCATCTGGGCTTGATCGACCTGATGCTGGAGCGCGACGGCAATGCGTGGAAAATCATCGGCCACAGCTCGGAAGCCCGGCCGATCTACGAGCGCGTTGACCGGAAGGTGAATGCCCTGGTCGCCGACAAGCCCGAAGTGCTTGCCGCAGCACAGGCAGATCATGAGGCAACGCTTGCCTATGTCCGCACCGCTGTCGGCAAGACATCGGCGCCGCTGCAATCCTATTTCGCTCTTGTCGCCGACGATCCTTCTGTTCAGATCGTGAGCCAGGCCCAGACCTGGTACATCGCGGACATGCTCAAGGAGACAGAGTGGAAGGACCTGCCGGTCCTGTCAGCTGCCGCCCCTTTCAAGGCCGGCGGCCGAGGCGGCGCGGAATACTACACCGACGTTCCCGCAGGCGATGTCGCCATCAAGAATGTGGCCGATCTCTATCTTTATCCCAACACGGTTCAGGCTGTCGTGATCACCGGAGCACAGGTCAAGGACTGGCTCGAAATGTCGGCAGGCATCTTCAATCAGATCGAACCCGGTGCCAAGGATGCGGAGCTGATCAATAGCGCGTTCCCGTCCTACAATTTCGATGTCATCGACGGCGTGACCTACCGTGTCGACCTGACCCAGCCTGCCAAGTACAGCTCCAAGGGCGAACTTGAGAACGCCGGCAGCAACCGGATTCAGGACCTCAGCTTCAATGGCCAACCTATTGATTCTGAGAAGAAATTTGTGGTCGCTACAAACAATTATCGCGCTGGCGGCGGTGGCAACTTCCCCGAGATCGGCACGGACAAGGTTGTGTTTCAGGCACCAGACACCAACCGCGACGTGATCGTGCGTTACATCATCGATCAGGGAACCATCAATCCATCCGCCGATGCCAACTGGAGCTTTGCCCCTGTGGAAGGCGCCAGCCTTCTGTTTTCCTCAGGGCCGAAAGCCAAGGATTTTGTTGACGACGTGAAGGGCGTGTCCATCGAACCCGCAGGCGATGGCGCCGACGGCTTCGCCCTGTTTCGCATCACACTCTAGTCTGGCGTTCAACTGCCCATACCCGCGGCGCGACCATCGGCGCCGTGGGTATGGCGCATTGCCTTGAGGCCGGCATTTTGCCGGCGTCCGCTTGCTCGCCGCCAATTCGCTTTTATGGTCGGAGCCTTAGCAAATTAATTACCGCGAAGTGCGAGACTCCCCTCAAGCCAGCCAGGGGAGCGATTTGATATGATGGAATTGAGCGGCCGCGCCCTCAAGCGGGACAAGACCAGAGTTAAGGCCAAGATTGACTGCATGGGACAGAAAACCACCGGAGCGGTGATTGACTTGTCCCAGCACGGCATCTGCCTGCAACTTGATGCCGGCATTCCCATGGCGGCAGGCGACAAGATCAATGTCGAAACCGAAGAGATGGGGCTGCTGATCGGCACTATCCGCTGGATCAGGGGGGGCCGCATCGGCGCGGCACTTGTACTGACGTCAAACAACCGCGCCAAGGTGGAAAGCTACTACAAGATGTTCCTCCACAACCGTTAGGCTGCATGAAGTCGGGAGCAGCCTGCTGCTGCGCCCCTGGTTTTCTGCGCTCGACATCGCGTCAGCAAAATGCCTTGCAATGGTGATGGCTTGGCAGGCCGCACGAAATCAGGGCATCCCCTCAAGGACACGCATGACGCTGTATTTTTTGGGCTTTCTGATAGCTGCCGGCTTTGCCGCGTTCACCCTGGGGCCGCGCCCGTCCGCTGACACGACCGTGGATTTTGACGAAGCCACCCTGCTCGACGACCTCGATGCTTATCTCGCAGCTTCAGAGGCGCGTTATGACGATTTGCGCCCCGGCAATGAACGCCAGATCATCTGGGCGGACCCGGCCTCGCGCGCCCGCACGCCAATCGCGATTATCTATATTCATGGTTTCTCCGCCAGCCCCGGCGAATTGCGCCCGCTGCCTGATCTCGTTGCAAAGAGCCTGGGGGCCAATCTCTACTATGCCCGCCTCAAGGGCCACGGTCGCAGCGGAGACGCGATGATCGAGGCCTCGGTTCATGGCTGGGTCAACGATTTTGCCGAAGCGGTCGCAATTGGACGAAAACTTGGCGAACGCGTGATCGTGATGGCGACATCCACCGGGGCGTCGCTCACCACCTGGGCCGCCACTCAGCCAGCGCTTATGCGTGATGTGGCCGGACTGGTTCAGTTCTCACCAAATTACGGCATTCAGGCGAGAGGTTCGAGCCTGCTGACAATACCGTGGGCCAGGCAAATGGTGCGATTGGTCGTCGGTGAACGCCGTTCGTTCGAGACCACCAACGACCTGCACGCAAGGTACTGGACCTCCGAATACCCGAGTGCCGCCTTGCTGCCGATGGCAGCACTGGTTGATCTCGCCAATGCCGCTGATGCCGGAACGATTACGCTGCCGTCGCTGTTTGTCTACTCGCCGCTTGATCAGGTAATCCGGCCCGAACTGGTCAAGGCAAAAGCCGAAAACTGGGGCGGGCCGACAAGAACCATCAAAGTGACCGACGACAGCACCGCCACTCATCATGTCGTTGCAGGTGATGCCCTCTCACCGCAAACCACCGAGAGACTGGCCGCACAGACGGGCGAGTGGATCGCAAACCTCTAGCCGTCGCGTATCCCCCCGTACCGGTCAGATGATCAGGTTGGCGATGATCTCGTTGTCGGTGATATCCTGGTAACTCATGCCAGCCTGATCAAACGCCTCAGTGAGCCGCAGTAAGCTCTCAGGTTCCCGGGTCTCGATCCCGATCAGGATCGAGCCGAAGTTCCTGGCGGATTTCTTGAGATACTCGAACCGGGCGATGTCGTCTTCCGGTCCCAGCAGGGACAGAAGATCCCTGAGGGCACCAGGTCGCTGCGGCAGACGCAGGATGAAGTACTTCTTGGTCCCGGCGTAGCGCATGGCCCGTTCCTTGACGTCGGGCAGCCGTTCAAAATCAAAATTCCCGCCTGACACCACCGCAATCACGGTCTTGCCGGAGAGCTTGTCAGGACCGAGCGCTTCAAGCGCAGAGATCGATAGCGCACCGGCAGGTTCAAGCACGATGCCTTCGGTGTTGAGAATCCTGGTCATCGTCAGGCAGATGGCGTTTTCAGGCACAGTCATCACCTGATCGGACCGGAAGCGCTGCAGGATCGCGAAATTGCGTTCGCCTATTTCGGCCACCGCAGCCCCATCGACAAAATTGTCGATCTTGCCGAGCTTGACCCTGTGACCTGCTACAAGACTTTGCTTCAGGCTCGGCGCACCAGCCGGTTCAACCAGAAGGAAGCGCTCGGTATCCACCTGACCTTCGAAATAGCGTGCTGCTCCTGCAGAAAGACCACCGCCACCAACGGGCAGCACAATGAGATCCGGGCTCTCGCCGTCCGGCAGCTGAGCCGCAATTTCGGCACCGACGCTCGCCTGCCCCTCGATGATGTCGTCATGATCGAACGGCGGCGCCATCAGGGCGTTCTCGGTGACGGCAAATTCACGTGCCGCATCGTAACAGGCGTCGAAAAAATCTCCAGTCAAACGGATTTCGATAAATTCGCCGCCAAAAACCCGCGTCTTGTCAATCTTCTGCTGCGGCGTCGTCACCGGCATGAAAACAACACCCTTGCGCCCGAAGTGGCGGCAGACATATGCAAAGCCTTGGGCGTGGTTTCCGGCAGACGCGCAAACAAAAAGGTTCTGTTGCGGATTTGCCAGCAGAGCCTTGCGGATGAAGTTGAAGGCACCGCGGATCTTGTAGGACCGGACCGGCGACAAATCCTCCCGTTTGAGCCAGATTCTCGCACCAAATTTCACCGACAGATGATCATTGAGCTGCAACGGCGTTTCCGCAAACAGCTCCCGCATCTCGACAAGAGCGCTGTTGACGGAAGCTCGGAAAGCATCGGGAGATTGTTTTTCGGTCATGACGGGTCTATGCCACGGGAACCTGCCGGTTGCCAACCAGATCTGGTTATCTCCGGCTTTTGAGAGGGCAACGGGTGCACGGCAATACGATCCGATCGGCGGTATTTATCGCATCCATGGCTGGGCTGTATCTATCGGTCGCCATGCTGGCTCCTGCAGCGGTTGATTTCTACTTCGGCAATCCCGACTGGCAGGTCTTTGCGGTTTCATCTTTTTCCGTCGGCGCGATCTGCCTTGCATCAGCCACCGCCAATCGCGGCGTCAACGCCCCCTTCTCCAGGCGGCTGGGCTTCCTTGTCGTCAACTTGCTTTGGATCACGCTGTCTGTGACCGGCGCCATTCCGTTCTATCTTGCCTCCCTCGGGCTGGACATGGCCGATGCGCTGTTTGAATCCGTCTCCGCCGTGACCACGACGGGGGCCACCGTCATCTCCGGACTTGATTCGGCGCCTCCGGGGCTTTTGCTGTGGCGTTCCCTGCTGCAATGGATCGGCGGCATCGGCATCGTCGCGCTCGGACTTCTGGTGCTGCCGTTCCTCAAGGTCGGCGGCTTCACCGTGTTCAAGATGGAATCGTCAGACACATCGGAAAAGCCTTTCGCCCGGTTCGCGGTTTTCGTACGTGCCTTCTTTGCCATCTATATCGGCCTGACGGTGACCTGCGCCGTTCTCTACCGGCTTCTGGGCATGAGCGACTTTGACGCCCTCAACCATGCCATGACCACGATGGCGACAGGAGGCTTCTCTACCCACGATGCATCCTTCGGCGCATTCCAGTCACCTGGCCTGATCTGGACGGCGACCATATTCATGGCCATCGCCGGCCTGCCCTTCTCCGTTCTCATCCTGTTTGCGGTGCGTGGCCGCCTTGATGCACTGCGCGATCCGCAGATCTATGCCTATGCCGGCATCGTCTTCGTGCTCTCCGTGCTGATCGCGCTCAGCCTGCGCCTGTCCTACAATGAGAGCTTCGGCATGGCCCTCACCCACGCAGCTTTCAATGTCGTCTCCGTTGTCACCACGACAGGCTTTGCCAGCGCCGACTACACGCTCTGGGGGCCGCTGACCGTTGCAATCCTGTTCATGGCAACTTTTCTCGGCGGATGTTCGGGGTCAACCTCGGGCGGCATCAAGGCCTACCGGCTGGTTATCATTGCAAGCTCGATCCGCTCGGGCCTGATGCGGCTGATCTATCCCAATATTGTTCGTCCGGTCCGCTACGGTTCAGTCGCGGTCGAGGCCGACATGCAGCGCACCGTGTTTCTCTTCGTATGCGCCTATATCGGCATCTGGGCGCTCGGCTCGATTGCGCTTGCCGCCACGGGCCTCGACATCGAGACAGCAGTATCGGGCTCGATTACCGCTCTCGCCAACGTAGGTCCGGGGATCGGTCCGGTTATCGGCCCAGCAGGCAACTTCAGCTCACTCGGCGACCCCGCCAAGATGATACTGGTTTTCTTGATGTTGCTTGGCCGACTGGAAATATTGGTGGTTCTAGTGCTTTTGCTGCCAGCTTTCTGGCGCGAATAATCTAACCAGGATTGCCCAAACTCGCTAAATTATCCAACAATTAACCAAAACCTGCTTACCTCCACCCAGCTGGAGGATAAAATCGAATGCATGCTTTGCAGGTTTCTTTTGCCGACGAGCCGGACAATCATCCAGATGCCGGGCCAGATGCCGGGCCAGATACCGGGCAAGACGACGCGCAAGTCTTGGCGCCCCCCGCGCAAGACCAGGCCAGGCTCGAGCGGGCGATGAACGTGATCGGTTCGCAGATCGGTGAATTGTCCGTCAATATCGCCGATACCAGCGGAATGGTCGGCGACGTCTCCACTTCCATGTCGAAGCAGGCCGAGGAATTCCATTCCCTGACCCGCGACATCTCGATGATTGCGCGCTCAAATCAGACCGTGGCCGATGCGTCCCGTGGTGCAATCGAAGCTGCCAGGGCCACACAGGCCGGCCTCGACACCACCACCAAGAGCGTCAACGGCATCCTGGTCAACGCGGTCTCGGACATCAGCTCGATGGCAACCAATGCCACGGAAATCACGACGGTTCTCAATTCGGTGTCGGGCCAGATCAAGGAAATCCACTCGTTCTCCGAATCGATCCAGGGAATTGCCACCCAGACCCAGATGCTGGCGGTCAACGCAGGCATCATGGCGGCCCATGCCGGCGAAGCAGGACGCGGGTTTGCCGTTGTCGCCGATGCGGTCAAGCAACTGGCAGACAAGACCGGCACCGTTTCACGCGATATCGTCTCCCGGCTCGATGCCTTGCGCTCGATTGTCGACAAGCTCCAGAAACAAAACGCGGAAAACGAACTGGTGGCGACCACCGCGCACCAGCGTTCGACCGAAATAGACGGCGAGTTGCAGAAATTTACCGGCTTCAGTGCGACGGTCGCGGGAATGATCACTGAAATCGAGAGGATCAGTGGCCCTGTTGAAGAGACCACACGGGCCTGTTCTACAGTCCTCGCCAAGGTGTCCGATCTGGACAAGCATGTTCACACCAGCGCCGAAATGCTAACCTCCGCCAGCGCCAAGATCGACCGTCTGGTCTCCTTCTCGGAAAACGTCATTGGCGAAGTTGCCGAGAGCGGAATTGAAACCGAAGACACGCCCCTCATCCGCCATTGCATCGCCAAGGCAAACGAAGTGGCCTCGATCTTCGAGCAAGCAGTCAGTTCGGGAGAAATCTCCCTCTCCGATCTGTTTGACGAGAAGTACACAGCCATTGCAGGGACCGATCCGCTTCAGCACATGACGCGTTTCACGCGGCACACCGACCGTCTGCTGCCACCGATTCAGGAGGCTATGCTGGACTTTGATCCGCGTGTGACCTTCTGCGCAGCAATTGACCGCAATGGCTATCTGCCGACCCACAACCACATCTACTCGCAACCCCAGAGTGCTGATCCCGTCTGGAACGCCGGCAACTGCCGCAACCGCCGCATTTTCAATGATCGCACAGGCCTGGCCGCCGGCCGCAACAAGAAGCCGTTCCTGCTGCAAACCTACCGCCGTGACATGGGCGGCGGCAATTTCAGCCTGATGAAGGATCTGTCAGCCCCCATCATCATCAACGGACGCCACTGGGGCGGCCTGCGCATAGGCTTCAAGATCACAGCTTGAGGGTGATGCGATAAGAAAGTGGCGGAAGGGTCTAGTGCCAATCAATGGTGCGGACGACGGGAATCGAACCCGTACAGCCTTGCGGCCGAGGGATTTTAAGTCCCTTGCGTCTACCAGTTTCGCCACGTCCGCACGTGACCTAGTCGGTAACTGACGATCAGCATACAGGCAAGACTTCTGCGGTCGATTGCGCAAAAAACCAAAACGCCCCGCTGTCGAAACAACGGGGCGCTTGATAAGGCAACCAACAGGCGTGGCTGCGTGTGGGTCGATCAGGTGACCAGCTTGGCAGCGATTTCAGCAACCCGCTTGCCCTGGAATTCCGCGCCTTCGAGTTCAACTGCGGAAGGCTGGCGCGAACCATCGCCATCAGCGATTGTCGTTGCGCCGTAAGGCGAACCGCCCTTGACCTCACCGACGCCCATCTGGCCCTGGAAAGTGTATGGCAGACCGGCAATCAGCATGCCGTGATGCAGAAGTACCGTATGGAAGCTCAGAATGGTCGATTCCTGACCGCCATGCTGTGTCGCCGACGATGCCATCACCGAGCCGACCTTGCCGACCAGTGCGCCGGTTGCCCAAAGCGCGCCGGTCTGATCGAGAAAGTTCTTCATCTGCGAAGCCATCATGCCGTAGCGAGTCGGCACAGCGAAAATGATGCCGTCATAATCGGCAAGTTCAGCCGGGTCGGCGACAGGCGCTTGCTGATCCATCTTATAATGGAACTGCTTGGCTACATCTTCAGGCACCAATTCCGGTACGCGCTTGATGGTCACGTCAGCCCCGCCAGCAGCCGCACCCTTTGCAGCGGCCTGTGCCATGGTCTCCATGTGACCCCAGCTCGAATAGTAAAGCACCAGTACTTTTGCCATTTTCAAATCCTTTTCCGTGTTTTCCGCCAGCGACGGTCTAGTCCGAAAACATAGGTGTTTTGCTGTTCACCGAAACCCCGCAAATGCAGCACAGATTGTTCACAAGCTCACACTGATTGCATGGTATGGCTCCCTTGCGCCAATACCGGCAACAGGTTTATTCAAAGCGATTTGGTGGAGGAGAATGACCATGAGCGACGCCCAAACCGTGACCGCTGCAGCGCTCGCCATTGGCGACGAATTGCTGTCGGGCCGCACCAGGGACAAGAACATAGGTCACCTGGCCGAACTGCTGACCGCGGCCGGCATAGAGCTGAAGGAAGTCCGCATCGTCCCGGATGAAGAGGACCGCATTGTCGATGCACTCAATGCTCTCAGGCAAAGCCATGATTATGTCTTCACCTCCGGCGGCATCGGCCCGACCCATGACGACATCACCGCAGACGCGGTCTCCAAGGCTTTTGGCGTCGCCTGCACCCATGATGCCGATGCCCTGGCGCTGCTTGCCGCGAATTACGCCGAGCGCGGCCTGGAATTCACAGAAGCCCGCCGCCGCATGGCGAGGATGCCCGTCGGCAGCAAACATATCGACAATCCTGTGAGCCGCGCTCCGGGTTTCGTCATCGGCAATGTCCATGTCATGGCAGGCGTCCCATCCGTGTTCCAGGCAATGCTCGACAATGTCCTGCCAACGTTGAGAACGGGCGTGAAAATCCTCTCCGAGAAGGTCAGCTGTCCTTTCGGAGAAGGCGATATCGGCGATCCGCTCAGCGCCATTGCCAAAGCCCATCCCGACGTCAATATCGGCTCCTATCCGCGATTTTCGGGTGACAAGTTTTCGACCGAAATTGTCATCCGCGGCAGGGACCAGAGCGCGATCGAAGAGGCCAGGCTTGATGTCGAAGCAATGTTGGTGAGCGTCGAAGCGACACTCCACACAAAAGCTGTTTGATAAGGATCAATGCGAAGACAGACTGCTCAAAGCATTGTGATTCCACTGACGCATCAATCGCGCCACACAAGGGAGACCTCATCATGGGCTATCATACGATCCTCGCTGTCTATGCAACAACCGCCGACGTCGCACCGGTGACCTCGGCAATTGCCGGTTTCGCAGCCGACAGCGAAGTGCATCTGATTGGGTGCCACGGCGAACCGTCGCAATTCGTTGTGCTTTCAGCTCCCATCGACGTTCCCGATGCGGCCACCATCGCCGCACTCTATGAACAGGCCGATGCGCGCATGCGCGAAGTCGGTGATGCGTTCAGCAAGGCGTGCGAAACAGAAGGGCTGTCGCATGAGTGGCGTCCAGTCCGCTCTCCCGGCGGCGACAGCGCCATCTCCGCTCTTGTCAGCGCCCGCTCTGCCGATCTGGTGGTCGTGCGCCAACCCGATCGGGCGGCCAATGAAGATATGGCCACCAATGTCGAAGCACTGCTGTTTGAAGGCGGACGCCCTGTGCTGTTCCTGCCCTCGAATGGCAAGCTGGCAACACCGATCAAGCGAGTTGTCATCGCCTGGGACGGCTCTAGGGAAGCAGCCCGCGCCACTCATGATGCGCTGCCGCTGCTCAAGGCTGCCGAAGCCGTGGAAATCGTCATCGTCGACGCCGACAAACTGCCCGATATAGACGCGCCGCTTGCCGGCACAGATATCGCAAGCTGCCTGTCGCGGCACGGCATCCATGTCAACATCACAGCCGTGTCAAAGGGCTCAGGCTCCACTGCCGAAGCGATAACCGCCCAGGTCACGGCCAGCAATGCAGATCTTGTTGTCATGGGCGCCTATACGCATCAGCGGCTCAGGGAATGGCTGTTCGGCGGCGTCACCCGCGCCTTCCTCGAACGCTCCGATGTTCCGGTTCTGATGTCACGATAGTCGATGCCAACCGGCGCGCGGCCAGACTGCGCCGCGCGCATCACCCAAACATCATCCAGAAAGCCACACCTGCAAGCACGACGGCAAAAACCAGGTTCAATCGGCGTGCGCCGGCCTCGCTGCGAAACACCCGCCCCAGACCATCACCTGCCAACGTCCACAGCAGGAAAGCCAGCAGATTGTTCAACGTGAACACCAGCGAAATCACGGCAACACGTTCACCCGTGCTGGCAAGCCCCACCCCGCCGAATTGCGAGTACATCAATACGATGATCACATAGGCTTTCGGGTTGAGAACAAGCAGCATGACCCCGTCTAGAAAACCGGCCGAACCAACACGCATCTCGGCGGCGGACCTCCCGGCAACAGCCATCTTCCATGCCAACCAAAGCACATAGATCGATCCGCCTGTTTTCAAGGCGAAAAACACCGCCGAATCCGGATCGATCAGACTGACCAGGCCCGCTCCGATCAGCGCTGTCACCAGCAGTGTGGCGACGTGATACCCGGCATTGGCGGCAAGAGTGGCTGACACACCAAACCGGGCGCCAAGGGCCGCAAAAAACATGTTGCCCGGTCCGGGGCTGTAGGCCAGCGGAAACAGAAAAACCAGGAGGGCGAGAACGAACAGGGTCATGAAAGCATCCTCTTTTTGCCTTACCCTCCAACTTTCGCGCGCTGTCTGACACGCCGCCACCCGATACCAGCTTTCGTAAGAACAATATGATCGCGTCACCTGACTTGCTTTCGCCACCTGATTTCGGCTATTTGCCGCGCTTAAGTCATCAAACAGCAGCCTGCGGGATTGCCTGCACATTCAAGGAAGCCAGCCATGTCTCTTCCAGACAAAGCCTTTCCGGTCTCGTGGGACCAGTTTCACCGTGACGCGCGTGCGCTCGCATGGCGGCTGAGCGGCACCGGTCAGGCCTGGAGCGCGATTGTCTGCATCACCCGTGGCGGGCTTGTACCGGCGGCCATCATTTCCCGCGAACTCGACATACGCCGGATTGATACCGTCTCGGTCGCCTCCTACCATGACTATGTCAATCAGGGCGAAATGCAGGTTCTGAAGGAAATCAACTCCGATATTCTTGAGACAGAAGGCCAGGGCGTTCTCATTGTCGATGACCTGACTGATACCGGCAAGACTGCAGCCATTGTTCGCGCAATGCTGCCAAAGGCACATTTCGCCACAGTTTATGCCAAGCCGAAGGGCCGGCCACTGGTCGATACCTTCGTAACCGAAGTCAGCCAGGATACCTGGATCTACTTCCCCTGGGACATGGGCTTTGCCTATGTCGAGCCGATCGCCAAGGATTCCCGCGGCTAACTGCGCTTCTACTGATCAGATATCGTGGAGCGCGACAAACGGCAGCCAGTTTTCAACATATTGGCGCGTCCCTCCCATCCGGATGCCCCCTGATCTGTCGCATGCTTGTGCGGTTGGCACGCGCTGCTGCATGGCCCGGTTTTTTCCAGCAGCCTTCTAACTGTGTCAAACATGCATAAAAACTAATTTATTGCCGGAAATATTAACCAGACCTTATACACATTTGTAACAATATCGGTCGATCGGAAGATCCCCAGCTGAAATGATGTCAGCTCGTAAGAGCCTCTTGCAGGCATGCACCGCGGCCATTTGGCATTTCATTCACAAGCATGCAGCATTCCACATCAACTTCGCGCAACGCGCTCAGCCAATTCCGCATTGTCGGCATAAACCTTGCCGTGATTCTGGTTGTGCTGTCGGCGGCCGCAATCGTTCCCCGGAATGGTCAGGCTTTGGTGATTGTCGCACCCTGGAGTGAACCCGGCCGCGTAATCGATGTCATTTCCGACGCCGGTGGATCCGTCATGAACGGAACCGGCGCTCCCTATGCGGCCATCGCATACTCAGACGAACCTGGTTTCGCCTTACGCTTATTCAAATCCGGCGCAATGCTGGTTCTCGACGGCAGTCTCGCTTTCTTTTGCAGGAGTACATCTTCGCTATGAATTACATGACCTCGCTTCGCACCCGCGCAGCTATCGCTATCGTTTCGCTGCTGTGGATCAACCTCGGTATGATGTTCCTGCGATTTCTGTGGGGCATGGAAGCCGATCCCGTTATCGTTCTGGGCGGAGGCGCCGCAATCGCTGCTGTCGCGACCCTGACCTGGTGGAATGACCGAACCGGAACGGCAACCCAAATCTCGACCGCCCTTGCCCACGCCGCGAGTGTGGCTCTGCTGGTTTACGCCTTCTCCGGTTCACCGCTCCAGATTGACATGCACATGTATTTCTTCGCGAGCCTCGCGATCTGTGCATCCTGGGTCAACTGGCAGCCAATTCTGGCATTCGCCGGTCTGACGGCTGTCCACCATCTGGTGCTCTTCTTCGTCATTCCTGCTGCCGTGTTCCCCGGCGAAACCGATCTGAGCCGGGTTATCCTGCACGCTGGCATTCTTATTCTCGAAGCCGGTGCATTGGTGGCTTTGGGCCATTCGCTCGCCAGTGCCTTTGCTCAGAGCGATGAAGCCATGCGCAATACAGAAGTCGCCAATGCGCAGGCAAAGGAAATGTCGCAGAAGGCCGAGAATGCACAGCAACAGAACCTTGGTGATGCCAAACGCCGCGAAGCCGAACGTGCCGATGATGCCGCGCGGCAGCAGTTTGCCATCGAATCCATTGGCCGTGGACTTCGTCAGCTGGCAGAAGGCGATCTTCGTTTTCGCCTGACCGACCGTTTTGATGAAACGCTGGAAGTGCTCAGAAGTGACTTCAACTCATCCATGGAAACACTTGAGCAGCTGGTAGCAGAACTCGGCAGTTCTGCCCGTCAGATGAGCGAAGGCTCCAACGGCGTGTGCGCAGATGCCGAACGCATTTCCAAACGCACCGAACAGCAGGCTGTCTCGCTGGAAGAAACGGCCGCTGCGATCGGCCGTATCACCGAAAACGTGCAGAGCGCTTCAAAGCGTGCCAGCGAAGCCGGGCGCCTGGTAGACGAAACGACGAAGAACGCCTCGGTCTCAGAAGCGATCGTCTCCAAGGCTGTCAATGCCATGACCGAGATCGAAGGATCATCGCGTCAGATCGGACAGATCATCACCGTGATCGACGAAATCGCCTTCCAGACCAATCTTCTGGCCCTCAACGCCGGCGTGGAAGCAGCCCGTGCCGGAGAGGCAGGCAAGGGCTTCGCGGTCGTGGCCCAGGAAGTGCGCGAACTGGCGCAGCGTTCGGCAGCTGCGGCCAAGGAAATCAACGCCCTTATTGAAACGTCTTCGACCCAGGTGAGCAGCGGCGTGACGCTGGTCAACCAGACCGGAGAATCGCTCCGCTCGATCGGCGAGCAGGTCAAGAATATCAACGACTACATCGCCAAGATTGTCGACACGGCCCGGGAACAGGCCTCCGACATCTCCGAGATCAACTCGGCCGTGGTCAACATGGACCAGACGACCCAACAGAATACAGCCCTCGTTGCTGACACCACGAAATCGATCCGTAACCTTGCGACCGACGCGGAAGGGCTTTTGACCAAGCTGGCCGTGTTTAGCGTCAATGAACGCAACACGTCCCGTTCCGCATCCAGGACCAAGCCCGCAGCTCCTGCATCGAGGCCTGCTGCGCCTGCCCCCAAGGCAGTCCGGCATTCCGGTGGCGGAGCCGCGGTAGCGGTCGCGCAGGAGTGGGATGAATTCTGATCGTCCGGCGAGAATGGATCAGCCATATCGCGACACAGACCTTGGGCTGATCAATTGAAGCGCTATATTGGGGACACAGCTAATGTTGTGTCCCCTTTTTTGGTCATGTGGTGCTTTGCGGACAAGGCGCGGCGCAACGGGGCGAATCAAGCTACGGTGTCAGCGCTACCTTCGACCGAGCTGTTTGGTACGGGTGTAGCAAAACCGTCACAGTCCCATGCGAAGGTCAAACCACGAGGAGAATCATTCGACATGACCGCATTTGACAGGCTCAAACACCTGCTGGACCTGTTCAGGCATCCTGTTGAGACCAAGAAGGGTCTGAAAAGGAAGTCCAGGCGCCAGTCGGCGGCTGCGGTTTTCCGCGGCTCGGGTGACACGCGCGAGCTGCTGCTGGTGACCAGCCGCGACACCGGACGCTGGATCGTTCCCAAGGGGTGGATCGAAGACGGCGAAGACGGCGCTGAAGCGGCATTGCGGGAAACATGGGAAGAAGCAGGCCTGATCGGCGAAATACTGCCGGGCGGCCCTGTGGGGCAATATCGTTACATC
The DNA here is from genome assembly GCF_038900115.1 of Hoeflea sp. AS60. NCBI lineage: Bacteria > Pseudomonadati > Pseudomonadota > Alphaproteobacteria > Hyphomicrobiales > Rhizobiaceae > Hoeflea > Hoeflea sp. AS60. Next base: position 544,531 of record NZ_JBBMQP010000002.1, on the reverse strand, counting down.
AAGCAAAGGGCGCGGCGCGGCGATGCCATCTGTGATGTTGATGTCTATCTTCTCAAGCTGCTCGAAGAGCGCGATCAATGGCCGGAGAAAGATCAGCGCCGGCGAAAATGGTTTCCGATTGCCACCGCAATTGGACTGGTCGCGGAAGACGGGTTGAAGGATGTCATCCGTGACGCCTTCCAGATTCTCAAAGTCGCCTGACGCCACCTTCCGCAAAACCCTGGCGCCACCTTCGGCAAAAACAATGTCGCTGCGTATCCATTCGGCAACAAGTTTTGAACGACTAAAACAGAACCCGAATACAATCCGTGGATCCTCCTGGCTCCAGGTTACTTGCCCCCCTCACCTCTATAGGCAAGCTGGCAAAACAAATCCTAACGCTTTGATTTGGCTCACTCGCTGTTTGACCTGAGTCGGTATTGGATTGCCCGCATGCCCTCACCGCCGGTTTCTTGGCGTTTCTGGGCGCAATGGCCCAAGGCGGAAAAGGATCATTTGTCCTCGTTTTCCACAGTCCTCATCCACTAGATATGGTGTGCAAGAATCTGCAAGCGACAACCTCTTGACGCATCGGTCCGAGTCGCTGCTTATAGGATCAACGTTGCGGCGGCAGCGCGGCTGGAATGTTTAGAGGCCAGTCAAATCCCGACATTTTTCGGTTCAAAGCATCTTTCCCTGCGGTTTTCGCGGTGGTTTGGCGGGCGCGTTTTGATGCGGAAAAATGACGACGATCTGCCATAATGGGGACTGGCATAAACGAGTTGTTAACACTATATTTAGTGTTTACAGCCAACCTACCCACAAGATAGAGGATTCCCCCTAGCGGGAATCACACCGAGTGATCGAGTAGAAAAACTGGCTGCACAATGATTGCGCAGCCTGCGGGTTATATTTTGTCGTGACGCAAGAATGCGCTCGGCTGCGAATTCAAAAAAGAGGACGACAATGCGCATTGAACGCCGGTTCACCAAAGAGGGGCAATCAGCCTACGCGGAAATTGCATTCCGCAAGGCAACGAGCGAGATCAGGAACCCGGATGGGTCGATCGTTTTCCGTCTCGCCGACATCGATGTGCCGGTTCAGTTCAGCCAGGTCGCAGCCGACATCCTGGCCCAGAAATATTTCCGCAAGGCTGGCGTTCCTGCACGCCTGAAGAAGGTCGAAGAGAACTCCGTGCCGTCCTGGCTCTGGCGCTCTGTGGCTGATGAAGCAGCTCTCGCCGAGCTTCCCGAAGAGGAGCGCTACGGCTCTGAAATCGATGCGCGCCAGGTCTTTGACCGGCTGGCCGGTACCTGGACCTACTGGGGCTGGAAGGGTGGCTACTTCACCTCCGAAGAAGATGCCCGCGCCTTCATGGACGAGCAGTGCTACATGCTCGCAACCCAGCGCGTCGCTCCAAACTCGCCGCAGTGGTTCAACACCGGCCTGCACTGGGCTTACGGCATCGACGGCCCCGGCCAGGGCCACTTCTATGTCGACCCGTTCACCGGCAAGCTGACCAAGTCAAAATCCTCCTACGAGCACCCGCAGCCGCATGCGTGCTTCATCCAGTCGGTCGAGGACGATCTCGTCAACGAGAACGGCATCATGGACCTGTGGGTGCGTGAAGCTCGCCTGTTCAAATATGGCTCGGGCACCGGCTCCAACTTCTCCCACCTGCGCGGCGAAGGCGAAAAGCTCTCGGGCGGCGGCAAGTCGTCGGGCCTGATGAGCTTCCTCAAGATCGGTGACCGTGCTGCCGGCGCCATCAAGTCGGGCGGCACCACCCGCCGTGCGGCCAAGATGGTCGTGGTCGACATCGATCACCCCGATATCGAGGCCTACATCAACTGGAAGGTCAAGGAAGAGCAGAAGGTTGCAGCCCTTGTCACTGGCTCCAAGATCGTGGCGATGCACCTCACCGCGATCATGAAGGCCTGCCTCAACTGCGAGGCTGACAACGACGCCTGCTTCGACCCCAAGCAGAACCCTGCCCTCAAGCGCGAGATCAAGGCTGCCAAGAAGGATCAGGTGCCTGAGAACTACGTCAAGCGCGTCATCCAGTTCGCCAAGCAGGGCTACACCGACATCGAATTCAAGACCTACGACACCGACTGGGATTCGGAAGCATACCTCACGGTATCGGGCCAGAATTCCAACAACTCGGTCTCGATCAAGGACGACTTCCTCCGCGCGGTCGAAACCGACGGCGACTGGAACCTGACCGCCCGCAAGGACGGCAAGGTGATGAAGACGCTCAAAGCCCGCGATCTGTGGGAAACCATCGGCCACGCAGCATGGGCGTCGGCTGACCCGGGCCTGCACTACAACACCACCATGAACGACTGGCACACCTGCCCGGCTGAAGGCCCGATCCGCGCCTCCAACCCGTGCTCGGAATACATGTTCCTCGATGACACGGCCTGCAATCTGGCCTCGCTCAACCTGCTGCAGTTCAAGGACGCAGGCACCAAGCGCATCGACATCGCCGATTACGAGCACGCCGTACGGCTCTGGACCATCGTGCTTGAAGTCTCGGTGATGATGGCGCAGTTCCCGTCCCACCAGATTGCCGAGCGGTCCTACAAATACCGCACCCTGGGTCTCGGCTTTGCCAATATCGGCGGCCTGCTGATGACCACCGGCATTCCTTACGACTCCAAGGAAGGCCGCGCCATCTGCGGTGCGCTGACCGCGATCATGACCGGCGTTGCCTATGCAACGTCTGCGGAAATGGCGAGCGAGATCGGCACCTTCCCGGGCTACAAGGAAAACAAGAAGAACATGCTGCGGGTCATCCGCAATCATCGCCTCGCAGCCCACGGCCAGTCCACCGGCTATGAAGACCTGTCGGTCAACCCGGTCGCGCTGATCCATGAGGATTGCCCGGATCAGGACCTGATCACCCATGCTACCGCTGCCTGGGACAAGGCGCTGAAGCTTGGCGAAAAGCATGGCTTCCGCAATGCGCAGGCCACCGTGATTGCCCCAACCGGCACCATCGGCCTGGTGATGGATTGCGACACCACCGGCATCGAGCCTGACTTCGCGCTGGTGAAGTTCAAGAAGCTTGCCGGCGGCGGCTACTTCAAGATCATCAACAACGCGGTGCCTGAAGCCCTGCGCACGCTCGGCTACTCTGAGGCCAATCTGGCCGAGATCGAGGCCTATGCAGTCGGTCACGGCAACATCAACCAGGCGCCCGGCATCAACCCCGGTTCGCTCAAGGCCAAGGGCTTCACCGACGAGAAGATCGAAGCCATCAACGGCGCCACCAAGGCTGCCTTCGACATCAAGTTCGTCTTCAACAAGTGGACGCTCGGCGAGGATTTCTGCAAATCCGTGCTCGGCCTCACCGACGCACAGATGGATGATTTCTCCTTCGACATGCTGTCGGCCATCGGCTTCTCGAAGAAGGACATCGAGGCTGCCAACATCCACGTCTGCGGCGCGATGACGCTGGAAGGCGCACCGCACCTCAAGGTCGAGCACTATCCGGTGTTTGATTGCGCCAACCCATGCGGCAAGGTCGGCAAGCGCTACCTGTCGGTGGAAAGCCACATCCGCATGATGGCGGCAGCCCAGCCGTTCATCTCGGGCGCCATCTCCAAGACCATCAACATGCCAAACGACGCAACCGTTGATGATTGCAAGAACGCCTACATGCTGTCTTGGAAGCTGGCGCTGAAGGCCAACGCGCTTTACCGCGATGGCTCGAAGCTCTCACAGCCGCTCAATTCCTCGCTGATCGAGGATGACGAGGACGAGGATGATGCAATCGAGGCATTGGTGGCCATGCCCGCCTCGGCCCAGGCCGTCGCCGTCACCGAGAAGATCGTCGAGCGCGTCGTCGAACGGCTCTATCGCGACCGCGAAAAGCTGCCCAATCGCCGCAAGGGCTACACCCAGAAAGCCGTCATCGGCGGCCACAAGGTGTATCTGCGCACCGGTGAATTCGACGATGGCCGCATCGGCGAGATCTTCATCGACATGCACAAGGAAGGTGCCGCCTTCCGTGCGATGATGAACAACTTCGCCATCGCCATCTCGCTTGGCCTGCAATATGGCGTGCCGCTGGAAGAATATGTGGAGGCCTTCACCTTCACCAAGTTCGAACCGGCTGGCATGGTGCAGGGCAACGACGCGATCAAGAACGCCACCTCGATCCTGGATTACATCTTCCGCGAGCTGGCCGTCTCCTACCTGTCGCGTCACGATCTGGCCCATGTCGACACCTCCGACTTCGGCAACACCGCGCTCGGCAAGGGCATTTCCGAAGGCAAGGCGCAGCCATTCTCCAAGGGCCTGACCCGCGGCGCATCGCTCAAGGTCGTCACCGGCGCTGGCAACAGCATTGGCAGCACGGGCGAGCCCAAGGGCCAGGCGGCAACGCCTGCCAAGGCACCCTCCTCCGGCGCATCGGTAATCACCGCTTCGTTTCCGGCCAAGGGCCCTTCAGGCTCGACCACCGGCAGCCTGGCGATGAAATCCCAGCCTGAAACACTCCTCACCGACGGCGCCGTTGCCTTCAAGCGTGACTACGAGGAACGCGCCGAGGAACTGGCCATCGAGATCGAGGTTGAGGAAACCCTGTTCTCCGATGACGCGGCTCAGGATGCGGCAAGTGCGAAGGCCGACGCCCAGACCCAGGCCAAGAAGCTCGAAGCCGACCGCCGCCTGCGCTCGATCGCGCAAGGGTATACCGGCAACATGTGCTCCGAATGCCAGAACTTCACCATGGTGCGCAACGGCACCTGCGAGAAGTGCGACACGTGCGGGTCAACGAGCGGGTGTTCGTAAGATCGAATTGAATTGAATTGATGAAATCAGCCCGGGGCGGAAGCTCCGGGCTTTTTGTTTGAGAAAACGCTGCTCAGTTGGTCAGCCATCACAACCAAACGGCAATCAGCTCCTCACAGAAATACAATTGGCTTTACAAATATCAACCAAGCGTGGTCAAATTCAATCTCTGGGTGCATTTTGGAGGGGTGGCTAAGATGAGTGATAGGCCTGATAATCTGATCCAAGGAGAGCGAGCGCGCCTTTTCCCAGTGCTTGCTGACACGTCCAAAGAAGGTCGAACTCTATCGATTCTTCTCGCCTGTATGGAAAGCGTGGACGGGTTCGGCAAATCCTTGCTCGCCGATCTTGGAATTAAGGCTGGAGCCAGATCCAAACTGGAAACCTATACGGAAGTGGTTCTAAAGAAAGGCAGTGACAAGACTGCTAGACCGGATGGACTACTCATCCTGAAGACCGGATCAAAGACCTGGTCCGCGCTTGTCGAGGCGAAAGTAGGAAATTCAGAACTTTCTTCAGAACAGCTCGATAGCTATCTGGAAATTGCAAAGCTAAACGGCATTGATGCGCTCATAACGATCTCCAATCAATTCTCACCTTTACCTTCGCACCACCCGGTACAATTGAGTGCAGCATCTCTAAAGAAGGCTACAGTGCTGCACTGGTCCTGGATGTATGTGTTGACGCAGGCGACGCTGCAGTTAGGAAATGGCGACATCGAAGACAAAGAGCAGCGCATCATTCTCAACGAAATGGTGCGCTTTCTCAGTCACCCCAGTGCAGGTGTAAAGAGCTTTGAACAGATGCCCGCATCATGGTCTGCAATTACCGGTGCGGTGCAAGCTGGCGGTTCTATTTCTCCCAAATCGAATGACGTTCAGGAAGTTGTGGGGGCTTGGTATCAAGAAATACGAGACCTATGCCTCATTCTAAGTCGGCAGCTTGGCGAGGACGTGAATGTCAAGGTCCCGCGGGTTCACGCGTCCGATCCTGTTGCGCGCCTCAAATCTGATGCACAGGTTCTGGCAACAGAAAACTGCCTTCATGCAACCTTTGTTATTCCCAACACTGCGGGAGCCATTTTGGTGTCCGCTGATTTTCGGAAAAAATCAGTGTTCGCCTCCATGAGGGTAAATGCGCCAGCAGATAAGAAGTCCACGAAAGCAAGACTGAACTGGCTTCTAAGGCAGCTTCAAAAGTCGAAATCCGATAATGTCTACATACGGCTGTTTTGGCCCGGTCGCGGCCCATTCACGCAACATCCAATTGCAGTACTGAGGGAAACCCCCGAGAAAGCTGAAGAAAATGGCAAGGTGGCCACCTCATTTGAAGTGGTGTTCGCGTGTGATCTCGGAGCAAGATTTTCGCAAAGGCGGAATTTCATTGTCGATCTTGAGCACGCAATTCCCGAATTCTATGAGCAAATTGGGCAGCATCTGAAAGCGTGGCAACCGCAAGCGCCAAAAATAAAGCCTGAGAAAAACGATGCCGAAGACGTCAACACAGCAGCATTGCGCGACGAAGCTGAGATTGAGGTAGCCAACCGCAACAGCTCCACGGAATAGATGACACTTGATTGCAAGGCAGACAGAAGCGATCCCCTCACCTGCAATTTGTAGCACTTAGCCTTCGGCTAAGACGCTGAAATTGCTTCCTCTCCCACAAGGGGAGAGGTGGACACACGCACGCGCAGCGCTCAAGAGGAGAGCTGACATTATCGCCCCTCGCCAGTATTCCTCAGCTCTGCCAGGATCGTCAGACAGACGCCATCCAGATTGGTCTGAACCTCCTCATTCCAGAACCGCAGAATGCGAAACCCATCCGCGCCGAACACGGCGTCACGGCGCCGATCATGCTCGCTGTCGGCATGCTGCCAGCCGTCAACCTCGACAATGAGTTTCGGGGCAAAACAGACAAAGTCCAGAATATAGCCCTTGAGCGGCACCTGGCGACGGAACTTGAAGCCCTCCAGCTGCCGCCCGCGCAAAGCATCCCAAAGTCTGGCCTCCGGACGCGTCGCATCGAAACGCATCTCTTTGGCGCGTTGCCGGTGTGTGGCAGGCGGCTGATGGCGCATGGTGCAATCTCCACTTAAGGGAGGATAGCACTGATCCCCTCACCTGGAAAATCTACGACTTGGCTAAAGCCAAGACCGTGATTTTCCTTCCTCTCCCACAAGGGGCGAGGAGAATGCGGATCGCGCGGCACCCTACCTCTCCCTTGGTGGGAGAGGATACAAAATCGCGGTCTTAGCGCAGCTAAATCGCAGATTTTGTTGGTGAGGGGGTCGGGCACAAGTACAAAACCTTACAACACCCGCGCACAATCCCCACCCCCACCACCAAACATCACAATCCCTTGCCCAAAATCCAGCCCCATTTTATCCCCACCTCATCACCACATGCGACACTGGCCCTGCCTTTCGCCAGATCGGATGTTTCGGGACCACGGATCCCGGAGCGGCGGAGGACGGTAGATCCGGCCTGCGCGGAGCCGAACCGTGTCAGTCGGAGGGATTGAGGATCATCATCGCGGCAAGAGGCTTAGACAGCCGTGCCGGTGCCGGTGAACACGCTGACCCGTGTTAGCCACCGGCAGACCCGAACACCTGATGGTCGCAAGACCGGAGTGGCTTTCGGGCAGGACGGGTTCGGCGGCGCGGGCCGCCAAACAAAACGAACCGTCCGTGCGCGTGATAGGGAGACAATTCTGGAACCACCCGACGCCCGGAAGGCATCGGGTCCGACACCGGCGGGGTGAGCGCAAGCGAGCCAAAGCCAACCCCCTAGTATCCATTCGGGCACGCCCGAGCGCCCCGCATTCCGGCCTGTCAGAGACAGAAACCGGAACCCGGACTGAACAGACCGTCGGTGACACTGTCACGCGCGGATATCGGCGTATCGGGAACGACGATCAGGAGACCAATCGTGTCGACCTTCCCTCGCCCTTCAGGGAGAGGGAGAAACCAACTATCTGGCCTTGCGGGCGGCATAGCGCTTGTCGCGCTTTTCCTTCATCGCGGCCATGTCGGCCACGGCGCGATCGGCGCGGGCAGCTTCGTCGGCCTCGCGGGCAATGCGCTCGGCATGTTCAGCCGCATAGGCGGCTTCGGCATCTGCGGCGTCCTGCGCTGCCTTGCGGGCCTGTTCTTCGGCCTTCAGGCGTTCGCGTTCGGCGCGGCGTTCCTCCCGCGCATTGGCTACTGCCTCGCGCTCGGCGCGCTTGGCAATCATTTCCGGGTCATCCGCATTCGGCGCGGCCTTCATCTTGTCCAGAAGCTTCTGCTTTGCTTCCATGGCATCCTGACGGCGGTCGGTGAAGGTGGTGCGTACTTGCTTTTTCAAACTGAATTCGTCCTGGGTTGAGATCAATGCCGATGCGGCAAGCCGCCAAATGCGGCGATCCGTGTTCTATGTGACGCTCCAGCCGCATTTGTGCAACCCTGCTGCGCCATTTTGACCGAGGTTCTCTTGCCAAAACCATGCGTTTGCGGGAGGAAATCGCTCAGGTTTGCCTCTCGATCGACGCCAGAACGGCCCGCAGAGGAAACGCTCGCCACTGAAAAGCCTGTCTGACCTGATGAAAGGGAGCATCGGCAAACCAGACTGGCGGCTTGGCTTGAGCCAAAGCCCCCAAAGCGTCAGAGAAGCGATGACGTGCAATTCAAGCCGCGGCCATGCGACAATGGCCGCACCGAATCCGCAAGGAACCCCGCATGCCCCTCACCTACGCCATTGGCGACATTCACGGCCGGCGCGATCTGCTCGAGACTCTGCTCGCGGCAATCCGCGCCGATATGGGCGACCGCGATGCCCGTATCATCTTTCTGGGCGACATCATTGACCGCGGACCGGAAAGCCGGCAGTGCCTCGATCTGGTGATCCTGACCCTTGAGCGCCATCCCGGATCAAAACTCATTCTGGGCAATCACGAGGAATTCATGCTCGATTTCCTCGATGCCGCGACCACCGCCGAGCACGAGACGGCGGCCCACCGCTGGCTGCCCAATGGCGGCAGCGAAACACTCATGTCCTACGGATTTGCCGATACCGTAGGCTTTGATGCCATTGCCAGGCAGTTGGCCGATGATGTTCCGGACCATATTGCCACCCTTCGCGAGGCCAACTGGATGGTCGAGAGCGATGGCCACGTCTTCGTTCACGGTGGCATCGATCCGCACCTGCCGCTGGCCGAACAGGACCCGAAGACCACACGCTGGATTCGCGAGAAGTTTCTCAAGTTCACCGGGCCTCTGCCGAAAATCGTTGTCCACGGCCACACCATGACCGATGCGTCGCTGCCGGAGCTTTATCGCAACCGCATCGCGCTCGACACCGGTGCGGTCCGGTCAGGTCACCTCACCTGCGGTATCTTTGACGGCGACACCCCGCCGAGGTTTCTCGCAACCGACGACCACGGACGGGCCATCGAGGTGAGCGAGATCCGCGCGCTCGATTACCGGTAACAACCGGCAAGGCAACCGCAGTTGGCAGCGAAGGATTGAAGGCGTAGCGGCCACACCGCAATTGGCGTGGCCATCAGCAGCGCAATGAGTTGAATGAAGAGACCTTATTTCAGACCCGTGCAACTCGCGTAATAGCTCACCGTAGCCGGCCAGTCGGAGAACATGCCGACAATGCCGACCTGCCGCGCCAGAACGTCGAGCACCTCATACATCTGGCCGTCATTGTTGATGACGTCCTTGACGGATTGATAGTACCAGCCGCCGCCTGTGTTGAGCGGGCCGGCGCGTTCGAACGACCAGGCAATGATCTTCAGACCGGCCTTTTTCGCCTCGACGGCATAGGGCGAGGCCACGATCTTGCCATCCGCAACCGTCAGCAGCATCCAGATCGGCGGCGCAATGTAATTGACGCCCTGATCGGCCAGCTCCTGCATTGACGGCTTGAAGCTTGCAGGATTGAGATAGTCGAACCCGTCGCCGCTGGAGCGTCCATCGAGAAAGACCGCCTGGGCGCCAAAGGCAGGCTCGTTCTTGATCCAGTAGAGAACGTCTTCCAGATTGAAGGATTGAGGCCAGACATCAGAGGCCGGAATCCCCGCAGCCTTGTACTCGTCAATCATTTTCTGCGCGTAATCGGCCTGGGTGAACCCTTCATAGGGCATCTCGACCGACGGCGCTTTCAGCTCGGGCGTAAATTTGCCGCCAAGCGAGGCAATCAGCGCGATAGACTCCTTGTGCGTCATCACCGTGCCATTGGCCGCAGCATAGAGATCGGTCCGCCAGCCGGGTGTTCCGTTGATGTAGTCTTCGACGGTCTCGGCAATGCTGTTGGCCGCATCCATCTTGCCGTTCAGCGTCCTGAACTCGGCCAGGGTGATATCGGACGTGCGGCACTCGGCCGACGCCTTGCCGTCCCCTGCAGGGGTGAACCCCTTGGTGCACTTGTCCGCAAGGCCCGTCGCCAGAATGTTGGTCGTGGTGTGCAGATCATTCTGGGCGTGACGGCAGACCAGCTCCTTGTCCTTGGTGAAGGTCACGTCGCACTCGATGATGCCCGCCCCCATCTTCGCAGCCGCCATGTAGGATTCGCGCGTATGCTCGGGAAATTGCAGCGGCGCACCGCGGTGACCGATCGAAAACAGGGTTCTGGCTACAGGATTGGCGGCACAGGCAAGCAATTCGTCCTTGAGCGGACCCTCAGCCATTTTTTCAATCAGAAACGAAGGCCGCGGGCCGACTTCAATGTCGGAGGCTGAAACTGTGGTGATAAAGGGCGCAGCCAATAGGGCGGCTCCGACAAGCAATTGGGTGAATCTGGTCATCATTGGGCTCCATGAGATGTTCACCAGTGCCATAATACCCCAACACGACAGCTACATGTCATCAGGCGACTGAGTTCGAAACAGGCAGCACGAATCACCCTCCCGGAATCTGGCTTGCTGCGCGCCCCTTCCCCTCGCCTGTCCCAGGCGCTACACCACCCGCAAATCAATCTGAAAGGCAAAGCAAATGAGCGACGAAACCCGGGATTCCAATGGCGCAGTGCTGGCTGACGGCGACAATGTGACCGTGATCAAGGACCTCAAGGTCAAGGGTACCTCGTCCACGATCAAGCGCGGCACCATGGTCAAGGGCATCCGCCTCACCGGCAATCCCGACGAGGTCGAGTGCCGGGTCGAAAAGATCAAGGGCCTGGTGCTCAGGACCGAGTTTCTGAAAAAGGCCTGACCAGAACGGCGCAAAAGCCCCTTACCCCTTGGCAATCCAGCGGGTGAGCGGCCTTGCGCTCAGGCCATGGGCGAGGATCGACAGCGCCACTGTTACCGAGACGCAAGCCAGAAGCTCGGCCTGGCCTTCAAAATCGAAGGCGTCGGTCATAAGCAAGGTGAACAGGATCGACGCCAGCCCGCGCGGTCCGAACCAGCCCAGAAACAGCTTCTCCCGGCTCTTGAGCCCGGAGCCCAGAAGCGACATCCAGATCGACCCCATCCGCACCACGGTGAGAAACAGAACCGCGATCACCACAGTCTTGAATGATGCATGCGCGAGCCCCTCTGGCAGCAGCAGCGCGCCAAACACCAGAAACGCCGCCATGGTCAGAATCTGGCCTGCGCCTTCCATGAATTCGCGGACAAAAGCGAGGTTGTGCCTGTAGCTGTTGCCAAACACCATGCCGGCAACGAAAGCAGCGATAAATCCGTTGCCGCCGATGACGTCCGCAAACACAAACGCCGTAAAGGCCGCAGTCAGAAACACCACTCCTTCCGCCGTTGCATCGATAAACCGCCGCTTCTGCGCTGCATCCATCAGCCGGGCAATAACCCAGCCGGTCGCAATACCTGCAAGCGGCCCCAGCACCACTTGTGTCAATGCCGCGAGCGCCAACCCGCCGGTATCGGCTGCTCCGATCCCGGCCGAGGCCAGCGTCGCGCCAAGCAGCACGAATGGCAGAACCAGACCATCGTTCAATCCGCTTTCGACATTGATGGTTTCGCTCAGATCTTCGGGCACGCCCGAGTTCTTCACGACACTCTGACCGAGCGCCGCGTCGGTGGGCGTCAGTACCGCGGCAGTTAGCAGCGCCATGGCGATCCCGCCTTCCGGACTGATCAGCCAGGTGACAAACGTGCCGAAGGCAACTGACAGCGGCAGGCCGACAACCAGCATCCGGGCCGGCAATCGCCAGTTATGCTTGAGCTGGGAGAACTGCACATGCGAGGCATCGGAAAACAGCACCAGAACCAGCGTGATTTCGGCCAGCAGCCGTTTGCCCTCATCGAGCACCTCAGGCGGCGCGGTGGTGCGCAACGGCTCCGACAGCATGTAGCCCACGACCATGAAAATGATCGGCAGGGTCAGCATCGACCGACCGATCACCCGGCTGAGCAGCGAATAGGCTATGAAAGCCGCAAGAACACCCAGGGCCACCAGATCGAAATGTATGCCCTCGCCCATTCTTGATGCCTTGTGGTTGCAGAGTCGGGGCGACTATGGCCTGCCCCGACCTGCTTTGCCACCGGCATTGCCGACTGAAAGCCTCAGGTGCCGCAATAGGTGGTGTAAGGTCCGAAATCCGATGGCGCACCGAGCGCAAACACCTCGAGCCCGGCCCGCTCGGTGAACGGATCCGCCAGCACATCGACCAGACGCTCGAATGGCGCGAGGTCTCCCTTGGTCGCCGACCCCAGTGCAGCCTCGACCATGTGGTTGCGCGGGATATAGACCGGGTTGACCCGGTTCATGGCTGCAATCCTATCTTCGGCGGCCACGTCCTCACGCGCAAATCGCGCCTGCCACAGCGGCAGCCAGACATCGAACCCGGCAGGATTGGCAAACAGGGCCCGGGCCTGCGCAGCATCGCCCGACGCTGCCTTTGCAAGACTGCGGAACACGCGGGTGTAATCGGCAGCTTGAGTTTCCAGAACCGCGAGCAGTCCGGTGGCAAGCTCCCTGTCCTCAGGCTCCTCCTTGACCAGCCCGAGCTTGGTGCGCATGCCCGCAAGCCAGGCGCGTTCATAAGCCAGCGGAAATCCATCTATGACTTCGCCTGCCTGACGCACCGCGTCGTCACTGTCGTTCGGATTGATCAGGTCAAGCATTGTTTCGGCCAGCCGCGCCAGGTTCCACTGCGCGATCTGCGGCTGGTTGCCATAGGCATAGCGGCCGTACTGGTCGATCGAGCTGAAAACGGTCGCCGGATCGTAGCCATCGATGAAGGCGCAAGGGCCATAATCGATGGTCTCGCCAGAAATCGTCATGTTATCGGTGTTCATCACCCCGTGCACGAAGCCAAGCAGCATCCATTGCGCAATCAGCGCTGCCTGCCGGTCACGCACGGCTTTGAGAAGCCCGAGATAGCGGTCCGGCTTATCGGCAAGTTCCGGATAATGCCGCGCAATGGCATAGTCAGCCAGTTGCCTCAGCCGATCAGTCTCGCCGCGCGCTGCAAAGAACTGGAATGTGCCCACCCGAAGATGGCTTGACGCCACCCGCGCCAGCACCGCACCCGGCGCAGGGCCGTCCTGACGCATGATCTCCTCGCCGGTCGAAACGGCTGCCAGCGCCCGCGTGGTTGGCACGCCGAGAGCATGCATCGCTTCGCCGATGATGTATTCGCGCAACACCGGACCAACCACCGCCTTGCCGTCGCCACCGCGCGAAAACGGCGTGCGTCCGGAGCCCTTGAGGTGGATGTCGCGGCGTTTGCCGTGGCTGTCGATCACTTCGCCCAGAAGCAGCGCCCGACCATCACCAAGCTGCGGCGAGAACCCGCCAAACTGGTGCCCGGCATAGGCCATCGCCAGCGGTTCGGCCCCCTCGGGGGCGTCATGACCGGCAAAAATGGCTGCACCTGCATCCGTATCCAGCACCTCGGGATCCAGTCCCAGCTCTAGCACCAGCGAACGGTTGAAGCGGATAATCCGTGGTGCAGGCACCTCGGCTCCCTTCCACGGCACGTAAAACCCCTCAAGCTCGCGGGCGTAGGAATTGTCAAAGTGAAATCCTGCGATGCTCATGGGAAAGTCCTTCTGCAAGGTCATTGTACAAATGCAAGCTACCGGCCCTGACAAATCCGTAGCTGGCCGGTCGCTTTTGTCTCAGTCGTCTTCGAGTTCGGCCTATTCGGCCGCATCCCGCTTTGGCAACACCCAGTCGGGCCGCACAAAGTGGCAGGTGTATCCATGCGGGATCCGCTCGAGATAATCCTGATGCTCTGGCTCGGCTTCCCAGAAATCACCAACCGGCTCAACTTCCGTCACCACCTTGCCAGGCCAAAGACCCGACGCATCGACATCTGCGATGGTGTCGAGCGCGATCTCGCGCTGCTGATCATCCGTGTAGTAGATCGCCGAACGATAGGACATGCCACGGTCATTGCCCTGACGGTTGGGCGTGGAAGGATCATGGATCTGGAAGAAGAACTCCAGCAGCTGACGGTAGCTGATCCGGTTCGGATCATAGATGATCTCGATCCCTTCGGCATGGGTGCCGTGATTGCCGTAGGTGGCGTTCTTCACGTCACCGCCGGTATAGCCGACACGAGTGTCTTCAACACCGGGCATCTTTCGGATCAGATCCTCCATGCCCCAGAAGCACCCGCCGGCAAGAACTGCTCGCTCGCTCATTTAGATATCCTCCACCTGGTCAAGATAGTCACCATAGCCTTCATCGGCCATGTCGGCTTTCGCCACGAACCGCAACGACGCGGAATTGATGCAATAACGCAGCCCGCCACGGTCCTGGGGACCGTCAGGGAACACATGTCCGAGATGGCTGTCGCCATCTCTAGAGCGCACCTCTATGCGAACCATCCCGTGGCTCACATCGCGAAGCTCGGCCACGTGCGCGGGCTCGATCGGCTTGGTGAAACTTGGCCAGCCGCAGCCGCTTTCAAATTTGTCCGAAGATGCAAACAGCGGTTCGCCCGATACGATGTCGACATAGATGCCGACAGCCTTGTTGCTGTTGTATTCGCCGGTAAAGGGTCGCTCGGTTCCATTCTGCTGGGTGACCCGGAACTGTTCGGGCGTCAGCCGTGCAATGGCTTCATCGGTCTTGGCAAAAGCTTTGGTCATGGCGGATCCCTTCTCGAAGGCTCATGGTGTCCCAACAAAGATGGGCCACTACACCATGATTTTCAATCGCCCGCTCCGCGTGCCATCAGTCGATTTGCTTCACGAGGGGTCAAATTAAGGTGAGACCGAGTGGCATGCACTCAGTATTCGCGCTCGTAGAAAATACCGCCCTTGGTTTCCCCACCGGAACTGGCCTCACCACGCAATTTGATACCCTTGCCGATATCGAGGTCAATACGGGCCTTGCCGGATCCTGCTGACGACCCGCTCTCGATCCCGAGATAAGTACGGTCATTGAGATATTTGCCGACGCCCAACGATGTGGCTCCGGTTTCCTCGTCGGTGCGCACGTCAATGTCATCGACGCCAGTTGCACGGCGCAAACGCTCCAGCACACCGCCGCCTTTAACGGCGCCGGTCAATTGCCCCGCGGCTTCGGCAAGCTGGGCAATCTGCAACGGTGAAAGGCTGCTGATCGAGCGTCCGAACACAAGCTGTGCCAGCACTTCATCCTCTGGGAGTTCCGGGCTTGAGGTAAAACTGAATTCCGGCTCATTCGCAGGGCCGGTGATCGATACGGTCACCGTGGTGCTGCCCGAAGTGCTTGATGCCGCCAGATCAAGGATCGGCACAACAGAACCGGCGAAACCGAGCCTGCCACGGGTGAAATCAAGCCGTTTTCCCAAGACACTCAGTCGTCCACGCACCAGGTCGAACCCGCCAGCGGCCACCGGCGCACCGGTCGTGCCGGTCAGCCGCAGGGATCCGCCAAGTTCAACGTCCATGCCCCGCCCACGGACGAAGATCCGGCTCGCCTGCACTCGAACATCGAGCCCCAATCCACCCGTAGATCCGCCACCGCTGTCACCGGACAGACGTTCAGCCTGCAACTGAATGTCGGCGGGGGCATTCTTGTGGGAGACATCAAGCCCCGCGATCGAGCTGGGAAGCGATTCCGGAACGGTAATCGTGGTTTCGTCCAGCCGAACACTGCCACCGAGTTGCGGCAACGCAGTCAGCGGGCCGCTGAGCGTCAGATCGGCATCGAAACGCGTTGCAACCATCTGGCCATCGGCGTAACGACCTCGCGCCACTTTCAAATTCAGATCAGCCGGGAAATTCGACGCCGGATCGAGCCGCACCGTCCCGGAACCGCTGATCTTGCCGCCAGAAGAAAGATCTCCGGACAGAGAACGGATCGTAGCCTGCCCCGAAGTCAGGCCAATTTCCGCCGACAGATTGTCAAGGGCGATGCCGGATCGTCCGTCAACCAGCCGGCTGTCGGATGTGGTGATGGTTCCCGAAATCTGCGGCGCGCCCAGAGAGCCGTCAATCGAGATGTTGGCCTGGGCGGCACCGCTGAGCGCCAGACCCTGCTTGGCAATCACTCCCGACAAAAGAGAGAATGGAACGCTGCCATTGATCTTTGCCGATATCGCGCGCGCGCCTGCCGTATCCAGCTGACCCGATGCTGTGAACGCCAGCCCGCTGCCATTGGCATTGGCATTGGCATTAAAGCGCAGCTTTCCGGCATTAAACCCTCCCGTGGCGCTTATCGAGAGAGGCACGTCGGCAACCGACGAGGCCGCAGCCGCGCGCACACCACCGGCATCCAGGTCAAAGTCCACGACCGGGGCAGAGGCTTGGCCGCTGACGCTGACCTTACCCGACAGATTGCCCGAAAGCCCGGCGCCCGGCGCGATCGCATTGACCGAGGTCAGCGGCAAACCGGAAAGGGCAATGTCGAGGTCAAGCGTTTGGCCGGCAGATCCTGATACAGACACGCGTCCGCCGCCTGGCGAGATCACAAGCCGCTCGATCTGGGCGACACCGTCACGCACGACAACGCGTGCAGGTTCGCTCAGGTTGATCTCCAGACCTTTCCATGCCGTTCGTGCGGTCTCGACTTCGAGTTCGGTTCCGGCATCTCCCTGCCGTACCCGGGCGTTGATCGAGACCGGAAATCCGGCAGCCTGCGCCTTGCCCTCAATCACGGTCCAGCCCTCGGACTGGGAGAATGATGCCTTGAGAGCGGAAACATCGGTTCCGCTGGCACTCAAGGCAGCCACATCAAGCGTTCCGACGGGTTTGGGTGCGCCGTAGAGATCGGCAACACTGAGGCGCACCTGCGCATCGCGGATCGAAAATCCGTCGCCCGAAAGTTTGGGAAACCCAACCCCGATATCGGCGATAGACTTGTCGTCCTTCACATCGAACTTGATCGACCCGCCACCACTGCCATTGATTGCCTGCAACGCCAATGCAGACAGCGACCCGATATCCTTGAGATCGAGATCAATCACCCCTTTTGGGCGATAAGCCTCGTCGAGAACGAGCGACCCGGAGATCAGATTATCAGCCACCTGAAGCCGCAATGGGTCAATCCGCACAACGCCATCCGATTGGGCCAGCACCACGCTGCCGTTGACCGGCTGCCCCTCAAGTGCCCCGGTCAGTTCAACATCGGCCTGCGGAGAGGCTGGATCAGCCACACCCTTGGCCGTGAGCACCAGATCCGAAAGGTCACGCCCCTGAACCTTCAACTGATTGCCGCTCAGCTTCACATCAAAGGCCGGAGCGGAAGATTGGCCGGAAATGCTGGCCGTCAGATCGAGCCCGCCGGATATTGAATTCTCGGCACCAGCAAGCTTTGACAGACTGGCTTCGATGTTCGCCGAAATCTCGCCTTCACTGGTGAGCGCGGCCTCGCCTGACAGTTTGGCAAATTCAGACGAAGCCTGCAGATCGCTCACGTTCACCGCGCCGGCCTCGTCACGCGAAACCGTACCCTCGAATGCCAGTTCTGGACCAATGAACTCTGGTGCCTGCGCCGACAGCACGGCATTGCGGATCGTGCCCGAAAGGCTTGCTGCCAAACCGCCAGCGCCATCAAACGAGAAATCCTTGATCGTCACCGCAGCCACGCCGGTTTCAACCTGCAATGCATCGCTAGAGATGGAGCCGTCTTCGGCAATCGCAATCTCGCCAGACAGGTTCACGCCACCCGCCACGGCGCGCGCCGCTATATCATTGCTCAGACCAACTGCCTCGACCTTCACATTGACGGATCCGGTGCCGCTCCGTGTGTCGAGCGAGAAACGGTCGAAATCAGCAACCGCAGAAATCCCGTCGGCACTGAAATCGGATCCAGCAACACTTTCTGTGGACACTTCGAGGCGCACCGCGGCTTCCTGGGCGTTACCGGTTATCCGGACCTTTGCCTCCGGCCCCCGGATGCTCACCCGGGATGAACCCTCGCCAAATTGCAGCGGCGTTGCGCCCGGTTGCGAAGAAACTGACGCCGTCAGATCAACGTCTCCCTCGCGCGCCACACGACCGCGCCCTTGAGCCGACAATTGCGAAGAAGTGAAGGTGAAGACGTCGATCACCGCGCCGTTCCGCTCGGGCTCAATCAGGCCTTCAAGCACCAGATTACTGGGGCCAGAAAGCAGCTGAGCCAGCGACGGCGGCAGGAAACGGTCAAACCTGCCATTGGCCTGAAGTGAAACCGCGTCACCGGACTCGCCTGCAGCCATCTGCAAATTGGCTTCCGCCACGATCTCGTTATTGATCGTACCGGCTGCATTCAATCGCCAGTCAGCAAGCGATCCTTGCGACGTCGCGGTCAGGCTGATCGCGTCTTCAGTCGAAAGGTTGAGGAGATTTGCCATCACGCCGCCGGCAGGCTCGGAGAGCGTGGCCGATATATTGAACCGGTCTTCGGCTTCCAGATAGTCGGCATCCAGCGTCAGCTCGCCACCAACCCCGTCGATCCGCTTGACCACGAGGTCAGCCAGTGCCGTCGATACAGATCCATCGACGCGGGCACTTCCCTTGGCTTCAAAACGCGCAACGCGGCCTGCGACCGGCTCACCAACAAGGATGTCGGGGGCTGAAAACCGCTTGATGTCAAAGGCCAAGGGCAGTGCAAAGGACCCACCTTCCGACTGGCTTTCGGAGCCCTTGGGAAGCTGCGCAAGCTCCACGGCATCGATAGTAAGATCATCAATTGCCAGCCCGGCGCTCAACAGCGCCAGCGGCGACCAGTCGATCTGGATCCCCTTCAGGAGCAGCCAGGGCTCTCCATCCGCATCCTTCAACAAAACATGACCGATGCGCGTCGACCCGGACAGCAGGCCGCCTATGGAATCGATTTCCACACTTTGGCTGGGACCGGAGCCGAGCCGGTTCAATGTCAGCGCAATGAGCCAGCCACCAGGCGTCGTGGTGAATATCACGATCACGGCCGCCAAAAGCACCAGAATGCCGACGGCCAGCCAGCGAACCACGCGCCAGGTCAGCCCCGGACGGGATTTGTCTCTTTGCTTCTCCGCCATGTCAGAATGCCTGTCCGATCCCGGCATAAATCCCGTAACCCGGATCTGTTGGCCCCTTGTTCAGCGGCACGGCGACGTCGATGCGAAGTGGCCCGAACGGGGTTACATAGCGCAAGCCTACCCCGGCACCGGCCTTGAACTCGGTGTTGGAGAAATTCTGGTTTGCGCTGACCAGTCCCGCATCGACAAACGGCACGATACCGATGGTGTCAGTGATACCGATACGCAATTCAGCCGACGTCTCGATCACCGAACGACCGCCGGTTGCCTGGCCAGCAGCATTGATCGGACCGATGTCCTGATAGCCATAGCCACGCACAGAACCACCACCACCAGCGTAAAAGCGGCGGTTTGCCGGTATCGCGGCGAGACTGGCGCCATAAATTGAACCGGCGGCCACTCGGCCGGCGAGCACGAACCGCTTCTCGGCGTCGAGCGCCCGGTAGGCGGAAACTTCCGCGCGCAGCTTGACGAAGGCCGCGCTGCCGTAGATTTCATAGGCCGGCTCGACAAGAAGCGATAACCGGGTTCCGGTGGTTGGATTGAGTGTGCTGTCGCGCGTATCACGAACATACTCAAGCGGCACGGCCAATGTGATGGTTTCAAGGTTCGCATTGAAGCTGTCGGTCAGCCTGGCATACTCTGCATCAAGCCCAGCCGAGACTGTCTGCTCAGGGGTCAGCTCATAGGAAACCCCTGCTGCCGCCTCGACTGAAAAACGGCGGTATGCGTCAGGGTTTTCCTGCTGGACCACGAGCCTCGATGTAAATTTGGATGCCGGACCAAGAACGCCGGGCTTTTCAAACAACATCGCGCCGCGCCAGGTCATGTCCTTGGCCTTGCCGGTCTTACCCAGGCTGCTCACCGAGCCTTCGATACGGAGTTTTTCAGCCCGGCCAAACAGATTTCGATGGCCCCAATAGGCCTCCAGACCACCGCCATCGGTGGATGAATAGGTGGCGCCCGCCCCCAGGAACCGATGCTTGCGTTCGGCCACCGAGACTTGAACAGGAACGGAACCGTCCGCCGAAAGGCTTTCGCTGCCACGCACAGTCACGCTTGAGAACACTTCGAGCGCACGCAGACGCTTTTCAGCTGCCGCCAGCGCTGCCGGGTCATACTGCTCGCCTTGCTGGACACCCGCCATCCTGGCGATGAATTCGGAATCCACGCTTTCCGCGCCATCAACCGCTGTCTGGCCAAATGGCGCAATCGGCCCTGCCTCTAGCTGAAGCGATACATCAAGAACTCCGCGCGCATGATCGGCCACAACATCTCGGTTTGAAACCTGCGCAAACGGATGCCCACTCTTTTCCAGCTCCCGAACCAGCGCCTCTTCGGCATCGAGAATGACGGTCGATTTCGCGAGCTGGCCCGGCGTCAATCCCTGCTCATCAGCCGCGTAGGCGCGCCCGTCAACATCACGAACCGAGACATCACCGAAGCGGAACTGTTTGCCCGGATCAACCACAATACGAACAGGAACCGGGCCCGTGCCCCGAAGGTTGGCATCCGGCGGCAGCTCCGCCAGACGCCTGCCATCAAGCAGAATGCGGACTTCACCGGCATATCGGGCATTTTCATAAAGTGCTGCGATCAGTTGCTCAAAATCGCCATTTGCCCGCTGGATCAGACCGATCGAGCCCGATACCGGACGATCAGATTCTCGCATCAGCTGTGAAGCCGTTTCCAGTTCGGAACGCAATTCGCCGTCGGGATCGTCGCCAGTGACTTCGAGCGTGACCGAATAGGAAAGCGGATCGACGACTGCCACTTCATCGACCGTATCGCTTTCAAAAAATTTCATGCCGAAAATTTCGAAAGCATCCGCCCGATCCGGAACAACGCATAGGGCGCTCGCCAGAAACAGGACAGCCGAAAGGGTACGCAGCCAAAACCGGCCGCGCGCCGTGGAGATTATGTCCTGCGCATCTGTCATCATCATCAATCTAGCAGGCTGCAATGAACGGTTACTGAACATCGCAGCCAATTTTCCATGTACTTAGCTAACCACATAATTTCCTTATATAGAACACTCGGCTGGTTTGTCCCCTCTCTAAGTCAGCCGCGCCCGAAGAAATCGCCCTTGCCCAGCGGCACGCCATTGTGACGCAGGATCGCGTAGGCAGCAGACATATGGAAGTAGAAATTCGGGAACGCGAAGCCCTGGAGATACTGCGGAGCAGAAAACGTCATTTCCTGAGGCCCGACCTTGAGCGTTATGTCCCGAGTTTCGGCCCCGTCAAAGCCCGATTCCGGCACGCTGAGGACAAAATCCCGCACCTTGGTGATGCGTGTATGAAGGTCGGCGAAGGTTTCTTCCGTGTCGGGGAAGGACGGAACGTCCACGCCGCCCAGACGCGCGGCCGCTCCCTTGGCGTGGTCGGTGGCGATCTGAACCTGCCGCTTCAGCGTGAACATGTCGGGTGCCAGCCGATCATTAAGCAGCACTGCCGGATCAATCTTGCGCTCGGTCGCCCAGGCCTCGGCCTTTGCAAGTACATGGCTCAGGTTACTGAGCATGGACGCATAGTAAGGCACCGTCATGGAATACATGGAAATTGTCATTGAACACCCCCGTTGGACGCACGGGAGATGATTTCCCGGCGGGCTGTATGTGGAATGTCACCGGAATGAAGACAAGCCGCGTTCGTGTCCGGGGCCAAATTTTCTTTGTTGGCAATGTCGCATTTACCTCTTGTGCGCCGGGTTTCGATTTCGCAATCTGCCGCCGAATTTAAGCACGGAGACGGTCAATGAAATCGCATGTAAGGGCAGTTGTAATCGGCGGCGGCGTTGTCGGATGTTCCGTGCTGTACCACCTGGCCAAGGCCGGCTGGACCGATGTCATGCTGATCGAACGCTCGGAACTGACATCCGGCTCCTCCTGGCACGCGGCAGGCGGCTTTCACACGCTCAATGGCGATCCCAACGTCGCCAAACTGCAGGCCTACACCGTCAGCCTCTACCAGGAGCTTGAAGAGCTCTCCGGCCAGTCCTGCGGCCTGCACCTGACCGGTGGCGTGATGATGGCTGACACGCCCGAGCGCATGGATTTCCTCCGCCTCGTCCACGCCAAGGGTCGCTACCTCGGCATGGAAACCGAGCTGATCACCCCGTCGGAAGCGAAAGCCATGTTCCCGCTGATGGATGAAAGCAATTTCGTCGGCGCGCTGTGGGATCCGGTCGAAGGCCACCTCGACCCGTCGGGCACCACCCATGCCTATGCCAAGGCCGCGAAAAAGCTGGGGGCGGAAATCGTACTGCGCAACCGCGTCATTGAACTTACCCAGGAAGTTGACGGAACTTGGAACGTCGTCACCGAGCAAGGCACGGTCAAGGCCGATCACGTGGTCAATGCCGGCGGATTGTGGGCGCGCGAAGTCGGCCGCATGGTCGGCCTCGAATTGCCACTTCTCGCCATGGAGCACATGTATCTGCTCACCGAGGAAATGCCCGAGGTTCTCGAATTCAACGCCAAGACCGGACGCGAACTCGTCGGCGTCATCGATTTCAAGGGCGAGATCTACACCCGCCAGGAACGCTCGGGCATCCTGCTCGGAACCTACGAGAAGGCCTGCAAGCCCTGGTCTCCGGTCACCACGCCGTGGGATTTCGGCCATGAACTGCTGGCGCCCGATCTTGATCGCATCGCGCCATCGCTGGAAGTCGGATTCCGCCATTTCCCGGCGATGGAAAATGCCGGCATCAAGCAGGTCATCAATGGCCCCTTCACTTTCGCGCCCGACGGCAACCCGCTGGTCGGGCCAGTGCCAGGCCTGACCAATTACTGGACCGCCTGCGCTGTTATGGCTGGCTTCTCCCAGGGCGGCGGCGTTGGCCTCGCGCTGTCAAACTGGATGGTCCATGGCGATCCGGGCGCCGATATCTGGGGCATGGATGTCGCTCGCTTCGGCGAGTGGTCGACGCTGCGCTACACCAACGCCAAGGTGCGCGAGAACTATTCGCGCCGTTTCTCGATCCGCTTCCCCAACGAGGAACTGCCGGCAGCACGCCCGCAGCAGACCACGCCGCTCTACGACGTCATGGTTCGCGACAATCACGCGGTGATGGGCGATAGCTGGGGGCTGGAAACGCCGCTGTGGTTCGCACCCTCCGCAGAAGAAGCACATGATGTGCTCTCATTCCACCGCTCCAACGATTTCGCGCATATCGGCAACGAAGTCCGTGCCGTACGCGAGCGCGTCGGCGTCACCGAGATTGCCAACTTTGCCAAATACCGTGTCAGCGGTCAGGGCTCGGAAGCCTGGCTGTCATATCTGATGACCAACACCATGCCGAAGCTTGGCCGCATCGTGCTGACCCCGATGCTCAACGAGTTCGGCAAGCTGATTGGCGATTTCACCATCGCCAAGGTGGCGGACGAGGACTTCATGGTCTGGGGCTCGTCCGCAGCGCAGCGCTACCACATGCGCTGGTTCGAAAAGCACCTGCCCAAGGACGGCTCGATCCGGGTCCACCGCTTTGATCTCAATCTGGTCGGCCTCTCGATTGCAGGCCCCCGCGCCCGCGACCTGCTCGCCAAGCTGACAGATGACGACGTCTCCAATGGCGCGTTCCGCTTCATGGATTTCCGCAAGATGGATGTCGGCGGCGCGCCCTGCATGGTCAACCGCGTCACCTACACCGGCGACCTTGGCTACGAGATCTGGATGGAGCCCTGCTACCAGCAGGCGGTCTACCGGGCGATCAAGGCAGCAGGCGAAGAGTTCGGCCTTGCCGATTTCGGCATGCGCGCGCTTCTGGCGATGCGGCTTGAAAAGAACTTCCCGACCTGGTTCCGCGAACTGCGTCCCATCTACGGCCCTTATGAGGCCGCGATGGACCGCTTCATCAAGCTTTCAAAGAACGACTTCATCGGCCGCGAGGCGGCTGCAAAGGAACATGCTGACGGCCCGAAACTGATGCGAACCTCGTTCCTGGTCGATGCGCTTGACGCCGACGTGATGGGCGATGAGCCTGTCTGGGCCAGGGTCGGCGATACCGACTACGGCACCGTCGAAGCCCCGCACGGATACGGCGCGCCACGCTTTGATGCGAACGGCAAGGAGATCGCCAAGCCCGAAGGCGGCACATTGCGCGATGGCGACTGGCGAGTCGTTGGCTGGATCACCTCCGGCGGCTATGCCCACTCCATCGGCTCATCGATGGCGCAGGGCTATATCCCGGCAGCGCTGGCAACCAACGGCGACGAAGGCATGTTCGAAATCGAAATCATGGGCATCCGCCGTCCTGCCCGCATCGCGCTCGAGGCGCCGTTCGACCCGATGGGCGAGAAGATGCGGGGGTGAACCGATGACGGAAACCGAGGAGGAGAACCGCGCACAGCAGATCCTGGATGCCCGCCGCGACAGGCGGCAGATTGCCTGTTCCAAGCCCGAAGAACTTTCGATTGAAGCAGCCTACAGGATCAGCCGACGGATCAGGGATCTGCGCACGGAAGAAGGCGAGCGTGTCATCGGGCGAAAGCTCGGCTTCACCAACCGCACCATCTGGGACGAATACCAGGTCCATGCCCCGATATGGGGCTATATGTATGACAGGACCTTCCACGAGGTTTCGTCGGTGGAGACCCGGTTTTCTCTCGCCCCTTTCTGCGAACCGCGGATTGAACCCGAAATCGCCTTCGGATTCTCGCGCGCTCCCAGGATCGGAGAAAGCGAGGACGAATTGCTCGGTAAGATTGCCTGGTATGCGCACGGCTTTGAGATCGTGGATTCGCTTTACAAAGACTGGAAATTCAAGGCTGCCGACACTGTGGCCGCCTTCGGCCTGCACGGTGCCTATCTGTGCGGACCGCGCCGGCAAATGACGGATGAAGACGCGGCGATGCTGCGGTCCGCGTTGCAACGCTTCCAGATAGAAATCTTGCGCGATGGCGAAACGCTCGACATTGGCCACGGCTCCAATGTTCTTGGCAGCCCTTTGTCGGCGTTGCGTCATGCCATCGAGGTGATCACAAACGATCCCGGCGCCGACCCGATTTCCGCCGGCGAGATCGTCACCACCGGTACGGTGACACGCGCGTTGCCGGTCAAGCCGGGCGAGACATGGTCGACAATGGTCAGTGGGCTGCCGCTCGACGGTCTTCAGATCACATTGACCTAGCGCGCCGGGCACCCAACAGAAATACCGCCCGGCCCAAGCGCAAAAATGCCCGCGAAGTCAGCGACTTGCGGGCATTTCAGGACTCAACCTGCAAAGCTCTTAACTCAACCTGCTGGAGGTGTCGGCCAGCTCAATCGGCGCGAACAACCGCATTGCCGGCCTCGGCCAGCTTGGCGAGATCGGCTGGCTTCAGCTCGACCGATTCACCGCAGCCGCAGGCTGACGTCTGGTTGGGGTTGTTGAACACGAAACCCGATCGCAGCTTGGTGACTTCGTAATCCATCTCGGTACCGAGCAGATAGAGCACGGCTTCGGGTGCTACAAACACCGACGCGCCGTCGCGCTCGATGCGGTCATCCTTCGGATTGACTTCGGTCGCCATGTCGATGGCATATTCCATCCCGGCGCAGCCACCTTTCTTGATGCTGACGCGTATGCCATGCGCACCATCGGATGTCTTCAGGATCGTCTTGACACGCTCGGCCGCAGCCGGCGTCAAAGTCATTACAGCAAAACCCATCACGGTCTCCTTCGGCTACACGGGTTCAAGGCCCGCTGCTTCGTTCCATGAATGTAGTGTGGATCAGTCAACTTAACAAGCAGCCAACAGCGCCTCATCCGTGCGCTTAATACCAGCCGACAGCCACCTGCGCTTCTTCGCTCATCCGGTCCGGGGTCCAGGGCGGATCGAATGTCATCGACACATCGACTCCCGAAATGCCCTCGACTGTGTTGACGGCGTTTTCGACCCAGCCCGGCATTTCGCCAGCGACCGGGCAACCCGGTGCGGTCAGGGTCATCTGGATCTTGACCATGCGGTCATCCTCGATGTCGATCTTGTAGATCAGACCGAGCTCGTAGATGTCGGACGGAATCTCGGGATCATAAACCGTTTTCAAAGCCGAGATGATGTCGTCGCTCAGCCGCGCAAGCTCGTCGCGCGGGATTGCGGATTCCGTCACAGCATTGGCTGTTTCGGTCACGGCAGTTGTGTCAGTTTCGGATGCATCGCTCATTGGCTCATATCCTTAAAGAGTTTGTCCGGGAAAGTGGGAACCGGTTTTCCCGACGAGACAAACAAAAACACGAAAATAAGACCTTGTCTGGTCCAGACAAGGTCTAGGAGAAAAACGCACGTGCCTTGTCGAGTGCCTCAACCAGCACATCAATCTCTGCACGCGTATTGTAAAGCCCCATCGAGGCACGGCAAGTGGACGTCGCACCAAAACGCTTCAGCAGCGGCTGGGCGCAATGGGTGCCCGCCCGCACGGCCACGCCGGAGCGGTCAATCAGCATCGAGATATCATGGGCGTGGATGCCCTCTATCTCGAAGGCGAAGATCGCACCCTTGCCCGGCGCGGTGCCGATCAGCCTGAGCGCATTGACTGCCGAGAGCTTCTCTGAGGCATAGGCTGCGAGATCGGCTTCGTGCGCAGCGATCCGCTCACGGCCAAGCTTCTCCATGTACTCGAGCGAGGCACCCAGCCCGATCGCCTGCACGATCGGCGGCGTGCCTGCCTCAAACCTGTGCGGCGGATCATTGTAGGTGACAGCGTCTTCGCTCACATCGATGATCATCTCACCGCCGCCCATGAAAGGCTGCATCGATTTAAGCGCATCTGTCTTGCCATAGAGCACGCCGATGCCCGAAGGACCGTAGAGCTTGTGACCGGTCATCACGTACCAGTCGCAGTCGATATCCTGCATATCGACCGGCATGTGCACGGCCGCCTGACTGCCGTCGATGAGAACCTTGATGCCGCGCTCATGTGCAATGCGGCAGACTTCCTTCACATCAACAACGGTGCCGAGCACGTTCGACATGTGCGCCACCGCAACCAGCTTTGTCCGGTCTGTGAGCGCGTTGCGGAAATCGTCCAGATCGAAAGTGCCCTGGTCATCAACACCGACCCAGACAATCTTCGCACCCTGACGTTCGCGCAGAAAATGCCATGGCACGATGTTGGAGTGATGCTCCATGATGGTGATGACGATCTCGTCACCTTCACCGATATTCGGCATGCCGTAACCATAGGCGACCGTGTTGATCGCCTCTGTGGTCGACTTGGTGAATACCACATTGTCGACCGATGGCGCATTGATGAAACGCTTCACGATCTCGCGGGCGTTCTCATAGGCGTCGGTAGCCGCATTGGAGAGGAAATGCAGGCCGCGGTGCACATTGGCATATTCGTTTGAATAGGCGTGGCTGACCGCGTCAATCATCACCTGCGGCTTCTGTGCCGATGCGCCATTGTCGAGATAGACCAGCGGCTTGCCATGCACCATGCGCGACAGGATCGGAAAATCCTTGCGTACGGCATCGACATCATAATCCTGATTCAGAGCCTCAGCCATGGTCAGCAAGCCATTGTTCTATAAGCGTTTCAAGCACTTCAACCAGTTCTTCATTGTCGAGTTCACCAATCAGCTCATCGACAAAACCATTGACCAGAAGCCCGCGCGCCGATTTCTCGGTGATGCCACGTGCCATCAGGTAGAACAGGTGATTGTGATCGATATCGATGACGGTGGCGCCATGGGCACAGATCACGTCATCGGCAAAAATCTCGAGCTCCGGCTTGGCCGCGAACTCGCCCTCATCCGACAGCAGCAACGTGTTGCAAGCCATCTGCGCGTCGGTTTTCTGCGCGATCTGTGCAACCCTGATCTGGCCCTGGAAAACGCCGCGTGCGCGGTCCAGCACCACATTGCGGATAATCTCGGATGAGGTGGTGTTGGGCACGTTGTGTCCGAGTGTCAGCGTCACATCGGTATGGCTGTCGCCTGCCAAAAGATTGACGCAGCGCAGATCAAGATGCGATCCCTCGCCCGCAGCCTCGACGTGCAGCTCCTGCCGCACCAGCTTGCCGCCGGCATTGATCACATAGAGCTTGAGCTTTGCATCCGCGCCGAGCCGTGCATTGAGCTGACCCAGATGCTGGTCGTGCTGGCCGCAGCCCTGCAGGATGATCCAGGTCGCTTCAGCTCCATTGGCCAGATCAAGCGTGGTGACAGCCGTCGACAACCCCGCCTCACCCTCATCACCCAGATGGCGTTCAATCACGGTCGCTTTGGCGTTCGCCCCGAAAGCCGCCACGAACCGGTTATGCACCTGACCGCCGGACTGGACCGACTGGATTTCGATTATCTCTTCGATTGCCTGATCAGCAGCTATCGAGAAGCTGTAGCCGTCCTGAACGAAGGCACCATTGAGCTTCCCAATCAGATCATCCGAACCACGCCCGACAAGACTTTTCGCTGCGGCACCGGAGACCAGAAGATCGAGGTACGGCTCCAGATCCACGCCCGCAGGCGCGCTCATATCCGAACTCAGGCCCTGAACCACCGGCAGCACCACACTGCCGCGAACCAGAGGCTCAAGCTTTCTGGCCGACCCGCTGCTCCGCTTTGGCACGTCGCGCAGCAGGCTGCGAAGGTCCGTGTAATGCCAGCTTTCGATCCGTCGGGTTGGAAGGCCGGCATTGCTGATGTCGCTGAGCAACCTGTCGCGCGCAGCAGTCACCGGCGCGTCACCCGGCAATTGACCGATCATTTCGGCGAAACTGTCGAGTATCGCCTGTTCAGCGGCGGTGTGTGGCGGCTTTGTCTGCATGTTCATGCCTGTCTCTCCTGGCCTTGCGGCCCGTCTTTTTTCGCGTCGCTTCAAGCGGCGGCTTCGATGATCCCGGCATAGCCATTGGCTTCGAGGTCGAGCGCCAGATCCTTGGACCCGGTCTTGATCACCTGCCCCTTGTAAAGCACATGCACGCTATCAGGCACGATGTACTCGAGCAGGCGCTGATAGTGGGTGATGACAATGACGGCACGGTCCGGCGAGCGAAGCGCGTTGACACCGTCGGACACGATTTTCAGCGCATCGATGTCGAGGCCTGAATCGGTCTCGTCGAGCACGCACAGCTGCGGCGCCAGCAGTTTCATCTGCAGGATCTCGGCGCGCTTCTTCTCGCCGCCGGAAAACCCGACATTGAGCGGACGCTTGAGCATGTTCATGTCGATCTGAAGGCCTGCGGCGGCTTCCTTGACCAGCTTGATGAAGTCCGGTGTCTTCAGCTCTTCCTCGCCGCGCGCCTTGCGCTGCTCGTTCATCGCCACCTTGAGGAACTGCATGGTGGCGACACCCGGGATCTCGACCGGATACTGGAACGCCAGGAAGATGCCCTTGGCAGCGCGCTCGGCCGGGTCGAGCTCAAGAATGCTCTCGCCATTGTAGAGGATGTCACCTTCGGTGACTTCATAGTCGTCACGGCCGGCAAGAATGTAGGACAGCGTCGACTTGCCTGAGCCGTTCGGCCCCATGATGGCGGCGACTTCGCCGGCCTTGACCGTCAGGTTCAGGCCGCGAATGATCTCTGTGCCGTCTTCGGCAATGCGGGCACGAAGGTTTTTGATTTCAAGCATAACTTACCTCTTTGCGGGCCAAGCCCCAGGTCCCTGCAACACCACCAATGGCCAGAAGGCCGGCAATGATGCCGAGATTCTTCGAAAACAACTGGAACTGGATCGACGCGGCTTCGCCGTCGAGGGTCCAGAACCCATGCAATATGACATTGACCAGCGTCACGTAGACGATCAGGCCAATACAAGCCAACCGCACCAGACGGTTGACTATCAGCGCCATGCCACCTGCCAACTGGCTAAGGGCGGCAAACCAGATCCATGGCAGCGGATGCGCGAAGCCAGCGCCGCCGAGCATCTTCACCATGGTCCCCGTGGCCATGAGCTTCAGCACCGCCGAGCCCACAAAAAACACTCCGAAGGCCAACCGCGCCACTGCCAACATCCCGGCGCCTGCGCGGTCGGCGTAACCCGTCTCAGTCATCGTCGGTCTGCAGACCCTGCAGTCGCCGCGCGATGGAAGACAGTTCCATGCGTGCTTTCGTCAACTCCCGGCTCAGCACCTCGTCACTTGTCGTGGAGCCCCGGGAAAGAGCCTCAAGCAGATCATCAATCGAGCCGCCCAGATCCTTGTAACGCTTCTTCAGCTTGTCGATCTCGACCTTGGTTTCTGCTTTCAATTTCATGGCGGATATCCAATCATTCGCTAGCATTTCACCCGGGCCGCAGGCTGCGTTGCATCCGGCCCGGCTACATCTCCTTAAGGATCAACCGACGCTTCCCTCAAGCGAGATGCCGATCAGCTTCTGGGCTTCGACGGCAAACTCCATCGGCAGCTCCTGAATGACTTCCTTGACGAACCCGTTGACGATCAGCGCGATAGCTTCTTCCTCGGGAATGCCGCGGGCCAGACAATAGAATAGCTGGTCCTCGGAAATCTTCGACGTCGTGGCTTCGTGCTCGAACTGCGCGGTCGAATTCTTTGCCTCGATGTAAGGCACCGTGTGCGCACCGCAGTCATTGCCGATCAGCAGGCTGTCGCACTGGGTGAAATTGCGCGCATTCGACGCCTTGCGGTGGGCCGAAACCTGGCCGCGATAGGTGTTGGACGAATGCCCCGCGGAAATCCCCTTGGAGATGATCCGGCTGGAGGTGTTCTTGCCGAGATGGATCATCTTGGTGCCCGAATCGATCTGCTGGTAGCCGTTCGACACCGCAATCGAATAGAACTCGCCGCGAGAGCCATCGCCGCGCAAAATGCAGGACGGGTACTTCCAGGTGATCGCGGACCCGGTTTCAACCTGGGTCCATGAGATCTTCGAGTTCTTGCCGCGGCAATCGCCGCGCTTGGTGACGAAGTTGTAGATCCCGCCCTTGCCGTCCTTGTCGCCCGGATACCAGTTCTGCACCGTCGAATACTTGATCTCGGCGTCGTCCATGGCGACGAGCTCAACGACAGCCGCATGCAGCTGGTTCTCGTCGCGCTGAGGCGCTGTGCAGCCCTCGAGATAGGACACGTAAGCGCCTTCTTCGGCGATGATCAGCGTCCGTTCGAACTGGCCGGTGTTCTTCTCGTTGATGCGGAAATAGGTCGACAGCTCCATCGGGCAGCGCACGCCCTTGGGCACGTAGACGAACGATCCGTCGGTAAATACCGCCGCATTGAGCGTGGCGTAGTAATTGTCAGTCACCGGAACCACGGTGCCCAGATACTTCTGCACCAGTTCGGGATGCTCGCGCATGGCTTCCGAGATCGACATGAAGATCACGCCGGCCTGCGACAGCTCTTTCTTGAACGTGGTGACGACCGAGACCGAATCGAACACCGCATCAACCGCGATCTTGGATTTCTGCACACCGGCCAGGATTTCCTGCTCGCGCAGAGGAATGCCGAGCTTCTCATAGACCCGCAGCAACTCAGGATCGACATCGTCAATCGATGTCGGACCAGCCGTGCTCTTGGGCGCCGAGTAATAGTGAATGTCCTGGAAATCGATCTTCGGATAATGGACGCGTGCCCAGCTTGGCTCTTCGAGCGTCAGCCAGCGCTTGAACGCATCCAGACGCCATTCCAGCATCCATTCCGGCTCGTTCTTCTTGGCCGAGATCATCCGGATGGTGTCTTCGGTAAGACCCTTCGGTGCGGTATCGCTTTCGATAACGGTCTCGAAACCGTACTTGTACTGGTCGACGTCAATCTGACGGACCTGATCTATGGTCTCCTGCACTGCAGGCATGGCGCTCTCCAATCTCGCCGGGTCAAGGCCGGCAGCTTGTTAACGTCGTGTGACTTACCCAAATGGGTGGTCACTATGTAGGGCGTGACACCTGTCTACGCCATATAGTCCGCAAAATATCCCACTCTCGTGGACAGATTTCGTTGCCGCGTCATGCGGCCACGGCGGCTGCCATGCGGGCAATCCGCCGGGTATTAATCGCTTTGAACGCTTCAAGGAACCGCTCAATGTCATTTTCTGTGTGTTCACGGCCCAGACTGATCCGGATTGCACCGAGATCGGCGTCTGCGCCCATGGCTTCAAGCACGTGGCTCAACCCGATCTTGCCCGACGAACAGGCTGCCCCCGCCGAAACCGCAACGCCTTCCATATCGAAGGCAATTTGAGCCGTCTCGGCTTTCAAACCCGGAAGCGAGAAGAAACTTGTGTTGGCAAGACGGTCGACGGTTACGCCATGCAGGATCACATCGGGAGCCAGATCGCGCAACCCGGCTTCCATCCTGTCACGCAACACGGCAATACAGTCGACATCGCCCAGCGCTTCGCGCGCCGCCTCAGCCGCCGCACCAAAGCCTGCGATGCAAATCAGGTTCTCGGTTCCGCCGCGATGGCCTTTTTCCTGGCCGCCGCCACGCAGCAGCGGTGCCGGCATCAGCGTTTCACCTGCACTCACGAGCGCGCCGATGCCCTTGGGACCGCCGATCTTGTGACCGGAGAGAATCAGGAAGTCGGCGCCGAGCGCATCAAGCGCCAGCGGAAGACGGCCTGCAGCCTGCACCGCATCAACAACCATAAGCCCGTGATGGGCTTTGACAATCTCTGCAGCTTCCAGGAACGGCTGGATCACGCCAGTTTCATTGTTGGCCAGTTGCAGCCCCAGCATCGCCTGGCCGCTTGACTGATCATGTGTAGCCAAGGCCTTGGCGAGACCTTCAAGATCAAGTCGTCCCTCAGCATCAACCGCGAGCACGCTGATGTGGTCTGCCGGAAAGCGTCCGCCCGCCAGAAATGCAGGATGCTCAACGGCTGAAACCAACAGCCGCGATACCCGAACCGGCGATCGTCCCATCCGGTAATCCGGTGTCAGCACGTGATTGGCAGCTTCGGTCGCACCAGAGCAAAACGTGACGTGGGCTGCGGGAACATTGCACAGCCGCGCCACCGACTCGCGAGCGTTGGTAACAACCACACGGGCCTTGCGCCCCTCGGCATGAACCGAGGACGGGTTTCCGGGCAGCTGCATCGCATCGATCATCGCTGTCTGCGCCACCGTGAGAAGCGGCGCAGTCGCGTTATGATCGAAATAAAGACGCCCTTTGGCCATGTTTCTCTTTGCCTGCAAATGCGATCAGCCGGTTCGGCAGACGCATTTTTCTTGAATTTTCTGTACCCGATGCCGTAAGACACACAAACTTTCAGCGATCACGCTGCAGTTTCGAACTATTCTAAACTAGGTTCTAGGGAGCCGCCCTGCCCCAGTCAAGGGCGCGGAAGCGATATCCAACCACCTGTCGCCATCCACAATCCGGACGGCAGGCCGCGCGAACCCAGCCCATGCATGGAGTATCAATGCCTGAAGTCATTTTCAACGGACCTGCGGGTCGCCTCGAAGGCCGCTACCAGCCGGGCAAGGAAAAGAACGCCCCGATCGCGATCATATTGCATCCTCATCCGCAGTTTGGCGGAACCATGAACAACCAGATTGTCTATCAGTTGTTCTACATGTTCCAGCAGCGCGGGTTTACGACACTTCGCTTCAATTTCCGCTCGATCGGCCGCAGCCAGGGCGATTTCGACCACGGCGCAGGCGAACTCTCCGATGCCGCCGGTGCGCTCGACTGGGTGCAGAGCCTGCATCCGGATTCGAAAAGCTGCTGGGTCGCCGGTTACTCCTTCGGCGCCTGGATCGGCATGCAGCTGCTCATGCGCCGCCCGGAAATCGAGGGCTTCTTCTCGATTGCGCCACAGCCCAACACCTATGACTTCTCGTTCCTGGCGCCCTGCCCGTCGTCGGGGCTGATCATTCACGGCGACGCCGACAAGGTCGCGCCTGAAAAGGACGTCAACGGCCTGGTTGAAAAGCTCAAGCTGCAGAAGGGCATTCTGATCACCCAGAAGACAATGGCCGGCGCAAACCACTTCTTCACCGGCAAGGTGGATGAACTGATGGGCGAGTGCGAAGACTACCTCGACCGCCGCCTGGCCGGGGAACTGGTGCCCGAAACGGCCGCCAAGCGCCTGCGCTAGACGCATCAAACAGAGCTGATTGCAAAGGCATGGCGGGGATATCCGCCATGCCTTTTTTGTGTGTGAATTGGGTACCGGAATACGGGCTGGGTCAGGGTCTGCTGATCGGGGCGAATCGATGGGGCTGAAAGCTGAAACTGGCGGATACCGACATGCATCATTTCAAAGTGTTACAGCTCTGCAAGCAGACCGTGCCGGTCCCTTTGCATTTCGACATGCTGACAGGCTGATGCTCGGAACAAAAGCCTGTCATGGCGAGATCCAGATTTGTGACAGGACGCCCCTAGCCAGGCGCTGCACGACGCTTCTGTAGCAATTGCCTTGCAGCGACCGGTGCAACGAGCAGAAGGCCGACCACCGTTGCCACCAAATCAGGCGCAACCAGCAGGATGGCCGCCAGAACCAGCCCGATGCGTTCATACCAGCGAAGCGGCGCGAAAAGCCAATTGGACACCGCTGCAGCCAGAGCCCAGATCCCCAGCACCGTACCGCCGAAAGCGAGGAAGAATGCTGTCCAGGTAAAGTTGTCGGTGACCAGCAGCAGCGCCGGCTGGAAGGCAAACACGAAGGGCACCAGCGCCTTGCCCATGCTGAGCCTAAAGGCTGTATTGCCGGCCTTGAAGGCATTGGCATTGGCAATGCCGGCGCCGGCATAGGCAGCCATGGCAACCGGAGGCGTCACATCTGCCAGCACTCCGTAGTAGAAGACGAAGAAGTGCGCGACCAGTGGCTGGACCCCCAGAAGGCCAAGGATTGGCGCGGCAACAGCGACCATGATGATGTAGTTCGCGGTTGTCGGAATGCCGCAGCCCATCAGGATGCAGACGATCGCCGTCAGGATCAGGGTGAAGAGCAGTGTCAGCGTCGGAACGCCCATCAGCTCGAAAGGCAGGAATGACAGTAGGCTGTGAATGGAACCAGCCCAGTCCTGCGCAATGCCTGTGACCATATAGGCGATCTTGAAGCCGACGCCGGTCAGTGTCACCACTCCGATCACCACTCCCACAAGTGCTGCGGCAGCGGTCACGGAAAGCGACTGCTTGGCTCCAAGGATGAAGCCCTCTGATACGCCGTGGAATGTGCCGCGCAGGCCATCAACGATACCGCCTGCCCGAACCTGCTGGATCACAAGAACGCCGATACAGGCCGTGATCGACCAGAAGGCCGCAGAGAAAGGCGTGCGCCCGGACAACAGGATGGCGACCAGAACGAAGAGAGGAAAAACCGACAGCCAGCCTTCTTTCAGGACTTTCCAGGCATTGGGCAGTTCAGCAGCAGACAGGCCGCGGAGGCCGAGACGCCGGGCTTCCAGATGCACCTGCACCAGAACGCCGAAAAAGTGCATGAAGGCGGGAACCAGGGCAGCTGTCAGAATGGTGGTCAACGGCAGGCCGAGATATTCGATCATCAGAAAGGCGACTGCACCCATGACCGGCGGCGTGATCTGCCCCCCGGTCGAAGCCGCAGCTTCGACGGCTGCTGCAAAGTGACGGGGATAGCCGATCCGGATCATGGCGGGAATGGTCAACGCACCGGTGGTCACGGTATTGGCGATCGATGACCCCGAAATCGAACCCAGAAGCGCCGACGACAGGACGGATACCTTGGCGGGTCCGCCGGCGTAGCGACCGGCGAGCGCGGATGCCACGTCGATGAACAACTGACCAAGCCCGATTCGGGTCGCCATCACCCCGAACAGCACAAAATGAAACACGTAGGTGGCAATAACCCCGAGCGCGGTGCCGTAAATGCCCTGAGAAGTCAGATAGAGGTGATTGACGATATTCGACCAGCTCGCACCCGGGTGAACAAAAATGCCGGGCATCGACTTTCCGAAATAGGCATAGGCAATGAACAAAAGGGCAATGACCGGCAGCGGCCAGCCCATGGAGCGGCGCACCGCTTCCAGAAGCACTACGATCAGGATCGTCCCCATGACGACGTCGATGGGCAGTGGATTTCCGACACGGAAGGCTAGCTCGCTGTAGATCCAGGGCACATAGAGTGCCGCGATCAACCCTGCTATGCCGAGAACCCAGTCCACGAGCGGCAATCCGAAAGGTGTCAGCGCACCCGGCTTCATCTCTTTCTTGCCGAAAGCCGAAAAGCTCAGGAAGACAACAAGCAGCGTGACACCGAGATGGAGACCGCGATGCACGGTGGCCTGCGGGATGCCAAAACCTGCGGTATAATAGTGGTAGCACGACAGCAGGAAAAGGATTGCCGCCGTAATTATCGTCAAAGGCCAGACAAGAACGCGAAAGCGAAGCTCAGGATCGTAGGTCTCTTCGATCGCCTGCAATTCATCCGCGGTCAGTTGACGGGTGTCATCGGCTGATTCCGGCTTTTGCTTATCCACACTCATGGGCCCCACCACCTTTTGAGAGCTTTAGAAACTGAGGGCCGCGCAGTTTATGCGCGGCCCCTTGGAGATCGCTCTTGTTCAAGACGCAACCGGTCTTAGTCCTACTGCAGAAGCCCTGCTTCCTTGTAGAACTTCTCTGCACCCGGATGCAGCGGTATGCCGACGCCGTCAAGCGCGGTTTCCGCGGTGATGGCCTTGCCCTTGGCGTGGCCGGCATCAAGCTGCTTGCGGGTGTTGTCGTTCCACAGTGCCTTGGTGATGCCGTAGATCAGGTCTTCCGGCTGATCGGCGCTGGTGACCCACTGCGCACCAACTGCGAGCGTCTTCACGTCATCCGCATTGCCTTCATAGGTGCCGCCCGGAACGGTGTCGGATGCAAAGAACGTGTATTGCTCACAGATTGACGGAGCTTCGTCGCAGGTGATCGGAACCAGCTTCACGTCATGCTGGCTGGCGAGCTCGGCAATAGCGCCGGCCGGATAGCCGCCAACGAAGAAGAACGCGTCCATGGCGCCGTCACGCATCCGGTCTGCAGCCTGATCGGGCTTGAGGAATTCGGGCGTAATGTCAGCTTCCGACAGGCCGTAGCCTTCCAGAATAACGCGGGCGTCGACAAGGGTGCCGGAGCCTGGCTCGTCAAGCGAAACGCGCTTTCCCTTGAGGTCTGCAACGCTGTTTATGCCGGACCCGGCGCTTGCCACCAGGTGGATGCTCTCGGGATAGAGGTTGGCAATCGCGCGCAGTTTTTCAACAGCGGGCTTGCCATCCCAGATGCCGGTGCCGGTATAGGCCCAGGTCGCAACATCGGACTGGGCGAAGCCTGATTCCAGAGTGCCGCCGGCGATGGCGTTGATGTTGGCAACCGAGCCGTTGGCCGACAGTGCCGAAGCAACAAGACCAGGGACGCCGCATGAGCCACCTTCTTCGCACGGACGCGAACCGGGAGGGTTCGAGATCGCATTGGCCAGCAAACCACCGATTGGATAGTAGGTTCCGGCGGTGCCGCCTGTGCCGATACGGAAGAAAGACATGTCCTGCGCCACGGCGGAGGTCGCCAGGCCGAGGGCCAGCGTAGCGCCAGCGATGAATTTGAAATGTTTCATGATAACTCCCTGTTTTTCTCTTGCAGTTTCTCGGCAGCTTATTTGCGTTGCCGCACCCGTGCAAGGCACCTGTGCTTAACGGCATTGATGTGAAGATCAACTTGCAAATTTGCCACTACGTCACCTGGCAACCCAAACGGCACGGTAGAAAAGGTGCCAAAAGCGCGGATTTACGGTTGCTTGGCAAACCCAAGGCTCCTGCGTGGACGTTGTAAAAATAGGCTCTGATGCCAAATAAAAAGCGCGGCGGGGCTTTTTACCGAAGGAACAACCGAACGGCGATAATGGCGCGTCAGCAGCCGTGGGCAGGCAGCAACCTGCGCATGCGCTCAAGTGCCAGAAGATCGCAACAGACACACAGACGGCCACGCCTGAGGGAAAGCCACGCTCAATCAAGGCGCGAGTAAACCGAAACGGCAGAACTGGCAAAGAAGACAGGCTACAGCCTTCATTTTGCCCCCTTTTTCAGAGCTTGTTAAGAATTCGTTACCTTTGGAGGTCTTCATGGCGCTTGGCGCATCGCATCGCTTGCAGGACGGCGTCCTCGCCGTCGAAACCATGACGCGCTTTGCGCTTGCTGTCCTGGCTCTCGCGTCCGGCGTCTATACCTATCTAGGGGTCCGCAGTCTCCTCGACGGTTCGCCGACCTCGATCTTCTTCGCCGCCATCATCTACTCGGCGTCGGTCTCGGTGGCGATCTACGCCTTCTGGTCCTACA
Organism: Hoeflea sp. AS60; assembly: GCF_038900115.1. Lineage (NCBI taxonomy): Bacteria > Pseudomonadati > Pseudomonadota > Alphaproteobacteria > Hyphomicrobiales > Rhizobiaceae > Hoeflea > Hoeflea sp. AS60. The sequence goes on along the minus strand of NZ_JBBMQP010000002.1, from coordinate 506,216 downwards.
TGGCGCGTTTCTATCCGCACGTCACGGGAGCTGCGTCCCGCGGCGCCCTGATCGGCGTGATGGCAATGGGTTGCGCCATGATCATCGCCATGTCGAGCTGGCTCAACGCGGCAGCCCTTGCCGGGTCTGCAGCGCTAGAACAGCATCTGGCCGAGACGGTGCAGGACTACACGGCCGACCTCGACCAGGCGCATCAGAACGCGCTCGCAGCCCAAAGCCTGCTGCCGGACATCCAGCGGACCTCGGAACGCTTTTCAAGGCTTGCAGACGACGAGCGCCAGAACGGCGCACTGACCGGAACAACCGGATCCGGCAGCGTCGTCCAGCTTCTGTCGCAGATGTCCTCGCAGCTCAGCGAGCTCGAGACCGGCATCATTGCCTCGCGTGAACGGGTCACGACGCTGTTTGACCAGGGGCGCAGCCATCTGACGACCATGCGCACGCTTGTGTCGGCGCCAGGGGCTGTTACGCCGCGCAGCGACGACTTCTCTGCCGAAGTCGTGGCGCTCTCAGGCGTCATAACCTCGCTGGAACAGACCTCGATTGCACCGTCGGTCAAGCGCGCAGCCGAAGACCTGTCGCTCGGCTTCATCGCGCCGGTTGCTGATGGCCAGACTGCCGGTCTTGCGAACCGCCAGGACGAGGTCATGCAGACCATCCGCGCTTCGGTATCCGCCCAGTCACTGGTGCTTTCGCAGGCGGCAGACGATATTCTGGCGCGAGAGCCGGTGGCGGAGCGCCGCTTCGTGCCGCTGTCTTCCGCAGAAGCTGTTCTGCGCTATGCGAGCGATTTCATTCCGGCCTGGGCAGGCGCAATCTCCATCGACCTGCTTCCCGCCGTTCTCGTCCTCATCCTGGCAGTCGTTCACGGCGCGATCCGGAGCCAAGAGGAGCGCCTGCCATTCGCGCAGCGGATCACCGCGGCAGAACTTCTGGAGGCGCTGGAGGTACAGCGCGCCCTTGGCCGCCACGGGATCGACGTCGAGCAGGCGTTGCAGACGGTTGAAATCGAGGACGAGCGCGGGAGGACAGACTCCAACATCACCAGCCTCGACACGTCGGTGAAGGCGCCGCGCAAGGGCCCGCCCGCGTGAAGCCCCCGTCGCTCGCCCTGCGCCTCAAGACAGCCTTTCTGCGTGCTGATGACGGCCTGCTGATGCGCGGTGCATTCTTCTCGCTTCTGGTGGCAGCGGGCGCCTTCCTTTTCCTGGACCTGCGGGAAATGAGGCAGGCAAGCGCCGCGCTTCCTGGCTATGACCCGATGACGAGGGACGCCCCTGTGCTTCCGCCGGCGCTGACGGACGGCGTTCCACAAGCGCCGCCGATCGAGCCGGAGAGTTCTCCCGAAGTCCTGCGCCAACCGATGCGCTTCGAACTCCTGCCCGGCGGCATGCTCAAGGCGGAAGGAACGATCGATCCGGGTGCAGCCGAGCGTTTCACTGAGGAAATCGCGGCGCGCGGCGAGTATGTGACGGCGGTGTCGCTGAATTCGCCGGGCGGCTCCGTCGACGATGCGCTGACGATGTCGACGCTGATCCGGGAAAAGGGTCTCAATACCAAGGTGGCGACGAAGGCGCTCTGCGCGTCCTCCTGCCCGCTGGTCTTTGCAGGCGGTGTGTCTCGCGAGGCGGAAGAGGACGCCATTCTCGGCGTCCATCAGGTCTTCAATGCCGGACAGGAAAAGCCTTCTCCCGAGCAGGCCATGTCCCGTGCCCAGAGCATGACGGCGCGCATCGCCCGGCATCTCGACGAGATGAGCATCGGCAACGGGCTCTGGATCCACGCCCTGGAAACGCCTCCGGACCGGCTTTACTACCTGACGCCTCAGGAAATGGTGGAGTTCAAGCTGACAACCGCACCGGTAGTGACGGCAAAGCAGGCGGACTAGATTTTGATGCCAGGTTCCTGATTGCACACTATTTTCCCTGGAATGGCGGGACGCACCATGGGCCGGGTTTTACACGCCAGTGCCACGATGACTGGGGCAAACAGTTCAATACCCGGCAGCCAAGCGGAGCGCCGCCGAGAGGGGAGCAATACAAAGTCGTCAAACGAGCCTGAAGGCTCTCCGGAGGCACTACGGGATCAATCGGAAGACCGTCGCCAAAATCGAAGAAGCGGACGTTGCTGCCGTTCCAAACCGGTGACTGAACGGCAGCGAACGGCATTTTGGCGTGATAAGGTGTCAGTCTTTGGGTGCTTGCAGGTTCTCCGCCGAAACAGCCTCGTAGAGACAGGCTTCAGGGCCGTTTTGTTGACAAAAAGAACAAGGCCGCCAGGCCTGCCTCGCCCAGAGCGGACAAGATCATCTGGGGCCCCGATGTACCGCTGAAGTAGCTCCAGAAACCGGTTAGCGCAGCGCCGCCGAAAGCGACCGCTGCGCCAAGGCAGATCGCATCGCGAAGGGCACTTTTTTCGGCATCGCGCGCGAGCCAGAAGATAACGGCGAGGCCCAGGAACAACACCGATGCGCGACGGCCCATGAAGGCGGCTCCTGCGTCGGCACTGGCGCCGTAAAGCATCACGAAAGTCGCAGGAACGAAGAAGCATAACAGGAATAGGCTTCCACACATTGCGGTGCCGATTGTAGCTGTCAGTTTGAACATCGATGGTTTCCTTTTGAGTGATGACTGGGCATCAGCACGCTGTTAGTAGGGCTGCATAATTGCCATGCGTTGGACGGCTTGGTCGTCATGAAATGGCAGGATGATCATCTTGTGCGCTCTACAGGATGACCTGATCCGCGCGGAGGTGTCTTTGTAGGCGATCACATCATTGGTGGCTCCATCAATACAGCCCGCATGCAGGCTGTCTTCGCTGTAGGTCGCACCGCCGGAAAGGAAATATCTGACGTCACCTGCGCGACGACAACTCAGACATGACCGGTGCAATGGCCTGGTGTCGGCACCAGCGCGATGCGCCCGCCCTGCATGATCGGAAAGGAATTGTCGAACGGCCCAAGGACCGGGCCACCCACGTATAAGGGAGCTGAGATCCCGGGATGCGTCTCGCTTCGGCATAACTTCTCCGGTCGCGCGCACGCCTTTTCCAAGGTCGTTCGGCAATCAAATTAAAAAGAATATCCGTTCTTTTTGTAGCCGTACAGCAAATGTTGTCAAGCACCTGGTCAGACTATAAAGGTTGCCGATGCCACGTATTTCCGAGCAAAGAAGACAACAGCAAAAGGACCGTATCCTCACGGCAGCGCGCCTTTGTTTTCAGACCAATGGCATTCGAAACACCTCTATGACCGACATAATCCAGAAATCCGGGATGTCGGCGGGAGCGGTTTACACATATTTCGACAGCAAGGAGCAGTTGGTGCGTCAGAGCATCCAGCAGTCCCAGGACCTGCTGTCGATGGTTGCGGCATCAGCCTCGAAGGCAAGCGACGAAACATCTATCGCTGATGTGATCGTGTCCTTGTGGGCGGCGCTCTCCGCACTCGAAAGCGAGGACGGAGTAGATTTCAAAAGCCTGGCGACCGTTGGGATGGAACAAGCGCGTCATGACCCCGTCACACATGAGATGTTGCGCAAACGATACGCAGATTTGATTGCGCAGCTCGGGGCATCCGTGTCGTGGGAATCCAATGGTATAACCAAGGATCAGGCGGCCAGTTTCATCTTTGTTTTTCTGTGGGGGTTAAACGTCACAGAAGGTCTTTTTGGAGCCGAGACAAAGGTGACGATGGACGCGCTGGAGGGCCTGATGGCGCTAGCCAAGAAACACAATACCTGACTCATCACGCGCGGTCCCAAGGCGCCATAATTTTTTTGCGCTCATCATAAGCGCTTGATCTCAGGTTTTGATGGCGCAATTCTCCCCGATGGATAAACGCACTATGCGCCAGGCTTTCCCCGTCAGCGCCACGACCACCGAGGCAGTCCGTTCATTGCCGGGTAGGCAACCGAGGCGCCGCCGAACAGGGAGCAAAACAAACAGTCAAGCGAGCCTGAGGGCTCTGTCGAGGTCCCAGGCGATAAATCAGAACACGTTTGCATCGTGGAGGGAGCGGGCATCGTCGGCTGATCGGCCTATTGGGCCGGAAGATCTTCGTTCGACAGCCAGTTTTTCCTGCAGGCCTTCTCGCGCCTTGGCAGCCTGCCACAGAGCACCAGCATCCAAGGCCTCGACAGGTCAAGCGGCGAGCCGCTCTGACCCCATTAAAGCTCGACCACCTTGCCGTCCTGAAGTGTCACCCTGCGGTTCATCAGGCTCGCCAGATCGTGATTGTGCGTAGCAATCACCGCTGAAAGGCCCGATTGCCGCACCAGCGCATCAAGCGCTTCAAACACATAGCCGGCTGTTTCCGGGTCGAGATTGCCGGTGGGCTCATCAGCCAGCAGCACCAGCGGCGCATTGGCGACAGCACGGGCGATTGCCACGCGTTGCTGCTCGCCGCCTGAAAGCTCGGCCGGCCGGTGATGGCCGCGATGTCCGATCCGCATGTAATCCAGCAACTGCTCTGCTCGCTCGCTGGCGTCGGCCTTCGACAATCCCGAAATCAGCTGCGGCATCATGATGTTTTCAAGTGCCGTAAATTCGGGCAGCAGATGGTGAAACTGGTAGACGAACCCGATCTCGGAGCGACGGATTGCCGTGCGCCGATCATCGGACAGGTCTCCGCAGGCTTCGCCATCGATAAACACATCGCCTTCATCGGGATGCTCGAGCAGACCAGCCAGATGCAGAAGCGTGGATTTTCCAGTCCCAGACGGCGCAACAAGCGCAACCGTCTCCCCCGCCTTCAGCGCGAAATTTGCATTGTCCAGAATGGAAATCTGGTTTTCGCCCTGCACGAAATAGCGGCTCACGCCAGTCATCTGCAGAACGGGATGTGCACCTTTGGCCATGCGATCACTCATAACGTAGCGCCTGAACCGGATCGAGCTTGGAAGCTCGCCAGGACGGGATCAGGGTTGCGATAAAGGAGAGCGCCAGCGCCACGACGAGGACGACAATGGTTTCGCCTGAATCCATGTCGGCCGGCAATTGGCTGAGGAAATAGAGTTCCGGATTGAACAGGGTCGTGCCCGACAGCCAGGAGAAGAACTGCCTGATGCTCTCGACATTGAGGCAGACCACCACACCCAGCAGAAAGCCTGCAATGGTCCCGGTGACGCCGATCGCGGCACCGGTCATGAAGAAGATCCGCATGATCGATCCGGAGGTCGCGCCCATCGTGCGCAGGATGGCGATATCGCGCCCCTTGTCCTTGACCAGCATGATCAGACCCGAAACGATGTTGAGTGCTGCCACAAGGATGATCAGCGTCAGGATCATGAACATGACGTTGCGCTCGACCTGCAGGGCCGAGAAAAACGTCTGGTTGCGCTGCCGCCAGTCGGTGATGAAGACCTGCCGCTCTGCCGCAGCTTCGATCAGCGGGCGCATCGTGTCGATGTCATCGGGCTTGTCGACATAGATCTCGATCGACTGAACCAGGCCTTCGGCGTTGAAATAGAGCTGCGCTTCCTGAAGCGGCATGTAGATGATCGACGAATCATATTCCGACATACCGACTTCAAAGATGGCCGACACCGGATAGGCCTTGACCCGCGGGGTCATGCCGAATGGCGTCACATCGCCCTCCGGCGCCACCAGCGTGATCATGTCACCGGCAACGAGTCCCAGCGACTGGGCCATGCGCGAGCCGATCGCCACGCCCTCGCCTGCCACGAAGCCGACCATGTCGCCAGACCGGATGTTTTCCGAAATGATCTTCATCGACTGAAAGTCTTCGGCCCGGATGCCGCGCACCAGAGCGCCGGTTCCGGCCCCACCAGCGCCTGAAGCAAGCGTCTGGCCCTCGACCAGCGGGATCGCATTGGCAACCCCCTCAACGGCCTTGAATCGGGTCGCCAAGGCCGCATAGTCATCGAGCGGACGATCGATCGGCTGAACGATCATGTGGCCATTGATGCCCAGGATCCGCGTGATCAACTCGCCCCGAAAACCGTTCATCACCGACATCACGATGATCAGCGTGGCAACGCCGAGCATGATGCCGACAAACGAGAACCCGGCGATCACCGAAATGAACGCTTCTTTCCGCCGCGAACGAAGGTAGCGCCACGCCACCATCCGTTCAAACGCCGAAAACGGTTTGGCTGAGGCAGCAGCAGAGATCGAGGCGACGTCCGGATCGGTCATAGGCATATCCTTTGGACCATGCTTGGCCTAACGGGCTTGTGCGAGGCGGTTGATGGCGTCGTCGATGGACAGCGTTTCGCGCTCGCCCGTCGCCCGCACCTTGATTTCCACATTGCCTTCAGCCACGGACCGCGGACCGGCAATCACCTGGATAGGCAGACCGATCAGATCAGCCGTGGCAAATTTGCCGCCGGCACGCTCGTCGGTGTCGTCGTAAAGCACCTCAAGCCCGGCATTTTCAAGCGCAGTCTCGATCTTCTCGCTGGCCGCATCGCAGCCGGCATCGCCTGGTTTCATGTTGATCAGACCGACATCGAATGGCGCAACGCCCTTGGGCCAGATGATGCCGTTCTCGTCATGCGAGGCTTCGATGATGGCGCCGAGCAGCCGCGACGGGCCAATGCCGTAAGAGCCCATCGAAACGAAATGCTGCTTGCCGTCGGGCCCCTGAACGAAAGCGTTCATCGGCTCGGAATACTTGGTGCCGAAATGGAAGATGTGGCCAACTTCAATGCCGCGGGCGGAGACGCGGACGTCCTCGCCAAGCCCGTCCCAAGCCTCGCGTGCCCACTCTTCCTTCTCCATGATCTCGTCAGTGGCCGCAAACGGCGTCGTCCACTTCTCGACAATGGACGCGACAACGGCGGCATCGTCGTAATTCATGTCTGAAGGCGGTACCGCAAAATTCTCGAAATCGCGATGGCAGAATACCTGGGATTCACCGGTTTCAGCCAGCACGATGAATTCATGGCTCAGACTGCCGCCAATCGGCCCGGTATCCGCACGCATGGGAATTGATTTCAGACCGCAGCGCTCAAAGGTGCGCAGGTAGGACACGAACATCCGGTTATAGGCAGCCTTTGAGGCCTCGTAGTCGAGATCGAAGGAATAGGCATCCTTCATCAGGAATTCGCGGCCGCGCATGACGCCAAAACGGGGCCGGCGTTCATCACGGAATTTCCACTGGATATGATAGAGATTAAGCGGCAGGTTCTTGTAGGACTTGACGTAGGAGCGGAAGATATCGGTGACCATCTCCTCGTTGGTCGGCCCGTAGAGCATTTCACGATCATTGCGATCATTGATGCGCAGCATTTCCTGACCGTAATCATCGTAGCGACCGCTTTCCTTCCACAGGTCTGCAGGCTGCACGGTGGGCATCAGGATTTCGATTGCCCCTGCCCGGTTCTGCTCCTCCCGGACGATATTGCAAACCTTGTCGAGAACCCGCTTGCCAAGCGGCAGCCAGGAATAAACGCCCGCGGACTGCTGCTTGATCATGCCTGCACGCGCCATAAGGCGGTGGGAGACGATTTCCGCGTCCTTGGGGTTTTCCTTGAGAATGGGCAGAAAGTATTTTGACAGACGCATGGGATGATCCGGTTTGGCTTCAAGCCTTGAAGGCTGAATCGGGCAAAATGAGGGTTGGCGTGACGTGGGTCAGGATTCATGCGTTCATAACCGCTTCGTCAGGCAAAGAAAACCCGTTCAGGAGCCGCTTGAAGGCCTCTTCCGCTACATCCATGTCTTATATTGTAAAACCCGCCACATAGCTGTCATAAAACGCGTGACAAGCTGTCTCTCTTGGGCTAAATAAAGCTCACTAAAGAGGCAAAACCCACTGGGTGCTGCCCAATTCGCGGTCAAAGTCTTGGGAGGATAGGATCTCAGGCGCGCTTTGTTCGCAGCCCCCGGGCAACCGGGAAACAGATCACGCGACACCTGCACAACAAGGCTTCATGCCTTGTTTTTTTTTGCTTTGATTTCTGTCGTTTACTGTAGTCGCCAGTATCAGGACGAGCGGCTCCGGCCATCTTTTCAAATGACAGGAGCCAAGAGCGCCGATGATAGCTGCTCAGTCTTGCTTGCGAGCGCCCTTGCCAAGTTCTTTTTCAGCGCGAACGTCCTTGTCCATTTTCTCAAGACTATCAACCACGCCGTCATCGGGCTTCTGCTTGACGTCGGGCACAGCCTGGCGCTGATTGCGGACATTCGCCTGGTCATTGCCCTGCAGGGAGTTGTCACCCATCTTGTCCTGCGCGAGATCAGCCTCTGTCAGGCGGGACGTCTTGTTCTGGTTCTGGGACATTATGGAACTCCATGGATTGATTGCTGGTCTCAGCACAACGCCAAGAAAGCAACAACGTTCCATGGATAACTTGATAATCGCACTCCGGAAATTCTGGAGCACGCACGTAAGCGGCAGCTAACGGTATCGACTCAGTTGCCGACAGGCTTGAAGTCCGGCGACATCGCGATCAGGTCATCGAGCGAATAGCCACCGACTACGGTCACGAGGAAATAGGTCGCAAAGACCGCACCCGAAATCAGCGTTGTCCGCCAGAAGATCGGCCAGAAATGGAAATCTGCCGGCGCGCTGTGAGTCGTCCCCAGCGTCACCTCGCCCTCGTCGGCCTGGCTGCGGGCCGAAAACGGCAGCACGGTAAACAGAACCACCCACCATATGATGAAGTAAATCGCAAAACCTGTTCCAAAACCCATTGTCGTGCTCCTCAAACCTGCTCGAGTTCGATCAGGGTACCGTTGAAGTCCTTGGGATGCAGGAACAGCACCGGCTTGTTATGCGCACCGATCTTGGGCTCTCCATCGCCGAGCACCCGCGCGCCTTCCTTGCGGAGATGGTCACGGGCGGCCAGAATGTCCTCCACCTCGTAGCAGACATGATGCATGCCGCCAGACGGATTTTTTTCCAGGAAGGCCGCAATCGGCGATCCTTCACCAAGTGGCTCCAAAAGCTCGATCTTGGTGTTCGGCAAGTGGATGAACACCACGGTCACGCCGTGCTCGGGCAGAGCCTGCGGATCGGTCACCTCGGCACCCAGCATGGTGCGGTACTGGGCGCTCGCGGCGGCCAGATCAGGCACCGCGATTGCCACATGGTTCAGGCGTCCAAGCATGATCGTCCTCTCACACCTTGGTGACGAAGACCGTCACCACAGGCTTCTTGCCCCATACCTCGTTTGCGGCGGCGCGAACAGAGCGGCGAATTGCCTCGCGTACCCCGTCGAGGTCCTTACGGCGTCCGCGCGGAATGCTCTCGACGGCGCCAAGCACGGAATCATAGAGGATGTCCTCCATTTCATCGCCTTCGGCATCGAACTCCGGCAGACCCATTGCCGAAACCACCGGATCACGCTGAAACTCCAACTTATGGTCAAGCACCACATTAACAGCCACATGGCCGGCAAAAGACAGCTTGCGACGATCCGATATGCCCATCTCGTCAAAGTCGCCGATCAGCTGGCCATCCTTGTAGATGCGTCCATGATGGGCTTCGCCGATCACTTCAGGCTCTCCGGGCGCCAGCCGCAGAATAGAGCCGTTGCGAACCCGCGGCGTGATCGCGATGCCAGATGCCTGAGCCAGTTCGGCCTGGGCAGTCAGATGCGCTGCCTCGCCATGCACCGGCACAAGGATCTTCGGCTTGACCCATTCGTACATCTGCACAAGTTCACTGCGACGCGGATGGCCCGACACATGAACCAGGGCATCTGCGTCGGTGATGATCTTGACGCCCTGCTCGATCAGGCCGTTCTTGATATCGATGATGCCCTTTTCATTGCCCGGAATCGAGCGCGAGGAGAACACCACAGTGTCGCCCGACGAGAGCGCGACATTGCGCATTTCATCGCGTGACAGCTTGGCGAGCGCTGCGCGCGGTTCGCCCTGGCTGCCGGTCAGTATGACAACCACCTTGTCGCGCGGAATATAGCCATATTCGTCTTCGGCCAGAAACTCGGGGATACCGTCCATCATGCCAAGTTCGGTGGCGACATTGACCACCCGCTTGATCGAGCTTCCAAGCAGAAGAACCTCGCGACCTGCGTCGCGCGCTGCTTCCGCGATGGAGCGGATACGACCGACGTTCGACGAGAACGTGGTGATCGCCACCCGGCCCTCGGCCTTTTCAATGACTTCGCGCAAGCCTGCGCTGACTTCCTTCTCGGATGGCGAAATCCCCTCACGCATGGCGTTGGTGGAATCGCACATCATGGCCAGGATGCCTTCCTCGCCCAGCTGCCGGAAACGATTCTCGTCCGTCAGCGGTCCGAGCGAAGGCGTGATGTCGATCTTCCAGTCTCCGGTGTGAATGAGGTTGCCGAGCGGCGTACGGATCGCCAGCGAAAACGGCTCCGGAATCGAATGGTTGACGGCAACCGGCTCGATCTCGAACGGCCCCACGGTAAAGCGGTCACCGGCCTTGAACACATTGATCGGCACTTCCGACCGCGTCCGCTCATAGGCGCGCTTGGCTTCCAGCATTCCGGCTGTGAAGGCGGATGCGTAGACCGGCACATTGTCGAGCCGCGGCCAAAGCTGCGCGAGCGCGCCGTAATGGTCCTCATGGGCGTGGGTGATGATGATCGCCTTGAGCTGCTTGCCCAGGCTTTTGACGAATTTGATGTCCGGCAGGACCAGATCAACACCGGGAAGCTCAGGCCCGGGAAATGTCACGCCGCAATCGACCATGATCCATTCGCGTAGCTTGGGTGAACCGTAACCGTAGAGTGCCAGGTTCATGCCGATTTCGCCCACGCCGCCAAGCGGTACGAACACGAGATCATTGTCTTTTGTCATCAACTATCCTGTCTGATCATTTCACTGCTGCGCCATGCGTCAGGTTTGACGCGGAGCGGTCGCCGCAGGACTAAAAAGGTTGTGCATGGTTTTCATCTGGAGCCAAAGCCGGATCAAGGTGAAACTCATGCGGTCTCAGGAAAAGAAAACGTCGCCTGAAGCAATCATCTGTCTATTCCCGTCCGGCATTGCAAGCAACAGCCTGCCTTCATCATCAATTCCGTCAAACAGACCACGGATTTGGCGGTCTGGCAAATTCACCGTCACCGGCTGTCCGATCCCTTGCGCTCGCTCGATCCAGGCGTCGCGTATCCCGGTCAGGCCTCGCCCCTGATCCCAATCGTTCAATGTTTGATCCATGCAAACCACCAGCCGCGCGAACAACTCCTGCGGCGTGGCGGCACTTCCCTGGTCCATGAGGCAGGTGGCAGGATACAGACTGGAGTCGGGGAAATGGGCGATGTTGACACCGCAGCCGATCACAACCGCCCTGCGGCCATCGGGTAGCTGTTCTGCTTCGATGAGAATACCGGAGGTTTTGTGCCCGTCGATCAGCATATCGTTCGGCCACTTGATGCGCAGCGTTTCAGCAGTCTCGCCCGGAAGAACCGAAGCAATTGCCCCGTGCACTGCAAGCGTCACCGCCAAAGGCAGCGAGGCCATGGCCTCCCACGGACACGGATCAATCAGCAACAGTGAAGAGTATAGGTTCCCGGGCTCGGAAACCCAGGCCCTGCCCCGGCGTGCCCTGCCGCCGGTCTGGCGCACAGCCGTGATCCACAAACGGCCGGCATCGCCTGCCCGCGCCCTTTCGATGCACTCCAGATTGGTGGATGAAACATCCCCCAATTCGATGTGCCGGAAATCCGGCCCCTTCATGCAGCCCGCCGAGGCATTCTAGAAGAATGTCTTCGCGGCGACGTCGGCAGCAAGGCCCAGAGGATTGGACACGACCACATAAAACAGCACGAACAGACCGGAAATGCCAAACACCAGCTTGAGTTCGCCTGCAACAGGCACAAACGAACCGTTGGGCTGATCAAACCACATGATCTTGATGATCCGGAGGTAGTAATAGGCGCCAACGACTGAAGCCAGAACACCGATAATGGCGAGACCATAAAGCTTGGCCTCGATCGCCGCGACAAAGACGAAGTATTTGCCGAAGAAGCCTGCCAGAGGCGGAATGCCCGCGAGCGAGAACATCAGGATGGTCAGCATCAGCGCCATGAACGGATTGGTTGACGACAGGCCTGCGAGATCGTCGATCTGCTCGACATTGCCATCTTCCTTGCGCCGCATCGCCAGAATGCAGGCAAAGGTGCCGAGCGTCATGACCATGTAGATCAGCATATAGAGGATGACGCCACGAACACCGGCCTGGCTGCCCGCAGCAAGTCCGACGAGCGCAAAACCCATATGCGCTATGGAGGAATAGGCCATCAGCCGCTTGATGTTCTTCTGGCCGATGGCCGCAAACGCGCCCAGCACCATCGATGCGATGGCGAGGAACACGACGATCTGCTGCCAGTCGAGCGTCACCGGCTCGAATGCCACGATGACGATGCGGACAAACAGCGCCATGGCCGCAACCTTGGGAGCTGCGGAGAAGAACGCTGTAACAGGTGTCGGAGCGCCTTCATAAACGTCCGGCGTCCACATGTGGAACGGCACGGCCGAGATCTTGAAGGCAACGCCTGCAAGCAGGAAAACCAATCCGAAGATCAGGCCGAGTGACCGTTCGCCGCCGGAAATCGCGGCTGCGATCTCGTCAAAGCCCGTGTAGCCGGTGTAACCGTAAACCAGCGACGCACCGTAAAGCAGCATGCCCGACGACAGGGCGCCCAGCACGAAATACTTCAGGCCCGCTTCTGTGGAGCGCTGGCTGTCCCGATTGATTGCCGCCACCACGTAGAGCGCGAGCGACTGAAGCTCGAGACCCATATAGAGCGCAATCATGTCGTTGGCCGAGATCATCAGCATCATGCCGAGCGTCGCCAGGACGAACAGCACCGGAAGCTCGAACTTGTCGATCCGCTCGGCCTTCGCGTGACCAACGGTCATAACCATGGCGGTGATCGAGCCGATCAGCGCAAGCACCTTCATGAACCGGGCGAACGGATCGGACAGGAACGCGCCGTTGAAGGCTTCACCGTTGCCGGTCACCAGCACCAGCACCAGCCCCGCCATGATCAGGAGCGCTACCGCCAACCCGTTGACCAGCGTCACCGACTTCTCGCCGGAGAACACGCCGATCACCAGGAGCACCATGGCGCCGACGGCCAGCATGAGCTCGGGCACGGAAAGCTGTAGGCTGGATGAGAGAATTTCTGGCGTCATGGTCCCGCAGTCTCCGTAGCTCAGTTAACCGACAGCGCGAGATCGCGCGCTGCCTGCAGCGAAGCCGTGTAATTGTTGATAAGTGCGTCAACCGAGGCTGCCGTCACATCAAAGATCGGTGCCGGATAGACACCAAAGAAGATTGTCAGCACGATCAGCGGATAAAGGATCAGCTTCTCGCGGCTCGACAGGTCGAGCATGGCCTTCAGGCTTTCCTTCTCCAGCGCACCGAAGATAACCCGCCGGTAGAGCCACAGAGCATAACATGCCGACAGGATAACGCCGGTTGTGGCAAACAGCGCCACCCAGGTGTTGACCTGAAACACGCCCATCAGGGTCAGGAACTCACCGACAAAGCCCGAAGTGCCGGGCAAGCCGACATTCGCCATGGTGAAGATCATGAACACGACCGCATATTTCGGCATGTTGTTGACCAGTCCGCCATAGGCGGAAATCTCTCTTGTGTGCAACCGGTCGTAGACAACACCGACGCAGAGGAACAAGGCACCTGAGACCAGGCCATGGCTCAGCATCTGGAAGATCGCACCCTGAACGCCCTGCTGGTTGGCCGCAAAGATGCCCATGGTCACAAAGCCCATATGCGCGACCGAAGAGTACGCAATCAGCTTCTTGATATCTTCCTGCATCAGCGCCACCAGCGAGGTGTAGACAATGGCAACAACCGACAGCGTGAAGATGAACGGTGCAAAATCAGCAGACGCCAGCGGGAACATAGGCAGCGAGAACCGAAGGAAACCGTAGCCACCAAGCTTGAGCAGAACACCGGCCAGGATCACGGACCCTGCCGTGGGCGCCTCGACGTGCGCATCCGGCAACCAGGTATGGACCGGCCACATCGGCATCTTCACTGCAAACGACGCAAAGAACGCCAGCCATAGCCAGGTTTGCATCTCCGCCGGGAAATTATGTGCGAGCAGCATACGTATGTCGGTCGTGCCTGCATCCCAGTACATCGCCATGATCGCGAGCAGCATCAGGACAGAGCCCGCAAGCGTGTAGAGGAAGAACTTGAAGCTGGCGTAGACGCGGCGCTTGCCACCCCACACACCGATGATGATGAACATCGGAATGAGACCAGCCTCGAAGAACACGTAGAACAGCACGATGTCGAGCGCGCAGAACACGCCGATCATCATGGTCTCAAGCACCAGAAACGCGATCATGTATTCCCGCACGCGGGTTTCGATCGAATTCCAGCTTGCCAGAATGCACAGCGGCATCAGGAAGGTGGTCAGGATGACAAACAGCATCGAGATGCCGTCTACGCCCATCGCATAGGAGAACATCGAACCCGGAAGATCGATACTCTCCACCATCTGGAAACCGGGATCGCTGAGATCAAAGCTCGCCCAGATCAGAAGCGACATCACGAAGGTCGCGGTCGTCCCGAGCAGGGCTACCTGACGAATGTTGCGACGCCCGATCTCGGTGTCATCCTTGATCGGCAGAAGAAACAGAACGCAAATAAGCGGTATGAAGGTGACAACTGACAGAAGTGGCCAATCGGTCATCAGAATGCACTCCCGAGCATCATCCATGTGACAAGCGCTGCAATTCCGATCAGCATCACGAAGGCGTAGTGGTAAAGATATCCGGTCTGCAGCCGGACAACCCAGCCGGTGAGGTCCTGCACCCGTGCGACAATGCCGTTCGGGCCGTAACCGTCAATGACGCGAACATCGCCCTGTTTCCACAGGAAGCTGCCGAGCCATTTTGCAGGGCGGACAAAGATGAAATCGTACAGCTCGTCAAAATACCATTTGTTGAGTAGGAACCGGTAGAGCATCTGGTGATCCTCTGCCAAGCGCTTGGGTGTTTCAGGCGAGCGGATGTAGAAGAACCAAGCAGTCACCAGACCAAGCAGCATGGCGACAAACGGGCTGAGTTTGACCCAAAGCGGCACGTGATGGAATTCCTCGAGGATCTCGTTTTCCGGACCGGTGAACAATGCCCCCTTCCAGAATTCGGCATAGTGATGGCCGAAGAAATAGCCCTCGAACAGCACACCTGCAAACAGTGCACCGGCAGCCAGGATGAACAGCGGAACCAGCATCACCAATGGAGATTCATGCACGTGGTGCATCACATCAGCCGAAGCGCGAGGCTTGCCGTGGAAGGTCATGAAGATCAGACGCCAGGAATAGAAGCTCGTGAACAGCGCGGCAATCACCAGAAGGCCGAAGGCGACACCGGCAGCTGGATTGTGCGCCACGTAAGCCGACTCGATGATGATGTCCTTGGAGAAGAAACCGGCGGTGCCGATCATGGTGCCCGGAATGCCGACGCCGGTCAGCGCAATCGTGCCGACAATCATCATCCAGTAGGTCATCGGGATCTTCTTGCGAAGGCCACCCATGCGCCGCATGTCCTGCTCGTCGGAAACCGCATGGATCACCGAACCGGCGCCAAGGAACAGGAGAGCCTTGAAGAAGGCGTGCGTGAAAAGGTGGAAGACTGCACCGCCATAGGCGCCTATCCCCAGTGCCACGAACATGTAGCCCAGCTGCGAACAGGTCGAATAGGCAATAACGCGCTTGATGTCGTTCTGAACCAGACCGACGGTCGCCGCGAAGAATGCGGTGATGGCGCCGACCCAGGTCACGACGGTCAACGCATCGGGAGCGTGTTCAAACACCGGCGACATGCGCGCGACCAGGAACACACCGGCCGTCACCATGGTGGCGGCATGGATCAGCGCAGAAACAGGGGTCGGGCCTTCCATCGCATCAGGCAACCAGGTGTGGAGCAGGAACTGCGCCGACTTGCCCATCGCGCCCATGAACAGGAGCAGGCAAACGCCGGTCAGTGCATGAGCCTTGTCGAGATGCATGCCGAACAGCGTCAGTACGGTTTCGCCGCCCTCTGCGCCTTCGGCTGGCAGGAAGTCAGCGGCACCAGCGAAGATCGCGTCAAACGAGGCCGAGCCGAACAGAACGAAGAGCCCGAAGATCCCAAGCAGAAAGCCGAAGTCGCCGACGCGGTTGACGATGAACGCTTTCATCGCAGCAGCATTGGCCGAGGGCTTCTTGTACCAGAAGCCGATCAGAAGGTACGAGGCAACGCCCACGCCTTCCCAGCCAAAGAACATCTGCAACAGATTGTCCGACGTCACCAGCATCAGCATGGCGAAGGTGAAGAACGACAGGTAGGCAAAGAACCGCGGCCGATGCGGATCGTGATGCATGTAGCCGATCGAATAGACATGGACCAGGCAGGAGACGGTGTTGACCACCACCAGCATCACTGCGGTCAGCGTGTCGATGCGCAGCGCCCATTCAACATTGAGCGAACCCGAATCCATCCAGCGCATGATCGGAATGCGAACCATCTCGCCATGGCCCATGGCAATCGAGAAGAACGCCACCCACGAGAGCAGCGCCGCCACAATCAGGAACAGCGTTGTCACGTATTCCGACGCCTTGGCGCCGATGGCGCGGCCACCAAAGCCGGCAATCAGAGCGCCGATGAGAGGAAGAAAGACGATAGCTTGGTACATGGCTCTCTCAGCCCTTCATCATGTTGACGTCTTCCACGGCAATGGAGCCGCGGTTGCGATAAAAGACGACGAGAATGGCAAGCCCGATGGCCGCTTCCGCTGCAGCAACCGTCAGGATCAGAAGCGCGAACACCTGCCCGACAATGTCATTGAGATGCATCGAGAACGCCACCATGTTGAGGTTGACGGCGAGCAGGATCAACTCGATCGACATCAGGATGACGATCACGTTCTTGCGGTTCAGGAAAATCCCGAAAATGCCAAGCGTGAACAGGATCGCGCTGACAGTCAGGTAATGGGAGAGTCCGATTTCCATGCGATTATTCCTTCACGTCGCCGCGTTCAAATGCCCTGGCCGGGCTTGACCTTGACCACCTCGATGGCGGTCTCCGGTGTCCGGGCGACCTGCTGGTTGATGTCTTGCCGCTTGATATGTTCACGATGCCTGAGCGTCAGCACGATGGCGCCGATCATGGCCACCAGAAGCACCATTCCGGAGATCTGGAAGTAGAAGATATAGTCCGTGTAGAGAACGTCGCCGAGCGCCTGGGTGTTGGTGCGCTCGCTCAGCGCGGGTATTGCACTTGCCCCGCTGCCAGCCGCTGCAGGGCTAAACGTGTTACCCGCCAGAACGACAATCAACTCTGCCGCCAGAATGATCCCGACAAGCGCCCCCATCGGGGCGTACTCGAGAGCGCCGGACTTCATCTCGGCAAAGTCGACATCCAGCATCATCACCACAAACAGGAACAACACCGCCACAGCGCCGACATAAACCACCAGCAAGATCATCGCCAGGAATTCAGCACCGGTGAGCAGAAACAGCCCGGCCGCATTGAAGAAGGTGAGGATCAGGAACAAAACGGAATGCACCGGATTGCGTGCCGCGATCACCATGAAAGCGGATGCCACTGCCACAAAGGCAAACAAATAGAAAAACAGAGCCTGCAGACCCATGATCGGCGCCTTTTCGTCTTTCCCCCGGAGTGACAGGAACATGTGCTCCCGCCCCGAATGGAGGCGGGATTGGCCAAAGCCGTCCCCTGCCCCCGCATGTGATTTCTAAACGGCGCGCCCGAATGGTGCACCGTCCCCGTGTCTTACCTGTAGGGTGAATCGATCGCGATGTTGCGAGCGATTTCCCGTTCCCAGCGGTCACCATTGGCGAGCAGCCGGTCCTTGTCGTAGTAAAGCTCTTCGCGTGTTTCGGTCGCGAATTCGAAGTTCGGTCCCTCGACGATTGCGTCGACCGGACAGGCTTCCTGGCAGAAGCCGCAATAGATGCACTTCACCATGTCGATGTCGTAGCGCACGGTGCGGCGCGTGCCGTCATTGCGTCGCGGACCGGCCTCAATGGTGATCGCCTGTGCCGGGCAGATGGCCTCGCACAGTTTGCAGGCGATGCAGCGTTCTTCGCCATTCGGATAACGCCTGAGCGCGTGCTCACCGCGGAAACGCGCGCTGACCGGGCCTTTTTCGTTCGGATAGTTCAACGTCGCCTTCGGTGCGAAGAAGTAGCGCATCGACATGAAGAAGGCACTGACGAATTCCTTCAGGAACAGTGATTTTGCGGCTTGAGCCAACATGGTCATTCTCCGCTCTGGTTTGGCTTGATCAGCCGGAATTGTGAATGGATGGAAGTCATCTTCACGGTGCCGTCCCCGTCAGCTTGAGCACGAAGGCAACGATCACCAGCATGCCGAGCGAGATCGGCAGGAAGACCTTCCAGCCAAGCCGCATCAGCTGGTCATAGCGGTAGCGCGGCACAAAAGCCTTCACCATGGAGATCATGAAAAACACCAGGCAGACCTTGAGCACGAACCAGATGATGCCCGGAACCCAGTTGAGGAACCACACATCCAGCGGCGGCAGCCAGCCACCCAGGAACAGGATCGTGGTCAGCGCACACATCAACACGATGGCCGCATACTCGCCGAGCATGAACATCATGTAGGGTGTCGAGCCATACTCGACCATGAAGCCGGCAACCAGTTCCGATTCCGCCTCGGGCAGATCGAAAGGAGGACGGTTGGTTTCAGCCAGTGCGGAGATGAAGAAGATGACAAACAGCGGGAACAGCGCGAACCAGTGCCAATCAAACAGCGAATTGGGCAAGCCGATCCGCGTGCCGATACCATCAGCCTGCGCCATCACGATATCGGTCAGGTTGAGCGAGCCGACGCAG
The DNA here is from genome assembly GCF_038900115.1 of Hoeflea sp. AS60. Lineage (NCBI taxonomy): Bacteria > Pseudomonadati > Pseudomonadota > Alphaproteobacteria > Hyphomicrobiales > Rhizobiaceae > Hoeflea > Hoeflea sp. AS60. Next base: position 487,419 of record NZ_JBBMQP010000002.1, on the reverse strand, counting down.
AGCAACACCGATACGATCACGAAGCCGATCGAAACTTCGTAGGACACCATCTGCGCAGCCGAACGAAGCGCGCCAAGGAACGGGTACTTCGAGTTCGAAGCCCAGCCACCCATGATGATACCGTAGACCTCGAGCGAGGAGATCGCGAAGACAAACAGGATGCCAACATTGATATCGGCGATCACCCAACCGGCGTCAAAGGGAATGACTGCCCATGTCGCCAAGGCCAGCGTCACTGCGACCAGAGGCGCCAGCAGGAACACGCCCTTGTTGGCGCCTGACGGAATGACCGGCTCCTTGAAGACAAACTTCAGAAGGTCGGCGAAGGACTGGAACAGTCCCCAAGGGCCAACCACGTTCGGGCCGCGACGAAGCTGAACGGCAGCCCAGATCTTGCGGTCGGCGTAAAGGATGTAAGCAATGAACAGGAGCAGAGCCACCAGAACCAGCAGCGACTGCGCCAGAATGATGGCCCCGGGCCAGACATAAGTTGTGATGAAACCGTCCATGATGTTTCCCGCCCTTATTCCGCCGCCACTGCCTTGGCGGTCTTCGCCAAGGCCGAGCACTCAGCCATCACCGCAGAAGCGCGTGCAATCGGGTTGGTCAAATAGAAGTCTTTGACCGCAGACGCAAACGCCGATTTGTTCATCCGGCCCGCTTTCTTCGCAATTGCAGTAATTGCGCCATTATCGCCGGTGGAAATCATGTCGATTTCAGCGAAATGCGGATACTCCGCATAGAGCGCTGCCCGCAACGCCACGAGCGAATCATAGGGAAGCTTCTTGCCCAGCACATCAGAGAGCGCCCTGAGAATCGCCCAGTCCTCGCGCGCCTCACCCGGTGCAAAAGCAGCGCGGCTGCCCAGTTGCACCCGGCCTTCGGTGTTCACATAGGTACCGGATTTCTCGGTGTAGGTCGCAGCAGGCAGGATCACGTCCGCATGGTGCGCACCATTGTCGCCGTGCGTACCGATGTAGACGGTGAAACCGGCGGTCTTCTTGGTGAAATCAAGCTCGTCCGCGCCGAGCAGGAACAGCACGTCAGTGCCCGTCAGCATGGCTGCAGCATCAAGCCCGCCCTCGCCCGGCACCAGACCGAGATCAAGACCGCCAACGCGCGCAGCTGCCGTGTGCAGCACCGCAAAACCGTTCCAGTCGCCCTTCACTGCGCCGACGGCGTCGGCGAGCTTTGCTGCGTTGGCCAGAATGCCGGCGCCATCGCCGCGTGCCAGTGCGCCCTGACCGATGATGATCATCGGCTTCTTGGCGCGCTTGAGCTTTGCCGTGAACTTGTTGGTGCCGTCGACCAGCTCCTTCAGCGTTTCCGGACCTGCGCCGAGATATTCATGACCGTAGCGAAGATCAGCCTGTTCGCCGATCAGACCGATCGGCAATTCGCCCATCCGCCAGCGCTTGCGAATGCGCGCATTCAGGATCGCAGCTTCACGGCGCGGATTGGATCCGATGATCAGGATCGCATCCGCATCCTCGATGCCCTCGATGGTCGGATTGAAGATGTAGCTTGCGCGGCCAAGTGCCGGATCAAGCGCTGCGCCATCCTGACGGCAATCGATATTGGCCGAGCCGAGCGAGCTGATCAGCGCCTTGAGCGCGTACATTTCCTCGACCGCAGCCAGATCGCCGGCAATCGCCCCAATGCGGTCGGGCTTGGCACCGGCGACTGCAGTTGCGATAGCGCCGAAGGCTTCACCCCAGGATGCCGCTTCCAGACGACCGTTACGGCGCACATAAGGACGGTCAAGGCGCTGCGTGCGCAATCCGTCCCAGATGAAGCGGGTCTTGTCGGAAATCCATTCCTCGTTGATCGCTTCGTTGACGCGCGGCATCACCCGCATCACTTCGCGACCGCGTGTATCCACCCGGATTGCCGATCCGCAGGCGTCCATCACGTCGACTGATTCAGTCTTGTTCAATTCCCACGGACGCGCCTGGAATGCGTAAGGCCGCGAGGTCAGAGCGCCGACCGGGCACAGATCGATCACGTTGCCCTGCAATTCCGAGCTCATCGCATGCTCGAGATAGGTTGTGATCTCTGCGTCCTCGCCACGACCGATCAGGCCAAGCTCGGAAATACCCGCCACTTCGGTGGTGAAACGAACACAGCGCGTGCAGTGAATGCAGCGGTTCATGATCGTCTTGACCAGCGGTCCTATATATTTGTCTTCAACGGCACGCTTGTTCTCGGCGTAGCGCGAATTGTCCATGCCGAAGGCCATGGCCTGGTCCTGCAGGTCGCATTCGCCACCCTGGTCGCAGATCGGGCAATCAAGCGGGTGGTTGATGAGCAGGAACTCCATCACCCCTTCGCGCGCCTTCTTGACCATCGGCGTGTTGGTGAACACTTCCGGTGCTTCGCCGTTCGGGCCAGGCCGCAAATCGCGAACGCCCATGGCGCAGGAAGCGGCAGGCTTGGGCGGTCCACCCTTCACCTCAACCAGACACATCCGGCAATTGCCGGCGACCGACAGCCGTTCGTGAAAACAGAACCGCGGCACTTCCGCGCCGGCCTCCTCACACGCCTGCAACAGCGTGTAGTGATCCGGCACTTCGATCTCGTTTCCATCAACCTTGATCTTGGCCATGCAAGCAGTCCTACCTTTGCGAACGGTCGAAACGACCGCGTACCATCCCTCAACGGGACCTGATTGTGTTTCGCCGGACGGCGATTAGCCGCCCGGCTTTGTAGTCCTATTCGGCGGTTGCCCCGCCCTTTGCCAGCGCGCTGGCCTGCGAAATCCAGTCATCGCGACCGATCCGGCCGCTAAACTGCAGGTAATCGTCAACCCAGGCCGCCTCTTCCGGCTGCCAGCCGGCGATCTGGGCAAATGTCCAGACCCCCAGACCATTGAGCACTTGTTCAAGCTTTGGTCCGACACCGGAGATCAGCTTGAGATCGTCAGGCGTGCCAGGCTTCTCGATTTCCGCCGGGCGACGAAAATCTTCGGGCGCCAGCTCGGCTACATTCGCGACAGGCGCTCCATCGGATACCGGCGCGGTCTCACTGGCCACAGCGGCTGCAACCTCGGCATCAGACTTCAACTTCTCAACCGCAGCCCCAGTGGCAGTATTGACCGGTTCCGCGGCCTTTTCAGCCTTTGCCGGGGTGGCCTTTGGCTTGGCTCGCTTCACAGGAGCTACCTTGGCCTTGGCTTTCTGTGTCGCCGGCTTTGCGGCTGGCTTCAGCTCGACAATCTCGGCCGACTTCGATCTGACCACAGGCTCGGCAACGGCGACGGTTTCAACGTCGTCTTCTTCGGGCGCAAGAGGTTTGGTCAGCGTCGGCATCATCCAGCTGAAGTCCGGATTTTGCCCCAGCACCGAAGTCTGGCTTTGCATGGCGCCCTGCATTGCGCCCATCATCATACCGGCCATTTGCCCGGCGATGCCGAAACCGACTGCGGTTGCTGCAGCCGCCGCGCCCAACGGATAGACCATGAGCGGCGAGACATTAAGGTCCCCCGCTTTGGTCCAGTCAGTCATGGCGGTCATCGATCTCATCATCTCGTTCGTATTCATGTCTGCGGGAAAAGAAAACATCGACATCAGTCTCTCCTTAGTCGTGTGTTGGTTCTCGTCCCTTGTGACGTTTCCTTGCTTGCCGGGCCCGGCTTCGCGGGCCTCTTATTCAGCCGCTTCCAACCGCGTGTTGCGGCTCTGGACAGCATTGCGTGTGTACTGATCGATCCGCGCTTCCATCTCGGGACGGAAATGCCGGATCAGGCCCTGGATCGGCCAGGCCGCCGCGTCGCCGAGCGCGCAGATGGTGTGGCCTTCGATCTGCTTTGTAACATCAAACAGCATATCGATCTCGCGCTTCTGCGCATTGCCTTTGACCATGCGGTCCATCACCCGCATCATCCAGCCTGTGCCCTCGCGGCAAGGGGTGCACTGGCCGCAGCTCTCATGCTTGTAGAAGGCCGACAAGCGCCAGATGGCTTTGACCACATCTGTCGATTTGTCCATGACGATCACCGCAGCTGTACCGAGACCCGACTTGAGGTCGCGCAGGCTGTCAAAATCCATCGGCGTGTCGATGATATCGGCTGCGGGCACCATCGGCACGGAAGATCCACCCGGGATAACCGCCAGCAGATTGTCCCAGCCGCCACGAATGCCACCGCAATGGGTTTCGATCAGTTCACGGAACGGGATCGACATCGCCTCTTCCACCGTGCACGGCGTGTTGACGTGACCCGAGACGCAAAACAGCTTGGTGCCGGTGTTGTTGGGTCGACCGATGCCCGCGAACCAGGCGCCGCCACGGCGCAGGATGGTCGGCGCGACGGCGATCGATTCAACATTGTTGACCGTCGTCGGGCAGCCGTAGAGACCCATGTTGGCCGGGAACGGAGGCTTCAGCCGTGGCTGGCCCTTCTTGCCTTCGAGGCTTTCGAGCAGCGCTGTTTCCTCGCCGCAGATATAGGCACCGGCGCCATGGTGCACATAGACATCCATGTCATAGCCAAGCTTGGAATTCTTGCCGAGAAGCCCTGCTTCGTAGCATTCGTCGATCGCAGCCTGCAGCGCTTCGCGTTCGCGCATGTATTCACCGCGGACATAGATATAGGTCGCATGCGCGCCCATCGAGAAGCCGGCGATCACGCAGCCTTCGATCAGCGTATGCGGATCATGGCGCATGATGTCGCGGTCCTTGCAGGTGCCAGGCTCGGATTCATCCGCATTGATAACGAGATAGTGCGGACGTCCGTCGCTTTCCTTGGGCATGAACGACCATTTCAGCCCGGTCGGGAACCCTGCCCCGCCGCGGCCGCGAAGGCCCGAGGCCTTCATCTCGTTGATGATCCAGTCGCGCCCCTTTTCAAGGATGCCCTTGGTTCCATCCCAATGGCCACGCGCCATCGCACCCTTCAGCGACTTGTCGTAAACGCCGTAGATATTGGTGAAAATCCGGTCTTTATCAGCTAACATCATTCACCTCTATCGCGGCTTCTTGCCGAAGACTTTGATGTACTCGGCCTCGCCGCCCTTGGCCAGCGCCTTGGCCTGCTTGAGCCAGTCTTCGCGCTCGATGCGGCCCTTGAACTTGAGATACCCGTCAACCCATTCGCGCTCTGCCTTCTTCCACGACGCAACTTGCGCGTAGGTGTAGATGCCCAGCGAATGCAAGATGCCTTCGATCTTCGGGCCTACCCCGGAAATCATCTTCAGATCATCCGGCTGGGCGGGCTTGTCGATACCGGCGGGACGGTTCTTGTCTTCCAATGCCGGCGCAGGAGCCGACTTGGCGCTGCCCTTGGCAGTTGCCGCAACGGCCATCGTCGGGTTGCCCTGAGAAACCGGCTTGGCAGCCTTCTTCGCCGGCGTCACGGATTTTGCAGTCGACGCCACCGCAGCGGTCGAATTGCCCTTGGCCGTCGCCGAAGCCTTGCGCGCGGCGCTCAACTTTGGTGCATCCGTGGCGGTCGCCGCAGAGTTGGCATCCGCCTTCACATTGGCTTTCGCGGCAGCGGGAGACTTGGTCTCGGTTTCTGTCGAAGGCGTTTTCGGCCGTGCCGCCTTGGTCGCAGCAGGGGACTTCGCCTTGGCGGCCGATGTCTTAGCACCAGCCTTGCCACCAGGCTTGATCTCTTCCTTGAGCGTTGTCAGTCCGCCTGCGGGCCCGGAATAGATCCGGTCGATCTGCGGGCCCGGCTCAACATCGCCGGGACGACCGGCTTCGAAACGGTCAATGATGTAGGCCAGGCGTTCGGGCGTCAGGTCCTCAAAGGAGTCCTTGAAGATCATGACCATTGGCGCGTTCACGCAGGCGCCCTGGCATTCGACTTCTTCCCACGACAGCGTTCCACTCTCGTTGAGATGAAACGGCTCCGGATTGATCTTGGAGCGGCAAACGTCCATCAGTGCTTCCGAGCCGCGCAGCATGCACGGCGTGGTGCCACAAACCTGGATATGCGCCCGCGTTCCCACCGGCTTGAGCTGGAACTGGGTGTAGAAAGTCGCAACTTCCAGCGCCCGGATATAGGGCATGCCCAGCATGTCGGCGATCGATTCGATCGCCCGCTTGGTCACCCAGCCGTCCTGCTCCTGAGCCAGCATCAACAGCGGGATCACCGCCGATTGTGCGCGCTCCTTGGGATACTTCTTGATCCATACCTTCGCCTGCGCGGAAAATTCGCGGTTGAAGGCGAATTCCGCTGGCTGGACATTATCTTCGGCAAGTCGACGAACGGACATGATGAACTCTTTTGTCTTATTTCCGGCCTATTTGAATTCGCCGAGCGGCGACTTGGGCATGGAGGCAAACCTGTCAGAGGCTCTCATCGATCGACCTCCCCGAACACGATATCGAGCGAGCCCAGAGCAGCCGATACGTCGGCCAGCTGGTGGCCGCGGCAGACAAAGTCCATTGCCTGCAAGTGTGCGTAGCCCGGAGCCCGGATCTTGCACCGGTACGGCTTGTTGGAGCCATCCGACACCAGATAAACGCCAAACTCGCCCTTTGGCGCTTCGACGGCGGCATAGACCGCGCCCTCCGGCACCCGGTAGCCCTCGGTGTAGAGCTTGAAATGATGGATCAGCGCTTCCATCGACCGCTTCATCTCGCCCCGCTTGGGCGGCACGATCTTGCCGTCGGTTGTCGAAACAGGTCCGACCTTTTCCTTGCCCAGAAGCTGCTCGACGCACTGCTTCATGATCTTCACCGATTCACGCATTTCCTGCATGCGGATCAGGTAACGGTCGTAGCAATCGCCATTCTTACCGATCGGAATATCGAAATCGAGCTCCGAGTAGCACTCGTAAGGCTGCGAACGACGAAGATCCCATGCGGCACCCGAGCCGCGAACCATCACACCCGAGAAGCCCCAGGCCCACGCATCGTCCAGCTTGACGATGGCAATGTCGACATTGCGCTGCTTGAAGATGCGGTTGTCGGTCAAGAGACCCTCGATGTCATCGCAGGTCTTGAGGAACGGATCGCACCACTTGCCGATATCCTCGACCAGTTCATGCGGCAGATCCTGATGCACACCGCCGGGACGGAAATAAGCTGCGTGCAACCGCGCGCCACAGGCCCGCTCGTAAAACACCATCAGCTTTTCGCGCTCTTCAAAGCCCCACAGCGGCGGCGTCAGTGCGCCGACGTCGAGAGCCTGGGTGGTGATGTTCAAGAGATGCGACAGAATGCGGCCGATTTCCGAATAGAGAACCCGGATCAGCTGCCCGCGCTTCGGCACCGTCACACCTGCAAGCTTCTCAACCGCCAGGGCAAACGCATGCTCCTGGTTCATCGGGGCCACGTAATCGAGGCGGTCGAAGTAGGGAATGGCCTGCAGATAGGTCTTGGCTTCGATCAGCTTCTCGGTGCCGCGATGCAGAAGCCCGATATGCGGGTCAACGCGCTCGACGATTTCGCCGTCGAGCTCCAGCACCAGCCGCAGCACGCCGTGCGCAGCCGGGTGCTGGGGACCGAAATTGATGTTGAAGTTACGGACATTATGTTCGTTCATGGTACCCGTCCTCAACCCTTGGCTTTTTCATCGCCCGGCAGCACATAGTCGGTGCCTTCCCAGGGCGAGAGAAAATCGAAATTGCGGAACTCCTGCCTGAGCTCGACCGGCTCATAGACGACTCGCTTGACTTCATCATCGTAGCGAACTTCGACGAAACCGGTCAGCGGGAAATCCTTCCTGAGCGGATGCCCCTCGAAACCGTAGTCGGTGAGGATGCGACGCAGGTCAGGGTGACCGGTGAACAGAATACCGTAAAGATCGTAAGCTTCGCGCTCGAACCAGTCAGCGCCCGGAAACACCGGCGTCAGCGACGGCACCGGAACATCCTCGGAGGTCATGATCTTGACCCGGATCCGGAAATTCTGGCGCGGCGACAGCAGGTGGTAGACCACATCGAAGCGATCCGCCCGGCCCGGCCAGTCGACGCCGCAGATGTCGATGAAGCTGACAAACTGGCACTGCGTGTCATCACGGAGAAAGGTCATCAGTTCGATCAGATTGCCCGGCACGGCGATCAATGTCAGCTCGTCATAGGCAAGCTCGGCGCGATCAATGAGGTTGCCTTTGACTTCCGTGAGGTAGTCGGAAAGTTCCTTCAGGACTTGGCTCATGGTCGGCCCTCCTATCGCTCGATCGTGCCGGTGCGGCGGATCTTCTTCTGCAGAAGCAGCACACCGTACAAAAGCGCCTCGGCTGTTGGCGGGCAGCCCGGGACATAGATGTCCACCGGAACAACCCGGTCGCATCCGCGCACCACCGAGTAGGAATAATGGTAGTAGCCGCCGCCATTGGCGCACGACCCCATGGAAATGACATAACGCGGCTCAGGCATCTGGTCGTAGACCTTCCTGAGCGCCGGGGCCATCTTGTTGGTCAGTGTACCAGCAACGATCATCACGTCCGACTGGCGCGGTGAGGCGCGCGGCGCAAAGCCAAAACGCTCGGCGTCATAGCGCGGCATCGACATCTGCATCATCTCGACTGCGCAACAGGCAAGACCGAAGGTCATCCACATCAGCGAACCGGTACGCGACCAGTTGATCAGCTCGTCAGTGGATGTGACCAGAAAGCCCTTGTCGGCAAGCTCATTGTTGACTTCGCCGAAAAACGCATCGTCGCTGCCAACCGGCTTGCCGGTGTTGGGATCAATGATTCCCTTGGGCGCAGGCGCCACCAATGGTGCGTTGCTTACTCCCATTCCAGGGCTCCCTTTTTCCATTCGTAGACAAAGCCGACAGTCAACACGCCGAGAAACGCCATCATCGACCAGAAACCCATCCAGCCGATATCGCCGAATGACACCGCCCAGGGAAACAGAAATGCAACCTCGAGGTCAAAGATGATGAACAGGATCGAAACCAGGTAAAACCTCACATCGAACTTCATGCGCGCATCATCGAATGCGTTAAACCCGCACTCGTAGGCCGACAGCTTTTCCGGGTCAGGATTTTTGTAAGCGATCGCGAATGGCGCGATCAGCAAAGCAAGACCGATAACCAAAGCCAGACCGATGAAAATAGCAATTGGCACATAAGCGCCCAGAAGTTCCGTCATGACGTCCGTTCCTGTATCCGCCACAGTCAAAGCGCCTACCTTACCCGAAGGTCTGGAGCCCGCCATCACCTGTGCGGCTGATCATGTTGCAACGCGGCGTGGTTAGCGCAGCCCGCAAGCCGGCGCAAGAGCACATGAAGCATTTGATCAGATAGTGCCAGCTTTCGCCACTCAATGTTTGAATGATCGGGTCAAACACACATTCTCCGTGCCATTATGCCCCATCAGCAAGGCTGTTTTTCCAGCTCAGGAGAATCACCTTTGCGCCGACTTCATCGGCTGTTCAGCCCCCGGCAAAAGACCGTCACCAGGGTATGGACGCTAGCCTGTGCGCCATCGTGGTTTTTGGCGTGTTCGAGCACGCCGTTGACCGACTGAATGAGCAGGGATGCCAGCACATCCGCGTCGTCAGGCAGATGCGGATATTCTTCGATCACAGTTGCGACGATCCTGGAAAACTGGTCGTTTGCACTGATAACCTGGCCGCCGCAGATCCGGTTTTTCTCGTCAATGAGCTCACGCCCGAACTGCGATGCTTTAAGAAGCTGATACACCCAGCTGACCCGCGCATGCATCACAGCCATCAATCGCGCATCCCGCCCGTCCCTTCCGTGCACCGCGTCCATCACGGCTTGGTAAACCTCCGAGTTCAGCCGCTGGCTGATCGCCCTGAACACGTCTTCCTTGGTCTGAAAATGATTGTACAAAGCCGTGCGAGACAGGCCCGACGCCTTTGCGATGTCCGTCATTGTGGTTTTGGCGAAGCCATGCGTGCCAAACTCCGCAAGAGCGGCATCGAGCAGGGCTTCGACCGCAGGCGTCCGGTCCGGAAAATCAGTGTCCATTATCGATGAACTTTACATTCTGATCTAATTGTGTAAACTTTGCCCATGACATCAAAACCTCATCTTGTTCTTGTCGATCAGACAATTATCATCGATCGCCCGATCGACCAGGTGTTTGCCTTTTTGGCAAATCATGAAAACTACGCTCTTTGGTTTCCGGATGTGATCTCGATCACATCAGATCCGTCCGAGCCTCATGGAACAGTCGGGAAACATTACACCGAAACGATTCGGCTGCCGACCGGATGGAAGAAGAGAATTTCGATACCGTTGGTGGAAAGCAACCCTCCCCTTCAACTGGCGACCGAGGGCAAATTTGCTCTCTTGAACCCGCGCATGGAATACCAGCTGGAAGCAATTGACGGGGACGTTACACTGTTGCGCTGGGTATTCAGCAGCCGAACAGGCTCCGCGCTCGGCAGGGCACTGGTTCGGCTGCTTGCCGGGAAGGCGCTCACCGATCACGCCGCGGTCGCCCTTCCGAAGCTGAAGGCCATTCTGGAAAGCCCGTGATGCAAGACCGGTCTGGGAATACCGGTCAACCGCATGATCAGAAGCAGCAGCGGACACTGCGTCGCGCTGCCGCGACCGGCGGTCAATTCGACGGCAGAGCCCTGAAATTGCGTTCGGACATACGGTAAGGGTGCCTCACGGCAACACACGCACCAAGTTTCGATCTGACTTTATGGAACATCCCACCAAGAACATACGATCAAACCAGCTGGCGGTTAGCAACAGCCCGGCGATAAAACGAAAAGGCCCGGTCGCTAGACCGGGCCTTTTTCGAAAAATTTGTCCACCCCTCAAGAAGAGAAGTGGCGCGAGTGACGGGGCTCGAACCCGCGACCTCCGGCGTGACAGGCCGGCACTCTAACCAACTGAGCTACACCCGCGCATTTTTCTGACGAAACAGTGTGTGACCGCCGTTCCGTGAGCGGTGAATTACGGGGTTCGCACAGAGGTGTCAAGCGTCGATTGCGAAGGAAATTCGACAAAATTCAAACTTGTTCAAAAAGCCTCCCTATAGATGCGAGGGAGAATATGGCGCGGCCCGGTTCATTCACAAATTCATGATTATCGACGCACATTTTTTCTTGCGGAACCGGCACGAACCCCCTAAAGCATGCGCCACCGAACTGAGGGCGATTAGCTCAGTTGGTAGAGCGCCTCGTTTACACCGAGGATGTCGGGAGTTCGAGTCTCTCATCGCCCACCATTCGGACCTTCCGATATTTTCAGTCAGTCCATGACCGCAAAAGCAGTCATGCCTTCCTAGTGCGCGCCAGCACGCCGCCGGTTGCAGGTCCTCGGGCGCCCGTGGTGCCGGGATAGGTCAGCGGCAGGCCGCGAAGCGAGCGGACTGCCAGCCATGCCCAGGCCTCGGCTTCCATCGAATCACCGTTGAGCCCAGCCTCTTCCGCCAGAATCACCTGGCCTGTGTGCCGGGTCGCCACCGTCAGATCCTCGACGATCAGCCGGTTGTGACGGCCACCGCCTGTCAGGATCCACAGTTTCGGTTTTTCAGGTAGATGCACTTGCGCCTTGGCAATCGCAGCGGCCGTCACGAAAGCCAGCGTGCGCGCGCCGTCTTCCAGCCCCGCCTCGGTATCATCCGGGACCGTGAAATCATTGCGGTCGAGTGAGATACGCTCTTTTGCGGTGAAGAAGGGCGAATCGAGGTAGCGGTTTGCAAGGCCGGAAAGCACCCGGCCCTCCGATGCGATTGCTCCACCCGAATCAAAGGGGATGCCCGCATGCCGCGTCACCCACTGATCGATCAGCATATTGCCGGGTCCGCTGTCAAAGGCGCGCAGATCATCGTCAGGGCCGACATAGGTGATGTTGGAGATACCGCCGATGTTGACGAAGACAACCGGCGTCTCTTTGGCCCACTCGGCCGGCAGTCCTGCCGCAAGTGCACGATGATAGGCCGGCACAAGCGGCGCGCCCTGCCCGCCAAGGGTCATGTCATGGGCGCGCATGTCGTAGACGACGTCGATACCAAGCCGTTCGGTCAGACGCGCGCCATCGCCGAGCTGTACCGTGAGGGCCTCAAGCGGCCGGTGCAGCACAGTCTGGCCATGGAAGCCGATCACATCTATGTCGTCCGCAGCCAGCCCTTCACGCAGAAGAAACGCTTCCACCGCTGCCACGTGCCTATCGGTCAGCTCTGCCTCGAGGCCGGAAAGATCGTCCGGCCTCTCGCCGCGCACCTTGATTGCCTTCGCCGTCTCCAGCGCCTGCTCAAGCTGCTTTCGGAATTGTGGGTCGTAAGCTGTGAAAGACGATGCGCCTCGCCGGACCACCTTGTCGCCATCGGTCTCGACCAAGGCCAGGTCAATGCCATCCATCGAAGTGCCACTCATCAGTCCAATGGCGCGCTTGAGGGTGCCTTGTTTCGCCATTGAGTTCATTGTCACTGCCTCTGCTTGACCATCGCCGGAGGGAATCATCCCTGATGCAAGGCAGAAACCTACATGCGCGCGCACTGCGCGTCAGCAGCCGCAATGGTGGCTTTGGTTGAATGCGCCACTGGCTAGTGCTAAAGGCCCGCCCGAGCGTCGTACACCCGGCGGCGCACGTCTTGTTTTCCGGAATTGCCGACAACCTCGAGGACAGTGATATGTCAGCTTTCAAGTCCGATTTCCTGCGCACGCTCGATGAGCGCGGGTTTCTTCACCAGACCTCCGATCAGGCCGGTCTTGACGAATTGTTCCTGAAAGAGACAGTCACCGCCTATATCGGCTTCGATCCGACGGCGCCGAGCCTGCATGCGGGCGGCCTGATCCAGATCATGATGCTGCACTGGATGCAGCAGACCGGCCACCAGCCCATCGCCCTGATGGGCGGCGGCACCGGAATGATCGGAGACCCTTCGTTCAAGGACGAAGCCCGCAAGCTGCTGACACCGGAGCTGATTGTAGAGAACATTTCCGGCATCAAGAGCGTGTTCGCCAATTATCTCAATTTCGGAGACGGACCGCAGGATGCCCTGATGGTCGACAATGCCGACTGGCTTATGGGCCTCAACTACGTTGAGTTCCTGCGCGATGTCGGACGGCATTTTTCGGTCAACAGGATGCTGGCGTTCGATTCGGTGAAAACACGGCTCGACCGCGAGCAGTCACTGTCATTCCTCGAATTCAACTACATGATCCTTCAGGCCTACGACTTTGTCGAGCTGAACAAGCGCTATGGCTGCCGGCTGCAGATGGGCGGCTCGGACCAATGGGGCAACATCATCAACGGTATCGATCTCGGTCACCGTATGGATTGCCCGCAGCTCTATGCGCTGACCTCGCCGTTGCTGACCACCTCGTCGGGCGCCAAGATGGGCAAATCCGCCTCTGGTGCGATCTGGCTCAACGCCGACATGCTCAGCGCCTATGATTTCTGGCAGTACTGGCGCAACAGTGAGGATGCCGACATCGCGCGGTTCCTCAAGCTTTACACCACCCTGCCGCTTGACGAAATTGCCCGGCTTGAGGCCCTCGGCGGAGCAGAGATCAACGAAGCCAAGAAGATCCTGGCGACCGAGGTCACAGCACTGCTGCATGGCCGCGCTGCAGCCGAAGAAGCAGCCGAGACCGCGCGAAAGACATTCGAGGAAGGCGCGATCTCGGACAATCTGCCGACGATCACGGTTGCAGCTTCAGAGCTTGAAGCAGGTATCGGCCTGCTGGCCTTGTTCGTGAGTGCCGGTCTGGCCGGATCGAATGGCGAAGCCCGGCGTCATGTTCAAGGCGGCGCGATCAAGATCAATGATGTGTCAATCACCGACGACAAGACGCTGGTCAATGGCGGATATCTCAACGATGACGGCGTGATCAAACTCTCGCTCGGCAAGAAGAAGCACGTGCTGGTTCGCCCGCAATAGCATACAGCCGCAAGAGCCTTGAAAATCAGGACCGCCCGATCCCCGGATCCGGCGGTCTTTTTATGGTCTGAACTCGAAAATCGAGCGAAACACGCCCGGTGCGATGACAGAAAGCGGATTGACCTCGAGCAGCGGTGAAGATGTTTCTCCCGTCAACCTGAATGTGATGCCGATCAGGCCACGGTCTCGTCCGTTACCCAGAAGAACGCCGATCAGCGGCAACTCACTGAACAACCGGTTGACCCCATAGGCCGGCATGAACGTGCCGGTCATATCAATGCGCCCCTTGGCATCGTGAATCTTGCCCTGAAATGACGCACCGATTTGCGGGCCACGGACAACGCCTTCGCTGATACGAAGCTCACCATTGCCAGAAACAAGGCGCGCACTGGCAACCTCGAACCGCGCCTCTGACACATCGATATCGCCCTTCACCGCGTCCTTGAGGCTCTTGCCATCTTTCTTGCTGGGGGTGGCCACAAGAGAGCCCAGCCGTGGCTCCCCAACCACCTGAAAATTCCTCAGATCGAGCGTGCCGCGCCGCAATGGTCCGCCCTGGCGTTTCAGCCTGACGTTCACCAACCCACCCTGGATGCGCGAGTAAATGCCAGCGAAGCGGGAAAATGCCCCTGCATCACCGCTCGTCATCGAAATGGTTTCGCCAGCATCGCCTCCGGCAATCGCAATCACCACCGCCTGACCGGATTTCGTTACCGCCTTGAAATCGAGCAGTTCGATCCTGTCACCCCGCCCCTTGTAGCTCACTTTTCCGTTGGACAGCTTCTCGTCGGAATAGCCATGCATTTCCTCTATACTGCCGCTCACATCAACCGGCATGGAATTGGCCCCGGCATTCGGGTCAGCTGATTCCGCGGATTTCGCCAGTGTGATGATCGGGCGAAGATCAATGGATGCACCGTTGACCTTGACGTTGTAGCCCTTGCCCTTGCGCACAATCGCAGCCTGATAATTGTCCCGCGGCGAAAGACCGACGCGGTCAAACGTCGCGTTCACCAACTGCCCCTTCTTCAGGGAGACTTTGCCGGAAGCAGCAAACCCCTTCCCCGACAGTTTGAGATCTTCGAGCTTTATGGAATCGCCGTCGGTCTGCAGCGTAAAATCGAGCTTGGCTGCCACACCCTCGCCCTTCGTCCAGCCGATACCGGGAACCGTGAGCTTTGCTGCCGTCAGATCCAGGCTGACCAGCTGTTTGCCGTCGGCATTGCCATCGACTTCAAAGGAAAAGCCAACGGGGCCTGAAAACAACGCGCTGCTGCCCGGTGCAATCTTTTCGCGGTCTTGCGGACCGAGGGTTCCGGAGAGCCTGCGGCTCAATGGCACCTTGGAATCTTCACCTACCGGCTGCACGACATCGAGGCTCATTCTTGCCCCGTCCACCAGTGCATCGGCTTTCAGCACAGCCCGCTCCGGTGTCACGGAAAGGTTTCCGTCCATATCCGTCAGCATTCTGCCTTCGACAGGTTTGGCGATATCAACACCAACCATGTCAAGATTGACGTCCCATTCCGGCGGTGGGGGTGACTGATCCTGGATAAGTCCGAACCGCGCGGTTACTACCGAGGAGATCTGGCCACTGAGTTCCGAGGGCTTCAACCCTATCCTGTCGAGCGCATTGATCGGGTGGTAGGTAATGAGTTCGGCCACCGCATCTGCGTTACCGCGAACCGACATCGACAGTTCGGCCATCAGCGGTTGCTTGTCGGCTTCCGGAATCGCAAACACCGCATCATTCACATCAACCGTTCGGCCGGTCGGAAAAAACGCAGTAGCAGAAGCAATATTGAAGCTGATCTCCGATCCGCGGAGCCGCATGTGGCCGATCGCATCACGCAATGGCGGTATGTCACCGGCGACATTCATTCGCGCCCGCTCGATGTCAAAATCGATCTGCAACTGGTTTTCGTCAAAAAAGACATCTTCATAGGGTTTGTAGTGACCCGCTGGCGCTGCGAGTTGAATGCGCGCATTGCTGACGGTGCCGCCATAGAGATTTTCGAGCACCCATTGTCGCGCCCGTTTACCCACCCAATAGGGCCAAAGCTGCTTGACCGCCGCCGTCGACATGCGCTCGGCCTGGGCAACCAGATTTATTTCAGGCGAAATCCCTTCGACAAAGCGCCAGGATGCGGAACCGAACATGGCGCCTTGCGCTGACGCAACGGTCAGCTCTTCGGCGACCAGCTTTCTGTTTGCTGCGTCAAACCAACCGAAAGCCTTGCCGGCAAACGGGATTGGCGCCTCATCGGAATCGCCGGGAGCGGCAAGTCCCTTGTCGACGACAAAGTCAAATGCAATGCCCACGCCGGTTGCCGGTTCAAGCCGGTCCGCATCAATCAAACCGCCGGTGAACGGAATACTGGTTTCACCAATCCGGATCATGGATGAAGTGATCTCGATCTTGTGCATCTTTGGCATGTAGACGAGATTGACGCTTGCATCGCGAACGTCTGCCTCGACGCCACCCATCGTCATCGTTCCGTCAACCGCGGCGACCTTGATCGACAGCGTCGGTTTTCGGTTCGGCGTCGCCCGCCCCGCAGTGAAGTTGATCCCGAGCGGCGCCCTCACTCCGTTCTGTCGGTCACTTGGGCCTTCCGTCAGGAAATCGATTGCCAGGCCGTCAACTTCTCCGGAAATCTTTGAAAGTTCCGTGTCATTGGCCCTGGCGCTGGCCGTTCCCTTGATGCCAATCCGGTGTCCGTCACGTTCGATATCGGCTTCGACCTGATAGTGTTTGGCATCAACCCGGCGCACCAGACCATTTTCAATTACGACAGGCACACCAGCGCCCGAAATTCGTATGTCAGAAAAACGAAATGCCCCGGCATCCACCGCATCCACCTGGATGGCAATACGGTTCAAAGCAGTGAACATCTGCTCGATCATCGCATCCGTGCCATCGACCCGGAACTGCGCGAGATCAGTCAGATTGAAACCCTTGCCTTGCGGCGCGACCAGCTCCACACCACCAATATCAACCGACTGGATGGTGATTTGACCGGTTAGAAGTGCTTTAGCATCCAGAGCGATCAGAATGCTTTCGGCTCGACTGGCCGGTGACGTTCCATCCCGATTTTCCACCAGAACATCACGCGCCAAAAGCGCAAGATGGCCTTGGCTGGTCAGACGTATAGCTGCCGAACTTAGCTCTGCCCGCCTTTCAGGACCGACGGCCTGCGCCAGTGCCATTCGTGCCCGATCCCGTATAAACCCGTCTGCGATACCGGTCTCAAGGGCAGCCAGGAGCCCACCGGCAAGCAGCGCCAGCAATAAAACGGTTCCCAGCATCCAGCGCATTGCCGAACCGCTCCAGTGCCGCGGATGGTGCCCGCGCACCAGAATGGTGTCTTCCGCATTCGCCGACGGGTATTCGTGCAGACCGATAATGTCGCGTCGTTTGAACAGAACCTTGTCTATCGGCTTATCCGGCATGGGCTTAGGAATGTTATCTTTCTGTTTTATCGGTGATTCTTCTGGACTGTATGGACTTCGTTTATATATCGCCCTGAGGCAGGGTCACCTGCTAAAAACTTGAGACAACCACGAAAGGAATCCATTGTGACTGAAGTTGTTGAAGGCGCGAAGGCGCCGCAGATGGATCTGCCACGTGATGGCGGCGGAAACGTGTCATTGGCCGATTTTGCTGGCAAGAAGGTTGTGCTGTATTTTTACCCCAAGGACGACACCAGCGGCTGCACCACCGAGGCTCTGGACTTTACCGCAATGGCAAGCGAATTCGAGAGTGCCGGTGCTGTTGTTGTTGGCGTGTCGCCCGATCCGGTCAAGGCCCACGACAAGTTCGTCGCCAAGCACAATCTCGGCGTCATACTTGCCTCCGACGAGGAGAAATCCGTGCTCGAGGCCTATGGCGTTTGGCAGGAAAAGAGCATGTACGGTCGCAAGTACATGGGCGTGGAACGTTCGACCTTCCTCATTGACGGCAGCGGAAAAATTGCCCGGGTCTGGCGCAAGGTAAAGGTGCCCGGACATGCCCAGGCGGTACTCGAGGCGGTTCAGGCCGTTTGAAACGCGGCTGACAACCAGTGTCTGGATCAAGATTGACCACCGCAACACATACCATTCT
Organism: Hoeflea sp. AS60; assembly: GCF_038900115.1. NCBI lineage: Bacteria > Pseudomonadati > Pseudomonadota > Alphaproteobacteria > Hyphomicrobiales > Rhizobiaceae > Hoeflea > Hoeflea sp. AS60. The sequence continues at coordinate 469,543 of NZ_JBBMQP010000002.1, read as the reverse complement.
GTCCCTGCGTGACGGCGCAGCCAAGGCCATAATGGCTGAGGATCTCACTGAAAAAACCACCCTCGCCCAGGAGGTTGCGGGGCGCTGGCACGCGCGGCGGCTTTCGCTTCGCTCACCGCTCGACACTCTTGCACCGTTAAGGCCTGGACGCCCGTCCAAACCGGAACTGGTGCCACCGACGCAGGTCAAGCGTCGCTCGCTGCATTCGCCCCACGGGCGGATCGCCATGCTGCATGCCATTGCTCACATAGAACTCAACGCCGTTGATCTGGCGCTCGACATCGTTGCCCGTTTTGCCACCGCCCCGATGCCGCAAAGCTTTTTCGATGGGTGGATGCAGGTGGCCTTTGAAGAAGCAAAGCATTTCAATCTGATCAGGCAACGGCTTCACCTGCTGGACGCAGATTACGGCGACCTGCCAGCCCATGACGGCTTGTGGCAGGCAGCCCACGACACCCGCAACGACCTGACCGCACGGCTGGCCATCGTGCCGCTGATTCTGGAAGCGAGGGGGCTTGATGTCACGCCATCGCTCAGAGCCAAGATGCGTGAGGTTGGCGATCATGACACCGCCGATGTGCTTGATGTGATCTACGAGGATGAGAAAAAGCATGTGGCAGTCGGCGCCAAATGGTTCCGGTTCATCTGTGCACGCGAAGGCAAGGACCCTGCCGAGACTTTCAGGCTTTTGGTGCGCGCCAATTTCCGCGGCGGCTTGAAACCGCCCTTCAATGACCTCGCACGCGCTGCCGCCGGGCTGACGCCGACTTTCTATCGCGCCCTGACCAGTCAAAACATGTCTTGATGCTAATCAATTGCCTCTGAAAGGCCCACGTTCAAACCTTTGTTAACCTTAACAGGTTGTAATCCTCCTGAACAATTAACGGCAAACAGTTCTGACGAGGATTACCGAGTGTCGCAGAGGCAGGACAGCCGCGTATTTGGCAAAAAGCCAAAGCATTCCCACACCATCATCTTCGCCAGCGGTGAAACCATCAGGCATATCACAATTCGCCCATGGATCGCCGGATTGCTGATGTCTGTGTTGGGCGTGATGGCAATAGGCTATCTGGGCGCCACTTCCTATCTCGTGCTCCGCGATGACCTGATCGGCGCTTCCATGGCGCGTCAGGCGCGCATGCAGCATGCCTATGAAGACCGAATCGCCGCCCTCAGGTCGCAAGTCGACCGTGTCACAAGTCGGCAACTGCTCGATCAGCAATTGATGGAAGAGAAAGTTGCCGAGCTGATTGCCCGGCAGAATGCATTGAGCAATCGCCATGGCAAGCTTGGGCCATTGCTGGATCGGGTTGGCGTCTCGCCGAACCAGATCCCGGTTCCGACCGAAAACCCGAAGAAGCAGGCACTGTTGTCAACGCCAACCAACAAGACGGCACGGCTTGCTGCTCTGGCCTCGAGCTCGAGCATTGTCGCCGATCCAGCGGAACGGAATATCAATGCCCTCGCCTACGCCAGCGGATCGACCAGCGTGGAGCGGGAATCAGTTGGCGAACGCGCCGACAGGATTTTTTCGAGCGTGACCCTTTCGCTCAAGTCTATCGAACGCGAACAGATCGAGAAGATGCAAGGCCTCGCAATCGATGCCTTTGAAACCGCATCGGAAATCGACGAGATTATCAAGTCGGCAGGTCTGCCGGTGCTTGCTGGCGAAGACAGCGCCGTGGGCGGCCCTTTCGTGCGGCCAAACGACCCCAACGCCTTTGAGGCCACACTTGACGATCTCGACCAGGCCCTCGGCCGGCTGGACACGGTGCGGCGTCATGCGCGCAAGTTGCCGATCGGCATTCCAGCCCCGGGAAGAGAAATCACCTCTCGTTTCGGAAACCGCCGCGATCCGTTTCTGGGTCGCCTCGCCTTCCATGGCGGCATCGACTTCCGCACCCCGACGGGAACCCCCATTTATGCCACGGGTTCGGGCATTATCATTCATGCAGGTCGCAATGGCGGCTACGGCAAGATGGTCGAGATCGACCACGGCAACGGCATTACCACCCGCTACGCTCACCTCTCGGCTGTCGAAGTCCGCGAAGGCGATCGTGTGACAATCGGCGTGCGCCTCGGAAAGTCCGGCTCCACAGGCCGCTCCACAGGCCCGCATCTGCATTATGAAGTGCGACGCAACGGCGACGCGGTCGATCCCATGCGTTTTCTCAAGGCGGCCAAGATGCTCAAGCCGCTCCTTGTATCCAACTGATTGATCAGCTCCCTATCCATCGCGGATAGGCTGAACACAAAAAGGGCCGCAGATGCGGCCCTTTCCAGTTGTCGTGCAATCCTGATTTACAGAACGCCTTCAGGCACCAGCACCTTGTCAATGACGTGAATGACGCCATTGGATGTCTCGATGTCTGCGGTCACTACCGTGGCATCATTGACCATTGCTCCGTTGTCGAGATCAATCGTGACCATCGAACCCTGAACGGTCGCCGGGGTGGAATCGTCCACGAGATCAGTCGACATCACTTTTCCGGGGACGACATGATAGGTAAGCACTGCCACCAGCTTGTCCTTGTTTTCTGGCTTGAGCAGGTCCTGAACGGTCATGCCGAGCGCTGCGAACGCTTCGTCCGTCGGCGCGAATACCGTGAACGGGCCTTCGCTCTTCAGTGTGTCGACAAGACCCGCAGCCTGAACGGCTGCAACCAGCGTTGAAAAGCTTCCTGCTTCGACCGCTGTGTCGACAATGTCCTTCTTGCCCGAATGGGACGCCGCCATTGCAGAAGCGCCGGTCAGACCGATTGCGATGAAGGCTGCTGCGATTGTCTTTATAAATTTCATGTTTAACTCCATTGTGAGGTTTGAATGCCCCCGCGCACCCTTTCACGAAACTCGCACTGGATCGGTTCACCTCCATCGGCCAACCAATCGGGTAAAGACAAGCCAGCGCTTTTGCCGGTTCATCGACCTTGAAAATTCGCCGACGCGCCTAAGCAGAAATCAAGTCGGGACAGCGCTGTTCCGGGCTTTTCCTTGACTTAATGCAGCGCAACGACTATTCGGAACGGAATGGGACTGCGTTGAAAAGCGCGCTCCCGCGCCTTGCCGCAAACTCCGAAACGGAAAACGCTCCCAATTGACCACTTTTGCTGATCTTGGCTTAAGCCAAAAAGTACTGTCCGCCGTAACTGACGCCGGCTACACGACGCCAACCCCGATCCAGGCTGGTGCAATACCGCCGGCACTCGAAAGGCGCGACATTCTGGGCATCGCCCAGACCGGAACCGGCAAGACCGCCGGCTTCGTTCTGCCGATGCTGACCATGCTGGAGCGCGGCCGCGCAAGGGCCCGCATGCCACGCACCCTGATCCTTGAACCAACGCGCGAACTCGCTGCCCAGGTTCATGAGAACTTCGAGAAGTACGGCAAGAACCACCGTCTCAACATCGTTCTGCTGATCGGCGGCGTCTCCTTTGACGAACAGGACCGCAAGCTCGAACGTGGTGCCGATGTGCTGATCGCCACCCCGGGCCGACTGCTCGACCATACCGAGCGCGGCAAGCTGTTGATGACCGGCGTTGAAATCCTTGTTATCGACGAAGCTGACCGAATGCTCGACATGGGGTTCATTCCCGACATCGAACGTATTGTTAAATTCATTCCGTTCACCCGTCAGACCCTGTTTTTCTCGGCCACCATGCCGCCGGAAATCCAGAAGCTCGCCGACAAGTTCTTGCAGAACCCGGCACGCATCGAAGTTGCTCCGCCCTCGTCGACTGCGGCAACTGTGGTGCAGCGGCTTGTTGCCTGCGGCAGCAAGGACTTTGAAAAGCGCGAACGCCTGCGTGACCTGATCAAATCCCAGACCGAGCTGACCAACGCCATCATTTTCTGCAACCGCAAGAAAGACGTGGCCGATCTCTACAAATCGCTCGAAAAGCACGGCTTCTCCGTTGGAGCCTTGCATGGCGACATGGACCAGCGCTCGCGCACCAACATGCTGCAGGGCTTCAAGGACAATGAAATCACGCTTCTTGTGGCCTCCGATGTTGCGGCCCGCGGCCTCGATATCCCGGCCGTGAGCCACGTCTTCAATTTTGACGTGCCGATCCATGCCGAAGACTATGTGCACCGCATCGGCCGCACCGGTCGCGCCGGCCGCGCCGGAGCCTCGTTCACGATGGTTTCGCGTCGTGACGCCAAATATGTTGACGCCATCACCAAGCTGATTGATCGCGAGATCGAGTGGCTTGATGGTCAGGACGCCATCCAGGCTTCCGACCCGGCAGATGACAAGCCCGGCCGTGGCCGCCGTGGCGAAAGCAAATCGCCCGCGCGCCGCTCAGGTCGAGGCGAAAAGCGCAACCACGACGAAAAGTCAGAGCCCGTTGCGGTGGCTGAAGCCCCAGTGGAAGCCGTGAAACCTGCGGAGGTCGTCGAGATCGTGGCAGCCAGGGAAGCAGAACCGCGTCGCGAACGCGAAGAGCGCCAGCCGCGTCAGGAGCGCGAAGAGCGCCAACCACGTCAGGAACGCGAAAACCGTCCGGCGCCACAGCGCGCACCGGAACCGGCCAATGCCAATGACGACCGCAATCGCAATCGCAACCGCCGTGGTGGCCGCGACAATGACGACCGCGAGCCGACACCTGTCGGTTTCGGCGACGAGATCCCGGCCTTCATGATGATTGGCAGCTGATCAGACAATCTGATCCGCTCTTGGATACCAAGCCGCCTGCGTCTTCGCCGGCGGCTTTTTCTTTGCTCATCCAGCAGCATGTTTGGGCGATTTCCCGGAGAAGAAGCCTACTTTTTCGCCCGTAGCGCTGCAGCCCAGGCAAGAGCGACCCATCTGGATAGCTCATCCGGATCATCGAGCGCTTCTTCGGGAATCGACCAGTAGGGCATCGCCACCCGCTTGTTCTTGCCGTCATAAATCCACTGGCTGGCGCCTGCATCGGCAAAGTCAGGCGCGCTCCCCGCATCAGCCTTGAGCAGAAGGTCGCCCCCTACTTCGAGGGCCAGTATCTTGCCTTGGTGGTAGATCCCCTTGCCACCGAACATGCGCTTGATCGTCACCTCGCCGAGGCTGTCGAACATCTCGCGGATCCGATCATTATCCATGGCTGGAATTGTGCTCCGGATTGGTGTGCCTCACATGAAGTGACAATGTGCAGGGCATTTTTCACAACGGCAAGCTTGTTCCGGCGGGATCGCGTTCCATATCGCTCCAATGAGCAAGACGATCGCCAAGTCCAACCTGCCACAAAAGCCTTGCGTGCATTGCAAGCGCCCGTTCACGTGGCGGCGCAAATGGGCTCTGGTCTGGACGGAGGTCAAATACTGCTCCGACCGCTGCCGCAACGAAGCCCGGCGCAAAACTCCGCGCTAGTCGGGCGCTGGGATTTCCGTTACACCGCCGGCAGCTCGAACCGCATCGGGTGTGTCGACATCAAGACGCGCCGCTGGACCGATTTCGACATCGATGACTGACCAGACCCCGCTTTCGATCAGCGCGCGCGCGCCCACATCTCCAGAGAGCTTCATCGCCTCGGCAAAGGCAGCCCGCGGCAGGATCACCGGATTGCCGCGCCGATCCCCGTCACATGCGCGGATAATCGCCGCCCCCTGATGTTCGGCAAAAACCTCGATCAGCCTGTCCAGATGACGGCGGGTAAGCGCTGGCATGTCGCCAAGCAGGACCAGCGCACCCTGAACGCCCTCATCAAGCAATGACAGTCCTTGTTTCAGCGAAGACGCCATCCCCGATGCGAAGTCGGAGTTGTGAACCAGCTCGACATCAATGCCGGCGAGGCTTGCCGCGATGTCTTCGTTGCGGTGCCCGGTCACCACCACCGTCTGGCGGGCCGTGGATGCGAGCGCCGTGCCAGCCATCCTGCGGATCAGCGGCTCTCCGTCAAACGCCGCCAGAAGCTTGTGCCCTGCCTGATCACCCATTCGACTGGCACGCCCCGCTGCCAGCAGCACCACGCCGACGTCTGGAGCGGATTTGCCCTTCTGCGCTGAGCCACCGGGTTGCCGTGGCTGTGGCCGGGTCGGAATTTCCTTGAGAAGCCCCCCAACTCCCATACGGGCGATATCCATCGAGGTCGGCGTCTGGCCAGCCAGAATACGCGCCAGCACCCAGTCAAACCCATTTTCCTTGGGGCTGCGGGCGCACCCCGGCGCGCCGATGATCGGAACATCGCCGAGCGAGCCCAGCACCAGCAGATTGCCCGGATCGACCGGCATGCCCACCCGCTCGACCTCGCCACCGGCATTGCGGATCGCAGCCGGGATCACATCCTCGGGATCGGTGACAGCGGACGCACCAAAGATCACAATCATCTCGTGGATCTTTGCCATCCGGACGATCTCGCCCGCAACCGCCTCAGCATCATGGTCGACGCGGCTTTCCTCGATAAGCTCGGAACCGCTCAGCGATAGCCGTCCGGCCAGTAGCTGGCTGGTCTTGTCCATCACCGAAGTCTTGAGCGACGGCAACATAGTGGAAATCAGACCGGCCCGGACAGAGCGGAACGGCAGGACATGGGCCAGATCACGGACGCCGATTGCAGCTTTGGCGCGTCCAAGCGAAGCGCCCTCCACCGCCAGCGGAATGATCTTGATCGTCGCCACCATTTCACCGGCTTGAACCGCATTCAGATCGGCAAGACTGGCAAATGTGATGGCGGGATCAATTGCATTGAACGCATCTACCATAAGTTTGTCGGCCCGAAACAGACCAGCGCATGTGGCGTGAAGATTGACCCGCCCGGTCGAAGCATTTGCTGCCCGGATATTGGCACCGGTGAAGGCCTGTGCCAGTGCTTCGGCGGCTGCATCCTCTCCGACATCACCCTCGCGCAAGCGGGCAACTATCACTTCGTCAACGCCGCCCTGCCCGATGAGCTTCAGGTCGTCTGCGCTGAGCACATGGCCTTTCCTGAGCTGCAGTGTGCCAGCCGTGAGTGAATGCGCCAGCACCGCGCCCTCGGCCTCAGACAGCGGAACCGGGCCAAATTGCATGTTTCAGTCTTTCCCAGGGTGGGCAGGCATCGGCTGCGAGGGCTTGCGCAGCGCGGCAATCACCTGCGCCAGAATTGCCACGGCAATCTCTTCAGGGCTTTGCGCACCGATATCAAGGCCTATGGGGGCTGCGATCCGGCCAATCTCTGCTTCGCGAAGCCCGGCTTCCGTCAGCCGTTCCACCCGCCGCCCGTGGGTCTTGCGGGAGCCCAGAGCACCCACATAGAAGGCACCTGTCTTCAGGGCCGAGATCAACGGCCAGTCATCAATCTTCGGATCATGCGTCACCGCCACAAGCGCCGTGAATGCATCAATCGGACTGTCCTTGAGCGCATCCTCCGGCCAGTCGGCTGTCAGATCCACGTTTTCAAACCGATCCGGCGTCGCGAAGGCCGTTCGCGGATCAATCACCTTCACATCAAAGCCGGCCATCGTCGCCATCGGCGCCAGCGCTTGCGAGATATGCACGGCGCCAATGATCACCATTCGTGGCGAGGGCACATGCACATTGAGAAAGAAGCGCTGTCCTTCAGCCTCCACCGCGCCCGACTTGGCGGTCCGGAAGGCCTTTTCGACGGCCTCACCCAGCTCTCCGGCGATCGGATCACCCTTCATCACCAGCCGGTTGCGGCCGTCAGCAAGGTCCGTGAGCATGATTGCAGCCTGCCGGTCGCGTCGCGCTGCATTGAGTTTCCGGAGCAGATGCGGATCCATCAGCCGACTCGCTCGAGATAGACCTGGATCTTGCCGCCGCAGGACAGCCCGACACGCCAGGCGGTCTCGTCCGCCACCCCGAATTCGAGCATCTTAGGCTCACCGCTGGCAATCACATCCGCGGCTTCCGCAATCACCGCACCTTCAACGCAACCGCCCGAAACCGAGCCGCTGAAATTGCCGTCAGTGTCGATTACCAGATGACTGCCGACCGGCCGGGGCGCAGACCCCCAGGTCTCGATCACGGTCGCCACCGCCACATCGCGCCCGTCCAGCATCCAGCGCTCGGCAACCATCAGCGGATCAAGTTGATCATCGTTTGTCTGAGAAGTGGTCTGTGATGTCATGCCAGCCTCCATCATCTGCTCAAGGGATATGGCCATTGCCGCCGGGTGATTACAAGTGAGATTACATATAGCGCCGGGGATCGGCCTTGGACGCACCCCTTTCACCAAGGGCTGAGACAAGATCGGCCATCGCCGCGATGTTGTGCACCGGGCGGAATTCATCGACATGGTCGAGCATCGTGCGCACGCCACGCGCGCGGGCTTCAAAGGCATCGAACCGCAGCAACGGATTGAGCCAGATCAGCCGCCGGCAGGACCGGTGCAGCCGGTCCATTTCCTCGTCCAGCTCTTCGATCGAATCGCGCTCCAGCCCGTCTGTGATCAGGATCACCACTGCACCCTGCCCCAGAACCCGGCGCGACCATTGCCGGTTGAACAGCCTGAGCGCTTCACCGATCCGGGTGCCGCCGGACCAGTCCTTGACCGCACCAGTGCACTGGTCGACCGCCTCGTCAGGGTCCTTGTTGCGCATCTGCCGGGTGATGTTGGTGAGCCGCGTGCCGAACAGGAAGGTGTGAACACCGCGCCGTTTCTCGCTCATCACATGCATGAAATGCAGAAAGATCCGGGTGTACTGGCTCATCGATCCGGAGATATCGGCAATGATCACCAGCGGCGGATGCACTTTACGGTGCTTGCGGAACCGCGGCAGGATGAGATCGCCGCCCGTCCGCATCGCAGCGCGCATTGTGGCGCGAGGGTCGATTTTCTGGGCCGATGCGGCGGCTTTGTAGCGTCGCGTTTCGACTTGGTCGAACGGCAATGTCAGCTTGGCGATGGAGCGCTTGGCTTCACCCAGCTCGAACGCTGTCATCTGGGCAAAATCCTGCTGCCTCAACACCTCGTCGCCCGACATCGTCTCCCGCGCATCTATTTCAATGAGCGGCTTGTCCTCGGGCGGACGCTTTTTCTCGTGACCCTCAAAAAGCGCCTGACTGACACGGGTCTCGCCGGCTTTCAGTTTCTCGCGCTGCTTGTTTTCCATCGCCACGGGAGCAAACATCGCGATCATCTTTTCAACCAGATCGCGGGTCCGCCAGAACAGCCTGAACGCCTGATCGAAGACCTCGTGATCCTCGCGCCGCTTGACGAACACCGAATGCAGAACCCAGTAGAATTCCTCGCGGCTGCCAATGCCCGCGATCTGAACCGCTTCCACCGCATCGCGAACCGTCGCCGGGCCGACTTTCAGGCCGGCCTTGCGCAGCACCCGCGCAAAATAGACGATGTTGTTGACGATCCGGCCGTCGCCGCCCTTGAAGTTGATGGCGTTTGCGGCTTCCGCCATCAGATCGCCTGTGCCAGCTCGGTCTTTACCTCGTCCAGCAGTTTCCGTCCGGCGCTTCCCTCGATACGGGCGATGTCATCCTGATATTTGAGCAGTGTTCCGAGCGTGTCGGAGACTGTCTCCGGATCGAGCGCCAACCGATCGAGTTCCGTGAGCGCCGTTGCCCAATCTATGGTTTCGGCAACTCCCGGGCTCTTGAACAGATCCATCTGCCTGAGCTTCTGCACATAGGCGACCACCTGCCGCGACAGCTCCTCATGGCATCCAGGCACTTTCAGCCGGACGATCTCGAGCTCGACCTCGGCACCGGGATAATCCACCCAGTGATACAGGCAGCGCCGCTTCAGCGCGTCATGGATCTCGCGGGTGCGGTTGGTGGTGATGATGACGATCGGCGGCTCCTCAGCCTTGATCGTGCCAAGCTCTGGGATCGTCACCTGGTAGTCCGACAGGATTTCCAGCAGGAACGCCTCGAAGGCCTCGTCTGTCCGGTCAAGCTCGTCAATCAGGAACACCGGCGCGCGACCGTCTTTGCCTTCGAGCGCCTGAAGCACCGGACGGCGAATGAGATGTTTTTCAGAAAAAATGTTACGCTCAATCGCGCCCCGGTCATCCTCGCCGGTGGCTTCCGCAAGCCGGATCTCCAGCATCTGCGCCGGATAGTTCCACTCGTAGACAGCAGAGGACACATCGAGGCCTTCATAGCACTGCAGCCGGATCAGCGGTCTGTCGAGAGCCTTGGCCAGTACCTTGGCGATTTCGGTCTTGCCGACGCCGGCCTCGCCTTCGAGAAACAGCGGTCGCTTCATCCTGAGGCTCAGAAACAACACCGTCGCCAGCGCCCTGTTTGCGACGTAATCCTGGCTCGAAAGCAAGGCCAGCGTTTCGTCAATCGAGTTGGGCAGCGTTTGCGTAATCGTCATCTTGGCTCCGGATCGAGGTTTGCAACATCCCTCCAGACGGAAGGCTAAACAGAATGATATCCGCGGTCCAGATACAAAAGTGCAGGCCCCGCAGGACCTAGCCTCAATCCCGTGACCTCGCCAAACAGCACCGTATGGGTGGCCACGATCTTCGCATCGATCAGGCGGCAGTCAAACACCGCCGCAGCCCCCACAAGCGCCGGCGCATCTGTGGTGATCGTATCCCATTCAGCCTGCGCAAACCGCTCATCGACGCTCAGATCGACAAGACCGGAAAATGCCGACGCCAGATGCTCGTGCCCCGCCATCAGGCTGTTGAGCGCGAAGACACCTGATTCGGCAAAGATCTCGTTGTTCGGATTGGAATGATTGAGACACACCAGCAGCGTTCCGGGATTGTCGGATACCGAACAGGCGGCCGTCACGGTTACGCCGCGCCGCACGCCCTCATGCATGGTCGTGGCAATCTGCACGTGACCGGCATAGCGCGCCATGGCGTCGCGGTAATCCTTGGAATCAATCGTATGCCGTTTCAACACGCCTGCGCCTCAATCTTGGGACCAGTCCCAAATGCCGGACTGTGCTCCATACATAAAGTGTGAAAGCGATTTTGAAACCCGCCGCCCGCGACTTTTTCTCCCCTGGCGCCGCCAAGAGCAGCCCAAGTGACGGATTTTGCTTTGATTAGGCAGGCCTGCCGGGCTAAATACCGACCATGATTATCCGGTTTGCGCTTTCATGCCTGACACCTGTCATGGCCCTGCTTTTGGCGACCGCCCCCGTGCGGGCGGAAGCGTTGCATGTCGGGATTGTGATTCCGCAATCGGGTCAGTTCAAACCGCTCGGCGATCATGTCCGCGAGGCGTTTGCCGTCTGGGAATCAGCTAATCCCGGCGCTTTCGAGGACATTGTCGAGGGTGACGACGGTTGCTCGGAACAGGCCGGCGTTGATGCCGCTGCAGCCATGATCGAGGCAGGCGTCAATGTCGTTGTCGGCTTCCTCTGCACCGAAAGCCTCGCTGCGGCGTTGCCGTTGCTGTCGGATGAAAACATCCCGGTCATCACGCTGACTGTGCGCGCCGACATCATCGGTGAGGAAGCTTCGCGGCTCGGGTGGAACTTTTTTCGCCTTGCCCCGCGCGCGGGCTCGGAAGCGGAAATCGCGGCAGATGCGATCCTGCGTCTATGGGCCGATAAGTCTTTCGCACTGATCGAGGACGGCGCCATTTCCGGGCGGGAGCTTGTCGAAGCCATCCGGGTCAATCTTGAAAACCGCGGCCTGAAGCCAAATTTCGTCGACAATTTCCGCCCCGGCCAGGCCACCCAGCCAAGCCTGGTGCGCAGGCTCAAGTCTGCCGGCGTTTCTCGCGTCTTTGTCGGTGGCGAGCGCTCCGACATGGCGGTCATCGCAATGGAAGCCGAGCGTCAGGGCGTTGCGCTCAAGTTCATGGGCGGCGATTCGCTGCATGCGCCGCAGGGCGAAATTCCTTTGCCCGATGGCACCATCGCCGTGCTTGCTGCAGGCGCCACACCGGGCCCAGAGGCCGAAGCGGCAAGGGCTGCGTTCGAAAGCCTTGGCCTGATTGCCGAAGGGCTGCGCATTCCTGCCTACGCGGCGGCCGAAATTCTGGGCACGATTTCCAACCGGATGGATTACAGCGCAACCGGTCTCGTTGAGGCCCTGCGCACAACCACCTTTTCCACCGCACTCGGTCCTGTGACATTTGATGAAAACGGCGAACGACGGGAACCAAGTTTTGTGCTGGCCATCCTGCGGGATGGCGAGTTCACCAGACTGAGTGTGGAAGAAACGGCACGAATCGCCGGAGAGAGCCAATGAGCAAAACTGCAATGAAGACCGGACCGCGCAACCTCATTACAGATGTCGCGGGGCTGCTGGTCGGCAATGCCAGCGACACCGGGCTCAACTCCGGGGTAACGTCTATTGTCTGCGATCTGCCTGCAACCGCTGCAGTGCAGGTGCTCGGCGGCGCGCCCGGCACCCGTGAGACCGATCTGCTCGAGCCCCACAACACGGTCGAGACCGTCAACGGGCTCATCCTGTCCGGCGGCTCCGCCTTTGGCCTTGATGCCGCCAGCGGTGCGCAGGCCTGCTTGCGTGAACAGGGCAAGGGATTTGAAGTCGGCCCTCACCGCATCCCGATCATACCTGCAGCGATCCTGTTTGATCTGATCAATGGCGGCGACAAGGATTGGGGGACCTACCCGCCCTATCGCGAGCTGGGCTATCAGGCCACAGCAGCGGCCTCACAGCATTTTGAAATAGGAACCGCAGGTGCAGGCACCGGCGCGCTTACTGCAACATTCAAGGGCGGGCTTGGCTCTGCCTCGGCGCTTGTCGCTGATGGGATTACCATAGGAGCGCTGGTAGCCGCCAACCCGATGGGGACCGCCACAATCGGCGACACACAGCATTTCTGGGCAGCGCCCTTCGAGATCGGTGATGAATTCGGCGGTCTTGGCATGCCATCCCCCCTGCCCGAGGACGCGACGGACCTGAAAATCAAGTTCCGCGACATGACCCGCGGCGTGTCCAACACCACCATCGCCGTCATCGCCACCGATGCAAGCCTCACCAAGGCCGAAGCCAAGCGCTTGGCAATTGCGGCCCATGCGGGTTTTGCAAGGGCCATCTGGCCAAGCCACACCCCGTTTGACGGCGATCTGGTGTTTGCGCTTGCCACAGGCGCGTCTGGGCGCAAACCGTCGCACGACGAATTCCTCGACCTGTGCGCCGCAGCCGCCTCGACTATGAGCCGCGCCATCGCCCGCGGCATCTATGAAGCGACGTCTGACGAGCGCGACCTTATGCCGGCGTGGTCCTGTCGCAGCGCCTGAACCGGCCTTCGGTTGCCCGCACGCCCCGGCAATGATACGCGGTGCTGGCAACAAAGCTAGAGAGCTCCATGACGTCTGCGCGCCGCAAATTCCCCGAATTCAATGCCGGACCTCTCAGGTGGACCGCTGTGACCAGATGCAATCGATGAACAATCCAGTCAAACGGCACAAGGGCCCGACGCCAAAACCGGCCAACGACAACTCCAATCTGCGTGATCGATTTGAGGCCGCCAGGCTCGAGTGGCGCGACGTCGTCTATGGCTCGATCGGCTGGGGCGCAGCCATGGCACTTTCCGCCCAGGCCTGGTTGTGGTTGTCGATGGGCGCAGTAACCAGCCATTACTGGAACCTGACCGCGCTGGCATTCTGTGGCGCTGCCCTTGCCTGGCCAATGAGCCTTGCGGCATTCCGCTTCATTGCCTTCAGACGAGCGCGCGAAGCGGCATTTGCCACGGCTTTCATATGCCTGACGGTGTTCACCATTGGCGTCACCTCGCTGATGTTCGCAATCGTCTACCGCAATTTCTATGCGCAATGGCACGGCGATACATTTACGAAACTTTGGCTCTACCAGCTGGTGTTCACGACAGCGTCCGCACTCTACCAATTCGCGGTCCAGGGAGTACGCCTCTATCTCCCGCTAGGTGTGATATTCCTTTTCGGCGCCTCTTACCTGCTCGCCAGCAGACATTCTGCCGCCAAACCGGCAAAAACCGTTCCTATCGCTTAACCGCGCACGATCCGAAGTTTGATTCCGTGCGGAAATGGTCTAGACCCGCCGCAACGCAACACATCCACGGATTACGTCATGATACCTCGTTACTCCCGCCCGGAAATGGTCGCTGTCTGGTCACCAGAATCGAAGTTCCGCATCTGGTTCGAGATCGAGGCCCACGCCTGCGATGCGCTGGCCGAACTGGGCGTGATCCCGAAAGAGGCCGCCAAGACCATCTGGGAAAAGGGCAACGCCGCCACTTTTGACATCGACCGCATCGACGAGATCGAGCGCGAAACCAAGCACGATGTCATCGCGTTTCTGACACATCTCGCCGAAATCGTCGGCCCGGATGCCCGTTTCGTGCATCAGGGCATGACCTCGTCGGATGTTCTCGACACCTGCTTTAGTGTCCAGCTGGTCAAGGCCACCGACCTGATGCTCGCCGACATGGATGCTCTTCTCGCCGCCATCAAGCGCCGTGCATTCGAGCACAAGAAAACCGTCTGCATTGGCCGTTCGCACGGCATCCACGCCGAACCGGTGACATTCGGCCTCAAGATGGCCGAAGCCTATGCCGAATTCGACCGTTGCCGCACTCGCCTGGTCAATGCGCGGGCTGAAATCGCCACATGCGCCATCTCGGGCGCCGTCGGCACCTTCGCCAATATCGATCCGCGCGTTGAAGAGCATGTCGCCAAGGCCATGGGCCTGACCTCAGAACCGGTCTCGACCCAGGTCATCCCGCGCGACCGCCACGCGATGTTCTTCGCAACGCTCGGTGTCATCGCCTCGTCGATCGAGCGCGTCGCCACCGAAATCCGCCATCTGCAGCGCACCGAGGTTCTGGAAGCCGAGGAGTATTTCTCACCCGGCCAGAAGGGCTCGTCGGCAATGCCGCACAAGCGCAACCCCGTGCTGACCGAAAACCTCACCGGCCTGTCTCGGCTGGTGCGAATGGCCGTCACGCCGGCGATGGAAAACGTTGCCCTGTGGCATGAGCGGGACATCTCGCACTCGTCCGTCGAGCGCATGATCGGTCCGGACACCACTGTAACGCTCGACTTTGCGCTGGCCCGCATGACCAATGTCATCGACAAGCTGATGGTCTATCCAGAGCGCATGGCCGGCAACATGAACCGTCTTGGCGGTCTGGTGCACTCGCAGCGGATCCTGCTGGCGCTCACCCAGGCAGGCTCATCGCGCGAGGACGCATACCGCCTGGTCCAGCGCAATGCCATGAAGGTCTGGAACAGCTACCAGGTCTCAGGCGATTCAGAGGTCGACTTCCTCACCGAGCTTCTGGCCGACGAAGATGTGCGCAAGTATCTTTCCGAAACGGAGATCCGCGACCGTTTCGATCTCGGCTATCACACCAAGCATGTCGACACCATCTTTACACGCGTGTTCGGCGAGAGCTGATCAGCCCATCTGAGACATTAATGACACGCATTCATACGAAGTGAATGTGTGTCATTATCTCGCCCTGCTGTTGCCCCCATCTTGCCGCGGTTGCCACCCATTCTGTGGATCTTCCGACAGACTGGAGCACATATCATGCAGGACTATCCGCCCCTTGCCGATCACGGCCGCGAACGACACCGCGAAACCGATTCAGAACTCCGCCAGAGCCGTGACTCCGGCATCAGCATCTGGATTGCGGTTGCGGCAGTGATCATCTCGCTTGGCATCTTGATGGTGTTCAGCCAAGGCCAGTTGAAGAACGGCGGCGGACCATTCGTCATCACGCCACCCACCCAGATCAGCGCATACCCCGCAGCCAACCGTTAGAGAATCCTTCGATTAGCGGGCCGCAGCCCCGAAACCGATCCGGAATTGTGGCTCAAAAACAATTTGAGGCGCCAGCGGGCTTTTTCAAGCCGCTCCACCGGTTGACATTTGATCCGGCCTCGCCCAACTCGGCTGCATGAAAGTTGCCGAAGCAGACATCCTCATCGTCCCTGGTTACACAAACTCCGGCCCGGACCATTGGCAATCGCGTTGGCAGACGCGGCTGTCGACAGCCCGGCGCGTCGAACAGGACTCATGGGCAAAACCCGTGTGTGAAGACTGGACCGCGCGCTTCGCCGAAGCCGTCAACGAGGCCGAGAAACCGGTTGTCGTGATTGCCCACTCGCTGGGAGTGGCGACCGTGTTACAGGCCTTGCCGGACTGCAGGAACAAGATTGCCGGCGCGTTTCTGGTGGCGCCGCCGGAAGTCAATAATCCGAAAATCCGGCCAAAGCACCTGATGACCTTTGGGCCCTACAAGCAAGATCCGCTCGACTTCCCGTCGATCGTCGTGGCGAGCCACAACGATCCGTTCGGATCCTTCGAGCATGCGGGCGATATGGCCAACGCCTGGGGATCGGTTTTGGTGGACGCTGGCGAAGCAGGCCACATCAACGCCGAATCAGGCCACGGTCCTTGGCCGGAAGGCATTATGGTGTTTGCCCATTTCCTCGCCCGTCTGAAGCCCTGACGATCCAAACCAGACGTCAGCCCCGCGCCTTGTCCAGCATCACGGCCGCACCGGCGTGTATGATCCCTGGATCGGTGTTCAAGGCAGCAAGCCGGTAGCCCATCGTGCCAAAGCGCGGAACATCGGCGGGATCAACGGCAAAAATCGCCGCAAACTTGCCTGCACCGCGTGCGCGGCCGCCAATTTCGGCGATGACATCCTGAAGTTCTTCATTCTGGGGATCAACACCAGCGCCATTCGACCAGGAAATCGAGAGATCGGATGGTCCGACAAAGATCCCGTCAATTCCCCTGGTTGCCAGAATTCCGTCGAGTGCCGCGAACGCTTCCCGTGTCTCGATCATCGCCAGCGCCATTGTCTTGGTGTTGGCAGCCCGGAAATAGCTCTCCGCCGAGTAGGACGTATGCATCTGCAGCGCCTTGGTCGGCCCCCAAGAGCGCTCTCCGATCGGCGGATACTTCATCGCATTTGCAAAGGCTTCGGCGTCGGCGACCGAATTGATCATCGGTGCAATGACAGCCTCGAAACCCATGTCGAGCGCGCGACTGGCGAGATCATTGCGCCCCACAGGTACCCGCATGATCGCAGGCTTGCCCGCAGCAAAGATCGCCTTGGCAGAGGCAAAAGCGGTCGATTCGCTGTGCGCGCCGTGCTGCATGTCGACGGTGACTGTATCGAAAGGACAGCGAGCCAGCGCCCCTGCCATCTCGGCAGACGGTGACGTCGACCAGGCGGTGATCAGCATCTTGTCCTGATCAAACTTGTCTCGCAATTGCACGGCTAACTCCTCCCGAATCGCTATTTCGCCCGCAACGGGCGCTCCTGACCTTCATTCCAACAAAAAACCGCCCCCGGCAAGCCGCAGGCGGTTTCATGTAACTCAGGCAGCAGTGCGTCAGCTGCTCTGGATCTGCTCGACGGCGACGACCAGCAGTTCATTCATCTTGCGACGCAACTGGTGGTCGGATTGATCTACACCGGCTTCGTCGAAATCGCCGCGCACCTTGCGGAAAACGTCTTCATCGCCCGCTTCCTCGAAATCGGCCATGACGACGCTTTTGGCATAGGTTTCGGCTTCTTCACCTGTTTTGCCCAGCAATTCGGCGGCCCAAAGCCCCAAAAGCTTGTTGCGGCGAGCTTCTGCCTTGAATTTCAGCTCCGCATCATGGGCAAACTTGTTTTCAAATGCATTTTCGCGATCATTCATGTTGCTCATGAGCTGGCTCCCGTCGTTGAATCGATAAACCCTATATGGGTGTTTGCCCCATAAAACAAAAGACCGCCGAAAGTGCAATCTAAACCCGCATGAACCGTGCAAATCAGGGGACATACCCTACAACGGCGTTGTGAAAGCCCGGACAATCCGATAAACCACGGCTCAAAATATCCTTCAGCCGAGTTGCCGCGGCTTCAGCCGGCACAAATTGACAGAGATGCCCCATGACCCGTCGCCGCCGTATCTACGAAGGCAAGGCCAAGATTTTGTATGAAGGCCCCGAGCCCGGCACATTGATCCAGTTCTTCAAGGACGACGCAACCGCGTTCAACAAGAAGAAACATGACGTTGTTGATGGCAAGGGCGTGCTCAACAACCGGATCTCCGAGTACATATTCTCGCATCTGAACCGGATCGGCATCCCGACCCACTTCATCAAGCGCATCAACATGCGCGAGCAGTTGATCAAGGAAGTCGAGATCATCCCGCTTGAAGTGGTTGTGCGCAATGTTGCGGCCGGCTCGCTGTCCAAGCGCCTCGGCATCGAGGAAGGCACCGTCCTGCCCCGCTCGATCATAGAATTCTATTACAAGGCCGATGCGCTCGACGACCCGATGGTGTCTGAAGAGCATGTCACCGCCTTTGGCTGGGCCAGCCCGCAGGAAATCGACGACATCATGGCGCTTGCCATCCGCGTCAACGACTTCCTCACCGGCCTGTTCCTGGGCGTCGGCATCCAGCTGGTCGATTTCAAGATCGAATGCGGTCGTCTGTTTGAAGGCGACATGATGCGCATCGTCGTCGCCGACGAGATCTCGCCCGATTCCTGCCGCCTCTGGGACGTCAACACCAACCAGAAGTTCGACAAGGACGTCTTCCGTCGCGATCTCGGCAATCTTGTCGAAGCCTATCAGGAAGTCGCCCGCAGGCTCGGAATCATGAACGAGAACGAGATGAACCGTCCTTCCGGACCGGTTCTGGTCAAGTAAGCGTCAGGAGATCCGGACATGATCAAGGCACGCGTCACCGTGACGCTGAAAAACGGTGTTCTCGATCCGCAAGGCAAGGCCATCGAACATGCGCTCGGCGGCCTCGGGTTTTCCGGCGTCGATTCCATTCGCCAGGGCAAGGTGTTTGACGTGGTTCTAGAAACATCCGACCGCGCCAAGGCCGAAGCCGAACTCAAGGCCATGGGCGAAAAACTGCTCGCCAATACGGTGATCGAGGATTTCTCGGTCGAGGTGCTCTGAGCCATGAAAGCTGCCGTCATCCTGCTTCCCGGCCTCAATCGTGATCGCGACATGATTGCGGCGCTCACCAAGATTTCAGGCCAGGCACCGCAAACCATCTGGCAGACCGAGACATCGATTGACGACGACGTCGACCTGATTGTCATCCCCGGCGGCTTCTCCTATGGCGACTATCTGCGTTGCGGCGCGATTGCCGCACGCATGCCGGTGATGCAGGCTGTGCGCGAGAAGGCCGAAAAAGGCACCCGTGTCATCGGCGTTTGCAACGGCTTTCAGATCCTGGTTGAAAGCGGGCTCCTCCCCGGCGCACTGATGCGCAACGCATCGCTCAAGTTCGTCTGCCGCGAAGTGAAGCTCGAAGTCGCCAACGCAGGAACAGCCTTCACGCAGGGCTATTCGCAGGGCCAGATCATCCGCTGCCCGGTGGCGCATCACGACGGCAACTATTTCACCGATCCTGATACGCTGGCCGAAATCGAAGCTGGCAATCAGGTCGCGTTCCGCTACACGGCCGACACCAATCCGAATGGCTCGCTCAACAACATCGCCGGCATCGTCAACAAGGCGGGCAACGTGTTGGGCATGATGCCGCATCCGGAAAATCTGATCGAGGACGCGCACGGCGGCTCCGATGGGCGCGCGCTGTTCGAATCCGCGCTCGGACTCGTCAACGCCTGACAAGACGCGGGCGACGTCGCAGGCCACTCGCCTGAATAAGCAATGATTTCGTGCGGCCCGATTGCGAGCAATCGCGCGAACGGGAATCGTGCTATTGCAGCCTTCCCTTCACTGTCATCTGGCTGATGCCCGGAGCACCCTTGAACAAGAATTCGTTGATATTGGTGCTGATGTCCGGGCTCGCCATGTCAGCCTGTTCGCCCGCCGCAGGCCCTGCTTCCAGCATAAGCTCCAATTTAGTCGCAGTCTCGACACTGCAACGGGTGAACAGCCAGGCTCATGCCTGCTGGCTCAAGGACAACGAGTTTGCCAGCTATGGCATCGTGCCCGAACTCGACACCACCAGCACGCCAAGACTGCTGATCATTCCGCGCGGCAAGCCACAATCACTGCCTCAGGCGGTGATCGTTGCTTCGGCCGGCAATGCCCAGTTCTACGGTCCCCTCTCGACCTCGCCGCTGGCTGGACGGATCAACAGCGATATCTCACGTTGGGCATCGGGCGGAACCGGCTGCTAAAGGGTACAAACCACGTGGTTCACTGCCACCGGTGTCCACAGAATAGCGCTTTCTTTCTGCCTGAAACCCAATTTCCAGGTGCCAACCGGCCCGCCATTGCGCTATAGGCTGCAGCACGCGCAGGATAAAAAGGGCGACCACCGCCATGAACATTCCAAATATCATCCCTATCACCGAAGATCTGATTGCTGCTCACGGGCTCAAGCCCGACGAGTATCAGCGCATTCTCGATCTCATCGGTCGCGAACCGAGCTTTACCGAGCTCGGGATCTTCTCGGCGATGTGGAACGAGCATTGCTCTTACAAATCCTCGAAGAAGTGGCTGAAAACGCTGCCGACCACCGGACCTCGGGTCATACAGGGGCCCGGCGAGAATGCCGGTGTGGTTGATATCGGCGACGGCGACTGCGTGGTCTTCAAGATGGAAAGCCACAATCACCCCTCCTACATCGAGCCCTACCAGGGTGCGGCCACCGGCGTCGGCGGCATTCTGCGCGACGTCTTCACCATGGGCGCGCGTCCGATTGCGGCCATGAACGCACTGCGGTTTGGCTCGCCCGATCACCCGAAGACCCGCCATCTGGTATCAGGCGTCGTTGCAGGCGTTGGCGGCTACGGCAATTCCTTTGGCGTGCCAACTGTCGGCGGCGAGGTCGAATTCGACGCGCGCTACAACGGCAACTGCCTGGTCAACGCCTTTGCCGCAGGCATTGCCAAAACCGACGCGATCTTCCTGTCCGAAGCCAAGGGCGTCGGCCTGCCGGTTGTCTATCTCGGCGCCAAGACCGGACGCGACGGCGTTGGCGGCGCCACCATGGCATCGGCCGAATTTGATGAATCGATCGAGGAAAAACGCCCCACCGTTCAGGTTGGTGACCCGTTCACCGAGAAATGCCTGCTCGAGGCCTGCCTTGAACTGATGCAGACCGGCGCGGTCATCGCCATCCAGGACATGGGCGCAGCGGGTCTGACGTGCTCGGCAGTCGAAATGGGCGCCAAGGGCGGCCTCGGCATCGAGCTCGATCTCGACAAGGTGCCGGTGCGCGAAGAGAACATGACCGCCTACGAGATGATGCTGTCGGAAAGCCAGGAGCGCATGCTTATGGTGCTCGAGCCCGAGAAGGAAGCAGAAGCCAAGGCGATCTTCGTAAAATGGGGCCTCGACTTCGCCATTGTCGGCAAGACGACTGATGACCTGCGCTTCCGCATCCTGCATCAGGGCGAGGAAGTCGCCAACCTGCCGATCAAGGATCTGGGCGACGAAGCCCCTGAGTATGACCGCGAATGGCGCGAAATCGGTGGCTTGTCCGCGATTTCCTATTCCGATGTCGAGGAGCCGGAAGATTATGGCCAGGCGCTGCTCGACCTGCTCGGTTCGCCCAACAATGCGTCCAAGCGCTGGGTCTGGGAGCAATATGACACGCTGATCCAGGGCAACTCGCTGCAGATCCCCGGCGGCGACGCCGGCGTCGTCCGCGTGGAAGGCCATGAAACCAAGGCCTTGGCCTTCTCGTCTGATGTGACGCCGCGCTATGTTGAAGCCAACCCCTATGAGGGCGGCAAGCAGGCCGTCGCCGAATGTTGGCGCAACCTGACTGCCACCGGCGCCGAGCCGCTGGCCTCCACCGACAACCTCAATTTTGGCAACCCCGAGCGGCCCGAGATCATGGGTCAGCTGGTGATGGCGATCCAGGGCATCGGAGAAGCCTGCCTGGCGCTCGATTTCCCCATCGTGTCTGGCAATGTCTCGCTCTACAACGAGACCAATGGCGAGGCGATCCTGCCCACACCAACCATCGGCGGCGTCGGCCTGATTGATGACTGGAACCAGATGGCCCGCATTGGCGGCGCCAAGGCCGGAGACGCTGTTATCCTGATCGGCGGCGATGGCACCCATCTCGGCCAGTCAGCCTGGATGCGCGACTGCCTTGGCCGGTCCGAAGGCGCTCCGCCGTCCGTTGACCTGGCCGAAGAACGCCGCAATGGCTTTTTCATCCGCTCCGCCATCCGAAATGGTCAGGTCACATCCTGCCACGACATTTCGTCGGGCGGACTGGTAACCACCCTGGCTGAAATGGCCATGGCCTCCGATCTCGGCATGGATCTCGACCTGTCCTCCAGCAATGGCCCGGCCCACGCTCTGCTGTTTGGCGAAGACCAGGCACGCTATGTCATCACAGTGCCTTCCGATCTGTCAGGTTACATCATGGCAAGCGCCGAAGGCGCGGGTGTTCCCTTCCGCAATCTCGGCACCATGTCAGGTGACAGCCTGAAGATCGAAGGACTGATGTCGGTCCCCGTATCCGCATTGCGCAGCACCCATGAATCGTGGTTCCCTGCATTCATGGACACCCCCGCAGCGCTTGCCGCCGAATAGCCAATCAGGAGCCTTCCCAAATGCCAATGAACGCAGGCGATATCGAAAAACTTATCAAGACCGGAATTCCTGACGCCAAGGTCACGATCCGCGATCTTGCCGGCGATGGCGATCACTATGCGGCGGAGGTTGTCTCAGAGAGCTTCCGCGGCAAGAGCCGGGTACAGCAGCACCAGATGGTCTACAACGCGCTTGAGGGCAACATGGGCGGCGTTCTGCACGCTCTCGCCCTGCAGACCAGCATCCCGGAGTAGGCGAAAGCGGTGGCGGGCTTTCTGGAAGGTTTGATCACCGAGGTTATCGACGGCGTCGTTGATGGAATGGCCAAAGGCGCCGTCACCCGCAAACGCCGCCGCTCAACCACGCGGAGCAAGACGACCCGCCGCAAAACCACCGCACGACGCAAGCGCCCGGCCACGACATCGACAATCGAGAAGGTGCTGATCGAGGCGCTGACCGGCAAAAAGCCGTCAGCCAAGCGCACCCGAACCCGCCGGACGACAGCCAAGAAAATGCGCACGACACGGCGCAAGTCTACAGCAAGCAAGCGCTCATCTTAGGTCAGGCCCTTGGCCTTCAGCCATCTGTTTTGCCAAACACCGCCACAATCGGCCCCGCCGGGTCGCCCGAATCGATCTCCATGTCGGTGCCCCAGGCAAGGCTTGAGACGCCGCCGTCAAAGAACAGCGCATCGGGACACTCGGCTACATCCCTGAACAGTCGCGCGAAGGAACCCAGACTCACCGGATCCCGGGTGATCGCCAAGACCACCTTGCCGTCCGCCCTCACCCCGATCCCGTTGCGAATGTACTTCGTCGTTCCATCGGGTAGGAAGCGCGGATGGATAGCGCCATTGATCACCAGCATCGGGCCAGATTGGGTGGCAAACATCGACGAAATGCCTGCGCTCGCATAGGTTTCGGTCTCCATCACACCGGCGCTATTATCCTTGTCGATAAAGAACACGCCATTCGGCTTGAGAAAGAAATTGCCGAACCCGTCATCATGATTGAGCGGCGAGAACTCCGTGCCATTCTCGACATAGAGCCCCACCGGCATCATGTCGGCGTGATACATGCCGGCATTCATGGCCAGCACCGGTGTCTCGCCGGCTGCTGCCAATGCCACAACAGCCTTGGGCACACTTGCATAGGGCTCGCTTTCCTTGCCCCGGTAGACCACACGGATATCATGGACTTCGGGATCAGCGACGCAGAGGATTGCCCGCGCGCCCTCGAACACGGTTTCCTCGCAGATGTCCGGACTTTTCGCTTGCGTCATTGTCCCACTCCCGTTCTGCCCCGTCACCTCCGGCCCGGGCCGCGAGCCCGAGGGCGATAGCACCAGCCACAAGACGACGCCGCCGGCGACCGCCAGCAGCACCAAGACAAAATAACCGGCGCGCACCATCCACATCTCATCACTTATAGGGCCTAGGTTCTTGTCTTGTCATGCCGCGCGCGTTATCTGAAGGGCAAGAAATATCGTGGCCACACGTTTTGAAAGGATCCAACGATGTCCGGCATCAATGATTTCATCGACAACGAAGTGAAAAGCAACGACGTGGTGCTGTTCATGAAGGGCACGCCGCAATTCCCGCAATGTGGATTTTCCGGTCAGGTCGTCCAGATTCTCGATTACCTGGGCGTTCCCTACAAGGGCGTGAATGTTCTGGCTGACGATGCCCTGCGCAACGGCATCAAGGAATATTCCAACTGGCCGACCATCCCTCAGCTCTACGTCAAGGGCGAGTTCATCGGCGGCTGCGATATCATCCGCGAGATGTTCCAGTCGAGCGAACTGCAGCAGCACATGACCGACGCCGGCGTGCCGGTCAAAGCCGCCTGACACCATCTATCTGACTGACGATGCGGCAAGAGGCGGATTTTCCGCCTCTTTTCGTTTCAGCGGCAAGGAAAACCGAGAACCGTCCTTCCCGACCATAAGAAAATACGACTGGAGACATGATCATGACCTGTACAATCTATCTCTCGGGCGAAATCCACTCCGACTGGCGCGAACAGATTGAAACCGGCGCACGTGCTGCAGGCCTCCCTGTCAGCTTCAGCGCCCCGGTAACCCATCACGAAGCGTCCGATGATGTCGGCGTCGCCATTCTGGGAGCAGAGCCCGACAAGTTCTGGCACGATCACAAGGGCGCGCAGATCAATGCCATCCGCACCCGCACATTGCTCGAAAAGGCCGATATCGTCGTCGTCCGCTTCGGCGAGAAATACAAGCAATGGAACGCGGCGTTTGACGCCGGCTATGCCGCGGCACTCGGCAAGCCCCTGATCATCCTGCATCAGGACGAGCACGCCCATGCGCTCAAGGAAGTCGATGCTGCTGCACTTGCCGTCGCCAAGACGCCAGATCAGGTCGTGTCGATCCTGCAATACGTTATCAACGGCGCTTTGCCCGGCTACACCGACAAGGTTCAGGAAGCCGCGCAATAAACCACCGATCAGGATCGTTGGCTGCGGAAAATCTTAATTTCTGCAGGTCAAGCTCGAACTCCACACGCTGCATGTTTGCATGTTAGGATTCCGAGTTGATCACAGAGCCGCCCCCGCCCCGACAAGGCAGCAAGGAAGCGGGCAAACCGCTGATGTCGAAATCATCTTGGCTGCTGGTGTTCATTGCTACAGTTGGCTTGTCCGTCATTGTCTCGACACCGGCTATAGAACGGCTCAACAAGGGCGACCGCCACCAGTGTAGCGCATATGTGAGTGCACCAGCGGGGGTCACTCTGATTGCTCATGCTGGCGGAGGTCTGAAGCAGGGCGACTATTCGAACTCGAAAGAAGCGCTAGACCAATCGGCGGCCAACGGTTTCATCTTGTTCGAACTGGATTTCAACTGGACCAGCGATGGCGAGCTGGCGATCGTCCATGATTGGAAAGATGAATATCGGTATTGGAACAATCTTGGTTGGAGTGAATGGCTGGCGTCCTTCTATGCCGTACCTTCCTCCGTCAGCTTGCAGGCCAGCGCACCCAACTTCGGACTGACCCGCCTGACACTGGACACATTGATCGAGTGGCTCCGCACCAATCCGGGTCAGGTTGTCACCGATTTCAAGACGGACAACATTGAAGGATTGGCCCTGATCGCCAGCCGGGCTGGGTCACTGCAGCATCGCTTCATACCGCAGATATATGATGTCTCCGAATACAGCGCCGTACGGGAACTCGGATACAAGGAGGTCATATTGACAACCTATCGTCTGCCTCCTTCTGAAGAATCCTACCGGCAAATTGACGAACTTGATCTCTTCGCTGTGACAGTGCCCAAAGATCAGGTTGGAGACGCCGCCGGGATCATTTCGAACAACAGGATTTTTACCCACACAATCAACGCGCCGGTCAATTTGCCTGCGACAGGCTATTATACTGACTGTCTGATTCCGGTAGAAACAGGTAACGGCGCCTGAAATCGAAATCCATGAAGGCGATGAACAATGACTGATACCTCCTACACTGGCTTTGGCGATAAGGCCCTTCCCTTCCTCAAGGCGCTCGGGTTTCACCAGAACCGCGAATGGTTTCATGAAAACAAGTACATCTTCGAGGCAAACCTCAATGAGCCGCGTGGCAGGCTGATTGACGATCTGGCCGTGCGTCTGGCGGAGACGAAGATCCCGCTCACCTGCAACCGCAAGACCTCGACCTTTCGCATCAACCGAGACGTTCGCTTCGCCAAGGAAAAGCATCCCTACAACACCCATGTCAGCGCGGTGGTCACCCGCTCCGGCACAAAGAAGGACCAGGGCCTGCTCTATTTGCATGTCTCGCCGGATGATTCCTTTCTGGCCGTCGGTTTCCATTCGATGGAATCTGACGAGCTCCGCGCATTCCGCGAGGCCATCGTCGCCCGCAAGGACCAGTTCGACGCAGCTCTAAAACCGCTCACGACGCTGGGTTTCGTGTTTGACCAGGAAAACAGCCTCAAGCGCACGCCGCGCGGCTTTGAAGACATCACCGATCCTGCGATCTTGGATCTGCTCCGTCTCAAGCACCTGACGCTGTCGCGCCGTTTTTCCGAAGACAGGCTCAAAGGCACGGCGCTGCTCGATGATCTCACCGAACTCGCGACCGTTGCGCAGCCGTTTCTGAGCTTCGGCTGGCGCGTGATTGATCCCGTCCGCGCCGCCCGCGACGAGAAAAATCAATAGACAACAGCTTTTGCTCGATCGACAGATTTGGTGCCAGCTGCCGTGAACTTCTCATCGGGACGTTGCAACAGAGGCAACCTGCGCGACCGCTCCTTCGCTGGCAGATCTTGTCATCGCTTCGATCAGCGCATGCACATTGAGCGCCTCGCGTCCGGTAATGCGTGGTGACCGGTCCTCACGGATCGCAGTCGCAAAATCAGCTATGAGCGCCTTGTGCCAGTCGCACGGAAACGCCATCGGATCAGCTCCACCACCGGTCGCTGCAGCTTCACCTGTTTCCTCTTTGCGCCCGTCGCGCCAGTTCACTTCGAGATGACCTGCGCGAAGCACCGCAGTTCCCAAGGCGCCATCAATCACTATGGATTCAGCCGAGCCCGGAAACGTCGACGTGGTTGCCACGATCGAGCCAACCGCCCCTGATACAAACCTGACGCCGGCGGTGGCAAAATCCTCGGCTTCCATCCTGTGCAGGCTGGTCGTGGCGAAAAAGGCCTGAACCGTCTCGGCAGGACCGACAAGGCTCAGCATCAGGTCCAGCACGTGGATTGCCTGGCTTAGGAGCACTCCGCCGCCATCCCTTGCGTAGGTGCCGCGCCCGGTCTGATCATAATAATCCTGACCGCGCCACCACGGCACTTCGACCCGGACCAGCGCGATCTGCCCCAAAGCGCCGCTTTCCGTCAGGCTCTGCAAGCGCTGTGCGCCTGCGCGAAACCGGTGCTGCAGTACGATGCCAAGATGCACGTGATGGCGTTCGCAGATCTCCACCAGGTTGATGGCGGCTGTAAAGCTTCGCTCGATCGGCTTTTCCATCAGGATGTGCTTGCCCGTCCGCGCCATCATCTCGACGATCTCATGACGCTGGTCTGGCGGGGTGGTGACAATCACACCTTCAATATCCGGGTCGTTTGCAATCTGCTCAAGGCTTTCAAAAATCCTGTAGCCGTTGCTTTCGGCGACAATCTCGGCCCTGGCGCGGCTGCGGTTATAGATACCCGCCACCTCAACGCGACAGGATGGATCCATCAGCGCTTCAAGGTGTGGTTTCGTCGCCATGCCGAGGCCGATCAGCGCAAGGCGCACGGGCCTGATTTCATCCATGCTTGGTCTCTCCCCGGACAATTCGGCACACCAAACGCTCAGCGCGGCCTATCCAGACGATGCATAGCAGCTTCACTTTGTTGTGATCAAATCCAGCCACGCAGCAAGGTACCCCAAAGGCCATAGCCTCCCTATTGGCCGCTTTTGGCCCGGTTCACTTTCGTTGAGTTGCATCAGTCTTGCAGCTTGGTGCTGGCTCGATCGCAGAACAGTGTTGCAACCAAACACCCCGCCAATTCAGAGGCTTGCCGGATCGGAAAACGCGGTTTAAGAACGACCCCGGTAAAGGCCACGATGGCCCGCCTCCCGATCCCCAGACCTCGACTGGTCCAGGCATGGCACGCCCCGAACGGGCACATGTGGGGCTCGGCTTTGCAATGAACAGATATTCAGTCTCTTTCTGTTCCCGTTAGGATGGAATCATCGATGCACGGAACAACGGCGCACCCCGCAAGCCAGCCTGAAAAAATCGGTGGCATCGGCCGCTCGCAATTCATCGCGATCGTGGCGTCCATGATGGCGCTCAACGCGCTTGCCATTGACATCATGCTGCCGGCATTTCCCAATATTGCCGAGAGCCTGGACATAGTCGACGCCAATCAGGTGCAGTTCGTGCTGTTGTCCTACATCATCGGTTTTGGCGGCGCACAGCTGTTCTTCGGACCGATCTCTGACCGGTTCGGTCGGCGCACCCCGCTGTTCGTCGGCATCGCGCTCTATGCGATCTGCTCCGTCGCCGGCGCATTCTCCCCCAGTTTCGAATTCCTGCTTGTTGCGCGTTTCCTGCAAGGCATTGGCGCCGCGGCGACCCGCGTGATCGCTCTTTCCGTGGTGCGCGACACGCACTCTGGTCGCGGCATGGCCGCCACCATGTCGCTGGTCATGATGGTTTTCATGGTGGTTCCAGTGTTCGCCCCTATGATCGGCCAGGTAATCATTCTGGCCGGCGACTGGCATCTGATTTTCGTGTTCATGGCCGTGGTGTCGCTTCTGGTTGGCGCCTGGGCGGCTTTCCGGCTGCCTGAAACGCTGAGGGAAGAAAACCGTCGGCCGCTGACGCTCAAAAGCATCGGCGAAGCCTTCGCCATCGTCCTGACCAACCGCATCGCGCTGTTCTACACGCTGGCGACGAGCTTCTATTTCGGCTCCCTGTTTGGCTTTCTGAATGTCGCGCAGCCGATCTATGTCGGCATCTACGGTCTGGGAAATTATTTCCCCATTGCCTTCGCAGCGGTTGCCGTGGTGATGGCCGGATCGTCCTTTCTCAACTCAAGGCTTGTTGGCCGTTTCGGCCAGCGCAGGCTGTCCCATGGTGCGTTGATCGCCTATCTCGTTCTGGGCGTGATTCTGGCCGGGCTGACGGCTATGGGTCCGATCCCGTTCTGGCTGTTCTTCGGCCTTTCAATGCTGATGATGCCGCTGTTCGGCTTTGTCGGCTCGAACTTCAACTCGATAGCCATGGAGCCGCTGGGCGCAATTGCCGGCACCGCATCCTCGACGCTGGGCTTTGCCCAGACAGTTGGCGGCGGTGTTGTTGGTGCGCTCATTGGCCAGGCTTACAACGGAACGGTCTTCCCGCTCGCCGCCGGTTACGCAATGGTCTCGGCGGTTGCGCTGGTGATGGTGTTGATCGCGGAAAAAGGCAAGCTGTTCGGCGTCGGATCGCCGGACTGATTTGGGGTCAGTCTAAGCGCGCCACAGCTCTTCGCGCACCATGTGCCAGCTGTCGAGGTCCGTTGCCGCCAGGATGCCGCCATCAAGATGCTCGGGCCGGTAGACGCTGCCATCGAAACGGCGGACATAGCCGCCCGCTTCTTCAGTGATCAGCGTGCCGGCCAGGTGATCCCAGGGCATAAGCTTGTTGTAGAGGGCGAAGTGAATATGCCCTCCGCACAGCAACCGGTATTCCTGGGCCGCGCAGCGGTAGGCCACACTGCCGAGACATACCCCCTGATTGCGCGCAATGGTGCTGCGTTCCGGTTCCTGCATGTATTGCCATGAGGCCGCCCCGATCATCGCTCCGACGGAGCCCACGGGTTGTGCCACCTTCAAAGCGCTCTCGCGACCGTCAAGCCGGCGCAGGATAGCCCCGCTGCCCTTCTCAGCCATGATCCAGTCCTTGCCAACCGGATCATGAATGATGCCCGCGATCGTTTCACCATTGCTGACCACAGACAGCATCACCCCGAAAGAGGCCACGCCGGACGCGAAATTGAAGGTGCCATCGACCGGATCGATCACGAAGGCCAGCTTTTCTGTCTTGCTCCAGCCATCAAGCAGCGCTGGCGTGTCGGCAACCGCTTCCTCGCCAATCACGATGGCATCCGGATACCGCTCAAGCAGGGCCTGGGTGATCACTCGCTCGGCGTTGATATCGGCTTCGGTGACAAGATCAGCGGCAGATGTTTTCTGCTGGATGGCGCCATCGCCCAGATTGCGGAAGCGCGGCATGATTTCGGCTGTGCCGACATCGAGCAAAAGCGCCGCCAGCCAATCCATATCTTCCGAGCTGAGAATGGTCATGTGTCTGCCTTTTTGGGTTGAACCGAAAGTGCTGCAAAATCAAACAGCGATCTATCAAGCAGATGTGACGGCCGTGTGTTGGACAAGGCCCGGATCATCGAATCCTTGCGGCCCGGCATGCGTCGTTCGATATCGCCGATCATCAGCTTCATGGCGTTGCGCTGCAGGCCGTCTTGCGAACCGCAGAGGTCGCACGGAATGATCGGGAACTTCAGTGCTTCGGCAAAGCGCATCAGATCTTCCTCGGCGCAATAGGCCATCGGGCGAAGCACCATCACGTCGCCGTCATCGTTTAGCAGCTTCGGCGGCATCGCTTCCAGCCGCCCGCCATGAAAGAAATTGAGGAAGAAGGTCTCGAGAATATCATCCCGGTGGTGGCCGAGCACCAGCGCCTCGCAGCCCTCTTCGCGCGCGATGCGGTAGAGGTTGCCGCGCCTGAGCCGGGAGCAGAGCGCGCAATAGGTTGCGCCTTCCGGCACCTTCGATGTCACCACCGAATAGGTGTCGCGGTATTCGATCCGGTGCGGCACATCATGCGCTTTGAGATAGTCGGGCAGAATGTGTTTGGGAAAATTCGGCTGACCCTGATCGAGATTACAGGCAATCAGATCGACAGGCAGCATGCCGCGCCACTGAAGATCCATCAGCAGCGCCAACAGCCCGTAGGAATCCTTGCCGCCCGACAGCGCCACCAGCCAGCGCGGTCGCGTGCCGGTTTCACCCGCCGCAGACACCATCGAGAAATCATCGATCGCCTGCCGCACATTGCGGATCAGCCGCTTGCGCAGCTTGTTGAACGACACGCTCGACGGCGCGTCGGAATAGAGCGACGGCCCTGCCTCGGGCTTCGGCTCCAACTCATTGATGTCCAATTGGTCTGTCACGTCACTCATGGCCCCGGGGATGATGGCTTTGACAAGAACAGTCAAGCCCCGAACACCGACCATTCCATCCGCTTGGTCAATTGTTCAAGTGCTGCACTGCCGAGCTTCGAATTGCCGACCGTATCAAGGCCCGGCGACCAGACCGCAATCGAGGCAATTCCGGGCGCAATTGCCAGAATTCCACCGCCGACACCGCTCTTGCCTGGCAGGCCGACGCGATAGGCGAATTCACCAGAACCATCGTAATGGCCGCACATCAGCATGATGGCGTTGATGCGCCGCGCCCGCTGCGGTGGCACCACTTGCGAGCCGGTCAGCGGATTTTGCCCTTGGCTTGCCAGAAACAAGCCCGCGCGTGCCAGTTGCTTGCAATTCATGGCAATGGCGCACTGATGAAAATAAACGCCCAGAACATGGTCGACCGGGTGAACGATGCTGCCGAAAGAGCGCATGAAATGCGCTAGCGACGCGTTGCGGTCGCCATGCGCCGTCTCCGAGCGGGCCACACGCTCGTCAATCAGGATCGTGTCGTCATCGGCCAGATAGCGCATGAAGCGGACGATCTCGCCAATCGCCTCGCGCGGCTGGTGGCCGGAAAGGATCAGATCGGCAACCGCTATGGCGCCGGCATTGATGAAAGGATTGCGCGGCCTGCCTTTTTCCTGCTCAAGCTGGACAATCGAATTGAACGGATTGCCCGATGGCTCGCGCCCGACACGGGCCCACAGCGAATCGCCGAGCTTCCCAAGCGCCAGCGACAGCGTGAACACCTTGGACACGCTCTGGATCGAAAACGCCGTCCCCGCGTCACCGGCAGACAGCACCTGCCCGTCGGGCAGCGCCACGGCAATTCCGAACTGGCCCGGATCCACCTTGGCAAGTTCCGGAATATACTGCGCCACCACGCCCCGATCAGCGGCAACGGCCGCATCGAAGGCGATCTCGTCAAGCACTTGCTGCAGGTCCATCATTCCCTGCCTCCCCCGCACAGCCTAATGCGTGTCGCGCTCAATTGAGCGATAACGTACATGCATTCATTCAAAGTGTTACAGCGACCTTTGCGCATCAAATTGGATGCGCGGCGCTGTAGCGTGACAATCACCGACACAAAAAAGCCGCCCCGAAGGGCGGCCTTGATCTGGCGCGATCCGTAATAAACGGATCAGCGCGAATAGAATTCGACGACCAGGTTCGGTTCCATCACGACGGCGTAAGGAACGTCGGAGAGTGCCGGCACGCGAACGTAAGTGGCGCTCATCTTGTGGTGGTCGGCTTCAACATATTCAGGAACATCGCGTTCAGCCAGCTGCGAAGCTTCGATAACGAACGCCAGCTGCTTGGACTTTTCCTTGACCGCAACCACATCGCCCGGCTTGCAACGGTACGAACCGATGTTGACGCGCTTGCCATTGACGGTGACGTGACCGTGGTTGACGAACTGGCGTGCTGCGAAGATCGTTGCAACGAACTTGGCGCGGTAGACAACAGCGTCCAGACGCGACTCGAGCAGGCCGATCAGGTTTTCAGGCGTATCGCCCTTCAACCGGTTGGCTTCGTCGTAAATCTTGCGGAACTGCTTTTCCGAAATATCGCCGTAGTAGCCCTTAAGCTTCTGTTTGGCGCGCAGCTGCACACCGAAGTCGGAAAGCTTGCTCTTGCGGCGCTGGCCATGCTGGCCGGGTCCGTATTCGCGGCGGTTGACCGGGGACTTGGGACGACCCCAGATATTTTCGCCCATGCGGCGGTCTAGTTTGTATTTTGCCGATTCGCGCTTGCTCATCGCATTTCCTCTCAAAAGGTTGATCCGGTCTGTCGCCAAACCGGATTAAGGAAACGCGCCCTCCTCTGGCCCCTGTTTTTGAGACCTGACAGAACGGTTCACGCACGCATTGTGATAAACCGTCCACGGGACACGTAAGAAAACGCGAGGGCATGAACCCTCGCGCTGGCCGGGTGTCTAGAGTATCCCGTGGGAGCTGTCAACGCTGGTATCGGTAAGCGGCCATGGCCAGGTGCGACTGCAGGGCCGCACGATATTCCCGAACCGCGCAAGGACGGCTATAGCAGGGTCTGCCCCCAATTGGAATCGGACCCTGCCATGACTGACACTGTATTAGACCGCCTGCTCCGTTATGTCGTCATTGACACCCAGTCCGACCCAACTTCCTCCGCGCAGCCCTCGACTGAAAAACAGAAAGACCTCGGCCGCGTGCTGGTTGCCGAGCTGCTGGCGCTCGGGCTCTCCGACGCGCACATGGACGAGCACGGCAATATCTATGCAACGGTTCCATCGAACACTGACAAGAACGTTCCAGTGATCTGCTTCTGCTCACACATGGACACCGCCCCCGACTTTACCGGGACAAATGTAAAGCCCAACGTCGTCAGGAACTATCAGGGCGGCGATATCCAGCTCACCGGTGACACAACCCGGATCATCCGCGTGAGCGAGCATCCCGACCTCAATGACCAGATCGGCCACGACATTGTCACCACCGACGGCACCACACTGCTCGGAGCCGACGACAAGGCCGGCGTCGCGGAAATCATGACTGCCGCGGCAACACTTCTGGCCAATCCGGAGATCCGGCACGGCGCGATCAGGATCCTGTTCACCACCGACGAGGAAATCGGCCGCGGCGCCGACAAGGTTGACATCAAGAAGCTCGGCGCTGCCTTCGGCTACACCATGGATGGCAGCACCATTGGCGAAGTCGACGACCAGACCTTCTCGGCAGATGGCGTCGAGATCGAGATTGTCGGCGTGGCCCAGCACCCGGGCACCTCCAAGGGTGTGATGGAAAACGCGATCAAGATCGCAAGCGACATCGTCGCGCGTCTGCCAAAGGATCTTGCGCCTGAAACCACCGAAGGACTTGAAGGCTTCATCCATCCCACCGGCATTTCCGGCTCGATGGACAAGGCCAAGCTGCAATTCATCATCCGTGATTTCGTCAACGAGGGCCTCACCGAAAAAGAGACGCTGCTCAAGGCAATCGCCGAGGATGTGATGACCGCCTATCCGGGCTCGAGCATGAGCTTCAAGGTCACCGAACAGTACCGCAACATGAAGGAAGTGCTCGACCGCCAGCCCGAAATAATGGCCAATCTGGTCGAGGCCGTGCGCCGCGTCGGCCTGGAGCCAGTCACAAACTCGATCCGCGGCGGCACCGACGGCTCCCGCCTCTCCTTTATGGGGCTGCCCTGCCCCAACATCTACACCGGCGGCCACTCCTACCACTCGCCGCTGGAATGGATCAGCGTCCAGGATATGGAGAAGTCGGTCGAGACGATTGTCGAACTGGTGAAGGTCTGGGAAGAGCGAGCGTGAGCATACCGGGCCTCCCTCTCCTGCCGGACCAAACAAGCGCGCATCGGTAGCCCGAGGAACGATTTGCTCCTGGCGACGTTGGGTTCCACAATAGAGGGGACACAACCAATGCGGGACGAGACGGGATTGCCCGAGGCCAATTTAAGGCCCTTGTTCATGATATCGCTCGGATCCTATGCGCTGCTGGGCTGCATCCTGTTCGCCATTGCCATACTGATTGCCGATTTCGTGGTGCCCGATCACAACTGGATCGCAGACACGATCAGCGATCTGGGTGCGGGCAAATACGAATTCATAGTCGACATCGGCATCTACGCATTTGCCGCATCGCTGATCTCGATTGCTCTGCTTGCCGCCCATGACCACCTCGGCGGTTGGAGATGGAGCTTGGGAGCAGTCGGTTTTGCTGTCCTCGGACTGATCGTCTTTCTGGTCGGCGCTCGCAACGAATATGGTGACAATGACAGCGACGGCTGGATCATCCATGTCTATCTGGTTTACGCTCTGGGGCTCCTGATGGCGCTCTTGCCATGGGCTATGTCGCGAGGCGCGGCGCGAATCAGCAGCAACGCCAGCCGCATCCTGATCGCGATTTCGATCCTCTGGAGCCTGTCCGCGCCAGTCTTCTTCTTCCTTCCCAACGACATTGACGGCATTTACGAACGCTATCTCGGGCTCATTTCCTTTTTCACCGTCGGTACGATGGCGTGGCTCTTCATCCGCCATGCCATCCGTCTGCGGTGATGCGCCCAATCGAGGTTTCGGCAAAGCCCCTCGCCCGCTCCTCCCAATTGCCGTAGAAAGGTTGATCAGATCATGTTTCTTGCAACAGAATACCTCGATACCATTGTCAGAGCCTTTGCCCTTTCCGCGATAGCGGTCGTCTGGGTCGTCCTGCTTGTTCGCGTCATCGGACTGCGCGCGTTCTCGAAGATGACGGCGTTTGATTTTGTCGTAACTGTTGCCACCGGCTCTCTGCTCGCCGGGGCCGCTCAGGCCACAACCTGGCCTGCTTTTTTCCAGGCGACGCTCGCCATGGCAGGCCTGCTCGGCGTTCAGTACGTCACCGCCCGCTTGCGCAAGAGATCGGAACGCTTTGAAGCTATAGTCCAGAATGCCCCTGTCCTGTTGATGCGTGACGGCGAGATCAATGAAGATGCACTCACCGCCACGCGCGTTGCCAGGGACGATCTGATCGCCAAGCTGCGGGAGGCCAATGTGCTGGATTTTGCCGATGTCCGGGCAGTGGTTCTGGAGACGACGGGAGACATCTCGGTCCTCCACGGCCCCAAATTGCAGGAACGCCTTCTAGACAGCGTCAACCGTATGCCGTGATACTCACAGCCAGACCGGCTCAACTTCCCTGTACCGCTATCGACTTCGCCGAATACGGATGTTCAATCCAACGATCACCTTTAGCGTCGCGACGGTGACCAAGGCGCACAGCACAAATTTCGATATCGTCTCCATCGTGCCCTCGATCAGCATCGCATGGACAACGCTTCCCACGACAATCACCGCCGCCAGACCCGTGTGAGCCAGACGCCAGGTTTGAGGCCGCAGCGGCAGACGCCAGCGCAAGGCGGCCAGAAGTGCGGACGCGAAGACTGCCCACATGGCGACAACACCCCAGAACGAGAACGGCGTTGGTGATGCAAACAGAAGTGCGTCGATGACATCCGGCGGGCTGGTTACCCAAAGGGCAGCGACGTGAACGACAACCGTCACTACCAGAAGCCCTCCGGCCCAACGATGCACGAGACGCCCGCTCCGACCGGAAAGGCCCGGCAGGGCGCCGGCGACAAGCAGTGGTTGAAGCAGCAGCAGAGCCATGGCGACAATGCCTGCAAAGCCCGCGGCAATATAAACCGCCCCCCGCCACTGAAGCAGCGGGCTCATGGCGGCTGCCGCTATCGGCACAGCAATTGCGGTCACGACCACGGCCCAGATCAGGGCAGCGTGGGCCCGGCTCGATCCTTTCATTGGCAAAGGGCGTCAGGCCGGCTGCAGCACGAAGTCCGCACTGAGCCTGGTTTCGCTTGCGCTCGCCATGACGGGGCGCAAGAAGACCGTTTCAAACTCATCGCTGTCATAGGCCAGATGGGCATGAGCCTGCCCGAAAGCAGGCACAATCTGCGGCATCTCAAGGCGAAACTCGCCATTTGCATCGGTCAACGTGGCACCATGGCTTCTGGCATCACGCTCATCGCCCTCTGTCGTATGGGCCCAGACCTGAATACGTTGACCTTGAAGCGGAGCGCCATCACCCGCGCGGCGAACGGTACCGGTCATCCAGAACCCGCCACCGCCGATCCGCTCCACGATTGGGGCGCCGGAAAGATAATTGTTGGCTCCACCCCGCATCGAAGGCGTCGCAGCAACGCCCTTGGCCTGTGCAGGCAGTATCAGGCCAGCTATCCCGGTGGAAACGATCGCTCCGGTGGCGGCCAGCAATGTACGGCGGGTTGTGATGATGTCGGTCATGATGATTTTCCTCATGGGCTATGTGGTTCAAGGTCGAAAAACGACCCGATCATGGCTCATGGGTAACTATAGCGCGCGACCGAGCAATCCCAAGGTGCAGATGGACAAGAACATGAAAAACGATCGTCACGGATTTGTGAGCATGGCCACGGATATGCGCCGGCGGGAATTGCTCAGCTCCCCAGACGTGGAAATGCCGGTGGAACGCATTTTGCTGCCGGAAAAGGTCTGGGAAGAGCGGACATAAACACAGGGGGCCAGCCTGTCATGATTGTTTCGCAACATGAATTCGATCGCCTCGCAAGATCAAGTACACAATCAGATTTGAACGAACACCGCTGGGCCGGGTGCCGTACGGCAACATCCGGGAGGAAACGGCCCGAAACACTCGCTTCAACACCGAACCTACTATTCAGGCATTTCTGGCATCGGCCCGCGCTCAAGATAGGTGCCGAGCGCAACATAGCTTTGGGTTGAACGGACCCCCTGGATTTCCTGAATGCGCGACAGCAACTTTTCGAGGCTGGCGGGGCCGGAGGTGCGAACCTTCAGGATCAGACCGGCATCCCCGGTGACCGTATGTATCTCCTCCACATCGGCCAGAGCCTTGAGTTCGAGGATCGGCTTGGTCATGCTCCAGCCTTCGGTGGCGACATGAATGAAGGACAGCAGCATGCAGCCGATCTTCTCGCCGTCGAGTTTCGCCACAGTGGCCTGAATGACACCGTCGCGTCTGAGACGTTTCACCCGCTCGTGCACGGCCGGAGCAGAAAGATGAACCAGCTTTGAAAGTTCGGCATAGGATCGATCAGCCCGTTCCGCCAGAAGCCTTAACAGCATTCGGTCAGTGCGATCGAGACCTGACAGATGCGGCTCCTTTTGCCGAATAGGGTTCGTTTTCATCTCTATCTGCCCATTTTTAGTTGCCTAAGTCATGCCGCTCGTGCCTAAAGCCAATATGTCATACCGTGAAATTGATAAAAATCCGAATGCTATTCGGCACATTCTCCCGATCACGCTGCTCGGCGCGATTCTCCTTGTTGGGTCGAACGCATTTGTGCTCAGTCCCATCCTGTCGGACGTGGCGAAGGATCTGGACACCCAAGCGTTCCGCATCGCCTGGTCGATTTCAGCCTTTGGGGCCGCAACGGCGGTTTCCGCCCTGTCGCTGGCCGGGCTGATCGACAGGATGCCGGCAGGGCGCGTCCTGGGCGGGGCAGCACTGCTGCTCGCCTTGGCCCAGATGTTGAGTGCACTGAGCCAGAGTTGGCTCTGGCTCGGACTGTCGCAGGCGATCGCAGGGGTTGCAGTGGGCATTCTTCTGCCCGGCACCTATGCAACGGCAGCTGCGACCGCACCGAAGGGCCGCGAGGCTGCCCGTTTAGGGCTCGTGCTGACGGGCTGGGCGCTGTCTCTGGTGCTTGCCGTTCCGCTGGCTGCAGTTGTCACAGAAAAATTCGGATGGCGGACGGTCTATGCCCTTCTGGCCGGATTGTCCCTGCTGGTCGGCATCGTTCTGATGCTGGTGCTGCGCGGCACTTTGGCCGGACCGGCAATGCGAACGTCGCCATGGCGTGCAGTGCGATTGCCGGGCGTTGCACGACTGCTTGTGGTGCTGTTCGCCTATATGACCGCGTTCTACGGCTGTTTTGCCTTTTTCGGAGAGGGATTGCGAAACGCCTTTGCTCTCTCAGCGCAAGGCACCGGCTTGTTTGTCCTGGCATATGGGCTTGGATTTGGTGTAGCGGGTGTCGGCCTCAGCATCCTCGCGCCAAAAATCAGTCGGGGATATATCGTGCTGGTCCTGTGCAGCATCGCGGCCAGCTATTTCTGCTGGCGCTTCGCGCTGGCGACGCCTTCCGTGGCTTTCGCAGCCGCCGCAATGTGGGGGTTTCTCAATCAGCTTGGGCTGAACGCGATTGTTGTGTCTTTGAACCAGCGAGCATTCGAAGCCCGCGGGGCGGTCATGGGTTTGAACAGCGCCGTTACCTATTTTGCCGCTTTCACAGGACCGGTGGTGATGGGATCAGTCTACGCGACAGCTGGTTTTTCAGCAGTATCCGGTCTTGCTGCCGCCTTCGTGGTGATCGGCGCAGTTGCCAGCTGGAAGTCGATTGAAGCCCCTGCTGCATCGCCAACTCGTTCCGTATCGTGACCCTTAGCGCCTAAGCCAGATGAGTGTCAACTCGGCGCTCGCGGAGGTCGGCAAACGCCTGTAGCGGTCAAATCCAACCTAGAATTCAAACTCTCCCTCTTCGCCGATAGCATCTGCGATGAATTGTTCAGGATCAGACGTGAAAGACCGATACAGTTTGAAGTGCTGGGTATCGCGGTAGTTTGTCTCCTGAATGCCGTGCCGGGTGATTTCCAGAAGACGGGCACCTGGCAAGGCCATCAGGATAGGCGAATGGGTCGCCGCGATGACCTGCGCCGTCGCGCGCTCCTGAATGGTATTTAAGATCCGCACCAACTCCAGTTGGCGTTTGGGCGACAAGGCACTCTCCGGCTCATCCATGAAGTAGATGCCCTGTCTCGACATCCGTTCTTCAAAGAACCGCACAAAACCTTCGCCGTGGCTCCATGACAGGAAATCAGGTGGCGGCGGTGCTCCCGGCCGCAGATCGTCAAGCGCAGCAACATCAAGATAGCGCGCCACTGAAAAGAATGTCTCGGCCTTGAAGAACCAGCCCGTTGTGACTTTGGGCAACCATGCGCCCCTGAACATCTCCGCCAGCCCGGCCCCGCTTTTGTCGATCGCCCTGTCGTGATCAACCGGGCTATAGCCCTTTCCGCCACCCGCTTCGTCATAGCCGCATAAAGCCGCAATGGCCTCCACCAGCGTTGATTTTCCCGTCCCGTTTTCGCCGATGATAATGGTGACCGGGGTGGTAAAACGAAGATCGAAACTCTCATCACGCAACCAGGGCAAATCAAACGGATAGCCGGTCTTGTTCGCCATCTTGTCATCTTGAAGCGTCAGCCGCTTCAAATAGGGTGCTGGCAGTCTGGTTTGTCGCTTGTCGCGGGCCAATGACATTTCCTTTGGCGTTGGAGCAGGACGTTACTCCGCCGCTTCGGCGCTCCCGGCATCCTCATCCGGCGCATCCGCAGCTCCCGGCGCAGTCTCCGCCTGCAGCTCGGGAATGCCGACGATACGCTTTCCGGAATGATCGGCATGCACGATGATCAGCTCCTGCTCCTCGAAATACCCCAGAAGCCGTCGCGCCCGGCGAGCCGAATGGGTGCCGTAGGCCCGCGCAATGCGAGCGTCTGATGGACACGACTCGCCCCGGATCGCGGCATTGGCGAGCATCAGGAACACGCCCTGCAGATCCTCGGACACTGCACGCGAGAGCCTCAGCGCCGTCTCCCAGGCTTCGGTTGCGGCGGTCTCGGCATCAACCCCGGAACGTGCCACCGCAACGCGGTGACGGAAGGCACTCAGCGACATAGGCGAGCCACTCACGCGCCGCATCCTCAGCCGCACCAGAAAGTCCTGATACAGCGCGGAATCTGTTCGGTAACCCGATTCCGGATCACCCAGAATCTCGGAAAGCACAGCCGCAACCCGTTGTTCGCGCTCTTCCGCCGAAATGCCGGGCGCTGCAGAATCCGTGCCAGACTTCGCAATCGGTGCATCGCTGAGCGGCGTCGCACGCGAGAGTTCCGCCAGAATGTCGGTTGTCGGCCGAGGTGCCGGGCGCGCACGGCGCGGCGCCAGTTGACGGTTGAGTTCTTCCGGGTCGGGCGTGAAGATCAGGTCTTCCACATCGGCCAAGCTCTCCGGCATCGGCATCAGCTTGGGGCTCGAGGAACGCGCCTGCGTCTCTACCGCGCCAATCGCGATCGGCAGCGGCCTGCGCGACAAGGCCGGTCCGAGTCCGACAAAATTGCCACGCTGCAGATCGCGGAACATCTCCGCCTGGCGCCGGTCCATGCCGAGCAGATCGGCGGCGCGGGCCATGTCGATGTCGAGGAATGTCCGGCCCATCAGGAAGTTAGAGGCTTCCGCAGCCACGTTCTTGGCAAGTTTTGCCAGCCGCTGCGTGGCAATCACGCCGGCCAGTCCGCGCTTGCGACCGCGACACATCAGGTTGGTCATGGCCCCAAGTGACATCTTGCGCGCGTCCTCGGAGACGTCGCCACCAACGGCGGGCGCAAACAGCTGCGCCTCGTCCACCACCACCAGAACCGGATACCAGAACTCGTGCTCGGCATCGAACATGGCATTGAGAAACACCGCAGCCGCGCGCATCTGCTGCTCGACATCAAGCCCTTCCAGCGACAGCACACAAGAGACGCGATGCCGCCTGATGCGGCTGGCGATACCCGCGAGTTCCGCCTCACTGCGCTCGCCTTCGACAACCAGATGGCCGTATTTGTCCGACAGCGTGACGAAGTCACCTTCCGGATCGATGATCACCTGCTGCACCCATTGCGCCGACTGTTCCAGCAGGCGTCTGAGAAGGTGCGACTTGCCGGAACCGGAATTGCCCTGCACCAGAAGACGGGTCGCCAGCAGCTCTTCAATGTCGAGCTTGGCCGGCTGTCCGCCGGTCAGGCTCCCCATGTCAATTCCGACCTTCACTCTGGCTTTACTCCGTAAACACGACGCGGCATCTCACCGATTCTCACAAAAATCGGCCATCGCACCGTCTAGCAGATAATTGCTGCCGCGCCGCCTGCGATCTGGGAAATACACAGGATTTAAGGCGCAAGACCGCTTAGGAAGCCGTTAGTCCAAACCCGTGCATCAACCGCTGCAGGTTTGTGTCCGGATCGCCCGAGGTGAAAACGACCGTGTCCTTGGCGTCGGGCAGCGCGTCGCCGCCGGGAAGCGTTTCGACAATCGCCAGCGCCCGGCGGGCAATCGCCTCGGCCGGGTCGATCCAGTCCACCGGCCAGGGAGCCACCTTGCGCATGCGGTTGACCAGAAACGGAAAATGGGTGCAGGCCAGCACCACGATATCGGTCTGCCTGCCGTCAAGCTCGACAAAGCACGGCTCGATTTCCGCCTTCACCGCCGCCTCGTCGACAAAGCCCTTGCGCATGTATGTCTCGGCCAGGCTTGCGAGATTTTCAGACCCCACCAGCCGCACATGCACCTTGTCGGCATAATCGCGGATCAGGTCTCGTGTATATTGCCGCTTGACCGTGCCCGGCGTCGCCAGCACCGAGACCAGACCCGACCGTGTCCGCTCGGCAGCAGGCTTGATCGCCGGCACCGTGCCGACAAACGGCAGATCCGGGTAAGCCGCCCGAAGCGCAGGCATCACGATGGTCGAGGCGGTGTTGCAGGCAATCAGCGCAAGAGCGGGGTCGTGACGTTTGATCAGCCCGGCAAACAGCTCGACGATCCTGTCGCTCAGTGCGCCCTCCTCCCAGCGTCCATAGGGAAAGCCGGCATCATCGGCAACATAGACAAAGCGCCGCCCCGGCATGATCACACGTGCCTCGCGCAACACACTCAGCCCGCCAATGCCGCTGTCAAACACCAGAACCGGTTGTTCCCTCATTCGTCATCTCCCGTTTCGCCGTCA
Source organism: Hoeflea sp. AS60 (assembly GCF_038900115.1). Lineage (NCBI taxonomy): Bacteria > Pseudomonadati > Pseudomonadota > Alphaproteobacteria > Hyphomicrobiales > Rhizobiaceae > Hoeflea > Hoeflea sp. AS60. The sequence continues at coordinate 427,155 of NZ_JBBMQP010000002.1, read as the reverse complement.
CCTGCAGGCAACCGCTGCCCGGGACGAGCAAACCGGTCAAATGAGGCAAAAAGACCGCGCAGCACGTTGATTTCGTCAGTGGAAAATCCAGGCCTTGTCAGAACAGCGCGCAAATTGTCGACCGCCTTCATCTTTTTGGTCTCGGAGCGGAAATACCCCCGCGCCTCAAGCCCCTCCTCGATCTGGGCGAACAACCCGTGCAGATCGGCTTTCGCCGCCGGCTCGACATCCGGTTTGTCAAAGGCGGTCTGGTGCGGACTGGCAAGGCCGGATTTCATCCACTCATAAGACATCAGCAGCACGGCCTGGGCGATGTTGAGCGACGCATAGGCCGGGTTGACCGGAAATGTGACGATCTCGTCGGCAAGCCCGACTTCCCAGTTGCGCAAGCCGATTCGCTCGCGCCCGAACAGGATCCCGGTGCGCTCGCCCGAATTCTCCCGCCCGCGCAATATCTCGCCCGCTTCCACCGGCCCCTTGACCGGCTTGTGCCCGTCGCGTGGCCGCGCAGTGGTGGCATAGACAAAACTCAGGTCCGCAAGTGCTGCCTCCAGCGTCGCAAACACAATCGCGCCTTCAATCACATGGTCGGCGCGAGCTGCAGCGCTGATCGCCTTTTCATTCGGCCAGCCATCGCGCGGATTGACGATGCGAAGATTGGACAGCCCGAAATTCGCCATCGCACGCGCCACCATGCCGATGTTCTCGCCCAGTTGCGGCTCCACCAGAATGATCGCCGGGCCACCGGTCATGATCTCGCGTTTCCTGTCAGTTCCGGCCACTCAATCCGCTCCCCGGCGCAATTCCGCCCATTCGCCCTGCAACCCATTCGCTGTGCAGCATTGCATAGTAGAATTCTTCATCCCACTCGCCCTTGAATATCGCATGCTCGCGAAAATGGGCTTCCCGCCGCATGCCGATCCGCTCCATCACCCGCCAGGACGGCGTGTTGCGCGCATCGCAGCGGCCAAAGATCCGGTGCAGCTTCAGCGGACCGAAGCCAAACGCCATAAGCGCGATTGCAGCTTCCGTGGCGTATCCCTGCCCTCCATATTCGGGGCTGAAGGAAAACCCGATCTCGGCCTGCCGCGCCTCGATGTCACGATGCATCAGGGTGATATCGCCAATCAGCTTGCCGTCGGCCTTTAGAATCACTGCACGGCAGACACCTCCGGCATCCAGGGATTGCGAAGTCCATGTCTCGATCTCGGCCGCCACCTGATCACGCGTTCGCGGCTCCCACATCTGATAATGGGCAACTGCTTTAAGGCTGTGATAGGCATGCACGGCATCCACATCCGCCAGCGTGAACGGACGCAGCAGCAATCTCTCGGTTGCAATGGAATGGGTCAAATCAGCCAAGGCGGCCCCGCTTCTGTCAGGCCGACACCACTACTGCCGCCATGCCGCACAATCAAGGCGGCGCGAACCCGGCAACCACCGACCACCCGAATCCCCCATGCGGGTATTGCTGCACCAGCGGCCAGGCCTCGGGCCATAAGTCAAAATCATCCGTACCAACATGCAGCTGCGGCCCTGCGGCATGTTGTGCGCCGCCCACTGTTTTGTTAAGAGAAGCGCCAATTGAACGGGTGGCTTTCGGCCTCCCTCCGACAACCCTCTCAAAAGGTTACCCCGAATGGCAAAGATCAAGGTTGCAAACCCCGTCGTGGATCTCGACGGCGATGAGATGACACGCATCATCTGGCAGTTCATCAAGGAAAAGCTGATCCTGCCCTACCTCGATCTGCCGATCGACTATTACGACCTCTCGGTCGAGTATCGCGACGAAACCAATGACCAGGTCACCATCGACGCGGCCAACGCCATCAAGAAGCACGGCGTCGGCATCAAGTGCGCCACCATCACGCCGGATGAAGCCCGCGTCGAGGAATTTGGCCTCAAGAAGATGTGGCGTTCGCCAAACGGCACCATCCGCAACATCCTTGGTGGCGTGATCTTCCGCGAGCCGATCATCATGAAGAACGTGCCGCGTCTGGTTCCAGGCTGGACCAAGCCGATCATCGTCGGCCGTCATGCCTTCGGCGACCAGTACCGCGCCACCGATTTCAAGTTCCCCGGCAAGGGCAAGCTGTCGATCAAGTTCGTTGGCGATGATGGCGAAACCATCGAGCACGAAGTCTATGACGCGCCGTCCGCCGGCGTTGCAATGGCCATGTACAACCTTGATGATTCGATCCGCGATTTTGCCCGCGCTTCGCTCAACTACGCGCTGATGCGCGGCGTGCCCTGCTACCTGTCGACCAAAAACACCATCCTCAAGGCTTATGACGGCCGCTTCAAGGATCTGTTCGAGGAGGTCTTCCAGGCAGAATTCAAGGACAAGTATGCGGAAGCCAAGATCTGGTACGAGCACCGCCTTATCGACGACATGGTCGCCTCCGCGCTGAAATGGTCCGGCGGTTACGTCTGGGCCTGCAAGAACTACGATGGCGACGTCCAGTCCGACATCGTTGCCCAGGGCTTTGGCTCGCTCGGCCTGATGACCTCGGTCCTGATGACCCCGGATGGCAAGACCGTGGAAGCCGAAGCCGCCCACGGCACGGTGACACGTCACTATCGCCAGCATCAGAAGGGCGAGGAAACCTCGACCAACTCGATCGCCTCGATCTTCGCCTGGACACGTGGCCTCGCTCACCGCGCCAAGCTCGACGACAATGCAGAACTGGCCACATTTGCTGACACGCTGGAGCGCGTCTGCATCCAGACCGTCGAATCAGGCTTCATGACCAAGGATCTGGCGCTCTTGATCGGCCCCGACCAGCCTTGGCTGTCGACCACCGGCTTCCTCGACAAGATCGACGAGAACCTGCAGAAGGCCATGGGCTGACTGATGGCCACCGGACCTGTCGTCACGCTCAAGAAGCTGTGGCGGCAGAACCGGTGGCTCGCCCTCGCTTTCATAATTGCATTGACGCTGGCGCTGGTGTTCATCATCCGCGCCAGCATTTTTTTTGCCTATTGGCAAAGCCACGCGGATGAGCCGATCGAAGGCTGGATGACCGTCCGCTATGTCGCCCGGTCCTACCGGGTCGATCCGAAGATCGTTCATGACGCCGTGGGCTTGCCCGACAGCGGCCCGGATCGCCGGCCTCTGATCAAGATCGCCCGCGAACAGGGACAGCCGCTCGATGTGCTGACTGCGCGCATCCTCGACGCAATCAGGCTGGATCGTGCGGCCCACGCACTCCCCGGGACTTCCACGACCCCTTCCAGCGCAGCATTGCCGCAAGCCACCGAACCGGCCAAACCGCAGCCATGACCGGGCAATTGCTCGAGTTTCTCACACTCTATGGCGTTGCTGCCGCCGCACTCCTTCTGGCCATCGGTCAGTTCGGCGCGCCCCTGCCAACCTCGCTGGCATTGCTGACACTGGGCGCGCTGGCGGCCAATGGCGACGCCGAGCTCTGGACCGCTTTCATATGGGCGCTCACCGGCACGACGTTGGGCGATCAGGCTGGCTTTCTTGCAGGTCGTTTTGTCGCCCGCTCCGCCGAGGGCCGCCCCGGTTTCCTCAGTGGAATGGCCAGGAAAGCCCGAGCGGCCGAGCCGAAGCTTGAAAAATGGGGCGCAAGCGGCGTGTTCTTCACCCGCTGGCTGTTCACACCTCTCGGCCCGGCCATCAACATCGCCAGCGGTATCACAGGCCTCCCCTGGGTCCGGTTCACCGCATGGGCCGTGGCTGGCGAAGTTGTGTGGGTCTCGATCTATATCGGGCTCGGCTACAGCTTCGGCTCCAACATCGAGACCCTGTCCGGCATCCTTGGCAACCTTTCGATGGCGCTCGCCATGCTGGCACTGGCTGCTTTCCTTGGCTGGCGGATCAAGCTGGCGTTGCAATCCGCGCACGCCCGCGCGCACCAAAGCCCCGACGACCTGCCATGAGGACGTGGCAGGGAGTGCAGACCTGGTCAGCTCTCGACAGAGACCGCCCCGCGCAGCAGGAACATGCTGTTCTGCCTGGACAGAAGGCGAGATCTTTAGCCACTTAAGTACTTGTTAAATTAGAATTATTTCACTTATTCTGTTACTCGACATAAGTAAAACATTAACTGCCGGCTGGCATGTTCCGGCTAATGCCAACATCAACAGGATCGGACCGTGAAACCTTCCCCACGCTACAAGCATTATAATCTTGGCGAACAGCCGTTCGGAACAACCGTCGAAGTCAGGCTCTCCTGTATCAACAACGTCTTCCTTATGGACCAGGAGAATTTCGCCCGCTACGCGGAAGCCAAATCCTACAAGGCCATAGGCGGGCGAGCAGAGAAATCGCCAGCACGCCTAACCATCCCGGCCAACGGTGAATGGCACGTTGTTGTCGACAAGGCCGAATTTCAGACTCTGGCAAATTCCAATGTCCGCGCCATGTTGCCACCCGGTCCAAAACAGACAAAGTCATCCGCCGCAGCGTAAGAGAACGCGGATCCCACTGCCACGGATGACGAATTCGCCAACCACCCTTCTTGAGGGTCGGAGTCCGAAGCGCAGGACGGCAACCAGTCTGTTCACCCAAGCTGCATCTGGATCTCGGTCAGAAGCTCGCTCGGCGCGGCATCGAGCGGCGTGTTGAGATAGCGCTCCACCGCCGGTGCCGGCCCGGCACTCTCGCCGCTTTCAGCCAGCCATACGCCGAACAACCAGTGATAGGCCTTGGCAAGCTCCGCATAGGGACCCTTGTGGGTCAACACCGCATATCGTCCAGCCGGCAACGCGCAGGTCTCCACGCCAGCAGGTGGCGCCTCGCCAGGTTTCAGCGCCATGCCGGCCAGTGATTTCAGCTCTTCGGGCGGCGTGATGTCGGGATCGGAGAAATAGACCGCGGCCATGCCAGCCGATTTCTCCCAACCTCCTGTCATCGCCAGATGCGAGCCAAACCGCTCGAAAGTGGCGCCGACATCGATGTAGGGGCCGGTATGAATCAGGCCCGCGATTGTCACCGGACCATGGTCTTCTACTCGCACGTCATACATATCTTCAGTCTCCTGCCAGTCAGGATTGTCATAGCGCCGGTGACCGCCCTCGGCGCGGTAGCGAAGCGGTGGCAGACCGAAATCGGCCTTGAAGGCCTGGCTGAAAGCGCGCGGATTGGTATATCCCGAGCGTTTGGCGATCTCCTCGATCGACAATGATCCATTGACGAGGTCGGAGGCCGCGCGGTGCAGTCTCAGCCGCTTGACCGTCTGCCACACGGTTTCACCGGTCATGCCGCGATAGGTGCGATGCCAGTGAAACCGGGACAGGCAGGCAACATCAGCCAGGTCATCAAGGTTGAGCGGTCGATCAAGATTGGCCCGGATATAGGTCCGAACCCGCGCAAGTCGCGCACGATAGTCCCTGATGCCTGCGTCTTTCGCCATCCCTGTCCCTCCGTCGGTCCCCACACTAACAGCACGCTTAGACCGCACAAATCTTGCTGAGTTGAGGAATGGCAACTGCATCCCCACAAGCAATTTCGGGCAACCCAAACGCAAAACGCCCGGGACAAAATCCCGAGCGTTTGATGATTCCATTTATCGCTGCCGTCTGGCAGCCTCGACTTCAGCTCAACGCGGCAGCCACAGCATCAATTGCAGCATCGGCATTGACGCCGTCCGGGCCGCCGGCCTGGGCCATGTCGGGCCGTCCGCCGCCGCCCTTGCCGCCGATGGCTTCAGAGGCCGCGCGCACAAGATCAACCGCCGACAGCCGTGAGGTCAGATCTTCGGTGACACCGACGACAACGCTTGCCTTGCCGTCTTCCCCGACAGCAACAAAGGCCGCCACGCCGGAGCCGAGCGAAGCCTTGGCTGCATCAACCAGACCCTTGAGATCCTTCGGCAAAACGCCGGTGACCACCTTGCCGAGATATTTCACGCCGCCGATGTCGCGGCTTTCATCACCGCCATCTGAACTGCCGCCAAGCGCCAGCTTCTTGCGCGCTTCCATCAACTCGCGCTCGAGCTTCTTGCGCTCATCCATCAGCGATTCGATCCGCGCGGCAACATCGCCGGTCTGCACTTTCAGGATAGACGCCACATGCCTGAGCTTCTCGTCCTGATCGGTCAGGTGCTGGCGCGCCGCCTCCCCGGTCAATGCCTCGATGCGGCGTACGCCGGCGCTGACCGCGCTGTCGGAGAGCACCCGCACAAGGCCAATCTCGCCGGTGGCCGCAACGTGGGTTCCACCGCACAATTCGGTCGAATAGGACCGGTTCGCCTTCGCCCCGCGCACACCAGTGCCCATCGACACGACACGAACCTCGTCGCCGTACTTCTCGCCGAACAGTGCCATCGCACCTTCGGCGATCGCATCATCCACTGCCATAAGCCTGGTTGTCACCGGGCTATTCTGAAGAATGATCTCGTTGGCCATGGTCTCGACCTCGGCAAGCTCCTGGGCTGTCATCGGCTTGGGGTGCGAGACGTCGAACCTGAGCCGCTCGGGTGCAACCAGCGAGCCCTTCTGCGCCACATGAGTGCCAAGGACTTCGCGGAGCGCTTCATGCAGCAGGTGGGTTGCCGAATGATTGGCGCGTATCTTGGCACGCCGGCCATGATTGACCGCGAGCTGCGCCACAGCACCGCGCGTCACCTTGCCTTTGACAACCTTGGCCCGGTGCACGAACACCCCTTCGCCACGCTTCTGGGTATCGCTCACTTCAAGCTGATAGCCCTCGCCCGAAATTGTGCCCTGATCGCCCATCTGGCCACCTGACTCGCCATAGAACGGCGTCTGGTTGACCACCACATCGACCAGCTCACCGGACTGGGCTGCATCAACCTGTTTGCCGTCGCGCACCAGCGCCAGAATGACGCCTTCCGCGGCCTCGGTGTCATAGCCGAGGAAATCCGTAGCCCCGGCCTTGTCCTTGATTTCGTACCAGATGGTCTCCGTCGCCGCATCGCCCGAACCCGACCAGTGCTTGCGGGCTTCGGCCTTCTGCCGCTCCATCGCCACATTGAACGCGTCGGTGTCGACATCCACACCGCGCTGCCTCAGCGCGTCCTGGGTCAGGTCAAGCGGAAAGCCATAGGTGTCATAGAGCTTGAACGCGGTTTCGCCATCAAGCCGGTCGCCTTCGCCAAGATCGGCGCTGGCATCATCAAGCAGGCTCAGACCGCGTTCCAGCGTCTTGCGGAAGCGGGTTTCCTCAAGCTTCAGCGTTTCCGAAATCAGCGCTTCGGCACGCTGCAGTTCCGGATAGGCCCGGCCCATCTCGGCTACAAGCGTCGGCAGCAACCGGTACATCAGCGGATCGCGCGCACCCAGCAGCTGTGCGTGGCGCATGGCACGCCGCATGATGCGCCTGAGCACATAGCCCCGGCCTTCATTGGACGGCAAAACGCCATCCGCAATCAGGAAAGCCGCCGAACGCAGATGATCGGCAATCACCCGGTGGCTAGCGCGGTTCTTGCCCTCTGCAGGCACGCCGGTGGCCTCCACCGAGGCAGAAATCAGACGCCGGAACAGGTCGATATCGTAATTGTCGTGCTTGCCCTGCAGGAGAGCCGCGATGCGCTCGAGGCCCATGCCGGTGTCGATCGATGGCCGCGGCAGATCAAGCCGTTCATCAGCGGTCTGTTCAAACTGCATGAAAACCAGGTTCCAGATCTCGATGAACCGGTCGCCATCCTCATCAGCTGAACCGGGAGGTCCGCCCCAAATGTGGTCGCCATGATCATAGAAGATCTCCGAGCATGGTCCGCACGGCCCGGTGTCGCCCATCGCCCAGAAATTGTCATTGGTCGGGATCCGGATGATACGGTTTTCCGGGATACCGGCGATCTTGCGCCACAGGTCGAATGCATCGTCGTCTGTGTGGTAAACCGTAACCAGCAGACGCTCTTTGTTGATCCCGAAATCCTTGGTCAGCAGATTCCAGGCAAGCTCGATGGCGCGCTCCTTGAAATAGTCGCCAAAGGAGAAATTGCCGAGCATCTCGAAGAAGGTGTGGTGGCGCGCGGTATAACCGACATTGTCGAGGTCATTGTGCTTGCCACCGGCGCGCACGCACTTCTGCGAGGTTGTCGCCGTAGTGTAGGGACGCTGTTCGAGACCGGTAAACACGTTCTTGAACTGCACCATGCCCGCATTGGTGAACATCAGTGTCGGGTCGTTGCGCGGCACCAGCGGGCTGGAGGCCACAACTTCGTGCCCGTTCTTCTTGAAATAGTCGAGAAACGCCGACCGGATTTCATTCACGCCACTCATGATCAACCCTTTGTCTGATAGGCAGGCAGTGCACTTGGAACCGTTTCGGGGGCACCGTTTTCAGATCCGTCGTGCCACTGACGGACCGCCGCTTTTATCGCTCGCCCGAATGCCTGTCCAGACGCCAGAGCCCCTGCAATCAAAGGAAAACCGGCCGTCAGTCCGCTTGAGGACCGACGGCCGGTTTGAAACCATCATCAAGAGCGTCGAAAAGATCTACATTTCAGCGCTATCTGGCGTGTCGTCATCCTCACCCGCGCTGCGGTCCTCATCCAGGAACTTCTCGGCAATCAGCCCGGCATTCTGGCGCAGCGACAACTCGATTTCGTCAGCCAGCACCGGATTGTCCCTCAGGAACTGCTTCGAGTTCTCGCGTCCCTGGCCCAACCGCTGACTGTTGTAGGAGAACCAGGCACCGGATTTCTCGACAATCCCGGCCTTGACGCCCAGATCGATCAACTCGCCGACCTTGGAAACGCCTTCGCCATACATGATGTCGAATTCGACCTGCTTGAAGGGCGGTGCCATCTTGTTCTTGACAACCTTGACCCGGGTCTGGTTGCCCACCACCTCGTCGCGGTCCTTGACCGAACCGATGCGGCGGATATCAAGCCGCACGGAGGCGTAGAATTTCAGCGCATTGCCGCCAGTGGTGGTTTCAGGCGAACCGAACATCACCCCGATCTTCATGCGGATCTGGTTGATGAAGATCACCATGCAGTTCGAGCGCGAGATCGACGCGGTCAGCTTGCGCAGCGCCTGGCTCATCAGGCGCGCCTGCAGGCCGGGAAGGCTGTCGCCCATCTCGCCTTCGATTTCCGCGCGCGGCGTCAGCGCCGCCACCGAATCGATGACCAGCACGTCGATAGCGCCGGAGCGCACCAGCGTATCGGTAATCTCGAGCGCCTGCTCGCCATTGTCGGGCTGCGAAATCAGAAGGCTCTCGAGATCGACGCCGAGCTTGCGGGCATAGACCGGGTCGAGCGCGTGTTCAGCGTCGATAAAGCCGCAAATGCCGCCCTTCTTCTGTGCTTCGGCAATGGTCTGCAGTGCGAGCGTGGTCTTGCCCGAGCTTTCCGGTCCGAAAATCTCGATCACCCGGCCGCGCGGCAAACCTCCGATGCCAAGCGCAATGTCGAGACCCAGAGAACCGGTTGGAACAGTTTCGATCTCGACCACACCTTCATTGGCGCCGAGCTTCATGATAGAGCCCTTGCCGAACGAACGTTCGATCTGGGAAAGTGCGGCGTCGAGCGCCTTGCTTTTATCCACGGATTTTTCCTCTACCAGTCGCAAAGAGTTCTGTGCCATTTCGTTCACCTTTAGGTTATCGTGCCGCAGCAAGCAATGAGTGCTCGTTTGTCTAATTTGTACCCTATTTGTTCCGCATGCGCAAGACCCAGTCAAGGCACTGAAAAGAAATGATAAACGAGACCGTGTTCTTTTTTTGTTTTTTCACGATGCTGAAATCCGACCAGCTCACCCATAGCACTCTTTCGTGCCCATCCTGCGGTTCCGCGATTCGCCCAGGCGTACTGGTCAAGGAGATATAGGCATGGCGCGAATTCTGGCGATTGGCGGCGCCCATATCGACCGCAAGGGCTGGTTGTCGAGCCCGCACAAGACCGGCGCCTCCAACCCGGGCCACTGGGAAACCGAGGCTGGCGGTGGCGCCTTCAACGCAGCGCGCAATCTCGCACGCCTTGGCCACCAGGTCGCGCTTGTCGCACCCCGCGGCGGCGACGCTGCGGCAGATCTGGTCGCCCGGGCAGCCGAAGACGCAGGCATTGAGGATTGCCCCCTCACCTTTCTCGATCGCACAACGCCGAGCTATTCGGCGATCCTCGAGCCCAATGGAAATCTGGTGACGGCGCTTGCCGACATGGCGCTTTACAATCAGGTTCCGGCGCGACGACTTCTGAGCTCGCGGCTGCGCAAGCGGCTGGCTGCGGCCGATCTGCTGCTGGCCGACTCCAATCTGCCCGAAAGCGCTTTGGTGGCACTCGCTGATGCCGCATCAGACTTTGACGTGCCACTTGCCGTCATCGCGGTCTCTCCTGCCAAAGTGGTTCGCTGGCGCACAAGCTTTTCAAAGATCAGCTGTCTGGCGATGAACACAGCCGAGGCCGCAGCCCTGACCGGGACGGATGTACAAACCCCGGAGCAATGGCTCACGCTGCTCACCCGTAGCGGATTGCGCGGTGGGCTGGTGAGCGCAGGCGCCGGAGCGGTGGCAGCCTTTGCTACCGATCGTTCCGGCACCCATACAATAACGCTTCTGCCACCCGGGCTGGACAGCCTTCAGGATGTCATCGGCGCCGGTGATGCGCTCGCCTCGGGCTATCTTGATGGCCTGCTTTCGGGCGGTGCTATCGAGGTCAATCTGACGCGTGGCATCGCTCTGGCACGGCTGACGGCAGGCATCCGCGGTCCGGTGCGGCCGGATTTGTCGCGAGACCTGCTTGCTCAGGCGCTTGCCGCCATGCCAAAGCCAGCGCAAACCTAGACCCCAGCTTTCAGGAGCCCACCCATGACCGGACCCATCACCATCGAAACCACCCCGGAGGTGAAAGACGCGCTGTCCGAAGGCCGGCCTGTGGTGGCGCTCGAATCCACCATCATCACCCATGGCATGCCCTGGCCGGGAAACCGCGACATGGCGCTTGAGGTCGAGGCGGTGATCCGTGCCGAAGGCGCGGTGCCCGCCACCATCGCCGTCATCGACGGCCGCCTGCATGCAGGCCTTGATGAGGCCACCATCACCAAGCTGGCCCAGGCAAAAGATGTGATGAAGCTGTCGCGCGCTGATTTTGCCTTTGCCCTCTCTGAAGGCCGCACCGGCGCCACCACCGTGGCAGCCACCATGATGGCAGCCAAGCTAGCAGGCATCAGCGTCTTTGCCACGGGCGGCATCGGGGGCGTGCATCAGGGCGCGGAAACCAGCTTCGATATCTCCGCCGATCTCGATGAACTGGGCCGCACGCCGGTGATCGTGGTTTCCGCCGGAGCCAAGGCCATTCTAGACATCCCGAAGACGCTGGAAGCGCTCGAAACCCGCGGCGTCCCGGTTGTGGCTTTTGGGCAGGACGAAATGCCCGCCTTCTGGTCACGCAATTCCGGTCTCAAGGCGCCGCTGCGTCTCGATGACGCCACCGCCATTGCCCGCTTTGAGAGCAAACGTCGCGCACTTGGCGGCCATGGCGGTATGCTGATCGCCAATCCTGTGCCGCTCGAAGACGAAATCGCAGCATCCGAGATGAACCGCCATATCGCATCAGCACTGGCCACGGCCAAAGCCAAGGGCATCGAAGGCAAGGCGGTCACGCCTTTCCTGCTGGGCGAGATCCTGAACCTGACCGATGGCGCCAGCCTGAAAACCAACATAGCCCTGGTGCTCAACAATGCACGGCTCGCAGCGCGCATTGCCGCAGCGCTGACACTTGGCACAAGGTGATTGCAAGCCTAAGCCTGGTGTCAAAATGAGAGGACATTTTCGATGAAGCCACCCAGACGCACCGGCAGCGCCTTCGAGCGCGCCGAAGCAGCCTTCAAGTCAGCAACCACCAAGCCGGTCGAAGCAGCGCCCAAACCAGCGACAGTGCCCGAAGGCAAGGAAATGGTCTCGCTCAGGCTCGACCGCGCCGTGCTTGAGCATTTCCAGGAAGACGGCCCCGGCTGGCAGGATCGCATCAACGCGGCGCTGCGAAAGGCTGCAGGGCTGGATAGCTGACCACAAGCGACAGTCCGGCCGCCAGCAGCAAACAAGAAGACCCAGCAGCTCTCGCCGCCGGGTCTTGGATCGCGTCATGCAATCTTGTGATTGGGTGCCATCGGCCTATCCGCGAATGCCAGCACCGACGCCGCGGATAATGGCCGGAGAATTTGAAGTTGTGTAGCTTTGCAACGCCCGTTTCACCGTGCTGATATAGGCAGCGTTTTTGGCAAAAGCCGCAGTCGTCCCAAGCAGTGTCACCGCAGCGAATGCGCCCATTCCGGTCAGCAGGTGACGACGGGAAATCCCCCCTTCGCCACCGGCCACAGCCTGGTTCTTTGCTGCAACCGCAAGACCGAGCATCGCAGGGGCAACAAGAAGATCGACGTCCAGAGCGGAGCTCTTCTTCCCCTTGTTGTTTTTCTTCCAGTCCTTGTAGGCGGTCTTGATGGCAGATTTTGCCGCGCCTTCAATCGCATCGTTGATTCGGTCGGCGGTGTAGGTGCTCCAGGACTTGGCGTAGCCGCTCTCCTTGCCGCGCGCCGCCTTGTCGGCAGCAACCGATGAGCTCCAGCTCGCCTTCTTGGCGACCGCTGCCGATGGTCCGCGTTTGCCGAATGCCTTGTGGGCTTCAGCGGTCATCACTGCATTGGCATAGGCTTTATGGGCAGAATTGAAATCAAGTGCCATTCTGGTTTCCTTGAGATTATCTAAAAATACCATCGCCGGATAACAATAAAAGGTTGATATGTTTTCAACAAAAAAGACCCGGCCACTTTCGCAGCCGGGTCTGATATCGCCTCAAACGATTTGGTGTCGCTGATCAGCTCAGCGGCGAGATCTGGATTTCCACGCGGCGGTTGGCGGCGCGACCGGCATCCGAGCCATTGTCGGCGATCGGGCGGCTTTCGCCGAAGCCCTGCGTGTAGAACCGGCGCGGGTCGTTGCCCTGCGAGATCAGGTAGCTCGACACCGACTGCGCGCGCTGCTGCGAGAGCGTCAGGTTGTAGCTGTCAGATCCGGTCGAATCAGTGTGTCCGGCAACATCAACAAGCGACCGGTTGAACTTCTGCAGCACCAGGGCCACCGAATTGAGCGTGCCGTAGAATTCCGGCTTCACCGCGGCCTGGTCGCTGTCAAAGGTGATGTTGGACGGCATGTTGAGCACGATACGGTCGCCCATGCGCGTCACCGAAACGCCGGTGCCCTGCAGTTGGGCGCGCAATTGCGCTTCCTGCTGGTCCATGTAGCCGCCCACAGCGCCACCGGCGAGTGCGCCGATGCCAGCGCCGATCAGCGCGTTCCTGCGATCGTCGCCGCCTGCAAGCGTACCGAGAGCCGCGCCGCCAAGCGCGCCAAGCGCCGCACCACCAGCCAGGTTGGAGACCTTGGACTGGCCCGTGTAAGGATCGGTCGTGCAGCCGGATACGAAGACGGCAGCCAGCGCCGCGATCAGGAGTTTGGATTTCATGATGGCCCCTCTTGGCGAAACTCGAAATGCGAAGTCTAGCCGAAAATGCGGCAGGATGATGAACAATTCGTCACCGCGAAATTAACCCTGTGCCGCGCGCCACCACCGGCGGCATGAACAGACCTATTCGTCCAGCATCTCACGCACCGAGGTCGCCAGCTGCTTGAGCGAGAACGGCTTTGCCAGAAAGCCGAACTTGGCGTCGGCGGGCAGGTTCTTCGCAAACGCGTCCTCGGCATAGCCCGAGACGAAGATGAACTTCATGTCGGGATAGTCCTTGCGCAGCTCGACGAGCAGCGTCGGCCCGTCCATCTCCGGCATCACCACGTCGGAGACCACGATGTCGACCTTGCCATCGAGTTCGGCCAGCACCTCCAGCGCTTCCACGCCTGTGCCTGCCTCATGCACTTCATAGCCGCGCGCCTCGAGCATGCGCTTGCCGCCCCGGCGCACCGCTTCCTCGTCTTCCACAAGCAGCACCACCGCGGAACCGCCGGTAAGATCTTCCGGCCCCTCAGCGGCAATCTTTGCCTGTCTGGCTGTGCCCGCCTCAAGCGCAGCTGCGGCTTCGGCCGCAGCAACAGCCTTCTCGGCCTCATCCTCGACATGACGTGGCAGGTAGATGCGGAATGTGGTGCCTTTGCCGACTTCTGATTCCGGATAGATATAGCCGCCCGACTGCTTGACGATGCCGTAAACCATCGACAGGCCAAGCCCGGTGCCCTTGCCGACATCCTTTGTGGTGAAGAACGGCTCGAAGATCTTTTCCATCACTTCGGGCGGGATCCCTGTGCCTGCGTCCGCAAGTTCGATGAGCACATAATCGCCCACTTCCATGCCCCGGTGATTGAGCCGTTCGACCTCGTCCGCCTCGACATTGCGGGTCCTGACGGTAATCGTGCCGCCTTCCGGCATGGCGTCCCTGGCATTGACCGCGAGATTGATCAGCACCTGCTCGAACTGGCCCAGATCGGTCTTCACCGGCCACAGATCGCGGCCGAATTCGAGCTCGAGCTTGACGTTGGTCCCGATCAGACGGTCGACCAGCATCCTCAGATCACCGATCACATCGGTCATCGACAGCACGGTGGGCCGCATCGTCTGCTTGCGCGAGAACGCCAGCAGCTGGCGCACCAGCACGGCGGCCCGGTTGGCATTGCGCTTGATCTCGATGAGATCGGCAAAACTGGAATCGGCTGGCCTGAGCGACATCAGAAGGTGATCGGCTGACAGCAGGATGGCGGTCAGAACATTGTTGAAGTCGTGCGCGATACCGCCGGCGAGCGTGCCGACCGCATTCATCTTCTGGGTCTGCGCCATCTGCGCTTCCAGCGCCTTCTGCTCGGTGGTCTCCACCGCATAGATGATCGCTGTTTCCTCGGGCGCCTCTTCCGAATGTTCGATCACGGCATTGACGTAAAAGCGGAAATGCCGCTCCTCATCGTCGGCGCGGCGGCTGTCGATCGGCGAGATATCGCCCTGCTTGTCCGCTGCCTGCCTCAGCGCATCCTGAAAGCCCTTGCGGTCATCCTCGCGCAGCACGGTTTCAAACAGCGATCCGCGTTCCATGTCGTCACGCGTCACCAGACCATTGAACATCTTCAGGAATGGCCCGTTGGTGCGCAGGATCTTGCCGTTCCCGTCCACAGAGGCAATGGCCATCGGCGTGTTGTTGAAGAACCGGGTGAACCGCATTTCAGCGCTCGCGGCGTCTTGGACGCCCGAGCCGCCGTCTTCCCGGCTGATGACAATGGTGCGGCTTTCGCCAGGCGAGCCGTCGCGTGTGGCGCTGACCCGGTGCACCAGTCGCACCGGCAGGCTCTGGCCGTTGGATTTCAACAGATCAAGATCGAGCTGGGCCGTGCGGTTGAGGCCCGGCTCGGCCTGCACCGATTCCACCAGCGCCATGCCTGCGCCGGCAACCAGATCGCGCAGCATCACCTTGCCAGGCAGGAACGACGTCAGGTCCATCCCAAGCCAGTCGGCGAGCGTTGCGTTAACGTATACGATATCGCCGTCACGACCGGCCGAGAAAAAGCCGACCGGCGCATGATCGAGATAATTGATGGCGTTCTGCAGTTCCTTGAACACCATTTCCTGTTCGGTGCGTTCATGGCTGATGTCGGACAATTGCCAGGCCATCAGCTGGGCGCCCTTGTCGCCTGAAACGATCGGGCGGCCGCGCAACCGGTACCAGTGCCCTGCTTCGGTGCTGTCCTGCGCGCTGCCCAGCGGCTGGGTCATGCGGAATTCTTCCTGGCCGCCCTTTCCTTCGCGCATCTGGTTGGTCAGCCGGTAGACCGCTTCAGCGGATTCGCGGTGGCGCGACAGGATCGCCTCGATCGATTGCACGTCAGCGGCACTGGTCGATCCGGTCAGACGTCCATAGGCGTGGTTGGCGTAGATCACCCGGCCCTTCTCGTCGGTTACGAGCGTGCCTTCGGGATGGGTATCGATAAAGGCACGGGCTAGCGGATCAGCGGTCGTCTTCGGCATGATGTCGACAAAGCCGATTACAGTGGAGACAAGGAAGAAGATCCCGACCACCGCCAGCACACCGAGAATGCCGAGCATCAATTGACTGTTGAGCCTGTCCTTGAACAGAAAGAACACGATCGACGCGCCGATCATCACGACAGCGAGGAAAATCAGCCTCGACACCGAGCGTGATTTTGCGCTTCTGTCTACAAGCGCTGCCGGGTTTGCCGCCGCTGGTGTCGTCTCGGTCATGAATCGCTCTTTCGCCCCGCAACGGATCCGTCCGGTTTGAATCACATTCCGCCGCTGATGGGAAGCCCAAACACCGCTGCCGCCAGTTTAGCTACCGAGTTTGCAGGGAAAACCGACACACCGGACGCGCCCAAAAGATTTCCGCACGAAGATCATATCCTCGCCATAGAGTCATTATCTCATGGGAATTACGCCTTCCACGGCTTGTGGACGCGGCGGAAAAACGTCAAATGAAGCCTGCTAACGATCAAATCCGGCAAGACGCCACTTTAATATCGACTTGTATCGAATGAAACCGGAGGACACTGGATGCCGGATAATCTCTTGGGCGGCCAGGGTGCAACATTGTTGACCGCCATCATCATCGTCGCAGTGGCGCTTCTGGCGCTTGTCGGAGTCTTCTGGCTCATCCGCAATCGTGCGGCATCGACCTTTATTCGCGGCGGCAAGAACCGCTTGCCGCGGCTTGCGGTTCTGGACGCGACCGCCGTCGACACCCGTCGCCGGCTGGTGCTGATCCGCCGCGATGACGTCGAGCATCTTGTCATGATCGGCGGACCGACCGATATCGTCATCGAAAGCCGCATCCAGCACGGCGATCATGGCCGGGCTCCCCAGCCAGCCGACCACGCTGCACCATCGCCAACGCCCCAGCGAGAGCCAAGAGTAGCCTCGCCCGCCGCCGCGCGTCCGTCCGCCCCCCAGCAACCGCGCAGCCCGGCGCAGGCCCAGCCTGTCGCCCCATCGCTCGACAGCCCAGCAAGACGGCCAGAGGTCGCGCCGCAACCGGGCACCCGCCAGCAGCCTTCAGTTTCCGCACCTGCAATGGCGGCAACCGCCGCGACCGCCGGTGCGGCAAGCTCCATCCGCACCGAAGCCGCCGATCTGCTTGAGACAGTCAGGACAAGGGTGTTCGAAGAGCCGAGCTTCGACGAAGCCGATTTTGATGATTTGACGGTCGCACCCGCGCGGCCTGCCCAGATGGCTCCGGCTCCTGTCGCTCCGACAAGGCCCGCACCACCACAGAACGCCCCCACTGCGGTATCATCACCCAGGGCTCCCGCAGCCACCACTCCGGCTGATCCCGCCCAGGCAGAAGCCGCCGACGTTCTTGAAAATGTCAGGACACGGGTTTTCGAAGAACCAAGCTTTGATGAGAGCGCCTTTGATGAACTGACGGCTGATCCGGTAGCCAACGAGCCTGCCTCGCCAGCCCCACGGTCATTTGCGCCGGCTGCCGAGCCCGCGACACCGGTGGCACCAGCATCTTCCGATTTCGAAACCGTACTTGCCGAGGAACTGTCGCAGGATCTGAAAATCGAACCTCCCCGGAGCAGTTTCATCACTGCTCAGTACAACGAGCACCAGCTCGACGATGACGAAGCTGATCGTCTGGAAGCGCCGGAAGTTGCGCCCGAGCCGCAGCCATCGCGCGATTCACTTGAGGCTGAGATGGAAAAACTGCTCGGGGATCTCTCGCGCAGACCCTGAAGGTCTCCGCCAGTTTACGGAAAATGAAAAAGCCGGCCTTGCAAGGCCGGCTTTTTATATTCTGGATGTGTCAGGCCCTAACTTGCAAGCGCTGCATCATCAGGCAAAGCCTATTCGTCCCGGTAGACCTTCTCGCGCCGCTCGTGCCGCTCCTGCGCCTCGATCGACAAGGTCGCGATCGGCCGTGCATCCAGCCGCTTCAGGCTGATCGGCTCGCCGGTCTCTTCGCAATATCCATAGGTGCCGTCATCAATTCGTCCCAGCGCCGCATCGATCTTGCCGATCAGCTTGCGTTGACGGTCACGGGCGCGCAATTCGATTGCGCGGTCAGTTTCAGAAGATGCGCGGTCGGCCACATCTGGGTGGTTGGCACTTTCCTCCGCGAGATGGTCAAGCGTCTCGCGAGCCTCTTTCAGGATATCATTGCGCCAGTCAATCAGCTTGGACCTGAAATAGGCCTTCTGCTTGGCGTTCATGAAATCCTCGTTTTCAGAGGGCACATAAGAGGAAAAATCGAAGTCTTCACTCATCACGATTCTCCCGGCTAAGCCAATTCGGGGGCTGTATAGCCAGACGGGGGCAACCGTACAAGCGGTAAAGTGTCCGACCAGTGCGATTTCAGTGAACTGTTGAATCATTTTAGTAATTTGAAAAATACAGGCTTTTTCGACTGAAACAGGCAGCTCTTGCAAACCAATACGTCCAAAAACGGATTTCTGACGCGATGCACAAGGCGGACCACTCGCAAAAGCGATTTTTTATTGCAGTGCACTTTGTGCTTTTGGTGAATTGAAGCGCGGCCGCAAATAGCTACATTCAGAAAATGAACCCTGTATCGCACCCAAGCTTGCGTATTTTTCTGATCCGCCATGCCCATGCCGCATGGGCCCTGCCCGGCGTGCGCGATTTCGACCGGCCACTTGACGAACCGGGTCGCGAGGAAGCCGCCCGGCTTGCAGCAACCATATCGGTCAACGGGTTTGAACCGGACCTGGTTTACTGTTCCCCCGCTCGTCGGTGTCTGGAAACCCTCGAAATCGTGCGAACACGCACCAGCATCAGACCGAAGATTGAATACCGCGACGCGCTCTATGCCGCGAGCCATGACGTCTATCTCGATCTGATCGGATCCGTGCGCGACGAAGCCGTCCAGTCGATCATGATCATCGGGCACAATCCGATGCTCGAAGACACCGCCCAGGCCTTGCTGCAAAATGACCCGGCAACCTATGAAGCCGCACTTGGCTTTGGCTTCCCGACTGCGGGCCTGCTGATCCTTGATTCCGACCAGCGCGGCGACAGCGTTGTCAATGGCGGCGCAAGGTTCACGAGCCTCCTTTCACCCGTTGACGCTTGAACTCAACGCCGGCGGCCAAAGACTTTCGCCGGCACTGCATTTCCCTCGCCCGCTTTTAATCGTTCCGGCGTTCTCCTATATCGTTAGAAGCAATTCGGAGCGGATCTCAACGTGTCATCGTCAATCACCACATTCACCGATGAGGCCTTAATCGCCTTCGACACGCTGACCGACCGTGCCAGCAATCTGATCCAGCCCACCTTGCGGCTGGGCGTCACCGGGCTGTCGCGCGCCGGGAAGACGGTGTTCATCACCTCCCTGATCCATAACCTCTTGCATGGCGGCCGCTTGCCGATGTTCGAAGCCGCCCATTCTGGCAGGCTTGCGCGTTCTTTTCTCGAACCCCAGCCTGATGATGCTGTGCCCCGGTTTCAATACGAGGATCATGCAGCCAAAATGATCAGCGAGCGCATCTGGCCGGACTCGACGCGCGCCATTTCAGAGCTGCGGCTGGTTATCGAGTATGAATCGGCCAGCGGCTGGAACCGCTTCTTCTCAGGCGGCAGGCTATGCCTTGATATCGTTGATTATCCCGGCGAATGGCTGCTCGACCTGCCGTTGCTCGGCCAGGACTTTGCGGCCTTCTCGCTCAACGCCGCCTCGCTCGCCCGATCCCCCGTCCGCGCCGATCTGGCAGCACCTTGGCTCGAAAAAGCCAATTCCATTGATCCGCTCAAACCGGCCGATGAAGCCGATGCGCGCGATCTGGCGCGGCTGTTCACCGATTACCTCAGAGCCTGCAAGAAGGATGAACGCGCCCTCTCCACCCTTCCCCCGGGTCGCTTCCTGATGCCCGGAGATCTCGACGGATCACCAGCGCTCACCTTCGCGCCACTGCCCAACCTGCCTGACACATCTGCGCCCAAAGGCTCGCTGATGGCGATGATGGAGCGGCGGTTCGAGAGCTACAAGTCGGTCGTGGTCAAACCCTTCTTTCGCGAGCATGTCGCCCGCCTCGACCGCCAGATCGTGCTCATTGATGCGATGCAGGCGATGAACGCCGGCCGCGAAGCGGTCATCGATCTCGAACGCGCGCTCTCTGACGTGCTCTCCTGTTTCCGTCCGGGAAGCGGCAGCCTTCTCACCAGCCTGGTTTCGCGGCGCATCGACAAGGTGCTGATCGCCGCCACAAAGGCCGATCACCTGCACCATGAAAGCCACGACCGGCTCGAGGCCATTGCGCGGCGCATTGTCGAACGCGCCTCGAGCAATATCGGCTCATCTGGCGCCAATATTGAAGTGCTGGCGCTGGCTGCAGTGAGGGCCACCCGTGAAGCCACCGTGAGGCAGGATGGCGAGGAGCTTCCGGTTATCGTCGGCACTCCGTTGGAGGGCGAACGCATCGCCGGCGAACTTTTTGATGGCAACCGTAAAACAGCCATATTTCCCGGGGACTTGCCGACGAATCCGGATTCATTCTTCAAGGCAGTTGATTCATCGTCGCAACCGCTTTTGCCGGAGCTCAACATCGTCCGCTTCCGCCCGCCCCTGATCGAGGAGAGCGACAGCGGCATCAAGCTTTCACTGCCCCACATTCGCCTCGACCGGGCCATGCAATATCTTCTGGGAGACCGCCTGGCATGACCGAAAAAGATGCCTCATCGCCCATCCGCAAGCCACGCTCTTTCACTGTTGACGATCCTGCAACAAAGGCAAAGCCCGAAGCACCGGGCCAGCAGACCAAACCAGCGCGCAAGCCCGCCGCCATGCCTGTTACCGTCTCGATGACGATGGAAGAAGATGACCCGTTCCTGTCTCGGCAGGAAGAACTCGAGGCACTGACGCCGCCGCCGGCAACATCTCGGCCCCGGCGTCTGACCGCAGGCAAGGTGCTCACAGCGAGCCTCGGCTTCCTCCTCGCCCTGGCGGTGGGCATCTGGACCGACACGCTGATCCGCAGCCTGTTCGAGCGCATACCCTGGCTTGGCTGGGCTGCCACAATCGTCGCAGCAATCGCGGCATTGGCGCTGCTAGCCCTTGTGATCAAGGAAATCCTCGGCATCCGCCGCCTGGCCAAAGTGGCGCATTTGCGTGAAGGCATCGCAGCCATAGCCATGTCAGCGACGGCCAAGGAAGCACGTGCCCTCACCGCAGAGGTCTCCAGCCTCATCGCCGTCAACCCGCTTTCGGCGCGCGGACGCAAGAGCCTCAAGTCACTCGATGACGAGATCATCGACGGACCGCATTATCTGGCCTTTGCCGAACGCGAACTGATGGCCCCGCTTGACCGCCAGGCGCGGCTTCTGACCGCCAATGCGGCCAAGCGCGTCTCGGTTGTCACCGCCGTCAGCCCGCGCGCCTTTGTCGACCTTGCCTATGTCGGCTATGAAGCCATCCGCCTGATCCGCGCCCTGGCGGAACTCTATGGCGGACGGCCCGGCACCATCGGAATGTTCCGCCTGTTTCGCGATGTCATTGCCCATCTGGCCGTCACCGGCGCCATCGCCGCAGGCGACAGCCTGATCCAGCAGGTGGTCGGCCACGGGGTTGCGGCCAAGCTCTCCGCACGACTTGGCGAAGGCGTGATCAACGGGCTGATGACCGCCCGCATTGGTATTTCCGCGATGGATCTGTGCCGCCCGATGCCGTTCAAGGCGCTCAAACGACCCGGCATCGGCGACTTCATGTCAGACATCGCCAACTTTGCCGGCAAGTCGGCTAAGACTGGAAAACCCACCGACGGGCTATGAAATCCGCTGAAAATGTGGATATATCGGCGCTGATTACGATCCATTAACCATTCTGGGTCATTTTCAGATTTCGTTTCCAGCCGCAACAGGTGTGACCATGTTCTCCAAGTTTCGCATCATTCCGCTTTGTCTTGCGGCAACTGCCCTTCTCTCAGCCTCCCCTGCACTGTCGCGCGACAAGGACACTGTGTTCTTCGAATCTGTGGCTGGCACCTGGAAGGGCCCCGGCGAAATCGTTGCCGGCAAATACAAGGGCACGAAATTCGTCTGCAATCTCATCGGTGATTCCGTCGAGGGCATTGCCGTCGGCATTTCGCTTGACGGCACCTGCCGTGTCGGCGTCTTCAACCAGAAAATGTCGGCCCTGATCACCCGCAAGGGCAAGACCTATACCGGTCGCTTCCTTGACGGCTCGGCCGGCGACGGCCTCGACATCGTCTCGGGCAAGATCACAGGCGACCGCGCCGTGATGGCCATCAACCGCAAGACGCTTGATGGCGCCATGATTGCTCGCCTCCACGACGAGGAAACCATGAACGTGACGATTTCTGTCAAGGTCGGCAAGGAAATGGTCCCGGTCATCGGCATGACGCTCAAGCGCGGCGCCCAGAAGATCACCACCGGCGCGTTGCGCTGAGCTCAAGCAGCCCGGTTTAATCCTAGGCCTGCCACCAGTCGCCGGAACGGCTCAGCGTTTCGATACCTTCCGAATCCACTTCGCTCGACCAGTCCGCGATACTTTGCAGATTGACCACAGCCTGAGGCGCGATGTCTGCCAGCGGCACCATCACGAAGGCCCGCTCGGTCATGCGCGGATGCGGCACCGTCAGGTCGGCGTGGTCAGACAGGAAGTCGCCGTGCAGCAGCACATCGAGATCGATCGTTCTGGGCCCCCACCGGTCGGTGCGCACCCGGTCGAGCTGCAATTCGATATCCAGGCAGACTTTCAAGAGCTCATGCGGATCGAGCGTGGTTTCCACCAGCGCGCAGGCATTGTGAAACCATTCCTGGTCCGTCTTGCCCCACGGCGGCGTCCGGTAGAGCCGCGACACTGTGCGGATGGTGATATCGTCGCGCGCATCCAGGAGCTTCAAGGCCCGCGCCATCGTTCTGCGCGGATTGCCGATATTGCCGCCCAGCCCGATCGCGGCGATGTCGGTCTTGCGATCAGGCACGGTGTTCGACCATCACTTCGACATGATCAAGAATACCGGGCACAGCAGCACTCGGTTTGCGCACGGTGATGCGCGCCAGGCGGATCTGCGAAAACCGGTCCGTCAGCGCCTTGGCGATGTCCATCGCCAGCGCTTCGATCAGGTAGCGACGCTTGCCCATGACAATGTCCTCGATCACCTTGAATGCAATGCCGTAATGAACCGTGCCTTCGATGTCGTCGGTTTGAAGCGCGTCACCGGGATCGACCTCAAGCTCGGCATCGACAAAGAAGCGCTGGCCGAGGAATTCTTCCTCGTCATGCACGCCATGGCGGGCGAAGAACGCGCAATTGGCAAGGCGGATTGTATAGCTGTCAGCCATGGCCAGGCTCCCTTTTGCGGCTGCTTTGAACCATAGCGTCAGCAACCGCAAGCCCGTCCTTGTTGAAAGCGACATTGTGGACCCGAAACATCGCAGCCCCGGCGAGCCTCAGCGCAACGCTGGTCGCTACCGTTGCCACGTCCCGGTCAGATGCGTCACGTCCTGTCAAGCCACCGAGAAACCGTTTGCGCGAGGTGCCCGCCAGCAAGGGCAGCGCCAGGCCGTGCAATTCGGCAAACCGGGCCATCAGGTCGAGATTGTCGTCCGCATCCTTGGCAAAGCCAAATCCCGGATCAAGCACGATCTGGTCGTCCTTGATACCAGCCTGCCGGGCCAACTCCAGCGAAGCGGCAAACCAGTGAAACTGGTCCTGTACCAGATCCGGCAGGCGCTCGCGCTCGCGGCCCGTATGCATGATGGCAACCGCAGCGCCGGCGTCCGCAGCAACCCGCGCCATTTCCGGCTCGCGCTGCAGCCCCCAGACATCGTTGATCAGGTGCGCGCCGGCTGCCAGCGCCAGCCGCGCCGTTTGAGCCCGCCAAGTATCAACCGAGATCAGCACATCCTCACGCCCGCCCAGCGCCTCGATCACCGGCATGATCCGGCGCTGCTCCTCGAGCGCGCTCACCGGATCGGCCCCGGGCCGTGTCGACTCACCGCCGATATCGATAATGTCGGCGCCCTCGCCGATCATTTGCAGTGCGGCGTCAACGGCGCTCGACGCATCGACATGAAGCCCGCCATCGGAAAACGAATCCGGCGTCACGTTGAGAATGCCCATCAGCCGTGAACGCGGGCCAAGTTCCATCGCCCTGCCACGGCCAAGCCGCAGGGTTCTTGGATGAAAGACGCTGTCGGGCGGCAACTGCATGAGGCTTTTATCCCGTGAACTGTGGCAATATGGCTGCCGGTTCCTGTTGCATGACCCGGCTCCATGGCGCAAGTTCGGTGGAAGTGTTTCTCACCGGGAGTTCTCCATGCACAGCCTACGCCTCGCCGTCACGGCCCTGACGTTGCTGTGTGCATCAGCGGTTACGGTCGCATCGGCCCCGGAGATCAAGAAGACCTATTCCTATTTCACCATCAGCGGACTGACCGGAGCCGATCTCGAGCGCGAATTGTCAAAGCACGGCCCGCTGCTGGCAGAAACCGGCGCCCGCCATCCCGGCGCCACCAAGATCAAGCTCGGCGGATCGGTTGACTATCAGAAAGCCGATCGGAGATGCAGGGTGCTCGACGCCAAAGTCACGCTGGAGACCCAGTTGACCCTGCCGCGCTGGAAAGACCGCAACCGGGCCAACAGGGAAACGGTGCTGGTCTGGGACACACTGTATTCCGACATCAAGCGTCATGAAGAACGCCATGCCGAGATTGCCCGGCAATGGGCCCGCAAGCTCGAACAGGCGCTCGAATCGCTTTATCCACAGAGCACTTGCGAACGGATGGAAGCCCGCGTCGCGGAGACCAGCAAGTCAATCATAGAGAAGCACTCCGCCGACCAGCAAAGGTTCGACCGGGCCGAAGCAGCAAGCTTCGAACGCCGCATGCGCAGAATGCTGCGCTTCAAGGTGGAAAAACTCAACGGCCGCAGCTGATCCCGCATTCAATTGACTGCGTGCCTCTATTACTACTGTCCTCATGGCCAGCTGAAAGCTGCATGGCAAACGGGGACAATGAGAGTCGCCACTTCAAAGCCCTCAATTCGGCTTGGGCCTCTGCGGCAAGAATGAAACCCGCGCCTCTGATCTTGCCCCTCAAAACAACAGCAGCAACCTTGATCGCCTTACCGTCGCTCGGCTGCGGAAAATTCCAATATTTCCGCTGTGCGGCCAAATAGAACCTCAGATAAACTGCAGCAATAGTGCACACCCCAAGTTTCCACCCGGCATTAATGGCAATATTCGCTCAAGCTACATTAGGTAAGCTCTGACTTAAGGGGCAGTTTTAAGCAATTGATTCGGGTTCCCCGGCGCATGGAAGCCACCTGGCGGTCCTCCCTCGTCAGGTTTGATACCGAAGCGCCCATTAGCCTCGTTTTCCCTTCACGGGAAAGCGAGGCTTTTTTTGGCTGCTATCTGGAGAGGACGAGAGGCCGAAGCCGCGTCTACTGGACGCCGAGCTTCTTCTGCAGGCTGGTCGACGACGTGGTGTACTGGAACACCATCTTCTCGCCCGGATGCGCCAGCCGCTTGACGGCCTGGGTCATCAGGGCTGCTTCATGGAAGCCCGACAGGATAAGCTTGAGCTTACCCGGATACCAGTTGATGTCACCGATGGCGAACACGCCGGGAATGCTGGTTTCGAATTTCTCGGTATCGACCTTGATCAGGTTTTCGTGCTGATTGAGGCCCCAGTCGGCGATCGGGCCGAGCTTCATCGTCAGGCCGAAGAACGGCAGCATGCGGTTGCAGGCGACCTCGACTTCGCCGTCCGGACCCTTGATGGTCGCAGCCTCGAGCTGGCCGTCGGTGCCCTTCAGCCCTGTCACCTGCCCGACCTGGAAGTCAATCTTGCCCTCTTCGCGCATGGCAAACATCTTGTTGACACTGTCTGGAGCCGCGCGGAAATCAGGCCGGCGATGCACCAGCGTGACCGATTTCGCCACCGGCTGAAGATTGAGCGTCCAGTCAAGCGCTGAATCGCCGCCGCCGACAATCAGCAGGTCCTTGTCGCGGAATTCTTCCATGCGCCGCACGGAGTAAAACACGCTCTTTGCCTCATAGGCCTCAATGCCGGGGACCGGCGGCCGCTTGGGCTGGAATGATCCGCCACCTGCAGCGACCACGACGGCATGGGCATGAAACAGCTCGCCCTCGTCGGTCTCGACTTCAAACCGGCCGTTCTCCAGCTTGCGGAAGCCCTGGACCATGCGGTTGAAATGGAACTGCGGCGAAAACGGCGCGATCTGCTCCATCAAACGGTCGGTCAGCGCCTGGCCTGAAATTTCCGGCCAGGCCGGAATGTCGTAGATCGGCTTTTCCGGGTAGAGCTCGGCGCACTGGCCGCCGGGACGATCGAGAATATCAATCAGGTGGCACTTGAGGTCATACAGGCCAAGTTCAAACACGGCGAACAGGCCAACCGGCCCGGCGCCAATAATCACGACATCGGTTTCAATCGGGGTAGACATGGAATGCATCCGGTATAATGAGGGAAATCAGGCCTGCCGCTCGGGCACATTGACCACCAGACCGTCAAGTTCATCACGAACCTTGATCTGGCAGGACAGCCGCGAGGTCGGACGCACGTCGAATGCGAAATCGAGCATGTCCTCCTCCATCGGCTCCGGCGCACCGACAATCTCGGTCCATTTTTCATCGATATAGACATGGCAGGTTGCGCAGGCGCAAGCACCGCCACATTCGGCTTCGATGCCTGGAACGGAATTGCGGATTGCGTTTTCCATCACGGTCGAGCCATTCTCGGCATCAACATCAAAACGCGTACCGTCAAAAGCGACGAGGGTGATTTTGGTCATTACGGCCTCTGGCATAGTCTCAGGGATATGAGGCTTTCATACACGCTGGACTGTGTGAGGCAAGAATGAAAACCACCCTGCGACCTCGATTCGCGGCATGGTTTTCCAATTTGCCGATTTCCGGGCAGAAATCGTAGGAAGCTTCAGCGCATCAGCCCGACAATGAAGTTGTCCGCGTCGACAACCGCCTTGGTGAACGCTGCAATCGCTGCCGAGTTGCCAGGCTCGAGCTCAACCGCAGAGGCGCAGCGGGCCACATCGGACGCCCCTACTCCCTTTGCCGCACCAGCAAGCTTGTGTGCCAGTTCGGAGCGTGCCTGTTGTTCCAGATTGCCGATTTGGGCCACAGCCTGCCGCGCCTGACGCGCAAACAGCGCCAGAACCTCTGTTTCGAGCGACTTGTCACCGCCGGTCTGGCGTGCAAGATGCACCAGATCGATCGGCCTGCCACCCGATGGGCGCGGCTGAGGGTTTAATTCCTGAACTTCGAACGCGATACCAAGTGCCGCCATGGCGGTTTTCCTTTGCTTGACAATAGTGGGACAACAATGCCGCACGCAGTCTCTAGATCGGGTAAACATCTCGAGGGTGCGAGCCACGAAACCTGTTGAAATGGTTAACGACCCGTAAATGTGGCGTTTCATTGACGTTTGTGCATCTTTTTGAGACAGGCGAGCGTTAAAAACCAGTGGATTCAGGGGCCATCCCACCGGTTTCATTTGTGAATTGGAGCCGCGTGTGTCACTTAATTGGTAGTTTAAGGGGCCGGAAAGCTGTTTTCCGGGTCTCGTCGCACGTCACGAGCGCGCCCGGTGCGCTGATCTGTGAGTGCGAAAATGACGGGGAACATGCGCGAACCCTGTTTGGAGTAATGAGGCTTGAGTGGCATGAGTAAGACACCAGCGGACAAGACCATTGAAGAGCAGACTTTCGAAGCGCTTGAAGACGCTTTGAAAATCGATCTGGGCAATGACGGCCTCGGTGTGCTCGATGATATTTCGTTGGACGAGCTGGAAGACAAGGTTTCCAATGCCGCCCGCGAACTCAAGAGCGCAGGCGCAACACCTCGGGCCTCGACTCAATCCCAGCAACCGGTCCCGGGCGAAAACACAGCGCCAAGAACACCGACACCCCCCTTCACGCCCGCAGGCCCGATGGCGCCTGCCAACGACGACAGCCGCAAGAACACGGCCGGTTTGCTGCGCACGCTCGAAGGCCGTTCCAGCCGCGGCGCTTTCCGCAACGCCGTCATCCTGTCAGTGCTCTGGAGCGTTGGCGGCATCGGCCTGGCCAACCTGCTTTATTCACCGGCAATCTGGCAGATCCGCTCCATGGCTGATCTTCTGGCGATGCCGGCAGCCATCGGCCTGCTGGTCGGAATCATCATCCCGATCATGGTGTTCTTCTCGTTCTCTATCATGATGGCCCGCGCCCGCGAGATGCGGTCTGCGGCCCGTTCGATGGCCGAAGTGGCACTTCGCCTTGCTGAACCGGAAAACGTTGCCGGAGACCGCATCCTCACCGTCGGCCAGGCTGTGCGCCGCGAAGTCTCGGCCATGAACGAGGGCATTGAGCGCACCATTGCGCGCGCCTCGGAACTCGAGACACTTGTCCATTCCGAAGTCAACGCACTCGAGCGCAGCTATTCCGACAACGAGATGCGCGTCCGTGGCCTTGTTCAGGAACTCGGAAGCGAGCGCGATTCCATCGTCAGCCACGCCGAGCGCATTCGCGCCTCGATCGCCGGCGCTCATGAGCAGCTCAAGGAAGAACTGACGACCGCGAGCGAGGAAATCTCGAACCGTATTTCGACGTCGGGAGAGGCTTTCGCCCAGCTTATGGAAACCCGTGCGGCTGCCCTGCAGGAACGCACCAGCAAAACCAGCCGCGAGCTGGAAAACATGCTCGAAGGCCGCACCGAAGCGCTGATGACAACGCTGAGGACTTCCGGCGGCGAATTGACCGACGAGTTCGACACGCGGCTGGAAATGCTCAATGTCCAGCTCAACCATCGCGGCAAGGCCTTGTTGTCGGAGTTCGAAACCCGGGCATCGACACTCGACGCCAATACCGAAAAGCTCAATGCGGCTCTGGGCGAGCGTGCCCGTCAGCTCAACGAGACCCTCATCGCCCGCACCCGCGAGATTTCGGACAGCCTGTTTGCAGGCCAGCAGGCGATTTCCTCAGGCCTCGAGGAAACGCTCGCATCGCTCAACTCCTCGCTTGATGCAAAGGGCTCGAGCTTCAGCCAGGCGCTCAAGTCAAGCGCCGACGACGCGATCATGGATCTCGACCTGCGCTCCGGCTTTTTCGAGGAAAAACTCGAATCCACAATCGGGCGCATCACCTCGGCGTTTGACGAACGGGTCGGCGAATTCACCTCCGCATTTGACAGTCGCGCCGGCAATCTCGACACCAAGCTTTCCGAAAGCCTGGCCCAGATCAATGAGACCCTCAACGGCGGCACAAGCGCCATGGACGGGATCCTCTCTGCCAGCCTCGACCGCATCGGCACCACCCTGTCTGACCGCAACCAGGCCCTTGAAACCACATTGGGCTCTGGCGCCGAGCGTATCGAGAAAACCACCGCCTCCGTCACCGAGCGCATCGAGACCTCCACAAACAATGCGGCCGAACGTCTTGAAGCCACCGCTTCAAGCGTATCCGAGCGCATGGGCACAACGGTTTCCGACAGCACGCTGGCACTCGAAACAGCTCTTGCTAGCGGTGCAGACCGCCTGACGGCATCCGCCTCTGACATTGCCGAGCGTATGGATACCACCGTTTCGGACCGCACCCTGGCACTGGAAACAGCGCTTGCGGCTGGTGCTGATCGCCTGACAGCATCGGTAACCGGCGTTGCCGAACAGCTGGACGCGACGGTTACCGACCGCACCCGTGTTATCGAAACCGCGCTTTCAACCGGTGCAGACCGCCTGACGGCATCCGCAGCCGATATTACCGAACGGATGGACGCAACGGTTTCAGACCGCACCCAGGCGCTGGAAAAAGCGTTTGCATCCGGCGCAGACCAGCTGACGGCATCCGCATCCGATATTGCAGAGCGGATGGACACGACGGTTTCAGACCGCACCTACGCGCTGGAAATGGCGCTTGCCAGCGGTGCCGAACGCATCGAGACCTCGACATCCAGCGTCGCCGAACGCGTCGAAAACTCTACTCTCAATGTCACCCAGCAGATCGACAGCACCCTTGCAAGCCGCACCGAAGCGCTCGAAAGGGCGTTGGAAGCTGGCGCGGCGCGCATCGATACGAGCCTGAACGAACGCTCGGCCGCCCTCTTCGGTTCGATTGCCGAAAGTGCTGAAGCTCTGGACCTCAAGCTTGCCGAACGTGCCGGCATATTCGGCACCGCCGTCAGCCAGGCAGCCGATGCAATGGATGGCGTGCTGACCGAACGCACCAGTGCGGTTCAGATGAGCATGCTTGAGGCATCCGAGCGCTTGGCCGCTACTCTTGACGTCGAAGGCCAGCGCTTCGCCGAACTGTCCAACAGCGCCTCCGATCGCGTCGATGCCACCTTCCTCAAGGGCACCGATCACATCAATGAGCGCCTGACAACGATGAACAACATGCTTGAAATCGGGCTCGGTTCCGTTTCCAAGACCATTGAGGGCAAGGCAACAGGCCTCGCAGCCAAGCTGCGTGAAGCTGTCTCCCAGGCTGCACTCGACCTTGACGCGGAAGCGCTCAAGGCCGGCGAAACGCTTCAGTCGGTCGGCACCGGATTTGCCGGTCGCATGGACGAGCAGGCACGCAATTTTGTCGAGCGGCTCGACAGCCATGTCGATGAACGCACCGCCAATCTGGCCGCCCATGCCGAAGCCATCGCGAGCCGTATTTCCAACGGCGCGACCGAGCTCCGCGACGAAGCCGGCCGGATCAGTGATCTTGTCGAGCGTGTCGGCGAAACTGTCGGCAAGCAGGCAGACGCCATTTCGGGCACCCTTGATGCAACCGAGACCCGCTTCGCTGCCCAGGCAGAATCACTGGCGGCTCGTCTGCAAAGCGAGACCGGCGCAATCTCCGAGCGTCTGGGACAGACCGCGAGCGAACTTGTCACCACGCTGGACGACAAGACCAACGCCATCGACGCCCGTCTCGCCGCATCCGGCAAGAACCTGGTCGCCCAGACCGGTTCGCTTGGAGACGCGCTCGACCAGAAGGCCGTGTCGATCATCCAGCGGCTGGTTGAAGCCGAGCAGGCAATGGATGTCCGCGCCACATCGGTTCACTCGACCCTTGATGAGCGGACCCGCGAACTCAACTCCATGCTGGCAAGCCGCTCTGCCGAGCTGTCTCGCGTCATTGACGAGCAGGCCCGTCCGTTGGTTGATCGCTACGTTGCCAGCGGCGAGGAATTTGCCAATCGTCTGACGGAAGTCACGCAGAGCTCGACCGATCGCCTGCGCGCGGAAAACGCGGCGATGATCAACGCCATCACGAACCGCACCAGCGAAACACTGTCAGCCCTCGAAACCGTCAATCAGAGCCTCAGCGGCAGTGTTGGCGAGCTTCTCGAGCGCCTTGGCGCCAGCAACGAGGAAATCTCGAGCGTCGTTGCCAAGGCCGCGACCATGCTTGGCGGTGCCAATACGCAGCTGACACAGACCTCTGCGGAGATATCCGCGTCCACCGAAAAGGCTGCGGAACTGCTGTCCGGCTCTGCCCGTCTGCTCGACGGAAAGGTCGAACGGCTTACCGACATTTCCAGCCGGACCCTCAATCAGGTTGGCGCCATTGCCGGCCGGTTCGACGACCACTCACGGGTTCTGGCGTCTGCGTCCGATCTTCTCGGCGCTGCGCAATCCAATCTTGCCACAACGCTGGAAGAACGCCGCGAAGCACTGCAGTCACTTTCGCTTGGACTGGTCAACCGCTCCGAGCAGATCGAAACGACGATGCATTCGCTGGAAGAGATTATCGCCAAGGCATTCGACGGCGCCGAAGATCTTTCCAAGCGCTCGGCCATGCGGCTTGAAGGCGGATTGCGCAATGCCGCTGAAAATGCCGGCAAGCTGATGGGCGAAACAGAAGATAGGGCCCATGTCGCCGCAGGCCTGATGCGCGAAAGCATTCGCGAAGCCGTCGAGGACGCTGAAAAGCTGCTCGGCACAACCGAAGGCCGTGCACAGGCCGCCGCCAACGTCATGCGCCGCACCGTCAGCGATGCTGTCGAGGATACCGACAAGCTGCTCAGCACCACAGAGGGCCGTGCACAGTCCGCTGCCAACGCGATGCGCCGCAGCGTCAGCGATGCTGTCGAGGATGCGGACAAGCTGCTCAGCGCCACAGAGGGCCGCACCAACGCGGTGGCCGGCTCGATGCGCGAAAGCGTGCAGCAGGCCATCGAAGATGCGATCTCGCGCTTCTCTGGCGCGACCGAAGAGATCCGCCAGTCCGCTTCCAGCATCCGCAAGGAACTCGAAGACACGAGAGGCGAACTCAAGCGCGGTGCGTTTGATCTTCCCGAGGAAACCCGCGAAAGCGCTGCAGCGATGCGCCGCGCCGTCTCCGACCAGATCAAGGCTCTGCAGGAACTCTCGCAGATCGTCGGCCAGTCGGGCTATCGAACCGAGGTCAGCGAACCCGCTCCGCGTGCTCCCGCCCCTCGTGCAGCTGCACAGCCGGCTCCGGCTCCCGCGCCGGCGCCACAACAGCGCGCACCGCGTCGGGAGCAGCCAGCTCCTGCTCCGCGCCCTGAGCCCCAGGCACAGCGCGCACCATTGCGCGGCAGCCTGGAACCTGCAGGCGCAGCACCCGCCAAGAGCGACGGCTGGGTCAGCGATCTGCTGCGGGGCGCTTCCCGCGAGGAACAGGCACCTGCCCCGGCTCCGGTCGCAACCCGGACGCCAGAGCGCAACCCGCGCCATGTCGTGGAATCGCTCAACTCCTTGTCTGTCGATATCGCCCGCGCCATCGACCATGACGCCTCGGTTGATCTGTGGCGGCGCTATCAGCGCGGCGAACGCGATGTGTTCACCCGCCGCCTCTACACGCTCAAGGGTCAGCAGACCTTTGAAGAGATCAAGAACAAATACGGCCGCGAGCCAGAGTTCCGCGATGCGGTCGATCGCTACATTGCAGACTTTGAAAAGCTCCTGTCGGATGTCGCGCGCAACGACCGCGACAACATGATGACCCAGACGTACCTGACGTCGGATACCGGCAAGGTCTACACCATGCTGGCCCACGCCAGCGGCCGCTTCGGCAAGGACTGAGCGAAGTACGGGCTGACGATGACAACTGACAGACCAACGACGAAAATCCCCGCCAGAGAGCGGGGTTTTTCAATTTCGGGTCTGGGTGAAATCGCAATCCGGTGTATCGACTTTGCCGCCATGACAGAGTTTTACCGCGACACGCTGGGTCTCGTGGTTCTCGCAGACCGTGGCGGGATCATCTTCTTCCGGCTGGGAAACGGCGTCGAAGGTCACACCTCGGTGCTGGCCCTGTTTGATGATGACCTTAATCCCGAACGCGGCGATCCTCAGGTCGGCACCTCAACCCTGCACCATATTGCCCTGAGCCTGAGCCAGGCGGATCAGTTGGAAGCCTGCAATTGGTTCGACGCTGCCGAGATCAGCTACCGGATCGAACAGTTCGCCTGGGCGGGTTGGCGTGGCGTTTTCGTGACCGATCCTGATGGCAATACGGTTGAGCTTGTCTCCGCAGGGTGGCCGCTGAACGGCTGAACCAGTTTCGACCGCCCGAATGGGCCAACCTGGAGAATGGTCATGGCCGTCAAACGCATCGTTGCCAACATCGCTGCCGATCCTCAGCTCATTGAAACGGCCAAGGCGTTCTATCGCGACATGTTCGATCTGGACATTGCCATGGACCATGGTTGGATTGCGACATTGACCGGTAGCGGCGCCAGCATGCCGCAGCTCAGTATAGCCATCGAAGGCGGATCGGGCACCGCTGTGCCGAACGTGTCCATCGAGGTCGACAACCTTGACGAGGTCGTCAAACGGCTGGAGCAGAACGGCATCAGCATCGAATATGGCCCGGTTCTGGAACCTTGGGGTGTGCGCCGGTTTTATGTGCGTGATCCGCTGGGCAGTCTGCTCAACATACTGGAGCACGCCTGAAGCCAATCGCTGCCAGTTCAGCCCGGCAACGCCGCCACTGTCCCCAGATCTGCGAGAGTGCCCGGCTGCCGTGCACCGCACCGAGGCCTATAACGCTCCGCCAGGCTAACCCAATGCGCTGCCTCTTGCTTCGTAAGGGAGCTTGGAATGCGGCGTTTTGACGTGGGTCTCGCAGTGGCAGCCCGGCGGGTTTTATGTGAAAATAGACCTTAAGACGGTTCCTTGAGCCAAACCAGCACCCATGTTTGGGCGTGCGAAAACAACGGATAAGAGTGACAATGGCGTTGGCAGTAATGGCATATATGGCAATTATCGGTTTCCTCGGCTGGGCCGCATGGCGGGGCAGTGAGACCGAAAAGGTGATGTTCATCGTCAACATCGTGTTCTTGTGGCTGAGCGCCATCTGGTTCTTTGGATATCCGGCACTGATCATCCCGGCCGTGGCCGCGGCCATCAGTTACCTGGCTTTGCTGGTCGTTATGACATCCGCAGATCTGCGCGTCCCTGTCACCCGACAGCCGCAGCGGAACTCGCCCTCGTACAAAGACGAAGACTGAGCTCCTAACATCTGAATGAATGAAAGAAATCGCGATCTCTGTCCGAGTCTAGCCTGTTCAGCCCGCGATCAGATCCGTGACAGTGTCCAGCCGACCATGTCCTGTACCACTGTCTCAAACGCGCGATCAAGCGAGCGGACATAGGCCGCGTTTCCGGTTCCGGTAACTGGTGAAGTCGAACGGAACACCTTCGACGCCACCACAACACCGTTGCGGTCGTTGAGAACCTTGGCCGATATCTCGACAACCGCCTGCTCGCCGGCGTCCGCCTTGATCTCGAAGGCGCGGATGGCGGAAATGATCTTGTAATCGATCGCCAACCCGTCTCCCGGACGGCCGACACCGCCGACACGGCCGGAATTCTCGAATGCCTGAACCAGCTTGTCCTGCACGATGTTTGGCAGCCGGTCTGACCATTGCGAGTTCGCCAGATACTCGATCGCCGACGGGTTCGGTCGAATAACGATCTTCTCGCTATCGAGCGCCTTAAGTGCGCTCGGTTCAGTTATCAGGATCTGCCGGTTGCGCGAGGCCTGGCCCGTCACTGCAGGTGCTGCGGTAAGCCCGTAGGTGTCCGGTGGCGGAGACGACAAAACACCGCCAGCGCAGCCGGACAGAACTGTAGCCATTGCCATTGCAACAATCCATCGACCCGCTTTCACGTTTACACCACTCCTCGCAGCCGACACCCGGCCCATTAGCTGTTTGTTAACTTATGTCTTTCGACACTGGATTGAAAGGCTCAACGCCGGTTTCTCCCGTCATATTGCTTGACGGTCTCGCCGCCGAAGATCAGCCGCTGCGGATCCTGCTCGATTGTCGAGACCGATCGCTCGATCCGCTGGATCGAGCGCCGTGCATCGTTGACCAGAGCTTCGACATTGCGCAGGCCCGAACCGGAGAAGCGCTGAAGATTGTCGGCAATCGGTCCGACGCGAGAGTTGAGCATGTCGGCCACATCCCTGAACGATTTGAGCGTTGCCTCCGCATCTGCAATCAGGGATGACGCATCCCCTTCGCCGAGGAAACCGTCGACCTTGGCAAGCACGCCATCGACACGCGTCGAGGCAGCGTTGAGCTTGCTGGTCAATTCCTTGACGTCGGTGATGATGAGATCGTAATCGTCTTTCCTGGCGCTGAAGGTTTCAACCACGCCACGCGCATCGTTGAGCGCCTTGCGGGCATCCGCACTGGCGGCCCTGATATCGTCCATCGTATCGCCGACCTTGGCCGGATCGATCGCAGAGACAAGCTTGTCGACCTTCTCAAGTGAGGCGCCGGCATCAGCGGCGAATGTCTGCAGCGAATCCGCTGCTTTGCTGAAGCTCTCGAGCGTCTTGGTGATTTCGCCCGAAGCGCTGGCGACATCTGCGGTCACCTTGTCGACATTCCCCAGAATCCGGTCGATCTTGTCGGTGTCAATCGAGTTGAGAAGGTCCTCCGCCGAGGCAAGAGCGGTATCGATGCGGCCCGACAGAGATTTGACGGTCTCCGCCAGGTTGCCCACGCTCTTGAGGAATCCGTCGATACCATCGGCATTGTCGCGCAGCGCCGCGGTGAAGACTTCCGTGTTCTTCAACGTCTCCGTCAACGGCGAGCGTGCATCCTTGATGAAACCCTCGACTTCGCCAATCACCCGGTTGGCCCGGTTGAGAATGTCGTCAGCCGTGGCCAGCAGGTTGGTCACGCCCGAGGGATCGGCATCAATCACCGCCACCTGATTGAGTTCGCGCGCCCGCGTCAGGATGTTCGGATTGCTCGGCGAACCGCCCTGAAGTTCGATATAGGCCGAGCCGGTCAGGCCCTGAATTTCCAGCGCCGCGCGGGTGTCGGTGTAGATCGGAGCATCCGCTTGAACGGTGGTCTCGGCGATCACGAAATCCGGGCTGTCAGGATCGATGCTGATGCGCCGGATCACGCCATAGGGGATGCCGTTGAAGCGCACTGCGGAGCCGTTGGAGAGACCGTTTGCGGAACCAGGAATACGCACGACCAGAGGCGCCGTCTCGCCGGTATTGCCGAAACGCGCCATCCAGTAGACGAACCCGAAAGCCGACAGCATCACCAGCAGGGTGAAGAAGCCGACAATGGCGTAGTTGGCACGCGTTTCCATCAGTTCATTTCGCTTTTCTGGCCGCTTGAACGCTGCGCGCCACTGTCTTGCTTTGCGTTTCGGTCAGGGATCATCCGCGCCCGCTTCCCCTTGAAGTAGGACTGAACCCATGGATCGTCAAATGAAAGCATGTCCTCAATCGTTCCTTCCACAAGCACGCGCTTCTGACCCAGAACGGCGATACGATCACAGACCGAGAACAGGCTGTCGAGATCATGGGTCACCATGTAGACCGTAAGGCCCAACGTGTCACGCAACTGAGCGATCAGCTCATCAAACTCCGCAGCACCGATCGGATCAAGTCCCGATGTCGGCTCATCCAGAAAAACCAGGTCCGGATCGAGCGCCAAGGCGCGCGCCAGCGCTGCACGTTTGATCATACCGCCCGACAATTCGGATGGATATTTGTCCGCTGCATCCGGCGCCAGCCCGACCATTTCCACCTTCAGTTCGGTCAGCTCATCCATCAGCGCCTTCGGCAGATCCAGATACTCGCGCATCGGCACCTGAATATTCTCGCGCACCGTCAACGACGAAAACAGCGCGCCTTGCTGGAACAGCACCCCGAGCCGCATATCGAGCTCGATCTTCTTGGCGTCTCCAACCTTGTCATAGTCTTCGCCCAGCATACGGATCACGCCGCTCTGGCGCGGTATCAACCGCAGGATCGAGCGCATCAGAACCGACTTTCCGGTCCCCGATCCGCCGACAAATCCAAGGATCTCGCCGCGATAGACATCAAGATCGAGATTATCGAGCACCACATTGTCACCGAAAGCGACGGTAACGTCATGCGCCGACAGGATCACTTCACGCTCTTTCGGCTCGGTCTTGTTGCTCTCAGTCATCGGGTCGGCCTCAAAAATCAATCGCGGCGTAGAATATGGCGAACAGGCCATCGACGAGGATCACCACAAAGATCGACTTGACCACCGAGGCCGTTACGCGGCGACCCAGCGATTCAGCGCTGCCGCCGACCTTCATGCCTTCGACCGAGGCAACAATCCCGATGATCAGCGCCATAAAAGGCGCCTTGATCATGCCCGACGTCACCGTCGAGAGGTCGATTGCCTCGCGCAACCGTGTGATGAAGACATCGGGCGTGATCCCCGAATAACTCCATGACACCGCAGCCGCACCCGCCAGCGCCGCGAAATTTGCCACAACTGTCAGCAGCGGCAAGGCCACGGTCAGCGCCACCAGACGCGGGAACACCAGCACGCCGATAGGGTTGAGCCCCATCACCTTGAGCGCGTCGACCTCCTCGCGCATTTTCATCGAGCCGATCTCGGCCGTGATCGCACTGCCCGACCGGCCTGCGATCATGATAGCGGTCAAAAGCACGCCGATCTCGCGCAATTGCAGGATACCGACAAGATCGACGACAAAAACTTCCGCGCCAAAGTAGCGCAATTGAAAAGCACCCTGCTGGGCGATGATGGCGCCAATAAGGAAGCTCATCAGCATGATGATCGGCACGGCGCGAACGCCCATGCGGTCGATATGGGTGACAATCGCAGCCGGCGAAATGCCCGCCGACCGGTTCAGCTTGAGCTGCGCCCCGCGAACAGCAGATCCCAGAATGTAGAGCGAGGCGATGAAATCGTCGTAGAGTTCATACATCGCCTTGCCGACCGGCGAGAACATGCGTTCGAACCGCGGTGGCAGGTCTGCAGGTTCGGCGGAAGGCTTATCCACCATGTCAGGAATTGCCTCGATCAGCGCCGCGACCGATTCTGACGCCCCCACCAGCTCGACATCCGCACCACTTGATCTGGCGGCAAGCATGGTCTTGCGCACCAGCCACGCACCGGCGGTGTCGAAACTCCCGAGATCCGCCAGATTGATTTCCAGCGGCTTGCCCGAAAGGCTGCCTTGAATTTCCAGCAATTTGCCGCACACGCCGGAAATCGCTGCGTGCCGCCAGTCTCCCGAAAGAACAAGTCTTTCCCCGTCACTTGAGGCATGATGCTCAAGTCGCGCCGGAGAGTTTTCCGGAATCCCGGAGCGGGCGTCGGCACTTGTATCTTTTTGCTGTTTGGTCAACATGATCAACACATAGCGGCTCGTTCCAGACCTGTCACCGGACAGGTTCGGGAATAGCGCCTCTCATGTCAGTCTATCGACCCTTTTTTACGGACCCGTTGCAATGCCCAGACACCTTAGCGCCAGGATCGACAGTTTTCCGCTCAAGCGAGCCTTCAACATTTCTCGCGGCGCCAAGACTGCGGCCGACGTGGTGACGTGCACAATTACGGATGGGGCCGTCAGCGGTCGGGGTGAATGCGTGCCCTACACCCGCTACGGCGAAACGGTTGAAGGTGTAATGAGCGCAATCGAATCGCTCGCCGGTGCAATTTCCGCCGGCATGACCCGGCAGGAACTGCAGAGCGCCATGAAGCCTGGCGCCGCCCGCAACGCAGTCGATTGCGCCATGTGGGATCTGGAAGCCAAACTGAGTGGCACGCGGGCTTCTTCGAGTGCCTGCAGGATACTCCCACGACCGGTTCCCACCGCAGTCACCGTTTCACTGGGCGAACCGGCAGACATGGCCGATGAAGCGCGCGCCCACTCATCGCAGAAGCTGCTCAAGGTCAAGGTCGGCACTTCCGATGACCGAGCCCGCATGCATGCAGTTGCAAGTGCCGCGCCTCAGGCCGAGATCATCCTCGACGCCAATGAAGGCTGGGATGAAAGCAACATCCGCGAACACCTGTTGCTGGCTGCCGAACTTCACATCGGGCTGATCGAACAGCCGCTGCCTGCCGGCAAGGACGACATCCTTGCCCATATCCCCCATCCTGTGCCGATTTGCGCCGATGAAAGCGTCCACACCCTTGCCGACCTGCAAGCACTTTCCGACCGCTATGACGCAATCAACATCAAGCTCGACAAGACCGGCGGCCTCACAGAGGCGTTGCTGATGCGAGATCGGGCCCGCGAACTCGGATTTGGTGTGATGATCGGATGCATGGTTGGTTCATCGCTAGCCATGGCACCCGCAGTTCTGCTGGCACAGGACGCCGACTGGGTGGACCTGGACGGCCCTCTGTTGATGGCGAAGGACCGGTCACCGGGCCTTGTCTATTCCGGCTCCCTGGTATCCCCGCCCTCAGTCGATCTCTGGGGATAACAGGCCCGTCGCCTGCGCGGCCTGAATGAACGATCAAACAGGTTCCATTTGCTCCCGAACGGCTCTAGAACGGAAACAGACCGCTATAATGGTTTGTCGAGGGGGAACTGCATGAATTCCGACAGGCTTGGAGCCACCAGCCGTGGAATCAGATTACATGCCGCTGCATGTCTCCCACAATAAAATCCCGATGCCTGCGGAAATGACCGCGACCGGCACATCCTAATGCTTTGAAGTAAAGAAGAGCCGCAGATGACCTCCACAGACAACAAGCGCGCCGGCGATCCCAAGCCCTCCAGCGGTGAACTCGACGAAAACGCGCTGTTTTATCATCGCTATCCGCGGCCGGGCAAACTCGAAATCCAGGCAACCAAGCCGCTTGGCAACCAGCGAGATCTGGCGCTTGCCTATTCGCCAGGTGTCGCCGCACCATGTCTGGCGATCAGGGACAATCCCGATGCCGCCGCTGCCTATACCGGGCGCGCCAATCTGGTTGCTGTCGTGTCCAATGGTACCGCCGTGCTGGGTCTTGGCAACATCGGACCGCTGGCATCAAAGCCGGTGATGGAAGGCAAGGCCGTCCTGTTCAAGAAGTTCGCCGGCATTGATGTCTTCGACATCGAGATCGATGCGCCCGATGTCGATCGCATGGTCAGCGTGATTTCAGCGCTCGAGCCGACATTTGGCGGCATCAATCTTGAAGATATCAAATCGCCGGAATGCTTCGAGGTCGAGCAGCAACTGCGCAAGATCATGGATATTCCGGTCTTCCATGATGACCAGCACGGCACCGCCATCATCGTCGCCGCCTGCATCATCAACGGTCTCGAGCTGGCTGGAAAAACCATAGAAGACGCCAAGATCGTTACCTCCGGTGCGGGTGCTGCAGCACTTGCCTGCCTCAATCTGCTGGTCGCACTGGGCGCCAAGCCAGAGAATATCTGGGTGCATGACATCGAAGGCCTGGTCTATGAAGGTCGTGAAGTGCTGATGGACCAGTGGAAGTCGATCTATGCGCAGAAATCCGACAACCGGGTGCTGACCGAATCGATCTTCGGGGCGGATGTGTTTCTGGGCCTCTCGGCTGCAGGCGTCCTCAAGCCGGAAATGCTGGCCACCATGGCCGAGCGTCCGCTGATCATGGCGCTCGCCAATCCATCGCCCGAAATCATGCCCGATGAAGCCCGCGCGGCCCGCCCCGACGCGATGATCTGCACCGGGCGTTCGGATTTCCCCAACCAGGTCAACAATGTCCTGTGTTTCCCCTACATCTTCCGCGGCGCGCTTGATTGCGGCGCGCGCACCATCAATGAAGAGATGAAGATGGCTGCGGTTCGCGCCATCGCCGCGCTGGCCAAGGAAGAACCCTCCGACATTGCCGCCCGCGCCTATTCGGGCGAAACGCCTGTGTTCGGCCCGGAATACCTCATTCCCTCTCCTTTCGATCAGCGGCTTATCCTCCGGATCGCGCCGGCTGTAGCAGAGGCAGCGGCAAAGTCCGGCGTGGCCCGTCGGCCGATTGCCGACATGGACGCCTATGTCGATCAGCTCAACCGCTTCGTCTTCCGCTCCGGTCTGATCATGAAGCCGCTGTTTACTGCGGCCAAGACAGCCACCAAGAAGCGGGTAATCTTTGCAGAAGGCGAGGACGAGCGGGTGCTTCGCGCAGCCCAGGTCCTGCTCGAGGAAGGAATCGCCGAGCCGATCCTGATTGGCCGT
This sequence comes from Hoeflea sp. AS60, assembly GCF_038900115.1. Lineage (NCBI taxonomy): Bacteria > Pseudomonadati > Pseudomonadota > Alphaproteobacteria > Hyphomicrobiales > Rhizobiaceae > Hoeflea > Hoeflea sp. AS60. The sequence goes on along the minus strand of NZ_JBBMQP010000002.1, from coordinate 385,839 downwards.
CCGGGCATCATCGAATCCCGTCTGCAAAGGTTTGGCCTCCGGATCAGGCCCGGCGTCGATTTCGCCGTGACCAACCCCGAAGAAGATCCCCGGTTTCGCGACTATGTGGATGAATATTTCTCGATCGTCGGCCGCAAGGGCGTGATCCCGGAAGCAGCCCGCACCATCATCCGCACCAATTCCACGGTCATTGGCGCCCTGTCGCTGCGCCGCGGTGAGGCCGACGCGCTGATCTGCGGTCTCGAGGGACGCTATGCACGCCATCTGCGCGACGTCTCCCAGATCATCGGCAAGCGCGACGGCGTGATTGATTTTTCCGCGCTCAGCCTTCTGATCTCCCAGCGCGGCGCGACTTTCTTCACCGACACCTATGTGTCGTTTGACCCGAGCGCCGAGGAAATCGCCGAGACCACGATCATGGCAGCACAGGAAATCCGCCGGTTCGGCATCGCTCCAAAGGCGGCTCTGCTCTCCCACTCGAATTTCGGATCCCGCGATTCCGACAGTGCTGACAAGATGCGCCGCGCACTCAAGATCATCCGTTCGCTTGCGCCGGAACTCGAGGTCGATGGCGAGATGCACGGCGATTCCGCAATCTCCGAAGCTCTGCGCCGCCGCGTGATGCCGGACAGCACCCTGACCGGAGAAGCCAATCTGCTGGTCTTCCCCACACTCGATTCTGCGAACATCGCGCTCGGCGTGGTCAAGACCATGACAGAAGCGCTGCATGTCGGACCGATCCTGCTCGGACCTGCCCTGCCCGCCCATATCCTGTCGCCTTCGGTAACCTCGCGCGGCGTCGTCAACATGGCGGCCCTGGCAGTGGTGGAAGCCTCATCAGCGGAGTGAACACGTCACTTCCGGGCAGACAGCCAAACGGCCGCCAATCTGCCGGTTAAGGTAAACACTCAAGTGTGATTGGAGCTGAGACGCTCAAGCGCTAGTATAAAACTGTTAGGGTATCTGGGTTATGGCTTGGGTAGCTGACGATGTTTTGTGAATGTGTTGGAGTTGATCATGCGTCGCGTCTGGTTTCGCAGTTTCCTGGCTTTGCTCGTGCTCGCCCTTTCCGGGACCAGTGCTGCGGCAGAAATTTCTGCGGTCTGCGCGCGGCTCAAGACGCAGCTGGAAAATGCTTCGTCCAGCAGCGGGTCGTCGGAAAAATACCAGCGCTACGCCGAGGCGGCTCAACAACAGTCGGTGCAGATCAATCAGGTTGTCGCCGATCTGAGCCGCTTTAGCTGTTCATCGGGCAGTTTCATCGTGATGGGTGGCCAGAACGCCAAGGCCTGCGCCAAGCTTTCGGCCGCTTACACCAAGATGCGCGCCAATTTGGCCAAGCTGGAACGCAAGCGCGATGCCTATGCCGATCGCGGCAACAAGCTCGCCAAACGGCGCATTCAAGCCGCCCTTGACGCCAACGACTGCGACGGAAACCGGTCCTCGATTCAAGCTGCCAGTCTTAAGGGAAAGATGGCCGCGCTGAAAGCAAAGTCACAGCGTAGCCCGGGTCTGGTCGCTGTGATCGGCAACGGCGATCAAGCTGACCAGGGCACCACCCGCGCCCGGCAGACTGCGGCTCGCATCGTGATCGAACCGAAATCATACGGCGGCAATTACCGGACGCTGTGCGTGCGCAGTTGCGACGGCTTCTTCTTTCCTGTCTCCTCAACCGCCTCCCCGTCCGATTTCGGCCGCGACGAACGAACGTGCCAGATGATGTGCCCGGGCACCAAGACCGCGCTTTATTTCCATGATGCGCTCGGTCAGGAGAGCGAGGACATGATCTCCGCCCGCACCCGAGAGCCCTACACCGAAATGCCGAATGCCTTCGCCTACCGCAACGCAAGCGCACCGATGAGCAAGGCCTGCGGCTGCAACATGCGGGCGTTCTACAACGAAATGCAGCGCCGCGAGGCAATCCTCATGGGCACCAACACGGGCGATGAGCCGGTGACAACCTGGGTCCGTCCGTTCAACCGCCCTGATCCTGGCGAAGATCCGGAGTCGGTTCTCAATAGCGAGATGCGTCTGACATCGGAAGATATCGCTGCTGTTCTTGCAGCCTCGACCGCCGAACGCCCGCTGACAAAGGACCGTCAGGATGTGCGGGTGGTGGGACCGATTTTCCTGCCCGACCAGTCGGAGCATCTCGATCTCAAATCCGGCACAAATTCGCTGATCCGCTAGCGGTCAACAGCCACCGACATCGCCTGGAGTGTGGCGAGAGTTCCTGCGCGGATGATGCGATCAGGTCTTCGCATTGCTGCGCGACAGAGCTCTGCGGCTGACCAGTGTCATGATCACGATCATCGCCACGCAGTAGACACCCATGGCCGCGATCTGGCCGGGATAAGACACGCCAGCATCAATCAGCCCGCCGGTCAGGCCCGGCCCCATGGCGGTGGCAAACACCATGAAGGCGACGATCAGAGAGCGAATGCCGCCAAGATGCCTGGTGCCATAGAGCTCAGGCCAAAGCGCGCCGAACAGGGTGGACGAGAAGCCATAGGATATGCCCATCAGCGCCATGAACGCGTAAGCCCCCCATGGTGCATCGGTGGATGCGAGCACGAAGCACGATAGCGACAGCGGGATCAGGAACGACGGCAGAATCCGCACTGCCGAGAACCTATCGACCAGTTGCCCGGCGATCAGCGCAAACAGGATGGTCATGGCCGACATGATGGCAAACGAGGCTGCAAACACGCTTGGCGGCCAGCCGCGCAGTTCCGACAGATAGACCTGATGGAAGAAGATGGTGGTGCCGATGAAGGGCGGCGCCAGCACACCCAGCAGCGATGCCCAGAACAGCGGATCGCGGACAACCTCCGAACGGGTCCACTCGCGCGCAACCGGGCGATTGGGATCCTGCACGACAGATTGCGGCGTCCGCTCGAGCTTGAGCAGAGTGTAGATCAGCGGCAGTGCCACCAGCACCAGAAGAGCTGCCGCCACCAGCCAGGAGCCGCGCCAGCCGATCAGCGCAGCGACGCCGACGAAGCTGATCGGAAACAGCGCCTCGCCAAAATTGACGCCGATGGCCGTCAGCGAAATCGCCCGACCGCGCTGCGCCGCAAACCAGCGCCCCATTGCCGTCATCGCAATGTGGGTGAACATGCCCTGCCCGAACAGCCTGAGCAGATAGATCGCCACCACCAGCAGCACCAGCGACTTCGACCAGGCCATCAGCACGCAGGCGATCGCCAGGATCGGAGCTGCCAGCAGCACCGTGGAGGCCACGCTGATCCTGTCGACGATCTTGCCGATCTGCGGCAGCGTCGCCGCACTTGCCAGTGTGGCGATCATGTACAGCGTGCCGAACCCGCCATTGCTGAGCCCGTACTCGCTACGGATGTCGCCCGCCGACAGCGAGATGAAATAGGTCTGGCCAAACGACGAGAAGAACGTCAGCAGGAACCCGCCCGCGACCCAGCGGGCATTGTCGCGCAGAAAATGAAGAACGGGCATGATTTTGATTATCCAGATTTAAATTCAGCCAACGCGAGGTTAGCCCATGACCGTGCTTCTTCGTCCATCATATCACGATATCCCACAATAGGTAATAATTCCTACGAACGAAATATGCCAGGGAAAACTACTTTTTCAAATCAAGGATCCCTTTTCGCATCTGAATCAAACCTGCAAAAAAATTGGTATACAGAAAAATGAGAACCACATTACAAATGCCCCAATTTCATACGTATTAAAGAGCAAACCATCCTTCAAATCGCTTAGAATACCAAAGAATGGCGCGATCACAGCCACGAGCATAATCAGCATTCCAAGCCTTGAGTCCGGATTTCGGACTACCGTTTTCAATGTAACTTTCGATTTCAAATTACTTCACCCTTCTGATCCGGGTCTCTTGATCATCGTTTCGTTTCACGATTGAGCATTTGTCGTGCCCAGCCACATTGTTCGAAATGATCTTGCCCAAGATCAATTTTACCCGCGCCTACCTGTCCCGATACCTGTTGGTGATCGGATATCTGCGGTCGCGGCCGAAATTCTTGCGGGTGATCTTGACGCCGGGCGCCGACTGGCGGCGCTTGTACTCGGCAATGTAGAGAAGATGCTCGATGCGGTGGACAGTCGCCACATCATGGCCGCGCGCAACGATGTCCTCGACGCCCATTTCCATCTCGACCAGACATTCAAGAATGTCATCGAGCACCGGATAGGGCGGCAGCGAATCCTGGTCAGTCTGGTCGGGCCTGAGTTCTGCTGACGGTGCCTTGTCGATGATGTTCTGCGGGATCACCTCGCCTGACGGGCCGAGAGCCCCGGGCGGCACCTGGGTATTGCGCCAGCTCGACAGCGCATAGACCTGCATCTTGTAGAGGTCCTTGATCGGGTTGAAGCCGCCGTTCATGTCGCCGTAAAGCGTGGCGTAGCCGACCGACATCTCGCTCTTGTTGCCGGTGGTCACCACCATCGAGCCAAACTTGTTGGAGATCGCCATCAGGATGACGCCGCGCGAGCGGCTCTGCAGGTTCTCCTCGGTGATGCCCTCGTCGGTGCCCTCGAACATGTCGCCAAGAGCCGCAAGGAACCCCTGCACCGGCTCCTCGATCGCCACCGTGTCATAGCGGCAACCAAGTGCTGCGGCGCAGGCCTCGGCGTCGGTGAACGAACTCTCTGAGGTGTAGCGGTAGGGCAGCATCACGCAGTGCACCCGCTCCTCGCCCAGCGCGTCCACGGCCAGTGCGGCGCAGATCGCCGAATCGATGCCGCCCGACAGGCCGAGCACAACATTGCGGAAACCGTTCTTGTTGACGTAATCCCTGAGACCAAGCATGCAGGCCCGGTAATCGGCCTCCTCGCGCTCGGGGATCACCGACATCGGCCCCTTGGCGCAGGCCCAGCCACCGTCCGGCTGCCGCTTCCAGGTGGTGATCGAGACCGTTTCCTCGAACTGGCTCATCTGGAAGGCGAGGCTCTTGTCGGCGTTCATGGCAAAGCTCGCGCCATCAAACACCAATTCGTCCTGGCCGCCGATCTGGTTGGCATAGACCATCGGCAGGCCGCTTTCGATCACCTGTCTGAGCACCACCTGATGGCGGATATCGACCTTGCCGCGGTAATAGGGCGAGCCGTTCGGCACCAGCAGAATTTCCGCCCCGCTTTCGGCAAGTGTCTCGCAGACGCCGAGATCGCCCCAGATATCCTCGCACACCGGAATACCGACCCGGACACCGCGGATCGCGACCGGCCCGGGCATTTCGCCAACATGGAACACCCGCTTCTCGTCGAATTCGCCATAATTGGGCAGATCCACCTTGTCGCGACTGGTAACCAGCTTGCCATCATCAAGCACTGCGACCGAGTTGAACCGCTTGCCAGCTTCAGTGCGCGGATAGCCGATGATCACTGCCGGGCCGCCATCAGCGGTGTCTTCGGCCAGCGATTGAACCGCCTTCAGGCAGCTTGCGAGGAATGCCGGCTTGAGCACCAGATCCTCCGGCGGATAGCCGGAGATGAACAGCTCGGTGAACAGCACCAGATCCGCGCCATGACGGGCGGCATCAGCGCGGGCTTCACGCGCCTTGGCGAGGTTGCCCTTGATGTCGCCCACGGTGGGGTTCAACTGCGCGATGGCAATGCGGAGAATGTCTGCCTTGGGGCTATCGGATTGGGGTGCTTCGGTCTTGGTCATGACGTTGGTGTTACCCCAAGTCGCAACGCTTGAAAATCATCGAATTCCGATTGGCGGGTCCCGGGCGGCACTTTTTGATGCCGCCGGTTTTGTCGTCCACGTCAGGCGGCGGGTTGCGCCACGACAGCCGGATCAAATTGCCACATGGTCATGGCGAGTACGCCGAACTCGGCGCTGTCATGCACGAGATGGGCATGCCCGCCCTCGCCCGCTGCTCCCATCGCCACGTAGAGCGGCAGAAGATGCTCGTCGGTCGGATGGTTCTTCGCTGCAAACGGCGCTTCACTGCGATAATCGAGAAGGGCCTCGACATCGTTCGCCGCCAGCCTGGCATTCATCCACCCGGTAAAGCTCTCGACCCATTCGGGCACATCGGCCACGCGGGTGCCGACGCGTAAGCGCTTGAACGCTTCGCCGAGATTGTGGGTGAACGAGCCCGAACCGATCACCAGAACACCCTCGGCGCCGAGGCCTGCAAGTGCCTGGCCGAGACGGAAGTGGTAATCAGGGCCCTTGTTCGGATCAACCGAGACCGACACGACAGGAATTTCGGCATCGGGATAGGCGAGCTTCAGCGGCACCCAGACGCCGTGGTCAAAGCCGCGCTTGTCGATCGCGCGAGCGGCAAAGCCCGCCGCCTGAAGATCGTCCGCGATCCGCCGCGCCAGATCGGGCGCACCGGGTGCCGGATACTGCATGGCGTAGAGTTCGGGCGCGAAACCGCCGAAATCATGGATGGTTTCGGGATGCGGATCAGCCGAGACGGCAACGCCGCCCGAGACTTCAAAATGGGCACTGGCGACGACAATCGCGCGCGGCCGCGGCAGGTCAGCCGCCATCTGCTTGAGCCAGGCGGCAGCTTGTGTGTCGGCAATGGCCGTGTCGGGCGAACCGTGGGAAATGAACAGGGCTGGAAATGCGGTGTTGGTCATGGTCAGTCTCCTTGCTCTCAACATAGGCACGCGGCTTCGTTCATAGAAGGCTGCGTTTTGACCACTCTGCGTTCGCAATATGTGGACGGAACTTTGGAACGGCCTCTCTATGGACATGCCGAGAGCCCCGCATGGAACAGGTCCATCGGGAGGTTGGGTGAGAAGTCCGGAGGGCCGCACGCGGTTCTTGCCTCTGGAATAAGTGAAATGGGTGGCGCAAACCGCGCGCGGGCCCGAATTTCGCCGGATGATGTCCGCATCCGACAGGCGGAAAACCGGCCATGCCGTCACGGCCCGGACAAGGACCATGCAACCTGCCTCAAACTGCGCGTCCGGCACGCATGCCTTTGCCAACTGGGCACTGACATCCGCCACAGGCCCGGTAAGGTGTCCAATCCGCCCCTTCGCCTGACAGCGACTGCGGATTGCGAGGCCGTCCCGGTGGCTGGCTTGGCCGTTCCCCGAAAAGGGAACCGCTGCCAGCGGAACTTGCAATCGTTTCCGCCTCCCCAAGGCCCTTGCCGCACGTTACGGCCCGGCCCGAGGGGCGTTCCCCCCGCCTGGTCCGAACCGTTCGCGGCTCCATCCGGCAGCGGGAGTGCAAAGATGATGGCACGGGTGCTGAGTGTGTGGATGAAATGGGGGTGGATTTGTGCGGGTTATTGCGTCCGGCCCTTTCTCCACCCTGGTGGGGGAGAAAGCAAAATCATGACCTTAGCTTCAGCTAAGTCGTAGATTTTGCAAGAGAGGGGGTCAGATTCAATGCCCCAAATCATCCTCCTCACTTGCGATTTCTAGCACTTGGCTAAAGCCAAGACGCTGAAATCGCTTTCTCTCCCACCAAGGGGAGAGAAAAAAGTCCCTCACTCCGCCACCAGCAATCCCGCCGAGCCCTTCTCGTATTGCGGCAGGCCATCGCTGATCTCGTAGAAATCACCCTTATCGGCGCAGAAGATGTGCTTGGTGATATGAAGACCCGTCGACTGGTCGAAGGCGCCCGCCAGCACCGAGATATGCTGATCCGCCTGATGCTTCCAGAACAGCGCCGAGCCGCAGGTTGCGCAGAAACCGCGCCGGGCGACATCGGAGGCGTGATACCAGGTGATGTTGTCCCCGCCCTCGATCTCGATGTTCTCGTCAGCCACATTGGTGGCGGCGTAATAGAGCCCGGTCTGGCGCCGGCACTGCGAGCAATGGCAGGCCACGACCTCGCGCAATGATCCTCGGGTGCGGAAGCGGACCGCGCCGCAATTGCAGTGTCCGGTGCGGATGTCTGACATGGGGTGCTCCAAAGGCGGGATTCGGGTTGGAGGTGATCAAAGCACGGGCGGCGGCTGACATTCTACTGACATTTGCGACATGGGCGGGCGTCGCAGAGGTCCCGTGAACGATTGGCCTGCAACCCGTCGTATTTGATTTTGCAAATGACAACGCGCTCCTTTCTACCTAGTTTTGCCCGGTCGGAATGAACTCTTGGTCGATCGTTCACCCGGCGTGAAAGCAGCAAGCGATATTGACGTTTTTCGGAGGACAACCTGTGCCGAGATTTTGTTTTGCCATTTTACTCGCCGCTGCGGTTCTGGTCTCGGCACCTGAGCTGGCTCAGGCGCAATTGAGCCCCGAGACTCTGGGCGTCCAGCTCAACCGGCTTGGCCAGCAACTGGGCGGTTGCACCGCAGCCAGACATCGGATCCGCTCTGTCAGGAACCAGGTCGAAGGCTATCACTTCGCTTTTGCCGGGCGAAAGGCCGCCACATTCACGGGCATCCGCGGCTGCGGCTGGGCCTGGAACAAAGACAAGGCAAAGGCAGAAGCCGCAGCAATGCGTCATTGCAAAGAGTGGGAGGTGAAATACGGCACCGGAGGCGGCGGCAAGACCTGTCGCATCATGGACTAGGCAGCGCATCCTTGGGTTATCGCAGGGGCACCTGCGGCTCGGACGACTGATCGTTGTTGGACCTGAATGAGGAGCTCTGACCGCGCCGACGCGCGGTGGCTGGATCCCGGATCAGGTACGGGATGACGGCGGGAGAGATGGCGCCTGGAAACCAAACCCCAAATGAAAAACGCCAGAGTTTCCCCCGGCGTTTTCGCAATTGTGTCAGTCGGTTGCGGCAGAAACCTTACCCGTTGACGACCTGCTTTTCTTCATCCCGGCCGCCCTTCATGCGTTCGGCGACGAGGAAGGCGAGTTCCAGCGCCTGGTCGGCGTTGAGACGCGGGTCGCAGTGGGTGTGGTAGCGGTCCTGCAGGTCCTCGCCCGAGAGCGCGCGGGCGCCGCCGGTGCATTCGGTGACGTTCTTGCCGGTCATCTCGATGTGGATGCCGCCGGGGTGGGTACCCTCGGCGCGGTGGATCTGGAAGAACGAATCCACCTCCGACAGGATGCGCTCGAACGGACGCGTCTTGTAGTTGTTCATGGTGATCGTGTTGCCGTGCATCGGATCGCACGACCACACCACCTTGCGGCCCTCGCGCTCGACGGCGCGGATGAGCTTGGGCAGGTGATCAGCCACCTTGTCATGACCGAAGCGGGCAATCAGCGTCAGTCGCCCGGCCTGGTTTGAAGGGTTGAGAATATCGATCAGCGCCAGCAGCTCATCGGGATCAAGCGACGGGCCGCATTTGAGACCGATCGGGTTCTTGATGCCGCGGGCATATTCGACATGGGCGTGGTCGGTCTGGCGCGTACGATCGCCGATCCAGATCATGTGACCCGAGGTGGCGTAGTGGTCGCCCGAGGTTGAATCGATGCGGGTCATGGCTTCCTCATAGCCCAGAAGCAGCGCTTCATGGCTGGTGAAGAAATCGGTCTCGCGCAGATTGGCCTGGTTGTCGGCGGTGATCCCGATCGCCTTCATGAAATCCATGGTCTCGGAAATCCGGTCGGCGAGCTTGCGGTAGCGCTCGGCCTGCGGACTGTCCTTGACGAAACCGAGCATCCACTGGTGCACATTGTCGAGATTGGCGTAACCGCCCTGGGCAAACGCGCGCAACAGGTTGAGCGTCGCCGCCGACTGCCGGTAGGCCGCGACCTGGCGTTCCGGATCGGGGATGCGCGAGGCTTCGTTGAACTCGATGCCGTTTATGATGTCGCCACGGTAGCTCGGAAGCTCGATGCCGTCCTTGGTCTCGAAATTCGACGAGCGCGGCTTGGCGAACTGGCCGGCAATGCGGCCGATCTTGACCACAGGCTGCTGCGCGCCAAAGGTCAGAACCACGGCCATCTGCAGGAACACGCGGAAGAAATCGCGGATGTTGTCGGCTTCGTGCTCGGCGAAGCTCTCGGCGCAATCCCCACCCTGAAGCAGAAAGCCCCTGCCTTCGGCGACTTCGGCAAGCGCCGACGTCAACCGGCGGGCCTCCCCCGCAAAAACGAGTGGCGGAAACTTGGCCAGCCGCGCTTCGGTCACTTTGAGTGCCTCTGCATCCGGATAATCCGGGACCTGCTGGATCGGCTTGTTGCGCCAGCTTGATGGGGTCCAGTTCTGTGCCATGTCCGTTCACCGTGTTGGCCGTGCTCATGCTCGGCGGTTTTTGCGGGCGATACGCCCGCGGGTTGGCCGTGCTCATGCTCGGCTGTTTTGCGGGCAACGTGCCCGCGGATCGATCAATTTCACCGGGCTTATAACGATCAATTAACCGGCTGCAAACCCGGCATTTCGAATCAGTTGCGGACGCCATTGACCCGGCGCCCCAGTGCAAGGTCGAACAATTCACTCTCCGAGGCCAACAGCGTGACCGCGCGCGGGTAGAGTGGCGCGTGCCGATCTTCGTGAATGGGCATGTGGAAGGCATCGGTCTCGGTGACAAAGCGGTGCAGGCCGTCCGGCCCGAACTCGCGCAGGAAACCCTGCATCACCGCATCGAGATAGGACCTGAGGATCGGCGAAGGCCCTTGCGTAGGCGGGTGTTCGATCCGGGCCTCGTAGACATGGAGCCGTATGTCGGGATCAATTCCGTTTGCGTCGGCAGTCTGCGTGAACTCCAGATCCGAGATCGAAATATCGCGCCGATGGTAGCGGAATTCGCGGGCATCGATGACGGGGAGATTGTCAGCCCTATCAATCACCAGCAGCCCGTCAATCGCTGCCCCCGGGGCGCGATGCGCGGTCAACAGCGACGGCGTCAACGCCTCAGGCAGCGTCACGCCGGGTGTTGGACCCATATCAGCCTCCATGTCAGGACGCGCCCGCCATGTCCGGTGCCAGCCTTTCAGCCGCGCCGGATAGGCCGCAACCACCCCGGTCGCAATCGTGGCGCGGTTGACCAGCGAGCCATAGCCGAAATAGCCGACGAATTCGCCCGCGCCGGATGGCACGGGCCTTCTCAATTTGGACATCAGGCCGCGCCTCCCCACATGGGTAGCATACAGATTGAAATGACCTCCAGCAAACACGGGCGCCATGCATGACCCAGCTATCAGATAGCGTTGCCGCACTGCGCTCAAGCTTCGACACACGGAAAACCCGGCCCGAGGCATGGCGGCGCGGACAGTTGCAGCGCCTCAAGGCCATGATCGAGGAGAACGAGAGCGCCATCAATCAAGCGCTGCACGCCGATCTCGGCAAGTCCGGTTTTGAGGCTCGCATGACCGAGACCGGCACGGTGCTTTCCGAGATAAGGCACACGCTGTCGCATCTCAAGGGATGGATGAAACCGCGAAAAGTCTCCACACCGCTTGCCAATCAGCCCGGGCGCAGCCGCATCCTGCCCGAGCCATTGGGTGTGGTGCTGATCATGTCGCCGTGGAATTACCCGGTCAATCTGGTGCTGACGCCGCTGATCGGGGCGATTGCAGCCGGCAATTGCGCCGTGCTGAAACCCTCTGAGATCTCGTCGAACACGGCCGAACTGCTAGGCCGACTGATCCCCGCCTATATGGATCCCGACGCAATCCGGGTGATCCAGGGCGGACCGGAGACATCGACCGAGCTGCTGGAGCAACGCTTTGACCACATCTTCTTCACCGGCAGCGAGGCGATCGGCAAGATCGTGATGACGGCGGCGGCCAAGCACCTGACGCCGGTGACGCTGGAACTCGGCGGCAAGAGCCCCTGCATCATCCATGAGGATTGCGATCTCGAAGTGGCTGCCCGGCGCGTGGCCTGGGGCAAGTTCCTCAATGCCGGACAAACCTGCATTGCCCCCGATTATGTGCTGGTGCAGGAAAAGGTCCGGGACGCTTTCATTGATCAGCTGAGAGCCTCGATAGAAGCGTTCTTCGGCGAGGATCCCAAAGCCAGCCCCGATTACCCGCGCATCGTCAACGAGCGGCACTTTGACCGGGTGGCAGGCCTCATAGCCGACGGCGACATTGCTGCTGGCGGTGAGACCGACCGGGATATCAAATTTATCGCGCCAACGATCCTGACCGGGGTCGATCCGGAGGCCAAGGTGATGCAGCAGGAGATTTTCGGCCCGGTGCTGCCGATCATGACCTATCGTTCCATCGATGAGGCTGTCGGGTTCATCACCGCACGTCCGAGACCGCTGGCGCTCTATCTGTTCACCAATGCGCAAGACATTCAGGACCAGGTGATGGCGCAAACAAGTTCCGGCGGTGCCTGCATCAATGATGTGGTGATGCATCTGGCCATTCCCGAGCTTCCCTTTGGCGGCGTCGGCACGAGCGGCATGGGCGCCTATCACGGCCGCGCCTCCTTCGACACGTTCAGCCATGCCAAGGCAGTGCTGACCAAGACCAGCCATCTTGATGTGAAGCTGCGCTACCCGCCGTTTTCGAAGATCAAGCTCCGCCTGCTCAAGTGGTTTCAGTAGCCGAAACCAGCCCGTAACGGATGCACGCCTCAACATCTGTCCTGATGTGCATCAGGGCCGTGAGGCATGGGAGCGCTATGTTAGGGACACGGAACCATCCAGCGGAGGGCAGGACATGTCCAAATCACCCTATATGAACACAACCGAAGCCGTCGGCGTCTTTCACACGGCGGCAGACCTTCAGGCAGCGGTCGATGATCTGCTGAGCCAGGGCTTCAACCGCCTGGATCTGAGCATTCTTGCCTCCGAACGGGCGATTGAAGACAAGCTGCATGAATCCTATGTCCCTGCCCGCAATCTCGAAGACCGGGTCGAGGTGCCAACCACCGCCTTCGTGTCGTCCGGATCGATGGGCAGTGCCATGGGTGCCGTGATCGGCATTCTGACCTATGTCCCGGCCATGATCGGTGGCGGCGCGATTGTCGCCTCCGGCGGCACTCTGGCGCCAGCAGTGACCGCCGCACTCATCGCCGGTGGCATCGGAGGGTCGATCGGTGCGGTGATCGCCCGGCTGATCGGCAAGGCCCATGCCGACGAGATCGAGCAGCATCTGCTGGCCGGCGGCCTTCTGCTCTGGGTTCGCACCCGTGACGAGCAGAACGAGGAACGCGCACTTGCAATCCTCAAAGGCCACAACGCCGATGGCGTTCACCTGCACACACTTCCATCGCTTGCGGGTGCCGCCTACAGTACAGAGATAGAAGACGTCGTCGACGTATCCTCAGCCGCATCCGAGTAAAACCCACCATGACAGACACGCTCCACATCACCTGCCCCGCCTGCCAGGCCAAGAACCGCATCCCGGCGGCAAAAATGTCCGCAAAACCGACCTGCGGCGTCTGCAAGGCGCCGCTGTTTCCGGATGCGCCGTTTGAACTGGACGAGGCAAAGCTCAACAAGCACCTGAGGAATGACGAGGTGCCGTTGCTGGTGGATTTCTGGGCGCCATGGTGCGGCCCTTGCAAGATGATGGAGCCGATGTTTGCGGAAGCCTCCAAGCAGATGTCGCCAACGGTGCGCTTCGCCAAGCTCGACACCGAACAGCACCAGAACGTCGGCGGCCGCTTCCAGATCCGCGGCATCCCGCTGATCATCCTGTTTGACAAGGGCAAGGAAGTTGCCCGCCAGGCCGGCGCCATGAACGCCGGCCAGATCGTCATCTGGGTCCGGCAAAATCTGAAAAGCTGATGTCGGTTACGCCAGCCTCATCACAGGGCTTGCGGCACCTCGTGCAATTGGACGCCTGCTATGTGAGCAGTAGCGCCATGCCCGGCACCATTATCAAGAGTCCCAGCCGCACCACGTCCATGAAGATGAATGGCCACAGCCCCCGGAAGATGGTGTTCAACGGCACGTCGGGCACAACCGATTTCAGCACGAACGCGTTCATGCCGACCGGCGGTGTGATCAGGCTCACCTCAGTCACCATGACGATGAAGATACCAAACCAGATGAGATCAATTCCGTGCGCCGCGGCGATGGGATAAAACACAGGCACCGTGAGCATGATCATGGAGAGGCTTTCCAGAATGCAGCCCAGCAAGAGGTAAATCACCAGGATAACCAGGATCAGACTGAGGCGACTGTCGCCGAAAAAGCCGATGAAGGTCTGGATATCGCGCGTCATCCCCGACATGTTGACGTAGTTGGTGAAGGTCAGCGCACCAAACAGGATGAAGAACATCATTGCCGATGTCTTCATCGTGTCGAAAAGCACCTCGAAAAGCCCCTTCAAACTGAATTTGCCCAGCATCACCGTTAGCAGCAGAGCGCCGCCGGCTCCCATCCCCGCGCTTTCTGTCGGAGTGAAGACCCCCAGATAAATCCCGCCCATGACAAATGAGAAGAGGAAGATCGCCCCTGCCGAGCCTTTCAGCGCCTTGATCCTGTCGATCAGCGGAAGCTTTGGTTCGGTCGGAAGCTCACCCTTGTAGCCGTAGAGTGAAATCCGGACAGCGATTGCATAGCCGATGACACCGACAATACCGGGCACAATGCCTGCGAGAAACAGCTTGCCGATATCCTGCTGGGTCATGATGCCGTAAAACACCAGGATGACGGAGGGTGGAATGAGAATGCCAAGCGTGCCGCCCGCAGCAATGGATGCCAGGGCCAGATGGTCCGGATAGCCAAACCGGCGCATCGAGGGCAGCGATATGCGCGCCATGGTCGCGGCAGTGGCCATCGACGAGCCGCACACGGAAGAAAACGCACCGCAGGCCAGCACTGTCGCCGTTGCAAGCCCGCCCTTGCGGTGCCTCAGCCAGGCATAGGCTGCATTGTAGAGCTCTGAAGCAATGCCCGACTGGACAACAAAATATCCCATGATCAGGAACAGCGGCAGAACCGAGAGCGAGTAGTCCCTGCCATAGTCAAAAAACACGGTTCCGAGCAAAGACATTGCAGGACCGAAGCCGATGATGGAAGCCACTCCAAGCAGGCCGGTTGCGGTCATGGCAAATGCGATTGGCAGGCCGGAAAAAAGCATGGCAAGCAGAACGGCTATGCCGACAGGCCAATACTGCATGGGTTCAACCCTTACTCGAGCGCTGGAACAACGGTTCAAATGAAACGATCAGCGCAGCGATTGCGCTGATGAATGTGCAGACAGAGCAAAAGTAGGCGACCGGAGAGATCGGAATGCGAAGGGTCGTGGTCACGTCCCCGTAAGCACCGATCTGCCCCGCATGCACCCAAAGCTGCCATCCAATCAGGCTCAGAATAACGGTACTGAGGAGACCGATGACCTGGATCCGCCACCGCTCGATCCATGGCGGCATTCGAGCGGTGAACAGATCAACGGTCACATGTCCTTTTTCCAGCGTGACAGCCGGCAGGCCCATGAAAATCACCGACACCAGAAGAATTTCCGTCAGTTCACCTGCCCCGCTGAGAGGGCTGTTGAAGACGTAACGGCCAATGACATCAACAATCGTCATGGCCATCATCACCAACAGCATCACGCCGCCGACGAAAACGATGCCTCTTCGCAACCATTTAAAGCTGCTGCCCTCAGCGAGCTGAGACGGCGCCGAAGAGGCATCTTCACTGGTATCGATGGGCAGCTTCATTTCGAAGCTGCTGCCAGTTCCGACATGAACAGGTCGCGTGCAGCCTTGCCGTCAATGCCTGACGCGGAGACTTCGGCGATCTGGGCGTCAACGGCTGGCTGCAGAGCTTCACGCCACGCCGCAAGCTGCTCGTCCGTCGCCGGGGAAACCGCGATCTTGTCCTTCATCGCTTCGCGTCCCTTGGCATCTTCGCGATCCCACATCTGACCGGCTATTCGCGCAAGCGCCACGCCTGTCACGCTGTCGATTTCTCCCTGCTGCTTGGGTGTCAGGCTTTCCCATTTGGCCTTGTTCATGACGATGAAGAAGGACGTGTTGTAAAGCCCGCCCGGCACTGTGATCGCCTCGCTCAGTACGGGGATAAGCTTGAACGCGTTCACGGATTCGAACGGAAACATGATGCCGTCGGCGACGCCCTGGCTCAACAGCTCATAAGCCTTGGACGAAGGCCCTTCGACCGGTACGGCGCCCAGAGTGGTAGCAACCGTGTGCACGAAACCACCGCCGACACGCAGCTTCTGTCCCTTGACCACCTCGGTGGATGCAACATCACCGGATTTCAGAAAGATTGCGCCGGGGCCATGGGTGAACACCGCCAGAACCTTGACGTTGTCGTATTCGCCGGCATCCTTGAGCATCTTGTCGTAGGTGTTCCAGTAGGCAACCGATAGCGCTTCGGCGCTGTCACCCAGGAATGGCAACTCGGCCAGATTGAAGGTCTTGAAACGGCCGGCCGTGTAGCCCTGAACCCCGAAAGTGATATCGGCGACCCCATTGGCGGCAATATCAAACTGCGCTGGCGGCGGTCCAAGTGGCGCAGGCAAGATGGATGTTGTGACTTCGCCACCGGTCGCCTCGGTGATGTTCTCGGCCATCTTCACAATGACGTCTGCAAAGAGCGGATGTGTCGGCGGAAGCCAGTTGGCAATGGTCAGTTTTGTCTCAGCGAACGCACTGGAGGCAAAGCCGATCGCCGCGATGGCGGTTAGGGTAAGCAATGTCTTTTTCATTTTTAGTCCCTTTCTCTGAAGCATTTAGCAAACTGACCTCTCTTCTGGAGGCTTCCATTGATCCGCCACGCAGATGCGAGCACCTGGTAAACATGTCGTCCATCTCAGATCAGACCATCACCTGCGCCCAGTGAGAACGATATGGGTTGTGTCTCGCAAGAAAGACCGAATGTTCATCAGGTTCGCCAGGTTCGTTTTATGTGGCAAATTGCCCGACGCAACCTGACCAAGACCAGCGCGGTATCCCCTCGTAGCATCGAGCCGATTGGAATGCGGTTGGGCCATTTTCGGTCGATCTCGATCCATGAAGGATGTTTCATACTTGAAACAACAAAGCCAATTCACGGATCATTGTCAAATCGATAACGTCGCAAGTGGCACCGAAATGGTGATTATTTTTGCAGTGCACAAAAAGCAACCATGTGGCTAAGGATTGACTTCCCGGAAGCAAATAATGTCATCAGATGACCTTTGGCGCTCCACACAGGAGGCGGCACCTTGAGTTCTTGCTTTCAGATTGCAGGACAAATTTCACACCCATTCCGCGCGCGCAATGTGAGCAGCAGGAAGACGCCGGCGACCGCCGCCTGCTCCGGCACCTCCGGCAGGAAACTCAGCCGCCGGCAATAAATCAGAAAGTCACGCACCTGGCCGCTGCATGAATCAGCACATCAACGCCATGAATCGGTTTACCTGAACTTGCCTGCAAACCACTGAAAAGGCGACATGAACCGCTGCAGCAAAGACGGCTTCGTCAGCCCAGGCCAGTCGACAACGCTTTCCGGCGGGCCGAAATCCGTGCCGGCACCAGCCGCGATCAAGGCGGCCTCAAAGATCTGGCAATTACGGGCGATCTCGTCGCCAATCATCTTCGCATCGCCGTTGACAATGTCGCGCGCGGCCGCATAGTCGATCCCTTCGGCAGTGCAGAAATCCTCAAGCTTGCAGGGCCGGAACCAGCCCTCGATCATGCCGGAAAATGCCACATGGGCGGAGATCACCGGATCGAGGATCAGGTCATAATCCTCGGCCAGACCGACGCTGACCCCGAACCGGGCCTTGAGCTTGTCCTCGGCGCCGACATAGTTGCGGCGGTGGGTGAGCTGGATATCGCCGCCGCCGACCGGGTGCCGTCCGGTCTCGTCTTCCAGCCAATAGGGCTGCTTCACCCATTTGAGCCGCCCGGCATCATATGCCTTCTGCAGCCGCTCGGCCGAAGTCTTGCGGTCTGGTGCAAAGGCTTCGAGCACCGGCTCCATCCTCCCGCCGGTCTCGCGGTAGATCTGTCCGAGCGCGGCTGCAAGAAAGGTGACCGGATAATCGGACGCATACCATTTAGTCCACACATCGAGCTTGACCGACAGCCCTGCCCGCTGCGCCGCCGTCATGCCGTCGGGAAACAGTCGGGGATCGGTTTCGGTCAGATGGTCAAAGAAGCGGCTACGGTCCATGGCGCGACGATGGACGGTTCCTGGGAAATCCTCAAGGAGAACTGCCACCTGCCCCATGACTGCCAACCGGAAAATTCGCTCCATGACCGCGCGGGTAATTGACGTGAACGTAAACGTTATTCAGATTGGCGGGCACTTTAGGAGACCATGCGCCATGCCGTCCGCGACCAAGAATTCAGCCAACAAGCCGGCCCATGTCGAAACCATCCGGTTTGAAGCTGCCGACGGCCACCCGCTTGAGGGCACGCTGACAACCGGGGACGGGAATGGACCGCTGGCGCTGATCTCCTCTGCCACCGCAGTCAAGCGCGGATTTTACCAGAAGTTCGCAGAATGCCTTGTTGCTGATTACGGCTTTCGCGCAGCTTTGACCTATGATTACCGGGGTACCGGTGGATCGATCAGCGACCGCTTCAATCCGCGCCAGATCTCGATGGCCGACTGGGGCATGAGGGATTTTCCTGCTGCCCTCACCCGACTTGAGCACGAAGCCCCGAACCATCGCGTTGTCGGCGTTGGCCAGTCCTATGGCGGCCAGGCATTGGGATTGGGCGGGGTTTCAGACCGCTTCGAGCGATACCTGATGGTGGCGACGATTTCCGGCTACTGGCGCCATCTGGGCGGTGGCTTGACTCTTTACGCGCTTATGAACCTTGTTGCCAACCCGCTCGCAACATTAGTGGGACGGGTTCCTGCAGGAATGGGACTGGGCTCCGGACTTCCAAGCGGCGTCTTCGCCGACTGGACCAAATGGTGCAGGAAACCGGACTACTTCTTCACCGAGCCGCGTTTTGATGCAAAAGCCCTGTTTGCTGAGGTGAGGACGCCAATCCTTGCCGTCGGCTCCACCGATGACCCCTGGGGAACGCCTGCGGCCCGCGACGCTATCATGCGCCACTTCGTCAACGCACAAGTGGAAACGAGATGGCTCGACCCTCAAACAGCCGGCGGCCCGATCGGCCATCTCGATTTCTTCCGTTCGCGCTTTCGCGACACACTCTGGCAGGACCCGATTGACTGGCTGAAAGGCGCTTGACGCTTATGCAGCTCAGACCCGCTCGCCACCCTTTACCCGGTAGCTCGGCTTGTACATAGTCACCAGCTCTTCCGATGCCGTCGGGTGGACTGCCATGGTGCGATCGAAATCATCCTTGGTGCAACCGGCCTTGAGCACGATGCCGAGGATCTGCGCCATTTCGCCGGCCTCGTGGCCGAGGATGTGGACGCCGAGCACCTTGCGGTCTTCTGAATTGACCACGATCTTCATGATGGTTTTTTCCGACCGCCCAGACAGGGTGGCCTTCATTGGCCGGAATTCAGCGCGGTAGATTTGAAGCTCGTCATAACACTTTGAGGCTTCATCTTCGGACAGGCCGACGGTGCCGATCTCGGGCTGGGAGAAGACTGCCGTGGCGATCAGGTCATGATCCGGCGACGTCGGCCGGTCATGGTAGAGCGTATCGATCAGGCACATCGCCTCATGGATGGCGACCGGCGTCAGCTGCACACGGTCGGTGACATCGCCAACCGCATAGATGCTTTCGACATTGGTGCGCGAGTAGTCGTCAATCAGGATTTCGCCCTTGACGCCGGTCTTCACGCCCGCAGCCTCAAGCCCGAGACTTTCGGTGTTGGGATCGCGGCCAAGCGCCAGGAGGACCTGATCCGCCATGAGCGATTTGCCGCCAGACGTATGGGCCAGCAACCGGCCATCGGGTCCGCGTTCGACCTTGGAAAAGATCTCCTGACAGATGATCCGAATGCCTTTTTCTTCCATCGCCATGTGCAGTCCGCGCCGCATATCAAGATCGAATTTGGAGAGAATCTCCTGCCCGCGGTAGATTATCGTCGTCTCGACGCCGAGCCCATGAAAAATGTTGGCAAATTCGACCGCGATATAGCCGCCGCCTGCGATCACGATAGCCTTCGGCAGTTCCTCGAGGTGAAACGCCTCATTGGAGGTGATGCAGAGTTCATGACCGGGAAGCGAAGCATGCGGGTTTGCGCTTCCGCCCACGGCAATCAGGATTTTCTCGGCGGTTACAGTCTGCCCGCTCGACTTGATCAGCACGGAATTGGGACCGGTGAGTTCGGCGCGCGAAGAGATGATCTCGGCACCGGCATTCTCCAGCCCGCGTCGGTAGAGAGCTTCCAGCCGGTCGATCTCGCGGTCCTTGTTGGCAATCAGCGTCTTCCAGTCGAACGCGCTTTCGCCGACGCTCCAGCCGTAGCCGCGCGCATCCTCGAAATGCTCGGAGAACTGCGAGGCATAGACAAACAGCTTTTTCGGCACGCAGCCGCGAATCACGCAGGTGCCGCCAAACCGGTACTCCTCGGCAATCGCCACCTTCTTGCCCAGACCCGCGGCAAGACGCGCCGCCCGGACGCCGCCTGAACCTCCGCCAATGACAAAAAGGTCGAAGTCAAATTCGCTCATGTGCGGAAATCCTCTTGTGCGCTTTGCCGGGAACCGTTGCTCCCAGCATGACGATGCCGGACGTGAATGCGCCGGTGTGCTTGCTGCCTATTTAGCCAAGCCTGTACAAAATAAAAGCCCGGGCGTTGGCCCGGGCTTTCAATTGGCTGCGCCAACACGACAATGTGATGCCGCAGGGAACCGCTCAACGCGGCTCGATAGAAATTCGTTACGGCTTGACGTCGGAAAGTGTCGGGCGCTCGCCAACTTTCTCGGTCAACGCAGCACTGACATTTGCAGACAGGTCGCGGGTGACCCCGGCAGCCCAGATATCAGCCGATTTGACCAGTTCACGCGTAACCAGCGGACCAGTTTCAATCAGCTTCTTGCCGGCATCGGATGTGTAGAATGCAGCGATCGCATCCAGCTCGTCCTTGGTAAAGGCCTTGGCGTAGATCTGGGCAGCTTCCTTCTCGAGGTCGCCACGGCGCGGGACGATCTTCAAAGCTTCTTCATCGACGGTCGCGCTGATGACTTCTTCAAGGTCGGCATTGGCCCGAATCAGGCTGACTTTCAGCTGCTCGGCGGTGCCTGGGATGATGCCATCGAACTGATCTGTTGATCCGAGAGCGGCGATTGCTCCCCGCGCAGCGGCAATGTGGTCGTCGCTGAGCTCCTGCGCCATGGCCGAATTGCCCGCAACAGCGAGGCCAGAGATCACAATCACGCCCGCGCCGAAACGCTTGAGACCGGTTAGGATAGTCATGTTCGGTTTCACTCCTGTTTAATCCTTCGCAAGCAATGTCCGCGCGCCACTTTGCGAAGCGATGATCGCGGCATCTGCCATATTGAGAAACAATCCGTGTTCGACCACACCGGGGATTGTGGCGAGCCCTTTTGCGAGCGCTTCTGCATCCGGAATGCGGCCAAAAGATGCATCAAGGATGAAATGTCCGCCATCGGTGAGATAAGGACCGTCCTTGTCGGGACGCTGAACGATCTCGCCGGTCAGTCCGAGTTTCGTCACGAGCCGCTCGACCGCAAGCCGGGTCGCGGTCATGCCGAAGCACGCAATCTCGATCGGCAGCGGAAACTGCCCGAGCGTGTCGACCAGCTTGGTCTCGTCGGCAATGACAATCATCCTCGACGAGGCCGAAGCGACGATCTTCTCGCGCAGCAGCGCACCGCCGCCGCCCTTGATCAGCCCAAGCGAAGCATCAACCTCGTCAGCGCCGTCAATGGTCAGGTCAAGTTCCGGCAGGTCATCGAGAGAAAACAGCGGCACCCCGAGCTCGACACATAGCCGCGCCGTGCGCTCGGATGTCGGAACCCCCTGAACATTGAAGCCGTCGGCGACCTTTTCCGCCAGCAGCCGGACAAATTCATCCGCGGTGGAACCGGTTCCGATACCGAGCCGCATACCGTCCTCGACGTGTTCGAGTGCTGCCTGCGCTGCTGCGATCTTGAGTTGCCGGGCGTCCATGCCAGTCTGCCATTGTTGTTGATGCTGGTCCGCCTGTTAGCATGGAAGCCAGACAAGGCAAAGCCCGTGATGCCACCTCGTGCCAATGGCTTTGCATTCCGGGCCAGTATCAACGACAAATCGCCGATTTTCCAAAGAAACCTGCATATCCAATGCAAATGTGTCGGCAATTGCGCCTGTATGGCTTCCCTGTTAAGTCAGCGCCGCAACGGCCAACAGCGCCGCCCGTCCTCTACGTCCCGGAGCCATCATGACATCCTCCCTGGTTATTTTCGACCTCGACGGCACGCTGATCCACACCGCGCCCGATCTCATGGCGAGCCTCAATCACGTGCTGGGTCTGAACAACCTCGCCCCGGTGACTTTCGAAGACATGACCTGGCTGGTCGGCCAGGGCGCCAAGGTGATGATCGAACGCGCCTGGGAGCATCATGGCCATGCCTCTTCGCCCGAGCAGCTGGAAGAAGCGTTCGACGCCTTTCTGGTCCACTACGCCGCCGAAATGCCGGGCGAGTCCGAGCCCTATCCCGGCCTGATCAGCGCACTCGACCGGCTTGAGGCGGAAGGCATGAAGCTCGCCGTCTGCACCAACAAGACCGAAGCGCTGGCCCGCCGCCTGCTCGAATGCCTTGGCCTGACCGGGCGTTTCGCTGCCATCACCGGTGGCGATACATTTGCGGTGCGGAAGCCGCATGGTGACCATATTCTCGGAACCATCGACATGGCGGGCGGGAAGCACAACAACGCGGTGATGATCGGCGACAGCGTCAATGATATCCTGGCAGCGCAGAATGCTTCGGTTCCGACAATCGCCGTTCCCTTCGGCTATTCCGACAAGCCGGTCGTGAGCTTCAATCCGGATGTCATCATCGAGCATTTCGACGAGCTCGATGCAGAGTTGGTGCATCGACTGATCGCAGCACGCGCCGCGGCTTAATCGCGCCAGCCATCCCACTGGTTTCAAAATCAACCCCGTCCGCGGAACTGTCGCTTGACGCCTGCCCCGCGCAGCGCTTATACCGCCGCAGATCCGTTCGGACCGCCAGGCGCGGGACCAGCGACGGGCGCGTAGCTCAGCGGGAGAGCACTGCATTCACACTGCAGGGGTCACAGGTTCAATCCCTGTCGCGCCCACCATTAATTTCAACGGATTGGATGGTTCAGTCGGGTCTTTCTGGCCCGCATGCCATCACTTCACCACCCGCTTGATCACCGCGCGCAAGCTCAGGCCCTGGACAATCAGGGTGAACACCACCACGGCATAGGTTGCTGCGAGCAGTTCCGACTTTTCAGGGACCTCCGGCAGGGAAAGCGCCAGCGCGACCGAGATGCCGCCGCGCAGGCCTCCCCATGTCAGAACAGGAATGGTCCCCCGCGCGAACTTGCGAAACAGGCCGAGCAGCAGGACCGGCCCGCTGACCGCAGCGAGCCGTGCTACAAGAACCAGCGGCACGGCCAGCGCCATCAGCCAGCCGAAGGCCGGCTCGAACCGCAGCACCAGAACTTCAAGCCCGATCAGCAGGAAAAGGATCGAGTTCAGCATTTCGTCGATCAAGGTCCAGAAGCCGAAAAGGTATCTCTGGGTCTGGTCGCTCAGTGCGTCGCGCGGGCCCCGGCTTCCGACCAGCAATCCCGCAACCACGACAGCGAGCGGACCGCTGACCCCCAGCCTCGATGCAATCGCATAGGTTCCCACCACCAGCGCCAGCGAAATCAGCACCTCGATCGAATAATCATCGATGGCGCGCATGGCGCGGTAGGCAACATAACCAGTGACGGCACCAAGGGCTGCACCGCCGACAGCCTCGATCAGGAACATCCGGCCGACCTCGAGGCCGTCAAGCGTGCCGCCAAGGGCCGCATCGACGAGAACGGCAAAAAGCACCACGCCGACGCCATCGTTAAACAGGGTCTCGCCGGTCATGACGGTCTGAAGATCTTTTGAGACCTTGACCTCCTTGAGTGTCGCGAGAACCGCAACCGGGTCGGTGGGACTGATCAACGCCCCGAACACAAGCGCCCAGGGCAAGGAGATAGAGACCCCCAACAGATCGGCCGCTGCCCAGACCACCAATCCGATTATCGCGGTCGAAACCACGACACCAATGGTCGCCATCGCGCCGATTGTGAACGCGCGACTTCGAAGGCCCATGACATCGACATTCAGCGCGCCCGCAAACAGCAGGAACGCCAGCATTCCATCGAGAACAGTTCCCTCGAAATCGACCTGGCGCACAATCCGATTGAGGTTTTCGTAGTTGAACAGCCCCGGCACCAAGGTCTCGGCGGCGATGACAACGAGCGAGGCGCCGAGACCCATAACGAGCAGGCCGATGGTGTGCGGCAACAGTGCCAGCCGGAAATTGACCCAACTGAACGTCGCCGTCAGCACCAGAAGGATTGCAACAAGCTCAAACTGCGACATTGCATTCACCGCTGCCAATGTTTGGTGTGAGCTACCCTCGCCCCGAGGTCGGCTTTGGCAGACAATCGATCAACAGCCTACCGCCCAGCTTCATTCGACGCCATACTCGCGCATCTTCTCTAGACCCTCGGTCAGGAACTCGCCTGCCTCCGGTTGACCCAGCAGGTAACGGCTGACCAGCCCTTCGTGCTGTTGCCGCGCGAGCACCTTTGTCTCTTCCCACTGCTCGGGTTCAGCATCGCCGCGGCCGATCCAGAACAGGGCGACCAGCGCATCCTTCTGCTCGTCGTTCATGCTGTAGATCTCTTGCGTGATCTCGTCGCGGCTGAGGTCGCCGTCGGTCTCCTGCAGCGTCGCAGCCACCTCGTCGTCGGCGGCATTGCCGCCAAGGTCGGGCACATCTGTGCCTTCCTTCGCCGTCACGGCATTGAGCCGCAACACCAGTTCTTCGATCCGGGCACTGTTAAAGGGAAGATCAGCCATCATTATCTCCTGTCGTTCAAAGCATGAGGCTACCATGCCGGGTTCACCCGGCACTGATATCGATCATGATGCAATGTTTGCCGCTGCGTGATCCCGTCTCCGGGGCCGCAGCGCCGTGAAATCTCTAGAAGCCCCCGATCACTCAAAGGCGCTTGATGTTACGGCCAGATAAGCCGACCCCGCGTTCAACGCGGTGATGGCCGCCTGGTTCCGAAGCTTTTCTCACTTGCGATCTCGACCAACGTGCCAACTCGGAACCGGCGAGTGCAGACATGCCGAGCATCCCGAAACCCTTGAGCTACGCGCAGCTCAGCGCGACAGCACTGCAGTCAAACGGCAGGTGATACAAGCTCAGCCCCTATCGCGCACGCCACTCCCGGACAAGCCTCAGTCAGCCAGGCGGTCTTCAATGATTTGCGCTGCGTTTCGACCACTTTGGTAAGCCCCGTGAACGGTCGCGTGGTATTCGAAATTCGTATGCTCGCCTGCCAGAAGGATGGTATCGGCAACAGGTGCGGCAAGATCATCAAAGTGCTTTGGTTGCGAACCGACCGAGCTGTAGGAGTATGCACCCCGGCTGTTCGGGTTCTTCGACCAGCGTGTTGCCAGGTGGCCTGAAGGCTCCGGCACATCGCCGCCAAACATTGTCCTGACGGCATCCATGCAGTCAGCCACCATCTCGTCATCGCTCATTGCTTCCGCCGTCTGCGCGTAACTGCCGAAACACAGGCCCAGCAGGATGTTCTCCTCACTGAAGGTCCGGTAATTGAGAAAATAGTTCCAGCGGCCGCGTGTTTCGGTCATAAGGCCGAAATACTGAACATCTGCGGGCCAATAGGCCTTGTCGAACTTGAGCGCCAGCTTGGTAACATTGCCCATGCCGATCTTTTCGATGCTGCGGCGATGGCCTTTGGGAAGCGGTGGATCAAACCGGATATCGCCTGACTTGAGCACACCCAAAGGCACTGTGCAGATCACGAAGCTGGATTCGAAATCACCCGCATCCGTGGAAACGACAGCCCCCTCTCCTTTCTCATAGGCAATTGCCGAAACACGTGTGTTCAGCCGGATGTCGAGCGGGCCAGCCATTTGCCGGATGATGGTGTCGTAGCCTTGCGTCAAGATCACATCATCGCCGGGGTACACGCCATCCTCGTCGAAATAGTAGCCCGAGAGCTTGTCGATGGGGCCGCCCGTCGAGAACTCGGTATAGGCAGAGGTCATCCAGTTGACGACCGGATCAGACTTCAGTTTCCCGCCCATCCGTGCAATCGCCTTGGAGAGCGCCATGTCATTGTCGAGTTCGTCGTCTATCGCGGCATAGAGCTTCTCAAGACGCTTGTTGCCTGCATCAATGTCACTGACAGAGACAGGATCGCCATTCGCCGCAAAGACGCGATAACTGTCGTCATCGGTGACGAATGGCTTGGCATCGACCGCCTCTGCCAGGTCCGAAATCGGGTTCCCGTCCGGCCCGTGGATCCAACCGGCGCCAACCTCGAACGGTGCCTCAAGCGTCCAGTCGGTCTTGATCCGTCCGCCAGGGACGCTGTCGGCCTCAAGAACAATCGTCTCGTATCCCAATTCGACCAGGCGCTGCGCTGCAGCCAGCCCCGCAATACCGGCGCCGATGACAATGACATCCACATCCGCGATCGCTGCCCTGGCCTTGCGTGGCAGCAGCATCGGCAGGGCGGCAGTGCCGAGAAGGCCCGCCTTCATAAGCTGACGGCGTGAGATCATGGTCATTCCCCTCCAAATCCACAATTGGCAACAGGTTAGCCGGGAAGACCGAGCTTGAACAGCAACCAGCACCAGCCTCCTTTTAGCAGAGCAGGCCAGAGCGAATTTCCAGCGCCGCCTGACAAGATGAGCCGGCTAAATTTTTCACTATTGCGAAAAGGCTGAAAATGCAGTTGGATCACCTTCTGGCGACAATGCGAACTGCGACTGTCATCCTGCCGTCATGGACGGCGCTTAGGTGCTCACGTCGTGGTGACCAAATCACCTGAGACCCCTGAGAACGGGCAATAACAAACCGCTTAGGCGGAAACAGGAGCGTTCGAAATGTCGAGACTTCAAAAGCTTGGCGTGGTGCTTGCCACCACCACAGCATTCACGATGAATTTTGCCGGCGCGGCATTCAGCCAGAACATGGACGAGCTGGTCGCAGCCGCCAAGGCCGAAGGCATGCTGACCACAATCGCGTTGCCGCACAGCTGGTGCGGTTACGGTGACGTGATCGCTGGTTTCAAGGCGAAGTACCCCGAAATCACCGTCAATGAGCTCAACCCTGACGCCGGCTCCGCCGACGAACTCGAAGCCATTCGCGCCAACAAGGACAACACCGGTCCGCAGGCGCCGGACGTCATCGACGTCGGCCTCGCCTACGGTCCGGCTTCGAAGGCCGAAGGCCTGGTCCAGCCCTACAAGGTCTCGACATGGGATTCGATTCCCGATGGCGCCAAGGATGCCGAAGGCTTCTGGTACGGCGACTATTACGGCGTGATGTCGTTCCTGGTGAACAAGGATCTGGTCGCCAACACACCAATGGACTGGTCGGACCTGCTCAAGCCTGAATATGCAGGCCAGGTCGCACTTGCCGGTGATCCGCGCGCGTCCAACCAGGCAATCCTGGGTGCTCTGGCGGCCGGTCTGTCAACCGGAGCGGCTGCTGGCAAGGAAGCCGGCGAAAAGGGTCTCGAGTTCTTTGCAGAACTCAACAAGGCCGGCAACTTCGTCCCCGTGATCGGCAAGGCCGGAACACTGGCTCAGGGCGCAACCCCGATCATCGCCATGTGGGACTACAATGCGCTGGCTGCCAAGGACACACTCGCAGGCAACCCGCCGGTTGAAGTCGTGGTTCCGGCTTCGGGCGTTCTCGCCGGTGTTTACGTGCAGGCAATCAGCGCCTACGCACCGCACCCCAACGCTGCCAAGCTCTGGATGGAATACCTCTATTCGGACGAAGGTCAGCTCGGCTGGCTCAAGGGCTATTGCCACCCGATCCGCTTCAACGACATGGCTGCCCGCGGCGTGATCCCGCAGGATCTGCTCGACGCCCTGCCGCCGGCAGAAGGCTATGCCAAGGCCTACTTCCCGACGCTTGACGAAGTCAACGCCAACAAGGAAGCCGTTGTTGCCGGATGGGATGCCGTCGTCGGCGCCAACGTTCAGTAAAATATCTGCCTGAAAACCCGCCCCGCGACCATCGCGGGGCGGATGCTTTTTCTCCTCATACGATCGTGGCTTGATGACATCCCGGCCCTCCCCCGACATCGCCAGGCGCGTACCCTTGATGGCAAGGCTGCCGTTGCACTGGCTCGGGCTCGTTCCGTTCCTGCTGTTCGTGACCTTGTTCCTGCTGGCTCCGACCATGTACATCGTGGTGGGCGCGTTCCGCACCATCGACGGGACATTCACGTTCGACAATGTGATCGGCCTCAACACGGCTTCGATCCGGTCAGCCTACTGGGTTTCGATCAAGATCTCGCTGGCCTCGGCATCGCTCGGATGCCTGATCGGCTTCTGCATGGCGGCCGCGATGACGCTCGGCGGCCTACCGAAGGCTATCCGCGGACCACTGCTGACATTCTCCGGCGTCGCCTCGAATTTTGCTGGCGTGCCGCTGGCGTTTGCCTTTCTCGCCACCCTCGGCCCGATTGGCCTGGTCACGGTTTTTCTCAAAACCAGTCTCGGCATTGATTTGCGCATGCTCGGCTTCAACATCCTGAGCTTCTGGGGCCTGACGATCACCTATCTGTTCTTCCAGATCCCGCTGATGATCCTGATCATCACGCCGGCCCTTGACGGCCTGAAGCGGGAATGGCGCGAAGCTGCGGAAATTCTCGGCGCAACCGGGCCGCAATACTGGCGGATGGTGGCGTTTCCGATCCTGTTTCCGGCGATACTGGGCACCATGGCTCTCTTGTTTGCCAATTCCTTTGGCGCTGTGGCCACCGCGATCGCGCTGACCGGGTCGTCGCTCAACATCGTCCCGATCCTGCTGTTTGCCCAGATCCGCGGCGATGTGCTGGGCGATCCGCATCTGGGCTACGCGCTGGCCTTTGGCATGATCGTGGTCACCGGCATTGCCAACACGATCTATATCGTGCTGCGCGCGCGCTCCGAGAGGTGGCAGAAATGAAGCGTCTTGCCGCCTGGGCCGCCCTCGCATTCGGCGTCCTCTATTTCCTGCTGCCACTGTTGGGCATGACCGAGTTTTCGCTGAAAATGCGGCGCGGCGTCTATTCGCTCGATGCCTATGCGAAAGTGCTGGCCGATCCGAGATTTCAGGAAACCTTCAGCTACTCCGTGATCATGGCGATTTTCACCATCCTGTTCGGTGTGCTGCTGGTGGTGCCGACTGCCTACTGGGTCCGGCTCAAGCTGCCGCGCGCGCGGCCCTATGTTGAATTCCTCACCTTGCTGCCGCTGGTGATCCCGGCCATTGTTGTCGTTTTCGGCTACATAAGGCTCTACAACACCTCGAGCTGGCTGCCGCTGACCGGCACCGCGACGGGCACCAACATCCTTCTTATGTTTGGTTATGCGACGCTGTCGCTGCCCTACATGTACCGCGCCGTCGACACGGGCTTGCGCACCATCGACGTGACCACCCTGACCGAGGCCGCGCAATCGCTCGGCGCCAGCTGGTTCACCATCCTCGGCCGGCTGATCCTGCCCAATGTTCTTGTCGCAGTCCTGTCGGGCGCCTTTGTCACGCTCGCCATCGTTATTGGCGAGTTTACGCTGGCGGCGCTTCTCAACCGTCCCGCCTTCGGGCCTTACATGCAGTTGCTCGGTGCCAACCGCGCCTATGAGCCTGCTGCCCTCGCCGTGATCGCCTTTGGCATCACCTGGGCCTGCATGGGGCTCATCCAGCTTGTCGCGCGGCTCGCGCCCAAACCAGCAATTCCGGTGAAAGACTGATGACTGAAGCTCCCTATCTCTCGATCAACGGAATTTCCAAATCCTACGGGGCCACGCAAGTTGTGCGCAACGCCGACATCGAGGTCGGCCGCGGCGAGTTCGTCTCGTTTCTCGGACCATCGGGCTGCGGCAAGACGACAATCCTGAGGATGGTGGCAGGTTTTGAGACGCCGAGCACCGGCTCGATCAGCATTGACGGCCGTGACGTCACCTATCTCAAGCCGAGCCAGCGCAATATTGGCATGGTGTTCCAGTCCTATGCGCTGTTTCCGAACCTGACGGTGGCAGGCAATATCGGCTTTGGCCTCAGGGTGGCGGGGGTCGGTCGCGCGGACATCGACAAGCGCGTCACGGAAATGCTGGCGCTGATCGGGCTGCCGCAACTGGCTGACCGGTTTCCATGGCAGCTGTCGGGCGGCCAGCAGCAGCGCGTGGCGCTTGCCCGGGCGATCGCGCCGCGCCCCACCGTGCTTTTGCTTGATGAGCCACTTTCGGCGCTCGACGCCAAGATCCGCGTGTCGCTGCGCGAGGAAATCCGCGCCATCCAGCAGGATCTCGGCATCACCACGATTTTCGTGACCCACGACCAGGAAGAAGCGCTTTCCATGTCAGACCGGGTCATGGTCATGAACCAGGGCCGGATCGAACAGATCGGCACGCCAGCCGAGATCTACAATCACCCGAGCACGTCCTTTGTCGCAGCCTTCGTCGGCACTTTGAGCCAGCTCGATGCGACGGTGACCGACACCACACGCGGAGAAGCCACAGTCGGACCAGCGGCGATCTCCGGCCTGTCGCTTCCGAGCACAGTAAAGCAGGGCGATGCCATCCGTCTGGCGCTGCGACCGGAATCGATCCGGCGCGAACATCGCGATGGCGACCAGACGCTGGAAGCCCGCATCGAGTCGGTCAATTTCCTCGGCGCGGTCATCCGCATCAAACTGCTGATCGGCGACGTTGCGCTGTCACTTGACACATTCAACGACCCGACACGGCCGCCGCCGGTGACCGGGCAGACGATAAAGGTGCATTTCGCGCCTGAAACCGTTCTTGCCCTGACCGACTGAGCTCGGCCCTGATACCGGCCCAAGCCGTGAACGCATGCAGCCTTGCCGCAGCATAGGTTAAACCCGTCGTGCTGCAGGCCGGACACGCGCGCATTGACCAATCCCTGATTGATCAAGCTCAATGCGGTCCCTCAAGCCGCAATGCTAAAAATGTCCACAATGCAGATCACACTGAGCTGGCCGTCCTTGCATGCGACCAAAAACACACCAGATGTCTGTCTTGGGCACGAGTGCAGAAAGATGAGTGGCGGCCAATGCTGGAGCAAACCGAATGAAGAACCCTTATGAAGCCCTAGGGCTGAAAAAGGAGGCGACTGACCAGGACATCAAGCTCGCCTTCAAGAAGCTTGCGAAGAAGTACCATCCCGACCTGCATCCTGATGACAAGCAGGCCGAAGCCAAATTCAAGGACATCGCAGCCGCCTATGAGTTCCTCAAGGACAAGGACCGGCGCAAGCGTTTCGATGCCGGCGAGATCGATGCATCGGGTGCGGAAAAACAGCAGCAGTATTATCGCGATCATGCAGGCCCGCAATCATCGGGTTTCCACGCCAGCCAGGACGGATTTGCCAGCAATGAAGATCTCGAGGAATTTCTCGCCCGCGCCTTTGGTGGCGGCATGGGCGGCAGGCGCAGCGGTGGTCCCGGCGGCATGAAGGCGGCAGGTCAGGACGTGAACTATACCTTGCGCGTTTCCTTCCTCGACGCCGCAAAGGGCGGAGTGAACACGCTGCAGCTACCCGATGGAAAGACACTCAAGGTCACCATCCCCGAAGGGGCAGAAGATCGCCAGACATTGCGGCTCAAGGGTCAGGGCGGCCCGGGCTTTGGCGGCGGCCCCGCTGGCGACGCCTATATCGAACTGCACATCGAACCCGATGCGCATTTTGTCCGCAAGGACGACAACATCCATCTCGAGGTTCCGGTCACGCTGAAGGAAGCGGTTCTCGGCGCCAAGATCGAGGTTCCGACGCTGACCGGCCATGTGAGCCTCGCGGTGCCGAAAGGCTCCAACACCGGCGCCAAGCTGCGGCTCAAGGACCGCGGCATCAAAAACCGGAAAACCGGGGTGAGAGGTCATCTCTACGTCACCCTCAAGGTGGTGCTGCCCGATGGCAATGAGCCGGAACTGTCGGCATTCCTTGAAGGCTGGACACCCGAGCATGCACAAAATCCTCGCAAGGAGATGCTGTCATGAGAAATCTGGAAGAGGTGATTTCGCTGGTTCCCGAACTGCATCGCGAGGATCTGGAACGCTGGATCCGCGATGCGCTGGTTGAAGCGGCGCAAGAGGCGGGACACCCGACCTTCAGCGAGCTGCAATTTGCCCGCGTCCGGCTGATCTGCACCTTGCGCTACGACATGGATGTCGAGGAAGAGACGTTGCCGGTTGTCCTTGACCTGCTCGACCAGCTGCATGACACGCGCGAGCGGCTGCACACGCTGAGCCAGGCTGTGCTGGCGCAGGACGCGGAGGTAAAGGCCGCTGTTCTTCAGGTCTTGGCCGAAGCCAAGCGGACCCGGGGCAGCTGAATTGAATGCATGAAAAAGCCGCCTGCCCCGCTGCATTGCCCTTCCGGCTGGAGTGGCAAAGACGCTGCGGGAAGCAGGCGGCTCATTTAACACGTGCCCGGTTTAGGGACGAACGATCGTATAGCCGTTTTCACTCAGCTCGATGATCGTGACCACACCGGCAGGCACCACCTCGGCAAACTCGAAAATCGGCACGTCCTTGCCGGATTTCTTCGCCATCGCCTGCCTGGTGTTGTCACAGGCCTGAAAATGTACGTTCGGCATGCTGGCCACGAAATTGGTGATCCGGTCAGCCACCGGCGATGTATCCGGACGCAACATGTGCAGGCCGGCATTGAAGGCGACGACCTTGATGTCGACCATATCGCCGCGCTCAGAATAGAGCCGCGACACGTTCGCAGCCACATTCATCACCGTGTTCATCTTGTCGGCATCATTGTCACTGATCTGCAGCACCAGCTTGTGCTCGGCCGCAGCCGCAATCGATGGCATCGCCAGCATGGCAATCGCAAACAGCGCCGCCAGCATTCCTCCCAGGTGTCTCATGTCAGTCCTCCCGTTTCCATTTCAAATGCACATATTCAGATTAACCAATGTAATTTGAACCGCAATCGATATTGTTGGAAGGACTTAGTCATCATCCGCATGAAGTGGCAGCCTGCTCGTCAGGAAGTGCCTTCCATCAGTTTCTCAACATAGCCGTCAAACGTAATTGTGCCACCCTCCGCAGCGGCGCGGCCGTTGTCCCTGGCGGGCAAGGCATCCTGCACCATGTCGATCCGCTTCCAGCTGGGGAACGGCTGTTCTCCCTTGTCGTCGGGAACATACGGGCTTTGAGAGACCCGCTTGTGCTTGTGGATATAGCGCGCGCAATTGAGGAAGCAGGCGGTTACATCCACGCGCACCAGCATGTTGGCGCCGGGATAATTCGCCAGTTCGGGATCCTCGGGTGACAGCTTTGCATTTCCCTGCACCCGGATCCGGTTGGGCGTTTCCATATCGATGAACAGCAGACCGACCTTCGCGGCTTCGGAAATGTTGCCCATCGACTTGAACATGCCGTTGCCGTCATAGTTCGGAAATACCAGAGTGCGCGAATCCAGCACCTTGACCAGTCCTGCGGCTCCGCCCTTGTAGCTCACCGTCGGCTCGCCTCCCGCACTGACGGTCGAGAGAAAGAAGAAGTCGCGGCTTTCAATGAACGGCACATGCGGCGCCTCGATTTCGTCGCGGACAATCGCCTGCACCACCACATTGGCAAGCTTGACGCTGTCATGCCGGGCTTGCAGCTCGCGTTGCGCATCTGTGTAAAACTCGTCGCTTGTAAGCATCTCGAAAATCCTTCTGACAGAGAGCTGCCCCCTGCCCCGAATGGGATGGACCTTGCGTCCTGACGGGAACAGAGGGCCTGGTGCTTATTCGGCAGCAGCTTGCTGCATCACGCTGAGCTGTTCTTCCGCGGCTTCAGCGATGTCCCGCGCTGCATCGTTCTCAAACGACATCACCACCGGGCTGGGCTTCTGGTTGAACATCAACCGGAAAACATCCGGCCGCGAATAATGCCCGCAAGGATCGGCCGCCGCCTTGGCGATCGAAATCATGTTGAGATCGATTTCGGCGATCACCAGACCGTCCTCATGTTCATCAAGTACGTTGCCCATCGGTGAGCCGTCCGGCCCGAATATCCGGGCAAATCCGCCACCAGTTGTCAGGAACTGCTGCTTCATCGGCGTGTCGCAGAGCATGTCGAACATATCCTGGCTGACGGTTGCACAGGCCGCAAGCACGAAACACTGGCCTTCGGCGGCGTACATCTGGCTCGCCGCAGTGTTGAGCTCAGGGCCAAGCGCGTAGGCGCCGCCCTTGTAGAGGCTGAAGCTGGGCCACGAGCCGATGTGGATCTGCTCGTTCTGCGAATACATGGCGTATTTGTTCAGCGGCTGCAGATGCTCCCAGCAGCACAGCGCGCCAACCCGACCCAGATCCGTCGGTTTGACCACCATGTCGCTGCCATCACCTTCACCGAACACCGTCCGCTCGACATGGGTTGGCTTGAGCTTGCGGCGTCGCGAGATGATCTCTCCATCGGCGCCGTAGTGCCATTGCGAGATGTAGAGCGTGCCGTTGTGGCGTTCGGAG
Organism: Hoeflea sp. AS60; assembly: GCF_038900115.1. Lineage (NCBI taxonomy): Bacteria > Pseudomonadati > Pseudomonadota > Alphaproteobacteria > Hyphomicrobiales > Rhizobiaceae > Hoeflea > Hoeflea sp. AS60. Next base: position 351,457 of record NZ_JBBMQP010000002.1, on the reverse strand, counting down.
AGCCCCATGACCACCTGAATATCATTATCCCGCGCGGCCTTGGCCAGCCGCTTGTCCTGTGCGCTGCCGCGTTCGACCGAATTGAGATTGTAGGGAATGACGTAAGCCATGGTGACGGCTGGCGCATCAAGCCAGATCCACCACGGATAGCCGGGCAACCAGGTTTCCGGAAACGCGATCAGCTTGACGCCCTGCGCGGCGGCCTGCTCGATGAGCCCGACGGCCTTGTCGATGCCCGCATCCAGATTGAGAAAAGCCGGAGCGGCCTGCACTGCTGCAACTTTGAATGATCCTGACATATCTGTTCCCTTTTATTGGATTTCCATCGTCAAACAGAATGTCATCCGCGAGAGCAGCACACTTTACTGACTGGGCGAGCAAACTTGTGATTCTGGGCAGACGAAAAAAACGCTTGATTTTCGCCGGAATTGGTCAATTCTTGAACCTGAACAATGGAGGCTGAACTGATCGAAACCGGCATCCACCTGACCACCAACACGGTTCATCAGCGCGACAGATTTGCATTCTGGCGCGAGGCTGTCTGCGACACCTATGTTCGCCTTGAATGCACGTCCAATGCGCAAACCAACTTTGTCGGGGAGATCCGGTTGAACCGGATGCCGCGCATTTCAACGTCCTTTGTCTCCGGAAGCCAGCAGCTGGTACGCCGACGCAAACGCGATATCGGACAGGCGAGCGACGACTGGTTCCTGCTCAGCATTCAGTTGGAAAAACAGGGTCTTGTCGAGCAATGCGGGCGAAGGGCCGAACTCGGCTATGGCGACTTTGCGCTCTACAGTTCCAGCGAACCCTATGATCTGACGCTACCTGACGGTTTCCGTCAGCTTGTCGTCCAGATTCCCAAAGCAGAGATGCTGCAACGATTGCCCAATGCCGATTTGCTCACCGGGATGACAGTCAGCGGAGCCACGCAGATTGGCGGCCTTGTCCGCGACAGCGTGTTACGACTGGTCGAGGCGCAGGCGAGCGCCAATGCCATCACCAGCCGTTGCCTTGAAGACAGCATCATCGACCTGTGCGCAACAGGACTGACCACCCTTCGGGGCGCAGGCGACATCCGCACCGCGTCAGAGCAGCGACTGATTCATCAAGCCGACACCATCATCGCCCAGCGCCTGAGGGATCCGGAGCTCGATCGCGCCGAAATCGCTGCCGCCTTGTCAATTTCGATCCGACGCCTGAGCGAGGTGTTTCAGGCCGAAGGAACGTCGGTTGCAAGCAAGATCCGCGAGCAGCGGCTTGCCGGCGTGGCTTCGGACTTGCGCAATCCGCAGTTCGCAGGCTGGACCGTCAGCGCCATCGCCATGCGCTGGGGCCTGAACAATTTGCAGCATTTCTCACGGATTTTCCGTGAGCAGTTCGGTGTCTCTCCTCGGGACTATCGAGCTTTGGGGCTGATCGGTGGTTGCAAGACACCACCCGGCGCATATCGCCAGGAATAACTCAGGCCCGCATATTGCCGCATTGCATGCCAGTATGCGCCTCAGATCTTTTCCAGACCACACCAACTGGCAATGAACAAGGCTGTCGCCTGCGTGACCCGCCTGACAGATTCCAGTTCGACGCGCTCGTTGAACCCATGAATGGCTTCGGCCCTAGGTCCGTAGACCAGCGACGGAATGCCGGCATAAAGCCCGAAGAACCGCGCGTCGGTGGTGGCGGTGATGGCGATCTTGTCGAGCGGCTTGCCGGTGACCGTCCGGTGAGCGGTTTCAAGCGCCGAGATCGCGCGGGTGGCGTCGGCTGACCCGTCCTCCGACAGCGCATAGCCTTCAGCGTGAAAGCCGTGATAGATGATTTCCGGCGCGTTTTTGCTCAGGAACGGATGGCCCTGCGCGGCCTCCGCCAGCACCGCCTCGATCTCACGCTTGGCGTCTTCGAGGTTCTGGCCGGGGAACAGGCCCATCCGCACATCGAACACGCACCAGGCCGGAACCGAACTGGTCCAGTCGCCGCCCTGTATTTTTCCAATATTGAGATTAAGCGCGTGATTGTGTCCGGCATAGGCGCCGTGGCGGCGGTCGGTGGCGTTCCAGCGGTGCTCCATCTCGTGCAGCGCTGCAATCAGCGGAATTGCAGCCTCTATGGCGTTCGAGCCGCTGCCGGCATAGGCAACGTGAACCGGGATGCCCTTGAGATGCACCTGGAACCAGAGCACGCCAAGCTGCGCCTTCACCAGCTTTTCCTCGAACGGCTCGGGGATCAGCGCCGCATCGGCAGTATAACCACGCTGCAGGCAGGCGAGCGCGCCATTGCCGGTGCATTCCTCCTCGACCACGGACTGGATGAACACGTCGCCTGCGGGTGCAAAGCCCAGGTGCCGAAGCGCATCGAGCGCGAACAGGTTTGAGGCAAGACCCGCTTTCATGTCGCCGGCGCCGCGGCCATACATCCAGCCGTCCTCGATCCGCGGCTCAAAGGGCGGCGTGTCCCACATGTCGAGCGGGCCTTCGGGCACCACATCGATATGGCCGTTGAGGATCAGGCTCTTGCCGTTGCCGCCGCGGGTCCGGTGGGTGCCGACCACATTGACCGCATCCTCGTAATTGCCGATCACCGGCGAGAATCCCGGCAGATGCGCGATGTCAGCGACGTCAATGGTCCAACGGTCAACAGCGTAGCCGCGTTGCGCCAGTTCGCCCGCCATGAAGTCCTGCGCCGACTGTTCCCTGCCACGAGTGGACGGGTGGGAGGTGAGTTCGGCGAGAAACTCGATCTCGCGGTCAAACACCGCATCCACCGCGTTCAGAATTGCTGTCTCATCGTCCGGGGTCATGGGTCTGTCCGTTCCTAGAATGTCGGCATCGGTCCGTCGGCGACGATCAAACCCGCGCCGGTGGCGTCCCTCACCTCGGCGAGCGTAACGCCTTCAGCGATCTCGACAAGATGCAGGCCGTCGGGTTTGACATCACAGACGGCCATGTCGGTGTAGATGCGGTGAACGCAGCCCACGGCAGTCAACGGCAGGGTGCAGCGTTTGAGGATCTTCGGATTGCCGTGCTTGTCGGTATGGGTGGTGAGAACACCAACGCGCCTGGCCTTCTGTGCCAGCTCGATTGCCCCGCCGACGCCGGCCGCGAACTTGCCCGGGATGATCCAGTTGGCAAGATCGCCATTCTCGGCCACCTCAAAAGCACCAAGGAGGGTAAGATCAAGCCGACCTCCCCGAACCAGCGCAAACGACACCGCGCTGTCAAAGAACGATCCGCCGGGCGCGCAGGTGACGTAACCACCACCGGCATCGATCAGATTGCGGTTGGCGTGACGGGGCGCCGCCAGCCCGCCAACGCCGGCAATGCCGTTTTCCGCATGCAGGCAGACCGGGCAATCAGGCGCGACAAAGTTCATAACCTGGGTCGGCAGACCGATGCCAAGATTGACGGTCATGCCGGGTTTGATATCCGCCGCTGCTCGTCGCAGCATTCTGTCCTTAGCGCTTGACGACACCGTACACCTCCGGAAGTTCAGGCAGGGCAACCAGGTGATCGACAAAGGGCGCAGGCGTGTGTACGGCATCGGGGTGAATCACACCGATTGGCACGATGGTCTCCGCTTCGGCGATCGTGCATTCCGCCGCCATTGCCATCAGCGGATTGAAATTGCGCGCGGTCGCCTCATAGACGAGATTGCCGGCAGTGTCGGCGCGGGCCGCATGGACCAGCGCGAAATCCGCCTCAATTGCGGGTTCAAACAGATAAGTCTTGCCGTCGATCTCGAGCCTCTGCTTGCCTTCGGCCAGAAGCGTTCCCATGCCGATGTCGGAGACAAAGCCCTTCAACCCGGCGCCCGCGATGCGGATGCGTTCGGCGAGTATGCCCTGAGCGACGAATTCAACCTCGACCTCGCCGGCGTTCATCATCCGGATGGCATTGGCATTGAGCCCGATGTGGCTGGTGATCAGACGTTTCACCATGCCTGCGGCAAGCAGCCAGTCGACGCCCATTGCGGCTTCATTTGCATCGTTCTTGATGATGGTGAGGCCTTTTGGCCCATGCCGAACCAGCTCCTCGATCAGACAAAACGGCGTTCCGGGCACGCCGAAGCCGCCGATCATGACGCGTGCGCCATCGCCGATCTGGGCGATGGCTTCTGTCATCGTCGTGGATTTATCGAGTGCCGGCATTACCGGTTCACCGGCAGGTTTATCTCTGCTGCCATCGCATCGATACACTCGATCAGGGTGCCGATGATTTCACCTATTTGCTCAGCGGTGATGATCAGCGGCGGGCAGACCAGGAAATGGTCGCCCTCATGGCCGCCACGGGTGCGGCGCGAATAGATGATCAACCCGCGCTCGTAAGCGATATCCACCAGCCGGTTGTAGGCGTTGAGCGCCTTTGGCAGCGGCACCATGGTTTCGCGGTCGGAGACAAGTTCGAACGCGAGCAGCAAACCCTTGCCGCGCACATCGCCAATGAACGGATAGCGGTCCATCAGCTTGGTGAGTTCCGCCTTCAGCAGGTCGCCCATCACCCTGGCATTTTCGACCAGATTGAGGCGGTCCATTTCTTCGAGAACCGCGCAACCGGCAGCACAGGCCAGCGGATTGCCGGCATAGGTAAAGCCGTGCATGAAGCCGCCGGCGTCGAGCACCTTGTCGACGATCACATTCTGCGCAACCATCGCACCCAGCGGCGAGTAGCCCGCGGCAAAGCCCTTCGACAGCGCAACGATATCCGGGATCACGCCCCAGTGCTCGGATGCCACGAACTTGCCGGTGCGCCCTGCCCCGGTCATCACCTCGTCGTAGATCAACAGGATGCCGAACTCGTCGCAGATCTCGCGGATACGGCCGTAATAGCTGTCGGGCGCCACAAGCGCGCCAGTCGACGCGCCGCCGACGGGCTCCATTATGAAGGCGAGAACCGTTTCCGGACCCTGTGCGAGAATTTCGTCGCGCAGCATGTCGGCGTATTTCAGCCCGCGGTCCGCGTCCGAGAGATTGTCGCGGTCGAGATAGCAGAGCGGCGCGGCGATCTTCGGCATCGGGCGGAACATCGCCTCGAACGGCTTGGTCAGCGGATCGTAGCCGGTGAGCGCCACGGCACCCAGCGTGCCGCCATGATAGGAGGGAAACCGCGAAATCACCTTCCAGCGGCTGTCCTGCCCAATTGCCAGCGCATATTGCCGGGCAAGCTTGATGGTGCTTTCGATAGCTTCCGAGCCGCCCGAGACGAAAAACACCCGGTCAAGGCCCTCGGGCATCCGTTCGGCGGTCATCCGCGCCAGTGTTTCAGCCGCCTCGTTCTGGAAATGCAGCCGGTAGCCGAAAGTGGCCTTGTCCATCTGCGCTTTCATAGCGGTGAGCACATTGGCGTTGGAATGGCCGATGTTGGACACCATCGCGCCGCTCGATCCATCGAGATAGCGTTTACCGGTGGTGTCATAGAGATAGATACCCTCCGACCGGTCGAGCATCGGCCGGGTCAGACGGGACTGGTAGAAAAGATTGGACTTCAGATCTCTGCCGCTGGTCTTCACGCTAATGCTGTCCTTTGAGGTATTTTCGGAGGAAGTTCTTCATGCGCTGATTGGCCGGGTTCCTGAAGATCACCTCGCGCGGGTCTTCTTCGAAAACCATGCCCTGATCCAGGAACCTTACCCGGTCACACCAATCACCGAGACACGCATCTCCCATTTTGTCGCATGGCAATTTACTATGGATCAAACAGATAATATCAATCCAGACTATAAACAGGATTTATGATGCAGCCATACGAACAACGGTTTCCCTGGAACCTCGACTGGAACCTGCTCAGGACATTCATGATCGTGGTCGACCAGAAGGGTCTCACCCGTGCCGCGGACTATCTCGGGGTGACGCAACCCACGATCAGCAGCGCGCTCAAGCGGCTGGAACGAACGGTCGGTGTATCGCTGGTGGACCGCCGGCCGGGCAATTTTGCCCTGACCGAATCCGGCCAGATCCTCTATCAGGAATGCAACGCCATGTTCGGCGCTGTGTCGCAGATACCGGGCCTGCTGAACAAGGCACAGCGGCATGTAAGCGGCCACATCAATATGGTCATGACCAGCCATGTCGTCTCCCGGCACCTTGATCACGTTCTGCACGAATTCAATTCACAAAATCCGGATGTCACCTATTCGATTGCGATTGCCGAAAGCTCCGAAGTGCTCAACCGCGTCAGGCAGAACCGGGCGACCTTGGGCATTTGCCTGATGCGAGACCCAGACCCGCTGCTTTCGGCCGTGCCGCTCTACCGCGAACAATTTGCGCTCTACTGTGGCCCGCATCACCGGCTTTTCGGCAAGACCCAGATCAAGCTGTCTGAATTGCAGGGCGAGAACTCGGTTTCGTTTCAGACCGAAGTCGAAAGCGGCCCACTGATCCTGCTCGGCCAGTTGCGCGAGCGTGCGCTGCTCAATCCGGTGATCAAGGGTGTATCCGCAAACCTTCCCGAGGTTCGCCGCATGATCGTTGCCGGGATCGGAGTGGGCGCGCTTCCGGTTCATGTGGCAACGCGCGATGTCGACGCAGGCCTTCTCTGGCCGTTGCCGCCCTATACAGGATTGCCGGTCGCCGACATTCATTTTGTCACCAACCCGCGCCGCAGCATGAACCCGGCCGAGCGCGTTCTTGTTGCAGCGATTGAAAACCTCATCGAGACAACACCCATCGCCGAACGGACTTATCCCTAGCCAAGGCAATAGCGGCAATTCCGAAGAGATCCGCCCGATGCGACAAGCCCGAACGACAACCCACGGCTGGCAGACGGTCCAGCTTATTGCGTCCTGCCAGGTTCCAATATTGATACATGCATCAAGGTATGGAGAAAAATCTTGCGCAACAACAACCAAGATCTCGAAAAGCTAATTAATTAGAAGTCAAACTTATCCAGAATATCAGAATAATAACAATGCTCATTGCAAAAGTATTTGAAGTTTGCGCACTATAATTTTACGGGTTACGCTGTCAGCCATTAACAAGTGATTCAGGCCATTTGCAGGCCAACGCAACCGGATTATCCAAATGGGCGTGCAGGAAAAGGCGGTATTCGAATTCATTGAGCGGGTGGACAACCACATTCTGGTGGATGACCTGCTTGACGATCTCTTAAAGGTCGTCGGCGATTACGGCTTTCAGCATATGATTTACACCGGCCTCCCGGTCGAAAACACATCGATCGAGCCGCTGGTCAAAACCAACCGGTTTCCGCAAGCATGGTGGGACCGCTATATCGAACGCGACTACGCCAAGCGAGACGCCGTATGTCAGCAGATGTTTTCAACCATGTCGCCTTTCGCATGGCAGGAAGTGCAACCTGAATTTTCCTCGAAGGCCGGCGCCGCACAGGTGGCTGGGGAAGCTGCAGAGCATGGCCTGACGGACGGCTACATCGTCCCGGTTTTCTCTCGCGATGAATGGCTCTCTGCCATTTCGTTCGGCGCCTCGACAAAGCTGAAGCTGAGCCCGAAGGACCGCGGCGCGCTCAACCTGATGGCGGTGTATACCTCTTCGGCCATCGAACGACGTCAGGAGAAACAACCGACACGAGGCAAACTGACATCGCGCGAGCGCGAAGTGCTGTTGTGGACCTCTGCGGGAAAGTCCTGTTGGGATGTTTCGGTCATTCTCGGCATCAGCGAGAAGACGGTGCGCTTTCACACCGCCCAGATCCGCACCAAGCTCAACGCCAGCAACACCATTCACGCTGTCGCCAGGGCACTTCAACAAGGTGAGATCACCCTTGGTCAACTGGCGGAATCGCTAGGCGACATCCACTAGAAGGCGAGCCTACCTTCCTCTCCCAGATATAAGGGGAGACGAAGATGATCGAAGCTCATGTTGTCAATGCTCAGAACAAGCATCTCTACGAACGCGAATTCGAAGAGTTTCTCAGACGCCGCCACGACTACTACGCGGTAGCCAATCGCTGGGTGCCGATCAGTGATGACGGTCTGGAGCTGGATCCCTTCGACACGCCGGAAGCCACCTATCTGTTAGGAATGCTGGAGGACCGGGTGGTCACCTCGGCCCGGCTGATGCCAACGACCATTCCAAACCTTGTGTCGGAAGAGTTCCCGCACATGTGTGAGAACATCGGCCTTCCCTGCAGTCCGGAATGGGCCGACTGGACCCGCACCTATGTGCTGCCGGAATATCGCGGCGTCGGCGCCACCGGCATTCTGGGCCAGATGTTCTGCGCAGTGATGGAATACTGCCTTGATGAAGGGATCACCCACACCGGTGGCGTTTTGCAGCAGTTCCTGCTCAAGCGCTGGCTTGATCTGGGCTGGAAAGTCATCCCCGCCGGTCTGCCGCGCATCCTGTCTGGCGACTGGTGCTTGGTGGCCTATGTAGAGGTTACGGAAACCGCGCTGAAAAATGGCCGCCTCCACGCATCCATCGACCGCCCGCTGGTAATCCGAAAGGGCACGCAGCTACCGTTTATAAAGCCATCGCACCGCCCTCTGATCGAGGCGCTCTCATGAGCAACAAACCGGCAAGCATCGACGACACCATTGCGTTGTTGAAGATCCAGGGCCTGCTGGCAGGCGCTTATGAACTTTCGCGCAACCTGAGCAAGAAGTCGCCGGAAACGGACATGAAGTTCCTGTCCTATCTGATCAAGATGGCGCGGATGGAGGCCGGAGCCTGTTTCGAAACGGCAGACCCTGCCCAGGTCAATGCCAAGAAGCCCAACAACCTGGATCGCATGTAACCCGGACCGCGCCGCGCGACCTTTTAATGGCGCGGCGCGGCACCTTGAATTTCCGGGAGACAAACAGGCAGGTTTTCACCTTTCCTTAAACCCATGCTGGTAGATTGAACGTGCGAGATTCCTGTTAGGGAACGCATGATGCACTCTCGCCCGCCATTTTGATCAATTCCGATCCAGGCATGTTGGAATACCGGTTCTGACCGCGTTTGCATGTCACCGCTGCCCCATCGGGCGCGCCCCATTCCTGCGCTGGTCAATATCAACAATCTGTTTGTTATCGCGTTAGGAGTTCGTCGTGGCTGCCCAGAAATCAGAAAAAAGCAAGGCTCAGAGCAACAAAGGCGGCATGATGGGCCTGATTTCGAAAGTTCTCGGTGTCGCAGCAATCACGTTGGGCGGCCTGTTTTTCGCGGCCATGTTCGATGTCGGACACGCGAACCTGCTGCACACACTCGCCGGGTCCTCCATTGTTCTGGTCCCGCTGTTCACGATTTTTGCAATTGCCGCGTTGTTCATGACGCCAAAAGCCGGCGCGGACCTCGACGAGCTCGCAGCCCAGATCACGTCGCTGACGGAATCCAAATCCAAAATGACATCGCAGATTCTGACCTTGCAGAACCAGATGGATTCCATGAACGGCCAGGACATCGAAACCCTGAAGGCCCGCAATCAGGAGCTTCAAGCCGAGCTTGACGCCATCCATCAGGCAGAGCGCGAGAAGATGGACGTCGAAGTCGACGCCCTGCGCCAGCGCAATGTCGAACTCGAAGCCCAGATCAAGCAGTGGGCACTTGATACCATCGGCAAGAACGTGACCACCGAGAAGCCGCAGTCGGCAAAAGCCGCCTGATAAAGCCGCACTCAGCCAGATCGCAACAATTTCAAGTCCAAAGGTGTTTTCAGCGCCTTCCGCCTCCGGCAGATCATTTCCTGCCGGGGGCGGTTTTTGTTCGAAGCCAGTGATGAGCCCGCCTCCCAATTGCAAATGACACAGCTTTCGGTCAAAAATGCTCAATGGCCAAGGAAATCGAACGCAAGTTTATCGTTGACGGTGACGCATGGCGCGACGCGGTTGAGGCATCGAAAACCATCGTCCAGGCCTATCTTGCCGTCGATGGCGAGACATCGGTGCGGGTGCGGATTACTGATGGCAATCAGGCGAGACTGACCGTCAAGGTCGGCGCATCGGCGATGACCCGCGACGAGTTTGAATATCCCATACCGCTCGACGATGCGCAGGCCATGATGAATGAAAGCCGCGGGCGGATGATCGAGAAGACGCGCCACATCATACCGGCAGGCCCGTTCGTCTGGGAAGTCGATGTGTTTGGCGGAGCGCTGGCGGGGCTTGTGATCGCCGAGGTCGAGATGCGTTCCGAGGATGATGATCCGGCGCTGCCGTCCTGGCTCGGGCGCGAGGTGACCGGCGACCGCACCTTCAGCAATGCTGTGCTGGCGATTGAGGGCATGGGCAAGGAACCGGGGCGATGAGCTACCGGATCAGGCCGGGCGAGAGGCTTTCCAGTGAGGTCAGCCATGTGGCTGAAGCGCAGTACCGGAAGGCGATCGGCATTCTTGGCGAGCGGCGTGGCGGCGCCTATGAAGCTATCCATGACGCGCGCAAATGTTTCAAACGCTTGCGCGGACTTTTTCGTATTGTTCGCGACGCCGGCCCGAAATTTTGCGCCCGCGAAAACGCCCGGGTGCGCGACATCGCCCACTCGCTCTCGGTTGTGCGCGACGCCACAGCGATTGTCGAGACGCTCGACAGATTGATCGCAACCGAGGCGACCGCTGAAAACCACGAGGCTCTGTTTGCTGTCCGCGAGCGCATGGCCGTGCGCCGCGACCGTATCAGCGTGCAACAGGTCGATCTCGAGGGCAGGATCGATGCGGCCATCGCCGCTTGCGAACAAGGGATTACGGCGCTCGGCGAGCTGCGCCTGCCGGGCAAGCGCGACAAGGCCATCACGCTTCTCGCCAAGGGACTGGCAAAAAACTATTGTCGCGCGGTCAGAGCGCTTGCCAACGCCGACGAGAGCGATGATCCCGATGACTGGCATGATCTGCGCAAGCGCATCAAGTATCACAGAATGCATGTGCAGCTCATGAGCCCTGCATGGCCCGGCGAAATGGCGCTTCGCGCCAATGTCGCCGATCTTGCCGGAGAGGCGCTGGGCGACGATCATGATCTAGCGGCACTTGAGGCGGTGATTGTTGCGGACCCGGATGCGGTGGGCAGCGCTGAAGAAATCATGGTCCTGCGCACCTGCATGGCAGCCCAGTCGGCGCGGCTGCACGACCAGGTCCGCAAGATGGTCAGGCACCTGCTCAAGGACGACAAGAAGGTGGTCCGGGACAGGATTGCGGCGCTGTACCTGGATGCGGCGCAGTGAGTGGGCCCGCGTCGGTTGACGCGGACCCTTTTCTGCGAAGGTCTATTTGAGCGCCTTTTCCCGGTCCCAGAAGCGCAGGCCGCCGCAGAGCTCGATGAAGCTTGAGACATCGGCCTTCTTGCCGATCTCCCGGCAGCCATCGTCGAGATCGGCCCAGATCCCGGCCTTTTCGAGCAGCGGCTGGGCCGCGGCCGAATAGGAGATGAACTTGCAATGGGCGAAGGCGTCGGCGACGAAATCGCGCGCCGGCGGCATCTTGGCCAGAGCTCCGACACCGGTTTCCGACACCAGGATTGCGACCGCGTCGTAAAGCACCGAGGGACCGCCGTCGATCTTCTGCTGCGCCTCGATCCAGGTGCCGTCGCTGGCTTCCACGCCGCCGACATGGGGCGCCACGAATTCGATCATCGCGCCCTCCTTCTTCAGCGCCGCCCGCAGCGCCTTGACCAGCTCAATATCGACGCCGTCGGTGACGAGCACGCCCATCTTGCGGCCCTTGAAGCTTTGCGGCCCATTGGCGACGATCGAGAGTTTCGGCGACAGTTCGAGTTCCATCAGCGTCGGTCGCGCCGCATCGGCGGGCTTGGGCATGGTCTTTAGGCGCAGTCCCTCGCCGACTTCCTTGGCGAGGTCCTTGTCGACATTGAGCAGATGCGACACCATTCGCTCGCGAATCGACATCTTGTCGACCTTGGACAATTCGAACACGAAGGCGTCGGCGATGTGGCTCTGCTCCACCTCGGTCTGCGACAGGTAGAACTGGCGCGCCTGGCTGTAATGGTCAGCGAATGTTTCCGAGCGGTGGCGGCCCTTGGGTCCCTCGATCTCTTCGGGGTGGCTGGTGAAGCCTATCTGAGGGTTCTCGCGCGGACCGCCCTCCTCGCCCCAGGAATTGGGCTCGTAATTGGCCCGCCCCTTGGGATTGTGGAAGGCCATGTGGCCGTCCTGCTGGAAGTGGTGGAACGGGCAGCGCGGCGCATTGACCGGCAGATGGTTGAAATTGGTCGAGCCGAGCCGGCTCAGCTGGGTGTCGAGGTAGGAAAAGTTCCGGCCCTGCAGCAGCGGATCATTGGTGAAATCGATGCCGGGCACGATATTGCCGGTCTGGAACGCCACCTGCTCGGTTTCGGCAAAGAAATTGTCGACGCAGCGGTCGAGCACCATCCGGCCGACGATGCGCACCGGCACCTGTTCCTCGGGAATGATCTTGGTGGGATCGAGCACGTCGAATTCGAACTCTTCGGCGAATTTGTCGTCGAAGACCTGCAAGCCGAGCTCCCATTCCGGGAAATCGCCCGACTTGATCGCCGACCAGAGGTCGCGGCGGTGGAAATCCGGATCGGCGCCATTGAGCTTGAGCGCCTCGTTCCAGGCCACCGACTGCAGGCCCTGCTTGGGCTTCCAGTGGAACTTGACGAAGCTCGACTTGCCCTCGGCGTTGATCATCCGGAAGGTGTGGACGCCGAAGCCTTCCATGAAGCGGAATGAGCGCGGGATGGTGCGGTCGGACATGATCCACAGCGCCATGTTGATCGATTCCGGCGTGAGCGAGATGAAATCCCAGAAATTGTCGTGCGCCGTCTGCGCCTGCGGGAACTCCCGGTCGGGCTCGGGCTTGGCGGCGTGGATCAGATCGGGGAACTTGATCGCGTCCTGGATGAAGAAGACCGGGATGTTGTTGCCCACCAGGTCCCAGTTGCCCTCCTTGGTGTAGAACTTGACGGCGAAGCCGCGGACGTCGCGCGCCACGTCGGCCGAGCCCTTGTTGCCGGCCACCGTCGAAAAGCGCACGAACAGCTCGGTCTTCTCGCCGGGGCGCTGGAAGATGTCGGCCCTGGTGATATCGGACAGTGACTCATAGGCCTCGAAATAGCCGTGCGCGCCGAAGCCGCGGGCGTGCACCACGCGCTCCGGAATGCGCTCATGGTCGAAATGGAAGATCTTCTCGCGGAAATGCTGATCCTCGACCAGCGTCGGCCCGCGCCGGCCGGCGCGCAGCGAATTCTGGTCGTCGGCCACCGGCGTGCCCACCTGGGTGGTGAGCGTCGGGATGTCGCCCGTGGCCGTCTGATGGGTCTCCCCGCCCGAGCCGCGCTCGAATGTCTGGTCTCCCAGCACGGTTTTCTTGCGGCCGTCGTCGGTCTTTCTCGCCATGAGGCTCTCCATCTCGTTAGGGTCGGTGTCGCGCTAAAAATGCGCCGGGCTCGTGCGATGGAAGAACGTGGAAAGGCTGGGAAGGTTCCGGCGTCTGAAGCTGGAATACGGGGAGTTCCTCGCCGCGGTGACGCGGGTCTGACGCCGGCCCGATCCGGAGTGACGGGCTAGAGGCCAGACACGTGCGTTCGTCTCACCCGATCAGCTCGGCACCCACGCAGGCATGCGCCGCGCATTCGAGCTCCAGTGTCGTGTGCGCAAGGTCGAATTGATCGTGAAGCGCCGTCTTCACCGCCTGCTTGATCGCGTCGGCCTCGGACCAGCGGCCCGTCGCGATGACGAGGTGGGCGTCGAGCGCGGCCTCGTGTTCCTGCATCTGCCACAAATGGACATGGTGCACGCCAGTCACGCCGTCGAGCGCCTCGATGGCGGCGATCACGTGTGCGGCGCTAAGCGCGGGCGGACTGCCGAGCATGAGGATGCGGATCACGCCGCCGATTTCGGAGAAAGACATCCACAGGATGTAGCCGGCGATCATCAGCGTCACCAGCGGATCGATGATATGCCAGTCATAAAGAATGATCAGGGTTCCCGCGAGGATAACGGCAACAGAGCCCAAGGCGTCGGAGACATTGTGCAGGAAAGCTGCACGAATGTTGACGCTGTCCTTCGACAGCGAATAGGTCAGAAGGGCGGTCGCCAGATCGACGGCAAGGGCCACGCAGGCGATGATCACCACAAGCCAGCCATCCACACCCGAAGGTTCGATGAACCGCATGATCGCCTCGTAGATCAGATAGATCCCGATCACGATCAGCGTGGTGTAATTGACAAGCGCAGCCACCACTTCAGCCCGGCCATAGCCAAATGTCATGGCGCTGTCGGCGGGACGGCGTGAGATCTTGCGGGCGAAGAACGCGATGATCAGCGACATCGCGTCCGACAGGTTGTGAATGGCGTCAGCGATCATCGCCAGACTGCCTGACAGGACACCGCCGATGACCTGAACCACCGTCAGCCCGAGATTGACGATGACCGCCCAGAAGACGCGCGCGTCGCCTGCGTCGGGATCGACATGATGGTGATGATGGCCTGCCATTCTCTTGTTCCGCCTGTGCGCTGGTGTTGCATTGCGCCCGGTTTAATCCCTCTAGTCGCTATAGCTACAAGCAAAAAAGACGGGCCGCGTTCAAATCGCTTCAGGCAGACTGCCACATCGGTATTTGTATTACCAAAGCCGCTTGCCTAAATAGGCGTGAGATACCGAACCGAAAATCATTTAAGTGTAAAGGCGCGCCGCGTGAGCCGATTGAACTATCCGACCTTTCCCACCAGACATGGCTACATGTCTGAAAAGATCCAGCTGGATTACATACATTCAGCCATTGCGAAAAAACTTCTGCCCCAGGATGCCTACCGGGTTGCGCAGATCATGTCGCTTGAGGCCTCCAATGATATGACCAAGCCGATCCAGTTCTGGCAGCTGTTCTCGGTGCTTGGCCCGGAGCCGATGATCAGCATTGTCAGCGATTTCTATAGGCGCGTGTTCAGGGACGAGCAGTGGTTTGCCTCGGCCTTCGCCCGCATCGGAGGCGTCGAGCATCACATTCGGACCCAGTCATCGATGTGGATTGATGTGATGGGTGGCGGCCCTGCCTATCATGGCGGGGATTTCCGGCTGAACTTCCATCACACCCATAACGCCTTTCAGGTGATGACGGACAAGGGCGCGCATCTGTGGACCAAGCTGATGCTGGAATCGCTGGAAGCCAGCAAGGGCGAGATGACCGATGACCCGCGCGTGCGGCCCGCCATCAACACGTTCCTGAGCTTCTTCATGGGCAAGTATGCCGAGGAATTCGCGTTCGAAAACAAGAGCGTGTTCGGCGACACCAACCCGCCGGTCAAGCGCAAGATCAACTTCATGAAAATGACGTCGGAAGCAATCGAGGCCCTGACGGAAACCGAGCTGCGCGAGGCACTGCAGGAACAGGGCGTCGACATCTCCAAATATCCCGAAAAACAGGATCTGGTGAACAAGGCTCAAATGCTGTGATCGCCGGAGGGCTCCCGGTACCGTCTGAAGCCTGAAACTATCCGTCCACAGTTTCTTGATGGCGCGGCTCCGGTCGCGCCATTTCGTTACAGCTCCGTTTTCATGTCGCTATTTTCAATTTGCAGCCACAAAACCGTCTCTAACGAGACCGGATCCGCGCGCCGCGATCCCCTTCCCGCCTGTGAATTCAAACAGATGACCTGTCATAAACGCTTGCCATTTCGCCGCTGAGCCAGAATAGTCTCCGCAGGAGAAACGAAAAGCCAATTGGGAGGACTGACATGAAACTGAAATCATTATTCTTGAGCACCATCGCCGGTGTCGCTCTGACAATCGCCGCACCGCTTGCCGCATCCGCCGCCGACTGTGAGCGCGGCACGCTGGATGCGCGCTATTGCGACGTCGATGGCGACATGATCGCCGACATACCGACCGACGAGGCGGAACTGATCGATCCGGACACGCTGATCTTCGCCTATACACCGGTGGAAGACCCCGCCGTCTACAAGGAAGCCTGGGCTGATTTCCTGACCCATCTCGACAAGATCACCGGCAAGAAGTCCGTGTTCTTCCCGGTTCAGTCCAATGCAGCACAGATTGAAGCCATGCGCTCGGGCCGCCTGCACATCGCCGGCTTCAACACCGGTTCCAACCCGCTTGCCGTCAATTGCGCCGGCTTCCGCCCGTTCACCATCATGGCCTCGGAAGATGGCGGCTTCGGCTACGAGATGGAAATCATCACCTACCCCGGTTCGGGCGTGGAAAAGGTCGAGGACATCAAGGGCAAGACCATGGCCTTTACGTCTGAAACATCCAACTCCGGCTTCAAGGCGCCGTCAGCCCTGCTGAAAGCTGAATACGGCATGGTCGCGGGCACCGATTTCGAGCCTGCCTTCTCGGGCAAGCACGACAACTCGATCCTGGGTGTGGCCAACAAGGATTATCCGGCCGCGGCCATCGCCAACTCGGTGATGCACCGAATGATCGAGCGTGAGGTGATCAAGGCCGATCAGGTCAAGTCGATCTACAAGTCGCAGACCTTCCCGACCACCGGCTTCGGCGTGGTCTATAACCTCAAGCCCGAATTGCAGGAAAAGATCAAGGAAGCCTTCTTCACCTTCCCATGGGAAGGCTCATCGCTGAAGAAGGAGTTCGAAAAGTCCAACGAAGGCCAGTTCCTGGAAATGAACTACAAGGATTTCTGGGACGTCGTTCGCAAGATCGACGCGGCCAATGGTGTTGAGTACACCTGCGGGTAATCCCCTTCCCTCTGGCGCCGTGCATCTCGCGCGGCGCCGTTTTCATTTCATGACGGGGCCCCATGCTTGAACTCAAGAACCTGACCAAGACCTATCGCACCGGCGACAAGGCGCTCCAGAACGTGACGCTGACCATCCCGAAGGGCCAGGTCATGGCGTTGATCGGACCTTCAGGCGCAGGCAAATCGACACTTATCCGCTGCATCAACCGTTTGGTTGAGCCCACCGCGGGCTCGGTGATCCTCGACGGCACTGATGTGACAGCGCTGAGCTCCGGCGCGCTGCGCAAGATGCGCCGCAAGATGGGCATGATCTTCCAGCAATACGCCCTCGTAGAACGCCTGACGGTGATGGAGAATGTGCTCTCGGGACGCCTGGGCTACGTCGGCTTCTGGCGCTCCTATTTCCGCAAGTACCCGCAATCCGACATCGACGAAGCCTTTCGCCTGCTTGACCGTGTCGGGCTGCTGGCCATGGCCGACAAGCGCGCCGACGAGCTGTCGGGTGGCCAGCGCCAGCGCGTCGGCATCGCCCGCGCCCTGATCCAGGATCCACGCCTGCTGCTGGTCGATGAGCCGACCGCCTCGCTTGATCCAAAAACCTCGCGGCAGATCATGCGCCTGATCTGCGAATTGTGCGCCGAGCGCGGTCTCGCCGCCGTCATCAACATTCACGATGTGGCGCTGGCGCAGATGTTCGTCGAGCGCATTGTTGGCCTCAAGGCTGGCGAACTGGCCTTTGACGGCAAGCCGACCGAGATGACCGAGGACGTTCTCACCAACATCTATGGTGAGGAAGACTGGCAGGCGACCATCCGGGAGGTGGATGATGAGGAAGCAGAAGCCGAGGAACCGGTTGCATGACGGATGTCACGCTTGAAGGCAGGCTTGGTACTGCCTGGAAGAAACCGCCACTGATCTCAAATCCGACGCTGCGCTGGTGCCTGCTCATCGGCGCTGCCATCTATATCGTGCTCGCGGTTGCCTCGATTGAGGTCAACTGGTCGCGCGTGGCCGAAGGCATGAGCCGCGGCTGGGCCTTCGTTGCGTCTTTCTTCAATCCCGATTTCGTCTCGCGCGGCACCGACATCCGCGCCGGCATCATAGAAAGCGTGATCATCACCATCACGTCGACCGTAGTCGGCATTGCCATTTCCATTCCCATAGGCCTGGGCGCCGCACGTAACATCGCGCCACTGCCGGTCTATCTCGTCTGTCGCGCCATCGTGGCGCTGTCACGGGCACTGAATGAGATCATTGTCGCCATCCTGCTGGTGGCGATTTTCGGCTTCGGACCGCTCGCGGGCTTTCTCACCCTGTCCTTCGCCACCATCGGCTTTCTCGCGAAATTGCTGGCCGAAGACATCGAGGAGATGGACAAGGTCCAGGCCGAGGCAATCCGTGCCACCGGATCGACCTGGCTGCAATGGATCAACTACGGCGTTCAGCCGCAGGTGATGCCAAGATTGATCGGTCTGTCGATGTACCGTCTCGACATCAATTTTCGCGAATCCGCGGTCCTCGGGCTGGTCGGCGCAGGCGGTATTGGCGCAACGCTCAACACCGCCTTTGACCGCTACGAATTCGACACGGCGGCGGCAATCCTGCTGATCATCATCGTCACCGTCATGGTGCTGGAATATCTCTCCGGCGTCATCAGGGCAAAGGTGCAATAATGCCGGTATCAACTGACGCAAAAGGCGCCAAGATCTGGCAATTGCGCAACCGCAATCAGACGATCACAAGGTGGGCGGCCTATCTCGTCGGCGTCGCCATCTTCATGTGGTGCTGGCAGCGCATTTCCGAAGCCACCACCTGGTTCTTTGTCTGGGATGCGCCGCGCATTGCCGCCGACATCGGCGGACGCGCCATGCCGCCCCGTTGGTCCTACATGGACAAATTGTGGGGCCCGCTCTGGGACACGCTCAATATGGCGACGCTGGGCACTCTGCTCGCCCTGGTGATGGCGGTTCCTGTGGCCTTTCTCGCCGCTCGCAATACTACGCCAAGCACCCTGTTCATCAGGCCTGTGGCGCTGTTCATTATCGTTGCCACCCGCTCGATCAACTCGCTGATCTGGGCGCTGCTGCTGGTCGCCGTCATCGGTCCCGGCGTCTTTGCCGGTCTGCTCGCCATCGCGTTCCGCTCGATCGGCTTCTGCGCCAAGCTGCTCTACGAGGCGATCGAAGAGATCGACCCCACCCAGGTAGAGGCGATCACCGCCACCGGCGCCAGCCGATGGCAAGTGATGGCCTATGGCATCGTCCCGCAGATCATGCCCGCTTTCGCCGGCATCAGCGTCTTCCGCTGGGACATCAACATCCGCGAATCTACTGTTCTCGGCCTTGTCGGCGCCGGCGGCATTGGGCTGCAGCTGCAGTCCTCGCTCAACACGCTGGCCTGGCCGCAGGTAACGCTGATCCTGATTGTCATCCTGTTCGCGGTCGTGGTAGGCGAATGGGTCTCGGCCAAAGTGCGTGGAGCCATCATTTGAGTACCGGATCAGCAATCCTTGAAGGCGCGGACACTGCCGTCGCCTTCTCCGAATATGAATCTATCCGCCATCGGCTACCCGCACCGCGAGCGCCAGCAGGCTCGGAACGCGCACAGGACCTTGATGCCATCGCCGAGCATTTCGATGTTTTCCTGCTCGATGCTTTCGGCGTGCTCAACATTGGCGAAACAGCCATCCCGGGCGTGGTCGACCGCGTCAACGGACTGAGGCAGCGCGGCAAGCAGGTGCTCGTGGTCACCAATGCAGCAGGCTACCCATCCTCAGTACTGCAAGAGCGCTACCGACGGCTTGGCTACAGCTTCGACACCAGGGACGTTGTCTCAAGCCGAATGGCGCTGCTGGGCGGCTTGAGCGACCATGCACACCGCAAATGGGGCATGGTGGCCGCGCCCAAATTCGGCCACGAGGAACTTCCCGAAGGCGCCATCTTTCTGGAAGACGACCCGGCAGCCTATGCCGAGGCCGAAGGTTTCCTGATGCTGGGCGCCTCGGCCTGGAGCGAGCCCCGGCAGTCGCTGCTGGAACAGGCGCTCAGGCAGAACCCGCGCGACATTCTGGTCGGCAATCCCGATCTGGTCGCGCCGGTGGAATCCGGCCTGTCGCGCGAACCAGGTCATTACGCCCACCGGCTGGCTTCAGCCACAGGCGTGGAGCCGGTGTTTTACGGCAAGCCCTTTCCGGCGATCTTCGACCTCGCACGCCAGCGCATCCGGCCGGGCACGCCCGACCATCGTGTGGTCATGGTCGGCGACACGCTGCACACCGATATTCTGGGCGGCAGTGCTGCGGGCTTCAGAACCGCACTGATTAAGGGCTACGGCTTCTTCGACGGCTCCGACCCCGACAGCGCCATCGAGACATCAGGCATCATACCTGACTTCATTCTCGACCGGCCTTGAACGAGCCGGAACGGCTCTCTCTCAGGCAGGCGAACCGGATCCAATCGCATCGCACTCAACGTTGACGCACATCAAGGCGAGACGTTTCCCAGCTCCTATAGTGGCATTTCGATTTGATATGTCTCAGTCATCCGCCGGGAGCGCCTTATGTCCGCAGCAAACAAGAACGTCATCTGGTTTGAAGATCTTTCGCGCGGGGACGTCGCTCTGGTCGGCGGCAAGAACTCGTCTCTGGGTGAAATGGTGCAGACCTTGGGCAGCAAGGGCATCGACGTTCCGCCCGGCTTCGCCACAACATCAGACGCCTTTCGCGCCTTCATCAAGACCAACAATCTCAACAAGGTGATCGCCGACGCTATGGAGATGCTCGAAAGCGGCAAGCGCACGCTGGCCGAGACAGGCACCGCCGTCCGTGCCGCAATTGTTGCAGGCGACTTTCCTGATGACATCCGCGAGGCCATTCTTTCGGCCTACCGTGAACTTGGCAAACGCATCGGCTCGGAAAATCTCTCGGTCGCCGTCCGCTCCAGCGCCACCGCGGAAGACCTGCCGGACGCGAGCTTCGCCGGTCAGCAGGAAACCTACCTAAATGTCTGCGGTGAAGCAGCGCTGCTGTCGACCTGCAGGCGCTGCTACGCCTCGCTGTTCACCGACCGGGCCATCACCTACCGCAAGATCCAGGGGTTTGATCACAACCAGGTGGCCCTCTCCATCGGCGTTCAGCTGATGGTGCGCTCCGACATCGGCGGCTCCGGCGTGATGTTCTCCATCGACACCGAATCCGGCTTTGACAAGGTGGTGCTGATCAACGCCGCCTGGGGCCTGGGCGAAAACGTGGTCCAGGGTGCAGTCACCCCCGACGAATACGAAGTGTTCAAACCGCTTCTGGACAAGCCGGGCCTGAAACCAATTGTCGAGAAGACCTGCGGCGCCAAGGAGATCAAGATGATCTACGCGGGTGCTGAAGGCGGCGAGACCAAGAACGTGCCGACGTCGAAGGCCGAGCGGCAGGCCTATGTGCTCTCGGACGACGAAATCCTCGCGCTCGCCCGCCATGCGGCGACCATCGAGAAGCATTATGGCCAGGCCATGGACATGGAATGGGCCAAGGATGGCGACACCGGCAAGCTCTACATCGTCCAGGCGCGGCCCGAGACGGTGCAATCGCGCATCGACGTGACGGCACTCAAGACCTACACGATCGGCAAGACCGGCAAGACCCTGATCACCGGCCTGAGCGTTGGTGCCGCCGTGCGCGCCGGGCGCGTCTGCATGATCGAGAACGTCAAGGACATCGACAAGTTCATTGACGGCTCGATTCTGGTAACCTCGACCACCGACCCCGACTGGGTGCCGATCATGAAGCGCGCCACAGCCATCATCACCGACCATGGCGGGCGAACCTCGCATGCGGCCATCGTCAGCCGCGAACTGGGGCTTCCCGCCATCGTTGGTACCGGCAACGCCACCCATGTCCTGCATGACCAGCAGGAAGTGACGATCTCCTGCGCCGGGGGCGAGGACGGCACGGTCTATGAAGGCATTGCCGAGTATGAGGTCCACGACGTCCATCTCGATCACGTACCAGCCACGAAGACCCGCATCATGCTCAATCTCGCCGATCCCTCGGCGGCGTTCCGCTGGTGGCGCCTGCCAGCCGATGGCGTTGGTCTGGCGCGCATGGAATTCGTGGTCAATTCCGCGGTCCGCGTCCACCCCATGGCTCTGGTGCATTTCGACACGTTGAAGGACGAAGAGGCAAAGACGGAAATCGCCGAGCTCACCCGCCGCTACGACAACAAGGGCGACTACTTCGTCGAGACCCTCGCCCGCGGCCTGTCACGCATCGCCGCGGTTGCCTATCCCAAGCCGGTGATCGTGCGGATGAGCGATTTCAAGACCAATGAGTATGCCGAATTGTTGGGCGGCCGCGCCTTCGAGCCCAAGGAAGAAAATCCGATGATCGGCTATCGCGGTGCATCGCGCTACTATTCCGAGGGCTATCGCGAAGGCTTTGCGCTTGAGTGCAAGGCGATCAAGATGCTGCGCGAGGAAATGGGCTTCGACAATGTCGTGGTCATGATCCCGTTCTGCCGCTCGCCGGAGGAAGCCGACAAGGTGCTGGGCGTAATGGCCGACAATGGCCTCAAGCGCGGTGAAAATGGCCTGCAGGTCTATGTGATGGGCGAGATCCCGTCCAACGTCATAAGGGCCGCGGAATTTGCCGAACGCTTCGACGGCTTCTCCATTGGCTCAAATGATCTGACCCAGCTGACACTCGGCGTCGACCGCGATTCCGGCGAACTGGCTGACCTTTTCAGCGAAGCCGATCCGGCGGTGATCTGGATGATCGAGACGCTTGTCGCCCGTGCCCATGAAGCAGGCGCCAAGGTAGGGCTCTGCGGTCAGGCGCCATCCAACAACCCCGCATTTGCCAAGATCCTGGTAAGGGCCGGCATCGACACCATCTCGGTCACGCCTGACAGCTTCGTCGCGGTCAAGACCAATGTGGCCGAGGCTGAAAAATCCGGGCATTGATCGCGCCGAACCACTGGACGAGATTGAAACCACCCTGCCCCTCGTGTGATGGTCCGCCCCATGTTTGACATACTGACCATCACACTCAATCCGGCCTTTGACGTGTCGACTTCGGTCGGCACGGTCACGCCCGGCCCGAAACTGCGCTGCGAACCACCGCGTTATGATCCCGGTGGTGGCGGCGTCAACGTCTCGCGCGCCATCCTGCGTCTGGGTGGCCAATCCGAAGCCTTTGTCGCGCTCGGCGGCGAAACCGGCGGCGTGTTCCAGGCTACGCTTGAGGCCGAAGGCATCGCGGTCACGCATTTCGAGATCGATGGCAACACGCGGCAATCCTTCGCAGTCAGCGAGACCTCGACCGGCAAGCAATACCGGTTCCAGCTGCCCGGGCCTGTCTGGTCTCCGGAGCAGACCGTAGCCATGCTCGCACACCTCGGCCTGCATCTTGCGCGCGAGGGCATTGTGGTGATGTCGGGCAGCATGCCGCCCGGTGTGCGAGCCGACATCGCCTCGACCGTCAACCGGCTGGCAGTGGAAAACGGCGCGCAGCTGATCCTCGACACCTCAAGCGATGCCCTCACCGCAGCCGCCGCCAATCCAGGGCCGCCTTTTGCGCTGCTCCGGATGGATGGCGAGGAGGCGAGCGAAGTCTCGGGCCGTGCATTCACCTCGCCCGGGGAGCTCGCCGATTACGGCATCGATCTGATCCGCAAGGGCGTGGCCGAAAAGCTGGTCATGTCGATCGGCTCAAAGGGCACCGTCGGCGTGTCGGCAGACGAACGCTTCTTCTGCCAGTCGCCCAGGATCAAGACGCTGAGCGCTGTAGGCGCCGGCGACAGCATGGTCGCGGCCATTGCGCTTGAGCTATCAACCGGGGGCAGCTTTCGCGATGCCGTCCGCCATGGTGTCGCCGCCGCAGGATCAGCCGTGCTGACGCCAGCCACGGAACTGTGTTCGAAAGAGACCGCGGATGAGATTTTGGGGCGTGTAGTAACGACGGAAACTTGATGATCGAGGCTTAGAACCTGAGTTTCGACGAAAACCCCGAAATGACCTCGGCGCTGTGCTTGAGCGCGGCGCGTTCGGTCTCGTCGAGATCGGGCATCAGCGTTGCGATGATGCCCTCGCGACCGACGATGCGCGGCAGCGACAGGGCTATGTCCTTTACGCCCTCGATCTCGGCGGTCACTTGGGAGACGCTCAGTACCGCGCGTTCATCATCGATGATGGCGCGGACAATGCAGGCCAACCCAGCGCCGATGCCGTACCAGGTAGCCCCCTTGCCTTCGATGATGGTGTAGGCGGCCCCCTTCACCTGCGCGGCGATCGATGTCCGCGCCGCCTCATCGAGCGGCCGGCCGATCTGCTTGGCAAACGAGACGATGGGCACGCTGCCTGCCATGGCGCTCGACCAGACAGGAACCTCGCTGTCGCCATGCTCGCCCAGCACATAGGCGTGCACGGAATTGGGCGCGATGCCGAGGTGATCGCCGAGCAGACTTCTCAGCCGCGCGGTGTCGAGAATGGTGCCCGAGCCGATCACCCGTTCGGGCGGCAGGCCGGAGATGCGCTGGGCTGCGAAGGTCATCACATCAAGCGGGTTGCTGGCAATCAGCAGGATTGCCTCAGGGGCAGCCGTCATCACGCCTGAAATGACGGACCGAAAGACTTCGACATTGCGCTCAAGCAGCGCCAGCCTGTCTTCACCCGGTTTCTGGCTGATTCCAGCGGCGATGATCACAACGGCCGCGCCCTCAAGATCGGAATAGTCGCCGGCATGAATACCGATGGTGGTTGCAAACGGCGTAGCGTGGGAGATGTCCTGCGCCTGGGCGCGGGCCAAAGCATGATTTGCGTCAACAAGCACGATATCCGTGCCAACGCCCAAGAGCGCCATGGCGTAGCCCGCTGCACTGCCAACCATTCCGGTTCCGACGATTCCGATTTTCATCCAAATGCTCCGAGGTTCATGTCGGCGCGCATCTGACGCGCCAAAGACCCTGTCTTAGCAAGGATCACCAAACGCCAGTATGATGGAAATCAATCAGGCGACGCTGTGAAGCGTCGCCTGATGTACTGCACAGAGCAAGTTCAGTTTGAAATCACGACGTCCGAGCTGCCTCGGTGGCATCGATTGCCTTACGCAGATAGGCGTCGCGGTTATAGACATCGGCGAAATACTCAACCGTGCCATTGTCATCCGGCCATGCGGTAAAATAGGCCACGTGGACGGGGATGGTGGTCGTCAGATTGACCTGCTTGTTCTGACCGCTGGCGATATGGCTGCCAATCTCGGCAACCGATGTTCCCAGCACCTTGGCGGCCATGCCGCGCGGATCCTGCAGGCGAACACAGCCATGGCTGAGCGCACGGGCGTCACGCTGGAAGAACGATTTGGACGGCGTGTCGTGCATGTAGATCGCATGGCTGTTGGGAAACAGGATCTTGAGCTCACCCAGAGCATTGCCATCACTAGGCGGCTGGCGCACGCCGATGCCGCTGCCCTTGCCGACCTGGTTCCAGTTGACAGCGCTCGAAGAGACCGCACGGCCATTTGCCGTCACTTCATAGCCCAGCCGATCAAGATAGGACGGATCAGCCCTCAACTTGGGCAGCATTTCGTTGATGATGATCGACTGCGGAACGCCCCAGTAGGGGTTGAACTCGACCAGTTCAATCTGGTCATCAAAGAAGTAGGTCTGGTTGGACCTCGATCCGACCACCACACGCATCGACAGTTCGGACTTGCCGCCTTCAATATAAGTCGCGGTAAAAGCCGGCTGGTTGATGAACACGCGCTTGGCCGCAAGGACGCCGGGCAACCAGCGCGACCGCTCCATGGCGAGACGGACTTTTTCGATCTTGTCGGAATTGGTGATGCCAACCAGCGCACGACGTGTTGCAGGTCCCACGACACCGTCAGGCTTGAGACCGGCCTCCTTCTGGAAGCCCTTCACCAAATCTGCGATCTCGTTGTCATATTCAGGCTTGCCGGCATAGCTCGCCAGCACCAGCGCATGATCAACCTTGAGCGCATCGCTGCCCTTCATGGCGATGGCAGCCATCACATTGGCAAGCTCGGGGTTGGACTGGCCCGGCTTGAGCAACACATCTTCAGCGATCTCGATGCGTTCAACGTCATCAAGTGCCTGCAGCCGCGTCAGCTCGGCCTTAAGAGCCTCGAAATGGGCGCCTTGCGGATTTTGCGCCAACAGCGCTTCAGCAGGATCTTCGGCCTTTGCGAGCGCTTCGAGCTGCTTGGCAAGGTCCGGGCTCTTGCGCTTGAAATCATGGTAGCCGGAGATCCGCTTCGGATCGACCCGGCCGCGGGTCGCGTCCAGCATATAGTCGGCAACGGCGACCGAGAGCTTCATTTCGAAAGCCATCAGTTCTTTCTGGCGTTCGGTTCCCTGCGTGACATCGAATGCATCGGCGGGCACATCGACCTTGTAATCATCCGCATCCAGACCGACAGCAGCAGCGGCATTGAGCACATCGATTACAGCACGGGCGCGGTCGGTGACCGCGGTGCCCGCGACCCAGATGTAATCCGGGTGCGCCGAATAATAGTCAACAACTGCATTGGCAGCATCTGGCAGTGCCTTTACCGACAGATCCGCCAGGGCAGGACGGCCTTCGGCAAACGGATCGATACCCAAAGGCGCAAGCCCCATATCGTCGATGCCGCCAGTGACCACCGGATCGGCAATCTTGCCGAAATCGACACTGACCAGAGTATCAGGCTTGTAGGTGCGGTAACTGGGTCCGCTGATACGCGCGACTGGTTTTGCAACCGGCGCTTGAACTTCTTGCCGCGCCTGTTCCCGTGCAACCTTCTCGCGCTTGCGCTGGGCCGGGCTCTTGAACAAGGCGTCAAGCAGGCCCTGTGCATGGACTGGAGGTGTCGTCGCGACCACGCCAGAGAATGAAACCGCGATGGCGATCAACGCCACACCTGCACGTATCTTGATGCTCATGCCCAACCCAGATTGTTATGCGTCAGCCTGCCAGCCCGCGCGTTCAGACGAAATTGTCCCGTTAGCGAGAACTCTATCAAATCACAACGACCATTGAAAGAATGCCAGACAAATTCAGTCCGCGGAATTGTCGCACCTGATGCTCATTGCGCACACCAGCAACGAGGCATCGCAACTATGGTCCCGTTAAGACAACCGCGACCCTTGCCAGCCCACTGGCTGAAAATCCGCCGCCAGCGCCCGAGAGCAACAATGAAGCCTAAGTCACACTCTTCACCGCATTTCGCCGACCAAGGGCGGGCGACGTCTCGTACCAGCCCTTCGACCGGTTGACGATAAAGACCAGCGACAACATGACGGGAACCTCGATCAGCACCCCGACCACGGTGGCAAGTGCAGCGCCCGAGGTGAAACCGAACAGGCTGATCGCCACGGCGACGGCCAGCTCGAAGAAGTTGCTGGCGCCGATCAGTGCAGATGGCCCGGCCACGACATGGGTTTCGCCGACCACCCGGTTGGCAAGGTAGCCGATACCGAAAATGAGATAGGTCTGAATAATGATCGGCACGGATAGCAAGACGATGATCAGCGGCTGGGCAAGGATTGCCTGCCCCTGGAAGGCGAACAGCAAGACCAGCGTTGCCAGCAGCGCAACAATGGACATTGGCTGAAGTTTCGACAGCAATTTCTGAAGTCCCGCTTCGCCCCCAACCGCCAGAACGCGGTTGCGCACAACCTGCGCGATGAAGACAGGCACCACGATATAAAGCGCCACCGAAAGCAGCAGTGTCTGCCATGGCACCGTGATCGCCGAGATCCCGAGCAGCAGCGCAACAATCGGGGCAAAGGCTACCACCATCACCAGATCATTGACCGTGACCTGGCTCAGAGTGAACAGCGGATCACCCTTTGTCAGATTGCTCCAGACAAACACCATGGCCGTGCAGGGTGCTGCTCCAAGCAGGATCAGTCCGGCGATGTAGCTATTGATCTGGTCTCCCGGCAAGTAGGGCAGGAAAAGCCAGCCGATAAAGAACCAGCCCAGGGCAGCCATTGTGAAAGGCTTGATCGCCCAATTGACGATCAGTGTCACTGATATTCCACGCCAGTGGCGGCTGACCTGCCCCAGAGAGGCGAAGTCGATCTTGATCAGCATGGGCACGATCATCAGCCAGATCAGCACTGCGACGGGCAAATTCACGTTGGCTATTTCGGCCGATCCGATCGCCTGGAAAAAGGACGGAAAGACCGAGCCGAGAGCGATACCGGCAACAATACACAGCGCGACCCAGAGTGTCAGGTACCGCTCGAAAATAGACATGACATACTCCTGTTCGCTGGATCTGCCGGCCCCCCGCCAACCACGAGATCCGGCCGGTCAGACCTTTATGACAACGGCAACGGGCTTCAACTCGATAAATCATGATATCTTGAAATATACAATATGCTGACCAAACTCCGCGCACTTTACCGCAATTGCAATTGACCGGCCTTCATCCTAAGACCAGAAACTTGAGCAAGCGACCAACAGGCGACCGGAAAGGCATTTCGTGGCAAACGATCTCTTCCCCCTTGGACCAGACACCACTTCCTGGAAAAAACTGACAGACAAACATGTCAGCGTCGAAGAATTCCGAGGTCAGGAAATTCTCACCGTTGAGACGGATGGGTTGCGGCTTCTGGCCGAGACGGCGTTTGGCGATATCAACCATTTGCTCAGGCCTGCTCACCTCAAGCAACTGGCGGCAATTCTCGATGATCCCGAAGCGACCGAGAATGACCGCTTTGTCGCCTTCGACCTCCTCAAGAATGCAAATATCGCTGCCGGCGGCGTGCTGCCCATGTGCCAGGACACCGGCACCGCGATCATCATGGCCAAGAAGGGCCGCAAGGTCTGGACAGAAGGCGGCGATTACGAAGCGCTGGCGGGCGGCGTTCTCGACGCTTATGAGCGTCGCAACCTGCGTTATTCGCAGCTCGCCCCCCTCTCCATGTTCGAGGAAAAGAACACCAAGACCAACCTCCCCGCCCAGATCGACATCTATGAGGAAGGCGAAGACAGCTACGACTTTCTGTTTGTTGCCAAGGGCGGCGGGTCGGCCAACAAGACCTTCCTCTACCAGGGCACGCCGTCTCTGCTGACCCATGACCGGATGATCGAGTTCCTGCGCGAAAAGATCCTAACCCTCGGCACAGCCGCCTGCCCGCCCTATCATCTGGCCATCGTAATCGGCGGCACATCTGCGGAGATGAACCTCAAGACCGTCAAACTCGCCTCGACCAAGTATCTTGATGAGCTGCCGACCAAGGGGTCCGACTCAGGCCATGCCTTCCGCGACCTGGAAATGGAAGCCGAAGTTCACAAGCTGACCCAGCAG
The DNA here is from genome assembly GCF_038900115.1 of Hoeflea sp. AS60. Taxonomy (NCBI): domain Bacteria; kingdom Pseudomonadati; phylum Pseudomonadota; class Alphaproteobacteria; order Hyphomicrobiales; family Rhizobiaceae; genus Hoeflea; species Hoeflea sp. AS60. Next base: position 322,581 of record NZ_JBBMQP010000002.1, on the reverse strand, counting down.
ATGGGTGTTGGAGCACAGTTCGGCGGTAAATATTTCTGTCACGACGTCCGCGTTATTCGCTTGCCGCGCCACGGCGCATCGCTGCCTATCGGGCTCGGCGTCTCCTGCTCGGCCGATCGCCAGGCCAAGGGCAAGATCACGAAAGACGGCATTTTCCTCGAACAGCTGGAAACGGACCCGTCAACATATCTACCTGATATCGACGAGGAGAAGCTCTCGGAACACGTGGTCAAGATCGACCTCAACCGGCCGATGAGCGAGATTCTGGCCGAACTGTCGAAGCATCCGATCAAGACGCAATTGTCGCTGACCGGTTCGATCATCGTTGCGCGCGACCTGGCACACTCGAAAATCCGCGCCAGACTGGAAGCCGGCGAGCCCATGCCCGACTATCTCAAGAACCATCCCGTCTACTATGCCGGCCCTGCCAAGACACCTGAAGGCTACGCATCGGGCTCGTTCGGCCCGACCACAGCGGGGCGGATGGATTCCTACGTCGATCAGTTCCAGTCCTTTGGCGGATCAATGGTCATGCTTGCCAAGGGCAACCGCTCCCGCTCGGTGCGTGAGGCTTGCGCCCGTCATGGCGGCTTTTACCTGGGTTCGATCGGTGGCCCAGCCGCGCGACTGGCTCAGGACTGCATCAGGAAAGTCGAGGTTGTCGAGTATCCGGAGCTCGGCATGGAAGCGATCTGGCGTATTGAGGTCGAAAACTTTCCGGCCTTCATCGTGATCGACGACAAAGGCAATGATTTCTTTAAGGAACTGAATCTAGGCTAGATAAAGCAAGAAGCGTCAGATCTTAGCGGCCTGCAACCGAGCAACGGGGTCAGAGACTTCGTTGCCATTAACATTTCCCCAAGATTTAACCCGTAAGAATATCGGTAGTTGGAGCTATGAAAGCCACGCTGGGGACGAGAGATGACGGCAACACCTACCAATAAGGTCCACTCGATGGACACGGCGACTTTGGTGCTTGCCACCATGCGCCGCCGAGGTATTTCCGGCCTCCCACGAAACTATGAGCTGGTTTACGAAGCACTCAACTCAACCAACTCGACCTTGACGAAGCAGTTTGAAGCGCTTGGCCGCAATCCGGGGCAAGATGAGCTGGACGCCTTGGGCAAGAAGATTTTTCCCCATCATTACCGCACAGGTGTGGTTGAAGGCGCTCACGACAAGATTTCCGGCGAACTGGATGGAATGCTGCGCCTGCTCAAGCAGGAACAGTCGTCGATGGAGAGCTATTCCAAATTGCTCGGCGAAGCCTACAACCGCATCTCGACCAAGAGCATGGCAAGCGCTGAGATCCTCAACAACGTGATCGGCGTGCTGACAAACGCCACCGGCGACAACATGGAAAAAGGCAAGGTCGTGGTCGAGCACATGGTCGAACGCGCCCGCGAGATGGAGCAGGTAAAGCTCGAACTTGACGAGTACAAGCGCATCGCCAACACCGACCCGTTGACCCGACTGGCCAACCGCCGGGCATTCGACGATGTTCTGGCCAACATTTACAACGAACAACGAAATTCGATGTACTACGCCCTGATCGTGGCGGACATCGATCATTTCAAGAAATTCAACGACACCTATGGTCATCCGGTCGGCGACCGGGTGCTTGGCGTTGTCGCGGCCGTGATGAAAAGCACCCTGCGCAAGGACGTTTTCATCTCCCGCACCGGCGGCGAGGAATTTGCGGTCGTGCTTCAGGGAACGAGCCTGGAAATCACCATGGAAATTGCCGAGCGACTGCGCAAATCGGTCGAGGCTACACCGCTGAGAAACCAGAAGACCGGAGTCAACTACGGCCCGATCACGCTTTCCCTGGGTATCTGCATGGCCAGCGATGCAGATAGCGCCGAAGAACTCTACAATAAAGCAGACGTGGCGCTCTATACAGCCAAGCACAGCGGTCGCAACAGATCACAGCTATACAAGCCGGAATTGAACCAGGAGTTCGAAAAGAACTGGGCCATTTACAAGCCCTGATATCCATCTGGTTTGTACATGCGCAAATCTGCACGCGCCAGGCCCTGCAACTTGAAGCGACCTCACAAACCTCTCCTGTGGAAGCTGGACAGGTCGCGCCGAAGCAGGTACCCATGACAGACAAGGGTCGAGGACTGGTCTACGGATTGGCGCAGGCCCGATTGAACCAATGCGTCCCGCTATATTTCAACGACAGCTCCGGATCCCAACATGAAACGCCTGATATCTTCCGCTTTTCTCGCACTCTGCCTGATGGCGCCTGCGGCTGTGCAAGCGCAGCCGGCTGGACAGACCTCATCGGAATCAAAGACCCTGCTGCAGATCTTGTTTCCACCATCGGAAAACTACAACAAGTACCGCCGCTCGGATAAATCGCCGATCAAGCGGAAGGTGATGTCCTTCAAGGAGAACCATGCTGAAGGCACAATCATCATCGACACGTCGGATCGGCGCTTGTACCACGTGCTCGGCAAGGGCAAGGCGATGGTCTACGGCATCGGCGTTGGCCGCGATGGCTTTACCTGGCAGGGTCAGAAAAAGATCACCCGCAAGGCCGAGTGGCCTGGCTGGACACCGCCGCAGGTGATGCGCGACCGGGTCAAGCGCCAGGAAGGCCGGGTGCTGCCTGCCTACATGCCGGGCGGACCGGACAATCCGCTTGGCGCGCGCGCCATGTATATCGGTTCGACCATCTACCGCATTCACGGCACCAATCAGCCCTGGACCATTGGCCAGGCAATGTCTTCGGGCTGCATTCGCATGGCCAATGAAGACGTCGAGCATCTCTACGATCAGGTCAATGTCGGCACCAAGGTGATTGTCCGGAACTGATTTCCCCGATCCGGTACCAAGATCAAGAACCGGCTGTAATGGCCGGTTTTTTTGTCACCACATGCTGGTCTTGGCCCGCTCGGGCCATTCCCGGTCATAGGTCTGGCTGTCGAAATCATGCTTGAGTTCCCGCATCAGGCTCCCGGCAGTCGGAAGGGTTGCGAGATCCGGCCAGGCTTCAGCATCCCAGATCCTTGCCCGCATCAGCGCTCTCGCGCATTGGAAGTAGATTTCGCCGATCGTGATGACGATGGCAGAGCGCGGCAGCTTGCCCTCCATAGCGAGGCTCGCCAGCAGATCCGCGTCGACGGAAATCTCGGCTCTTCCATTCACTCTGAGCGTGCTGTTGGATCCCGGGATCAGGAACAACAGCGCCACCCGCCCGTCGCGCACGATGTTGAGCAGGGAATCGATCCGGTTGTTGCCGCGCCTGTCGGGCAGCACAAGGGTGCGATCATCCCTGATCGTCATCACCTGCCCCGGATCGCCGCGCGGTGAACAGTCGAGCCCTTCCGCTCCCGATGTGGCAAGCGCCAGCAGCGGCGAGGCTTCGATCAGCTTGCGGTAGCCTTCGGTCAGACGGTCGCTCACCTTGATCAGCGAAGCTTCCGAAATCTCTCCGTAAATCGCTTCGAGTTCAGCCACCGTTTTGATGATCGTCATGCGAGCCTCCGGGGTCTCCCGTTTTCGGTGGCCGCCAACTTATTTGGTTCTTTCGAACATGGAAGAGGCAATCCGACGATTTCCGCAGCCTTGACCTCTTCGCCCAGAAATTCGACGACCGCCTGTGTTACAGGCTCCGCAGAAACGATGCGACGATGGCCAAAGCCATTGGCTTTCAACAGCCGGACATTGGGCCCGGTGCGCGCGATCGCCTCGGCATTGGAGAACGCCACTTCCTTGTCATCTTCGGCATGGATCACCAATGTTCTGATACAGACATCATGCATCATCCGGTCGACCCGGAATTCAGACAGCGGCCGGCCCGAGAACCGCAACACCTGCCGTTCAAACGCATTTTGTGCAGCCGCACCGAGACCCATCATCTTTCCGACCCAACGGAACACATCAGCCAGGTTGGACGGCGCCGCGATGGTGACGATCCGGTCCGGCCGCCGCTGCGGCACATGCAGGATGGACCCGGCTGCTGCTGCCATCACCGATGGACCGCCGAAGGAGTGACCGACAAACACGTCAAACGGACCATGCTGACGCCAGGCCGCATCGATGGCTTCCACCGACTTGCCCAGATGCAGGGTCCGGCCTGTCGATGCACCATGACCGGGAAGATCGAGGCACACGACCGTGTGTCCGGCTGCAACAAGCGCATCTGCGAGCGCTACCATATGGTCACTTCGAGACCGGTAACCGTGCACCAGAAGAACCTTTTGCCCACCGGCCACCGACTGGGCTGGTCGGAACAGATGGGTTGCGACAACACTGCCTGGAATCACCAGCCGCAAGGTCTCACTCTCGGCCATGCGTGCTTTTGCGAGCGCCAGGGCCTTGCGCTCCTTTTCGCTTTGCGGCTTGGTCGATCGAGTGCGCGTGAACAGCCAGAACGCCAGTTCACCAGCCTTCTCCGGCGATTGAGCCGCAACCAGGCGAAGCACCACACGGGTGACCTTTTGAACGAGAGATGCCATAGTGAGATTTCCAGATTGGTTCAACTATGAACAGAATTGTACAACGATGAACAAAAATCAAGCCCTACCCTGGGACAGCCCGCGTTTTCACAACTGGATTGCCGTCGCCCGCGCCTGCCAGGTCATGGGTTTGACCCTGGCACGCGCGCTTCAGCCACTCGATATCAAGCCCCCGCACCTCGATATTCTCGTCAATCTGTTCCGCACGCCGGGCATATCGCAGCAGGATCTGGCCGACAAATTGCTGGTTGGCCGTTCGAACCTATCGATGCTGCTGCCACAACTGGAAAAGCGAGGGCTCCTGGTCAGGCGTGGCGACACGCAGGACCGCCGCGTCTTGCGCCTTGAGCTGACCCCCGAGGGGACAGAACTCACACTTGAAGCGATCGCCATCCAGTCCGCCCTGATCGACCGCACCATGAAAACCGCGTCCACAGAGGAGTGCAATCTGGTTGGCGACGTTATGACCCGCATCATTGGTGAACTGACAATGCCGGATGCCGCGCCAGACGCCGCCGAATCGCTCGAAACAGGCACATCCGTAGGGGAAAAAGCCTGACCCGGCGGACTAGAGCGTCCGCGACATGCCCTTCTCAGCCAGTTCGGCAATGTACTCCGCCCAGCGCTCTTCCTTGGCCTCACCAAGTTCGGACAGGAAGATCCAGGTGAAGATGCCGCTATCGTGGCCATCGTCAAATGCCAACCGCACGGCATAATTGCCAACCGGCAGAACCTTGGAGATGGTCACACCGGTCTTGCCACCAACAGTGACCCGCTGCGCCGGCGAATGCCCCTGAACCTCCGCAGATGGAGAGCGAACCCTGAGCAATTCAGCCTCGATTGAATAAGACCGTTCATCGGTGAAGCGGACCGTCAGCATCTTGCGATCGGGAGACACCCGCAATTCTTTTGGCCATGCACTCTCATGAACGCTCATTGGTCACTATCCTCGATTTCATCGCATATAGCGGCTGATCTAGAACCGATCCGGCAGCTTAACAAGCTAAAGCCGTCGAAACTCAGCCTGGCACACACCCGCTCGATTGACGCTACCCCTTGACGCGCCTCCGGTGGATGACGACATTGCACCCAAACTGATGAAGGATCATCCGCCATGGAAGACACCGCTGCCCCGATCATGATCGACCCGTTTGGCCGTGCGGTGAACTATCTGAGGGTTTCAGTGACCGACCGCTGTGATTTCCGCTGCACCTATTGCATGGCGGAAAACATGACATTCCTGCCCAAGAAGGATCTTCTGACACTTGAGGAGCTGGACCGGGTCTGCACGGTGTTCGTCGAAAAGGGTGTCCGCAGGATCCGCCTGACCGGCGGCGAGCCGCTGGTGCGCAAGAACATCATGGAATTCGTTCGCCAGGTCGGGCGTCACATTGACGCCGGTCGCATGGATGAACTGACGCTGACAACCAATGGGTCTCAGCTCACTCGCTTTTCGTCAGAACTCTATGATTGCGGCGTTCGCCGCATCAATGTCTCCATCGATACACTTGATCCGGACAAGTTCAGCAAGATCACCCGCTGGGGCGAGTTGAGCAAGGTGCTGGAAGGTGTTCGCGCGGCCCAGGCGGCAGGTCTGAAAATCAAGATCAACGCTGTAGCGCTCAAGGGCTTCAACGACGCCGAGATTCCGGAAATGCTCAAATGGGCCCATGGTCAGGGCATGGACATGACGGTGATCGAAACCATGCCGATGGGCGAAATCGACGAGGATCGCACCGATCAGTACATGCCGCTTTCCTTGCTCCGTGGCAATCTCGCGCGGCAGTTCACGCTCGAGGATATCCCCTATCGCACCGGTGGTCCTGCACGCTATGTGACGGTCAAGGAGACGGGCGGAAAGCTTGGCTTCATCACCCCGATGACCCACAATTTCTGTGAAAGCTGCAATCGGGTCCGCCTTACCTGCACCGGCACGCTCTACATGTGCCTCGGCCAGAACGATGCGGCCGACCTGCGTGCGCCGCTGCGCGCGTCCGAGGGAAATGAGCTTCTGTCCGAGGCAATCGACGAGGCCATATCCCGCAAGCCAAAGGGGCATGATTTCATCATCGACCGGACGACAAAGCAGCCCGCCGTCTCCCGCCACATGAGCGTCACTGGCGGCTGATCAGACGAGGAAGTCGTCGCCAGGACGTGAAGTCCGAAGGCTTGATCCATCAATTTCAATGATGGACCGGCAGTCCTGGCTGACTGTGTCCGCTCTCGCAACAATGCTATGACTTTTTTCAAGCCAGCGATTCAATGCCGGCACGATCCGGATGTTTCATGGCCCTTTCTTCGAATATACGCGGCGCGTTGTTCATGTCCCTGTCGATGGCAGGGTTCACCTTCAATGATTCGATCATCAAGCTGCTGACCAGCGACATGAGCGTCGCTCAGTTGATCTTTCTTCGCGGCGCGGTTGCTTCGCTGCTGATCTACCTGCTGGCCCGGCAGCGGCGCGCGTTGCGGCCACTACGCATCCTGCTCGATCGTTGGGTGGCGCTGCGGGTGCTGGGGGAATTGGGCGGAACCCTGACCTTCATGTTGGGCCTGTCGCATATTCCACTCGCCAATGCTTCGGCGATCCTGCAGGCGCTGCCGCTGGCCGTCACCATGGGGGCGGCGCTGTTTCTCTCCGAACCTGTCGGCTGGAGACGATGGGGCGCCATTCTGACGGGTTTCGCCGGCGTCCTGATTATCGTGCGGCCCGGCCTGGAAGGGTTTTCGCCTTACGCGCTGATGATTGTCGGAACCGTCTTCTTCGCGTCCTTGCGCGATATCGCCACGAAGAAGGTCAATCCGGAAATCCCCTCCCTTTTCCTGTCAACGGCCACCGCAGCCTCGGTCACTGTCGGAGGCTTTTTCCTGATCTGGCCGATGGGCGGCTGGGGCCCGGTCAGCGTGGGCGAATTTGGTCTTGTAAGCCTGGCTGCCTGCATGCTGCTGGTCGGCTACCAGTTCATCATAATGTCGATGCGCGAAGGCGAAATCTCGTTCATCGCGCCCTTCCGCTACACAGGCTTCATCTGGGCGCTGCTGCTGGGAATGGTGGTTTTCGGCGAATATCCCGATATGTTCATGATAACAGGTGGCGCTATCGTGATCGGATCAGGTCTTTATACGCTTTACCGCGAACGGATAAAAAGTGCGGCCAAACCGGCAAGCCGCGCCGCAACCCGTCATTCACCCTGAGCCGGAACTTTTCTTGGGTGGACCGGTTTCCGAAGCCTTTGCCGGCCCATTGTCTGGAGTATTGACATTGCTTGCCGAGGACGTATCACCAGACAGCTCAGGTTCTGAGCGAGCCGTCGCCTCATTGTCCAGATCGGCCAGCAGCTTGACGTGCAGGCAATCGCCCCACGCCGCATTGCAGAATGGACACTGGTCATCTTCGTCGTCGCCCGACATACGGATCCATCCAAATCAAACAATAGAATCCAACAAAAGCCCCTAGGAATCCACTGCATTCAAGTTTTCAGTTCAGAATCAGAAAGTAAATCCTATTCACCCGCTGCGCAACCTAACCGACCTCGGCCTTTTCTATTAATGAACAGACAACCTACACAAGAGCTGCCCATGTCGGAATTCGTTTGCATCCATGCGCTTGCCAACACAAAACACCACCAATGATAAAACCAGTATTCCTCAATCGCGCGACGCCGCCCCATATTGCCACGCTGGTGGTAATTGCAGGGCTAAGCGCGTTGAACATGAACCTTATTCTGCCCTCGCTACCCGGGATCGCCACCTATTACGAGGCGGACTACGCTCTGGTGCAGCTGGCAGTCTCCGGCTACCTGGCCGTCACCGGCTTGCTGCAACTGATCATTGGCCCGTTGTCCGACCGCTACGGGCGGCGCCCGGTGCTGGTCGCCAGCATGACGATTTTCCTTGTCGCAACCGCATTGACGCCTTTTGCACCAACCATCGAGACATTCCTGATTATCCGCATGCTGCAGGCAGCTGTTGTTTCCGGCATGGTGCTGTCGCGCGCCATCGTGCGCGACATCGTCGGCACCGAACAGGCCGCCTCGATGATCGGCTATGTCACCATGGGAATGACGCTGGCGCCGATGATCGGTCCCGCTCTGGGTGGCATCATGCAGGAACTGTTCGGCTGGCAGTCGGTTTTCGGCTTGCTCTTTCTGTTCGGACTGATCGCATTCGCGCTGCTCTTGACCGATCTTGGCGAAACCAATCAAAATCGGTCCGCCAGCATGCTCAAGCAGTTCGGCGCCTACCCCGAACTCCTCCGCTCTCGTCGCTTCTGGGGCTATTCGCTGACAGCCACGTTCGCTTCGGGGGCGTTCTTCTCTTTCCTGGGCGGCGGCCCGTTTGTAGCCACAGCCATTCTCGGCTTGCCTCCGTCCCAGTTGGGCTTCTATTTCGTGTTCATCGCCCTGGGATACATGTCAGGGAACTTTATCTCCGGCCGTTTTGCCAGCCAGATCGGCATCAACCGCATGATGGTCACCGGATGCATCATTGCGACGCTTGGCATGAGCCTGTCGCTGACGCTTTTCATCGCCGGCCTGTGGCACCCGCTGTCATTCTTCGGACCAATGCTGCTTGTCGGCCTTGGGAACGGCATCACCCTGCCGAGCGCGAATGCCGGCATCGTTAGTGTCCGTCCGCATCTGGCGGGATCCGCGTCGGGCCTTGGCGGCGCCATGATGATCGGCGGCGGCGCAGCACTTTCGGCACTAGCCGGAGCGATCCTCTCCGCCGAGACAGGTCCCTACCCGCTGATCATCGTCATGCTGATCTCTTGTATCTTCAGCGTCTTCGCCACACTCTACGTGATCCGCGTCGAAAACAGCCTTGCCGTCGACGAAAAGATCAGCAGCGCCTAGCGGGATCAATCGGAGCCATTCCTGCTCCATTGCTCAAGATCGAGATCTGACACGCCGCCATCGCCATCTTACGTGTTTTGGCCTTGGGTAAGCTCGGATTTCCTGTTGCAATCGCTAACGAAACAGTGGGAATATTCTTTCCAGCGCGGTGAGCATCACCAGCGATCATTGGAATGCGGCGGTCAACAAGCCGCAATCCTGCCAACAGAGAGGACACCTATGCGTATTTCCAGCCGTATCACCCTGGCAGTTTCGGCTGCCGCCCTCGTGCTTTCCATGGGCGCAGCTGCCAATGCTGCCAGCCACGGCGGCATGAAGAAAATCGTCATCGGCACAGAAGGCGCCTACCCGCCATTCAACAACCTTGAATCCGATGGCAGCCTTGTCGGCTTTGACATCGATATCGCCAAGGCTCTTTGCGACGAAATGAAGGTCGAGTGCGAATTTGTCACCCAGGATTGGGACGGCATCATTCCGGCCCTTCTGGCTGGCAAGTTTGACGCCATCATCGCATCGATGTCGATCACTGAAGAGCGCAAGGAGAAGGTCGACTTCACCAAAAAGTATTACAACACCCCACCAGCCATTGCCGTGCCGAAGGACAGCCCGATCACCGAGGCAACCGACGCTGGACTGGCGGGCAAGGTGATTGGTGCGCAGTCGTCGACCACGCACTCCAACTACGCCGAAGAGAAGCTGCCGTCAGCCGAACTGAAGCTCTACCCGACCCCTGACGAGTACAAGCTCGACATCGACTCGGGCCGCGTTGATGCCGTGATCGACGACGTCATTGTGCTCACCGAGTGGCTCAAGTCAGATGCCGGCACATGCTGCAAGCTGCTCGGCACTCTGACACCCGATCCGGTCATCAACGGCGAAGGCGCCGGCATCGCCATCCGCAAGGGCGAAACCGAATTGCGCGACATGTTCAACACTGCCATCGCCGCAATCCGCACCAACGGCACCTACAAGACCATCAACGACAAGTATTTTGACGTTGATGTTTACGGTGACTAAGCCAAATCTGCTTCGGTAGACGACGCGAAAAGACGGCGGACGAGCGATTGTCCGCCGTTAAACTCAAAGACCGCAAACAAGGCGGCAAGGGTCAGGGGACAGCATGGAACCGACAGCATCGCTGGGAGGCCAGCTTTATGCGCTTGTATCGCTGCTTGATCCGTTCTGCGGCCCTTTGGGCGTCCTCAACCTGCTGCCCGAGAACTCACTGTTGTCGTGCGGCGATACCGGCTGGGGCGACGAGGTGGCTCGAGGCTTTTTTGTCACCATCACGCTGGCCCTGTGCACGCTTCCGATCGGACTGGTGATCGGGCTGTTCCTTGCCCTGGCAAAACAGACCGAAGTCCGCACGCTTCGGACTGCGGCCAATATCTACACAACCATCTTTCGCGGTCTGCCCGAACTCCTGACAATCTTCATGATCTATTTCGGCCTGCAGATCGCCGTCCGTGAAGTGGCCATTGCGCTGGGCTATGAGCGCGGCTTTGAAATCAATTCCTTCGTTGCCGGCACCATTGCGCTGTCGCTGGTTTTCTCTGCCTATGCCTCGGAAGTGCTGTCATCGGCCTTCAAGGCAATCCCCAAGGGTCAGTACGAGGCTGGCAATGCTCTCGGTCTGCGACCGGGCAAGACCATGCGGCTCATCATTTTGCCGCAGCTGGTCCGCATCGCCCTCCCCGGGCTCGGCAATCTCTGGATGATCCTGATCAAGGATACCGCGCTCATCTCGGTGATCGGGCTTGGCGATACGCTGCGCCAGACTGGGATTGCCGCCAAGGTCACAAAGGAAGCCTTCTTCTTCTACGGCACCGCCTGCCTTCTGTTCCTCGCTCTCGCCATGGTCTCTTCCGTGGTTTTCTCCCGGATCGAAACCCGCGTGCGCCGCTCGGGAGTAAGCCGATGAGCGCGGTCGAGACCCTCATTGCGCCACAGCCGGCACCGCCGCGCGAACCGTTCCGCTGGACACCCCTGCGCATCCTCGGCGCCACTCTTCTGAGCTTGTGGGTGCTGGCGGGCATTGCCCTGGCGTTGTGGCTGGTTGACGCCTGGGACATCGAAAAGGTGACCACCTACGGCCCGAAATTCCTCTCCGGACTCGGCACAACGCTGACCCTGGTAGGGATCTCCATTACGCTGGGCGCGTTTTTGTCCGTGCCCATCGCGCTTGGCCGGATGTCATCCAACCGCGTCCTGTCATGGATATCCTATGGCTATGTCTACTTCTTCCGCGGCACGCCACTGATCGCGCAACTGTTCCTGATCTATTACGGCTTCGGCACCTTCCGCGACCAGCTCGAAGCGGTCGGGTTGTGGGTGTTCTTCCGCGACGCCTGGAATTGCGCCCTGTTCGCCTTCACCCTCAACACAGCCGCCTATCAGGCCGAGATCCTGCGCGGCGCCATCGAGAGCGTGACCCGTGGCCAGCACGAGGGTGCAGCAGCGTTGGGTCTCACCCCGTTCCAGACCTTCCACCGCATCATCCTGCCCCAGGCAATGATCGTGGCGCTCAGACCCTATGGCAACGAGATCATCCTGATGATCAAGGGCTCGGCGATTGTCGCCATTGTGACGGTGTTCGACCTGATGGGCGAGACCCGGCGGGCCTATTCCCGCACCTTCGATTTCCAGACCTATATCTGGGCTGCGGTGTTCTATCTCGTCATCGTCGAGACCCTGCGCAACATCTGGGAAAAGCTCGAACAGCGACTGACGCGCCATCTCAAGCGATAGCGGCACCAATCAACGCTTGCCGCAGTCTCACCTTTCTATAAAAGGGGCGCAAAACCAGATTTGGAGCCTCCCATGGCCAAGACCGACGAAGACGCTTTGGCAGAAGCCTACAACCGCGCGCTGGCGCTGGAAAAATCCGGCGATTTTGATCTCGCCGCGGTGGCCTATGCCGAAGTTCTGGCACTTGATCCCGACGATCATGGCGGCGCAGCTGTCCGGCTGGCCTCGATGAAGCGCGGCGACGTGCCGACGCGCGCCTCGGAAGCCTATGTCACCACCCTTTTCGACCAGCATGCCGATGTCTTTGACAAGGTTCTGGTTGAGGATCTGGGCTATCACGTGCCTCTCCTGCTGCGCCAAAGACTGATCGAGCTGGGCGAAACCAGCTTCGACCGGATGCTTGATCTGGGTTGCGGCACAGGGCTGACCGGCGGTGCGCTTGAAGACATGGTCGATGACGCCACCGGGCTCGATCTCGCCGAGAACATGGTCGAGATCGCCCACGAGAAAGGCCTCTACGACACGCTCTATGTCGCCGACGCGGTCGATTATCTCGAAGACAATGACGACGAACCGTTCGATCTCATCGCCGCAACCGACGTGCTGCCCTATCTCGGCGCACTCGAGCCGTTGTTCGAGGCCGCAGCAAAGAATGCCGTGCCGGGCGCGCTGCTCTGCTTTTCGAGCGAGACCCTGCCCGACGCCGACTTCGAAGGCCGTTCCTACACTGTCGGTCGTTTCCAGCGCTTCGCCCATACCGAGGCCTATGTGCGTGAGGCGCTAGACGCCACGGGCTTCGAGACGCTTGAAGCGGGCGACATCATCGTCCGCCACGAACAGGGCCTGCCGATCGCCGGGCATCTGTTTATCTCCAGGAAGCGCTAGAGCCGCGGCCATCTATCGAGGCAGAACGGGTTAGCCTTGGGCTATTGCTGCGCTCCAACCGGAGCGTTGAGGCACAGCTGTGTGCTCGCCCGTTATCGACCAGCGCTGCGCAAAATTGGTCTGGTTGATTTATCATATTGGATATGAATTTCCGACCAATTGGCTCCTAACCTCCATGAACGAACACATGCGGGAGGCCTCGCCGAACGCAAACCAGACATCAACCGCGGCTTGCCTGATCAGCCGGCCGCGCACGGAATACCTGTGGTCAGTCCGGTCTTTTCGGCTGCAGCAGACTTTGTCTCAACGCCAAAAGCTTCACAAAGGACGGATAATGCAAGTTATTGATCGTATTGAACTTTACCACGTGACAGCGCCTCTGCCGGCTCCGTTCGCTCCATCCTGGATGCCCGGCACAATACGAAACAGCGTGACCTTCTACCTCGTTCGTTTCATCACCGATGACGGCGTGGAAGGCTGGAGCGCATTTACCGGTGCCGGACGGGAACGCGTCGGTCTCGGCCATATGTTGGCAGACCTGTTCCTGGGTCAGGATCCGGAAGATATCGACAAGCTCAGCGAGCGCATCCACATCATGGCGGTGGGCGGAAATTTCAATTGGTGGATCGAACCGGCCTTTTGGGACATCAAGGCCAAGAACGCCGGTCTGCCGCTCTACAAGCTGCTGGGCGGAACCGATGATCGCCTCAGACTCTATGCGTCGTCGGGCGAGTTGCGCGAGCCACCGGCGCGCAGGGATGAAGCCGAGAAGCGGCTATCCGAAGGCTTCGACACCATGAAGATCCGCGTCCATGACTGGGACGAGAAGGTGGATATCGAACACATTTCCGATGTGGCAAAGCACATGCAGGGCCGGATGAAGATCTCGGTCGACTGCAATCAGGCATTCCGGCTGACGGCCAAGGGCGATGCGCCGATGTGGTCGCTCGACCGTGCCAAACGGTTTGCCGATGCTGCTGCCGATGTCGGGCTCGCCTGGGTGGAAGAACCGCTGTTTGGCGAATGGCACGAGGAAATGGCCAAGCTCACGGCTTATTCACGCGTTCCCATTGCCGGCGGCGAACTTCATCTGATGGGCTATCATGAGCTCGCCAGAATGATCAAAATGCGCTGCTACAACATCTACCAGCCCGACACGATGTGGACCGGCGGCGTCAAGCAGAGCCTAGACATTGCCAAGCTCTGCCACGAGGAGGGAGTGGAGTTTTCATCTCACACCTGGACCAATGGTTTTGGCTTCATCATCAACGCGCATGTCTTCGCGGCAAGCGGCTTTGCCAAGGATATGGTGTTCGAATATCCGCTCAATGAGCCCGGCTGGGTTCCCGAAGCGCGCGATGCGATCATCAAGGAGCCGTTCATGCACGACAAGGGCTGGTTCAACATGCCCCAGACACCAGGGCTGGGATTCGAGATCGACCACGATAAGCTCGCAAGATACGGAAAGTGCTTCTTCACCGCGAGCCGCAAGGAAGTTCACTGGATGCCAGAGACAATGGCTGACATGGGCTGAGACCATGATCCGGTTTGCCTCCCGTTCATCGACGGGAGGCAAACCAAAGAGCCGATCACCACTATTGTTTGATCGGCGCGTGGCCGTGTTTGCAAATACTCTGCTCTCCGCCTTCAGACTTCGCGGCAGCTGTATCCCTCGGCACAAACCAGCATCACGGGCTGAGCGGGTCAGACTCACGTCAAATCGGCGCAGTCTTGGCAACGGGTTCCGACTGTGCTGATCAACCTTTTCCCGACAGAAATAATATATTTGGCAAGAAACTGAAATTTCGATGATATTTCTCGAAATGCAGCCTAAGCGCCAACGGCGCCGATCACAAAGCCGTGAACACTGCGCATGATTTGCTATGCTGATACGTAAGCTATTCGATATCCCGCACCGAAGGAGCTTTAGAATGCGCACACTCATCATTGCTACCGCCCTCCTCTTCCCCGTGGCAGCCTTTGCCGCCGGATCAGCCTCCGACAGCGCACCGCCAAAGCCCACCCAGACCACCAACTCCTGCAAGAACGGTCAGGTTTGGGACAAGAAAACAAAATCATGTGTCGACGCCAAGGAAAGCCGCTTGGATGACGACACGCGCTACGGCGCCGTTCGAGAGCTGGCCTATGCAGGCAGATACGAAGACGCGCTCTACGTGCTTGCCGCCATGTCTGATCAGAACGAAAGCCGCGTGCTGACCTATTACGGCTTCACCCACCGCAAGGCCGGCCGAATGGAGCTCGGCATGCAGTATTACAATGCCGCGCTGAAGGCCGATCCAGACAACCTGCTGGCGCGATCCTACATGGGACAGGGTCTGGTCGCATCCGGCAACATCGATGCAGCCCGCGTTCAACTGGCCGAGATCGAGGCCCGCGGCGGCAAATCGAGCTGGCCGGAAACCTCGCTTCGCAAGGCAATCCAGTCAGGCAAGACCTACAATTATTGATCTACCTCCAGTAGCTCAAAGTGCCCCGGCAGATGGCAGTTTCCATTGGCCTCTGTCGGGTCTTTTTGGGTTCGCCAGCCACAGCAAGAAAGGCTGAGGGCCGTGCGCAGTCCGCCCCGCCTCACCCTTCCGGGCCGAGCCTCCACACCCCGGCCGGATCGGCCACATCCGTTGCCGGAATCAAAATCGAATTCACATCGGCCCACAGCGGCGCGAAATCATTGTAGTGGCCCGAGAACACGTTGCCAGATTGGCCAGTTGTCTGGATGTAGGTGGCGTTGTCGAGGTCAGCCATGTCGAAGATGCCGCGATAACTTGCAGCATTGGTGTTGGCGTAGGGATCCTTGTTGTCCTGGACCTGCGTACGTCCGCGATCGAGCGTGAACGGTCCGCCGCCGCTTTCCACTTCCACATTGAAGAAACGCTTGAGCAGGCCGACTTCACCGAATGGACGATGCGCGCCCTTGGCGTAATGCGCCTGCCCCCAGCGCCATTTGCCTGAATCCTTGCCGTAGCGCGTCGAAAGATCGGCGACCGCCGCCTCGAACGCCTCCGCCACGATCTGGTCGCAGGTTTCCTCGGTCTCGGTCGTCTTGACATCGCACCAGTTGCGGCTGGCCCTGCCATCCAGCAGGCGCTCCATCACCTTGCCCCGCACCTTGAACCAGTCGTTGAACATGAAGCCGAGATCGTCTTCAAAAGTCATGATCATGGTGTGACGGACCCAGGCGATGAACAGCAAAGGCTCCATCTTGTCGCGCGCCATCGTCTCATCCCAGGACGCGATCCGGGCCACGAGCGCCTGATTGGATTCGGAGAGGGTCCGGCCGTCAAGCGCTTTCAGCATGCGAGGTTTGAGGCTCGCAAAGGCCGGCGAGAAGATATCAGCCTGCACTTCGCGCGACTTCGCCTGCGTGTGTTGCGCGCCCGAACCGTTGATCAGCGTCTCGATGCGGTTCTGGCGGTAAGGCTCGTCCCAGTCAAATGTCAGGTGAACCGGATAATCCGGCCCAATGATCTTGGTGTTGGCCGTAGCAATAAGCCCGCTTTCGGGATTGTTCTGCCGTGGTAGGTCTGCGTAAGGGGCGAAGCCGCGCCAGTCATAGAGCGCATTCCAGCCCGGCGCGGGTGCCCGGCCCATCAGCCGGTTGGCGGGATCGCGCCGGGGCACCCTGCCCGCAGCCACAAGACCGATATTGCCTGAGCGATCTGCCACCACCATCGACTGCATCGGCGTCAGAAAGGCCTCAAAACCGGTCTGGAAATCCTCCACCGTCCGCATGTTGTAAAGTCTGGGACCGACCATTGCCGTGGTGTCATCATGGGCCAGCGCCACCCATTGCAACGCCGCCACCGTGTTCTCGGGCAACAACTTGTCGAAGTTCTTGTAACCTGCCGGGAACACAGGCCCATGGCGGGTCCAGCGGCGGGTGAAGCTCTGGTCCGCACCACCCTTGACCTTGATGACTTCATCTTTTTTGCCGAACGGTGCCCAGCCGGTCGGCGTCAGATACTCTTCCTGATTGTCGGGGTTAACCCGCTCGACAAACACATCCTGGGCGTCGGTGGCAGTGTTGGTAAAGCCCCATGCAATGTCATTGCCGCGCCCCAGCAGCACATAGGGCGTGCCAGGCAGCGACGTGCCGATCAGATGGCGCGGCTCGTCAAACTCTTCAGTGACTTCCATATGCGCCAGATACCAGATCGACGGCGCCATGAGCCCTAGATGCGGATCATTGGCCAGAACTGGCAAACCGGATTGGGTCCGTTCTCCAGAGATCACCCAGTTGTTGGACGCGCCGGTTGCCAGCACCCCATCGATATCGGCAAAAGCGTCCGACGCATCGGCGGTGGTCATGCTCTCGCCAATCGGCGTCGCATCAAGCCCGAGCAAGGAGGTCAGGTCCGGCATCGCCGGCGGATTGTCGACATCGAGATAGGGCAGAAGATCGCGCGTTTCCTCTTCGCTCAGCCCTATCCGGTGAAAGCCCAGCCGCAGCGCCTCTTCACCGAGGTTTTCGGCCAGCGATATCGACATCATCTTGATTGCCGTCAGCGTATCGACAGGCCGCCAGGGTTCGGGCTTGTAGCCCAGAACCACGTATTCGGGCGGCAGCCGGGAGGAAAACACCTGCGGATTGCGCTCAATCCATGCATTGACGCCGCGGGCATAGCCTTCGAGCATCGCTGTCGTATCCGCATCCATCACATTGAGCGAAGCCTCGGCAGCCTCGTAGATGCCCATGGTCCTGAGCCAGATGTCGGTGCCGACGGTGGCATCGCCAAACATCTCCGACAACCGTCCCTGCCCGGCCATGCGGCTGACTTCCATTTGCCACAGGCGGTCCTGCGCATGGGCAAAGCCCAGACCTGCGGCAACATCAGCGCGGGTCTTGGCCTTGATGTGCGGCACCCCGTTCTGGTCCCGCGTGATCGTCACATCTGCGCCCAGACCGGCAATCTGCATGGCCCCGTCAGACGGTGCTTGCGAGCGCGAAACCCACAGCATTCCGGCTCCTGCTGCCATCACAACCAACGGAATGAGTAGAAGAATGAGCTTGATAAGCCCTTTGACGATGCGCATCATTGGTCTATGTCCCTCCCAGGGGCCGAGAGCTTGCTTTACGTAACTTGCAATCAGGTCAGCAGTAAAGCGCATTTGTGACAGAAGGATAGGCGAAATGGCAACAGTTGCATTCATTGGTTTGGGCGTTATGGGCTACCCCATGGCAGGGCATCTCAAAACCAAGGGCGGCCATGAACTCAGGGTCTACAACCGCACCGCGGAGAAAGCCCGCAAGTGGGCCGAGGAGTTCGGTGGCACCGCCTGCGACACACCGGCCGAGGCTGCAAAGGGTGCTGATTTCGTCTTTACCTGCGTCGGCAACGACGATGATTTGCGCGCCGTCACCCTCGCCGCTGACGGTGCCCTGCATGGCATGAGCAAGGGCGCAATCCTGATCGACAACACCACCGCCTCCGCTGAAGTAGCCCGCGAACTGGCCGACGCGTGTGCTGAAAAGGGCTGCGGCTTTCTCGACGCACCGGTGTCAGGCGGCCAGGCAGGTGCGGAAAACGGCGTGCTCACCGTAATGGTTGGCGGTGACGAAGCCACGTTCGAAAAGGCAAACCCGGTCATCGACGCCTATGCCCGCATGGTTGGCCTGATGGGTCCGGTCGGCAGCGGCCAACTCACCAAGATGATCAACCAGATCTGCATTGCCGGCCTGGTTCAGGGTCTGGCCGAGGGCATTCATTTCGGCAAGAAGGCCGGTCTCGACATCGAGAAGGTGGTCGACGTCATCTCCAAGGGTGCCGCCGGTTCCTGGCAGATGGAAAACCGCCACAAGACCATGAATGCCGGCAAGTATGACTACGGCTTCGCCGTCGACTGGATGCGCAAGGATCTCGACATCGTGCTCAACGAGGCCAAGCGCAATGGCGCAACGCTGCCGGTGACGGCACTGGTCGACCAGTTCTACGCCGATGTGCAGGCCATGGGCGGCAAGCGCTGGGACACGTCCTCGCTGCTGGCGCGCCTCGAAAAATAACATGGCGCCACGCCGGCCTCCGGAGAACTCCGATTATACCGTGCCGGATATCCTGGCATGGTTGGAGGCGAACGGGTCGGCGACCAATCTTGCAGGCATGTCGCGTTTCGGCATCAACACCGAGAAGGCCTTCGGTGTTGGCAACACGGCGCTAAGGCCCTTCGCCAGGACACTTGGACGCGATCATGAACGCGCGCTGAACCTCTGGCAGACCGGGTTCCGCGAAGCCCGGCTGCTGGCTTTGTTCACCGAAGAACCCGGCCGGGTGAGCCCAACCCGAGCGCGCGCGATGGCAGATGATTTCAACAGTTGGGAGATCGTCGACCATGCGTCCGATCTCTTCGTCGACGCCGGTCATCTTGATGAACTCGTTCCCGAGTTCGCTGCTGACGAGCGCGAGTTCGTCCGCAGAACCGCCTTTGCGATGATCGCCTGGGGCGCGGTTCATCTCAAGCAACGCGACGACAACGATTTCATCGCCCTGCTGCCGCTGATCGAGCAGCAAGCCACAGACCCGCGCAATTTTGTCAAAAAGGCAGTCAACTGGGCGCTCAGGCAGATCGGCAAGCGGACTATCGCCTGTCATGGACCCGCGCTGGAACTCGCCCAAAAACTCGCAGCCTCGGACGACAAGACCGCCCGGTGGATAGGCAAGGACGCAGTCAGGGAGCTGACGGATGACAAGATCCGGCAGCGCCTGGCATCAAGAACTGACTAGCCCAATCGGATCAGAACCCGTCAGCCGCGTCCTTGATGATCTCTGAAAGCAGGGCGTTGACTGCATCACGCTCGCCGCCGTCAGGCAGCTTTCTGAAGCCGACGGTAACCGTCCCCGGCGTCTCGGCAGGTTCATAGGCAAAGATCACATAGGGGCAATAGGCGATGTCGCCGAGATCACCCTCCATGACCTTGCGTGATACCACGGCAGAGCAGAACGTGAAAAACTCCGCATCCTTGTAAAGCGCCTTGCCGGCATCGACATCGCTGGCCGTCCGCTTCAGCATGTCGCCGATAAAGCCGTGGTAATCGACCTTGAACCCGCGATTGACGATGGCGTTTTCGATGCCGGATGTGACATCGGCAAAAGCCGCATCACTTTCCACCGTCTTGACGTCGTCGCCTGCGGCATGGGCGGCGTTTGCGAGGAAAAAGACTGCCATCGTTGCAGCGAGAAATTTTTTCATATGAATCCTCCCGTGAGGGATCATTCCCTCAACATATCGATTTTTCACTATACACCAAAAAACACCACACGAGTGAGCGAATTGATACCAAAATCGTCTCTATAGCCTCTGCCCTGCGCTGAAATCAGCTCGCTTCGGGCTTTTCCTTGGCCAGTTGAATATAATCCAGCGGCAGCTGCGTCGTGTATTTTATCTGTTCCATGGCAAAGGACGAGGACACATCGCGAATTTCGATCTTGGCAATCAGACGCTTGTAGAAGGCGTCATAGGCGGCAATATCAGGCACGACCACGCGCAGCAGATAATCGACATCGCCGCTCATCCGGTAGAATTCCACCACTTCGGGAAACTCGGTGATTACCTCGGAGAACCGTTTGAGCCATTCATTGGAGTGCGAGTTGGTGCGGATCGACACGAACACGGTCACCTTGGCATTGACTGCCGCCGGATCAAGCAATGCAACGCGGCGCTTGATGACGCCATCTTCCTCCAGCTTTTGGATACGGCGCCAGCAGGGCGTGGTCGAAAGCCCCACCTTCTTGGCGATTTCAGCCACCGCCAATGTGGCATCTTCCTGCAACAGGCGGAGGATCTTGCGATCGAGGCGGTCCATGAGCGTCTCCAGAGAAAACTGAAAGGGATATTCCCTCTGTTATCGCGTCCCGACCACCTTCTCAAAGAAAATCCTTCCCCTATTCAGCAGATCGGGAGGCAATATTTCCAACAGCCTCTGATATATGTCGCTGCACCAGCTGTTTGAGCGCAGGCAGCAGCTCGGTTTCGAACCAGGGGTTCTTCCGGATCCAGCCACTGTTGCGCCACGATGGATGCGGCAATGGCATCACCGGACAGGCAGGATCGCTCTCAGTCAGAATCGTGCGCCAGTTGCGAACGGTTTCGGTCAGGGTCTTTTGCTTGAGCTGCCCCAGATGCCAGGCATGCGCATATTGCCCGATAACCAGAATGAGCTGCAGTTGCGGCATCAGCTCCATCACCTGGCTTCGCCAGGCTGGTGCGCATTCACGCCGTGGCGGAAGATCCCCGCCCTTGGCGTCGAGACCGGGAAAGCAGAACCCCATCGGCACGATGGCGAAGATCTCCGGATCATAAAACTGCTTCTCGTCAACGCCGAGCCAATCGCGCAGCCTGTCGCCGGACGCATCGGTAAACGGCCTGCCACTCTGGTGCACTCGCGTACCAGGCGCCTGGCCAGCGATCAGGATCCTGGCCTTCGACGACGCCACACACACCGGGCGCGGTTCATGCGGCAGGGCATTGGCAGGACCGCCGACGGGCTCGTCGCGACAGATTCGGCAGGCAGCGATATCGGCAAGCAGCCTTAAAAGTGCTGCATCCGAATCCGGCGCATCACCGGCGACCCTGCTCATATGACGCTCAGACCTTGGCGCTTGGCCGCGACGAGACCGCCTGATACCAGCGCATGACGTTTGTGAGGTGCTCCGGCCGTTCGATGCGCGCCGGCTTCATGAAATCGAACGCAATCATGCCGGTGATATCGGCGATGGTGTAACGGTCGCCCGCAATGAATTCGCGCCTGGCCAGCTCACCGTCAAGCATCTCGAGAAAGCCTAATGCCTTGGGACGGTTGACCTCGCCCCATTGGGCAATCTGCGGCACTTCCCATTCCTTCATCGCCGGATGGCAGTGGCGGAAAGCGTTGGCGACGGCGGCCAGAAAATTGAGCTCCATCCGCCGGCTCCACATTTCCACGATTGCCTTGTCCTTGGCATCCGTTCCCATCAGCGGCGGCTCTGGATGGAGCTCTTCGAAATAGCGGCATATGGCAACCGTTTCAGAGATCGCGGTGCCATCATCAAGCAGCAGGACCGGCAACCGCTGCAGTGGATTGAGTTCGGTCACCTCGGCGGACTTGTGACCCAATTGCCCCATGTCCACCGGCACTTTTTCAACCTCGATGCCCTTTTCGGCCAGAAATACGGTAACACGGCGCGGATTTGGCGCCCGTCCGCCATCATAAAGTTTCATGCGATTTCCTCTCCCAATCAAATCAGGCCAATCAGACACCAAACAGCCGCCGCAGGAAAGCCATCAGCGTGGACAATCCCGCATGAAAGTCTTCGTCCAGTCCGCCATGCACGGCCCGCCATTCCTTTGGCTGCTGGAAATCCCCGGCCCAAAGCCCCGCCCGCTCTGACCGGGCCTCGGCCTCAACCAGTTTGTAATCGCCGAAGGCAATTGCATGGCCTGACCGCACCATTGTGGCATTCAGATCCACGTCACCAACCTTGCAACGCACCAGATCACGGCCATATCGATCAATGCCCTCGCCCCTGCAGTCGACCGCCTGGCGGCCAACCAGGCCTCTGAGAAAGGACGCGGCTTCAACCCCGCAACCATACTCAAGACCATCCTTGCGGCAGCGCTGCTTGATTTCGGGCGCATCGATACCCTTCAGTCGCAACCGCCGCTTGCCCATAGCCAGACTGTCGCCATCCACCACCCGCACCATGCCGGAAATGTCGGCAGCGGCGAAGTGTTCCATGCGCGCAGCCACAAACGCAGCACCTGCAAAGACAATGATCGCCAGACAGATATCGAGGAATTAGCGCCAGCGCGGGCGCCGTCCACTTGCTTGCCTTGTCCGGAATCTCATCACCTCACATCATCTTATTCGTCTGCCGGTTTCAAGACGATTGATCGGGCAGCGAGATCAAAATGCAAACAGGTTCTTAAGCATTGGAGACTAGATTTTCAGCCTGAACCGGAAAAATCGGAAACACAGTGTCGACGCCACAGACCATGACCGACAAGAACATTGTCGATCGTTCGCGTATCCACAAGAACGCGGCGGTCATGAAAACCGTGCGCGCGACCCGCGAAAAGTTGCAGCATGGTCGCGAGAAGTTACCCGTTTTCGACAATGAAATGCTGCGGCTGCAGGTAAACGCCGTCTTGCAGGGGGCTGCCGCACCTCCGGTTCTGGTCATCCTCGCGGCCGTCGGCGGTCTTTGGTTCGACGATGCCCTGTGGCTGCTTGGCTGGGCGCTGATGACGCTCATCGTCTATGCCGGGCTGATCCTGGTTGCCCGGCGTGCCTCCCGCGAGCATTCCAACGACGAAACTTTCGGCCGCTGGCGCGGGAGGTTCCTCGCTGTCTATGGCGTGACCGGTCTGACCTGGGCGTTCTTTGCCTTTCAGCACTGCACCACGTGCCAGGGTGACAACTTCATTTTCTACAAATCGGCCATTTTGCTGATCGCGCTGGCGGCCACCGCCATGGCGACATTTGCCTTGCGTCACGCGCTCTACTTCACCGTCACTCCCACCATTGTGGCACTCGCAATGCGCTCGGTCATCAGCCGCGATGTCGCCGACTTCACCGCATTTGCAATGATAACGGCGGCGGCCATATTTTTCGTCTTCATGTCGCAGCGCCTCTACAACACAAATCTGAAAATGCTCAGTTATCAAACCGAGAAGGATGACCTGATCGCCGAACTCGAGGTCGCCAACTCCGTGTCCGACGAGGCGCGCCGGCGCGCAGAAGAGTCCAATCTGGCCAAATCGCGCTTCCTCGCCTCCATGAGCCATGAGCTGAGAACCCCGCTCAACGCCATTCTGGGCTTCTCGGAAGTGATGTCTGGCGAGGTGTTGGGTCCGATCGAAAACGCCAGCTACAAGGAGTATGTTGGCGACATCCACCGGTCCGGCCAGCATCTTCTCAACCTGATCAATGAAATTCTCGACCTGTCGCGCATTGAAGCGGGCCGCTATGAGCTCAATGAAGCCGCTTTGTCACTCAGCGACATCGCGGAAGACTGCATCGGTCTGGTGCAGCTCAAGGCGCGCAGCAAGAACATCCGCATCACCGAGGCGTTTGAGCCGAACCTCCCGATGGTCTGGGCGGATGAAAAATCAATACGCCAGGTCGTGCTCAATCTGCTGTCGAACGCGGTCAAGTTCACCCCGTCCGGCGGCGAGATTCGCGTCAAGCTCGGCTGGACCGCCGGCGGCGGCCAGTATCTTGCAATCAAGGACAATGGCCCGGGCATTGCAGAGGAAGAAATTCCCGTGGTGCTGTCAGCCTTTGGTCAGGGCTCGGTCGCCATCAAGAGTGCCGAACAGGGCACAGGACTTGGATTGCCGATCGTGCAGGCAATTCTCGCCAAGCATGGCGGGGAATTCGTGCTTAAATCCAAACTGCGTGAAGGCACCGAAGGCATTGCTATCCTGCCACGCAACCGGGTGCTCGAAAGCATGGCTCCAGTGGAAGGCGTATCCGGCGGAGCGGTCAAAAAGAAGCGGGTCTTTGCCTGAACTCAGACCCGCCTCAAGCTGACAGGGTTCATTCCTTGCCGGCGACACCAGCCTGAGCAAATGTGGCCATTCCCGAATGGCATTGAGCTGCGGCCTTGACGATCCCCGCGGCAAGAGCCGCACCGGTGCCCTCGCCCAGACGCATCCCCAGTGCCAGCAACGGCGTTTTGCCAAGCTTCTCGATCGCAGCCATATGCCCCGGCTCTGCCGACACGTGGCCGATCAGGCAATGGTCAAGCGCCGCCGGATTGACTGCATGCAGCACGGCAGCAGCCGCAGTCGCCACGTAGCCGTCGATAAGAACCGGAATTCGCTCCATCCGCGCTGCAAGGATTGCGCCAGCCATGGCTGCAAGTTCGCGTCCACCCAGACGCCGCAGCAACTCAAGCGGATCATCAAGATGCGCCTTGTGAAGCGCAATAGCTGTTTCGACAACGGCGATCTTGCGCGCCAGCACTTCACCTTCAGAGCCTGTGCCAGGCCCAACCCAATCGACTGCCGAGCCGCCGTAAAGCCCGTAGAAAATCGCGGCTGCAATCGTGGTATTGCCGATGCCCATTTCACCGATGCACAACAAATCTGTGCCGCCGGCAATTGCTTCCATGCCGAACGCCATTGTAGCCGCACAGGTCCGCTCGTCCATTGCTGCCTCAACGGAGATATCTCCAGTCGGCACTTCCAGCGCCAGATCAAAGATCTTCAGTCCCAGATCATTGGCGACGCAAATCTGGTTGATGGCAGCCCCGCCAGCCGCGAAATTTTCGACCATCTGCGCTGTCACAGACGACGGGAACGGCGACACGCCCTGCGCGGTGACCCCGTGATTGCCGGCGAAAATTGCCACCAGCGGACGTGTGACCTGCGGAGACCGGCCGGTCCAGGCCGCGAGCCAGAACGCGGTTTCTTCGAGCCGCCCGAGTGAACCTGCGGGTTTCGTCAGTTGCGAATCGCGTTCGCGCGCCGCAGCCAGCGCCGATGTATCGGGCCCGGGCAGATTGCGCAGGAGTTCGCGAAAATCATCAAAAGGCAAACCACTGGCACTCATTTTTTTCTCCTGGACTTTTCTGCGCATGACGCGTGACGTGGCCCGGTGTAATTGTCAAATCGCCCAAGGACAATAACGTTCGCGACATCCCGCGTCTCGACCCGATCAATGCCGCCCGCCGGAGACCCAAATGCAGTTCAGCGATTATCTCGACGACATCGCCCGCGCCACCGGCTTCCTCAGCCGTTTGCCAATGCCGGCGCGTCATTTCGAGGGCCATGACGGATCCTTGGCTCGCGCTTCAGGAATGTTTCCGGCCGCAGGACTGATCATCGGGCTTTGCCCGGCACTGGTGGTCCTGATCCTGTCCACCTTCGATGCCAACGCCGCACTTACGGCCGTGCTCTCGCTTGCGGTTCTTGTCGGGGTGACGGGAGCGCTGCACGAGGATGGGCTTGCCGATGCCGCAGACGCCTTTGGCGCGAGGGGTGGTCGCGAACACATGCTGGAAATCATGAAAGACAGCCGCATCGGGACATACGGAGTCCTGGCGCTGTTGATCAGCTTTGCACTTCGCGGCCTCGCATTGACCATCATCCTCTCGGTGATCGGCGGATGGAGCACATGCCTGGTTCTTCTCGCCGTTGCAGCCGCCTCCCGCGGGGCCATGGTCTGGCACTGGAACACCCTGCCCCCGGCGCGTCACAATGGCGTTGCAGCCTCCGTCGGCGCTCCGGAGGAAAGCGCCCGGACATTGGCCCTGGCATCAGGCGCAATCCTGTTCGTGGCACTCATAACCCTAACCTCGGGACTGCTCACCGCCATCCTCAGTCTTGCGCTGATGGCGGCGGCGGCCATCCAATGGACAGCCGTTGTCCGCGCAAAGCTCAACGGCCACACCGGCGACACCATCGGCGCCACCCAGCAGATCACGGAAACGGTCTGCCTGACCGCACTTGCCCTTTTGCTGTGAACAACCAATATATGACGGCCAAGCCTTCCAAAACCGAGCGAAAAACTATGAGCATTGAATCGCCCTGCATCCTGGTATGCTCGATAGACCTGAAAACCGGGTATTGTTTCGGCTGTGGCCGCACCCGTGACGAGATCGGTGGCTGGATGAGCTATTCGCCGGAAACCAGACGCGAAGTCATGGCGGAACTGCCAGCTCGGCTCGAAACGGTTGAACGCAAACCCCGTCGCGAAACCAGACGTCAGCGCATGGCGCGTGAAAGCCAGGATAGCTGAGCGGAATGATTTTCATT
The DNA here is from genome assembly GCF_038900115.1 of Hoeflea sp. AS60. Taxonomy (NCBI): domain Bacteria; kingdom Pseudomonadati; phylum Pseudomonadota; class Alphaproteobacteria; order Hyphomicrobiales; family Rhizobiaceae; genus Hoeflea; species Hoeflea sp. AS60. The sequence goes on along the minus strand of NZ_JBBMQP010000002.1, from coordinate 295,871 downwards.
CTCGCCCTGGTTGGCGCCACCCTCGCCGTCCTGATTTACAATCACGACACTGGACTGTCTTTCGGTCTGCCTAACGACGATATCGCCAACCTTGTCTATCTGGGCTTGCTTGGGGCGGTTGTCGGCGCAGGCGTGGTTGGCGCCCATCGCAATGTCGGAGAAATGGTTCGCAACCTCATGATCTGGGTGGTGATGATCCTCGGTCTGGCGACTGGTTGGCTGTACCAGGACCAGGCAAAGGAGATGGTGCTGCGCGTTGCCGGCGGACTGGCACCCGGGCGCCCAGTGACCGTGTCGGACGGCAATGGTCAGGCGGTCCTGATCAGGAAATCACTTAACGGGCATTTTGAAGCCGCCGGAGCGGTCAATGGCGAACCGGTCAGTTTTCTCATCGACACCGGCGCGACATCGATCGCGCTATCGCATGACGACGCAATTCGCATCGGCTTTACCGAAGATGAGCTGAGCTACACGCTGGCGATCAACACTGCCAACGGCCAGGCCCGTGCGGCGCCTGTCCGGCTGGACACCGTGACCATCGGCTCTGTCGTGCGCAGTGGACTGCGCGCCATGGTGGCCGAGCCAGGGCGTCTCGATCAGAGCCTGTTGGGAATGAACTTTATATCTTCCTTAACCGCATTCGAGATGCGGCGAGACGAAGTCATTCTCCGCGACTAATATTCAATCAACGGCTCAACCTGTTCGGTAACGGCAAGAAGCCCCGGCAACGGAAAGCTTCAGGCAAGCGAGCGATGGCATGGTTGCTGTAGAATCATCTGCAAAAGGTGGGTGTTTGCCCATTTTCGTTTGATTTGTTTGTAGTCCCGATCACAGGTCGCGCCATGATATCCAGTTACCAATCCTACACGTTCTACACCAAGGACATGAACGAGACGCTGCGCCGCGCCGCCGCGGACCCGATTGTCAACAGGGAGGCGCAATACTACCGCGACACCATTGGCTCGATCACAAGCGTCGACGAATTCCTGGCCGATGACCGCGTCTACGCCTACGCCATGAAAGCCTATGGCCTTGAAGAGATGACTTACGCGAAAGCCTTCATGCGCAAGGTTTTGGAAAGCGACCTGACCGATACCGACAGCTTCGCCAACCGCCTGTCGGACGTCAACTACAAGACATTGGCTGCAGCATATGATTTCGGCAACACCGTAACCGGCGAGATTGTCCAGACCACCAGCCAGACAGAAGACCTGATCGAAACCTATGGGCAGGCAATCCAGAACAACGATGCCGTTTTGCAGCAGGACACCAACTATTTCACTGCCGTGTCAAAAACCTTCACCGAAGTCGATGATCTGTTCAAGAACACGCGCGCGCGCGATTACGTTTTCGGGACCTTCGGCATCGACCCCAAGACCTTTGACTATCAAACCATCAGAAGCGTGATCACCAGCGACATCGCCGATCCGAACAGTTACGTCAACGCAGTGCTAGGGCCGCAGGCCATTGCGTGGGGCTCACAGATCGACGATCTGACAATCGAACGTGAAAGCGGCACCAAAACACCCCAGGAAATCGAAAAAATCGACTATCTCATCGCCCAATATACAAAGTCCATACAGACCATTGGCAACTATTACGAATTGGCGGCGTCTTTCAATTTCAGCTCTGACGGCAGCCTGGGCGCAGGCGTCGACGCGATGAACGACGCGCAGCGCAAACTGGTCACCGAGCGCTACGTGTTTACCCAGCCGCGGCTGACCACAACCGGTGCGCTTATCAACAAGCAATATTACGAAGAAACGATTTCGAGCATCACCTCCATAGACGAGCTGCTCAATAATTCTCGTCTCAGTTCAATGATATTGACGGCTTATGGAGTTCCGCTGACCACAAGCCGCAGCGACGTGAAATGGGCCTTGGAGCAGGACACATCCGACCTCAACGGTGCGATTTATACAAAGAGCGCGGAAATCATCGCGCTGGCCAAGGCGTTCAACTTTGAAAGTGACGGCAGCATCACGCCCGGAATGGATATTCAGGACGCAGACCAGCTCTACACGACGACTGCCTTGTACATCTCCAATTACGATGATGCCGACGACGCCAAGGATGAAGAGGCAATCAAGAGGTACAAGCGATATATCGGGCTCACAGCCAATCTGAATGATTTCCTTTCAGGCGAGTCAGCCGCGGTCACCATCAGGGAATTCGCGCTCAAGGCATTCAATATACAACCCGGCGAGGTCTCCACGTTCAAGCTGAAACAGATCCTGACAAGCGACCCCTACGATCCAAACAGCTATGTCAGCAAGTTGAAGGACGAGCGGTTCTCGAATCTGGCCAAGGCATTCAACTTCAACCCGGACGGCACCATCGGCTCACCCCGATACGCCCAGACTGAAAACGAGATCACCCGCATCACCAAGGCCTATTACACGGCCTATACCCGGATTGATGATAGCGAGTCGGGCAAGGCGGCGGCCGAAGACGAAGCTTCATACTACCGTACCGAGCTGCAGTCGTTGGAAACTGTTGACCAACTCCTTTCCGATCCGCGCCTGACCAATCTGCTTCTTGTGGCTGAAGGGCTCAAGCCGAAGGAAGTGAGCATGGCCACGCTCCGCGCCGTCCTGACCTCGGATCTTGATGATCCGGAAAGTTTTGCCAATAAGCAAAACGATATTGCCTTCAAGAAGATCGCCGGTGCGTTCAATTTTGATACGAACGGCGTTATTCAGCCAATCGTCAAGGCCGTACAAAATGACCGCGGCCTGGTCGAGACCGAGCGTCTTTACCTGACCCAAACGGTTGAAGAGATCGCCGGCGAGGACAGCGTCGGGGCACGGCTCGCAATGTATTTCGAACGCATGGTGCCGTCGGTGAACAGCACCTACGAGCTGCTCGCCGATCCGGCGCTAGCACAATTCGTGCGCACTGCATTTTCAATTTCCGATGAAACAGCAAACAGCGATATTGATGTCCAGAAGGCCTTGTTTGATCGATATATCGATATCGAGGACCTCAGGGACCCTGAAAAGGTCGACACCATGGTCCGACGTTTTCTTGCCCTGTATGATGCTGAGAACGCCGATCAGGATCCCGTTATATCGATCCTTAACGGCAACACATCCATCAACTTCGAGACTGTGGCAACACTGATGCAACTGCGCAGTTCCTAATAACTGCGCAGGCACTGTCCCGCGTGAGTTGGGAATCTGGTTCAGTTGAGCCTGAAGCATAGGCGTCAGGACAGGCTGTAGAGAAACCTTGCCGCAACTGACAGCATAAAGACACCAAAGCCGATCTCGAGCTGTCGTTTGTTGAGCGCATGGGCAAAACGGACACCCAGGGGTGCGATCGCAAGAGTGATCGGGATAATCAGCGCCACCACCACCCAGTTGATATATCCGGTCGAAAACGGCGGCAGCCGTGCTTCTCCCCATCCGGCCAGGATATAGCCAAACAGCCCGGGAATTGCGATCAGAACACCTACGCCCGCCGACGTCGCCACGGCCTGATGCACCGGACGTCCGTAAAGTGTCATGAAGGTATTGTTGAGAACGCCCCCGCCGATCCCCATAAGGCCGGACAAGAGCCCGATCGACCAGCCGACAACGGCCCTCACCGGATTGTGCGGCAGCTCTCCCTTGAGCCGCCAGTGCTGCCGGTTAAACAGCATCCGCAATCCAACCAGAATGGCGATCAGGGCAAAGATTGCCCGCAATCCCGCGCTTGAAACAGAAGCCGCAATCAGCGAGGCGGACAGAACACCAAGTGGCACCGGCAGCATCCAGCTGCGCAAGAGCTCCTGATCGACGGCACCGCGTTTTCTGTGCGCCATGAATGAACGGATCGATGTCGGTACGATGATGGCCAGCGAGGTACCGACCGACAAATGCATGCGCACCGCATCATCAATATGAAGCAACCCGAACAGCTGGTAGAAAACCGGCACTAGAATCGCTCCGCCGCCGATGCCGAACAGGCCCGCAAGCACGCCCGCCACTGCTCCAGCGCCGACAAGTGCTGCGGCAAACCAGATCAAGTCCCCAGCAGGTGGCATCTATGCAGTCCCTTGCTCAAAAGTGTGTCGGCCCTATGTCTGGCGCGCCATCACGACGGCCTCGGGCCTGATGCAGGTCGTAACCGAATGTAGCCATCTGGGTGGCCACGTACATACAGTATTTCAAAGCCTTACAGCGAATGCTGCCAAATGGCCCGGCGCGTGTAGCGCTGTAGCCCGCATCCGTCATCAAACAGAGACATTAATCAAGCATTGTCTTCATGCGGCCGTGACATACGCATCCAGCCGCGCAGACTCCGAAAGCCGTGTCCCCGCACGCACATCTGCAACATCAGGAGTCTCCCGATCCGGGTTGACGCCCCATCCCCCGGCTACGGGTTGAAGGCTGGCTAGTCCAGCCTTCTTTTTTGCTCAATCGCAGTGCCTGTAGCCGGTCTTGCGCGTTCTCAGATCAAAGTGGAAGTGGTCCTTGTGATGAACGTCACTGCCCGGCCCCAGAACCGTTGTGAAATACTTGCAGCTGTCGCTGCGGACCGTCTTGAGCAGGCTTTTCTCGCGGAATGAGAAGAACCCGGGTTTTCTCACCGAAATGGCCTGACCATTGTTGAGCGTGATCTTGCCGACATCGATGGCGTTCCCGCTGGCATGCTCGGACATCGGTGCGCCGCGTTTCGAATTCATGGTCCGGCAGGAATAGGACGACAATTGCCGGATCTCGCGTACCCCGGTGAGATAACGAAGCCGGGCCGCAGGCGCGAGTTCATTCTTGACCCACTGCGCAAAGGCATCCGTGATCTGGCAATTGAGCTTGGCCGCAGGTTTGATTTCGATGCCGCCCGAAAGCTTGGTGACTTCGATCGGATAGGGTATCGAACAGCCCTTGCCGCTGTTGATTGCCGGAACGTCGCGATAGGTGACGCCAAGGCGCTTGAGCCGGTTCCGGCAGGCCTTCTCCACAGCAGGCATGCCACCAGCCCATTGCGGCGCACTCATCGGATTGGTCACACGGGGCATCAACCCGGCCACCTGAACCTGGTTATTGATGCGGTTGTCCTGAAGCTGCCCGTCAGACCCGTTGCTTGTCGGATAACCGGACGAGGTCGCCAATTGCGGATTGTCAGTGCCAATACCCGTCACGATCGGCTGATCCAAACTACCCTCGGGCAAGGCCGAGGTCATCTGGTTCATGTCCACCCCGTCGGCGACCGGGTAGGCAAGCACGTTCTGCATGGGTGCATCAGGCGCGTTTGGAATACGTGCATCGGACGAATCTGCGAACATGGCCGGTGCGACCGGTGCGCTGCTCATCATCATCGGCGCGGCGGGCTCATTGAGGATGACGGGCGCCGTGGGCTGGATGGCAAGGATCTCGCCCGGAGGCGCCATGTCGCCGGAACAGCCACCAACAATGAAGGCGGTCGTCAACACCAGCCCCGCGGAATACAGCGAACGGCGGCGGATTCTGAACAGGCAGGTCAACATGGATTGCTCCGGTGATACGCAAAACTAACCCTAACAATCCCACACAACAGTAAAGGAAGGCTGATCTTCGACGTTAATGTCTGGGGCAATATTGCGGCACGCACGGCCTTGTGCACCCCCTTATCGGGATGCAATGCACAGCAGATATCCGCCACACGGTTCATCCCCACATTCTCGGCCTCACTCCCTTCAAAATACTCGGGCTCCGGGGTAAACCTGAAACCCAACAAGGAGAAGATCATGATCGTGCCCACCGGTGAACTGACATTGCGGACGCTGGCCATGCCTGCTGATGCGAACGCTGCCGGTGATATTTTCGGCGGATGGGTGATGGCGCAGATGGACCTTGCCTGCGGCATCCGGGCCGCCGAGCGCGCAAGGGGCCGCGTGGTCACTGCCGCTGTCAATGAGATGTCATTCGCCATGCCGGTGAAGATCGGCGACACGCTGTGCATCTACACCGACATCGTCAAGGTTGGCCGGACCTCGATGACTCTTCTGGTCGAGGCCTGGGCGCAGCGCTATCTCTCGCCGCAAATGGACAAGGTGACCAACGCCCTGTTTGTTATGGTCGCGCTCGATGCCAACAACAAGCCGACACCACTGCCCGCAGAGTGAGGTGTCAAGGAATTGAATCAATGCGCCAAGCATCTGATTCAACTCACCAACAAGAAATCCCATCTAATTGAAATTGCTGAACAATACGCATTCCAAATGAGGTACGACGGTCAAACGTCGCAGGCCCCATCAGCTTGTCTCGCCCACCACGTCATCGTCCGGGGTGTTCATTTCATAGAGATACAATCGCGTCTTGCGCCGGTCGGAAAGCTCCCAGATTTCGGCGGGTTTGATACCGGGTACCGCGAAGCTGTTGGATACCAGCAGGCTGCCGGGCTTCATCTCGCGCTTTGCCTTTTCGTAAAGCGCGGGCATGGGTTCGGTCGACAGGAAGACATAGACGATGTCTTCGCCCGCAATGTCTGTGGTCCAGATATCCTGCCTGACGATCTGCCCCCGCCTCTGGATCTTCGACAGGATGACTGACACCAGCCAGACCATGGGCGCGGATTCCACACCCCGCGCCTGCCTGCCATCGCCATCGAGCGAGCGAACCACGCCGCCCAGTCCCGACCCAAGGTCTGTGAACCTTTTGGCACCACGCTGCTGCATCAGCGACAGCAAGGCGTCAGTTGTCGGCTGGTTGGTGAGATAAAGTGGCACGCGCTCACGTGCGGTGTTGGAGAAGAAAAGATAAAGAACGACAAAGCCGACCCCGAAAGGCCACGCCGGCAGATCGCCGACATTGAGTGCAAGGGCCATCGCTGCCGGAAAGCACAGCCCGATCCATACCCACCAGATCGGAAGGCCGAGCAGCCTGGTCACTATTGCGGCCGCCAAGCTTTGAACAATCAGACCGCCCCAGACCAAGATGCGCGCATCAAGGACAGCGGCAAGCGCCAGCCCCATCGCGATCACAATCACCCCCGCTGCGATCTGGGCAATGATCGCGCCGATAATCGGATAGGAGCGAATTGAGTTCATGTCGTATCCCGTCGGTTGGTCTGATGACCAGAGTGAGAGATCAGGCGGCGGCCGTCAGATCCGAAAAATCAATTGCGGCAAAAGCCGAAGCAATCACTTCCGGCCCGGCACCCGGACGCACCGCGTCAGCCGACAGGATCTGCCTGAAGCGACGCGCGCCACGCACGCCCTGAAACAAACCGATCATGTGGCGCGTGACGTGGATGAGACGACCGCCGGACACCATATGCTGCTCTGCATGCGCCATCATTGCGGTGCAGATTGCAGACCAGTCGGTGTCCGCCACATCCATCCCGTATATCTGCCGGTCCACATCGGCGAGCAGAGAAGAATTATGGTAAGCCGCACGTCCAAGCATGACGCCGTCCACATGATTCAAATGCTCAAGCGCCTGATTCAAATCGGCAACGCCACCATTTATCCCTATGAAAAGATTTGGGTAATCCTGCTTGAGACGATAGACACGATCATAGTCGAGCGGTGGAATGTCCCGATTTTCCTTTGGCGAAAGCCCCTCGAGCCAGGCCTTGCGGGCATGCACCCAAAGCGCATCCACGCCCGCCTCGACAACCGCGCGAGCGAAGTCCGAGAGCGCGATTTCGGGATCCTGTTCATCAACGCCGATGCGGCATTTGACCGTTACCGGCACATCCGAAACGGCCTTCATCGCGCTCACGCAGCGCGCCACCAGATCAGGCTCGCGCATCAGGCAGGCGCCGAAAGCCCCCGACTGGACCCGGTCGGAAGGACATCCGACATTGAGGTTGATCTCGTCATAGCCAAAATCGGAGGCGATCCGAACCGCCTCGACAAGCTTGTCCGGCTCCGATCCGCCAAGCTGCAACGCCACCGGATGCTCGACCGCATCATAGCCAAGCAGCCGCTGGCGGTCGCCATGGATGATCCCGTCGGCAACCACCATCTCGGTGTAGAGCAATGCCTCACGCGACAGCTGACGATGGAGAAAACGGCAATGCCGATCCGTCCAGTCCATCATTGGCGCGACAGAAAAACGATGTGAATTGTATCTGGTCATGGGGCCTGTTTCACGAACCTGCTCGTTGCCGGGTTTTCCATCCGACGGCGTTTGTCTGCATATAACTCAAATCCTGCCTGCGCGAAACTACGGCTTCTGGTCCCCTTTTCATGCGCCCATGGAACCAGTCTCACATCTTCTGCGTTGATGGCAAAACACAATGGAGGTTCCTATGCCGATCGAGAAACACTCTTCCATGATTGACCCGGTCGACGCCCAGGTTGGCGGCGACGCTGACATTGACGGCATCGCCCAGACAATCACCGCCGACGACATCAACGCGGTGCTGTTGTCGCAACAATCGACCGACCAGCGGCTTGAGACCCTGAAGGCGATGCGCGGCGAACTGGAGGCCCGCTCCCATGCCGATTTTGGCAACGAGATGACGCCGCTGATCGACGATATTGATGGCGCGATTGACCAACTGTCGAAACAGCTTTGACACCAACTTCGAGATTAGCACCAAGCCCAGAATGTGAACCAGGAGAGCGAGACCAGTCATGGCAAGCACCAACCACGGAGCCTCGGTCAAGAACAGCGATACCTACGAAGCATTGCGCGAAGACGGCGCGTCCAAGCAGAAGGCCGCCCGCATCGCCAATGCGCAGGCCAATGACAGCCAGCACCCGTCGGTCAAGGGCGGCAAGGCTCCGCCCTATGAAGAGTGGACCAAGGACGAATTGTATGGACGCGCGCAGGAACTCGACATCGATGACCGCTCATCCATGAGCAAGGGCGACTTGATCACCGCACTGCGCAACACCTGATACCCCCCGGCCTGCAATCTGCAGGCCCGAAAACCCTGCTCGGATCCACCCCCTCTTGAGCAGGGTTTTCAAACTTCCGGATACCCGCCCCGCTATATGCTCAGGCTTGTGACTTGCGCCACCGCGTCGGCTGCCTCACGGCCCTTCTGCACAAAGTGCTGCGTATAGAACACCTCATGCTCGCCCTTGGGCTGGAAATGATGCGGGGTCAGCGAGACCGAAAACACCGGGACTTCGGTCTTCAGCTGAACATCCATCAACCCTGTCACCACAGCCTGCGCCACGAAATCATGCCGGTAGATCCCGCCATCAACGACGAGGGCAGAGGCAACGATCGCGTCATAGTCACCGGTCTTTGCGAGACGTTGCGCCAGCAGCGGCATTTCGAACGCGCCAGGCACTTCAAATGAACGAACGTCTGCGTCAAGACCGAGTTCTTTTACCCGCTCCATGAAACCGACATGTGCCTGATCGACGATATCCGCATGCCAGCGAGCCTTGATGAAAGCAATTTTGAGGGATTTTGTCATTGCTCGGATCCTTTCAATAATGACAAGATCCCAGAGCGCACAAGCGTTCAGAACAGGTCTCTCGACCTGCTGCCTCACGCCCATTCTCTACCATCCGGACTCTAACCGTCGGCCCTGGAATTTCACCAGTGTCTGCTGACCCACCCGAAGGTGGCGCTCGCGGGCTGTAACCGCCGGTGGGGAATTTCACCCCGCCCTGAGAATAGAGCGGTGGTAGTTTGTCATTGGGTCGGAGTCAATTTGTTCCACATATCAATCAATCCATTGTCTCGGACAAATCCGTGACACAGCGTTCACAAGGCGCCTGCGTCAGGCGGCGTGACACCACCACCCAGGCATATTTCTGAAACACAGCGGAACTCTGGTCTGAGGCATGCGTTGAGGCTGAGTAAGTTTCACGAAGAAGGAGCATATCGATGCCCAATATGGAAAACGCTAAGATTCTCATCATGTCGACCCATGGCTTCGAGCAGTCCGAACTCGAATATCCGCTCGAACACCTCAAGAAAGCCGGCGCCACAGTTCACGTCGCAACGCTTGACGGCAAGCCTATCAAGGGCTGGGACAATGGTGACTGGGGCGCCACGGTTGAGGCCGACCTTAAGATTTCCGACGTCAAGGTCGATGACTACATCGCGTTGGTCCTGCCCGGTGGCCAGATCAACCCCGATCTTTTGCGCGTTGAAGAGAACGCTATCCAGCTGGTTCGCAACTTTGTCACCAGCAACAAGATCGTCGCCGCCATTTGCCATGCGCCATGGTTGCTGATTGAAGCAGACGTCATCAAGGGTCGTGAGGCTACTTCCTACCATTCGATACGTACGGATATGCAGAATGCCGGTGCGAATTGGATCGATAGCGAGATCGCCATCGACAACGGCATCATCACCAGCCGTTCGCCGAAGGATCTGGAAGCCTTCGTCAACAAGATCATCGAAGAGGTCCGCGAAGGCGAGCACAAACGCCACGCTGCGTGATCCCACTTTGGGCAGTCGCTTTGGCGACTGCCCCCGACGGCCACTATTGGCTGGCATTGTGCCGGAGCCAAACTTTTACAAGAAATTCAGCCGGGAGACTTCATGTCACATCTACCTGTACCTCACCAAACCCTCATCGTCGTCGGCACAGGGGAAGGCGCTCAGTTCTACCGCAATGACGGAAAGAGTGGCGAACTCAAACTGCATCACTCCAAGGATCTCGAGCCCGGCAATCTTGCCGACCAAGGCCCGGCCGGCAAACAACCGCCGGATATGTCTGCCAAGGAATCGATGGAGGCGACATTTTCGAAAATCCTCGCCAATCATCTCTATGATCTGGCTCAGCAGCACAAGTTCGACAACCTGATCCTCGTGCTTGACCCGGAAACACTCGGCGAAACACGTCCCAGCCTGCATGTCAGCGTGACTGACAAGATCATGCTGGAACTGCCCAAGACCTTGGTCAACCACACCACCGACCAGATCGAGAAATCAATCCTCGCAGCGCTCTGACACTATCCAGGAGCAAACACACGGCCGGGCCTGACGCCCGGCCGTTTTTGTTTGCACATCGGCCTTAGACACCCGCCCACATCAACCAGCCCGATTCCGGATAGAGCTTCAGGAGTTGCCTCATCACGCTCTGCATGCGAAACCCGCAAGGCAATAGCGTCTTGGGGGGATCATGACCGTTAGCTTTACAACCGACCGCATGCTTCATTTCGGTGACTGCGACATTTCCGGCACCGCCTATTATCCATCCTACCTGAACCTGCTCAATGGTGTGAACGAGGAGTTCTGGGCGGCGATCGGCTTTCCCTGGCACGAAATCATCTGGAAGGAACGCTGGGGCACGCCGACGGTGCACCTGACCTGCGATTTCTCCAAACCCTCGTTTTTCGGCGACAAGCTGACCTTCGAGCTTACCGTCACCAAGGTTGGAAGATCATCCATGACCGTCGAGCATACGGTGCTCTGTGGCGAGGAGAAGCGCTGGACCAGCAAGCAGGTTCTGGCGGCGAGCCACCTTGATCAGCACACATCTATTCCATGGCCCGACGCAGTCCGCGCCAAGCTGGTCTCGTTCCTGCCGCCCGAACCCGCTGCAGAACCCGCCGAGTAAATCGGCGGGCTATCCTGGCGTCAGTCAGATCTGATTTTCGGTGATTTCTCCGGCACCAGTCCGGAGCGAAATTTCTGCAGCACGAACTGCAACAGCAGACCTACCAGCAGCATGCGGATATAGGACGATCGTGTGATCCATTCAGGCGGCAGCCTACTTGTGAAGATCTCGGTCGCCGACCAGATGAACCAGATCGCAAGCGCGCCGACAATGGCGCCCTTGTTGTTGCCCGATCCGCCTGCCATCAACATCACCCAGACAAGGAAGGTCACGAGCAGCGGCTCGGTAGCCGAAGGCGACAGGAACTTGAAGTAATGCGCCGACAAGGCACCAGCGAGGCCCATGATGGCGCAGCCGATCACGAAGGTCTGAAGCCGGAACCAGTCGACATCCTTGCCCGCCGCCCGCGCCGAATCCTCATTGTCGCGGATCGCGCGAAGCGTTCGGCCCCATGGGCTGACATAGAGCCGCTGGCACAGAACATAGACGGCAAGAACGCAAGCCCAGACCATGACGAGATAGAGAAGATCAGCCTCCCTGCCCTGCACCAAATTGCCGAAAGGGCGCGGCACACCGGCGATGCCCAAGCTGCCATTGGTGAGCCAGGATTCGTTGACAATCACCAGCCGCAGGATCTCGGCGATGCCGACCGAGGCCATCGCCAGATAGTCACTCTTCAGCCGGACGCAGATCTTGGCGACGATCCAGCCGGTTACGCCGGCAACGATCATCGCCGCCGCAAGACCGAACGGAATCGGCAGCGCAAAGCCGCCCAGATGCTTGGACGACACGGCGGTTGTTGCAATCGCCGATGCATAGGCACCGACGGCGAAGAACCCCGCGATGCCCGCATTGAACAGGCCGCCCATGCCCCACTGCACATTCAAAGCCAGGCAGAGCACTGCATAGATGCCGCCAGCGATCAGCACGCTGACCAGATAGAAAAACAGGCCGGTGAGTTCCATTACAGAAGCCTCCCCTTGAACAGGCCCTGCGGCCGGAACAGAAGCAGTGCCACCATGATGAAGAAGGCCACGGCGGACTTGTAGGACGGCGAAATCAGCGGCTCGTCGCTGAGCCAGGTAAATGTCGCGGTTTCCTCGGCAATGCCGATGATCAGGCCGCCGGCAATGGCGCCCATCGGCTTGCCGATGCCACCAAGCACGGCGGCAGCAAACATCGCCAGCAGCAGGTTCCAGCCAAGATTTGGATGCATCGAGGTGTCCATGCCGGCAAAGACGCCGGCGGTCGCAGCCATCGACGCTCCGATCACCCAGGTCCAGCGGATCACGCGTTCGGTGTCGAGCCCCGCGACAGCCGCCAGTTCGGGCTCGTCCGACACCGCACGCATGGCGCGGCCCAGTTTCGAACGGGTCAGGAAGAAATGCAGCCCGATCGCGATGATCAGGGTGAGAAGGATGACCTGCATATGCAGTTCGGAAATCCGGAACGTATCAAACAGCACCACCGGCATGCGAACGCCCGAGATGAAAACCTGATTGCCCGAACTCCAGAACAATTGTGCCAGCGACCGGAAAATCAGCGCCACCCCGAACGAGGCAATCACCGTGTAGATGGTCGGAAGCTTGCGCAACGGCTTGTAGAAGAACTGGTCCACCGCCAGCGCCGAGACAATTGCCAGCGCAATGCCGAACGGCAGCAGCAGCAGCGGATGCACCGGGATGAACCAGACTGCGGTGAGCACGCCGTAGCCACCGATGGTCATCAGATCGCCATGGGCAAAATGGGCGAACCTGAGAATACCGAAGATCATCGAGATACCCACTGCGCCAAGCGCGTAGACGCTGCCGATGGTCAGTCCCGGAACCAGATAGAGGTTGATGAAGTCAATCACGCTGCTGCACCTCCGAGGAAAGACCGCCGCACCGCATCGTCATTGAGCAGCGCCTCCCCCGTTCCTGATATGAAATTCTTGCCACTGACCAGCACATGGCCATTGTCGGCGATCCTGAGCGCCTGCTTGGCGTTCTGTTCCACCATCAGGATGGTCACGCCACGCTTGCGGATATCAAGCAGCAGGTCAAAAATGATCTCGAGATAGGCTGGCGACAGTCCGGCTGTCGGCTCATCGAGCAACAATAGCTTCGGCTCGCTCATCAGAGCCCGGCCCAATGCCACCATCTGCCGCTGCCCGCCGGACAATTCACCCGCCGCCTGCCCCAGCTTGCCACGCAGATCGGGAAACAGCGACAACACATTCTCGCGCACAGCATCCTTGTCCTTGGGCGGGGCTGCATAGGTGCCGACATCGAGGTTTTCGTCGACAGTCAGCGTCGGAAACACGTTGCGGCTTTGCGGCACCATGGAAATACCGAGCGGTACCAGTTGCGCCGTCTTGAGGCCTGTAATGTCCTTTTCACCGAAGGAGACGTCGCCTTCCGAGCGCGCTGTCAGCGCAAATATGGTTTTGAGCAACGTGGACTTGCCAGCGCCATTCGGCCCGATGATGACTGCGATCTCGTGCTCGGCCACATCAAGATTGACGTCCTCGATGATCGGCACACCACCATAGCCAGCGGTCAGTCCCTTGACGGACAAAAGCGCGCTCATGACTGGGCCTCGTATTTTCCGCCGCCGAAATAGGCTTCGATAACGCGGGCGTCCTGGCGCACGTCGTCGACCGCCCCACGGGTCAGCAAGGTGCCCTGAGCCATCACGATAACCTCGTCACAGAGCTTGGAGACATAATCGAGATCGTGCTCGATCAGGCAGAAGGTCAGCCCTTGCTGCTTGTTCAGGAGCAGGATCTTGTCGGAAATCTTTGCGAGCAGCGTGCGGTTGATGCCAGCGCCGATCTCGTCGAGCAGAATGATCTTGGGTTTCTGCATCAGGGCCCGGCCCAGTTCCAGAAGCTTCTTCTGGCCACCGGACAGGTTGCCCGCCTTCTCATCCTTGACCTGATCGATCTCGAGGAAAGTCACCATGTCGCGCGCCGCGCGGTAGGTCTTTTCCTCTTCCTCGGCAAAACGACCGCGCCTGAAGATGACGTTGAACACGTTCTCCCCAATCGGCGTGGCAGCTGCCGCCATGAAGTTTTCGATTACAGTCAGCTGTGAGAACTCATGCGGAATCTGAAAGGTGCGCGCGAGCCCACGGGCAGCACGCTGGTGCGGCTGAAGCCCTGTAATGTCCTTGCCCTCAAGCAGGATGCGGCCCCCTGCGAGCGCAACATGACCGGCGATTGCATTGAACATCGTGGTCTTGCCAGCGCCATTTGGCCCGATCAGACCGGTTATCTTTCCGGCAGGAATGTCAAAGCTCACGTCATCGACGACATTGGGGCCGCCGTAGCTCACCTTCACATGCTCAACTGATATCATCTACGCCCCACATTGCGGCTTGCTACAGCCGCTGGCGACGCCTTTCCGGACCGGCATTTTCGCGGTCGGATGGCTCGCGCTTTGTTTATGCCCCTCCCCGCTTGTCGCAGGGAGGGGCTGAAGTTTCAGACCGGTTCAGGCCGTATTACTGAACAATCTCGATCTGCTTGTAGACCGTGCCGTCAACGACGAACTTGCCAATGAAGCCGGCAACATCGCCGTTCTCATCAAAGTCATAGCTGCCGCCGGCGCCGTCATAATCGATGTCTTTGCCATCCGCGATCAGCGCCTTGGCCTTTTCCCATTCGCCAGGGCCAACCTTTTCACCGGGTGCCGAAGCGATCGAGCGCAGGGCTGCAGCCATCTTTGTGCGGTCGGCAGAACCTGCCTGTTCGATCGCCAGCAATGCCATGAATGTGGCGTCATAGGTCTGGTCGACGAAGGGCTTGTCTGCAGGCTCGCTGTAGGCAGCAGTGTAGGCCTCATGCAGCTTGGCCTGGTTCGGGTTGTCCGCAGGCGATGTCGGTGCAGAGAAGAACGACGTTGCCAGTGCCTCGGCGCCAATATCAGCGATCAGCGCTTCGTCGCGCAGACCATCGGTGCCGACGAACTTGGTGAACAGGCCGCCTTCAATCGCCTGCTTGACGATCTTGCCACCGGAATCACCTGCATAGGCGATAACCACGAGCGCGTCGCCGCCGGCCTTCGAAAGGGTCGCAAGTTCAGAGCGGTAGGAGTTCTTCTTCTCCTCGTGCTTGACCTCGGCCACGACTTCACCACCGAGCGCCTTGTAGGCTTCGACGAAAGTGCCGCCGATACCGACGCCGTAATCATTGTTGACGAAGGTCACGGCCACTTTGGTCAGGCCTTCGTCCATCACCATCTTGGCCAGAACCTTGCCCTGGAAGTTGTCCGAAGGCACGATCCGGTAAAGCAGGTCATTGTCGTTGATGTCAGTCATCGCCGGCGACGTGGCGGTAGGCGAGATCTGGACGACACCGGCTGGGATCGCTGCAGCCTCGGCCGAAGCGATCGTGGTGCCTGACATAAGCGCACCCATGATGATTGGCACGTTCTCGATGTTGATCAGCTTGCCCGCGGCATCAACCGCGCCTTGCGACGAGCCGGTGGTGTCGCCGTAAACCGGGACAGCCTGGCCGTCGAGCAGACCACCCTGTTCATTGACCTGCTTGACCGCCAGGTTCGCCGCATTCTGCAAAGGCGGAATGAAGCTTGCGATCGGGCCGGTGATATCCATCAGCAGACCAACCTTGGTGTCGGCGGCAAGGGTTGACGCGCTGGACGCGAGCAACGCCGCGATCGCCAATGCATATGTTGTCTTTTTCATGCTTTTTGCTCCCATTGATTTATTGGCCCTATGCTACGTGAGCGCCTCGCGGGCTGCTATCATAAAACGCTCAGATTTCGTCCACGACGTGTGTTTCAAACGAACCGGGAAGCGAGACCTCCAGCAATTGAAGATCATTGCTCGGATCACTGTAGCGCGTTGCCATCCGCGGCGGAATGACAAAAGCATCGCCTTTTTCAAGACGATAAGGCTCCTTGCCCTCGCCTTCCAGCACCATGCTGCCCGACATCACGAAATTGAACAGGATATCGCCTTCGTGCCGGGTCCAGACCGAGGTACCCGAACCTGATGGCCGCGCCACCATGACCGAGGCGACACCTTTGGTGTTAGCGTTGATCGTGGTGTCGCGCGCTTCAAAACCAGGAACACGGAAGGCCTTGAAGACACCCTCTTTCGCCAGGCTGTGAACGAAGCGCTGGCCATCCCACTCGCGATCCGGACGCTCATGCGGCGTAGGCAATTCCATAGCGTGATCAATTTCGGTGACATGCTCCGCTGGAACACCGATTTCAATCACCTCGATCCCGTCAGCCGCATGCAACACCTTGTGGCGGATCTGCGGAGGCTGGATGAAGCAGTCGCCCGCCGTCAAACGACGGATGCCGCCCTGATCTTCATAAAGCACATCAACCCAGCCGCTGATGCAGAAGATCAGCTGGAATCCGACCTTGTGGAAATGCACCATATCGGGCACCGGTCCGTCCGGCACCCGGATATGCGAGGCAATCATCGCGCCGCCAAGCCGGGTCGGTATCAGGTCGCGATACTCCATACCGGCGCGTCCGATCACCCACGGTGCCTGATCAGCCAGCCGGCGAACCACGAAGGCGTGCTCGGTCTGTGGCAGAACCATCGGCGGATTGAGTTCGTCGATCTCGATGCGCGTGCCGTTCGGCGCGGTCAATTCCCGCTTGCCGTCAGCAAATCCATCAGGGTCATCGGTCAGGATACGCAGTGTTCCCGGTGCTTCCGGCGCACCCTTCTGGATACGAATCCGAAGCCCGTGCCCTGAAAGCACAGCCACCTCCGGATCATCGGCCGGATAAATCATGTCGAGGCGCATTTTCAGCGTCTTGGTAAAGAACGGCAGATCGTCCCGCAGTTCTGACGTCGGCAACCTGATTTCTGCGCGCGTATCCAACCCAAACTCCAATTTAAAAGGCAAAACCGTCATCATTGTCGAACGCGATGCGAAACCCAACAACCTGACAGCGACCGGACACTATCGAACCGAAAGGATATTTCAAGGCTCAAATAGTGGCCTTGAGCGGCGATGAAGACAACCTACAATTCGGTTCGCACACGCCATAATTCGGGAAAAAGCTCGACATCAAGCATCCGCCTGAGATAGCTCGTCCCGCCGGTTCCGCCGGTGCCGCGTTTGAGACCGATCACCCGTTCAACGGTAGTGACATGGTTGAAGCGCCATCGCCGGAAATAGTCTTCCAAATCCACAAGTTTCTCGGCAACCTCATAGAGCGCCCAATAGGTCTCGGGCGCTTCATAAACGGTTTTCCAGCCGGCAGTCACGCCATCATGGATCTCGTGCGTGGTGCGGACTTCGCGGGCCAGAACCTCTTCTGGCATTGCAATGCCACGCCTTGCCGCGAGCCGTATCGCTTCATCATACAGGCTGGGTTCGAGAAGTTCAGCTTCGAGCTTTGCAAGGGCTCCAGGAACATGCGCATGCGGGCGCATCATCGCGTGGTTGCGGTTGCCCAGGGCATATTCGATCATCCGGTACTGCAGCGACTGGAACCCGGACGACTGACCGAGCTTGTTGCGGAAATGGGTATAGTCGGACGGTGTCATGGTCCGCAGCACGTCCCATGCCGAATTGAGCTGTTCAAATATCCGCGAGACGCGCGAAAGCGTCTTCATCGCAGGCTGCAATTCATCCGAACGGATCGCAGCGCGCGCAGCTGAAATCTCGTGGATAGCCAGCCGCATCCACAATTCAGATGTCTGGTGCTGGATGATGAACAGCATCTCGTCATGGGCGTCGGTCCGGGTTTTCTGAGCACCCAGCACCTGATCCAGGCACAGATAATCGCCATAGGACATGCGCCCATCGAAGTTCATCTCGGCACCTTCTTGCGAAGGGTCGTAGTCTTTGCCCTCGCTCATGTGACCGCATTTCGGGTCTTGAACGCCGGCTGGTCCCATTCGCCGGTAGCGATGATTTCGCAAAGTGCGTCGGCCGCATGGCTGACATCGGCGGGCGTGTTGTAGAGCGGGCAGAAGCCAAACCGCATGATGTCGGGCGCGCGGAAGTCACCGATGATGCCGCGGGCGATCAGGGCCTGCATCGCAGCGTAGCCTTCGTGGAAGCGGAACGAGACCTGCGATCCCCGCGCCTGCGGATCGCGCGGGCTTGCAAGCGTCACGTCCTTGCACCCGGCCTCGACTTCCGAGATGAACTGTTCAGACAGCTCGATCGAGCGTTCACGAATGTCATTCATGTCAACGCCGTCAAAGGCATCGAGTGCCGCGTCCAGAACCGCCATCTGGATCACCGGCGGGGTTCCGACCCGCATCCGGCTGATGCCCTCGCCCGGCCTGTAATCAAGATCAAACGCAAACGGCGCCTGATGCCCAAGCCAGCCGGAAAGCGCCGGACGGACCTGATCTATGAGATCCGGACGGACATGGATGAAACCCGGCGCACCAGGGCCGCCGTTGAGATACTTGTATGTGCAGCCAACTGCGATATCGGCATTGCACTCAGTCAGATCAATCGGCAGAGCGCCAGCCGAGTGCGCCAGATCCCAGATCATGATCGCGCCGGCATCATGCGCCTTGTCGGTAATCGCCTTCATGTCATGCACACGACCGGTGCGATAGTCGACATGCGTCAGCATCACCGCGGCCACGTCTTCCGTGATATGTTCGGCAACCGCTTCGGGATCCACGACCTTAAGCTCAAGCCCCTGCCCCAGGCTCTTGAGCAGGCCATCAGCCATATACAGATCGCTTGGGAAATTGCCGTTGTCGGAAAGAACGAGCTTGCGTCCGGGTCGCATCTCCACAGCCGAGGCGACGGCCTGGTAGACCTTGATGGACAGCGTGTCGCCAACCATGGTGCTGCCGCCGGGCGCGCCGATCAGGCGGCCAATCCGGTCACCCAGACGCGACGGCAGTTCCATCCACTTGGCCTTGTTCCAGCCCGTGATCAGCATCGGACCCCATTGGTCCGCCATCGTCGCACGCGCCCGCTCAACCGCGGCCTTTGGCAACGGTCCGAGCGAATTGCCATCGAGATAGGTGATCCCGTCCGGCAATTCGAACAAGTCCCGCCTCGTCTGAAAACTGCTCATGGCTTCACGCTTCCTTCCGGGATTTTCCGATTTCGGCTGTTGCCTCGATCTCGACCTTTGCCTCGTCTTCGATCAGGCCGGCAACAACAATCACCGACATCGACGGAAAGTGCCGGCCCATCACCTTGCGATAGGCAGCGCCGACATCTTTCTGGCGAGCCATGTATTCGGCCTTGTCGGTAATGAACCAGGTCAACCGCACGATATCACTGACCTCGCCGCCCGCAGCGCTCACGATCGCGGCAATGTTGGCAAGTGTCTGCTCAAGCTGGCCCACGAAATCGTGGTGCTCGAAAACCTGATCCTTGTTCCAGCCAATCTGGCCGCCGGTGTAAAGCCGTTCGCCGTCAACGAGCATGCCGTTTGCGTAGCCCTTCGGCTTTTCCCAATCCGGTGGATTGACTGCTTCTATCATGATGAAATTCCTCGTTTATGTCGTTGGAAGGCTCAGCTCAGGCATCATCTTCTGAGCGGAGCCGGAAACGCTGGATCTTGCCGGTCTGGGTTTTGGGCAATGTCTGGGTGAAAATCACTGACCGGGGATATTTGTAAGGTGCGATTGTCGCCTTGACGTGATCCTGCAGCCTTTTGGTGGTGATCTCATCGGCTTCAATGCCGCTATTGAGCACCACATGCGCCTGGACGATCTGCCCGCGCGCCTCGTCGGCAATGCCGATGACTGCACATTCGGCCACATCGGAATGCGCCAGCAGAGCGGCTTCAACTTCCGGTCCGGCAATGTTGTAGCCGGCGGAAATAATCATGTCGTCGCTGCGGGCGGCAAAGTGAAAGAACCCGGTCTCGTCCTGGGTGAAGGAGTCGCCCGTCAGGTTCCAGCCGTCGCGGACATATTTCTGCTGCTGCTCCGGGTCCGACAGATAGCGGCAACCGGTCGGTCCGCGCACAGCCAATCGGCCGACCTCACCGCGTGGCAACTCCTGCATGGTCTCGTCGACAATCCGCGCCTCGTAGCCCGCGACCGGCAAACCGGTACAGGCAGGCTGCGAATTGGAAAATCTGTTGGAGATGAAGATATGCAGCATCTCGGTGGCGCCGATGCCATCGAGCATCGGCTTTCCGGTCTTGGCCATCCATTGATCATAGACCGGCCCCGGCAAGGTTTCGCCAGCAGAGACTGCAGCGCGCAGAGAGGACAGATCTGCCCCCTCTTCCATCGCCGCAAGCATGGCGCGATAGGCGGTCGGGGCGGTGAAGCACACTGTTGCTTTGTGGTTCTGGATAATCTCGACCATGTTGGCCGGCGTCGCCTGCTCGAGCAGCGCCGCAGCCGCTCCAAATCGCAGCGGAAACACCGCCAGGCCACCAAGACCGAAGGTGAAAGCCAGTGGCGGAGAGCCGATGAAGACATCCTCAGGCGTAACGCCCAGCACTTCCTTGGCATAGCCGTCAGCGATGATCAGCATGTCACGATGAAAATGCATCGTCGCCTTCGGCATCCCGGTAGTGCCTGAGGTGAAGCCAAGCAGCGCGACATCGTCACGGCCGGTTTTCACCGTCTCAAAGCGGACGGACTTGGACAGTGCCAGCCGATCGAGTTCGGCATCATGATTGGCCGTACCATCAAAACCCACGACCTTGTTGAGGAACTTGTTGTCCTTGGCGCAGGCGACCATCTCTTCCATCAGCCGCGTGTCGCACAGCGCCAGCGAGATTTCCGCCTTGTCAGCAATCTTGCTCAGTTCAACGGCGCGCAGCATTGGCATGGTGTTGACCACGACAGCGCCGGCCTTGGTCGCAGCCAGCCAGACCGCTACCATCGCCGGATTGTTGGCAGAGCGGATCAGGATGCGATTGCCCGGCTTGACCCCGTAATCCTCGACCAGCACATGGGCAATCCGGTTGGTCCAGTCGGTCAGTTCCTTGTAGGTCCTGATCCGGCCATTGCCGATAAGTGCGGTGTGATCGCCAAATCCCTTGGCAACCATCGCGTCCGTGAGCTCATAGCCACAGTTGAGCCATTCGGGGTAATCAAAACCATCGAGCTTCAGCTCCGGCCACTGATCGACCGGAGGCAGGTTGTCACGTGTGAAGGTGTCGATATGGCCCGATGGTCCCAGCACATTACACTCCTTTGGAATTCGCCAATGTCTGCCGTGCAATCACGACTTTCTGAACATCCGACGCGCCCTCGTAAATCCTGAGCGCGCGAATCTCGCGGTAGAGGCTTTCAACAATGTGGCCCTTGCGCACGCCGTCGCCGCCATGCAGCTGCACGGCCTTGTCGATCACGTCCTGTGCATGGTCTGTAGCGTAAAGCTTGGCCATCGCCGCCTCGCGGCTGACCCGCGGCGCGCCCTGATCCTTGAGCCAGGCCGCCCGGTAGACCAGCAGCGCCGACGCGTCGACATCGAGAGCCATGTCCGCAATGTGCCCCTGCACCATCTGCAGATCGCTCATCGGCGCCCCGAAAAGCTCTCGCTCGCTAACGCGGTTCAGGCTCTCGTCCAGCGCGCGGCGGGCAAAGCCGAGAGCTGCGGCGGCAACGGTGGACCGGAACACGTCAAGCACTGACATGGCGATGCGGAAGCCGTCACCGGGATTGCCGATCATCGCCGATGCCGGGATCCGGCAGTCATTGAAGGCGAGCCGCGCCAGCGGGTGTGGTGCAACCACCTCCAGCCGCTCGGCGATCTCGAGACCCGGCGTGTCAGCGGGCACGATAAAGACCGAAAGCCCCTTGGCGCCGGGCGCCTCGCCGGTGCGGGCAAAGACGCAATAGACATCGGCGATGCCGCCATTCGATATCCAGGTCTTCTCGCCATTGAGAACGTAATCCTCACCGTCCCGCACAGCCGTCATCGCCATGTTGGCCACATCCGAACCAGATGCAGGCTCGGATAGCGCAAACGCCGACAAGGCCTTGCCTGCGCGGGTCTGAGACAGCCACTTGGACTTCTGGTCAGGTCTGCCGAACAGCGAGATCGCACCGGTGCCAAGGCCCTGCATGGCAAAGGCAAAATCAGCCAATCCGTCATGGCGGGCCAGCGTCTCGCGCAGGATGCACAGGCTGCGCACATCAATGCGCGAATTCTCATCATCCGGATCGACGGCAGACAGCTTGAGCCAGCCTGCGTCGCCCAATGCCTTCACGAGGGTCTTGCAGGCCTCGTCAACGTTGGAATGATCGACATGTGCCAGTTCGGATGCGGCCCACTCATCGACGCGGTCGGCCAGATGCCGGTGCGCATCGTCAAAAAACGGCCATTGAAGGAAACTGCGGTCTGACATCAATTGCCCTCGAATACGGGTTTTTGCTTGGATGCGAAGGCTTCATAGGCGCGGCGGAAATCCTCGGTCTTCATGCAGATTGCCTGCGCCTGCGCTTCGGCCTCGATCGCCTGCTCGATGCCCATGTTCCATTCCTGCGCCAGCATGGTCTTGGTCATCATGTTGGCGAATGTCGGCCCGTCGGCAATGCGCCGTGCCATCTTGCGTGCCTCGTCGTCGATGTCCGACGCCGCGACAACGCGATTGTAGAAGCCCCAGCTTTCGCCTTCTTCGGCGCTCATCGAGCGTCCGGTGTAGAGCAGATCGGCTGCCCGCCCCTGACCGATGATCCGCGGCAGGATGGCGCAAGCGCCCATATCACAGCCAGCAAGTCCGACCCGGTTGAACAGAAACGCTGTCTTGGCTTCCGGCGTGGCAATCCGCAGATCGCTGCACATGGCGATAATGGCACCGGCGCCGGCACATACACCGTCGACCGCTGCAATCACCGGCTTGCCGCAGCCGACAATGGCCTTGACCAGATCGCCGGTCATCCGGGTAAATTCAAGCAGGCCCTTCATATCCTTGTCGAGCAATGGCCCGATGATCTCGAACACGTCGCCACCCGAGCAGAAATTGCCGCCATTCGAGCCAAAGACCACAACCTTGACATCGTCCCGGTAGACCAGTCCGCGAAACCAGTCGCGCAGTTCTGCATAGCTTTCGAAGGTCAGCGGATTTTTCTTATCCGGCCGGTCAAGCGAAACCTCGGCAATGCCATCGGTAAGTGTCAGTCGGAAATTGACGGGGGCGTCAGTCGGCATGGGTTCAGTCCTCTCCCTTGGTACTCTTTCGGGCAATGCATTCGAGTTGATCGGACAGGTGCTGGACCTCCGATACGTCGATGCCATCGAGAAGGCTGTCGATCCAGCCTTCGTGACTGGCAGCCATTGCCTCGAATTGTTCGCGTCCCGCCTGGGTCAATCGCACGGTTGTCGCGCGGCGGTCATTGTCCACCGGGATGCGCACCAGAATGCCGTCGTCCACCAGCCGGTCGACGATGCCGGTGACATTGCCGTTGGAGACCCGCAACACGCTCGAAAGTTCGCTCATCTTGAGGCCCGGCTCGATGCGGTAAAGTGCTGCCATCACGTCAAATCGTGGCAGCGTGGTATCGAAACCCGTACGCAAGTTCTCGCGAAGCTCCGCCTCGACATGTTTCGTTGCTTTCAGAAGCTTCAGCCAAAGCCGCAAACGTGCTTTGGACGCTGCGGCATCCAAGGCAACTGTATTGCTCGCATCTGCCAGCAGTGCAGAATTGTCGCTCATGTCTCTCCTCCCGATAGAGATATGGCCTGACCGGTGACGGAAACCGCAGCATCGCTGCAGAGCCATAGCACTGTCTCGGCAATTTCTTCCGGCTGTATGAACCTGCCCTGCGGATTGACATCCCGCAGCGAAGCTTCCGCCTCATCACGTGATCGTCCGGTTTTTTCGACTATGTTGTCAATGGAGCGATGCAGCATCGGCGTGTCCGTAAACCCCGGACAAATCGCATTGACCGTCACTCCGGTCTTGGCGAGCTCCTGAGCCAGGCTGCGCACCAGCCCGACCACGCCGTGCTTGGCAGCACAATAGGCGCCAACATAAGCATAGCCCTTCAATCCGGCGGTCGAGGCAATCGCGATCATGCGACCCGGCTGCGCCCGATTCATTTTCAAAAAAGCCGCCTGGAAGGTATTGAAAACGCCGGTCAAATTGACGTCAAGCGTCGCGCGGAAAAGCGCAGCATCCATGCGATGAAACGGAGCACTTTCAGCTGATCCAGCATTGGCGATGACGATGGTTGGCGCACCGTTCAATTGCACTGCCGCCTCGATCGCTGCAGCCATTGCATCCGCATCGGTGACATCAGCGGAAGCCGCAGTGATGCGGTCATCCTGAGCGGCAAGGGCCTCAAGCGGCGCCAAGCGCCGTCCGATTGCGGTTACCCGCGCGCCCTTCTGTGCAAGCGCCAGCGCAATCGCTTCGCCGGCGCCCGATCCGGCGCCGGTGACAATCGCATGATGCCCCATCAGTTCCGACATTGTCAGACCTTCCCGAGCATCGTGTCTGTACGCTCGGCGAGCCGCCACATCTGGTCGCGACCAGGGTGGTACGGATCGGGCCACTTCTCGTCATGGTCACCCAGTGCGCTGGCCGCATGCAGCGTCCAGTAGGGATTGGCCAGGTGCGGACGCGCGAGACAAACCAGATCGGCGCGGCCCGCCATAAGGATCGAATTGACATGGTCTGGCTCGTAGATGTTGCCAACAGCCATGGTCGCCATTTGCGCCTCGTTGCGGATCCGGTCGGCAAACGGGGTCTGGAACATGCGCCCGTACACAGGGCGTGCCTGCTTCGATGTCTGCCCGGCAGAGACGTCGCAGATGTCAACGCCAGCCTGCTTGAGCATGCGCGCGATCTCGACGGCTTCCTGCGGGCTGACGCCATCGCCTTCAACCCAGTCACTGGCCGAGATGCGAACAGAGATCGGCTTGTTCTCAGGCCAGACCGCGCGCACGGCGTGGAAGACCTCAAGCGGGTAGCGCATGCGGTTTTCCAGACTGCCGCCATATTCATCTTCACGTCGGTTGGTGAGCGGCGTGATGAACGACGACAACAGATAACCGTGTGCCATGTGAAGCTCGATCATGTCGAAGCCAGCGCGCTCGGCCATCTGGGCTGAAGCAACAAACTGGTCGCGAACCATATCCATGTCTTCGCGGGTCATCACTTTCGGCGTCTGGTTGGCTGACGACCAGGCCACATCGGATGCCGAAAGCAGCGGCCAGTTGCCGTCCTTGAGCGGCGCATCCATGATCTCCCAGCCAAGCTGGGTGGAGCCCTTGGCGCCGGCATGACCGATCTGCATGCAGACCTTGGATTCACTCTCGGTGTGAATGAAATTCACAATCCGGCTCCATTGCGCCTCGTGCTCCGGCGCATAGAGCCCCGGGCAACCCGGCGTGATCCGGCCTTCCGGCGACACACAGGTCATCTCGGTATAGACAAGACCGGCGCCGCCCTTGGCACGCTCGCCATAATGGACCAGATGCCAGTCGGTGGGGCTACCGTCGACAGCCTTGTACTGCGCCATCGGCGAGACCACGATCCGGTTCTTGAGCTCCATGTCGCGCAGCTTGTAGGGCGCAAACATTGGCCGCCGCACCGGCGCCTGTGTGGAAACCTCCGCCTGCGTCTGGAACCAGCGCTCGGCGTCTTCCAGCCAGTCAGCATCGCGAAGCCTGAGGTTCTCGTGGCTGATACGCTGCGAACGGGTCAGCAGCGAATAGTTGAACTGCACCGGATCGAGGTGGAAGTAACGCTCGATTTCCTCGAACCATTCCATCGAGTTGCGCGCGGCCGACTGCAGACGCAAGACCTCAAGCCGTCGATCCTCTTCGTATTTCTCAAATGCCTTCGGCAGGGTTGGCTCCGAATGCAGATAATCGGCAAGTGCGATGGCGCTTTCGAGCGCCAACTTGGTGCCGGAACCGATGGAGAAATGCGCGGTCGCTGCCGCATCGCCCATGAGCACGATGTTCTCGTGGCTCCAGCGTGCGCACAGAACCCGCGGGAACTGTATCCAGGCCGACCCGCGAATGTGGGTGGCATTGGTCATCAGGCTGTGACCGCCAAGATGCTTGGCGAAGATCTTTTCGCAAGCTGCGATCGTTTCCTGCTGGCTCATCTCGCCGAAGCCATAAGCCTCGAATGTCTCTTGATTGCATTCCACGATGAAAGTCGCGGTCTCATTGTCAAACTGATAGGCGTGAGCCCAGACCCAGCCCTTGTCAGTCTCTTCGAAGATGAAGGTGAAGGCATCATCGAACTTCTGATGTGTCCCGAGCCAAACGAACTGGCATTTGCGGATATCGATTTCAGGCTGGAACTTGTCGGCGAATTCGGTGCGGGTATGCGAATTGAGGCCATCCGTCGCCACCACCAGATCGAAATCCTTGGCATAATCGGCAGCGCTGGCAACATTGGTTTCAAAGCGCAGCTCGACACCAAGCTCCTTCGCCCGCGCCTGCAGCAGGAGCAGGATCTTCTTGCGCCCTATGCCGCAGAAACCGTGACCGGTGGACACGGTCTTGGTATCCTTGAAAAGAACCGCGATATCGTCCCAATAGGCAAAATGCTCGCGGATCGATGCAGCACTCTTGGCATCGTTTTCTGCCAGATTGTCGAGTGTCTCGTCGGAAAGCACGACGCCCCAGCCGAACGTGTCATCAGGCTTGTTGCGCTCGATAACCACGACTTCATGCGACGGATCGCGCAGCTTCATCGAGATCGCGAAATAGAGACCGGCAGGACCGCCACCCAGACAAACGATTCTCATAATTCCGCACCTCCAGACAAGTTTCAATTGCTGGCAATCCTACGCTCCAACGAATATATTTCAAGCATAAAATTTTTAAGCCACAATATATCTGTCAGCCGGAAAACACTTTTCCTCGGAATGGAAATTTCATTCCGCCAAGCAGGACACAAGCATGGCGCACCCTGCGTTCATACGAGCGAGAAGATACCCGATAAGCGGCGAAGTAGCGCACTTGAACGCCCGGTCAAGAAATACGGTTAGGCAACGGACAGACTTGCGGTTCAGGCAGCTTTCAAAGCAGCTATCAGCCT
The DNA here is from genome assembly GCF_038900115.1 of Hoeflea sp. AS60. Taxonomy (NCBI): domain Bacteria; kingdom Pseudomonadati; phylum Pseudomonadota; class Alphaproteobacteria; order Hyphomicrobiales; family Rhizobiaceae; genus Hoeflea; species Hoeflea sp. AS60. The sequence continues at coordinate 268,494 of NZ_JBBMQP010000002.1, read as the reverse complement.
GTCCACACCCACTTGCGTGGTCATGAATCCAGGCGAACACCGCAGGATAGCGCCGCGTGCATCGGCGAACACCGAAACTGTGCGCAGTCTGGAGAGCAATGCCTGGGCGGCGTCCGCATCAGACAAACGCACCATGACGCTTCCACCGCGCTGTTCCGGATCGCGTGGCGAGGCCAGTTCAAAACCGGCCTCATCGGCGGCGGCGATGATGACATCGCTCAAGGCGCGGTTCTTCTCAAGCTGCTTGCCCCAATCTTGCGCCGCATGCCACTCAAGCGCGGGCACGGAAGCCACGCAAGCCATCACCGAAGGTGTGCCATTGTCAAATCGGCGAATGTCTGGCGCATAGGAAAACGCGTTGATGTCCCAGGAGAATATGTTCTCCTGGCTGAACCAGCCCCTGAGGCTTGGCTGACACCTTGCGATCACATCAGGCATCACCTGCAGGATGCCGCCGCCCGGAGATCCGCACATCCATTTGAGACTGGTCGAAATCGCGAAATCTGCAGCCACGGCCAGGCAGTCGTAGTCCATCAGCCCTGCGGCTTGTGTGATATCGACGCCAATCAGCGACCCCTGCTTGCGACCATGCGCCACCAGAGCACCAAGATCGCACCTGTGCGAAGAGGTGGAACTGACCCAGGTGAGCAAGGCAAGCCCAACCTCGGGTCCCCAGGCTGCCATCACGTCCTCGTCCTCGACCCAGTTCGCGCCATCACGAAGTTTGACCGTACGCAGCTCAAAACCGTATCGCTCGGCAAGGCCTGTCAGCAGAAAGTGAAGGCTCGGAAAGCAGTCGCCGGCGACCAGCACCACCCTGCCCTCGAGATCCTTGCGCGGCAGTGCCATGATCAACGCGGCCAGCGCGGATGTGACATTCTCGGTCGTGGTCAGTGACGCCGATGGCGCCCTGAGCAACTGGCTCCAAAGGTCGATGAACCGCTGGCGCTGTCCAAGCGCATAGCCCCATTGCTCGTCGTTCGGCGCAGCCCAGCAATCGGCAAAATCCGACAGTGCAGCTTTCATGTCAGCCGCTTTGCCCGGATACTGACCGATCGAATGGTAAAGCATGTAACCGTCGCCGTCGGATTGCCCGGCACTTGTGTGGCTGGTCTGTAAAGTCATCTCATTCTCCCCGGTCCGCGACGCCGCCCTGCGTTCGCTGGCCCATCATCTTGTCTGTAAGCTGGCAAGTCTACCAGTTCGCCTGCTGTGGATCAGGCAACGGAATGGCGTCGAGCAGTTCGCGCGTGTAAGCGGCCTGCGGCGCATCAAACAGGCGGTCGGCCTCGGCATACTCGACGATGGTGCCGCGTTGCAAAACCATGACCCGGTTGCACAGGCGCCGGATGACCGACAGATCATGACTGATGAACGCCAGCGTCAGCCCGAGTTCCTTCACCAGCTCGGCAAGCACATTGAGCACTTGCGCCTGTGACGACACATCAAGCCCGGAGACGATTTCATCCGCCAGAATAAATTCAGGCTTCAGCGCGATCGCACGCGCTATGCCCACTCTCTGCCGCTGGCCACCCGAGAGTTCATGCGGATACCGGCTACGGAAACCGCGCGGCAGGCCAACGTGATCAAGCGCGTCATCGACGCGGCGATCAATTGCATCAAAACCATGCATCTGCATCGGGTCGGCGATGATAGCGCCGACGCGACGTCGTGGATTGAGCGACGACATCGGATCCTGAAAGATCATCTGCATGCGCCTGCGGATCGGCCGCAAAGCATCTTCATTCAGGTGGGTAATATCCTGACCGTCAAACAGGATGGTTCCGGCGGTTGGTTCGATCAGCCGCAACAGCGCCCGCCCAAGCGTTGACTTGCCTGAACCAGACCCACCCACAATGCCAAGCACCGAACCACGGGTAATGTCGACATCAATACCGTTGAGGATGCGGATCAGCGGCGCCCGGCCAAAAACCGGTTTCGCCGCCATATCCGGCAGCGCCACCTCGAGCGATCGGGCCGAAAACAGAATGTTGTCTGGCGCCGTAGCTCCGGGTGTAGCCATATCATCTGCCATCTCGCCACTCCTTGTCGGCAACCAGAACCTCGGCGGCAACCGCCTCGATCACCGCCTCATCGACCGGCAGCAGCGATGCACCCGGATCAGTGTATTTCGGCGTCGCTGCCAGCAGGGCGCGGGAATAGGCGTGCTTGGGTCCTTCAAAAAAGTCCGGCACACTGGAATTTTCCACGATCTTGCCGCCATAGAGAACAGACAACCGCTGACAGACTTTCGAGACCACACCCAGATCATGGGTAACGAAGACCATAGCTGTGGCATGGCGCGCCTGCAGCTCGCGGATCAGCCGCAGGATCTGCTTTTGAACGGTCACATCGAGCGCAGTTGTTGGTTCATCGGCGATAACAAGCTTGGGATTGGCTGCAAACGCAGAGGCGATCAGTACGCGCTGACGCATCCCGCCCGACAATTCATGCGGATAACTGCCCATCACCCGTTCGGGATTGTCGATGTAAACCTCGTTGAGCAGCTCGAGCGCGCGAACCCGCGCATCCGCCTTGGTCCAACCGAGAATATCGACCAGCCGGTTGGTGATCTGTGGTTCGATCCGTCGCGACGGGTTGAGCGCAGTCAACGGATCCTGAGGGATCAACGCCGCCGTAGCCCCGATCAACCGCCGGCGGTCGGCAGGCTTCATTTTTTGCAGATCCTGCCCGTCGAGCAGGATCTCGCCTTCGATGATCGAGATTGCAGAGGGCAGAATCCCCAGGATTGCCTTGCCGATCATGCTCTTGCCGGCGCCGCTTTCTCCCACGAGTCCGAGGACTTCGCCGGTATCAATGCTGAACGACACCGATCTGAGGACCCGCTGATCGTAACCGTGCAGCGCCGCCGATAGATTGTTGACTGTCAGAAACGCACTCATCGCAGCACCGGATCAAAGCGGTCCTTGAGCCCTTCGCCAAACTGGCTGAAGGACAGGACGGTCAGAAAGAGGATGCCGAGCGGGAATGCGAGCACCCACCAGGCCTGATGGATCGAGGTGCGCCCCTCGGCGATCATCCCGCCCCAGGTCGGCGCGTCTGTCGAGATCGACAGGTTCACAAACGACAGGATTGCCTCGACAATCACGGCGATGCCCATTTCGAGCGTCGACAACGCGACAATCGTTGGCAGCACATTTGGCAGGATTTCCCGCCACAGGATATCGCGCCGCGGCCGACCGGCAACGACCGCACTCGAGACATAGTCCATCGCCGACTGGTTCATCGCCTCGGCCCGAACCACACGGCAGAACCGGGTCCAGTCAATCACCACGATGGCGATTATGATGGATGTCAGCCCGGTGCCCAGCACCGCGATCAGCAGGATCGCGAACAGAACCGGCGGGAACGCCATCCAGATATCGACCAGTCGCGAGATCGCAACATCGACCCAACCGCGCATATAGCCTGCCAGCAGACCAAGCAACGATCCGACAAACGCCGTCGCAAGTCCCGCAACCAGCGCCACGGAAAACGCGATCCGCGCACCGTGGATCAGGCGCGACAGCACGTCCCGCCCGAGGCTGTCGGTCCCCAGCAGATAGGCTGGATCCGAGCCGCTCATCCAGAACGGCGGCAGACGCCCGGCAAACAGGTCCTGCGCCAGCGGGTCATGCGGGCTGACAAGCGGCGCCAAAAGCGCCAGCAGAGCCATGATGCCAAGCCATGTGCCCGAAAGCCACAACCGTGCGCCAAGACGCCGTTTGATTGAACCGCGGCCATCAAGCATGACGCAGCCTCGGATTAAGCAGCGCATAGGTCATGTCGACAACCAGATTGATGACGGTGAACAGGAGGGCAAAGACAATCACGATCCCCTGAATGAGAGGCAGATCGCGGTTGATCACCGCATCGATCGCCATGTTGCCGAGCCCTTCATAGGAAAACAGCCGTTCGATGATCACCGTGCCACCGATCAGGAACGTGAACTGAACCCCGATCAGCGTCAGCGTCGGCAGAACCGCATTGGGCAGCGCCTCGGACAGAATCACATGATTTTCGCTATACCCCTTGGTGCGAGACAGCGTCACATAGTCGAGATGCATGGTTTCCTTGAGCGACTGCTTGAGCAACTGGCTGATGATCGCGGCCAGCGGGATGGCCAGCGCCAGGGCGGGCATGAACATGTGCTTGAGCAGGTCCCACCAGAGATCAAAGCGCAACCGCGCGACGCTCTCGAACACATAGAATTGCGTGACAAAGGGCAGATCCAGCGAAGGTGAAATCCTGCCCGATATATGAAAAATCGGCATCAGCACGCCAAACAGCACGATCAGGATCAGTGCCCAGAGAAAGTCCGGGATTGAAAGACCTACGCCATTGGCGACATCAATAGCCGTTTCGGTGCGCGTCTCGCGGTGCCTGACGCCGGTCAGCGCCAGAATGCCGCCGATCACCACGGCGATCACCAGCGCAAAGATCGCCAGTTCAAGCGTCGCCGGAAGCCGTCCGAGCACCAGGGGCATCACCGGCTGCCGCAGCGAGATCGAGGTGCCGAAATCGCCGTGGAAAACCCCGGTCAGCCAGATCCAGAACTGCTCGATGATGGTCTTGTCCAGTCCATAGAGCGCGGTCAGACGGGCAACATCCTCATCCGTCGCACCCGGGGGCAACATCATGGCGATAGGGTTTCCCGGCACCACACGGATGACAAAGAACACCACCACCGCCGCCCCGATCAAGGTGACCGACATGGTCGCAAGGCGTAGCAGAATCGCGCGCAACAATTTCAAGATGGATATCCTGCAAAAAGGGGCCGCCACCCGAAGGCGGCGGCCCGTGCATTGGTTTGACGCTTAGGAAGCGCGCTTCATCAGATGCGGCAGAAGAGCGCCCGATGCATGCGGGGTGACTTCAACGCCCGACGCATGAAGGATCGGCTGCACATACTGCAGCAGCGGGATCACCAGCGCGTTGTCGGCAATGTACTTGTCGACCTTCTTCCAGCCGTCGATACGCTTCTCCTCGTCACCCTCGCCCCAGAGCGGGCCGATCATGTCGATGAGATCCTGTCCGTCCCACACCGAGTGAGGCGAAGGTCCAAACATCGCGAAGCCGGTCGATGTCGTCGGATCGCCGACCGAGTTGCCCCAGTTGTAGAACGCGGCAGGCGCCAGCTGGTCGGCTGCACGCAATTCGTAATGCTTGGCGATTTCGTAGACTTCGATTTCAGCCTCGATGCCGATCTTGCGCCACAGGCCGACAATGGCCTGGATCATTTCGTAATCCTTCGGCTTGAAGCCGCGTGTTGTCTGGATCTTGAACTTGACCGGGTTTTCCGGCGAATAGCCGGAAGCAGCCAGCAGTTCCTTGGCCTTTTCAGGATCGTAAGGAACCTTGATCGAAGCATCGTAGGCCGAGTACTCGGGAGTTTCCAACGTATCGATGGCAACGCCATAGCCCGAAAGCAGGCGATCAATGATCAGCTGCTTGTCGATCGACATGGCAGCAGCCATGCGTACGTTTGGATCCAGCATCACATCAATGTCGTTGAGGAAGATCATGCCGATGTCGGAAATCGGCGCTGCGGTTCCTGCAATGCCGTTTCCGCCCTTCAGACGGTCATACTCTTCATAAGGCATTTCCAGCGTCACATGCGAATTGCCGGATTCGATTTCGGCAACGCGGGATGCGGCATCAGTCACGAACTTGATGGTGACCGTTTCAAAGTCCGGCTTGCCGCCCCAGTAGTTCGGGTTGGCCTTCAGCCGCACGAACGCGTTGCGTTCGAACTTGTCGACCATGTAGGGGCCAGTGCCGATGGGCGCAGCTTCAAAGCCGTCCGCGCCGACCTTTTCATAGTACGCCTTGGGCAGCACATAGCCGGTCAGGAAGTACATCCACTTGAAGATGGTAGGCTCGAAACGGGCGACATCCGCGGTCACCATATTGCCTTCGGCCTTGATGTTGGCCAGCGTCGACCAGACGAACTGGATCGGGTTGCCGGTCTTCTCATCAGCTGCGCGTCGCAGCGACCAGGCCACGTCTTCCGCAGTGAACGGCGAGCCATCGTGCCAGGTCACGCCTTCGCGCACTGTCATCATCACCTTGGTCTTGTCATCGTTCCAGCCCCATTCGGTGAGCAGGCCCGGCGCAGGCGAAAGGTCAGGCTTCTGCAGGATGAACTGGTCGAATACCGACTGGTAAATGCCCTGGATGGTCGGGTTGACTGCCGAAGGACCGACGGTCGGGTCCCAGGACGGCAAATTGACGTTATAGGCGATGACAAGCTCTTCGATGCCCTGGGCAAACGAAGGTCCGGCGAAAGCGCCAATGGCAACTGCCGCGACCGTGCCCTTGAGCACTGTGCGACGAGAAATCTGATTCATGCTGTTCTCCCTGTTTTTTTGGGTGTTCATTTCCCGCCCAGTTTCTGGGCGAGCATATAACCTGCACCCGCTCCGGTGCCCGCCCCCGGCCAGACGCTTGCACCGGTGAGATGCAAACCCTCGACGGGGGTCTTTCCCGTGGCGTGGCCCAAGGCCGGACGAAACAGGAAATTCTGTGAAAGATGATGGCTGCCCGCAACCTGATCGCCGCCGACAAGGTTCGGATTGTCGGCCTCCAGGTCCAGCGGCGAAATGACAGCGCGACTGATTATCTTTGCTCGCGTACCCGGAGCATGCCGTTCGATGATATCCAGCGCACGCTCGGCATAGATGTCCTTGACCTCTGCCCAATCGGTCTGCGTGATCTTGCCCGCAGCGTCACCCCGGATCTCGCCCGGGACCATCCGCACCTGAACCCAGAGCACGTGCTTGCCCTCGGGCGCACGACTTGGATCAACGGTGGTCGGCTGACCAACAACGAGGATTGGCTCATCCGGCAACAGTCCGGCGACCGCCTGCTGATAGGTGCGCGCCATCTGGTCAAGAGACGGCGCGATGTGCACATAGGCAAATGTCTTGAGCTCTTCGCTCGCCTTCCAGTCCGGAAGGCCATCCAAGGCCAGATGAATCATCATCGTTCCTGGCGCATGGACAAACTTTGTCATCTTCTGGTCAAACCCGGCATCTCCGGAGCCGCCTTCAAGCAGCGACATCAGCCCGCTCGGCGCGACATTGGCGATGACCGCCTTTTTGGCCTTTATCTTCGTACCGTCGGCAAGCTCAACCCCGGCCGCCTTGCCACCCTCCCGGATGACCCGAGCAACCTTGCTGCCACAATGGACCTCACCGCCGGATGCCTCGATCTTTGATACAAGCGCCCGCGTGACCGTGTCCGCGCCACCTTTGCCGATGACCATGCCGAAATTCTGGTTGGCCATCGATTCGAGATAGGGAAACACCGCCCCGCCGGCCATGTCGGGCGCGAAATCAAGATGCATGCCCCAGGCCGCCATGGTCGCACGAACCTGATCGGATTCAAATGTCTCCGACAACCACTTGCGTGGCGTGGACAGCAACAGCCGCACAAGATCTGCAGTCCAGGAAAAGCCTTTCCGGAAAAGCGCCTTTGCCAACAGCTTGCCTTGTATATGCATTTGCATGGGATTTCCCAGCAAGGCAAAAACATACTCCGCAGTGCCCGGAAAATCCGCACACAGCTGATCCCACACCTTCGCGTCCGCTTCGGACAATGCGGCGATGCGTGCGCGCGTCTCGCCAGGGCCAGTACTCACACCCAGCCACTTGCCATCATCGAAAACACTGGCAAAACAATGTGAAGCAGGCGCGAACTCAAGTCCGCGCCCGATCAGATCCTCACCATAAGCCTTGAAAAAGCCTGATCCAGCAAAAAGACTGAGATTCATCGCCGCCCAGTCGTGGCGAAAGCCCGACTCGGTCAATTCAAGCGTCTTGATGGCTCCGCCAGCTGTTTCGGCCTGCTCAAACACGCCAACCCGCCAGCCTTTCGCGCCCAGATGGACTGCACAGGCCAGACTGTTCACGCCAGAACCAACAATTATCGCGTCATACTCGCTCTGCACCAAAGCAAATCTCCATTCGAGATTTATAATTGCAAATGCATATTATTCTGTCTAGCATCTATTTATCGCAGACACAGATCCCGGCCTACGGGACCTTAGCTGAAACCCAAAAACACGCCTGTCACAGGAGGATCACTGATGAACGCTGTAGAAACACTAGGTCATCTCGCCGGAATGCTGCTTGAGGGAAAAGTCGAGGTTGTGGACCTCTCCGGACCGCTCGGACCTGACACGCCACTTCTCCAGTTGCCAGAAGATTTCGCCAAGAACACGCCCAAGATCGAAATTCACAAGATTTCCGAATATGACAGCGACGGTCCGTTCTTTGCATGGAACTGGCTCAAGATCGGCGAGCACTCCGGCACCCATTTCGATGCGCCACATCACTGGATCACCGGGAAGGACTACGCTGACGGTTATACGGATTCCATTCCGCCACAGAATTTCGTTGCACCGGTCAACGTGATCGACTGCTCGGCTGAAGTGGCCAAGAACCCTGACTTCCTGCTCGATGCGGCTGGCGTTAAGGCCTGGGAAGCCAAGCATGGCGAGATCAAGCCCGGCGAATGGGTGGTGATGCGCTCCGACTGGGACGCCCGCGCAGGTGATGAAGCGGCCTATCTCAATGCCGACGAAACCGGTCCGCATTCGCCTGGCCCGACAGTCGACTGCATTCAGTACATCCTGTCGAAGGGCGTGATTGGTTGGGGCAATCAGTGCATCGGCACCGACGCCGGCCAGGCCGGCGGCATGGAGCCGCCCTACCCTGCGCACAATCTGCTGCATGCGGCCAACAAGTACGGCCTCGCCTCGCTGGCAAATCTTGACAAACTCCCGCCCAAGGGCGCGATCCTGATCGCTGCGCCGCTGAAGATTGTCAAGGGAACCGGAAGCCCAATCCGCGCCATGGCGCTGGTTGCACGCGGCTAAGGCACGTCCCAGCCGGAGACCAGGACAATGGCAGATTTTGACCACATCATTGTGGGCAGCGGGATCAATGCGCTCGTTGCTGCGGCCATGCTTTCCTCAAAAGGGAAACGCGTGCTGGTCCTCGAACGCGCAGACCGTTTCGGCGGCTGCCTGCGCACCGAGGAAATCACCTTGCCGGGCTTCCACCATGATGTCATGGCGGCAACCTTCGTGCTTTTCCTTACCTCCCCCGCCCATGCCGCGCTCGGACCTGATCTGGCGCGGCATGGTCTGGAGTTCTGCCATACGCCGCACCCGACTGCGGTGCTGCGGCCTGACGGCTCCTCGCTGGTCATGACCACCGACCGGGCCGCCAATATCAAGACCTTCAATGCGCTCTCGGCCGGTGACGGCGATAGGCACGGCGCCGATGTCGGAGCAATCGAGGCAGACGCACCGTTCCTGTTCGCCCTGCTCGGCGGAGAGCTCTGGAGCTGGCCGACAGCCAAACTTCTGGCAAGTCAGGCCTGGAAGCGCGGACTTCGCGGCCTCGCCGCCTGGATGGGACAGGCCCTGCGGCCGACCCGTGCCTGGCTTGAAACCACCTACGCCTCACCAATGCTGCAAGCCCTGTGGGCACCATGGGCGCTGCACACGGGCCTGACCACCGAATCCGCCTATGGCGGCCAGATGGGCAAGGTCATTGCCTTCGCATTGGAAGCGGCAGGCGCTCCCGTGGTCAAGGGCGGCGCCAGTCAGGCAGTCGCAGCATTCAAAGGGTTGATCGAGGAAAAAGGCGGCGAATTGCGCGCCAATGCCGATGTCGATCAGGTTCTTGTGCACAATGGCAAGGCATCCGGTGTCAGGCTTGCCGACGGAACCGAGATTTCCGGTACCCATGTGATTTGTTCAGTCGCGCCCGGACAGCTTTACAACCGGCTTTTACGCGACGACACCAAAACACTTCCTGACGCAGTTAAATCCGACCTGAGCCAGTTTCGTCATGGCCGGGGCAATTTCCAGCTACACTACGCCATTGATGGCCCGATCCGCTGGAAGACTTCTGGTCTGGACGACGTCGCGCTCATCCATCTGGCCGAAAGCATAGATTCCGTTTCCAAATCCTCCAACGAGGCCGAGCGCGGAATGCTGCCGGTGGCACCGACCATCTGCGTTGGCCAGCCACACCGCCTTGACCCAACACGATGCCCGGAAGGAAAGTCTGTCCTCTGGCTGCAGATTCCCGATGCACCTCGCAGCATCAAGGGCGATGCCGCAGGTGAGATTGCCACCGATGGCGTCTGGAGCGAAGCCACCCGCGAAGCCTTCGCCGACCGCATCGAAGCGATCCTCGCCGCCCATATCGAGGGATTTTCCGGCAGCGTTCTCGCCCGCAAGGCTTACTCTCCGGTCGATCTCGAAGCCATGAACATCAATCTGGTAGGCGGCGATCCGTATGGTGGATCCTGCGCATTGGACCAGTTCTTCATCTGGCGGCCATTCTCCCATAGCCAGAACAACGCTACCGCGGTTGAAAACCTGCACCACATTGGCGCCTCGACCCATCCGGGCCCCGGGCTCGGTGGCGGCTCGGGCCTCCTGCTTGCCAAGAGGTTGGGCGGATGAACGAGATCGATACCCCGGAAATCGAAAAGTCCCAACCCTTGCAGCGACTTGGCGAAATCGGCTTGTCCAATTTCGCCCCCTATCTGATGAACAGGATCATGGGCCGCTACAATGCAGAGCTGCGGCAGGAGATGACCGATCTTGGGCTGACGACGCCGAAAATGAGGGCACTTGCGGTGCTCTCGGTCATCGACGCGCTGCCGATCAGTGAGCTTGCAGTCTATGCCGTGGTCGAACAGTCAACGCTCAGCCGGGCACTTGAACAGCTTGTTTCAGATGGGCTCGTCCGGCGCGATCCAGATGCAAACGACAGTCGAGTGACGCGGATAGGCATAACCGAAACTGGACGTGCAGCACTTGATCAGCTCTGGCCATCCATGGCGCGGAACTATGCCGAGATGTTCAAGGGCATTTCCGATGAAGAACGACAGGCCTTCGTCACCACTTTGCAGAAGATGCTCAAGAACATCAGAAAACACGACTTTTGACCGGCTGAATACACCGCATCAACTTAACCCAACCAATCAACCCAGGAGAAGTCGAATGAAGCATTGCATTCTAGCTGCCGCCGCTATTGCCTTGGCCGTAGGGACTTTTTCCGCCCAGGCAGACACGCTGCCCGGTGTAAGGGGTATCAATCATATCGGGTTGACCGTTCCTGATATCGCCGAGGCCGAAACCTTCTTTTCCGATGTGCTTGGATGCGAGAAGGCCACTTCATTTGGCCCCTACCGTGATGATACGGGCAACTTCATGAAGGACCTGCTTGATGTCGACCCGCGGGCCGTTGTCAACCAGATCACTCTGATGCGCTGCGGTTTCGGCAGCAATATCGAACTGTTCGATTACGACGCGCCCGACCAGAAGACGGTCACGCCGCGCAACAGTGATATAGGCGGACGTCACATCGCCTTCTACGTCGATGACATTGACGCAGCCGCGGCCTACTTCAAGGACAAGGGAATCCGCACTTTGATGGGTCCCTTCCCGGTCAACGAGGGTCCGGCGGCAGGACAGTCGATCATCTATTTCTTCGCGCCATGGGGCCTGCAGATGGAGGCCATCTCCTTCCCCAATGGCATGGCCTACGAAAAAGACGGGGGACCGGTTCTCTGGTCCAACACCGAACCGGCCAAGTAAGGCCGGATCCAGATTCAAGCAGTTAGAGGTGCCAGATGGCTGAACGTTCATTCGCCAAGGAAGTCCAGAAACTCAAGGTCGGTGAAGGCGAAACCTTCTCCGGCGAGGGTATTCTGGCGCTGACGAAAGCGCTGCTTGAAGCCGGCGTCGGCTATGTCGGCGGCTATCAGGGTGCCCCGATCAGCCATCTCATGGACGTTCTCGCCGACGCCGAGGAAATCCTGACCGATCTTGGCGTCCGCTACGAGGCCAATGCGTCCGAAGCCGCTGCCGCTGCGATGCTGGCTGCTTCGGTGCATTACCCGATCCGCGGCGCAGTCACCTTCAAGGGCCCGGTCGGCGTCAACGTCGCTTCCGATGCTCTGGCCAATCTGTCGTCTTCGGGCGTCACCGGCGGAGCGCTGGTCATCATCGGCGAGGATTACGGCGAAGGCTCCTCAATCATGCAGGAGCGCAGCCACGCGTTTGCGATGAAATCGCAGATGTGGCTGCTCGACCCGCGCCCCAACCTGCCTTCCATCGTTCAGTCTGTGCATCAGGGCTTTGAGCTGTCCGAGGCCAGCAACACTCCGGTCATGCTGATGGTGCGTATCCGCTCCTGCCATGTCACCGGCAGTTTTGCAGCCAAGGACAACAAGCGCCCGCCCTTTACCGTCAAGGATGCGCTTGCCAATCCGCGCAGCGATTACGCCCGCGTCGTGCTGCCGCCGATGTCCTATCTGCAGGAACACGACAAGATCAACAATCGCTGGCCGGCAGCACTGAAATACATCGTCGAGAACAAGCTCAACGAGATGTTTGGCCCCAAGGAAGCACCGGTCGGCATTGTGCTGCAGGGTGGCATGTACAACAGCGTGATCCGTGCGTTGCAACGCCTCGGCCTGGCTGACATTCACGGTGACACGGAAGTCCCGCTCTACGTGCTCAACGTCACCTACCCGCTGGTTCCTGACGAGTTCTTCGAGTTTTGCGAAGGCAAGTCTGCGGTTCTGGTGGTCGAGGAAGGCCAGCCGGAATTCATCGAACAGGCTTATGGCTCAGCACTCTACAAGGCCGGAAAGACGATCAGCCTTCACGGCAAGGACATGCTGCCGATGGCCGGCGAATACACCGGCCAGGTGATGCTCGACGGTATCGAGGCATTCCTGAAGAAAGCGGCCCCCGAATTGCTGCCGGCGCGCCTGCGTGCGCCCAACTCCGACCAGAAGCCCGCTCTCCCCGATCTGTCCCAAACCGTGCCCATGCGCCCCCCGGGGTTCTGCACCGGTTGCCCGGAACGGCCCATCTTTGCCGCTCTGAAGATGACCGAGCAGGAATTCGGCAAGCACCAGATCGCAGGCGATATAGGTTGCCATCTGTTCGCCAGCCTGCCGCCCTTCGAGATCGGTGGCTCGACCATGGGCTATGGCCTGGGCCCCGCCTCCAATGCTGCGTTTGATGGCGGCGGCGACAAACGCTCGATCTCCATCCTTGGCGATGGCGGCTTTTGGCACAACGGCCTGTCGTCCTCAATCGGCAACGCGGTCTACAACAAGTCCGATGGCGTCATCGTCATTGTCGACAATTTCTACTCCGCTGCCACTGGCGGCCAGGACATCCTGTCATCTCGCGCAGACAATCCGACAAAGGCCACCGGCCATCCGATCGCCGACGCGGTCAAGGGTGTCGGCGTCACATGGGTACGCCAGCTCGACCGCACCTATGATGTCCCCAAGATGCGGGAAATTCTGACAGAGGCGCTGACCACCGATCATGTCGGCCCCAAGGTCATCGTCGCCTCGTCGGAATGCATGCTCAACAAGCAGCGCCGCGAGAAGCCCTTGATGAACAAGGCGATCAAGGAAGGACGTCGGGTCGAGAAACCACGCTTCGGCATCGATGAAGACATCTGCACAGGCGATCACGCCTGCATCCGCCTCTCCGGCTGCCCGTCATTATCGCTGAAGAAGCTCGACGATCCGCTGCGGGATGATCCTGTCGCCAGCATCGACCAGAGCTGCGTCGGTTGCGGCAATTGCGGCGAAGTGGCCGATGCCGCGGTGCTCTGCCCTTCATTCTTCCGCGCCGATGTTGTGCACAATCCGGGCTGGCTCGAACGCACGCTCGGCTCATTCACCAGCCGCACCATTGCCTGGCTGCAAAATCGCCGCTCGCGCGGCCGCATCGAATTCGTCCGGATCTGACCCATGGCACTCAACACCACATCCGAATTTAGTCCCAAGCAGCAAGATCCCGCACTTGATCAGATCATCAAGCTGGCGATCATGGCCGTCGGCGGTCAGGGCGGCGGCGTGCTGACCAACTGGATCGAGGATTGCGCCCACCGCAATGGCTATGTCGTTCAGGCCACCTCGGTTGCTGGCGTGGCCCAGCGCACCGGCGCCACGATCTACTACATGGAAATGGCCCCCGCTCAGGAGCGTCTGCCGGTGTTCTCACTGTTGCCGGCAGCCGGCGACGTCGACATTCTGGTTGCTGCCGAGATGATGGAGGCAGGACGTGCCATCATGCGCGGTTTCGTGACCCCGGACCGCACCACCCTGATCGCTTCATCCCACCGCGCGCTGGCAGTGTCGGAGAAAATGGTGCCGGGCGACGGCATCGCCGATTCCGAGGAAGTGATCGCAGCGGCTGAAATCTCTTCCCGGAGGTTCATCGCCTTCGACATGGAGAAAATGGCGGTCGATGCCGGATCGATGATCTCGGCAAGTCTGTTTGGTGCCCTCGCGGGCTCTGGGGCATTGCCGTTCGACCGTGAGAGTTTCGAAGCTGCGATCAAGGCCTCCGGCCGTGGCGTCAATGCCAGTTTGCGCGCCTTCGCATCAGGGTTTGAAGCTGCAGCCGGCGGCCGGGTCGAACGCCCTCAGTCAGGAAACACCAAGACGGCAGCGGGCAACACACCCGCAGGTCCCGAGCACCTGATTGAAAAATGGAACGCGCTTGAAGCCCGCGCCACCGCCCTGCCCGGCCCCGTGCGCGACATGGCTCTGACCGGCCTGCGCGCGGTGGTGGATTTTCAGGACCTGGATTATGGCAAGGAGTATCTCGACCGGCTCGAAAAGGTGCTTGGCCATGACGATGATGCCAAGGGTCACGAACTGACCCTTGAGGCCGCCAAGTACATTGCCAAGGCAATGGCCTATGACGACGTCTTCAGAGTAGCCGACCTCAAGACGCGTGGCAGCCGCTTTGCCCGTGTGCGCACGGAAATAGCCCCGGCCCAGGGCTCGCAGATGAAACTGACAGAATTCATGCACCCGCGTGCCGAAGAGATCGTCGGCATGATGCCGTCCGGGTTGGGTCGGCGACTGTCGGGCAGCCAGAGCGCAATGCGGTTGGTTGACAAGATGGTCAACAAGGGGCGTCGCCTGCGGACAGACAGGCTGTTTCCCTTTGCCCAGCTCTATGTGCTTGGCGGACTTCGAAAGTATCGTCGCGGCACCCTGCGGCACGCAATCGAGACCGAACATATGGAAGGTTGGCTCGAGAAGGCGCTCGGCTATCGCAAGATCGATTATGCGCTCGCGGTCGAGACCTTGCGCAACCGCCGCCTGGTCAAGGGGTACTCAGACACCCACACGCGCGGGCTGTCAAAATTCGACCGGGTTATGGACGGCGTGGCCTTGCTCGCAGGCCGTGACGACGCTGCCCATTGGTGCCGTTTGCTGCGCGAGGCCGCTCTTGCTGATGAAAAAGGCGATCAGCTTGAAGGCGCACTCAAAACCGTCCGCTCCTTTGCCGGGCAGCCCGAAAACGCGCTGCAAAACTGAAGCCGGAACAATTGCTAATATGGACAAGAATTGTTCCGCTACCCCATGACTTGGTCTTGGGTGACAGGGTAGACAATGACGTCCTCCAGGCCCGGTAAGTATGATCGGGATGACCCGGTGATGATGAGGGACTTTCCATGCGAACCACCGGGGACAGGATCCGCCACGCGCTGAGTTTTGAAATCATTGCCCTCGTGCTGATTACACCGCTCGGAGCCTGGGTCTTCGGTTTGTCTCTCGACACAATTGGCGTAGTCGCCGTGGTCAGCGCCACAATCGCCACCGGCTGGAACTATCTTTACAATCTGATATTCGACCACGCCCTGCTCAAGATTACCGGGGATCCGCGCAAGTCTGTTGCCATGCGCATTTTCCATACCCTGCTGTTTGAAGGCGGACTGCTTCTCATTCTATTGCCGTTCATTTCCTGGTATCTGGGCGTCAGCCTGATCGAGGCATTCCTGATGGACGTCTCCTTCGCGGGATCTTACCTGATCTACACATTCATCTTCAATTGGGCTTACGATCTGGTGTTCCCCGTTCCGGCAACACCCGGTTCCTGAGGCCGGGCACACTGGCAAGCGGTTGAACCAGTTCCCAAAAACGAAAACGGCCGCGGATCGCTCCGCGGCCGAATTCTAATCAGTCAGGGCCTGAGATCAGGCAAACCACCAACGTTCGGCAAGCTTGTTGCCGTCGCTCTGCCAGTTGGCAGCGACTGCCTCGTCATGTGCAAGGCCCTTGCCATGGGCGTGAATAAAGCTTGCCCACATGGCGATGATGGCGCCGCCATCGTCCTGAAGAAGCTTCTGCGCTTCCCAGTACTGGTCCTTGCGCTTGGCTTCGTCGGTTTCCGAACGCGCCATGACCACCAGCTTGTTGAACTTGTCGGCGGACTCGCCGTCTTTCCAGGCGGTATCGTTCCATTCCGTATCCGACGTGTAGGCTGCCGAATACATCCAGTCCTGGGTCGGACGACCGCCCCAGTAGCAGGCAGACCAAGGCTTCTTGTTCCAGACGTTGGACCAGTAGCCGTCGCTCGGCTCGCGCACCAGTTCGATCTCGATTCCGGCTTCCTTTGCCGAAGCTGCAATCAACTGAGCTGCATCGACAGCGCCCGGGAAGGCAGCGTCAGAAACAGACAGCTGGATCGCACCCGAATGACCCGACTTCTTGTAGTGTTCGGCAGCCTTTTCGGCGTCGAAATCATGCACCGGCAGTTCGGTGTTCAGGAACGGCATCGAAGCATTGACCGGTACGTCATTGCCGGCTTCACCGTTTCCGAGCAGGATCTTGTCGACAAGCTCCTGACGCTTGATAGCGTATTTGAGCGCCATGCGCAGATCGTAGTTGTCGAACGGCGCTGCATTGACGCGCATCGGGAAGGTGAAATGCTGCGTGCCGTTGGTCTTGAGAATATCAAGCGTCGGCACCCGGCCAAGCAGGGCAACCGTCTTCGGATCGACATTGTCGATGAAATCGACATCGCCGTTCATGATGGCGTTCTGACGCGCCGTCGTGTCCGAAAGGGTGATCATCTCGACTTCGTCAAAATGCGCACGGCCTTCCTTGAAGTAGTTGGGGTTGCGCTTCATCAGGATCCGCACGCCCGGCTCGTAATTCTCGACGATGTAACCGCCAGTACCGATCGGGCTGTTTGCATCGCCAATCTTGCCGTCTTCCGAAGGCATGATCATGATGTGGTAGTCAGAGACGATGTAAGGAAAGTCTGCATTGCCGCCTTCGAGTTCAAAAACGATCCGGTTTTCGCCGTCCTTCTTGATCTCCTTGACCGCGGAAAGAAGGCCTTTGGCGGCCGACTTGGAATTTTCGTCACGGTGATAGTTGAATGTGGCGATGACATCATCGGCAGTCATGGTCTTGCCGTTGTGGAACTCAACACCCTTGCGCAGGTCGAACATCCAAGTCTTTGCACCATTGGAAGGTTCAAAAGCTTCCGCAAGTTCCGGGATCAGCTTGCCGTCGTTGTTGATTTCGGTGAGGTGGTTGCCGCGAGCGTAAACGATTGCCTGCGTCATGCCATTCTCAGAGGTGCCTGCATCCAAAGCGTCCGTGGTCGAGCCGTAGGATGAACCAAGGCGCAGCTTGCCGCCCTTCTTGGGTGTTGCCGCGAGCACATCCGTCGCCAGCGTCATTGCAGAAGGAACTGCCAGGCCGGCTGCAATCGCAGCCTTGATGAACTGCCTGCGGCCAATCTGACCTTCGCTGAGCCAGCGCGCTTGTTTTTTCAGATACTCATCTCTCATGGTACGTCTCCGTTGGTTCCCAAATTTTTGGACTTGCAGCGTAGCGCGTTACGCGACGCCGTTGAGGATTTCCCTATCCTGTCCTGCCAAATGCGTTTGTCAACAGCCAGACAGGGCTTGGTGATAAGGACGCTATAGCCCATGGAGACCAAAAAATGTAGTGCTAAGGCACACTTAAGGCTCACTTTAGCAATGCGTCAGTTAGCTTCAAGCTGATCGTGCACGCCATGCGAGTACCTCCACAGCTTATCTGTCCTCATATCCGATCAGCCGGTTTACAAGCGCGCTCCACTGGACAACAATGTCGACCAATGCCAATCGAACGGAGTCCAATCACTCTGGTTGACTTGGACAGGTGGCGGTAAGACCACCGGCAACTAAGGAGATTTTGCGTTTGAACGCTGTGCTGTCGACCATATTGAAAAGACTCGGGATGGGGATCGCGACCCTCTTCGTTGTCTCAGCAATCATTTTCAGTTCCATTTCAATGCTACCGGGAGATTTCAGTGAGGCGGTGCTCGGCCAGGCCGCAACCCAGGAAACCGTGACGGCGTTCCGGAAGGAACTAGGCCTGGATAAGTCAGCGCCGGTGAGATATTTCGAATGGGTCGGCTCTGTTTTGCAGGGCGACTTGGGAACATCTTTTTCAGGCCGCAACGCATCGGGCCAGGACCGTTCACGGCAAGTCAGCGCGCTGGTCATGCCAAGGCTTTGGAACACGCTTTTTCTCGCAGGCGTAACGGCACTGATAGCCGTACCGCTGGCGCTTTTCCTTGGATTGACCGCAGCCCTTTACCGAAACACGGCCTATGACCGGATCGTCAACGGCTTGACGCTGACCACGATCTCGACACCAGAATTCTTTGTCGCCTATATCCTGATCCTGTTTCTCGCGTCGCTGTGGCCGGTCTTCCCGTCGCTTGCCAATATCGATGCCTCGACCGCTCTTGGCGAAAGGCTCTACCGGGTGGCGCTTCCGGCGCTGACCCTGACTTTGGTCATTGTCGCGCACATGATGCGCATGACCCGCGCCGCGATCATCAATCTTCTGGCAAGCCCCTACATCGAAATGGCGCGACTCAAGGGGGCATCACGATCCCAGATCATCCTCAAGCATGCCCTGCCAAATGCGTGGGCGCCGATCGCAACCGTGATCGCGTTCAACCTCGCCTATCTGGTTGTCGGCGTGGTCGTTGTCGAAGTGGTGTTCGTCTACCCCGGCATCGGCCAGCTGATGGTTGACGCGGTGACCAGCCGCGACATCCCGGTTGTCCAGGCCTGCGCGTTGATCTTCGCCGCCACCTATATCCTGTTGAACCTGACTGCCGACATTATCGGCATCGTCACCAACCCGCGATTGTTGCACCCACGATGAGCGAGCAACCCGACACTTACTCAGCCTCCGCGGAAGTCGCGGTGGTTCGCAAACGCCGCAGCGGCTTCGAGCGGTTCACACTGTTGATGAAGTCTGCACCGCCCAGCGCCTGGTTCGGCATGATTGTCGTCAGCCTCTATATTCTCGTGGCCATCTTTGCCGATGTCCTCGCGCCCTATGGCGAGGCCGAAATTCATTCCGTGGCCTTTGCACCGTGGGGTGACGAGTTCTTTTTCGGCACCGATCAGATCGGTCGCGATGTGCTCACCCGACTGATTTACGGCGCGCGCAACACCATGGGCATTGCGCTTGCGACAACATTTTTGTCCTTTCTTATTGGCGGCGGCCTCGGCCTGGTGGCAGCCATCAACCGCAGTTGGCTCGATCAGGTACTAAGCCGGTTTGTCGATGTGCTTATGGCGATTCCAAGCCTGATCTTCGCTCTGATGCTCCTGTCGATTTTCGGATCGACCATCACCAGCCTGATCATGATTATCGCGGTGCTGGATTCCACCCGCGTCTTCCGTCTGACCCGCGCCGTCGCCGTCAATGTGGCCGTGATGGACTATGTGGAAGCCGCGAAGTTGCGTGGCGAAGGCCTCGGATGGATCATGCGCCGGGAAATCCTGCCCAACATCATGCCGCCGCTGGTTGCCGAATTTGGACTGCGGTTCTGTTTCGTATTCCTGACTATCGCGGCGCTGTCATTCCTTGGCGTCGGCATCCAGCCACCTACCGCTGACTGGGGCTCCATGGTTCGCGCCAACGCATCCCTGATCCAGTTTGCCAAATACGACATCACTGCGGCCATCACACCGCTTCTACCGGCTGCGGCAATCGCGCTGCTGACGGTAGCGGTCAACTTCATCGTTGACTGGTTCTTGCAGAAAACAAGCGGGCTCCGCGAATGACCGACACAACCGAACCCAACCACGATATCCTGCTGAAGATGCGTGACATCCGCATCGACGGTTTTTCCGACGAACAATGGCACCCGATCATCAAGGGCGTTGATCTGACGCTTCGCCGCGGCGAGATCATGGGGCTGATTGGCGAATCAGGCGCTGGCAAATCCACTCTCGGCAAGGCGGCCATGGGCTACACCCAGCCCGGCTGCAAACTGACCGGCGGCTCGATCATGTTCGACGGCATTGACCTGGCAAAGGCCAGCGACCGGGAAAAACGCAAGCTCTGGGGAACCCGCATTGCCTATGTGGCGCAATCCGCAGCTGCGTCCTTCAACCCCGCGCACCGGCTGATCGATCAGACTGTAGAGGCCGCCACAAGACGTGGAATAAGGCCGGACGCTGAATCCCGCACGGACGCGATAGAGTTGTTCAGGGCCCTGCAATTGCCCAATCCCGAAACCATCGGCAACCGCTATCCGCATCAGGTTTCTGGCGGACAGTTGCAGCGCGTGATGACCGCTATGGCAATGTCGCCCAGGCCGGATCTGATCATCTTTGACGAACCGACCACGGCACTTGATGTCACCACCCAGGTTGAGGTTCTGGCGTCGATGCGCAACATCGTCGAGGAATTCAACACGGCTGCCATCTACATCACCCACGATCTGGCAGTCGTTGCCCAGATGGCCGACTTCATCCACGTGCTTCGGTTCGGCGAGGAGGTCGAGGAAGCCCCGACCCGGCAGATGCTGACCAAGCCGGAACAGCCATACACCAAATCTCTCTGGTCGGTCCGGGCGCTCGAAAAGCCGGAAGTCAAAGGCGACGATATCGTCCTCTCGATAGATAACGTCGACGCTGCCTATGGTCCGCTCAAGGTTCTCCACGATGTGAGTATCAAACTGCCGCGCGGGCGAACCGTGGCAGTGGTCGGCGAATCGGGCTCGGGCAAATCGACGACGGCTCGGGTGATGACTGGCTTGCTGCCACCGCTCAGTGGCAGCGTGACATTCAATGGCGAGCCCCTGCCCGCCGCCTTGAAGGATCGCAGCAAGGATCAGCTGCAACGCATCCAGATGATCTACCAGATGGCCGATACGGCGATGAACCCGCGTCAGACCGTCGAGGACATCATCGGCAGGCCTCTCGAGTTCTACCTCGGCCTGCATGGCAAGGAGCGCGAGGAGCGGATCCTCGAACTTCTGGACATGATCGAGCTTGATGAGAGCTTCATGGACAGGCTGCCGTCCGAACTTTCCGGCGGCCAGAAACAGCGCATCTGCATTGCCCGCGCGCTGGCGGCCAGACCGGACATCATCATCTGCGATGAAGTCACCTCGGCGCTCGACCAGATCGTTCAGGAAGGCATTCTGAAACTGCTGCTGCGGCTGCAGAAGAAGTACAACATCACTTATCTTTTCATCACCCATGACATCGCCACCGTGCAGGCGATATCAGATGAGATCGTGGTGATGTTCGAGGGCAAGGTAGTTGAACAGGGCCTCAAGAGCGAAATCCTGTCGCCGCCCTTCCCCGAGTATACCCAGTTGCTTCTGTCTTCAGTCCCCGAAATGGATCCCGACTGGCTCACCAACCTGTTGGCGGCGCGCACGGACGGGCAAGAAACCAAGGCCTGATTACGCGCGCACCAGCAAGCCAGGCAGGTCGCTGACCGAGCCGATCAGCACATCCGCGAGATCCGTCAGCGTTTCTTCGGACCCCGTTCCGGACAAGACGCCGATCGCAGCACCTGCGCCGGCGGCCCGTGCCATTTGCATATCGTGCCGGTTGTCACCAACCATGGCGACTTCGCCAGGCGTTATGCCCATATGAGACGCGAAAGCACGCAACATGCCCGGCTGCGGCTTGGGGCCGTGGCCACTGTCATAGCCTGCGATGAAATTGATATGTGACGAGAGGCCCAGCACCTCGACCGTGCGCCGTATGCTCGCTTCACCGTCGCTCGAGGCGATGCCAATTGACAGCCCGGCGTCGGCCAGCGTCCGCATCAGGGCGTCGAGGTCGCAGATCGGCCAAGGCGTATCCGCACCTTCGACGAAGGCTTGATCAAGCAGCCGGGCCAGTTTTTCAGGCTCTACCGGGCTGCCATGCTCGACCATATGCGCGGCAATTTCGTTGGCATTGGCGGCAGCAAACATGCTGTCCGCCCGGGTCTTGCCGGTAGCCGGGTCCATCCCGCATTCGTTGAGCAGGATATCAGCCAATGCCGCATCACCATCAGCCGCGATCAATGCCGCCTTGCGGTTGGTTGCAGCCCAGGTCCTGTCGAAATCAACCAGAGTGCCGTCCTTGTCGAACAGGATTGCCTTGATCTCGTTACTGAATTTCCATGTCATAATGCTTTTCCGATTTGACAGAAGCTGTGCCTCGCGATTGCATGGGCGTCAACACCGAGACCATGAACTTTAAGGACAATCCGTTGCGCCCTATTCCGTACGACACCTTGCTGGATGACGAAACCTGGTCGTTCATCGACAAGTCGACCGCGTTCTACCCCGAAAATGCAACAGACCTCGACTATCAGGGCCAGCGCCGCGTCTATGACGATTTGTGCAAGGCGTTTGACGCAGGTCGTCCCTCAGGCGTGACGGTTCGTGACTATTCAGTTCCTGGCCCCGCGACCCCGATTCCGGTTCGAGAGTATCTGCCTGCATCCGGCGCGCCCGAAGCAACCGTGCTGTATCTCCACGGCGGTGGCTTCATCCTCGGCGGACTGGAAAGCCACGACAGCATTTGCGCGGAATTCTGTGACCAGACCGGATACGCGGTCGTTGCCGTCGATTACCGCCTGGCGCCAGAGCATCTGTACCCGGCCCAGTTTGACGATGCACTGGCAGCCTTCCGCTTCGTGGCCCACGCCGCCGGGCATCCTGTGATCATCAGCGGCGACAGCGCAGGCGGCAATCTGGCAGCAGCTGTGTGCTGGGCAACCCGGGGCGAAGAGCTGGTTCCAGCGGGACAGGTGCTGATCTACCCGGCGCTCGGTGCCGACACCAGCAAAGGCAGCTTTGTCAACCAGGCCAACGCCCCGATGCTGTCGACCGCCGACATGATCTACTATGACGACTTGCGCTCAGGTGGCGCCTCCCCGACTGATGACCCTTCCTTTACGCCACTTGCCGCGACCGACTTCACGGAAATGCCGCCAACGCTGGTGTTTACCGCCGAGTGCGATCCGCTCTCTGGCGATGGTCCCGACTACTGCGCTCACATCATCAATGCCGGCGGCAAGGCCTTCTGCTTTGAGGAGAAAGGCCTGGTCCACGGATATCTTCGCGCCCGGCACTCGGTCGACCGTGCCCGCGGAAGCTTCACCCGGATGATTGCCGGCATCAGGGCACTTGGCGCAGGCGAATGGCCCTATTGAGCCTTATTCGCCTGGCCTTCTGGGTCAGACGAACCGGCGTGCAATCCGTTCGTCCCATTCCTTCTCGAACATGACCGTGTCGTTCTCCGTCGCCACCAGTTTTCCGGTGATGTAGAACCAGTCCTGATCACACCGCATCTCCATCTCGGCGACAGTTTCAGTCCACCATTTGTCACGCCCGCCGGTCTGCTCCCAGCGGATATGGGCCGTGGCCGATAGCGGGTCTTCCGGGTGGATCGACCAGCGCTCGCACGTGGTGCTGCCTGATATCAGTCCATGCTCAAGATCGCGATCCTCGCCCGCGTCATTGAAAATGGATGTGGTCACCACACCGGTTTCCGGATCGGTCTCGGCAATCCGGGTGGATGCGGAAGGCCTCAGGTTTTCATGCCGCCATGGAGATGCCCCGACCGGCTTTTCAAATCTGCATTCGTCTTGATCAGCCGACGTCGAGCGGCAGGGAAGCTTCAATGTCCCCGCCTCAAGCGTCACAGTGGCCTGCTCAGGTGCCGGCCAGATGAACGGCCAGTAGCTGGTCGAGATTGCGATCCGCAAACGATGGCCTGCCGGAATGCGATAGGCGATCTGATCGAGTGTGAGCGTGGTTTCAAACGCCTCTCCAGGCGTCAGAAGTTCCGGATCCTCGGCTGAGTTCCTGTGTGTCAGGTTGAACACGCCCATGGTGATCAACGCCGAGGTTCCGTCCGGTCTCAGATCACAAAGCCGCACAGCCACCTGCGCCATTGGCTTGTCTGATCTGGCTCGGATCACAAGGCTCGGGGCACCGACAATATCGAGCGGGATGTCCAGCACATCTCCATCGAAGCAGGCTGATCGCAGATCATCTGGTGTTTGTTCATCCGGCAATTCCGGTCCGTATGCGAAGGGGAAGTACTCACCCGCCTGGCTGCCGCAATCGAACGGCGAACACACCGGAACCGGTGCAGTCATTGACGACGGTCCAAGGGTACCATCCCCCAGTGCCAGCACAGTGTCCGCAATACCTGCCGATGGCCATTCCGGTTCCGCGATCCAGCGGCCCGGGCGCTCATCCACCCATCGCTCTGGTGCAATGCTGTCCATTAGCCAAGTCCGGTAGGCCGGAAGGCTCTCGGCACCATTGTCGATGCCCTTGAGCCAATGGTCCCACCAGCGCTTGGCTTCCTGCAGAAAACCGATCCGCGGTTCGGGTCCCGCGTAGTGCGGATATTTGTGGATCCACGGCCCGACCATGCCTTTGGCAGGCGCGTCGAGATTTTCGACCAGATGCGAAATCGTGTTGCGGTAGCCGTCATGCCAACCGCCGATAGACAGCACCGCTGCCTCGATAGCACTGTAATCTTCACAAACCGAGCCATGCTTCCAGTAGTCGTCGCGCGTCTGCCGCGAGATCCATTCGCGCGCCAGAAACGGCATTTCCCTGAGCCGGTTGAGCCACAACTCGCGCCAGCCCGGTCCAAGAAGCAACGGATCGGGCGGACGCGATGAATAGGACAGCATGTTTGCTGCCCAGCCGAAATTCTCGCCAAGCAGACACCCGCCCTTGAAATGAATGTCGTCAGCAAAGCGGTCAACCGTCGAGCAGATCGTGATAATCGCCTTCAGCGCCGGCGGCCTGAGCGCTGCCACCTGCAGCGAATTGAACCCGCCCCACGAAATCCCCATCATGCCCGCAGTGCCGGAACACCAAGGCTGTGCGGTCGCCCAGGCGATGACATCGCAAGCGTCCTGCAATTCCTGCGGCGTATATTCATCCGTCATCAGACCTTCGGAATCGCCATTCCCCCGCATATCAACCCGGATACAGGCATATCCCTGACCTGCCATCCATGGATGGGTGAGGCTGTCGCGCACGATTGTGCCATCGCGTTTGCGGTAGGGTAGATGCTCCAGAATCACCGGTACGGGCTGTTCAACCGCGTCCTTCGGCATCCAGATCCGAGCCGACAACCGGCACCCATCAGGCATCTCGATTGGCTGGTCTTCGATCTCGATAACCTCGCGCCCAAACGCGGTCTGTGTTTCCGGCATGAATGACGCCACGATATGTCTCCAGGAAAGATAAGCAGCCCGGAAAATGTCACGCCAGTGCAGGGTCATGCAATGGTTGATTGGGTAAATTTCCAAAACAGAACCAATCAATTGGCGCGTTACGCCATGATCCGGGAGTGATCCGACGGCGGATCTCTTTGTTCCACCAATTTTAGGTGGCGTGGAGTGCTGTCATCAGCCCGCGAGGGCCCTTTCCTTGACCGGAAACTGCAGCGCCCGGAAATGTCGACACTATTTCAACACCATGCTGCTCGAGCAATCGAAATGCGGCTGCATGCTCCTCAAACGCTATGATTCTCCCCGGCGACAAGACGATGGGCGCCAGCCGCGTGAGCGCGTCTGCGACCGGTTCAGGCTGCCGCTTCATGTCGATCAGAACAAGATCAGCGGTCCCCATGGACCGTGCCAGCTCATCGACGAACGACGTTCTGCAGGCCTCGATCGCCAGGACCGCGCCCCGATGATTGGCACGCACCACGAAAGAATTGACCGTTTTCAGCAGCTTCATGTCGACAAGCAGGCACTCGCGACTGAGCGGCAGGAAGCAATCGTCGAGGCACGCACAATCGGTTCCGGTCAGGTCGAGCCACAACATTGTCCCGGCCTTGTTCTCCCGAAACAGCGATTCTGCCAGCAATGACAGCGCCCGCACGCTTGTGCCTTTGGTTATTGCTGCGACGCAAACCCTCTCGCCCGGCATGGCGATGTCATTTACGTCGAGCGGCGGGCAGGATCGCTCAGCGCCGTCGGCGGTCAACCAGAACTCAAACCTCGATTGATCAAACATTGGTGCAAAATTGAGAACCGCGCCCGCGGTTATTGCCGCAGCACGGCTTTGCTGCAGCTCCGGTTGGGACAACAGCACGCCACCGCCGATGACGCAAAACCATCCGCCCAAATTGGCAACATTGGCAAGCGGCGCGATGAACCATCCGTCGTCTTGGGTGGCGCCTTCATGCGGACGAGCAAGACCGGCAGGCAGATCAGCATCGTACATGCCGTCCATCAGATAGCCTGTCAGTGCTTGGGCAGGCTGCTCGCTCAACCACGAAATGATATCGCAGGATCCGCTTTGATCACCCTTCAATTCAGAAATCCGTCGTTCGAGAATCCAGTCTCGCGCATCAGCAAATCCAAGGGCGGAATAAAGTTGCGCATCAAGATGCCGGACGGTCACACCAGCCGTCTCAAGTTCCCGCACCAGTCGCCCATGTTGCTGCGCCGCCTCTTGGCTCTCGTCTTCTGCAAGCCCGGTCGTTTCCCCAAGAGGATTGCAAAACGGCCCCTGAACGAGAGCCTCCTTCAAAACGCCAATGTCGTCGATCACCGAGATTGCTGTGCCTGCCTTGACCATGTTCTCCCCACTCCCGAGGCAAAAGTGGCCAGGGTCTGTGCAAATCATGCTCGGCCTAAAGCGCGGTGTTCACATTGATGAGCGTCAATGCCTCGGCATCTCGCTTGGTTGTGTTGTCGAAGAATGGAATTTCCAGTCATCTGACCGGCGCGATTGCGCCAGGCGCCGGGGCGCTCAATGGGAAGCGATCCTGTCGAGATCGGCGCGGGATTCGCCCGAATGTCTGATCAGCTCGCCTGGGTTGAGCAGTTCGAAATGTTTGGCGTTGATGATGCGGATGACCTTGCCCCGCGCCAGGGTCTGGATATTGCGGCTCAACGTCTCTGGTGTCGTTCCAAGATAGTCGGCAATATCACGGCGGCTGAGCGGCACATGAACGACAAGCTGGGTCGGCGCCGTGATATCCAGATGCTGGTTTTTCGACCGTCTCGAAAACACATAGAGCAAGGTGGCGACGCGTTGCATCGTGGTATGGCCATTGGTGATCGCCGCCCATTCACGCACCGCATCAAGTTCATCAAGCTTTGCCTTTAGCATCTCGTGTTCAACATCCGGATGCTCACCAAGGAAACGTTCGAAATCCATCTTGTTCATGGCGCACAGCGTCACGTCGGTGACCGCTTCATAGGAGAACTGCAATTCCTCGGAAAACAGGCGGCCGAAAAAGTCTGACGGAAACAGCAGGCCGACAATATGATCATCGCCATTGGCCGATGCGCTGGAAAGCTTGACCACGCCTTCGACAATATTGCCCACGATATCGCAGGCTTCGCCTTGCGCCTGAATGACAGTGCCACGGGAAAACTTCCGCATGTGAGAAATACGGTCGAGCTGCACCATCGCCTCTTCAGAGGCCGCGCTGCAAACGGATCGGTTGTAAACTGGGCATTTCGTGCATTTTCCGCATAGACAGGCAACATCGGCAACAGAGTTCATATGCTGATCCTTGCTTGTTCGGGGCGCGTGTCTACCAGATGACTGATCCTATCGCGGAACAGCCTTGCCCACCTGCGTTCTCCTAGCATCAATCGCGCTGACAATGAAGCACAGAGGACCGCTTCACACGACCTTTGATTGAGAATGGGGAACTAAGTGCAAGCATAAATGGCTCTCATGACCGTACTGGAAACCGGTCCGTGAGCTCAGCTTTGCCCCTTGACCGGTGCCTTGAGAAATTCAATCGCGCTGGCCAAGCCGGTCAGGTCGGAGATTACAACATCTGCCCCGAGCTGATCGACAGGAACGTTGGTGTAGCCGCCATGCACAGCAATACTTGCCATCTTCGCAGCTCTTGCCGCACCAATGTCGGCCGGACTGTCGCCAACCATCAGGGCACGACTGACCGGCAACCCCAGAACCGAAAGCGCGTGATAGAGCATGTCCGGCTCAGGTTTGCGCGCCGGACCGGTGTCCCCCCCGACCACCACATCAACCTGGCCATCGATCCCGAAATGCTTCAAAATCTCGTGGGTAAAAGCTTCTGGCTTGTTGGTGACCACGGCAATCTTGACGCCGGCATCGTGATAGGCGGCGATCAACTCCAGCGCTCCGGGCATGGCGGTCGTGGCCTTTGTGAGATGCTTGCCGTAAATCCCCATCATCCGGCCGGTCACGGTATTCAACGCGTCACCTTCAACCGGCTTGCCTTGGGACGCATAGGCGCGCTCGACGAGCTTCTTAACCCCGTTGCCGATCATGCCCCGAACCGCATCCACGCTGAGTGTCGGCAGATCGTCGCCTGACAAAAGCTCATTCACCGCGGCCGCAATATCTGGCGCGGAGTCGATCAGCGTCCCGTCGAGATCAAAGAGGATGGCTTGCGGCCATCCATGGCGGTCGTCGTCACTCGCAAAAATCTCGGTCACGCAGTTTCCTTCCATTTGATCGAGCAGCCCATCGAGGCAACCTGCTCTGCCGGACCCTTGCCGGTTTCAGCCACCTGCCGCATGGCCTCGAAAAGGTCCCGGCGCAGATCCTCCGGTCCCGATTGCTTGCGCGACGCGTCAAGCCGACCGCGATACTGCAGTTCCATCGCCGAATTGAAGCCAAAGAAATCCGGCGTGCAGACCGCGTCCCAGGCCCGCGCCACCGACTGATCCGCATCATAGAGATACGGACACGGAAACCGGTGCGCATCGGCGAAGATCTTCATGTTCTCAAACGAATCTTCCGGATAGGCATCCACATCATTGGAAGAGATGGCAACGAACCCCACGCCAAGGCCTGCCAGCTCGTCGGCATCACGCACGATCCGGTCGATCACCGCTTTGACATAGGGGCAATGGTTGCAGATGAAGGCCACAACCAGACCATTCGGCCCGGCCTCAGCAAGGATGCTGTGATTAGTGCCGTCCACGCCGCGCAAGGTGGCGTTGCCAGGTTTCCAGCCAAAGTCGCATAGCGGGGGGATTGCAGCCATTCCTCATCTCCTCAATCAATCACCAGTCTACGTCTTATCGCATGGCGCAGTCCGATGCAGCCCGGATAGCCTCTATATTGGTCTTGTACGCCGCCTGTGTACCCCCCTTGAACACCGCGGAGCCCGCAACCAGCACATTTGCGCCGGCAGCCGCCACCAGCGGCGCAGTTTCTGGCGTCACGCCGCCATCAATTTCAATGTCGATCGGCCGTTCGCCGATCATGCTCTTCACCCGCGCCACCTTGTCGACCACTGCAGGGATGAATGTCTGGCCGCCAAAGCCGGGATTGACCGTCATCAGCAGGATAAGATCAAGCCGCTCAAGAACATACTCAAGTACATTTTCAGGCGTTGATGGATTGAGCGACACCCCGGCCTTCTTGCCGAGATCACGGGTCGCCTGCAGTGACCGGTCGAGGTGCTTGGTGGCTTCGGCATGCACGGTGATGATGTCGCAACCTGCATCAGCGAAAGCTGCCAGAAACGGATCGCATGGCTCGATCATCAAATGGCAGTCGAAGATCTTGTCGGTGCGGTTGCGCACGGCCTTGATGATCGGCGGCCCAAAGGTGATGTTGGGCACGTAA
This sequence comes from Hoeflea sp. AS60, assembly GCF_038900115.1. Taxonomy (NCBI): domain Bacteria; kingdom Pseudomonadati; phylum Pseudomonadota; class Alphaproteobacteria; order Hyphomicrobiales; family Rhizobiaceae; genus Hoeflea; species Hoeflea sp. AS60. The sequence continues at coordinate 238,748 of NZ_JBBMQP010000002.1, read as the reverse complement.
TGTCCGTCCATCACATCGAGATGGATCCAGTCCGCCCCTGCCGCAACCACGGCCTCGATTTCCTCGCCGAGCCGGGAGAAATCAGCCGACAGAACCGAGGGCGCGATGATGGTTGACCTCATGCTCCCGCCTCAGGCTGGCCGTCGGGCATGCCCATGGTGAACACGCGGCTGACTTTCAGATCCTCGGCGGTGATGGTCGAGAGCTCCTTCGCGGTCACCGGTCCGGTGGAAGTTACGAAAAGCCGGTTAGCCTGCCGCAGCCGGGCCCGGTCAAGCGCATTGCGGATTGATCGGGCATTGGCAAAATGCGGCTGTTGCCTTCTCAGCCGCACATAGCGCTGCATCAGATCGTGGGCTTCATCATCGAACTGGTAATTCTGCTGCGCCAGCATGCCATCCGCGATCTGCAGCAATTCTTCATCACCGTAATCAGGAAACTCGATATGATGTGCAATGCGCGAGCGGAAGCCTGGATTGCTTTCAAAGAACTTGTCCATCCGGTCTGAATATCCGGCCAGAATGACCACCAGATCCTCACGGTTGTTTTCCATCACCTGCAGCAGGATCTCGATGGCTTCCTGTCCATAATCGCGTTCGTTGTCCGGCCGGTAGAGGTAATAGGCCTCGTCGATAAACAACACGCCGCCCATCGCCTTCTTCAGGATATCCTTGGTCTTGGGCGCAGTGTGGCCGATATATTGGCCGACGAGATCATCGCGGGTGACCGACACCAGATGACCTTTGCGGACATAGCCGAGCCTGTGCAATATATTGGCCATCCGCATCGCCACCGTGGTTTTGCCGGTCCCCGGGTTGCCGGCGAAATTCATGTGCAGTGTCGGCGTTTCATGGCTGAGCCCCATCGCCTTGCGGGCACGCTCGACAATCAGCATGGCGGCGATTTCGCCAATCCGTTGCTTGACCGGTTTGAGGCCGATCAACTCACGGTCAAGCTCGGCCAACACCTCTGCGACACCGGACTTCTCGTATTCCACGCGCAGATCAATCGCAGTAGGCTTTGCCTGTGTTTCATCGGGCGCAATCGTGTCGGCGGCCTCAGTCATCTGCTCTCTCCATCAGCATTGCCGTCCGCCCATCTGAGAGGGCGAACGGATTGAAGTCGGTCAGCGGTCAGATCAGCGCCGCACCACGTCCCAGGAATAGTTCTGGCTGCGCGAGCGCGCATCGGTGCGGATCATGTGCAGCTTGGGCTCCTCCTTCGGGCGGTTGACGATGAAGCTCATCATCACCGTTTCAAACCCGCGCGAGGAATCAAACGCATTGATCCGGATGTAGCTGTCGCCATGCGCCTTGCGGCAATCATCGAGCTCCATCATCGCACCCTTCGGATCGTTGAGATCAAACATCGGGTGGCCCCACATGTCCCAGTAGGTGTTCCTTGGATGCGGGTCGTCGGTGTATTCGAGGCCGACAGCCCATCCGCGCGACAGGCAATATTCAACCTGCGCGGAAATCTGTTCGTCGGTCAGGTCTGGCAAATAGGAAAAGCAGCCTTGGGTAATACGCATTGTGTGGTCTCCTCAATCTGGCTCACATGGAGACCGACGGCGTCGGGACATAGTCCGACGTATCGGTCGAGGTGTAGTTGAAGGTGATGTTGCCCCAGGTCTCGAGCGCAGCTTCAAGCGGCTTGCACCATTTGGCAGCTGAGCGCAGGATTTCAGGGCCTTCATTGGCGATGTCCCTGCCCTCGTTGCGGGCCATGATCATGACCTCGAGCGCAACACGGTTGGCCGTTGCCCCCGCCTGGATGCCCATCGGGTGACCTATGGTTCCGCCGCCAAACTGCAGCACCACATCGTCTCCGAACAGATCGAGCAACTGGTGCATCTGGCCGGCATGAATGCCGCCCGAGGCCACCGGCATCACCTTCTTGATGTCGGCCCAGTCCTGATCAAAGAAGATGCCGCGCGGAAGATCCACCGTGTTGTGGGTTTCGCGGCAGACATTATAGTAGCCCTGCACGGTCAGCGGATCGCCCTCGAGCTTGCCCACCGCCGTGCCGCAATGCAGGTGATCGACGCCCGCGAGCCTCAGCCACTTGGCTATCACCCGGAACGAAATGCCGTGGTTTTTCTGGCGCGTGTAGGTGCCGTGGCCGGCGCGGTGCATGTGCAGGATCATGTCGTTTTGACGGCACCATTCCGAGATCGACTGGATCGCGGTCCAGCCGATGATCAGGTCGACCATGACGATCACAGAGCCCAGTTCCTTGGCGAACTCGGCGCGCCGGTACATTTCTTCCATCGTTCCGGCGGTGATGTTGAGATAGTGGCCCTTGATCTCGCCGGACTCGGCTGACGCCTTGTTGACCGCCTCCATGCAGTAGAGGAACCGGTCGCGCCAGTGCATGAACGGTTGCGAGTTGATGTTCTCGTCATCCTTCATGAAGTCGAGACCGCCCTTGAGGCCCTCATAGACCACGCGGCCGTAATTCTTGCCCGAGAGGCCAAGCTTCGGCTTGGTCGTGGCACCCAGCAGCGGCTTGCCGAACTTGTCGAGCCGTTCGCGTTCCACCACGATGCCCGTGGGCGGCCCCTTGAAGGTCTTGCAGTAGGCGACCGGGAACCGCATATCCTCAAGCCGCGCAGCCTTGAGCGGCTTGAACGAAAACACATTGCCGATGATCGACGCGGTCAGATTGGCAATCGAGCCTTCCTCGAACAGGATCAGATCATAGGCCACATAGCAGAAATACTGCCCATCCTGCCCCGGCACCGGGTCTACCCGGTAGGCCTTGGCCCGGTACTGGTCGCAGGCCGTCAGACGGTCGGTCCACACCACGGTCCATGTCGCAGTCGAGCTCTCACCCGCCACCGCAGCCGCGGCTTCGATAGGGTCGACGCCCTCCTGCGGTGTGATCCGGAACAGCGCGATCAGGTCGGTGGCCTTGGGCTCATAGTCGCCGTCCCAATAGCCCATCTGCGCATATTTGAGCACGCCGGCCTTGTAGCGTTCCTTGCCCTTGATCTCGGTTTTTGCGTCCGTATTCATGGCGTTGACCTTTCTGTTTGAATCTCTTTTTCAGGCAGCCCTGGCAGCTGCAGTTTGCGGATCGAGCGCGCCACTTGCGTAGCGTGCCGCCATGTCATCCATGGCGATCACCCTGATTTTCGATGCCTGTCCGGCGGTTCCAAAGGCTTCGAACCGCTCACGGCAAAGATCGCGCATGGCGTCCATGGCCGGTTTGAGGAACTTGCGCGGATCGAACTCGGTTGCCTTGCTGGTGGCGATCTTGCGGAACTGCGCGGTCATCGCCATGCGGCAATCGGTGTCGATATTGACCTTGCGCACGCCATGCCGGATGCCGCGGACGATCTCCTCGACCGGAACCCCAAAGGTCTGCGGCATCTCGCCGCCAAACTCGTTGATGATGTCCTGCAATTCCTGCGGCACCGAAGAGGAACCATGCATGACCAGATGCGTATCCGGGATCTTGCGGTGGATCGCCTCGATCACGTTCATCGCCAGGATGTCACCATCAGGCTTGCGCGAGAACTTGTAGGCGCCGTGCGAGGTGCCGCAGGCGATTGCCAGCGCATCGACCTGGGTCCGAAGAACGAAATCCAGCGCCTGGTCCGGATCGGTCAACAGCTGATCGTGCGAGAGCTTGCCTTCCGCGCCCGATCCGTCCTCCGCTTCCGCCTCGCCAGTTTCAAGCGAGCCCAGAACACCCAGCTCGCCCTCCACCGAAGCGCCAACCCAGTGCGCCACCCTGGCCACCCGTTCGGTAATCGCGACGTTGTAATCATACGACGCCGGCGTCTTCATGTCTGCTTCGAGCGAGCCGTCCATCATCACCGAGGTGAAGCCATGACGGATCGCGGTCATGCAGGTGGCTTCGTTGTTGCCATGGTCCTGGTGCAGGCAGAGCGGTATCTCGGGATACATTTCCGCCAGCGCGTCGATCATCTTGGAGAGCATGATGTCGCCGGCATAGGAGCGGGCGCCGCGCGACGCCTGCATGATAACCGGCGCATTGCAAGCCTTGGCTGCCTCCATGATGGCAAACCCCTGCTCCATATTGTTGATGTTGAAGGCCGGCACGCCGTAACTCTGTTCTGCGGCGTGATCGAGCAATTGACGAAGGGTGATACGGGCCATTGGGATCTCCTGTCAGGCTGAAGGCGCGAGATTGGGTGTCGGTTCAGGCAGCAGTTTCGCCAGTTCCCGGATCCAGATCGATGCGGTTTCGGGCATGCCGCCGGGCACGGCGAAGAAATCACCAAGCGCGCTCAGGCGGATGGCGAAGGTTCTGCTGCGACGCTGGGCTTCAGGATGGAACCGCAAATTCTCGAGAAGCGCGATCGCGCCGGCAGGCGTTGCGGCAAGACCCGATTCAGCGACCGGACCGACGCTGTCGCCGACAAAATGCACGGGCATTCCGGTCAAGCTCTGCAACGGCTGCACCAGATGGCGCAACGACAGCGTCGGGTTCACATCTCCGCCGGGATTGTCATATCCGGCGATCACAGCAACCCGGGCGCCGCGTTCAGCGAGATCGCGCAGATAGGCTGCGAATCTGCCATCCAACCCCTGGCTCAAGTCAGAGCGGACCAGCACAGTTTGCCCCTCGAGATCCATTGTGCCCATCATGATCCGGACCTCCCGACAAGATCGAGGGCCAGACTGGCCACGCGGTCGGCCGTGATCCCGAAATGCTCGTAGAGCTCGGTCGCAGGCGCCGAAGCGCCAAATCCGTCCATGCCGACAAATGCGCCGTCTGGTCCGATCCAGCGGTCCCAGCCCATCCGGGCAGCCGCTTCAACCGCGATGCGCGGGGCGGCTCCAAGAACATTCTTTTGGTAGAGCTGATCCTGCACCGCAAATTTCTCCCAGCATGGCATAGAGACAACCGCGGCGCGGACACCATGCAGGTCCAACAGTTGAGACGACGCCTTACGCGCAATCTCGACCTCCGATCCGGTCGCAAGAAGCGTGACGTCCCGCTTGCCCTTCGGCTGGTGCAACACATAGGCGCCGCGTGCAGAAAGGTTTTCAGCCGAACCGGTCTCCCGCAACATGGGCAGCCCCTGACGCGACAGCGCCAGCACGCTCGGCGTCGACCGATCCCTCAGCGCCAGCTCCCAGCACTCTGCCGTCTCAATGATGTCGGCGGGCCGGTAGACATTGATGTTAGGCGTTGCGCGCAGCATAGCCAGATGCTCGACAGGCTGGTGCGTCGGACCGTCTTCGCCAAGTCCGATGGAATCGTGCGTCAGCACATAGACCACCCCCTGCTGCATCAGCGCCGACAGCCGCATGCCGCCGCGGGCGTAATCGGAAAATACCAGAAACGTGCCACCATAAGGAATGAAGCCGCCATGCAGCGACAGCCCGTTCATCACGGCTGCCATCGCGTGTTCGCGGATGCCGTAGTGAAGATAGCGGCCCTTGAACCGGCGGGAACCAATGGGTTCGGTGTGCGATGTCTGCGTCAGGTTTGATCCGGTCAGATCCGCCGACCCGCCGATCGTCAGCGTGGTGGCGCCATTGATCACCTCAAGCGCCATCTGCGATGCCTGACGGGTCGCGACCTTGGTGGCTTTCTGCTGATGCTCTTTGCGGAAGGCAGCCAGTTTGCGGAACACGTTCTCAGGCAGTTCGCCCGACACCATCCGGTCAAACGCTGCGGCGTTTCGTGCGCTTGCATGACGCTGCTGCCACTGGCTCCGGGCAGCCTCACCGCGCGCAGCAACCGCCTCCCAGGCAGACTTGATGACAGAGGGAACTGTGAAGGCTTCATAGGGCCAGTCGAGCGCTTCCCGGGCTCTCGAAATTTCCTCTTTGCCCAGTGGCGCACCGTGGGTCTTGTGCGAGCCCTGCATCATCGGCGCGCCTTTCCCGATGGTGGTGCGGCAGGCGATCAGCGACGGCTTGGTGCTCTTGCGAGCCTTCTCGATCGCAGCCGCAATCGCCTCAGGGTCATGGCCGTCGACACTTTGAACATCCCAGCCCGCGGCCTTGAACCGCATCGGCTGGTTCATCGACGTGGAGAGTGAGGTGGCTCCGTCGATGGAAATCTCGTTGTCGTCCCACAGCACGATCAGCTTCTTGAGCTTGAGGTGACCGGCGAGATCGATTGCCTCGTGGCTGATGCCTTCCTGCAGGCAACCGTCACCGCAGATGACGTAAGTGTAGTGATCGACAAGCTTCTTGCCGAAGCGTGCGACCATCATCTCTTCGCCAATGGCCATTCCGACCGCTGTCGCTATCCCCTGCCCCAAAGGCCCTGTGGTGGTCTCGACACCGAGCGTGTGCCCATATTCGGGATGTCCCGGTGTCTTTGATCCCCACTGCCTGAAGTGTCTCAATTGCTCCATTGGCATGTCGGAATAGCCGAGCAGATGATGGATGGCGTAGATCAGCATCGAGCCGTGGCCAGCTGACAGCACGAACCTGTCGCGGTCCGTCCAATCGGGCATTGAAGGATCGATCCTGATGAAGCGGTTGAACAAGACGGTGGCGACATCGGCCATACCCATAGGCATGCCGGGGTGGCCCGAATTGGCGGCCTGGACTGCGTCCATTGCCAGAAACCGGATGGAGTTCGCCATGTCGCGTTCGCTGACAACATCAGGAGCGGAAACATTCTGCGTTACGTTCATGTAAGCCTCCTCAGGACATGCGGCGCTTGCGCTCGACCAGCTTGTGGATCAGCGGCGTGAAAATGAGCTGCATGGCGAGATCGAGCTTGTCGCCCGGCACAACAATCGAATTGGCGCGCGACATGTAGCTGTTCTGGATCATCGACAGCAGGTAAGGAAAATCGATGCCGCGCGGATTGGCGAAGCGGATCACCAGGATCGATTCAGCCGGCGTCGGGATCCAGCGCGCGACAAAGGGGTTCGATGTATCGACAATCGGCACGCGCTGGAAATTTATGTCGGTCAGCGAGAACTGCGGGCAGATGTAAAGCACATAGTCGGGCATGCGCCTCAGGATCGTGTCGGTCACGGCCTCGGTGGAATAGCCACGCGCGGCCTTGTCGCGATGGATCTTCTGGATCCATTCGAGGTTGATCACCGGCACCACGCCGATTTTCAGATCGCAATGCTGCGCCAGATTGACCTCGTCGGTAACAGCGTAGCCGTGAAGTCCTTCGTAAAACAACACATCGCTGTCGCCGAATTCCTCCCACTCGGTGAAAGTGCCGGGCGCAACGCCGTAGCACTCGGCTTCATCGTCATCATGGATGTAATGGCGCGTCCGGCCCCTGCCGCGCCTTCCATATTCCTCGAACACGCCTTCGAGGATTGCGAGCTCATTGGCTTCCGAATTGAAATGCGTGAAATCACGGCCCATCGCCTTCTCGTCGGCAATCTTGTCCTTCATCGTCTGCCGGTCAAACCGGTGAAACGCATCGCCTTCAATAAAGGAGGCAGTGATCTTCTCGCGGGCAAAGATCTTCTTGAACGTCTGCTCGACCGTCGTGGTGCCGGCGCCTGACGATCCGGTGATGGAGATGATGGGAAACTTGGCTGACATGAGAAAAAGACCCTGAAAAATTAGACCCTGAAAAGACCCCGGTTGCCGAACAAGGGTGAGCGCTCGCTCATCATCTCGGGATCGACATGATAGCGGGCCACCCGCTCGACTTTTGCTCGCGAGCCGAACACCAGCGGAACGCGCTGGTGCAGGCTGGACGGTGTGATATCGAGGATGCGGTGAATGGAATCGGTGGCCAGGCCATTGGCCTGCTCGACCAGGAACGCGATCGGATTGGCTTCATAGACCAGCCGGATACGCCCTGAGCCATAGCCCTTGCGGCTGTCGGCGGGATACAGGAACACGCCGCCGCGGATCAGAATGCGGTAGCAATCAGCCACCAGCGATGCGATCCAGCGCATGTTGAAATCTTTTTCCCGCGGGCCTTCAGCGCCTGCGAAACAATCATCAATGTAAAGCCGGACAGGTGCTTCCCAGTGCCGGTAATTGGACACGTTGATGGCAAACTCGGAGGCGTGCATCGGGATCGAGACGGAATCGTAGGCCTCGATGAAATCGCCGTACCTGCTTGAGTGGATGAAGATCCGTGTGCCCGACCCCACTGTCAGAACCAGCGCCAGTTGCGGCCCATAGATAAAGAACCCGGCGGCCAGCTGGCTGGTTCCCGGTTGCAGGAAAGACTGCTCCGGATCGGATTTCGGATCGCCAAAAACCGGCATTATCGAAAAGATGGTCCCGATCGAGACATTGGTTTCAATGTTGGAAGATCCGTCGAGCGGATCGATTGCCAGCGCCAGCGGCTTCTCTGGATCAATAAGGATGGCACCGGTGCTTTCCTCTGATCCGTAGAGGGCGACGGGAACCTGGCGGATAGCCTCGAGAAAGATCCCGTCCGCCACCACATCCAGGTCTTTCTGGATGTCGCCATCGGAGTTTTCACTGCCGCGCGACGAAGCGAAACCGGCATTGAGCGCGCCTTGCGTTGTGAGTTTGCGCACGTCAAGAGCAGCCTGAGCCAGGGCACCGATCGTTGCCGATATGGCGTCACTGTGCGGTTTCTGGGCAAACGATCCAGACCGCAAAAAGGCAAGCAGCGACTGACCTGACATTGTGGCATTCCTCCCTGGCCACAATGGATAAATGAATTCTTATGTATGTAAATTTTAACTTATTGACAGTTTACATAAGTTTTTCTTACATAAAACATGCTCAACATTTCCCTGCGCCAGATGCGCACTCTTCTCGCCATTCAGAAACACGGAAAGATATCCGCGGCTGCCCGAGCGCTTGGATTGACGTCGCCTGCGGTCACCCTGCAGATCCAGCAACTGGAGCAGGAACTCGGCTGCCAGCTGTTCCTGCGCTCAAAATCCGGATCACAACCAACCGAAATCGGCCAAGTCGCAATTGATACCGCCTATCGGGTGATCAACGAGCTGACATCGCTTGAAGAAACCGTTCAGGCCCATAGAGGTGTTGCTGCGGGCACCATAAGGCTCGGCGTGGTGTCAACCGGAAAGTACTTTGCACCCAGGGTCATCGCTGCCTTCACCGCGGTCCACCCGGGCATGTCGATGACGCTGGTCGCAGCCAACCGCTCCGAGATCATCCGGAAGCTGCACGATCACGATATTGACGTCGCCCTGATGGGACGACCGCCGACCAACTTCAAGGTCAACGCCACGCTGTTCGGCGATCACCCGCTGGTCTTCATCGCCAGTCCGGATCACCCGCTGGTGGGCCAGCTCGACATCAGCAAGGAAGAACTGGCCGAACAGAAATTCATTGTCCGGGAGCGAGGTTCGGGCACGCGGTCGTCCTTCGAGTTTTTCATGTCAGACACACTTGATGGCTTGCGCACAGTGCCGACGGAAATGGATTCGAACGAAACCATCAAGCAGGCCGTGATCGCCGGACTGGGGATCGCCTTCATTTCAGGCCATACGATCGAGCAGGAATGCAGGGCCGGCAGCATCGTGATCCTCGATGTGGTGGAAACCCCGATCCGGCGGCAATGGTATTCAATCCGTCATGCCAGCCGATCTTCGACGCCAGCCCTGCAGGCGCTGGATGATTTCCTCAGGCTGCGCGGCCCTAGCCTTTTGCCGGTACTGAGCAAGCCCTATCAGGCGGCACCGGCCAGCAACCAGCTCTCCGGCAAGCCCCAGCAAAGCTAAGCGATCGCGTCGCCGCGCCCGGCCTGGCGGCCCGAGAAGATGCAGCCCCCGAGGAAACTGCCTTCCAGCGCGTTGTAGCCGTGATAACCGCCACCGCCAAAGCCGCTGACTTCACCGGCGGCAAACAGCCCCTCTATCCGCTCGCCCTGCGCATTGAGCACCTGACCGTTGAGATCGGTCTCGAACCCGCCAAGCGTCTTGCGGGTGATGATGTGCAGCTTGACCGCAATCAGCGGTCCGTTTGCGGGATCGAGCAACCGGTGCGGCTTTGCCGTGCGCATCAACTTGTCGCCACGGTAGTTGCGCGCGGCATGAACCGCCATCAGTTGCGCATCCTTGGTGAAAGGGTTGTCGATCTGGCTGTCCCGCGCCGCGATCTGCGCTCGCAATCTATCTAGATCGATCAGGTCACCACCCTTGCTGTTCATGCCTGCAACAAGGTCTTCCAGCGTATCGGCAACGACGAAATCCTCGCCATGCCGCTTGAAGGCCTCGACCGCCGGTGTCGCCTTCTTGTTCAACAGACGCTGCTGGATAACCTTGAGCCAGCTCTTGGCAGCGAAGTCCGGGTTCTGCTCGGACCCCGAAAGCGCCACTTCCTTCTTGAGGATCTTCTGGGTCATCACAAACCAGGAATAGTCATGCCCGGTCGAAAGGATCTCTTTGAGCGTCGACAGCGTGTCAAATCCCGGCATGCATGGCGGCCTGAGCCGGTTTCCTTCCGCATCGAACCACATCGACGACGGACCGGGCAGAATGCGGATTCCGTGATTGGGCCAGATCGGGTTCCAGTTCTTGACGCCTTCGGTGTAGTGCCACATCCGGTCGGCATTGATCACCCGACCGCCGGCCGCTTCGGTGATCGCAATCATCCGACCATCAACATGCGCAGGCACGCCTGCGATCATATCCTGCGGTGGTTCGCCCAGCCGGTCGCGCGGCCAGGACTTGCGTACCAGATCGAAGTTTCCACCAATGCCGCCCGACGTCACCAGCACACTCGGCGCACGCAACTCGAACTCGCCGACGATCTCGCGGCTTGTCGATTGTCCGCGCTCCTTGGCGTCATTCGCCAAGATCTCGCCAGACACGCCTTTGACGGCATTGTTTTCAGTTATGATGCTGGAGCAGCGATACCGGAACTTGAGGTCAATCAGTCCCGCCTTCACATGAGCGCGCACGCGTTTCTCAAACGGCTCAACTGTGCCGGGGCCAACACCCCAGGTTATGTGAAAGCGCGGAACGGAATTGCCATGGCCATCGGCAAAGGAGCCGCCACGCTCCGCCCATCCAACAATCGGAAACCACCGCATCCCCATCTCATGCAGCCAGGGCCGCATATCGCCGGCGGCAAAATCCACATAGGCTTCGGCCCATTTGCGCGGCCAGTAATCTTCCTCGCGATCGAACTGGGCCGAGCCCATCCATTCACTCAGCGCCAGTTCGCGGCTGTCCTTGATGCCCATCCGCCGCTGTTCCGGCGTATCGACCAGAAACAGCCCGCCAAGCGACCAGAAGGCCTGCCCGCCCAGAGAATTCTCGGGCTCCTGATCGAGGATCGTGACTCGTGTGCCACGGTCGGCAAGTTCCGCCGCAGCCACAAGTCCGGCAAGACCGCCGCCCACCACAATCACGTCACAACTGTCCATCCCTGATCTCCCCGGTCCAGTCTGCCTGCTCCTCCCAAGTGCACTCAATCCAAGAGCAACCCGTCAATCACTAACCCATTCACCCAAACCGGCAAATGCTGGGCCTTGCCGCTATATGCTCTTCAGCATCTGATTTGCTGCGAACGCCGCCTGATAGAACCCTGTCTTCAGCCCCCGCGCCGCTTCCGGCCTCATCCCTGTCACCTGCATCGGCAGATCGGCTTCACGGCCGCCCGTCAGCAGATCCGCCATTGCCTTGCCGAACACCGTACCCGGCGCAATGCCCCGGCCATTGTAGCCGATTGGTGTGTAAAGCCCTTCATCCAAGCGGTGGATGCGCGGCAGGTGATCGGCCGTCATCGCAATCTGTCCGTGCCAGGAGGCTTCGAATTCCACCGGCCCGAGGTCCGGAAACAGCCGCTTCAGCTGTCGCGCCGCCCAACGTTCCGACAGACCTTTCGCACCACCAATCACCGATCCCATCGAGCCGATGATCAATCGGTCCGCAGCGTCCCGTCTGAGCGAAAACATGATTTGGCCGGTGTCCCAGATCCCCTGCCGCTCGGGCAGGATGTTGGCGACGCGCGCACCAAGCGGAACCGTCGCCACCTGGAAATAGTGGATCGGCACGAAACTCTGTTTCAGTCCCGGCCAAAGATCATCGGAATAGGCGTTGGTGGCAAGCACCACCGCTTTGGCAGCAACAGCACCGCCTTCCGTTTCAAGCAGCCAGCCACCTGTCTGTTTGGTGAGCCTTGTCACTGCCGCGCCGGTGTGAATTCGTGCACCTGCTGCCTGTGCAGCACGAGCGAGACCGCGCACATATCCCATCGGGTTGATTGTCCCGGCTCGCGCATCCAGCAAGCCGCCATGAAATGCGCTGGAGCCGATCTTCTCTGCTGCCTCTTCTCGCGACAGCAGCTTGACCGGCGCACCGAGACGGACCCACTCCTCGGCACGTCGGGATAGATCCTTGAACCCGCTCTGGGAATGGGCCGCGTGAATGGTGCCGGTTCGCGTCAGTTCACAGCGGATCTGGTGCCGCTCGATCAGGGACATCACGTAGTTCGGACCGTCTCCGAGCAGATCAACCAGACGCGTGCCTTGCTCACCACCGAGCTTCGCCCTTACATCCTGCGGCGGCAGCCAAAGGCCGGCATTGAGCAGCCCCACATTCCGCCCCGACCCGCCATAGCCAATCTGATGAGCTTCCAGAACGCAGGCATCCAGGCCCTTTTGAGCGGCATGCAGCGCAGTCGAAAGTCCGGTGTATCCGCCCCCGACAATGGCCAGATCGGTTGTCACGTCAGCCGTCATCGGTGACGCTTGGTAGACCTCTTCCGATGTTTCATCCCACAAGGAGACTGTCGATGAACCTGGCATGGTCTGGCTTTCCTTCAGTCTGATCTGTCGCTTGGCCTCGGTCATAAACAGGACTGGAACCATCAGGACTGTTGAACCAAGCGCCATGTTGGGTCAATCATGCAAAAGCGCCCTATTCATGTTTAACAGGTACCCCAATGGCCAAGACCATCACCCCCGTCGCCGATCTTGTCGCAAATGCCCGTGCCCGCATCGAGGAAATTGAAACCGCAGCCGCCATTGCCATGGTGGATGATCCGGACGTCGTCATTGTCGACCTGCGTGATGTCCGCGAGCGCCAGCGTTCAGGCTACATTCCGGGCAGCTTCCATTGCCCGCGCGGCATGGTGGAATTCTGGGTCGACCCGCAAAGCCCCTACTACAAGGAGATTTTCGGAGAGGACAAGAAATTCGTCTTCCATTGCGCATCCGGATGGCGCTCGGCGCTGACAACCGCAACGCTCAACGATATGGGCTTTGAAGCGGCTCATCTGAAAGAAGGCTTTTCAACCTGGGAAGCCCAGGGCGGGCCTGTCGAGTTTCCACCCGAGCACAAGCCCTGAATTCAGACCCTCAAGTTCAGGCCCCGAGTTCAGGCCAGCTGCGGCAACGGCTCCCGTAACTTCAGATCGAAATCGCCTCGACGTCATCCTCGATTCTCCACTGAACAATGTCGGCGTCGAGAAAATCAATCGAGTGAATCACTGTGCTATTTTCGTTGAGGAAACAGACATTGTAGTTTGGCGCCAGATCGCCATATCCCATCCGGTTGATCTGGCCTGAGAAATCCGGCCAGCAAGCGTGATTTGTCGACCGCGGAGCCGAATAGGGAATGCCGCAAACTGCGCCACTCAGCGAATAGTGACAGTGGCCGAAGAACAGATGCGCGACTGTGTCGTTATAATCTCTGAGCAGCGACTGAAGCTCGCGCTCGTTGATAATCCCGATAACGTCGGCATTGGCCACGTGCACTCGCACAGGATTGTGGTGCATGAACAAATAGGCCTTCTGCCCCTTGGCCCGCGTACCGTCGAGCACGTTTTTCAGCCAGGCCATCCGCTTCTCGCAATAGAGCCCGCCATGTCGGCCCGCATCGACAGTATCCATGTAAACGAAAAGTCCGGCCGGAGTTTCCTCGGTCCACTGAATGAAGCCCGAACCATCCCGACTGGTGGTGGAAAACACTGACTCGAACGCCTCACGGTTGTCATGATTGCCGACCATCAGCCGTGGCTCCAGCTTGCCCTTGAGCGAGCTGCCAGCAAGGATTGCCTCCAGTTCCCGGTAGCTCTCTTCCTGTCCGTAATGGGTCAGGTCGCCCGTGATCACCACGCGGTCGGCATCGTGGTCATTGGCTTCGACATAGGCCAGGCACTTTTTGAAACTGGCAATTGAATCAAGACCGAGGATCGGCTCCGCATTGATGTGGATGTCGGAAATATGCACCAGCTTCATGACGGGCTCCATTTTGGCTTGGGTATGACTATCCGTTCTGTATTGCCGCTCCATGACAAGCGGGCAGGTTTATGTCGACCATCTCAGTCAGCGTTGCGCAAGCCCTTCCGGCTCTGTCCTGACCATTTCAGGTCATACTAATCCGGCTTCCGGAGCGAGCCTCGCACACCGAATCCGCCGCTGCTCCTGAAACGACAAACGCCGCGCCTTCTGTTCCGGAACCGGAAAGAAAAGCGCGGCGTCAAAGCAGCCACTGGCAAAGCCAAGCCGTTGTCTAAACCCGCACCAGGCGGGTCAGAGCAGCAGACCAGACGGCTTTGATTCTAAAGCATGTCGAGGTTGATACCGACGGTAATCGCGCCAATCGGCTCGCCGGTATCCGGATCGGAAATGGTAATGCTGGCCTGTGATTGCAGAGCCTGGGTGGATTCATCTTCTTCCACGCCGTCAACGAATACCACGCCGGGGCCCGCAGCGAATGTGTTCTGCCATTTGGCTTCATCACCTTGCCAGTAATCAGAGGTGACATCACTCTGGCCAACATTGAGCCCCTTGGCGTCCATGACGAACATTTCCGTGATCATGCCCTGGCTGCCGTCTTTCTTTTCCATCAGGAACTTGGAAAGTGGTGTTGCCAGAACTTCATCAACCATCGGCTTGTCTGCAGCCGTTGCCTGAGCGCGCCAGTCCTTGTCGAGCTTGTCAATTGCAGCCTGGTCATAGCCGGCGGTCTTGGCATTCTGCTCCTTGATAGCGCTGACGACGACAGGATCGGTCAACCAGCCCTCAACGTTCTGGCTGATGAATTCCCTGACCGGCGCAACATGCGCGTCTTCAGCCTGGGCCACAACAGGTGTAAATGCGAAAGCGCAGGCCGCAAGCATGGCTGATACAAAAAGCTTAGTCTTCATGGGTGTATTCTCCTCGTTGAAAGTTGATTGCGATCATTAGAGATCGTTTCTGATTTCGGCACTCAGTTTCAAAACTCTTCCCAGCTATCCGTGCTCGGAGCGAGCGCCGCATTTCCCTGGCTGCGATACTGAGGTTGAGCCGCCGCCGGCCGCGGTGCGGACATTTTCGGAGCTGGTGCCGGTCGGGACGGTTCAGCTGTGCGGGTTCGAGATGTCGAGCCTGTCAGCTTGAAAGATCTGACAACGTCGGCAAGCCGTTCACATTCTCCGGCCAGGTTCTGCGACGACGTGTTGCTGTCCTGAACCATCGCCGCATTCTTCTGGGTCATGGTATCCATCTCGTTGATGGCCATATTGACCTGCGACAGCCCCGTCGCCTGTTCACGCGACCCTCGCGAAATCAAGTCGATCTTCTGGGCGACCTCGGTAATCTGCCGTTCGATCTGATCCATGGACTGGCCTGTCTTGTTGACGAGATCGACGCCGTTACTGACCTGGGCGCCGCTCTCCTCGATCAGATCCTTGATTTCCTTTGCCGCATTGGCCGAACGTCCCGCGAGATCACGAACCTCCTGTGCAACCACTGCAAAGCCCTTGCCTGCTTCACCGGCACGTGCGGCCTCGACGCCGGCATTCAGCGCCAGCAGGTTGGTTTGGAACGCGATATCGTCAATCACCTTGAGGATCTGGGCAATGCGCGATGAGGATTGCTCAATGCCACCCATCGCGGTAATGGCCTTTCGAACAATCTCGGAAGACGATGTCGCTGCGTCGCGCGTTGATCCGACAAGAGTACCGGCTTCCGTAGCCTGCTCTGATGAAGCCTTGACGGTCGCGGTGATTTCATCAAGCGCAGCCGCAGTCTCCTCAAGCGCCGCGGCTTGTTGCTCGGTTCTGCGGGCAAGCTCGTCGGTGGAGCCACCCAGGCTGTCAGATGCCTGTTTGACCGCATGTTGGGCACTGTCAATCGTGCCAACTGTCTGCTCGAGGGCTTCAAGCGCCTTGTTGAAATTGCCCTGCAGCGTGGCAAATTCACCACCAAGATCTGGAACGCGTGCGGTCAGATCGCCAGAAGCAAGTTTCTCGAGCGCTGTGCCCAGTTCCTGAACGACCTTGCGCTGCGCCTGCGACGAGCGTTCGGTTTCGCTCATGTTGGCCTGGCGCTCCGCATCCAGTTGCTCGCGCTGCCGCACCATCTCGGCATCAGCATCAAGCTTCATCTGCGCGGCATCACAGAACTCGGTCAAGGCTCGCGCAACAACGCCAATCTCGTCGCCCTTCTCCGCGTGCGGGACCGGGGCCGAAATGTCTCCGGCCTGCAACTCCCCGATACGCTTGTTGACGTCGGCAAGAGGGCGGCCAACAAATTTGCGCATGGCAAACAGCAGCATAGCGACAGCGATGATCAGCACTATGATCTGGGATGCCATCGCCTTGAGTGCGAAATTGCGGGCCGAAAGAGTGATGTCGTCAGTCGACCAGACAGTCTTGATCTGCCCCTGAGATACGCCATCCTTGCCCGCCGGCAATGGAGCAGAAACGACCACAGAAGAAGCGTCTTCCTCAAGAACCGGAGCCTTCAGCTCGCCAGGGTTCGAGGCCAGGGATTGCACGAGAGAAGCATCGGGCGTTTCTGACCGCGTCCAGACGTCCACCTGGTCACCAGCCTGATTGAAAGCGGTGAAGCCCACAAGAGCAAGTTTGGGGTCATTCTGAAAGATCTCGTAGGCCGACCGAATGGCTTCGGTCTTGCCCCATTTCACCCCACCGGCCGCCTGTGCGCCGATCTGGGCCGTATCCTTGAGCCAGTTGCGCTCGGCCATCTCCATCTGACTTGAACCTGACATCTGGGAAATTGCAAAGCTGGTAACGGCCAACCCAAGCAAGTTCACAAGAATGACCGTAATCGCGATTTTCTGTGTGATGCTTCGCGATGAGCCACCGGCTTTCCCAGCCGAGCTCTTTACCAAATTCAATCCCATGTATCCCCCTGAACAATTGCATTGGCCTACTACCGGGTTCGCAATCATTGCAGGTCGACAGGCTTCATGCCCTTCGCTTGGCCTAGTACTTAAGCATCACAATCTGCGACAGACTGGTTTAATTATGATTAATTACTAATACCTCATTTTCTGCCTCTAGGCCGGTTTCGCGAGATTTCTGCCTCAGCGCCCTGCGCGCGCGCAAGTTCACGGTGAACAGCAATATTGTCCGATGCAGCCATGTGGTTGTTTGTGACAATGGGCATCATTACTGATCACAGGACGACCGTGAATTGGCCCACAAATCAGGAGGCGCAAATGCCCAAGAAAAAAATCCAGAAAGTGTATGACGCGCTCATTGAAGGTGCCTATCAGGGCCTGAGTGATGGCGAGTTGCACAACTATGTGTTCGAGCAATGTCCCAAGGCCACCAGCAAGCGCCTTGTCCGCGCGGCCTTGCTGGCGCTAAGCGATCCCAACGTCCAGGATCGAAATGTTCTCAATGTGATTTATGCCCTTGCCATCAAACACCGTCTTGATGGTGGTCCAGACACTGACGAGGACGAAGAGTAAGTTCGTGTCAAAGCTTCAGTTTCTACAAACTGACGACCGTGATCTGTTCGCATACTGGTTAGAGTGCCTTGAGATCAGACAGAGCTTGATGCACCGATCATCCGCGTCACATACGCGACCAGCTCCGATCCTGCTCTTTCCACCGCGCCGGAATTATCGATGACGGCATCAGCCACGAAGCCTGACGTAAGAGCAGAAGCACGCGCCAGCCTAGCCTCTATCTCCGACGCACTCTCCCGGCCTCTTGCCTGAAGGCGGCGCGCAAGAATTTCGGGTTCAACTTTGATTTCCACGGCCACCGAACTTGGAAACACCTGTTGTATGACAGTCCACGCTCCTCTTGAGCCGTTGACAATGGCAAGCTTGCCCTCGGCCAGGTGCGCTTCGATGGAACGCGGCAGGCCGTAGCGCAATCCGTTCGCAGCCCACGTCAGGGAAAACTGTCCCTGGTCAAGTGCCTCATCGAACTCGGCGTCGCTCATCGGGATATGGTCTTCACTCCCTGCATCAGCAGGTCGAGTTATTGCCCGTCGGACGAACAGCACGTCTGCGTCATCGGCAAGCACGCTGCGCGCATGCGACATCAACGTATCCTTGCCAGAGCCGCTCGGCCCCAGCACCACGATCAACGGACCCAACGCCTGGGCCAGGACATCTCTTGCCACCGGCATCAGGCCACCCGTTCGCCCTGGCGCCAGACTGATCGTACGATCGGAACGCCGGTCTCGCGACGCACTCGCACCAGATCAGCTCGCTTGCCAGCTGCGAGACTGCCACGGTCATCAAGCCCGACCGTTTTCGCGGGCGTTGCCGTCACCAGCCGAATGGCTTCAGGCAGATCAAGGCCCTCGATTTCATCGGTCAGCACAAACGGGGCATGGATCAGGCTGAAGGGAACATAGTCTGATGACAGCACATCCAGAACGCCCGAACGGGCCAGATCCGTCGCAGCAATATTGCCCGAATGGGATCCGCCCCGAACGACATTGGGAGCCCCCATCAGAACGCTCATGCCTGCCTTGTGAGAAGCCTGCGCAGCCTCGATGCTGGTGGGGAATTCGGCGAGTTTGACACCGAAACCAACCGCTTCATTGACATGATCAAGGGTCGCATCATCGTGGCTCGCAACCGTGATCCCGCGCTCGGCGCAGGCACTGGCCAGAACCTTGCGGTGGGCGTCGGAATGGAGCGCTGACGCATCAAGCCGGCGGTTCACGAACTGGGCGAAGGCCTCGTCGGACAGGCCGCGCTTGGTCTTGTAGTAAAGCGTGTACTGCTCCATGGTCTGGAACTGACGTTGCCCGGGTGCATGGTCCATCAGCGAAGCCAGCCGCACCTGCGTATCGGTCTTGAAATCGGCAAAGTGCTCAAGAACATCGGCAGCCGAAACTTCGCAGCGCAGATGAATGAGGTGATCGGCGCGGAGCCGGTTCTCCGACCGCGCCTCAGCCAGCGCATCGGCAATCGCGCGCATTTCGCCAACCTGGAAACCGTCATCAGCATCTGAACCGAGTCGAAGGCAATCAAACACCGTAGTGATACCTGAAGAGGCAATCTGCGCATCATGGGACTGGATTGCGGAGATGGCATTCCAGCGCACACCCGGGCGCGGGGAATAATGCGCCTCGAGATGGTCGGTATGCAGCTCGACCAGACCGGGGATTATATAATCCCCTTCCATATCCACGCCCGTGGCTGAATTGCCTTCCGCGACCTCGGCAATAACGCCATCCCTTACCACGAGGCTGCCGGAAACGATCCGGTCTTCCAGAACAAGCCGGGCGTTGGTCAAAATTGTCTCGGTGGTCATTCAGGCAGTCTTTCTGTGCTTGCCAGTCGCCAGCGGCGTCCGGCTATGGATTTGAAATGGAGCGCCGGGCGCAGGCTCGACGAAGAGGCTCAGCGCCCGCACCGGAACAGGGCCGGAAAGAGCAAAGGCGAAATGTTCATTTGCGGCGGTTTCAACGCGTGTGATGTCGGGCTCGGAAAGCCGCATCGTCAAGGTCATGTGAAAGCGGAAGCTGTCAAACACATAGGGATAACCCCATCGCATCAGATGTTTGAGTTGCTCTGATGACAGCGATTCCGGATTGCGGCGCTCGATTTCCCTTTCAGTCAGGGGCGCACGCAACGGCTCAAATGCTTCAACAACCAGATTGGCGAAAGCGTTCAGCTCGGGTGCGGTTCCTCCTGGAACCAGCGCCAGAAACCCCTCGAGCCGTCCAACGACCAACGACGGAATCTCAAATGCCACGGCATCGGAGGCAAACTGGTCCATTGCCCTCACCAGATCGGCTTCGCTCACGCCCTCGGCCAGACGAAACGGTGCTTTGAGCGTTGCATGGAATCCGTAGCGCCGCGCCGGGCCGGTGATCGACGCAAGCTCGTTTGCGCTTAAGCCACCAAGTTCAGGATGATCGACCGCCACGCCGGTTAGAGCCTCACGCCCTATCCAGCTCGCGCCAAGATCCGCCAGCGCCTCGCCAGGACCCGGAGCAAAATAGAGAGCATATCGCATCAAGTCTGTCCCTTGCCGATCAGCAATCCACGCAGTCGCGAGGAAATCGTGTCAAAAATGTAGACCACGATCAGGATCAGCATCACCATGTAGGCAACATTCTCCCAATCCGCATTGGTGCGCATCGCCTCCCACAATTTGAGACCGATGCCACCCGCGCCAACCGCACCGATGATGGTCGCCGAGCGGGTGTTGGATTCCCAGAAATACAGCGACTGACTGACGAACACCGGCAAGACCTGCGGCACGACGCCGAACCGCTGAATCAGCAACGGATTCGCACCCAGCGAACGTACACCCTCGCGTTGTTTCTCGTCGATGTTTTCCAGGGCCTCGGAGTAAAGTTTTCCGAGCGTCCCGGTATCGGTGAAGAAAATGGCGGAAATGCCGGCGAGCGGTCCGGGGCCGAATGCGCGCGTGAAAAACAGTGCCCAGATCAGCATGTCGACCGAGCGAAGGAAGTCAAACAGCCGTTTCACCACCTGGTTGGTCAGGAAACTCGGGGTGATGTTGCGCGCCGCCATAAAGGACAAGGGAAAAGCGATTGCAGTGGCGAACAGCGTGCCGACGAACGCCATGACAATCGTCTGTCCGAGCTTGATGAACACATCGCCATGCTGCCATTCGGCATTGTTGAGGAAATTATCAACAGCAAGCGACAGGTTGGATTGCTCCGGCTTTATCCGCTCTCCCCAGAGAACTGTCGCTGCGACATCGCCAAAGCCGCGGTTCCAGAACGGAGAAGACGTGTCGAACACAAAATTCTCCCAGCCCAGGAACCGTTGCCGGACTTTGACCTCGTCGTCTTCAATTTCAACTCGGCCGGCAAATCCGAAACTGGCGATCATTTTTTCACCTTCGCGGCGATTGACCACCCATTCAGGCAGAGCGCTGTCGGCCCGCACAAGACCGTCAGATCCGATATTGAGGACAACCGTCTCCGAGCCGCGTTTCAGCGTCACCCGGTAAGGTTCAACCAGAACCGAACCCGAACTCATGTCGACATCGACACGGACCGGCAGAATTTTCCGTTCCGAGGTCGCTGGCGTCGCCGCTGTCGATGACCCGGCATCCGCCGCAGCGCCGCCGAGCGCCGCACCCGGCGCCATGAAACCTGTCGACGTTCCCTTGGCGCCTGGATTCATGAAGCCCGTTGCCGCAGGCGGCGCCTCGGCCGGTGCGGCTTTCGTGGCCTTTGTTATCACCGTCACTTCGGCATTCTCGGTCACCAGCCAGTCTGGCTTGGGGTCGGAGCCAAGCGGAGAATATTTTGGAAACTCCACCTCCAGATACCCGTCGTGATAAACGATATCCGGTCGCACTTCGTACGAGATCCAGTCAGCGAGATAGCTTCCGGCAATATCCCAGCTGCCGCGCTGAAAAACCTGCCCGATGGCAAACAGGTTCCAGGCAAAAACCAGGTAAAGGCCGACGGCCGCAACCATCACAACCTTGCCGTAACGGGTCAGAAACGATCGGTTGAACACATCCGGGTAGCGCCCGACAATATCGTCAATCTGGCTTGCAGTCATCGCGGTCATGACAAGGCTCCTGCACGGGCACTGGTAAAGGCCTGCTCGCCGACCACACGTTTGCGCAACCAGGCAGAAAGCTGATCAACCGCAATCACGGTGATGAGCAGCAGAAGGACGATGGCAATGGTCTTGGCCTCATGGCCGCGACTGATCGACAGCCGCAGGGCTTCCCCGATGCCACCGCCACCAACTGCGCCGATGATCGTTGAGGCGCGCACATTGATTTCGAGCCGAAGGAGAGTGTAACTCAGGAAATTCGGCAGCACCTGCGGCACCATTCCAAACCGAACCCTCTCGACCCAGCTGCCGCCAACCGCGCGCAATCCTTCGTCGGGCTTCATGTCCGCGTTTTCCACCACCTCGAAGAACATTTTCCCCAAGGAACCAATCGTGTGGATCGCAACGGCAATGATTGCCGGCACCGGGCCGAGCGACAGAATTGCTGCAAAGAACCCGGCGATCACGATCTCCGGGAAGGCCCGGAGAATTTCCAGAAAACGCCGCACGAAACCACGCAGCCAGCCTCTCGTCGTCAGGTTCGAAGCCGCAAGGAAGCAGAGCAGGAAGCCGAAGGTGAAGCCGATGATGGTCGAGACGATGGCGATGTTGATGGTCTCGATCATCTTGTAGACATATTCGGGCATGTAGAGACTGTCGGTCAGCCACACTCGACCGACTGGATAGTCATATTTCAGCGATCCGTCCGCATAGGGGCTCGGAAGATCGAACAGTGCGCGCCAGACTTCCCATCCGTCGCGAGGGATCATGTCGCCGAAGAAATCGAAAAAATGTGGCAGCCGGTCCCAGAACTTGCCGGCATTGGTCTCGTTGGCAAACCATAGAGAACCCGCCAAAGCCATCATGAGAAGCGCAAGCCCCAGGCCTGTGTAGATACGCCGTTGCCGGGCCAAAGCCTGCCAGTGCCGCTCGGTCTCGATGACCATCTGTGAATGTCGGGGCGTTGTCATGATGAGGTCCTGTACTGACAGGTAAAACCGCGGCCCCTTGAACAAGGGACCGCGGCGATGTGATGCGGATGAGGCTTACGAGCCGATCTTGGCCTTGCGAGCGTCGATGATCGCCTGGTAGAACGAAGGATCAACTTCGGTATAGCCCTTGTAATCGCCGCCCTGGATCGCGGAGAAGCACTCCGGATCGCTTTCAGGCAGGGCCATCATGAAGTCCTTGAACTTGGTCTTCATGTCTGTATCCATCGTTGAGCGAACAACGATCGGACCGTTCGGGATCAGCGGCGACTTCCAGAGTTCGACCAGATCGCCCATATCGACGATGCCCTTGTCGACCATCTTCTTCAGGTTGCCGGAGGTATAGCCGTCCTTGAATTCGCCAACGCCCGAAGCCCAGGTTGTGCCAGCGTCGAAGTTGCCCTTGACCACTTCGAGGACGAGGTTTTCATGACCGCCGCCAAAGCCGGTTTCAGCGAAGAAATCGGCAATTGGCATGCCGATGGCAGCCGGCAGGGTAACCGACGGGATCAGAAAGCCCGAGGTGGAGTCCGGATCGGCAAAGCCGAGCTTCTTGCCCTTGAGGTCTTCAAGCTTGGTCATGCCTGAATCCTTGCGAGCGACCATCACCGAGTAGTAGCCGGTGGCGCCATCGGTCTGGATGGTGGTCAGGATAGGCTCGACTGCCTTCGGATCATCAAGATAGACCTTGGCGTAGCCAGATGCGCCGAGTTCGGCATAATCGAGCGTGCCACCAAGCAGGCCCTGGATAACGCCGTCATAATCGGCAGCGGGGAAAAGCGAAACCTTTTCAACGCCGAGAACGGCAGGCAGCTTTTCTGTCATGCACTGGAAACTGCGCAGACGGTCGGCTTCGTTTTCGCCACCGAGAATACCGATGCGGAAGTCCTTGAGGTCTTCAGCAACTGCAGGCTGGACAGCGATGACGGCAGCGAACGATGCCGCTGCGAGAAGGGCTTTCTTGATCATGGATCTGCTCCTGGTTCGGACCGGCGTCTTGCCGGCAATTCCGTGGGTTGAGCCTGTTACGCTGGCAAGGCGACCCCGGTGGCTGCAGTTCTCGCGCGAAGCGCGGGCTGCAGTGGACCGGTGGATTTCGGTTTGGCCGGCACAACTGGTTGACCGGCTGAAATGGATGTCGATGTGATGGATTCAGAGATTTCCGTGCCATCGTCGGAGGCGCCGTAGATCATCCGGACGGCTTCGGTGGTAAGTTCATCGGGCGGGCCATCGAAAACCACCTTGCCACCCGCCATGCCGATCACCCGCTCGCAATAGTGGCGCGCAGTATCAAGCGTATGCAGGTTGGTGATCACCGTGATGCCTTCACGTTCATTGATGTCCTTGAGCGCATCCATCACAATCTGCGCATTGAGCGGATCAAGCGAAGCGATCGGCTCATCAGCCAGGATCATCGATGGCGACTGCATCAGGGCCCGGGCAATGGCGACGCGCTGCTGCTGGCCACCAGACAGCGTGCCTGCCATCTGAAGCGCGGTCTGGGCGATGCCGAGCCGCTCCAGTGCGGCAAGCGCGTTGGCGCGCTCTTCGACAGTGAAGATGTTGAGAATGTTGAGCACTGTCGAACGGTGATTGAGGCGACCGAGCAAGACGTTGGTCAGCACATCAAGCCGCGGCACAAGATTGAACTGCTGG
The DNA here is from genome assembly GCF_038900115.1 of Hoeflea sp. AS60. NCBI lineage: Bacteria > Pseudomonadati > Pseudomonadota > Alphaproteobacteria > Hyphomicrobiales > Rhizobiaceae > Hoeflea > Hoeflea sp. AS60. The sequence goes on along the minus strand of NZ_JBBMQP010000002.1, from coordinate 214,472 downwards.
AAGATCATCGCACAATCACGATGCCAATTGCGGAGCCCGCCGCCATTCAGGCCCGAGACCGTCTTGCCCTTGAACCGGATCTCTCCGCTGCTCGACGGTGTCAAACGGTTGATCATGCGCAGAAGCGTGGACTTGCCTGCTCCCGAACGTCCAATGACGCCGACCATCTGGCCCTCGGGAATTGAGAGTGTGACTGCATCAACGGCTATGTTGTTGCCAAAACGGCGGGTCACATCGGTCAATTCAAGCATAAGCAAATCCTCTGAGATCACGTTTGGTTTTGTGACTTTCGAGGATTGGACTAGCCCAGCCATGTGAAGGCGCGATGTCGGTTTGATGTCAGTTTTGTTACGATCCACAGCCGTCCTGCCGAACAAGCAAAAACCCACATATTTCTGCAGTTTTGATGCTTGCACTCCGGCCACCGCCATGGCCCTATGCAAGTGTCTGGTGCCCGTGACATGCGGGAGAATCGGGAATTCGGTGAAAATCCGGAACGTGCCCAACGCTGTGACGGGGATGGTCTGAGCGACATGCCACTGGGAGAGACCCGGGAAGGCGCGCAGACCAGATGATCCGAAGTCAGAAGACCGGCCAGACGTCATAGCCTTTGAGCGCATGGACAGCGCTGCGGGGTGTTACGGATTGTTGGGGATCAAACAATGCCGAATACATCAATGCTGACTGCAGCCAGGGCTTTCGATACGGCTGAACGCGACGCCGTATACAAAGCCATCTTCACCCGCCGCGACGTGCGCGACCAGTTCCTGGCGACCCCTGTTCCTGATGACGTGGTGCGCCGTCTGCTGGAGGCCGCCCACAACGCGCCATCGGTCGGCTTCATGCAGCCGTGGAATTTCATAACTATCAGGGATCAAAGTGTTCGCGATCGTGTCGCCGACGCGTTCGGTCGCGCCAATGATGAAGCAGCCACAATGTTCCCTGAAGCGCGGCAATCGAAATACAAGTCGCTCAAGCTCGAGGGCATCCGCAAGGCGCCGCTCAATATCTGCGTCACCTGTGACCGTGATCGCGGTGGTGATGTCGTTCTGGGGCGAACCCACACTTCCAAAATGGATCTCTACAGCACCGTCTGCGCGGTGCAGAACCTATGGCTCGCGGCGCGCGCCGAAGGCATCGGCATGGGTTGGGTCAGCATCTTTCGCGACGCCGACCTCAAATCCATTCTCGGTATTCCCGACAGGATCGAGATCGTCGCCTATCTGTGTCTGGGCTATGTCGATGAGCTCTATGAGCGGCCAGAACTTGAGGTCAAAGGCTGGAACCGCAGACTGCCCCTCGATGAGCTGATTTTCGAGGAGTGCTGGCAGGGAGAGATTTAACCGCCGTGGCGCTCGAGAAATTCCTCGGCCGGCAGCGACCGGAAATCCTTGAGCGCGGCATGAAGCCGGTCATGCTCCCAGTCCCACCAGGCGAGCGCATCGAGACGGCTGGCGATATCATCGGAAAAACGCTGCCTGATCGTGCGTGCCGGCACACCGACGGCGATGGCGAAATCGGCGACATCTCTTGTTACCACCGCGTTGGCGCCGATGCTGGCGCCATTGCCGATTTTCACGCCCGGCATCACAACCGCGCCGTGCCCGATCCAGCTGTCGTGACCGATCGTTATCCCCTGCCCGGCGCGCCAGTCAAAGAACTCCTGATCATCTGCCGCACCGTCAAAATACCACGACGACCGGTAACTGAAATGATGCAAGGACGCCCGCTCCATCGGGTGCATGCTGGCATAGATCCGCACATGGGAAGCGATGTTGGCGAATTTGCCGATATTGGCATACGCAATTTGCGTGTTCTCGACGCAGTAGGAATAGTCGCCCATGGTTGAATGCGCCACGGTGCAGTTGGCGCCGACTTCGGTGTAGCGTCCAAGCGTCGAATCCACGATCTTGGCGGTGGAGTGCACCAGAGGCGTATCAGACAATCTGGTCATGCAGCAGACTTTCCAGTGGCAAAGGCGGAGACGTCGATGACGTGATCAGCCACTGCATTGCGCACGTCATGATCGTGGAAAATCCCGAGAAGTGCTGCACCATCGGCCTTCTTGCGGGCGATCAGGCTGATGACCACCTCACGGTTGGCCGCATCGAGCGACGCCGTCGGCTCGTCAAGCAGCAGCACCGGATGATCGGTGATGAAACCGCGCGCAATGTTGACGCGTTGCTGTTCGCCGCCCGAAAACGTCGCCGGCGGCAGCGACCAGAGTTTTTCGGGAAGATTGAGTTCGGTAAACAGCTCTCGCGCCCGTTCATGCGCTGTCTCCTGCGCCACACCGCGGATCATCAGTGGCTCCGCAGCCACATCCAGCGCCGAAACCCGCGGCACCGCGCGCAAAAACTGGCTGACATAACCGATCGTGTCGCGCCGGATCTCCAGCACAGTGCGCGGAGATGAACTGGCGATATCGATGTGACGGCCATGGTGCTGCACCAGGATCTGGCCGCTGTCGCAGCCGTAATTGCCGTACAGCATCTTCAGGATCGAGCTCTTGCCGACGCCTGACGGGCCGCCAAGCACCGCGCATGATCCGGCCTTGAGCGAGAATGATACATTGGCGACAACCGGCAATTCGACGCCGCCGCGCATGTGCATGATGAAGGTTTTTTGAACTTCCGAGGCAACAAGCAGCGTGTTCATGGGTCAGACCTGCAGAATAGAGGAAACAAGAAGCTGGGTGTAGGGCGCGCGCGGGTCATCAAGCACCCGGTCGGTGAGACCAGCCTCGATAACCTTGCCCTCCTTCATCACGATCATCCGGTCTGACAAAAGCCGCGCCACAGCGAGATCGTGGGTAACCACCACAACGGCAAGACCGAGATCGGAAACCAGTCCGCGCAAAAGATCAAGAAGCCGCGCCTGTACCGAAACATCAAGCCCGCCTGTCGGTTCATCCATGAACACGAGCCGCGGCTCGGTCACCAGATTGCGGGCGATCTGCAGCCGCTGGCGCATGCCGCCAGAGAAGGTGCGCGGCTGGTCATCGACCCGGTCTTCATCGATTTCGACCCGAGACAGCCATTCAATCGCGGTTGAGCGGATGTTGCCGTAATGCCGGTTGCCCACCGCCATCAGCCGTTCGCCGACATTGGCGCCGGCCGACACCGTCATCCGCAAGCCGTCAATCGGGTTCTGATGCACAAAGCCCCAGTCGGTGCGCATAAGGTAGCGGCGCTCTGCTTCCGCCATCTTGTAGATGTCAGCGCTCGAGCCATCCCGCATGCGGTAATGCACAGTGCCGCAGGTCGGCGTCATTCGTGACGAAATACAATTAAGAAGCGTGGTCTTGCCGGAGCCGGATTCGCCGACAATCGCCAGCACTTCGCCCGGCCAGAGATCAAAGCTCACATCGGCACAGCCGATGCGCTTGCCATAGACCCGGGTCAGATTTTCAACGCTGAGCAGAGGCTGGGCCGGCGCAGGGATGCCTGCCTTGGCGAGAGCCTCAAGAGTATCGGAATGGCTCATATCGTCGCCTCCTTCTGGGCGTCAGCTTCGTCACCAAGCAGCGCGCCGCGATGGCCCTCGGCGCGGCGGCTTTCGCAGTGGTGGGTATCGGAGCAGACGAACATGCGTCCACCATGATCGTCGAGCACCACCTCGTCGAGGTAGACCTGCTCGGCGCCACACATCGCGCAGGGCTGCTCGAAATGCTGGATCTCGAACGGATGATCTTCAAAGTCGAGGCTGACCACTTCGGTGTGCGGTGGGATGGCATAGATCCGCTTCTCACGGCCCGCGCCGAACAATTGCAGCGCTTCGGACTGGTGCATTTTCGGGTTGTCGAATTTCGGCGTTGGCGAGGGATCCATCACGTAACGCCCCTCGACCTTGACCGGATAGGCATAGGTGGTGGCGATGTGGCCGTTACGGGCGATGTCCTCGTAAAGCTTGACGTGCATGAGGCCATATTCCTCAAGCGCATGCATCTTACGGGTCTCGGTCTCGCGCGGCTCGAGAAAGCGCAAGGGTTCGGGGATCGGCACCTGATAGACAAGCACCTGCCCCGCAGTCAGCGGCGTTTCCGGAATCCGGTGCCGGGTCTGGATGATCGAGGCATCAGGCGTCGCGGTCGTCGTCGCCACACCGGCGGTCTTGGCAAAGAAGGCGCGGATCGAAACCGCATTGGTGGTATCGTCGGCACCCTGGTCGATCACCTTGAGTACATCATCGGGCCCGATGATCGCAGCGGTCACCTGCACCCCGCCGGTGCCCCAGCCGTAAGGCATCGGCATTTCGCGGCTGGCGAACGGAACCTGGTAGCCCGGCACCGCAATCCCCTTGAGGATCGCCCGGCGGATCATCCGCTTGGTCTGCTCATCGAGATAGGCGAAATTGTAGCTCGCGAGATTCTGTGAAGGATCGTCTTTTCTGAGCGCGTTCATTCCGCAGCCTCCCTGGTGTCGTCAGTTGCTGATGTCTCGTCCGCAGCCTTCGCGGCACTTGCGAAATGCTCCGTACGCATCCGGCGCACCAGATCGAGTTCGGCCTGAAAGTCGACGTAATGCGGCAACTTGAGGTGTTCGACAAATCCGGTCGCCTGCACATTGTCGCAGTGCGACAGCACGAATTCCTCGTCCTGGGCCGGCGCCACAATATCTTCGCCCAGTTCTGACGCTCTGAGCGCCCGGTCGCACAATGACATCGCCATCGCCTTGCGTTCGGCCTGCCCGAACACCAGACCGTAGCCGCGTGTGAACTGCGGCGGAGCCTTGGCCGACCCCTGAAACTGGTTGACCATCTGGCATTCGGTAAGTTTTACCCGCCCGATCACCACCGTGAAGCCGAGTTCCGGAATCATCATCTCGACATCGACTTCACCGATGCGGATTTCGCCGGCAAAGGGGTGGCTGCGCGCATAGCCGCGCTGGGTCGAGTAGGCGAGCGCCAGAAGGAATCCTTCGTCACCGCGCGCCAGCGTCTGTAGCCTTGCGTCGCGACCCATCGGATATTCTGTCGGTGTGCGAGTGATGTCGGCAACTGGCTCTGAACTGTCCGTGGCAGCGTCTTCCTCGATCAATCCCTCATCGCCCAGAATATCGGACACACGGATAACCTTCTCGCCCGTGTCCGCGCTGCTTTCCGGCGCGTCCTGTGGCTCGTCACCGGCGAGCGCCGGATCAAGCAGGCGGTGGGTGTAATCGAATGTTGGGCCAAGCAGCTGCCCGCCAGGAAGATCCTTGTAGATCGCCGAAATCCGCCGTTCGACCAGCATGGCGCCTGTGTCCATCGGCACCGAGTGGCCAAACCGCGGCAGCGTCGTCCGGTAGGCACGGAGCAGGAACACGGCTTCGATCAGATCGCCGCGCGACTGTTTGATGGCAAGCGCAGCAAGTTCGGGATCGTACAGCGAGCCTTCGCCCATCACCCGGTCGACTGCGAGCGACAATTGCCCTGCAATCTGCTCAAGCGTCAGTCCCGGCACATTGGCATCGCCTCGGCGGCGGGCGGCGAGCAGACGGTGAGCATTGGCGATAGCGGCTTCGCCGCCTTTGACAGCAACATACATGACTTAGGCCTCCTTACGGACAAGACGGGTGCTGCGCGGAAGCGCCGCCACGCAGTCCGGAGCGGCAAGAACCAGGTCAATGCCGCGCGGAAAGGCGGCCCGGTTGGCCTGCCACTGGGCTTCGAAATGCTGCGGCATCGGCGCAGGCGAAAGCGATGCCTGATCCTTGATGCCAGGACCTTCCAGCGTGAGCTGAGCCCCTTCAGACAACGTGGAAACCTGAAGGATCACCGTTGTCGAGCGGTCCGGGAATTCCTGCGTGCCGAGCGAAAACCCATTCAGCGCCGAAAGGTTCTGCGGCGCGGCGACAAGTGCAAAGGCCGCATCGGAAGGATGGCTTACAACCGGTGCGCCGGTGTGAAACACGATCCAGTCCTTGACTGTTGATGTCTTGGTCAGCGCCGGATCAAGCCAGACCGGCGTATCGGCATCGGCCAGCATGACGATCAGCGCAGAGGCCGAAGCGGTCAATGGCGCTGGAGGTGCGGTGACATGCGGCAAGGATTGAACCGAGCCCGGCCGCGCCATGGCATCCATGAGCGCGCGAAAAACCGTCTGAGATGCACCGACCGGGTCGGCAAACCCGCCTTCATAGACAGCGGATGTGTGTGTGGCGGATGGCATCAGTCTTCCCCTCGCACCATGGTGAAAAAATTGACCCTTGTCGCAGCCGTCTCGGCGCGCAGTTTTGCGTCTGCCTCTGCGGCCAAAGCCTCAAGCGGCGCGACGATGGCGCGCTCGATCAGATCTGCCTGGGCGGGGTCCTGCGCCAGCGCGTCAATGACTGCGACCAGTTGCGCCTTTCTGGTGTCACGTCCGCTGATCATCGCGTGACCAACCTGCCCCGATCCGATCCTGACGGTTACGCGGGTGGCTGAAACCTCCCCGACATGAAACGGCTGGCCGGTGCCGCCAGCGCGCCCCTGAAGCGCCACCAGGCCACACTCCGGACCGCGCAACAGTTCAACTGCGGGATCAAGACCGGTCTGCTTCCAGCACGACAGCAGATCCTTGCCGGGTGCCTTTGCCAGCACCGACAACAGCCTCTGCCGCCGGGTCATATCCCCGGCACCATCGGTGCCCGGCGTTTCGTCGCGCACATTTTCTGCAAGCGCCATCGAGATCTCCTTATTTGTCTATTTATCTAGACAACCATATCAATTACGATACACTTAAACTTCTCATGTGACGAGCCTGTGACATCACGAAAGGAAACCGGCGTGAAAGCACTGCAAAGACGGACCGGCGTTGCCCTGTGGCGGCAGGTCGCCGACCAGATTCGCCAGTCTGTACTGACCGGACTGGCCGCCAACGAGCGGCTGCCCGCGGAGGCGGAACTGGCCACCCGCTTCGGGGTCAACCGTCACACAGTGCGTGCAGCCATCGCGGCACTCGAGAAGGAAGGCATCCTGCGCGCAGAGCAAGGCCGCGGCACCTTTCTCAACGATCGCAAACGCCTGCGTTACCCGATCGGCCAGCGCACCCGTTTTTCGTCCGGGCTTGAAGATCAGGCGCAAATCCGCTCCGGCAAGCTTCTGTCGAGCGAGACTGTGCCCGCCCCGGCGCACGTGGCAACAGCGTTGTCATTGCCCGCCGAAGCACCAGTGATCCAGTTGTCGACACTCTCGGCCGCCGACGGGGTTCCGATCTCCGCGGCGACATCCTGGTTTGACGCCACCCGATTCGGCGAGATCGCCGCGCTCTATGCGAAGACCGGGTCGATCACCGCCTCTCTGGCGCGCCTTGGTGTGGAAGACTACACCCGAAAGACCACCGCAGTGGAAGCCCGGCACGCCAGCAGCGAGGATCTCGATCTGCTCGCCCTCTCCCCCGGTGCCATCGTGCTGCTCACCCGCGCGGTTGATATCGATTCCGAAGGTCGTCCGGTGCTTTACGGCGAGTCCCGGTTTGCGGCCGACCGCGTCGAGCTGCTCATAGACAACCCCGCCGCCGAAACTCCCGCCTGATCTGTCTCCCACGACCCTGTCACAATGACCGTCACAAAACTGAGAAGTGAATCGTGTTTAAGCCTGCCAGCAGGACGATAGCTCAAAGTTCAGGCGGGCCCCGTGACCCAAAATTACCGGACCATTTTTCTTTCCGACATTCATTTGGGCACGCCCGATTGTCAGGCGGAAATATTGATCGACTTCCTGCGCCAGCATGATGCCCCAACAATCTACCTCGTCGGCGACATCATCGATTGCTGGCGCATGAAGCGCAAAGGCTTCTACTGGCCGCAATCGCACAATGATGTGGTTCAGAAACTTTTGCGCAAGGCTCGCAAGGGCACGCGCATCGTCTATGTGCCGGGCAACCACGACGAAATGCTGCGCGGATATCAGGGCGTGCATTTCGGCGGCATCGAAGTGGTTGAGCGCGACGTGTTTGAGACCGCAGACGGCAAGCGCCTGCTGGTCATCCATGGCGACGAATTCGACATGGTGGTGATGAACCACCGCTGGCTCGCACATCTGGGAGACATGGCTTACGGTTTCGCGATGTGGACCAACAAGTGGCACAACCGCTCCCGCAAGCTGCTGGGCCTGCGCTACTGGTCATTCTCACGCTGGGCCAAGCTCAAGGTCAAGAGCGCGGTCAACTTCATCTCGGATTTTGAAGAAGTGCTGGCCGAGGAAGCCCGCAAGCATGGCGCCGACGGCGTCATCTGCGGCCACATCCACCACGCCGCAAATGAGATGCGGGGCGGCATCCGCTACATCAACACCGGCGACTGGGTGGAAAGCTGCACCGCTGTCGTCGAGCATTCCGACGGCCGCATGGAGATCATCGACTGGTCGCGACGTATTTCCGACAAAGCCGGACAACTGGCACGGACCACGCCCCTCAAACAGATAGCTGGCGCACAAGACCAAGCGGCATGACCGCCCCCTTCTCTCCTTTGGAGTCCTGACAAATGACCATGATTGAAACCACCGCCGTCGGCGCACGCATCGACGGTGCGGTCGTGCGCAACACTGCCCTGTCCTCCACCGGCATCCTCGAAAGGGTGTTCTCGGCAGCTTTTCGAGGCCTGGTCTACCCGCAGATCTGGGAAGACCCGCTGATCGACATGGAGGCCTTGGCGCTCAAGCCAACCGACACGCTGGTCACCATCGCTTCCGGCTCCTGCAATGTCATGTCCTACCTGACCGCAAACCCGGCTCAGATCATCGCCGTCGACCTGTCGCCGGCGCATGTGGCGCTGGGAAAACTCAAGCTTGCCGCCGCCACCCATTTGCCTGGCCACACTGCATTCTCCAACATGTTCCGCCACGCCAATCTGAAAACCAATGTCGCACTCTATGATCGCCACATCCGCCCACATCTCGATGAGAAAACACGCGCCTATTGGGACCGCAGGGAGGTCAACGGACGCCGCCGGATCAGCCGTTTCACCCGCGGCTTCTACACCACAGGCTTGCTTGGGCGCTTCATTTCCGCCGCCCACATCATCGGCAAGATCTATGGCGTTGATCCGCGGGAGCTGCTGCGCATGGACAGCGTTGAAAAGCAGCGCGAATTCTTCGAAACCCGCATCGCTCCGGTGTTCAACAGCCGCAGCTTCAAAGCGCTGACCTCGCTGCGCGCCTCACTGTTCGGTCTGGGCATCCCGCCGGCACAATACGAAGCGCTCGCCGGTGACTCGACCGACGGCATGACAGGCGCGCTGCGCATCCGCACGGAACGTCTCGCCTGCGGCTTTCCGCTCAAGGACAACTACTTTGCCTGGCAGGCCTTCGGACGTGGCTACCAGCCCGGTGAATCGGCAAGCCTGCCGCCCTATCTCGAGGCCCGAAATTTTGAAACCGTCCGCCGCAATGCAGCCCGCGTGACCATCGTCAACGAAAGCATCACCGCGCTTCTTGCTGCCCGGCCGGCAGCCTCGGTCGACGCGTTTGTGCTGCTTGATGCGCAGGACTGGATGACTGACGGCCAACTATCGGATTTGTGGGCCGAGATCACCCGCACTGCTGCTCCCGGAGCGCGTGTGATCTATCGTACTGCGGCAGCAACGTCTCCGCTCCCCGGTCACGTTCCCGGTGCGATCCTCGACAAGTGGGACTACCGCACAAAGCAGAGCCTGGAGCTGGGTGCACGTGATCGCTCGGCGATCTATGGTGGCTTTCATCTGCATGTAAAACGCGACACCGCGGCATGAGCACCGTCTCGGCCAATGCATCCGTGATGGACGGCATCTACCGCCACCAGCGCCACATCTACGATCTGACGCGCAGATACTACCTGCTCGGCCGCAACGATCTGATTGCGGCCCTCAAGCCACCCAACGGTGGCAGCGTGCTGGAGATCGGCTGCGGCACCGCCCGCAATCTGATCCTGACAGCCGAACGCTACCCTGATGCCAAACTCTATGGCATCGACATTTCGGCTGAAATGCTGAAGTCAGCCGATGCAAATATCTTGAAGAACAGGATAGGAAGCCGCGTCAGCCTGGCCCAGGGCGATGCTACGCGTTTCGCTGCCTCCGCTCTCTTCGGCCGTTCGAGCTTCGATCGGGTGTTCTTCTCCTACAGCCTCTCGATGATCCCGGGCTGGGAAGCAGCACTCCACCAGGCGATGCAGGCTTTAGCGCCCGGCGGCGAACTGCATGTGGTGGATTTCGGCCAGCAAACCGCCCTGCCCGGCTGGTTCGGCAAGGGCCTGAAGACGTGGCTCGCAAAGTTTCATGTCACGCCACGCGAGACCCTTGGCGACGCGATGGCTGCGATTGCCGCCGATCACCACGGCGAATTGAGGTTCTCGACGCTCTACCGGGATTATGCCCGCATCGGCCTTATCCGTATGCCGCAAGCCTGATCGGATCAGCCGACGCCACCGACATCCGACTGCGCCACGGCAACTGATTTGATAATTGCGAAACACTCGGCGCCCGGAGCCAGCTCCAGCGCCTGTGCGGACCGCCGGGTAATTCGCGCCAGCAACAGGTCCTGGCCAGCCTTGAGCTGAATGATCGCACCCGGGCCGTCGCCAAGCCGAACCGCTGTCACCGTCGCGGGCAATATATTGAGCGCTGACAGACCCTCGGGCCGGGTGCGCGACAGGATCACATCCTGCGCCAGAATGCGGATGGAAAGCCGCGACCCGATCCCCGCGTCAACCTTTGGCAGGAACAAGGGGCCTGCTGACGCCTCAAGACGGGTCAGCCCGTCCTCCTCCTGCGCCGCAACGATTGCATGAAGCGAAGCACCGGCGGAACGAACCCCGAGCGCTGGCACGTTTTCAGGATCGGAGAGCACCTCGGATGCCGGCCCTGCCCGGATCACGCGTCCGTTTTCCATCAGCACCAGTGTCGTGGCCAGCCGCGCCACCTCCGCCATGGAGTGGCTGACATAGAGAACAGGAACAGCTGTTTCCTCCCGCAACCGCTCGAGATAGGGCAGGATTTCGGCCTTCCGCTCCTCGTCGAGGGCTGCCAACGGCTCATCCATCAGCAACAGGCGAGGATTGGCCAGCAGCGCCCGGCCAATCGCCACACGCTGTTTTTCGCCACCGGACAACGCACCTGGACGCCGGGCAAGCAATCCATCAATGCCGAGCATGCCGACCACGTGATCAAAGTCCGCTCCCGGCGTACGCGGCGCAAACCAACGGCCATAGAGCAGGTTCTGCCGCACGCTCATATGCGGGAACAGCCGCCCCTCCTGAAACACATAGCCAAGCCGCCGCTGATGCACCGGCACGGAAATCCGGCGGTCTGCGTCATACAGCACAGTCTCGTTGAGAAATATGTGCCCGCTCTCGGGCTTGAACAGCCCGGCCACGGCGTTGACCACCGAGGTCTTGCCCGATCCAGACCGGCCAAACAGTGCCGTCACCCCCGAAGGCGCCTCGAATTCGACATCGAGCGAGAACGCGCCAAAGCTATGCGCGATACGGACCGAGAGACTCATGATCCCGAGATCCTTCGCGCCACCGACCGGCCCACCCATTCAGACAGGAACAGCGCCAGCATCGCGATTGCCACGGCGATCAGCACCAGTTGCATCGCCTTGCTGTCCCCTCCCGGAACCTGCAGGAAACTGTAGATCGCGGAAGGCAGGGTCTGGGTCTGCCCCGGAATGTTGGAGACGAATGTAATGGTGGCGCCAAACTCACCCATCGCCTTGGCGAACGCCAGAATGGCTCCTGCGATCACCCCCGGCAGAATCAACGGCAAGGTGACAGTCACGAACACCCAAAGCCGCGATGCGCCAAGCGTTGACGCCGCCTGTTCAAGTTTCGGATCGACCGCTTCGATGGCGAGCCGGATGGCGCGCACCATCAACGGGAAAGCCATCACGGCTGCGGCAAGCGCGGCACCCGTCCAGCGGAAGGCAAACACCAGTCCGAACATATCATCGAGAAATCCGCCAATCGGCCCACGCCGTCCGAACATCAGCAACAGGATGTAGCCGGTCACCACTGGCGGCAGGATCAACGGCAGATGAACCAGACCATTGAGCGCCTGCTTGCCCCAGAATTCATAGCGGGCCAGCAGATAGGCCACAGCCACACCAAGAGGCAGGCTCAGCACTGTGGCCCATAACGACACCTTGAGCGACAGGACAACTGCGCTCCACTGGTCAGGGGTGAGCCAGTCAGCCATCGCCCTGCCCGGAGAGCATCGTAAAGCCCTGCGCCTTGAACAGTTCAGCCGCAGCCGGGCTACGCAGGGCGTCGAAAAAATCAAGCGCATCTGGCGTCGCTGACGTGGCAATCAGAGCCGCAGGGTAGATGATCGGATCATGGGTTTTGTCAGGGAAGGCCGCGACCACGCTGACGTCGTCATCGGCGATGGCATCACTGGCGTAGACAATTCCGAAGGGCGCTTCACCGGAGGACACCAGCGCCAGCGCCGCGCGCACATTGTCGGTCTGCGCGACCTTCTGAGAAACCGCCTCCCACAGGCCCAGGCTCGTGAGCGCTTGCTTGCCATACACACCTGCAGGCACCGAATCGACCAAAGCCATCGCCAGCCGCTCATCGCCAAGCATCCCGGCAAGATTGGTATCAGCGTCCAAGTCGAACTCTTTGCCTTCGCGGCCATGGGCAATCAGCACAAGCCGGTTGCCAAGCAGGTTTTTTCGGCTCTCCGGCTGGATCATCTCCGACGCCTGAAGGTAGTCCATCCAGTCAACAGAGGCTGAAATGAAGATATCCGCCGGCGCGCCCTGCTCGATCTGCCGAGCCAGACTGGAGCTACCCGCATAGGAAATGGTCACGGCCTTCCCGGTGCGCTTGCGCCAGTCCTCGGCAACCTGTTCGAGCGCGGTCTTGAGGCTCGCGGCAGCAAAAACCAGCACATCGCCGGCCCAGGCCTGGGCGGGAACAAGCAACAGCCCGGCCAGCAGAAGAGCGCGAACCAGTCGACCAGGCGAACAGGCAAACATCATTTGGCCTCCAGGACAACATCACGACGATGGAAGTACCAGTGCTCCCCCACGGCTGGCAAGCGCGATAGATTTGAGATAGCCGAGCCAGTCAATGCCATTGCACTCAATGCAGGGGACGGCCTGCATTCGGCATAGGGTGCCTCCTGCAAAAAAGCAGGCACCATGCGCGCATGATGCCTGCCAGAATTTCGTCAGTTCAACCCTTGCCGCGAGCGCTTTTGCACGCCCGGCTGTCAGTCGATTCCGCCGCTGGAGTTCTCGTCGCCTTCGCCTTCCGGCGTAACGTCAATGATCTGCGCGCGCGCGGTGATTTCCACAGGGCCCGGCTTGCACTCGGTCATGCAGGGCTCAATGCCCTTGGCATATTGCGGCTCGCTCAATCTGTCGTCTTCAATGAAATTCGCTTCATTCGGCAGATGGATCGACGAGAAGTTCTCCTTGGAGAGCTCAAAATCCTCGTCCGTGACAACATCGTTGAGATACAGAAGATAAGCCGTCAGCGCATAGACGTCGTCATCAGAAAGCGAGCGGGCATTGCCGAATGGCATGGCGCGACGGACATAATCGAACACGGTTGACAGGTATGGCCAGTAGGAGCCGATGGTTTTCACCGGTCGGTCCTTGAGCAGTGTATCCTGGCCACCGGCCAGCACCGGCCAGCGGCCTGCGCCTTCGCCGAAGTCGCCATGACAGACGGCGCAGTTTTCAGCGAAGATCGGCTCGCCCTGAGCCACGGTTCCCTTGCCTTCAGGAAGCCCGGTTCCGTCCGGACGGATATCAATGTTCCAGGCAGCTATTTCATCATCGGTTGCCTTGCGGCCCAGTCCGAAAGCACCCTGGCTTTTCTCGACATCCATGGCCACCGCAGGAGCGGTTTCTGCTGTCGCGCTCGCGTCGGCGGTTTCAACCGGCTTTTCAGCCGTTTCAACCGCCGCCGGAGCCGCCGCACTCTCCTGGGAGAACGTTTTCAGATAGGCCAGCACATTGGCAATATCATCATCTTTCTTCAGTCCGGCAAAGGCCATCTTGGTGCCTTTGACCATGGCTTTCGGATTGGCGAGATAAGTGCCGAGCGTTTCCGCATCCCAGACCAGACCACCCTGCCCCGCCTCGGCCATGGCATTGGAGTACTTGTAGCCTTCAGCGGACCCGGCGGTCCGGCCAAACAGCTCGTTGAGCTCCGGTCCAACCCTGTGCTTGGCGCCATCACCAACGGCGTGGCAGGCCTTGCACTTGTTGAACACCTTCATGCCGGCGTCCGCGTCGCCATCGGCCAGCGAGGGGCTGGCAAGGGCTGCGAGCGCCAGAACGGCAAGTGCCGCAGACTTAGGAAACTTCAACATTTTCAACCACCCCGTCGTTGTTGACGTGCCATGTCTGGATGCCATTGTTATGATAGATCGAGTTACCGCCGCGCACCGCGCGCAGCTGGTTCTTGGTCGGCTGAACCAGTCCCTGATCATCGATTGCGCGGGACTGCAGCAGCATTTCCGAGCCGTCCCAGTTGATATCGAGATAGAACCGGTGCAGCGCTTTGGGCAGGCTTGGCCCGTCAATGCGCGCAGGCTGCCAGGTGCGACCACCGTCAATCGTCACGTCAACGCGCGTGATCGTGCCACTTCCGGACCACGCAAGGCCAGTAATGACCAATGGCCCCTTGCCATGGGTCACCGGAGCCTGCGGGCTCGGGCTGGTGATGACGGATTTCACATCCATCACAAAGGTGTGTCGCCGTGCCTTTCCATCGGCCAGAAGGTCGGTGTACTTCGACGTTTCCTCGCGCTGGCCCCAGGGTTCATCACCGACTTCAAGCCGGCGCAGCCACTTCACCCACATGTTGCCTTCCCAACCGGGAACACAAAGCCTGAGCGGATAGCCCTGTTCGGTGCGCAACGCTTCGCCATTCATCTTGAATGCCACGAGGCAATCATCAAGCGCCTTTTCCATCGGGATCGAGCGCGTCATCGCCGATGCATCGGCGCCTTCAGCGAGCAACCACTTGCCATTGGTCTTTACGCCCGCCTCTTCCAAAAGATAGCGCAGCGGAACGCCGGTATAGACCACGCAATGGATCATGCCATGGGTGAACTGGCAGCCGTTGAGCTGCGAGCCCTTCCATTCCATGCCGCCATTGGCGGCGCATTCCAGGAAGTAGACCCGGTTTTCCCGCGGAAACCGTTTGAGGTCTTCCATGGTGAACACCAGCGGCGTATCGACCAGTCCGTTGATCATCAAGCGATGATCGGCGGGATTGATCACAGCAGCACCTCCATGATGCCGCTCGAAGCAAAGACCATTCGGCGTGATGATGCCGTCGAGGTCGTGCAACGGCGTAAAATTGATCGACGAAACCGGATCGGCAGTCAGCCACGGCACATTGCGGCGCACGACATCGGCTTCGAACTCCGAAGGCTTGCCATAAGGCGCAACATCAACCCCCTCGCCGAGATAGCGATTCCAGTCCTGGATATCGGTGATCAGTGGATCACCCGCCGCCCGCGCCACTCCGGCGCTCGCAGCAACCGCTGCTCCGCCAAGCAGCCCGGCCTTGAGAAAATCGCGCCGTGACGCTGCCTGTCTTGTCCGTTTCGGATCGGTGACATCTACCATGAGATCCTCCCGTTGCGCCTGTCCAGCATCTGCATTGTTGTCTCCGTCGTCATCGCCGTGGGTTTGATACCCGGCCTTTCAGTACCAATCAGTTTCACCGGATCACCCGAACCGCCGCAGCGTCGGGATCCAGCGTAACCACTGATTTCTTGGTGATGTAGGTTTCCATCAGGTCGTAGATCGCGGGGCCTTCGACCCCTTCGTTGACCGACGCCCAGCCGCCGACCATGTAGGTCTTGTCGGCCTCGAGCAGCTCACCGCTGCCGGTAAGCCGCATGTCGGTAATTCTGTCACCCATTCCGGCTTCAGGCGTGCAGGCGTAGCTGAACCCGCCGACACGGACCATGTCGCCGCCCTGCTGCAGGAAAGGATCCTTGTTGAACAGGTTGTCGCAGACATCTTCCATGATGTCCTTGAGCTGCGCTCCGGTGAACTCCAGCCGGTAGACCGACGGATAGCTCATCGAGGTTTCGGTATAGAGATCGTCAATAGTGATATCGGCGCCCGGAAGCAGCGTCGTGCCCCAGCGGAAACCGGGCGACAGCGAAATCTCGGTGTCGCGCTCTTCCATGATGCCCTGACAGATCAGGTCGTCCCAGGTGCCGTTGAAATTGCCACGGCGATAAAGAAGGCTGTCCGTGCGGCCGATCACCCGCTGCGTCTCTTCCTCGTAAGGAGCGCGAACTTCCGCAATCTTGGCGGCCATCTCGGGGTCAGGCGTGATCACATCGGCAAACACCGGGATCAGGGTCGAGCTGTAACCCGCGACCTTGCCATCCTTCACATCAAGGTCGATACGGCCCAGATACTTGCCGTGCGATCCCGATGACATCAGCAATGTGCCCTCGACTTCAAGCGCGAACGGAGTGGCATCATGGGTGTGGCCTGTAACGATCACATCCAGTCCGCTGACAACACCGGCAAGCTTGCGATCAACGTCGAAGCCATTGTGAGACAACAGCACCACCACTTCGGCACCTTCCTCGCGCGCCGCATCGACATTGGCCTGCAGCACTTCGGGGCGGATGCCGAACGACCATTTCGGGAACATCCAGCTCGGGTTGGCGATTGGCGTATAAGGCATCGCCTGACCGATAACCGCCACCTTCACCCCCCCACGCTCGAAATAGGCGGTCGGCTCAAAGGCAGGTTCATCCCACTCGGCATCGAAAATGTTGGAAGCCAGGAACGGGTATCCCATCGCATCGACCAGTTCCAGGAAACGATCCTGGCCGAGCGTAAACTCCCAGTGCCCGGTCATCGCATCGGGCTTGAGCAGCTTCATGCACTCGACCATGTCCATACCGTTGGTCTTCAACGACGTGTAGGACCCCTGCCAGGTGTCGCCGCCATCAAGAAACAGAACCTTGTCATCGCCGCGGTCGGCGCGGATCGCCTTGACCAGTGTCGCCGTGCGATCAAGCCCGCCAAGCTTACCGTAGGTCCGGGCCAGATCGACGTAATCGACCATCGTGTGGGCATATGCGTAAGGACTGCCCTTCTGAATATCGAAATAGTTGAGAAACTCTTCCGCCACCAGATGCGGCGGCACGCCGGCATAGTCGCCAACGCCGATATTGGTGTCCGGCGGCCGGAAGAACACGGGCTTGAGCTGCGCATGACAGTCGGTGAAATGCAGCAGTGTCACCTGCCCCTTGGAATCGAACTTGAGCAGATCATCCTGCGTCAACTTCTGCTGCGCCAGCGCGCGCGACGGGTTTGCGCCCAATCCGGCGGCACCAAGCACAAAACCAGCATTCAGCGCATATTGCAGAAAATCTCGCCTGGTATGCATCCCACTCTCCATTCGGGTGAAAAACGGACAAGCGAACTCGCTCCAGCAACCGCCAGAATCCGTATTTTCTTTTAATTTCAATTCGTTAACGCAAAACTCTTCAAGTCGTTTCGATCTGACGACCGGTTATCGCGTAATGCTCAGCATTTCAGCTGCCAAGGCGGGTCTGGTACGACGCGCTTCTGTTTGGGGCCGGAGGCGTCGAGACGCCTCCGGCAAGTCGTCATCTACTGGCGAACAGACGGGGTCTCGACCGAAAGGCCGGTACCGCGCCAAGTCACATAGGTTTCAAGCGCCATCAGATCGTCCGAGAATGCCTTTGGCTGCTCGGCGCGAGTATCGCGGATACAGCCGCGGAACCGCTGATGCAGGGAAGTCAGACCGCTTTTCAGACGATATGTCGGGAAGCCGTTGACCTGCCCTTGGCTCAAATGGTCAGCCCGGATGAACTTGCCCATAGCCGTTTCGTGGCAGCTTGCGCAGGCGAGGTTCAACTGACCCGTACGGGTGTAGTAGACGTCCTTGCCCTTTTCCCACCAAGACTGCATGTCGCCCTGCGTAAGATCGAGTTCGACCGGCATGCCGAGCGACTGATACTTGATGTAGGCTGTCAGTTCCTGCTGGCCACCCTTGTTGAACGGAAGCGCTTCCGCGCCCATCTGCTCGGTGCGACACTTGTTGATCTGCAGCTCGACATTGATCGGCTTTTTGGAATCCGCATCCCATTTCGGGAAGTGGGCTCCGATGCCTTTCATGCTTTCCGCAGCATCGCCATGGCAGCTCGCGCAGGATTTTCCGGCAGTGCCTTCGACCTTGCTCCAAAGCACTTCGCCGTCTTCAACAGCGATCATGCCGGGGTTTTCAATGCTGTCACGTTCTGCGTCACGGGTTTCTGGCTCACGGAAAAGCCAGCCTGAGTACACCTCGTCGAAGGGATGTCCTTCAGGTGACGCTGTCCGTGTTGTGATCGGAATGCCGTCGATTTCGAGTGTATCGTCCACGGGGTCGGCCATAACCGGACCAGCCCCCGCAAAGACGGCCGCCAACACGACACCGGCTATCAAAAGTCTTTTCATAACAGTCTCCGTCCTCCCGGGATTTCCCTTTGCAGGAGCCTCCTCCCGCTCAGGATCCCTCCCAAAGTTATTTGACTTCGATCGGTGCCTCGGCCTCGTAGACCGACCCGTCATCATCGAGCCAGGTGAACACGAAGGTCCCGCTGGTGGGCACCTTTGCATTGAACTCGAAATAGGGATTGGCGGAAATCGCCGGATCCAGATCGCATTCGAACACCAGTTGCCCTTCGAAGGTACAGGTGAACTTGTTGATGATCTGACGCGGGATGGGATTGCCATCCTTGTCCTTGCGCTGGCCAGATTCCATCTCGTGGCTGATCAGCGTCTTGATGGTGATCACCTCACCGGCCGAAGCCGACTTGGGCACCTTGATGCGTGGTTTTGATGCCATTTTCCTAAATCCTGTCCTGCCTCAGCCGCCGCAGCCGCCGATGGTTACCTTGACCTGCTTCTTGTCCATGAAGACCGAACCGTCTTTCATCTTCGCAACCGCGATGACGTTCTGGGTCTTGGCAAGCCGGATACGGGTTGTTGCGAGAGCTTCACCGCTCATTTCGGTGAAATGAAAGGTGGCAACCGCCGGACTCGGGTTTCCATCAGCAAAGATGATAACCGACTCGACGAGATCATCGCCTTCCATGGCGCTTTCGACAGTGACGGAAACCGGCACTGTGTTGCCGTTCTCGGCAATTTCCGGCGTGTTCAATGAGATCTTGCCTTCGCCCGGGGTCGCCCCGCCCGAAAACTCCATGATCATCTTTTCAGCTTCTTCCGCGGACGCCAGAGCCGGCGAAATTCGCGCACCAGCGACGGCAAATACGGCCGCACCCGCTGTCAGTCCTAAGACGTGTCGTCTTGTGAAATTCATTGGCTTCGAGCTCCTTTGCTCCAGATTATTCCTTGAGTGTGCCGAGATAGGCAACGACATCCTCGACCTGCTGCGCAGTCAGGATGGTCTTGCCTTGAAAATCCTCTGCCACATGCGCACCGACCTTGAGAGAGTAAAAGCCGGGCATGACTGTTGCTTCGGTAAAGACGGCCTTCGAGTTCGCCACAATCGCCCTGAGCTGAGGCTCATCCCAGCGTGATGCCACGCCATCGAGCGCAGGACCTACGTTGCCCTGGAAAAGTTCGCCCGACATGTCGGCATTGACGTGGCACGCCAGGCAATTGCCAAGCTTGCGACTCTTGAAGGCTTCTGCGCCGGCAACGGGATCACCCGCAACACCGGTCAATGATGCAGTCACACCGTCATCGGTGAACTCTACCGCGTCAGGCGCAACTTCGCTCGCAAAAGCTGCAGTCGACAACGCAACCGCCGCTACTGCCCCCAATGTAAATTTCATTCGCCTTGTCATCTGGCGCCTTGTCATCTGGCGTTCCCTCCTCCGATTGACCGGACACAAAAGTCCGGATCCGCTCCGATTCCACGATACTCATACTTTACAACACAATCAATGCAAAAATATGATTTCTTGAATGTGTTCACTAACACAACCTATTCAGCGTCAAGACGACCCTGTGCACGCAAATCGTTAATAATTCGGGCATGGTACTTCTGAAAGTGCTCATCGCCCTCATAGCCCTTTTCAGCTACCCATTTGAACATGTTGAGGAACGTCCACTTTCCAAACGCACCCGGCATGGTCGCAACTGCTGCCTCCGCCACGGTCTTGCCTTCCGGCACTTCGTCCGGCAGGAACACCAGCGTCGGTGTAAAAACATACCCCCATTTGCGCGCTGCGGTCTTTTCCGTCAGCACTTCGCCGTCGAGATCGGTGACTTCCTCATCGCCAAACATGTTGTACTGAACGACCTTGTAGTTGGCCTTGATGAAGTCTGAAACTTCCGGGTCTGACAGCAGGTCCTCGTGCATCTTGGCGCAATAGATACACCCGCGCTGCTCGAATATCATCACCAGCCGCTTGCCTTCTTCCTTGGCCGTGACGATGTCTTCGGCAACATCGCGGAAGGTGAGCGCAAACCAGTCTTCCTTGTGCAGCCCGTCCTCGCCGATCTCGGATGACCAAGCGTGAACTGAAAAGGCAGCAAGCGCGGCAAATGCAAAAATCGCACGTCTGATCATGGTACTTCTCCTATCCAATCGTAGCGAATGCGGGAAACATCTCAAGCAGCCATTGCGCGATCCGGGACATTTGACCGGTCATGAACAGGATGCCTGTTATCACCAGAAGTACGCCCATGGCCTTTTCGATAACAGCCATATGTTTCTTTATCCGCGTCGAAAACCGGATGAAACGGCTCGCGAAAAACCCTGCAACGACAAAGGGTATCCCAATTCCAAGCGCATATAGCCCCAGAAGCAGCGCGCCCTGCCCCGCACTTTCCTTGGCCGCAGCCATGAAAAGGATCGCAGCCAGGATCGGCCCCACGCAGGGTGTCCAGCCAAAGGCAAATGCCAGACCCATGACGTAGGCGCCGACCATGCCGGCCGGCTTGCGCTCAACCTGAACACGCGCTTCGCGATAAAGCAGCGCGAATCGGAACACGCCAAGGAAATGCAAACCCATCAGCAGAATCAGAACACCGGCAACGATCGCCAGGACATCAAAGTACCGCGCCACTGACTGGCCAATCAGGCTGGCCGTCGCACCAAGCGACACAAAGACGGTGCTGAAGCCCAGAACAAAGGCAATCGAGGCCAGCGCGATTCGGCGCGAGGCCACACTGTCCGCATCTGCATTCTTGACTTCATTGAAGCTCATGCCGGCGAGATAGGCCAGATAAGGCGGCACGATCGGCAACACGCAGGGCGAGAAAAAGGACAGCAATCCGGCCAAAAAAGCGGCGCCATACCCGACATCGATCATTTTTGTGTTCTCCCCTGCGACGCTTGCCGTCTATCAAGACTTAGAGCCGCCGCCCTCCTCATTGGTTTGCTGCTTGCCGGTTTCTCTCATGCGATGTCAACTGCACAAAAACACCTACATATGTTTCTGCATCGGGCCTCCCACGACCCAGGATCAATCACAATGCGGTTGCAAGATATGCAAATTTGCATATATATTGCAATCACTAATTTCAATGAACGGACCGGCGTTATGACCTCAGTTTACGCGGCTGCACTGGCCTTCTTCATAGGCCTGTCAGCTCCAGTCATGGCAGCAGAAATGGTCATGTTCGAGCAGCCCGGCTGCGTCTGGTGCAAACGGTTCAACGAAGAAATCGCGCCAGCCTGGCCGAAAACCGAACAGGGCAAGCGCGCCCCACTGCGCCGCGTCAACATTCACGGCGATATCCCCGCCGATCTGGCCGGCATTCCGATTGAACGGTTCACGCCGACGTTCGTGCTGGTCGATGACGGCCGCGAGGTTGCACGGATACGTGGATATCCCGGCGATCAGTTCTTTTGGGCACTTGTAGACGACATGCTTTCAAAGCTGGAACCATGACGATCGACCTGCCGCCCAGCCAGGATTTCACGGGTCAAGATTTCAAGGGCGAGGACTTCAGGGCCCCGGACTTCAACGGGCAGGACATCACCCTCCTCGCCGGCCAGGCCCGCAAGGCGAGCGACGTTCTCAAGGCACTGTCCCACGAAACACGGCTGCTGATTCTCTGGCTTTTGTCGGAAAGCGAGAAATCGGTCTCCGAACTCGAGCAATTGCTCGAGCTGCCGCAGGCTGCCGTTTCACAGCAACTGGCCCGGCTGCGTTTTGATCATCTGGTCAGCACCCGCCGCGAAGGCCGTATCATCCATTATTCGATCACCAGCCCGGAAGTCTCGGCCGTGGTGATCTCGCTTTATCAACTGCTGTGCGATCCGCCTGATCGCACAAACTGAAACAGGCACGCCTTGCTTGCATTGCGTTGTGCCGGGCCGTAAGTTCGCAACAACAAGACCGGGATCGAACCTTGGCCAACGGGAGGAGATGACCATCATGATGGATTCAGGATGGGTATTGGCGCTTTCGGGCTGCCTGGTCGGTGCGGTCATCGGATATGCCGCGAGACGAAGCCATTTTTGTACAATGGCGGCACTCGAACGCCATTGGTATGCAGGTGACGACCGTCCGCTGCGGGCCTGGGCGCTGGCCGCCTTCACAGCCCTCATCGCCACACAACTGCTCAGTGCAGCTGGTCTCGTCACCATCGAGAAATCCTTCTATCTGACTGAACCGCTGCCGCTTGCCGGCGCAATTGTCGGCGGACTGATGTTCGGCGTCGGCATGGCACTGGTCGGCACCTGCGGCTTTGGCGCACTTGTCCGGCTGGGTGGAGGCAACCTGCGCGCGCTTGTGGTCCTCACCGGACTTGGGCTTGCGGCACTTGCCGCCCAGCGCGGCGTCACCGCCCACGTTCGCGCAGCCCTTCTTGATCCGCTGTCGATTGACCTCACGCGCTTTGGCGGACAATCCGCAGGCACATTGCTGTCCCGCGTAACCGGCCTAGACATCGCTCTGCCTATCGCGCTGCTGGTTGGCGCGGCCGGCCTCTGGTGGGTATTCAAATCGGCCAGTTTCCGCGCTGACCGCAAACGGTTGATAGCGGGCATTGTCATCGGCCTCTGCATCGCAGCCGGCTGGGTCATCACCAGCAATTATGCGGCACTGGCCTACCATCCGGTTCAGATCGAAGCCGGATCCTTTGTCATGCCGGTCGGCGAAACCATCCTTCAGATCATCACAGTCACCGGAGAACTGCCCGATTACGGCGTAGGCCTCGTCGTTGGCGTCTTCCTCGGGGCGGCAGTGTCTGCGTTCCGTTCCGACGACATGCGCTGGGAAGCCTGTGATGATGCGCGCGAACTCAGCCGCCATCTGCTTGGCGCTTTTATGATGGGAACCGGAGGCGTTTTCGCACTCGGCTGCACCATTGGACAGGGCGTCAGCGCCTTCTCCGTTATGGCGATTTCAGCACCTATCGTGATGATCTCAATCGCAGCCGGTGCCCGGATGGGGCTCGGCATGCTTGTCGAAGGCACGCCGTTCAGCTTTATCGCTGATTGGCGCGCCCCCAAGACCCTGGCAAAAGCTCAGCCCGCAGCCACGAAGCGGTAAGCCGAGCCTTCCCGTTCGACCTTTCCTTCACCGGGCTCGGGAAGGTGGTAACCCGTAAGCGATGCCTTGTCGGTCGCAAGCCGGTCGAGCAACCTGAGCCTTGTGGCCGCGCCCTTTTCCGGATCCTGATCCGACCCTGTCGGCCATGCGGGATACTCGAACGAAATCGCAAAATGGGTCATTGCGTCACCGGCAATCAGCAGCGGGTCCGACCCGCCATGGATCATGAACGACATGTGACCGGGCGTATGCCCTGACGTGTCGACGGCTTCGATACCCGGCAACACTTCGGCGCCAGGCTCGAACAGGTTGATCGTGTCTTCAAGAAACGCCAGCCGGTTCTGCGCGCCAACCGCGAAGGTCTTGCGCTCTTCCGGCATGGCGTCAATCGTTCCGGGATTGCGCCAGAATTCCCACTCCGTCCGGCCCATGTGGAAGCGGGCATTGCTGAAGACGACCTCATCAAAATCATCAACCAGCCCCCAAAGATGGTCGGGATGGCCATGGGTGAAGACAACGTCCGTAACATCAGCCGGATCGAAGCCCGCATCTGCCATGTTGTCGATAAGCTTGCCAGCAGACGGCATGAAGTTCGCGCCCGCGCCAACATCGAACATGATCAGCCGGTCAGCGGTTTTCAGAATCGGAACATTGCAATCAGGCAGCAGAGTATCGGTCGCCAATCCGTTCTTGACCAGCAGCGCCATCAGCTCATCCTGCGGTGCATCCGGAAACGAGAAGCTGACCGGCAGTACAAGGTTGCCGTCGCTGACGCTGGTCAACACCGCGTCGCCGATCTCGATTGCATTGGCCTGACGCAACCCCATCGGCATCATTGCGGTTGCCGCAGCTGCCATGCCGGCCTGCAAGAGTGTGCGTCGCTTCAGGTTGAGCGGTGCCATGATTTTTCTCCCATATAGATTTATATGAATATTTGCCTTTGTCTTGACCCAGGTCAATGCCTCTTGGCTGAAATCGGCGTTCTTGGTCTCACGGGGGTAATACCATGAACCTTGAACTGCTTGCTGACCGTTTCGGCGACAATGTGACGCTTCTCATTGGCGGCGCGGTCATTGGTGCAATATTTGGCGGTTTCGCGCAACAGAGCCGTTTCTGTCTGCGCGCGGCTGCCGTTGAGTTCTCCCGTGGCCAGATTGGCGGCAAGATGGCAATCTGGCTGATCGTGTTCTCGACCGCCATTGCCGGCACGATGCTGCTGACGTCTCTGGATATGTTCACCGCCACCGAAGCGCGGCAACTGGCCTCCCCGCAAAGCCTGTCGGGTGCCGCTCTTGGCGGCTTGCTGTTTGGCACCGGCATGGTGCTCGCGCGCGGCTGCTCCTCACGGCTTCTGGTGCTTTCCGCCACAGGAAACCTCCGCGCCCTGCTCTCGGGCCTCGTCTTCGCGGTTGTGGCGCAGGCCAGTCTGCACGGTTTCCTCTCCCCTGTGCGGGATGCGCTGGCAGCACCGCTGACAACACTGACCATCGGATCGAACGACCTCCTGGCGATGTCAGGCATCCCGGACTGGGTAGCCTCCGCAGCGGTCGTAATCGGCCTTCTGGCAAGCCTCTCACTGGCGATATGGCGCAGGATCGGGATCTGGAAGACCATTGCGGCCTTCGCTGTTGGCGCCTGCATTCCGCTGGCCTGGTTGTTCACCAGCGCCATGACCTCGATCGCCTTCGAACCCGTCCAGCTCAAATCCTTGAGTTTCACCGGCCCCTCCGCCGATACGCTGATGCTGTTCCTTTCGCGTCCCGGATCAATGATCGATTTCGACGTCGGCCTTGTGCCCGGCGTTTTCATCGGCGCGTTTGTTGCAGCCTGGGCAACCGGCGAACTTGAACTGCAGGGCTTTGAGGGAGGAGATTCGATGCGGCGCTATCTCGCCGGCGCAGCCCTCATGGGCTTCGGCGGCATGCTGGCCGGAGGCTGTGCTGTCGGCGCCGGCGTTACCGGCGCAAGCATTTTCGCGCTGACGGCATGGGTAACGCTGTTTGCGATCTGGCTCGCAGCCGCGACGACTGACTGGGTGGTTGACCGCAAACTCCCTGAACTCCGCGCCCGGGGCCGGGGAACAAACCTTGGCGCGCAGATCCAGATCACCGATCCTCACCCCGGAATATGAAAAGACCGCCAGGCAGGGCGCTGTCCGTACATCCGGGACTTGCGTTTTCCTGCCTGACGGCCTTTGGCAAAGCACTCTTTTCGAGCGTTGTTGTGATCCCCTCTGGATCTGGTTTTTATAAATGCATGTACCGTGCCAGTTCAGGCGGGTCGTTCCAAAGCGGCTTTCGCAGCCTTTTAAGTCCAGATCATTAACCTCGATGCACTTGCAATGGGCAGGCTCTGCTCGGCAAGATCAGCATTCGCCCAAAACCTGGGCATGCCGCCAAATTCACCAATTCCTCAAACCGAAACCGCAGCTCGAAGTGTTTCCTTACTCAGGCTCTCGCGATCGCCGGACATTTTGACTTCACCGCGCTCGATGACGCAGAACCTGTCAGCCAGACCATAGGCAAACTCGAAATACTGCTCCACCAGCACGATCGCCATCGTGCCCTCGTCACGAAGCAGCGAGATCACACGCCCGATCTGCTGGATGATGTTGGGCTGGATGCCTTCGGTGGGCTCGTCGAGCAGAAGCAATTTGGGCTTTGTTATCAGCGCGCGGGCGATGCTGAGCTGCTGCTGCTGGCCGCCAGACAAATCACCACCGCGCCGGTTGCGCATGTCCTTGAGCACCGGAAAAAGCTCATAGATATGATCCGGAATCTTGCGCTCGGAGCGCGGCAGGCAGGCAAACCCGGTTTCCAGGTTTTCAGTCACTGTCAGAAGCGGAAAGATGTCGCGGCCCTGCGGCACATAACCCACCCCCTTGGCAGCCAGCTGATACGGGGCAAGTTTCCCGATTGCTTCACCCGCGAGCGTGTAGTCGCCACCAGAGCGCTGATGAACCCCGGAGATGGCCTTCAGGAGGCTGGTCTTGCCGACGCCATTGGTGCCCATAACGCAGGTCACCTGCCCCACATCGGCTTTCAGCGAGATGCCCTTGAGGATTTGCGACTGGCCGTAATGCAAGGTCAGGTCTTCAACTTCCAGCATGGTCATCGCCCCAGGTACACATCAATGACGTCGGAATTGGCGGTAACGTGATCAAGCGTCCCCTCCGCCAGAACCGACCCTTCGTGAAGCACCGTCACCTTGCAATCGAGCCTGCGGACAAATTCCATATCGTGCTCGACGACCACAACCGCGCGGGTTTCCGCAGCCCGGCGCAACAGGTCAGTGGTGTGTTCGCGTTCGCCCAGCGTCATGCCCGCAGCCGGTTCATCGACCAGAAGCAGCTTCGGGTCCTGCGCCAGCAACATGCCGATTTCCAGCCATTGCTTCTGGCCGTGGGACAGTTCGCCTGAAGTCCGGTCAAGTTCTGCCGAAAGGCCGATTTCCTCTGCCAGTGCTGACACCCGGTTTCCGTCTTCCTTTGATGGCTTGTAGCGCAGCACAGCGAATGGCAGCCGGTCATTGCTGAGCGCCATCGTCAGGTTGTCACGCACGCTTTGTGCCTCGAACACTGTCGGCCGCTGAAACTTGCGGCCAACACCGGCACGCGCGATCTGGCTTTCGGACAAACGCAGAAGATCGAGCTGCGGCTCGCCAAAGCGCACCCTGCCCTCGTTCGGCTTGGTCTTGCCCGTGACGATGTCCATGAAGGTGGTCTTGCCGGCGCCGTTGGGTCCGATGATGGCGCGCAACTCCTGCCCGCCGATCTCGAAGGAGAGGTTGTTGATCGCCTTGAAGCCGTCAAACGACACCGAAATCGAGGTCACTTCCAGAAGCGCGCTCATGATGCTTCCTTTCTGACCAGCCGGTCAAACAGCCCGCCAATGCCTTTAGGCGCAAACAAGGTGACCAGCACAAAGCCAAGTCCGAGCAGCACCTGCCACCAGTCAACCCAGTCGATCGTGTAGAAGCCGAGCGGAATGCTGGGCGCCTGACCACCAGTGAACCACGACGACAGCAGCGACACCGTTGCAGCGCCGATGACCGCACCGTAAAGCCGCCCGCGCCCGCCGATCGCCACCCAGACCGCCAGATAGATCGAGGCGATCGGCGCGATTTCGGCCGGATTGATGATGCCAGCCTGCGGATAGTACAGCGCACCTGCGATTGCCGCGATCACTGCGGTCAGCGTGAACACCACCAGCTTGTAGGCCTCCACCGGGTAACCCATGAACCGAATGCGGGCTTCGTCGTCGCGGATGGCGCGGACAACATTGCCAAACTTGCCAGACACAACCCAGGCAGCCACCATATAGCCCAGACCGAGCGCAACAGCGGACGCCAGGAAAAACCAGACCGAGACCACCGATTGGGGCAGATCGGTCAGACCGGGGATGTTCTGAAGCCCTGACAGGCCATTGTTTCCGCGTAACCCGCTGTCGTTCTGGAACAGGTAAAGCGCCAGCGCCAGTGTCATCGCCTGGGTGAGGATGGAGAGATACACCCCGGTCACGCGGCTGCGGAAAGCGAGCCAGCCGAAAACCAGCGCCAGAAGCCCCGGCACCAGAACCACCAGGGCCAGCTGCGCATAGAGACTGTCCGCGAAATACCAGATCGCCGGGATATCAGCGCCACCCACGACACCGAAGATTTGCGAGCCAATCGCATCGCGGATCTCTTCAGACGTCGGCGGCAATTCCCCGCCGGCGAGTGAGGCGATGACGATGTCCTTGGTGCGCTCATACATCAGCCACATGCCGATCATATAGCCACCAAGCCCGAAGAAGGCGAAATGCCCCAGCGACAGGATCCCGCAATAGCCCCAGACCAAATCCATGGCGATGGCGATAAGGCAAAGGCACAAGGTCTTGCCGAGGATCTTGATCAGGCTCGTCGAGACAATGCCGAGCCCAAACCCTTCCGACATGATTGTGATCGCAATGGTAAAGACCGCGAGAAGACCGATGAAGATCAGCACCGACGGCTGCCTGGCAAACAGGGAGCGTTGCATGGTCTAGTCCCCCGCCGCACGGCCCTTGAGCGCGATAATGCCCTTGGGTCGGAACTGAATGAAAATGATGATGAAGATGATCATGTAGGTCTGCGCCGCCAAAGTGTTTGACGGATTGAAGAACTCGATCACCTTTTGCAGCGAACCGATCATTCCGGCACCGGCCAGCGTGCCCCAGATGTTTCCGACGCCGCCGACGACGACGGTCATAAAGCTCTGGACGATGTAACCGGAGCCAAGTTCCGACGTGACCTTGGCGAAAAGACCGATGGCAACGCCTGCGATCCCCGCAATGCCGGAGCCGAGCCCGAAGGTCAGCATGTTGATGCGGTCAGGCTTGATCCCCATCGAGGACGCCATCCGCGGATTCTGCGTCACCGCCCGGACCTCGAGCCCGAGCCGGGTCTTGTTCAGGATGAAAAGCAGCAAGCCAAGGAAGGCGATGGCAAGAACAAAGATCGCGATCCGGATATAGCTGATCGACACCACGTCGTTGAGCACCCAGGCGCCGTCCAGCCAGGATGGAGAGGTGAGCGGTCGGGCTTGCGTTCCGAAGATATTCTTGGCGATCTGCTGAAGCGCAATCGAAATCCCGAAGGTCGCAAGCAGCGTCTCCAGAGGACGGTGCGCGAGATACCTGATTACCAGCCGCTCAAGAGCGACGCCGGCCAGAAAGGCCACAGCGAAGGCCAGCGGTAGAGCGACGATGATGGAGACTGTGTAGTTGGGAATATACTGCTGGACGACATAGCCGGTGTAGGCACCGATCATGATGAACTCGCCATGCGCCATGTTGATCACTCCCATCACCCCGAAGGTGATTGCAAGGCCGATCGCGGCCAGGAAGTAGATCGACGCCAGCGACAGGCCATCCAGCGCCAGATCGACAAATTGATAGAAGCCCACGGTGCCGCTGATATTGGCGAGCGTCTCTCTGGCGGCCGTGGTTAGCACCGGATCCTTTTCGGTGTAGATGTCTGCGAACACATGATCAGCGATTGCGGAACGCTGTTCCTCGACACTCACCAGCGGCGGCACAGTCCCTGCAGCCGCAAGTGCCAGATAGGCCCTATCGCGTGCGGTCTGCGTTACCAGCTCTGCAACCGGAATTCCGGCAACCATTCCGTCCTGGATACTGGCGATCAACGCTTGCTTGCGCTCGGCCAGCGGCACGATGGGGCGCGCCTTGCCCTCGTCAACCAGCAACTGATAGGCCGCCGCCGGTTCTATGTCGCGACCGGGTGTGAGCAATCTGGCAACATTTACCCCCTCGGGCGCAGCGTCGAAGACCGCAACGTTTGTGGCAAGCAACGGGTTTAGCGCAGCCCGCGCGTCCACTCCGGGATCTCCGGCAAAACTCTTGATCGCGGCGACCCGTGTCGCCTGATCGCTGCCAAACGGAATGGTCAGCAGCCGTTGCAGACGTTCTTTCCTCGTCTTGATAGCGGGATCTGTTTCCGTTTCGATCGCGGCACGCAGGATGCTCAGGTGAGAGGCATTGGCATCGCGTTCCAGCGCTGTCAGCGCCTGCAGGCGGCGTTCCGGATCCGGGTCAGAA
Source organism: Hoeflea sp. AS60 (assembly GCF_038900115.1). Taxonomy (NCBI): domain Bacteria; kingdom Pseudomonadati; phylum Pseudomonadota; class Alphaproteobacteria; order Hyphomicrobiales; family Rhizobiaceae; genus Hoeflea; species Hoeflea sp. AS60. The sequence goes on along the minus strand of NZ_JBBMQP010000002.1, from coordinate 184,474 downwards.
AGCTGGAACTGGACAAGTACCGCAGCAATCACGCCACGAACACCGCTGTTTGGCTTGAGATTGTCGAGTTCGTTTTCGTCGGCTTCGCCAGCTTCCGCGCCGGTCGCGACATCAATCAGCATCAACTGGCCGCCGTCGCGTTTCTCCACATAGAAGAACCGCCCGTCGGATTCGCGCTGCCACAATTCCTTCTCACGCCATTTCTCCAGCAATACCGCCACACCCGGCAACTGGCTTTCGGCAAGATCTTTGAGAACAGGGCCGATGGTCGTGCGCGAAGGCTTTTCGATCTTGGCGCGATGTATCTCGAGCAAGGCGTTGAGGTCACTCTCCTGCGCACTGGCGGGTGAAAGTGCAATCAGCGCGGCGAATAAGATGAGTGCGATGCGGAGCATGGAAAACCGGAATTGTTTGAAAACACTGCAGGAAGGGGACCCTGAGGCCCCCTTCCCTTGTCGTCAGTTATCAATAATTGGAATTGAGCTGAACGCAGGTCTTGGTCTCGGTGTTGTACATACCGCACTTCAGATCGATCCAGTCCGACTCAAGCACCTTGGATTCGGGCAGGAAGTCGGTCCATGCATCGCCTGGGACAGGCTCTGTCTGGCTGACGATGTCAAACTGGCCATCGGCCTGGATTTCGCCGATCAGAACCGGCTTGGTCAGGTGATGGTTGGGCAGCATTTCGGCCATCGTGCCGGTCAGGTTCGGAGCTTTCTGCCCGACCACGGCCTTTGCAACCGCATCGACGTCGGTGGTGCCAGCGGCCTCAACGGCCTGGACCCACATGTTGAAGCCGATATAGGTGGCTTCCATCGGGTCGTTGGTCACGCGTTCTTCGCCTGCAAATGCCTTCCATTCCTTGATGAATTCGGCATTGACCGGAACATCGGCAGACTGGAAGTAGTTCCAGGCAGCCAGGTGACCGACGAGGTTGGTGGTGTCGAGACCGGAAAGCTCTTCTTCACCGACGGAGAAGGCCACGACCGGAATGTCGTCCGCCGAGATACCGGCCGCTGCGAGTTCCTTGTAGAAGCCGATGTTGGCGTCGCCATTAATGGTCGAGATCACGCCAACCTTCTTGCCGTCGGCGCCAAGGGCAACCACGTCAGCAACAATCTTGGACCAGTCGGAATGACCGAAAGGCGTGTAGTTGACGAAAATGTCTTCGGCAGCAATGCCCTTGTCCTTGAGATACTGCTCGAGGATCTTGTTGGTTGTGCGCGGATAGACATAGTCAGTTCCGAGCAGCGCAAACTTTTCAACGCCGAGTTCTTCCAGGAAGTAATCGGTCGCGGGAATTGCCTGCTGGTTTGGAGCAGCACCGGTGTAGAAGACGTTCTTGGAGGATTCTTCGCCCTCATACTGAACCGGGTAGAACAGAAGACCGTTCAGCTCTTCGATCACCGGAAGAACCGACTTGCGGCTCACTGAAGTCCAGCAGCCGAACATCACGTCGACCTTGTCGACTGTCAGCAGCTCGCGCGCCTTCTCGGCAAACAGCGGCCAGTCAGAAGCCGGGTCGACGACAACTGCCTCGAGCTTCTTGCCCAGCACGCCACCCTTGGCGTTCTGCTGTTCGATCAGCATCAACACCGTGTCTTTAAGTGTTGTTTCAGAAATCGCCATAGTGCCGGAAAGCGAGTGCAGAACACCAACCTTGATTGTCTCCTCCTGCGCATACGCCGATTGTGTCAAAACGGTAGAAGTAATAAATGCCGCCGCCCCTGCGATACGCAATTTAGTGGTAAATTTCATGTCAGCCTCCGTGCTGTTCGTGTCCACGGATGTATTCAATGCAAACCCCTTGCCAGTTTCACTTGAGCCCGGAAATTAACGGATTTTAAAGCTATCCCGCATTGCCCGCCAAAATTCACCCCAAAATTATGCACATATTTGCACATTTTTTAGACTATGATTATTTCTTATGCAAAATTACCCATATGAATAAATAGGCGCCAATGTTCAATCGAGCCACATAAAGAACAGTTTCCCCAGGCAAAGCTTGCCTAACCGGCTTTTTTCGAATCTTATCATTGCAGTCGAGGCCGCCGGCCTTGCTAGAAACTGCAAACAAGGAGCTCCGTCCTATCCATGAGCGCACCTCTTTTCTTGCTGGTCGCCCTGGCGGCTCTGTTTTCACTGCTGTCGCCGGCATTCGCATCTACATGGCTAAAAACCGGCAGGGAGACCACCCGGCCCTATGGCCATGTGGAATACTGCACACGCAACGCATCTGATTGCCGCAGTCGTTCAGCGAATGCCGGTTTGCCGGCCGCACGTCTGGGCGTCCTGAACAGCGTCAACCTGGCAGTCAATCGTGCAATCAAGCCAGCTGCCGACACCACCGCCTTTGGCCGCAAGGAATTCTGGACAGCCAATGCCCGCGCAGGCGATTGCGAAGACTTCGCACTGGCCAAACGTGCCAAGCTTTTGCGCAAGGGCTTCAAGGCGTCACAGCTGCTATTGACCATGGGTTACGCCAGAGGTGAAGCTCACACCGTTCTGGTGGTCAGAACCCGGGATGGCGATTATGTCCTCGACAATCTTCAGGATGACGTCCAGCCGGTTCAGTCGGCGCGGATAAGCTTCCGCAAGATCCAGTCTCCCAAACATGGCGGTCACTGGCTGCAAATCACCGGGAAAACCGGCAGCAAGCCCTGATTGCAGTTCTGTCGCAGACACCGATCCTAACGCTTTCTTGCAATCGGCGTCGCGGCACTTTGCCGTCATGTCTGGCGAAAAACCTGTGCCCAAGCTGAAAGCCTGTGCTAGGGCTCGAGGCCACACGATCCTGAATGACTCGGAAAGCGCCGGAGGACATTTCAATCACCGGTTTCCGCTTTATCCATACCGCTGACATCCACCTTGATTCGCCGCTCAAATCATTGGCGCTGCGCAATCCGGACCTTGCCGATCTGATCGGCGGGGCGACCCGTCAAACCTTCAGCAACATTATTGACCTCTGCATCAATGAGCGTGTCGATGCGCTTTTGATCGCCGGCGATCTCTACGATGGCGATCAGACATCGATGAAAACGGCCCGGTTTCTGGCCAGCGAACTCGGCCGTCTTTCAAACGCCGGCATCCGCACCTTCATCATTCGTGGCAATCATGACGCCTTGTCGCGCATATCCCGCGAACTGGTGCTGCCGGACCTGGTCAAACTGTTTGGTGGACGCGCCCAGCATGCGCTCATTGAACGTGGCCCAGGCAAAAAGCCCGTTGCCATCCACGGTCTGAGTTTTGCCAATCCGACAGCGCCTGAAAGCCTGCTGCCGAAATACGCTCGGGCCATACCCGATGCCATCAACATCGGCATCATGCACACGAGCCTCGGCGGTGCGCCCGGCCACGATCCCTATGCGCCCTGCAGCCCGGCTGAACTGCAAGCCACCGGCTTTGACTATTGGGCACTGGGACATATCCACAAACGCGCTGCCATATCCGGATCGACCACCATCGTCATGCCCGGCATGCCGCAGGGGCGCGACATCAACGAGGACGGCCCAAAGTCCGTGACGCTCGTGTCCATCCTAGACGATGGAACCGTGCATCTTGAAGAAAGACAGACCGCACTCGCCGAGTTCACCCGTGTCACCATTGATGCGGGTAGCGTGAGCGAATGGAACGCCTTGGCGCAGTCCCTCAGCGACGCTCTGAAACAAGCTCGCACGGTTTCAGCAGCATCTGAACTGGTGGTACGGCTCGGCTTTACCGGTGAAACCCCGCTCGCCTGGCGCATGCGCCGTGACGCCGATCTGCTCATGGCCGAAGCTGAAGAACGCGCCGCGCAGATTGGCGCAATCTGGATCGAAAAGCTCGACATTGATTGCACACCGCCAAAGACGGCTCAAGGCTCTGCGACCGACCCGCTGCATGAGCTCAAAGCGCTGATTGAAACCGGCATCCTCGAGTCTGACGCGTTTGAAACCGCCCTGGCGAGTTTGGCGGATACGTTGCAGGCTCAACTGCCGACCGATCTTCGCGATCTGTTCGGCAGGGACGAGACAGAGACCAGAGCCCGCCGCATCGAGCTTGCCCGCCAGGGCGGTGATGACGTGCTGGCGCGGCTCCAATCCGGCGCTTCATCAGGGAGCGAGACTGCCTGATGCGCCTCAATCGCCTCGATCTCACCCGCTATGGCAAGTTCACCGACCATGTCATCAATTTCGGTGCCCGGACCGAGGGCGCAGCCGATCTGCATATCGTCTACGGCCCCAATGAAGCGGGAAAGTCGACCCTGTTCAGCGCCTGGCTCGACCTGCTGTTCGGCATCGGCGCGCAAAGCAGTTACAACTTCCTCCACCCCTATCCAAACATGCGTATTGGCGCAGCGATAGAAATCGATGGCAAGACCCAGGACTTTGTAAGGATCAAGCGGCCGCAGAACAGCCTGCTCGACGGCAGAGATCAAACCGTCTCCGACGGAGCGCTGCTTGCAGGTCTTGGCGGGCTCGACCGGGACAGCTACCAGACCATGTTTTCGCTTGATGACGAGAGCCTGGAACAGGGCGGCGAAAGCATCCTCGCAAGCCGTGGCGATCTGGGTGAACTGCTGTTCTCTGCCAGCGCGGGGCTGGGTGAACTCTCCCAGCGGCTTGTCCAGATCCGCACGGAGACCGAGGAATTCTACAAGCCCCGCGCCCAGAAGCGTATCCTCAGTGAACTCAAATCCGAGCTGGCGGAGCTGAAAGCCGAGCGCGATCTGATCGACACCCAGGCCAGCAAATATGCCCAGCTGAACAAGGATCTTGATGAGGCAAGGTCGCGGCACGCCGAAGCCGGCGAGCGACGAAAGCACCTCCGCATCCGGCTGACAGCGGTTGATCGCCTGCTGAACGCACGGCCGCGCCTGGCAGACATTGAGCGACTGAGCGAGCAGCTTGAACCGCTCATGGACCTGCCCGCAGTCGCGCCGGAATGGCGGCAGCAGGTGCGCGATCTCGGAAATGAGGAAGCGTCCCTCACCGCCAGCGGCGAAGCATTGAACGAAGAGATCGATCGTCTCAGCGCTGAACTGGAAACAATCGGTGTTGATGCGGAAATCCTGTCGCTTCAGGATAGGCTTACAGAACTTGACCGGCTGCGAACGCGCCATGATGCAGCCGGCGAGGATCTGCCGGAGCGCCGCACTGCACTGGGCCGGATTGACGGACGCATCGAGCAGTTTCTGGTCCGCCTCGGCCGGGCCGGCGAACCAGACGCGGAACAGCTCCTGCTGAACACATCCAGGACTGCGGCCCTGCGCGACCTCATCGATGCGCGGTCAAGCCTCGATGTGCGGTTGACCGTCGCAAAGAAAGAAGCCGCAGACGCCAAGGCCAGCCGCGACGACGCCAACGCACACCTGCAGTCTGCTGGCGGTGACCCCGCTCAAACCACACCAGAGCGCCGGCAAAGCCAGATCGCGGCCTTGAGCGAGACCCTGACACTGCTTCGCAATGACGATCACGGGCTTCGGCGCCAGACCGCCAAACGTGCCGTTGCCGCAGCCCGCGAAAAATCCGCTGCGCTCATCGACACACTGTCCCCATGGCAGGGCGACACCACCGAATTGCGAGCCATGCAGCCTCCTTCCCCCGACACACTCCGGAAATGGAAGTCGGAAATCGAGGAAACAGGGCGGAAGCTGGACGTCGCCCGCGAAGACATCACCCGCCTCACGCACTCCCTCAAACGTTTCGAGGCCGAGGCTGGCGCAGTCGCCCAATCGCGCGCCCTGCTCTCAGCCACGGAAACCGATAGTCTGCGGGCAGCCAGAGATCTGACCTGGGCAAATCACAAGGCCAGTCTTGACGCAGATACCGCCACATCCTTCGAAGCCGCGATGCGGGCCTATGATGAGGCAGCCGATAAGCGCGCATCGCATCAGGCCGATGTTGCCAAGCTCAATGAAATTGCGGTGCAAACGGCTATCGCGACAACGGAGCTTGAAGGCGCAACGGCCACAAAAACCAAGCTCGAGTCCGCGCTTGCCGAACTGAGTGCCCGGATCGCCAAAAGCATCGAACAACTCTCGGCCAGCCTTCCGACCGAGATGACAATTGAGACGCTCGAGACCTGGCTCCACCGCAGAGAGATGGCGATTGAAGCTGACGAAACGCTTCGTGCCCACCTCCGGGACCTTGAAACCGCTGGACAGGATCGGCAGGCGGCGGTCGACCGGATGGTTCGGGCGCTGGAGCCACTCGATCCTGAGCTTTCAACCGAGGACGACCTAGAGACGCTGGTCACCCGAGGGCAGCATCTGGTCAGCCAGGAAACCCGGCTCGAGGGCTACCGTCAGACATTGGCCGAACAGGAGCGCATTCTGACCCGGCGCGAACGTGATGTGCGAACAGCCGAAGAGGAAGCCAAGGTCTGGATGCTGGCCTGGAAGGAAGCCTGCGACGGATGCTGGCTTGGCGAAGGGAAACAGGCCCCGACCGCTGCGGAAGTGCGCGAGGCGTTGCCGGTGCTTGGCGAACTGGCAACCGCGATCCATGACCGCGCAAGCCTTGCCGACCGCATTGCCAAGATGGAACGCGATCAGGCCGATTATACTGCCGCCCTTCAGGCAACGGCCTTGAGCGCCGGGATTGAAACGGACGCTGTCCCTCCGGCCGCCATCGCGCGACACCTGACCGAACGGCTGGCAACAGCGGAAAAGGCGCGCACCCGGCACGAGGATCTGTCGCGAAAGATCGAAGAGGCCACGTCACGGCAGCGCAACCACTCTGAAACCCTTGCAGCCCATGCGGCCCGGAAGTCGCAGATGCTTGATGCGCTTGGCGCCGAGACGCTGGCCGATGCGGCCCTTCGCACAGAGCAGGCACTCGAACGCAAACAGCTTGCTCTCAGGATAGAGCAGATCGCGTCCGAGATTCGCGAGACGCTGGGCGCAGGCTCGCTCGAGGAGGCCCGTGCCCAATTGGAGGCCACGGACGCAGCAGAACTGAGCGCCGAAAAGCAGGACCTTGAAGCATCACTTGAAAAGCTCGACGCCGAAGTCCAGCATCTTTTCGCCGCCCAGAGCCGCGCATCAGAGGCCATGAACGCGGTCGGCGGAGACGATGCGGTGGCCCGGATCGAACAGAGCCGCAAGACAATTCTGCTCGCCATCGCGGACGGTGCCGAGCGTTATCTCAGGCTTTCAGCCGGGATCATCGCCATGGAACAGGCACTCACGCTCTATCGCGAGCGCCACAGCTCATCAATGATGCAGCGCGCGTCAGAGGCCATCCGCACCATCAGCCGTGGCCGCTATAGGAACCTGGCCTCGCAGCCAGACAAGGGACGCGAATTGCTGATCGCCATCCAGAACGACGGAACCTCCAAGCAGGCCGCGGAAATGTCCAAGGGCGCGCGGTTCCAGCTCTATCTGGCGCTTCGGGTTGCGGGTTTCCATGAATTTGCCGCCTCGCGCCAGACCGTGCCGTTCATTGCCGATGACATCATGGAGACGTTTGATGATTTCCGCGCCGAGGAAACCTTTAGGCTTTTTGCCGGCATGGCAGGCGTCGGCCAGGTGATCTATCTCACTCACCATAGTCATCTCTGCGACATTGCCAGGTCTGTGTGCCCGGACGTGAAGATCCACGAACTCACCGCCTGATTTCGGCCTTATCGGCAGTTTTTCCGCACCTGCGAACAGGCGTGGCTTGGCAATCCCGGCTTATGCCTGTATCGAGACCGCACTCTCGTTGATCCGCTTACGGATCATGATCCCAGCAGGAAGCAGGAACGCCGGGCCGCAAACACTGTTCGCATTGGCCCCTCCTGCAAGCACAGCATCACCGAAACATCCTTTCACCGGACAGGACGCCAACTCTCCATGATTTCGCTCAACAGCTATTTTTCGCAGTGGACCAGCAACATCCGGGGCGACATCCTGTCCGGCCTCGTCGTCGCACTGGCGCTGATCCCGGAAGCCATCGCCTTCTCGATCATCGCAGGCGTCGACCCCAAGGTCGGCCTCTACGCCTCGTTTTCGATTGCTGTCATCACCGCGATCGTCGGCGGGCGTCCGGGCATGATTTCGGCGGCCACGGCGGCGACTGCCGTGCTCATGGTCACTCTGGTCAGGGAACACGGGCTTGAGTATCTGCTTGCAGCCACCGTGCTCGCCGGCCTGATCCAGATCGTGGCGGGCATCGCCAAGCTGGGCTATGTCATGCGCTTCGTGTCGAAATCGGTGATGACCGGCTTCGTCAATGCGCTCGCGATCCTGATCTTCATGGCGCAACTGCCCGAACTCATGGGTGTGCCCTGGCTCACCTATGTCATGGTCGCAGCAGGCCTTGGCATCATCTATCTGTTCCCGCTGATCACCACCGCCATCCCCTCGCCGCTGGTAACCATCGTCGTGCTCACCGCAGTCACGGTGTTCTTCGGCTTCGACCTGCGCACCGTGGGCGACATGGGCGCGCTGCCCGATACGCTGCCGATTTTCCTGATCCCTGACATCCCGCTGACGCTCGAAACATTGTGGATCATCCTGCCCTATTCGGTCGCAGTTGCCGCCGTCGGCCTGCTCGAATCGCTGATGACCCAGACCATCGTCGATGATCTCACCGACACCTCATCCAACCGCAATATGGAATGCGTCGGCCAGGGCATCGCCAACACTGCCACCGGCTTCATTGGCGGCATGGCCGGTTGCGCCATGATCGGCCAGTCGATCATCAATGTGAAATCCGGCGGACGCGGACGCCTGTCGACCTTTGTTGCCGGCGCCATGCTCTTGTTCTTCATTGTCGTGCTGGGGGATTCGGTCGCCAAAATTCCGATGGCGGCGCTGGTGGCGATCATGATCATGGTCTCGATCGGCACATTCTCCTGGTCCTCGATCAAGAACCTGCGCACCCATCCCCGCTCCTCTTCCGTAGTGATGCTGGCGACCGTCCTGTTCGTGGTCTTCACCCACAATCTCGCCATCGGCGTCCTCGTCGGCGTGCTGCTGTCGGGCCTGTTCTTCGCCTGGAAGATCGCGCAATTGTTCGGCGTCCGCTCGCACCTTTCGGAAGATGGCCGCACACGGACCTACATCGTCGAAGGCCAGCTGTTCTTCGCGTCAGTGGAAGATTTCATGAAAGCTTTTGATTTCCGCGAAGTGCTCGAGCGTGTCGTCATCGACGTCTCCCGCGCCCATATCTGGGATATTTCCAGCGTCGCAGCACTCGACATGGCGGTATTGAAATTCCGCCGCGATGGCGCCGAGGTGGAGATCATCGGCATGAACGAAGCATCGGAAACCATCGTCGACCGGCTTGCCATTCACGACAAGCCGGGCGCCATGGACCAGCTGATTTCGCATTAAAGCAATTCCAGCGAAAGTGGGAACCGGTTTCGCGTCCGCAATTGCGTAAAATCAACGAGCTAGTGCATCCTGCATCAGGCGAAATCGCCTGATGCATATAAGATGCCCTGGTTTAGTAGAAATAGAGCGACCTTTGTGCGTCCAGGTGGACGTGGCATGCGCTCTAAGGGAGGACATGATCATGACCAACATCCTTTTGGCCCTTGTTGACGGGTCCACCTATTCGAAAAGCGTCTGCGACCACGCGGCCTGGGCTGCGGAACGCATGAACGCCGAAGTCGACCTGCTGCACGTGCTCGACCGCCATCCGGGCGCGAGCAAATCAGATCTCTCCGGATCGATTGCGCTGGGTGCCCGCACCGCATTGCTGGAACAGCTTTCATCGCTTGATGAGCAACGCTCAAAACTGCTGCAGCAGAAGGGCCGCGCCATCCTTGACGATGCCCGCAGCATCATCGAGGCCGCAGGCCAGAAGGTCGCCGGCGCTCACCTGCGTATGGGCGAAATAGTCGACACGGTGATCGAGCAGGAAGGCCCCGCCAGCGTGATCATGGTTGGCAAACGCGGCGAAGAAGCCGATTTCGCAAGCCTCAGGCTCGGCGCCCACCTCGAGCGCTTCATCCGCGCCAGCCACAAGCCGGTCTTTGTCGCCTCCCGCGCCTTCAAGCCGATCACCACCGCAATCATCGCCTATGATGGCGGCGCTTCAAGCCAGCGCGTGGTCGATCACATTGCCCGAAATCCGCTGTTTGCAGGCCTGAACATTGATCTGGTCACCGTCGGAAGCCGCAACCGCGACACCGAAAAGGCGCTCGAAAACGCCAAGGCCATTCTCGTTGGCGCCGGTTTGAGCGTGGAAACAACCATTCTGTCAGGACAGCCCGACGAGGTTCTGGGCAAACGCGTCGAGGAGCACGGCTCCTGCCTCGTCGCCATGGGCGCCTACGGCCACTCCCGCATCCGCGCCTTCGTCATCGGCTCGACGACTAGTGAAATGCTCAGAAGCTGCAAGGCACCGGTGCTGTTGATGCGGTGAGAGTTCCGGCCTGCCCCGGAAAACCTTGTATTTGGGATATTTGCAATGCTCAAGACCATTGCTTTCGACGCCGACGATACACTTTGGCAAAACGAGCAGTTCTATCGCCTGACCGAGCGGGAATTCCGTGCACTCCTGTTTGACCATGCGGAAGGCGACCATCTTTCGGAACGTTTGCTGGCCGCAGAGAAACGGAACCTGAAGATCTACGGATTTGGCATCAAGGGTTTCGTTCTGTCGATGATCGAGACGGCGATCGAAGTCACCGACGGCCAGGTTCCGACCGAAACCATCGCCAAGATTCTGGCGATCGGCCGCGAACTTATGGGCCACCCGATCGAACTGATGGAAGGCGCGGGCGATGTGCTCGACACGCTCGCCGGCCGCTACAGCCTTATGCTGATTACCAAAGGCGACTTGTTCGACCAGGAACGCAAGCTTGCCCAGTCCGGTCTGGCAGAGAAGTTTGCCGCCATCGAAATAGTGCCGGACAAGAACGCCGCGGTCTACCGGCGGATATTCGCCCAGAGAGGCGCGGAGCCGCACAGCACGGCGATGGTCGGCAACTCGCTCAAGTCAGACATCGTTCCCGTGCTCGAGCTTGGCGCATGGGGCATCTTCGTCCCGCATGCCCTCACCTGGTCATTGGAGCATGTCGAAGCACCCGTCGATCATGACCGTTTCAGACAGATCGAAAACCTGAGGGCGCTGCCTGACCTCCTGTCCCAGCTTCCCTAAGCCACCCCAAGCGGCCTAAGCCTGCTCCAGTGATAAGACACCTTTGCCAGCGCCGCCGAGACAATCCGGGCATCCACGGTGTCCGAGCGGCTGGTCAGCATGATCGGCACCTGCGCGCCAAGCACTATGCCCACTGACGAGGCGCCGGCCAGGTGGATCAGCTGTTTGGCGATCATGTTGCCGCTTTCGAATTTGGGCATCACCAGGTCTTTGTGGCCTCACCGCAAGCAACCAGAATCCGCTCGCAGCTAGCATCTTACCGCATCTCCATCAGATAATTTCGCGCTGAAACCTCAGCCCAAAATGGTGAAGCCACAGCCAATCGATTTGGGATGATGCCTTGACACCCTGCTCAAGCTGCACTTGGATGCTGCAGTGCAACAGAAACGGAAGACCTTATGGAACCAGTTGAAGCCGTTGAACCGGTCTTTCACGAAGTCAAACAGGCCATGGGCCTTTTCGAAAGCCTGGTGCCGGCTGCAATCTGGCCCTGGCTGATCGTCACACTTGGTATTTTATTTGCCCTGATCCTGCATTCGGTTTTCTGGCGCCCCGTCAGCAGGTTCTACAGGGGCCGGTCGGGACTTGTCTTTTCTGTCTTGCCGAGATTGCGCAAACCAAGCCGGCTGCTTGTTCTGATGATTGTTGGTCTTTTCCTTGTGAATGTCGCGGGTCTGCCTCCCGCCTGGCGTGATGGCCTGTCTCAATTCGCCACAGCGACGCTGCTGGTCGTCATCGGCTGGATCCTGATCGTAGCACTGGACGTTGCATGCATGCGATTTCTCAGACGTCTTCCGGGCGACGCTGAAGACAATTTGTCGACGCGCAAGCAGACGACGCAGGTGCGTATGATCCAGAGGATCGGCAGACTTTTGATCGTGCTGATGACCGCAGGCTTCGTGCTGTCGAGTTTTGACGCGGTGCGGCAATTCGGCGTCAGCCTGTTCGCGTCCGCCGGTGCTGCAGGTCTGGTTCTGGGCTTTGCCGCGCGCCCTGTGCTTGCCAATCTGATTGCTGGAATTCAGATTGCTCTCACACAGCCAATCCGCCTTGAGGACGTGGTTATCGTCGAGGGAGAGTGGGGATGGGTTGAGGAGATTGCATCCACCTATGTGATCATACGGATCTGGGATTGGCGCCGCCTGGTGGTTCCACTGAGCTACTTCATTGAAAAGCCGTTTGAGAACTGGACGCGGGAAAGCGGTTCGATCATCGGCTCGGTAAACTGGCATCTGGACTACACTGCACCCATTGGCGATATTCGGCTGAAACTGGAAGAAATCGTCAAAGCGTCGCCCAGATGGGACAAGAAAGTCGTCAATCTTCAGGTGATTGAAACGGACCGCGACAGCGTCACAGTGCGCGCCTTGATGAGCGCTCGCAATTCGCCGATCGCTTGGGAACTCCGCTGCGAAGTCCGGGAAAACATGCTTGAATGGCTGCAACGCGAGCATCCCGGCAGCCTTCCAAGAAGCCGGGCCCAACTCCATCTCGTGCCCGATGCATCAACTGTAATGCCCCAAAATATCAAACAGGCTGCCAGGACATGAGCTGGAACTCACGTCCTGTGATCCGCACACATCTGCCCTCATGGCGCCTGTCATTTTCGCACAGAAATTTGCAGGTTTTTGACAGCGCGGCTTGTACGGGTCGCCATTTCTGGTGCGAGCCGCTGACCTGTCGGAGCAAGTCAACTCTGAGTTTCCGCATCTAAGACGGCAACCCCAACGGCCACTCCCGCCGCAAGTGATAAAACACCTTGGCCAGCGCCGCCGAGACGTGCGGGCGTAGATGGTATCCGACCGGCTGGTGACCATGATCGGCATCTGCACGCCGAGCGCAATGCCTGCTGACGAGGCACCAGCCAGATGGATCAGCGGCTTGGCAATCATGTTGCCGCTTTTAAGATTGGGCGTCACCAGAATGTCGGCGTAACCCGGCGGACGTCGGGCTCTAGGTCCGATCCCGAATAGGCGTGGTACAGGCTGAACTGGCGAGAAGCTGCAAGGATGCAGCGATTTTGCCTGGTATCCGGTCATTGGGTATTGCGCGTGATGTTCCCGTCATTGGGCCTGTCGGGATGAGATCGTCGACCTTCCGGCAGACGCCGCCAGAGACGCGGAGGGAAGAAAGCCGAACGTGATCGGCTTGCCGGTATCACGTAAGCCCAACACACCCCAATCTGATTGCAATTTGTTGTCGGCACACTTTCTTCAATAAAGGCAAGGTCTGTGGAACCGTGCGCTACTCCAGGAACCTGAATTGGGAGAAGATCCACCAGATCTCGGCCACGATCGCGGCAATCGCGAAAGCCAGGTGGTAGCTTCTTCGCTTGATGAAAGCTGCGGCGATGCAGAGCAAGCTCAGGAGGGTTTGCCGGACAGGATACATTGATCCGAGTGCTTCGAAATATTGCCCGCCCTTCAGAGCCGAATCCAACATGTCCACGACAAAAAACGTGGCAAGAAGGCCGTAAAACCATTTCTGCCGGGAGTGAAAGTAATTCTCATAGCCGGAATAATCCGCCATATGGTCGGGAAACAGCAATGTGGAGATGAAGAAAATCAGCGCGGCATAACTGAGCACGAACACATATTCGCCGAACCCCCATTGCGTGACCCGGAACAAGCCGAACTCGAACCACCAGAAATGAATGACCGAGAGCAGCACGAAGAATACCCATGCCAGGTGCGGCGGATAGATCCGGTTGAGTGCGGGATGTTGTACAAAACGAGACAGCCCACCCAGCAGACGCGTCACGCTCAACCCGGTAACGACACCGATCACGACCCGGATGTGCGCGAAAGCCTGGGGATCAACGGCAGTGCTCGCGGCAACCAGCTCGTCGCTCACCAGTCGCTTCCGAAATACTCGGTCTTCAGATCGTCGATCACACCGTCCTCCTTCAGGCCCAGCAACTCAATTGTAAGCGGTTTGGTCAGCGCGCTTTCCGGCGACAGGGCAAAACCATATTTATCCGGCTCGAAGATCTGCCCAACCACCGAAAGCGACAGGTCGGGCATCACATGGGCATAGTATTCCAGCACCGGCGCATCGCCCACAATCGCGTCGATCTGCCCTTCGTTGAGGGCTCTGACAGCAGCTTCAATGCCGGCAAAAGACCTGATGTTCAGGCCTGAGGCTCTGGAGAAATCCTCAGCCACGCTTCCGGCAAAAACACCAATTTGGCGGCCCGGCAGATCTGCAGGGCCGTCGATAGCCCCCGTGATTGCAAGGGTCGTCATCACGCTGGTGACTGAAGACGTCACATACGCCAGGACCCCGATCCCGCAGACCAGCCACAGAGCGGACCATATGCGCCCCAGCCAGCCGAAGAGGTTCTTTCGCGCAGGGGTCCGTCCTGACGTCGCCACCGACATCACCGCAAAGAAGCTCTCGGCGATCCCGTCGCGCCAGCGCCGGGGAAAATCGGGATCGAACCGGCGGTCAAATGCAGTCAGTGTGAGCGAAGCGAACACAATGATCGCGATCAGCCAACCATAGGCACGCAGGTAACCCGCTTCCGACAGGCCCTGAAGGATTGCGTTGAAACCGGTGGCTGGCTGCTCAGACACCATGATCCGCAATCCCGCATCGAACCAGGGTTGCGTAAAATCAACAACTGCTGCGCGATCTTTGGTGATCGTCAGGTTGGTTATGGCAATGTCCACTGCGCCGCCGGCGGTCGCATCGATCAAATCACGAAATGTCGAATACACTGTGTAGTCCGTCTGGATATTCAACCTTTCAGCAAGGTGCTCCCAGAGATCGATCGCCATCCCGGTTTCAGTGCCATTCGCATCGATCATGACAAAAGGGGGACTTACATAAATGCCCGCCTTTACACGTGTTTCGGCTGCATTATCCGGAACCTGCGCCAAGACTGGGCCAGGTTCCAATAGGAAAATACCAAAGAGGACTGCAACGAAAGCCGTTGCCACCAGGCTGGAGAGCTTTGCAACGGGGACCATCATTCGTCGATTTTTAGGAAGCGGTCGAGATATCGTCAACCTCTGATCGCCCCGAACTGAACCCTGATAATCCCACAGAAATACACCCTCACTCTGCCCCTACCCCAGCCCCAACGGCCGCTCCCTCCGCCAGTGATAAAACACCTTGGCCAGCGCCGCCGAGACGATGCGGGCATCGACGGTGTCGGATCGGCTGGTGAGCATGATCGGCACCTGCGCGCCGAGCGCGATACCCGCTGACGACGCGCCGGCCAGATGGATCAGCTGCTTGGCGATCATGTTGCCGCTTTCGAGATTGGGCGTCACCAGAATATCGGCATAGCCAGCCACGTCGGAAACGATCCCCTTGGCGGCCGCGGCGGCGGGAGAGATGGCGTTGTCGAAGGCGAGCGGTCCATCGACCTTGCCACCAACGATCTGGCCGCGGTCATGCATCTTGCAGATAGCGGCAGCGAGAATTGTTGACGGCAGCTTGCCGGTCACGGTTTCGACAGCCGACAGCAGCGCCACCAGCGGCGTTTCGACCCCGATCGCAATGGCGAGATCAATCGCGTTCTGGACGATGTCGCGCAATGATTCGAGATCGGGCGAGATATTGATCGCCGCGTCGGTGACGAACAGCGTCCGGTTCTGGCCCGGCACATCGAGCGCGAAGACATGGCTGAGCCGCCGTTCGGTTCTCAATCCCGTGGCCTTGTTGAGGACTGCGGTCAGCAATTCGTCGGTGTGCAGCTTGCCCTTCATCAGTGCGCCGGCGCGGCCCTCGTGCACCAGCGCCACTGCCATTTCGGCTGCGGCATGGCTGTGCGGGGCGTCGACGATTTCGAGCCCGTGCAAATCGAGACCCGCCGCTTCCGCAGCGGCCTCGATCTTGGCCCTCGGGCCGACCAGCACCGGCACGATCATGCCCTCGTCGCGCGCAGCAAGCGCCCCGCCCAGGCTGAGATCGTCGCAGGGGTGAACGATGGCCGTGACCAGTGGATCAAGCAGCCTCGCCCGATCAACCAGCTCGCCAAATCGAACACCCGGCGCCTTGAGCTGGGTGATCGGCATGCGGGCCATGTGCCGTTTGATCTTCTTGCGCGGCGCCTGCACCTCGGCGCTGCCGGACACAACGATCTCGCCATCGGCATTGACGCAAGCGCACTCCAGATTGACCCGGCCCGAGCTCTTGTCGATGCCGGTGACTTCAACCCTCACGCTGATGCGGTCACCAACGCTGACCTCGCGATGGAATTTGAGCGTCTGGCTGAGATGAACGGTACCTGGACCCGGCAGCCGCGTCGCCAGAACCGCAGAAATCAGTGTCCCCGCCCACATGCCCTGAACAATGCCCTGCTGAAGTTCCGGCCCATCCTCGTCGCCTGCATCCAGGCTTGCAGGATTGACATCGGCCGAAACCGTTGCAAACAGCGTGACATCCGAACGTGTGAGCACCCGTTCGATCTCGGCCCGGTCGCCGAGAATTATTTCGTCAATGGTGCGGTTTTCAATCAGATCCATAAAGACACCCCGAAGACACTCCACCTGGCTGCAACCGGTCGCAGCATTTGCCCGGCGTTCCCGGAAAAGTGCGCGATTGCACAGCCCGGACGGCAGCGAACTTGCCCCACCGGTGCACCACATACAAGACAGCGCGGAGGATAAGCCTGTCATTCCGTGGATTGTGTTTTGGTGATACGGCAGACTTCGGGAGACTGTGTGCTGACCGGGCGTGTCAGTGTTCTGTCATCTTCAAAACACGATGATGCCTCCATGAATCGCTTTTTCTTTGTCCTGCTGTTGCTCATTGCTCTGGCGCCTGCGCGCGCGAATGATGATCTGCGTCAACGCGAAAAGCTCAGCGCTGCGGTAAAAAAGGGAGAGATCCTGCCGTTGTCGGACATCCTCAAGACAATCAGACCGCAAATCGGGGGCAAAATTCGGGAGATAGAGTTCGAATATTCCGAGGGCACGCCGATTTACGAGCTCTATGTTCTCGATGGCGCAGGTCGCCGCCTTAAATATGAAATCGACGCGCGGACGGCGAAGATCCTCATCCTCAAGAACGGTCGCTAGAGCCCATGCGCATTCTGCTTGTCGAAGATGATGAACGTATCCGCCGGGATGTCGCCACAGCGCTGGACGCGGCGGGCTATATCGTCGACAGCGAAACCAATGGCGAAGAGGCCTGGTTTGTGGGCGACACCGAGACCTACGCCGCTGCCATTCTTGATCTCGGATTGCCCGGCATCGACGGAGTGACCGTTCTCAAACGCTGGCGTGCAGCAGGGCGTGATTTACCGGTCCTGGTCCTGACCGCACGGGGAACATGGGCCGAGCGGGTGGAGGGCATCGACGCGGGCGCGGATGATTACCTGCCCAAACCCTTTCGCATGGAAGAACTTGTCGCCCGGCTGCGCGCCATTATCCGCCGCTCCGGCGGACAGGCAAGCCCGGTCGTCATTGTCGGAGGAGCAGAACTCGACACGCGGCAGATGCGGCTCAGCGTGGATGGCTTGCCCATCAGCCTGTCGCCGCAGGAATATCGCCTTGTTGCCTACCTGATGCTGCACAAGGGCCGCGTGGTGCCGCAGCAGGAACTTGCCGAGCATTTGCAATCGGCTCATTTCGAGCGCGAATCCAATGCCATCGAGGTACTGGTCGGCCGCGTCAGGCGCAAATTGCCTCTCGAGCTGATCGAGACCCGCCGTGGCTTCGGCTACATCGTCGCCGAGCCGGACATCGCCTCATGAAACCCGGTCGGTCGCTCCGGTTCAGGTTGTTTGCCTTTGCGGCAATCGTTGTGGCGGTGGCCCTGCTGGTCACCGGCTTCAGCCTGTCGGCCCTGTTTGATCGCCACCTCGAGCGCCGCGTCGGCCAGGAACTCGACACCCATTTAAACCAGCTCACCGGCGGCCTGCGCTTTGACGCCAACTCGGCCCTGTCGCTTGATCGTGAGCCCGTCGACCCGAGGTTTCATGCGGTCTTTGGCGGCTTGTATTGGCAGGTCGGCGATGAAACGAAAGCCAGAGAGCTCAAGTCGCGGTCCTTGTGGGATACCGACATCAACGTCCCCGAAGACACATTGCGCCCGGGCGAAACCCATGTCCACGACACCGCCGGTCCACAGGGCTCGGAACTCCTGGTCCATGAAACACTGGTGCTTCTCACGGCACCTGACGGCGATCATCGATTGCGGGTAGCCGTGGCCATCGACCGGGCAGAAATCAGCACGCTCGAGACCGGATCTGCAAGAGATCTGGCTCCGGTTCTGGCAATCCTCGGCGGCGTGCTTCTGCTCGGCTTGCTACTTCAGATCGACGAAGGCCTGAAGCCGGTTTATCGCGTTCTTTCGGGCGTCAGCGCCATTCGGAACGGAGCGCTGCGGCGGCTGGAAGTCGACAACGTGCCACAGGAGGTTGGGCCGCTGGTCGAGGAGGTCAACGCCCTGCTCGACGCCCAGGATCAGGCCATCAGCCGCGCCAGGGACCGCGCGGCAAACCTGGCTCACGGCCTGAAAACCCCATTGTCCGCGCTGGTCTCCGACGTCGAACGGTTGCGTGCCAGGGGCGAGACCGAGATCGCCGACGATATTTCCGAACTGACCGAGCGTATGCGCCGCCATATCCAGCGTGAACTTGCCCGCGCCCGGCTGCGCCATGGTCGAAGCCAGGACCGCACGCCACTCAAGCCCATCGTCGATGGCATCCTGCGCGCGCTCAAGCGGACCCCGGCAGGAGAAGACCTCAGGCTGGAATGCGTCGTCGATGCAGCCATCACGGTTCCGGTCGATCCGGACGATCTCAACGAACTCCTCGGCAATCTGGCGGAAAACGCGGTTCGCTTCGCGCGTCACCATGTGCTGGTCGAAGCCAAGACCTCATCAGATGCGATTGTCATCCGCATTGGCGATGATAGCCCTGGCCTTGATCCGGTTGACGCGAACAGGGCTATCGAGCAGGACAAGCGGCTTGATCAATCCGAAACCGGTGCAGGCCTCGGCCTGGCGATATCCGGCGACATCGTCGACGCGTTTGGCGGAAAACTTGAACTCGGCTCATCATCGCTCGGCGGGCTGGAGGCTCGAATTTCGATCCCCCTTGCATCCCGGACAGGCTCGCAGTCTGCAGAACCTTCCTGAGCGTGTCTAGTCCAGCGTGCGGCGGAACCGCATCAGCGCCAGCACCATGTAGACCGCGACAAAGATCAGCAGGGCTGCAAGCGGGGTGGCCACCCCTTGCAGGTCCGCGCCCTTGAGCATCACCGCGCGGATGATCCGGAGAAAATGGGTGAGCGGGAAAATCTCGCCAAGAGTCTGCGCCCAGCCCGGCATGCCCCGATAGGGAAACATGAAGCCTGAGAGCAGCAGCGACGGCAGGAAGAAGAAGAAGGTGAGCTGCATCGCCTGCATCTGGGTCCGCGCCAGCGTCGAAAACGCGTATCCCAGCAAGACCAGCGCCAGCACGAAGATCAGGATACTGACCAGCAGCAGCGTCATCGACCCGATAAACGGCACGTTGAACAGGAACTTGGCAGCCGTCAGCACCACCACCACCTGCACCGCGCCGACAACCAGAAAAGGCAGCACCTTGCCAAGCATGATCTCGAGCGGACTCACCGGCATGGCGAGCAGGTTCTCCATCGTGCCGCGCTCGGTCTCGCGTGTCAGCGCCATCGATGTCATCATCACCATGGTCAATTGCAGGATCACGCCGAGCAGACCAGGCACGATGTTGTACTGGGTGACGCCTTCCGGATTGTAGAGCCGGTGAACCACGACCTCGAGCGCTGATGTCGATTGTCGCGCGGCAAGCGCCTCGGCTGATTGCTCACGCAGCAGCGCCTGCGCTGCCACCGTACCGAGTGTTGAAATCGCGCCGGAGGCCACCGACGGATCGGTCGCATCCGCCTCGATCAGGATTTGCGGATGGTCGCCGCGCTGGACCCGGCGGGCGAAATCAGACGGGACGGTAACAACAAACGAGACAGCGCCGGACTGGATCAGCCGGTCGGCCTCCGCGGCGCTGGCCACCACATGATCGAAGCGGTAGTAGCCGGTGTTCTCCATCGCCGAGATCATCGCCCGCGTGTAGTGGTCATGGCTGGTGGTCACCAGCGCCGCAGGTAACCCCTTGGGATCATTGTTGATGGCAAAGCCGAACAGCACCAGCTGCATCAGCGGAACGCCCAGCATCATCGCAAAGGTGATGCGGTCGCGCCGCATCTGGATGCCTTCCTTGATGATGATGGCCATCAGGCGGCGAAACGAGAACATCGAGCTCATGCCATGTTGTCCGTCGATTTGCCCATGAACTGGATGAATACATCCTCAAGGCTGGTATTGCCCTCGCGGTAATTGACACCCGTCTCCTTTGCCACTTTCGAGACCGCAGCGACGAGAGACGCCTTGTCCTGCCCGACGACATGCAAGGTGAGGCCGAAGGGAGCGACCTGATCAACCCCGTCCATGCCTTGCAACAGTTTGGCCGCTTGGGTGGTGTCGCCGCCATCGAGCACGAACGTGGTCAGCGCCGCATCGCGAATGACATCCGGCACGGTGCCGCTCGCCAGCAGCTTTCCATAGGAAATGTAGTGAATGCGATGGCAGCGCTCCGCCTCGTCCATGTAATGGGTCGAGACCAGCACCGTCAGCCCGGCGCTGGCGCGCATGTGGATCTCGTCCCAGAACTCGCGCCTGGCCTTGGGGTCGACCCCTGCGGTCGGCTCGTCGAGCAGCAGCAGCTTGGGCTTGTGCATGATGCAGGCGGCAAGCGCCAGCCGCTGTTTCCAGCCGCCCGACAAGGTACCCGCCAGTTGTTTCCGCCGCGACAAGAGCCCGAGATCCTCCAGCGTGTCGCGCACCACGGTAGCAACCGGTTGCAGGTTGTATAGCCGGGCCACGAAGGTCAGGTTTTCCTCCATCGACAGGTCCTCGTAGAACGAGAATTTCTGCGTCATGTAGCCGACTTCGCGCTTGATTATGAGCCCGTCGGTGCGAATGTCGTGCCCGAGCACCCGCCCCTCGCCCTCGTCCGGCGTCAGCAGTCCGCACATGACACGGATGGTCGTTGTCTTGCCCGACCCGTTCGGCCCGAGAAATCCGGAGATTTCGCCTTCCGCCACTGACATCGAGACATGATCGACGACCGTCTTGTCGCCAAAGCGCTTGACCAGTCCGCTGACCTCGATGGCGTTCACTGTCCGTCACCTTCAAGCTCGACATCGACGATCTGTCCCGGCACCAGCGCCGAGGCATCTGCATCCGGGCGGGCTTCAATCAGATAAACCAGCTTCTGCCGGTTCTCGAGCGAGTAGATCACCGGCGGGGTAAACTCGGGATCAGGCGAAACATAGCTGACAGTTGCCCGCATCCCCTCGCCGCAACCGTCACAATGGACCACGAGGACCTTGCCGACAGCAATGCCGGAAAGTGCTTGTTCGGGAACATAGACCCTGAGTTTGACTGCCCCGTCCGGCAGAACCGAGAGAACCGGCGCCTGCGGACCCGCCACCTCGCCGGCGTTCCTGATGATGTCGGAGACGACGCCCGCTTGCGGGATCGACAATACCCGCTTGGTCAGCCGCCACTCGGCCGATTCCAGAACCGCTCCCGCCTGATCAACGGCAGCCTTCGCAGCCTTGATTTCGTTGAGCCGCGCGGGAAGCCGCGCTACCGCCAGATTTGCCTCAAGCTCGCTCACCTTGGCGCGGTTGAGCTCCAACGCCGTCGAGGCAGAATCATAGGCTGCCTGGGTGGCAATTCCCTGTTTCAGAAGGTCCGACTGGCGCTGCAGCACACGCTCGGCCTCCAGTGTCTGGGCCTTCGCCGAACTGAGCGAAGCGACAATGCTGGCAATCTCTTCGGGCCGCCGTCCCTCCTGCAGATTGGCCAACTGACTTTCGGCCTGCGCCAGTCCGGCGGCAGCCTGGGCGACAGCGATTTCGGCATCACGCCTTTCGAGCTTTCCCAGCGCCTGACCGGCGATGATCCGCTCACCACGTCTGACAGCCAGATCAACGATCTGTGCTGTTTCGACCGGGGCCACCAGCACATATTCACCTTCGACATAGCCGACGGCAAGCGGACCAGCGCCGCCGCATGACGAGAACAAGCTGGCAATGACGGGTATGGCGCAAATGATCGACATCATCAGTCCTGCTTCCTGTGAGTTGTGATAAAGCCGCGTATATTGGCCAGAATGACTGCCTTGATGGCGTCAACCTCATCCGGACCGACCGCTTTCCATTCCATCCGCTTGGCGACGATTGCGTGCCCGATGCGGAAATAGACGACCTGACCCGCAATGCTGAAGGTGCCAATGCGGATCAGGTCGCTCTCAGGATCCTGACCGGTGGCCAGCCCCAGAAGACCGCAGAGGCTGCGATGCACCGGTAATACGAAATCGGAATAAACCTTGTCGAACACCGCGCCTGGCGTCCCCATTTCGCGCACCATGAAGCTGGCGATGTCGCGGGCCTCCACCTGCCCGAGCATGAAATCCGTCACGCCCATGATCACGCGCTCGAACGCATCCTGCGCCAGGGCGGGATCTCCCTTTGGATCGATGGCACCCAGAACCGGACCGACAACGGCCTTGATCCGGCTGCCCACCATGTCCGCGCAGGCAAGCCGCAACCCCTCCTTGCCGCCGAAATGATAGGCGATGGAGGCGATATTCGCTTCGGCCGCAGCCGCAATCTCGCGGGTTGAAGTGGCCTCAAACCCTTTGGTGCCGAACAGCCTGATACCGGCCATCACCAACGCCGCGCGTGTCTGATCGCCGGCTTTGGTGGCATTTGATGAGGCGGCTGATCCTGTTGGCACGGCACATGGTCCCTAGGTTGGATTGGGCTCAATCATAGCGCGTCCCAAAATTTAATCAATCGATTGATTAAATTTCATCCCGACCGCCTCTCATGTGTTTGAAACACACAAATGAATCCAATCCGCAGGGCCGCTGCATCACGCTTTCGGCCGCCGATACCTGTGAAACAATTGTTGGCCTAGGGCCGGATTTTCCGCATCATCAGCCAGCTGTAGAGCCGTGGCGAAAGCCGTGTGATCAGCCAGCCAAGCGTGGCCACCCGCCCAACAGGGACGAACGTCTTGCCCCGCCGCCAGCCGGCAAAAATGATTTCCGCGGCCCGCTCAGGGCTCATCTCGTCAAACCCGTCCGTCGCAGCCCCCGGCCTACCGATGCCATCATCCCCGGCATCAAGCCGTCCCGGATTGGTGGCAACAAACGATGGCGCCGCTATCACCACGTTGACGCCATACTGCGCCTCTTCCGATGCCAGCGAGGAGAAGAAGCCGTTGAGCGCGTGCTTGCTGGCCGCATAGGCCGTGCGCTTGTAGAGCGGCGCGAAGCCCGCGACCGACGAAATTGCCAGGTGCGTCCCCTTGCCGGCCCGCACCGCTTTCAGCAAACCTGCAGCGATCCGCACCGAGCCGAAATAGTTGATCTCCATCACCAGCCGTTGCGAGGCGAGCGTGGTCTCGTCAAACAGCCCGATCTGGGTGACCCCGGCATTGTGGATGACGAGATCAAGCGCCGGATAGCGGGCCGAAATCTCGCCACAGACCGAGGCGACCGCTGCTTCATCGGTCAGGTCGCAGGCAACCCGTTCGAGCCGATCACTCTGAAGCTGCAAGGCATCCAAAGCGCCAGGCAGGTCAACCAGCACAACCTGCCAGTCATCCTTCAGAAGCTGGCCGGCAAACGCCTGCCCTAGCCCCCCGGCGCCGCCGGTGATGACCGCGACACGGCTCATAGACCCGCCGCCTTGCGCCACACCTCGAAAGTCTCGGCGCTGCTCAGTTCCGGCTTGTAGCCAAACACGGTTTTCAAGGCCGTGTTGTCGAGAACCGGGCGATATTGCAAGAAGCGCACTTGTTCAGGCCCATACCTTGATACGCCAAGCGGCCGGGCAATCCCGAGCGCCGCTTTCAGCACCCAGGCTGGCAGCGCCATCACCGGCTTTCCAAGCGCCTTGGCAAGCTCATGCACCGAAAGTGCGCCATCTCCACAAACATTGAAAATGCCCGCGGGCCCCACGCCTGCAGCGCGCATCAGGATACGCGCCAGATCCACCGTCCAGATGAAGACGAACGGACTGTCCGATCCCTGAACCGCAATCAGCCGCGAGCGGTGAAACAGTTCGGTGATCTGGTTTTCGAGCCCCGCCCCCAGCACGGTGCCAACGCGCAACACCACCTGTTCAAGCTCCGGATGCGAGGCGCGCGCCTCGGCCAGCATCTCCTCGACCTGCCGCTTGTGATCTGAATAGGGAAACTCCTGATTGCCCCGCACCGGATCAGTTTCGCGCAGAGGAACCGGATTGTCCGCATGGTAGCCATAGGCAGCCCCCGAGGAGGTGACCACCAGACGCCTGACACCATGGCTGATGGCGGCCTCAAGCACATTGCGGGTGCCGGTTACATCGACTTCATGGATGAATTCCCGCGTCATGCCGCGCGAGGGCGAAACGATCGAGGCCAGATGCACGATTACATCCGGCTTGAACCCGCTGATGACGCGTTTGGCATCGTTGCCGCGCACGTCCAGTTTCAGGAAACCGATGCCATCGGGCGTATCTTCATGCCTGTGGAGATCGGTGGCAAGCGTCTCGACACCCGCTGCCGCCAGTTGCTTGAGCAACACTTGCCCAACCGCACCCGCAGCGCCCGTGACCAGAACGCGGCTCATCGCCGAGCCTCCCGGCGGGACCAGACAGCGGCCAGCGCCAGCCCGGAGATGGCATGCCAGATACCCCAGAACGCCGCCGCCACTGCCATTCCGCCAAGCCCGCCAAAGAAAGTGAAGATCAGCACCAGGCCCAGCCCCGAATTCTGGATACCGGTTTCGATGGTGATGGCTCGACGGTCATAGTCGGACAATCTTGCTGCCGTTGCGGTGAGATAACCGCCCGAAAGCGCCAATGCATTGTGCAACACCACCAGCCCCGCCACGGCACCCGCAAAGGACAGAAAGAAGCTCCAGTTCGCCGCCAGCGCCAGAACGACAAAGCCGATGAAGATCACCATGGATATCCGCTGCATCGTCTTGCGTATCCGCGCAGCAAGATCCGGTCGCCGGACATTGACCATGATCCCGAGAATCAAAGGCAGGATCAGCATGAAGAAAACCGTTATGGCAATCGACACCGGATCAAGTGTCGTCTGCCGCAGGATCGCCCGCGTCGGCTCATACAGATTGCCCCAGAAAGCGACATTGAACGGAGTCATGAAAATGGCAGCCGAAGTGGCAATCCCGGTCATCGAGACCGACAAGGCCGAATTCCCGCCTGCGCGATGGGTGATGAAATTGGAAATATTGCCGCCCGGACAGGCTGCGACCAGGATCAACCCCAATGCAATCGACGGCTGCGGATTGGTCACAAGAAGCATCCCGAATGTCAGCACCGGCAGTACAAGAAATTGCGCAACCATACCGGTCAGCAAGGCTTTCGGTGTTCGCAGAAGCGCGCGAAAGTCCGATGGTTTGAGATCCAGCGCGATCGAGAACATCACTATTGCCAGGATAGCATTGAGCAGCATCAGGCTTCCGGGACTGAAATTGAGCCGAATGGCGTCGATATCGGTCATTTCCCACCGCCTTTCAGCGCCGCGATCCAGCTGGTCACAGCAGTCCGGTAGGTTCTCTTGTCGACGTAATAGGCCATGCGCGGCAGGTCGATGTAATGCATGCCGCCCGTCGCGCGCTTGAACCCTGCAGCTTTCTCTTCCCGCAACGCCTTGACTGCCATGGAGTTTTTCTTGAGCCCTGCGATGTAGCGCGCCACCATCTCGGCCTGCTCGTGCCGACCCTGCCAGCCAAGACCGGAGGCTTCCACCATGCCAAGCACGAACAGATCGTCGCGCTCGGGATGCAGGCAGTTGAGAAACAGATGCGGGGCATCGCCCTGCCAGTTCAGAAGCGCCTTGTCTATAAACGGGTAATGAAGCTTGTATCCGGTCGCCGCCAGTATGAGGTCGTAATCGGCTTGGCCGCCATCCTTGAAATGAACCGTGTTGCCGTCAAACCGGTCGATGTCCGGCCTTATTGTGACATCGCCATGCCCGGCATGAAACAGGATCAGCGAATTGACCACCGGATGGGATTCATAAAGCGCATAATCTGGCTTCGGAAACCCGTATTTCGCCGGATCACCGGTGAACCATTTCAGGATCATGCCGTCGACCCGGCGCTTGAGCCACATCGGCAACTTGATTGCGCCACCCATCGTGTCGGCGGGTCGGCCGAACACATATTTGGGCACGAAGTAATAGCCACGCCGCATCGAGATATCGCAGCTCTTGCCGTGATGGATCGCATCCACGGCAATATCGCAGCCCGAATTGCCAGCCCCTATGATCAGCACCCGCTTGCCCTTGAACACCTCGGGATCCCGGTAGGCGCTCGAATGCATCAATTCGCCGGAGAAATTACCCTTGAATTTGGGCATGTTCGGCTCTGACAGCGTGCCGTTGGCAATCAGGACCCCGGCAAAATCCGCCTGGCTCTCCTGGCCGTCGGCCTCGCGCCACGTCACCCGCCAACCTTCACCCGGCTTGCCCAGCGGCGTCGCCGAGAGCACTTCCGTGCCGAACCTGAAATGTTTCCGAATTCCAAAATGATCCGCAAACTTGCCAAAGTAGTTTTTCAGCTCACGATGGGACGGGTACTCCGCCACCCGTTCATCCATCGGAAAATCCGCGAACTCGGTCATCTTCTTCGACGAGATCAGATGCGCCGTCTCGTACATGGTCGATTTCGGACCGTCGATGTCCCAAAGTCCACCGACATCGGAATTCAGCTCGAAGCCGGTAAAGGCGATGCCCTGCTCGATCAGCGTCTTTGCCATCGCCAGCCCCATCGGGCCCGCGCCAATCAAGGCATAGTGGCTGCGCAAATCCTCGGTGCCGGACGGATTCTCTCCGCCTGCTTTCAACTGCATGTCCAACTGCCCCCTCCCTGGCTTCAGTGGATTTTCCTCGTCGAGACAATATTGAACGATCGTTCAAAATAAGACAAGATGAATCATGAGCCCCAATTTCCCGATCTCCAGCCATGAATCGCAACCACGCCGTCGCGCCGCTTCCAAGCGGTCGCTCGCCACGAGCCTGAGCATTCTTGATGCCGCCGAACGCCTGTTTGCCGAGCGCGGCTATGATGGCGCGTCGGTTCGTGACATTGCAGCGGCAGCCGGCGCGCAGATCGCCTCGATCAGCTTTCACCACGGCGGCAAGGAAGCCCTGTTCGAACGCGTTGTCGAAAGGCGGGCACTGGAATTGTCGCAGTTGCGGCTGGATGCACTTGCGGCCCGCAAAGCGCTCGACGCACCACTTACACTCGAGGCCTTGCTCTCTGCGTTCCTGCGCCCCTATCTCGAAAAGGCCGGCGCCGGTGATCCGCAATGGCTGGCCTATGCCCGGCTGGTGGCGATGGTATCCGCCGACGCCCGCTGGCACGCAATCTCCGAGCGCTGTTTCGACCCCACCGCAGGAACCTTCATCACCGAAATCGCCAGACTGTTCCCCAAGGCGGACAAGACCAGCATTGCAGTGACTTTTGTCTTCTCCGTCTCGGCCATGCTGTCGCTATCGACCTCGAAATGGCGCATCGAAGCACTGTCGGCTGCGCCGGACACCGAAGCGGCCACGAATGACCTTGCTGACGATCTGGTGCGGTTTTGCGAGGCAGGCATGCGCGCAACGCTTCACGCCTGAAGTCTGCCTTTGGCCATCGGAAGTGCTGGGGACGTCAATTCAACAGGAATTCGCCGTCGACGCGCCGCCACTCTTTCGGTCCGATCAGCTTCTGATGCGCGTATTGCACGGAGTGAAGCTTGCCCTCGAGCCGGGCTTCCCAGAATTCCAGAAATTGCCGCATGCCCGGAAAATGCGGAGCAATATCGTAGTCCTGCCAGACATAGGTTTGCAGCACGGACTGAAAATCCGGCAGCCGGTAGAATATATGTGCCGTCGTCAATCCATAGCCTTCGATCTGCCGTTCGAACTCAGGTGAAACCATTGTCGCCTTGACCTCCTGTTCTTGAACAGGAGGATGAGACCAAAAGACCGAAAGCTTGGCAAGAAGTTTCACGTTTTGCGTCGCATATTCAGTACGTTAGCAGCCGCCAGAAGTGAGTGCTGATTTTTTTTCATCTCAGCTCTTGAAATGCTCATTCTCAAAAACCAAATCGACTGCCGCCAGATGCCTGGAGAGCTCAGGGTCTGGCTTCCGCCGGAAGGCTATCGGCTCCGGATGGAAAGGGAGTCAACTCTATGTTTGTCCAGGAGGAAAACATGCAATTCCGACCTTTACACGACCGCATTCTCGTCCGTCGCGTTCAGAGTGACGAACGGACAAAGGGAGGCATCATCATTCCCGACACCGCCAAGGAAAAGCCGCAGGAAGGCGAAGTCATCGCCACCGGCCCCGGCGCGCGCAACGATCAGGGCGAAGTTGTAGCGCTCGACGTGAAAAAGGGTGACCGCGTGCTGTTCGGAAAATGGTCCGGCACTGAAATCAGCATTGATGGCGAAGACCTTCTCATCATGAAGGAGTCCGACGTGATGGGAATTCTCGACACCGGCGCAACGATCAAGGCGGCTGCCTGAGTGCTTGCCAGCAATTGGGAACGAATTGAAAGGATCGAAAAATGGCTGCTAAAGACGTCAAGTTTCATACCGACGCACGCGAGAAGATGCTGCGCGGCGTCGACATTCTCGCTGACGCTGTGAAGGTCACACTGGGGCCCAAGGGCCGCAATGTCGTCATCGACAAATCCTTCGGTGCGCCGCGCATCACCAAGGACGGTGTCTCCGTCGCAAAGGAAATCGAGCTTGAGGACAAGTTCGAAAACATGGGCGCGCAGATGCTGCGCGAAGTCGCTTCCAAGACCAACGATCTGGCCGGTGACGGCACCACCACCGCAACTGTGCTGGCCCAGGCAATCGTCAAGGAAGGCGCAAAGGCCGTTGCATCCGGCCTCAACCCGATGGACTTGAAGCGCGGCATCGACCTTGCCGTCGACGCGATCGTTCAGGACCTCAGGTCCAGCGCCCGCAAGATCTCGAACAACGACGAGATCGCCCAGATTGGCACCATCTCCGCCAATGGCGATACTGAAATCGGCCGCTATCTCGCCGAAGCCATGCAGAAGGTCGGCAATGACGGCGTGATCACGGTCGAGGAAGCCAAGACCGCCGAAACCGAACTCGAAGTTGTCGAGGGCATGCAGTTCGACCGCGGATACCTCTCGCCCTACTTCGTCACCAATCAGGACAAGATGCGTGTCGAGCTGGAAGATCCCTATGTTCTCATCCACGAAAAGAAGCTCTCCAACCTGCAGGCCATGCTCCCGGTTCTCGAGTCCGTGGTCCAGTCCGGCAAGCCGCTGCTGATCGTCGCCGAGGACGTCGAGGGCGAAGCGCTGGCCACACTCGTGGTCAACAAGCTGCGTGGCGGGCTCAAGATCGCCGCCGTCAAGGCGCCGGGCTTCGGCGACCGCCGCAAGGCCATGCTCGAGGACATCGCCATCCTCACCGGTGGATCGGTGATCTCCGAGGATCTCGGCATCAAGCTCGAGAATGTCACGCTCGAGATGCTCGGCCGCGCCAAGAAGGTGTCGATCGAGAAGGAAAACACCACCATCATCGACGGAGCCGGCTCACGCAAGGAAATCGACGGCCGCATCGCCCAGATCAAGGCGCAGATCGAGGAAACCAGCTCCGATTATGACCGCGAGAAGCTGCAGGAGCGGCTGGCCAAGCTTGCCGGCGGTGTCGGCGTCATTCGCGTCGGTGGCTCCACCGAAGTCGAGGTCAAGGAAAAGAAGGACCGGGTCGACGACGCGCTGCACGCCACCCGCGCAGCGGTCGAGGAAGGTATCCTGCCTGGTGGCGGCGTTGCCCTGCTGCGCTCCATCGGCGCGCTTGACGGCCTCAAGCCCGCCAATGACGACCAGCGCGTCGGCATTGACATCGTCCGCCGTGCCATCGAGGCGCCGGTGCGCCAGATCGCTCAGAACGCCGGTGCGGAAGGCTCCATCATCGTCGGCAAACTGCGCGAGAAGACTGACCGCGCATGGGGCTGGAACGCGCAGACCGGCGAATATGGCGACCTCTACAAGATGGGCGTCATTGACCCGGCCAAGGTGGTTCGCACCGCCCTGCAGGACGCCGCATCCGTTGCCGGCCTGCTGGTCACAACAGAAGCGATGATCGCAGAGAAGCCCAAGAAGGATGCACCGGCTCCGGCCATGCCAGCCGGAATGGATTTCTGATCCATCTTGGTCGAGAGAAAGCCGCCCGCCTTCAGGGCGGCTTTTTTCCTGCCCGCCCGTGTCAGGAACGAAACGTGGCGGGTCCTATTTACTGCCTCTTGGATGCAACAAGGGCCGCGAAAGCTCTGCGTGCACCGCCATCAGTCGCCGCCGGCCTGGTCCTCAACATCGTGGCCCTTGCGGATCGATCGCACCACCATCCAGGTAAAGCCGATGGCGATTGGGACAAACAGGCTCGATGCCAGACCGGATTTGACCGGCAGGTCGAGCGCATCCAGCGGCTTGGCGAGATAGCCGAACAAACCGACGATATAATAGGAAATCGCGGCCACCGAGAGCCCCTCCACGGTCTGCTGCATTCTGAGCTGCAACTTCACCCGGCGGTTCATGGAACTCAACAGCGCGCTGTTTTGGCGTTCGAGTTCGACATCGATCCAGCTTCGCAGAAGGGAAGTGGCGCGCGAAAGCTTGCGCGACAGGTTGGCCTGGCGTTCTTCGATCGACTGGCACGTGCGCATGGCAGGCGCCAGCCGTTTCTCCAGGAACGCGCCGATGGTCTCGATCCCCGGCTGCTGGGTTTCCGCGAGCGATGAGATGCGCTCGCCGACAATGTTGTAATAAGCGCGACTGGCTCCAAAGCGGTAGAGGCTCAGTGCAGCACTCGCCTCCAGTTCCGCCGCGAGAATGGTGATTTCCGCAAGCAGGCTGTCAGCATTGTCACGCGCGCCGGTCTTCATGGCTTGCGTGATCTTGGTCAGATTGTCCTCGATCCGACGCATTTCGGGCGACAAGGAGCGGGCAAGCGACAGTCCCAGCGCCGCAAGCGTCCGGTAGGTCTCGATATCGAGGAGCCGCTGCACCACAGCACCGCGACCGGCATCTGTCATGCCCTTGTCGATCACCAGTATGCGCGTGAGCCCATCGCCGTCCTGCCGGAAGTCCGTGGCAATCATGGCCTGACCGCCCTTCACCTCACTTATGCAAAGGCTCGTGGGATCGAACGACTCCATCGCGGCTTCCGTCTCAGGTGAATCCGCCCGCACCTCAAGCCGGATTCCGGAAATCATGCTGCCCGGCGGCGAAAACTGGTCACCGAACGGATGCGTATCGACAACGTCGCCAAATTTTGATGGCGCCGGCGTATCCCAGAAATAGGTTGAGAATTCCGTATGCCGTTCCCAGCGCAGAGTGCCCTGCCCCCACGGCATCGAGAAATGCGCGGTATCGCGCCCGGGCACCGCCACGCCTCTGGCGCGGGCAAGACCGGCCAGCACTGCATGGTCCACCACCGAGCCGCCTTCTGTCAGAAATGCCAGCTGGAAGATGACGCGGGACTTGCCCACCAGCGCGAACGGGCGCGCATGAATTTCGCCCAGTGCTTCAGCGCGGCCCTGAGCCATCGGAAATGAAAACCTGCCCATCGTGTTTATGCTCTCTCCAACCAGTACACATCACGACCATATCAGACCTGCCGCGATATAGTGGTACTGTAGTGTTGCATCTGCAAAATGCATAGAGGCGTTGCCACTGAGAGACCAAGCAACAATTCAACGCTGGCAGGGACTGATCCGCACCGGCTCTTGCGCCTCGGCGCCAAGCTCTACACAGCCGTCCTTGTGGCACAGTTTCCACGCAGACACAGTTGCGCCGGAAGACGCCAGAACCAGTTCGGGCACTATGGGCATCTCGGGCGACCACACCCACCAGCCATCTTCGAGCCGGGCCCCCTCGCCCGGATCCATTCCGGCACCCGATCCCTTGACCCGCGCTTCGGTCAGTTCAAGACCTGAGGGTGTCACCCGCCAGTTCTCCAGCCATTCGGTCTTTTCCACCGAGTGGGTCCAGGACAGACTGAACAGCGTGGCAGCAATGGCCACCGCCTTGCCGCCTGCCGTGACGCAGAGCGCGAGTACCATTCAGACCGCTGCCTCGCGCCCGCGCATCTGGCGATAGGCCAAAAACGCGAAAACTGCCGCCAGCGCAAAGCCAATCTCGTCGGTCAGCGGTAGCGACGCAATCAGGGTAAAAGCCGCGATCATCCCGAGGCCCCTGAGCGGCCAACCAAGCCGGCTGCCGAGAAAACCGATCACCGCGGCGCCCCACAACCCAATCGCAAGAGCCGTCTTGGCGACAATGTAGATGACCGCGGGAATGTAACCGATCTCCGCCGCCAGCGGTCCTCCGTCCTGCAGCATCAGCGCCGGCGTGTAGACCGCCATGAACGGGATGACGAAGCCTGCGGCGGCCACCTTGATCGCCTCCATCGAGATCTTCAGCCCGTTCTCCTTGGCAATTGGTGCTGCGGCAAAACAGGCGAGCGCCACCGGCGGCGTCAGATCGGCCAGAATGCCGAAATAGAACACGAACATGTGGCTGACGATCAGCGGCACGCCCAGCTCCAGAAGCGCCGGCCCGGCAATCGACGAGGTGATGATGTAGTTCGGAATTGTCGGTATCCCCATCCCCAGCACGATGCAGGTGATCATCGTCAGCACCAGCGACAGAAACAGGCTCTTGTCGCCGACAGAGACGATGAACTGACCGAACGTATTGGCAGCCCCGGTCAGCGTCATCGTCCCGATGATGATGCCGACCACGGCGCAGGCGACACCGACAGGCAGCGCCGTCTTGGCGCCCTCGGCCAGGGAATCCCGGCAGATCGCAAGCGTCTCGCGGCCACCCTTGCTCAGTGCATTCCAGCCAACCAGTGCCAGCACTGCAGCCAGGACCACCATGATGCCGAATTGCAGGAAGGCTGCGGCAACCAGTCCGAGCCCGATCCAGAACATGATCCGGATCACGCCTGCAGGCAGGCCGAGCGCAATCGAACCGCCAAGAATGAGCAGCACCGTCAGCGCCAGGCCGACAGTTCCTGCAAACAGCGGCGTATAGCCAGAAAACAACAGATAGATCAGCATCAACAGTGGCAGCACCAGATACCACTGGGCTTTCAGCGCCTTCATCGGCGATGGAAGTTCGCTCTTTGGCAAGCCGACCAGATTGTGCTTGCCGGCCTCCAGATGCACCATCCAGAAGGCGGACGCGAAATAGAGCACGGCCGGAATGATCGCCGCCTGCACCACTTCATAATATTCGACGCCGAGCGTCTCGGCCATGATGAAGGCCACCGCCCCCATCACAGGCGGCATCAGCTGACCACCCATCGATGAGGTCGCTTCCACGCCGCCGGCAAAGGCTGCGCGGTAGCCGAAACTCTTCATAAGCGGAATGGTGAACTGCCCTGTCGTCACCACATTGGCGACGCCGGATCCGGAGATCGTTCCCATCAGGCCCGACGAGATCACCGAGACCTTGGCAGCCCCACCGCGCTTGTGGCCAACCAGCCCGAGCGACACGTCGGTGAACAGCTGGATCATGCCTGCCTTCTCGAGAAACGAGCCGAACAGGATGAACAGGAAAATGAAACTTGAAGAAACGAAGATCGGGATGCCGTAAATGCCTTCGGTGCCGTAGGCCATATGGTCGATCACCTGGGCGAAATCGTAACCCCGATGATCGAACGGCGCCGGCAGATACTCGCCGAACAGGCAATAGGCCAGGAAGGCGCCGGAAATGATCGGCAGCGCCGGCCCCATGATCACCCAGGCTGCAGCAAACACGGTTACGAGCGCAATCACGCCCAGAACGATGTCCCGGTCGAGAGGGTCGCCTGCGCGCAACAACAGCTCTGTATATTCATACCATTGATAGAAGGCGACAAGGACGCCGAGCCCCGCTGCAAACCAGGCAACCGCCTTGACTGCAGGGCCGGATTTCCTTGCCAGCGCGACCAGCGGGAATGTCAGAAGCATCAGGAAGCCGACATGGATCGCCCGCACCACCTGGCTCGCGAAATCCACGATATGGGCCGCGGTGGCAATCTGGAAGACCGAAAAAGCCAGTGCAATCCAGAACAGCAAACGGCCTTCGCGTGTGGCAGGAAAGCTTTCCGCCAGCGGATCATGCAGGCCGAGGTCGGGTTGATCTTCCGGAGCCTGATGCGGTGTCTGATCATGAAGCATGCGTTGTCTCCCCAGGACACAAGTACCCGTGGCGGCCACGCGTTGAAGTGGCCGCCACGGTCAAACGATGATGCTGACCGAACTTTCGCCCGGTCTTACATCATGCCCTTTTCCTTGTAGTAGCGCTCGGCGCCCGGGTGCAGCGGCAGCGGCATACCGTTCAGCGCGCTTTCGAGCTTGATCTGGGCTGCGGCCTTGTGTGCTGCTTCCAGCTCGGGAAGGTTCTCGAACAGCTGCTTGGTCATCTCGTAGGCGAGATCGTCGCTGACATCGGAATGCGTGACGAGGAAGTTGACCACGGCCACGGTGCTGACATCGGCGTCCTGGCCATTGTAGGTGCCGGCCGGAATGGTTGCCGCGATGTAGGGTGCGCCAAGCGCCTTCACCACATCATCGGGAACGGCAACGATCTGCACGTCAATCGAGGTCGAAAGATCCTTGATCGACGACACGCCGAGACCGGCCGACTGCAGTGTTGCATCCAGCTGGCGGTTCTTGATCAGCTCGACCGATTCCGCAAATGGCAGATATTCCGTCTTGGAAAGATCGTCATAGGACATGCCGGCAGCAGAAAAGATCTTGCGGGCGTTGAGTTCGGTGCCGGACTTTGCCGCACCAACCGACAGGCTCTTGCCATTGAGGTCAGCGAAGTTCTTGATTCCGGACTCTTTCGACGCAACGATCTGGATGTAGTTGGGATAGACCGCTGCAATGCCGCGCAGCTTGTCGAGCGGAGCCTTGAAACCGGCTTCCGGATCGCCTTCCCACGCAAGCTTGACGGAATCGCCAAGCGCCAGAGCCAGTTCACCCTTGCCCTGCTGCAGCAGGTTGAGGTTTTCGACCGAAGCCTTGGTCGACTGGACCTGGGTACGTACGCCGTCGATCTTCTCGGCATAGATCTTCGACAGGCCTACGCCGAGCGGATAGTAAACGCCCGAGGTACCGCCGGTCAGGATGTTGACAAACTGGTCGGCCTTGGCCGGTGCGAGCGACAGGCCCATGGCTGTCGCGGCCATCAGCGTTACGAGGCTTCTGCGGTTGATTGTGATCATAGGTTTCTCCTCCATCTTATTATTATTGCGAAGCGTTCATCTTCGCTGCACTTGAATACGGATGTCAGCTTGCAATGCGCATGCCAGACCACCGCTGTACATGAATTCAGCCACCTTGGGCAAATCCGAACATCGATACAGGCAATTTATTGCCCACGGGCGAGAGCGAATGGGCAACAAATTACCCACGTCTTCCCCTCGGCGGTTGGTCGATGCCGCCGGTAAGTTTCACCACTCCGCTGGCGATGTCCCCAGTTCCCCCGCAGGCTTTTCCCAGCGCATCACTGCACCTCCCAGCGTCAAGGGTGACCGCAAACGCAAGGCCGGGCCCCAGTCGGTCAGCTCGATGTCTCCCAGGTAGTCGGACGTTTCAGGCTTGCCAATAAGGCTGTTGATCGCGCCCTGCGGGTACGAAGTCAGAAAGCCGCCGACGCGCGCAAGCGACGTCCGCGACCGCGATCCTGTGCCCTGTATCTGCCGCCACGTCAGCCCGCGCACTGCAGCCGCAGCGAGAAGATAACCGGTGCCATGATCGAGCGCCTGAACCGGCAACGGTACCGGCCGGCCTGCCCCGGCGGCGGCCATTCCGGCGTGGGCAATGCCGGAACTCATCTGCACCAGACTGTCAAACCCGCGCCGGTTGGCCCACGATCCTGTCCAGCCATAGGCGTCGTGCGACACATCAATCAGACCCGAGCGAATACTGGCGCGGACATCGGCACCCAGCCCCAAGGCCTCAAGCGCGTCCGATCGGTAGCCGTGCACCAGAACATCAGCCTCAGCCAGAAGCGACTTGAAGCAATCCAGACCGGCCGCCGTTTTCAGATCAAGCCGCGTGCACCGCTTGCCCGGCATAACCTCGGGGATTATCGCGCCCTCATCCCACCCGGGCGGATCAATCCGCAGCACGTCAGCGCCGAAGCCTGCCAGAAACCGCGTCGCAACCGGGCCTGCCAGCACCCGCGTCAGATCCAGAACTTTCACACCGGCCAGCGGTCGCGATGCATCGAAACCATCAGCAAATCTTGCTGCTGTGGCCCCTGTTTCAATCCGCATCAGCGGTTCCGCCAACACGGACCGACCTTGCGGATGATCCGCCCAATCCTCCCCGCTGCGCATGGCAGCGGCACACCCGCCTTGAGCCACGATCGCCGCTTCCAGCTCGTCAGCCCGCCATGTCGCAACCACTTCCGCCACCGCCGCACGTTCGGCCCCCGTTCCCAACACGCGGAGCGCTGCGTCGCGGTGGTGCGGCGCATTGGTATGAAGTCGGATCCAGCCATCGGCGGAGGCATAGTCGCCTGCGATCGGATCCCATACCGGCGGAAGCTCCCAGCCCTGCGGCGCAATCGAAAACCCGAACCACAGCGACGCCAGCCGCCGGTCCACCGTGATAGACGGCACATCTCTCGACCGCACTTCGGTCCACTCGGCAAGCGCAAGCCCCGCCGTGGCAATCGTGGCGGCCGCAAAATCGCTGACTGCAAAGATTGACGGCAAAGAGCCGTGCCCGGCAATTTTTACACTTTCAGCCAGTTCCAGCTTTCCACCCAAGGCGCTCCAAAGCTTGGACGTCATCCTGCGCACACCGGTTTCCTCACTTGTCTGCATCTGCGCCATGGCAAGGCTCCTTTCAGCGTTAGAGCTTCACATGATCGCAGGATCCAGATATCGTCAATATTGATCATATTAATCAACCATAGGGTTTTCATATGGCGGACTACATTGATGCCAAGGAAGCGGCGAACCGCCTGGGTGTTTCGCGCCAGACGCTTTACGCCTATGTCAGCCGCGGACTGATCAAGGCCGTGCCCGCCGACGATCCGCGCCAGAGCCGCTATCTGGCCGATGCCGTCGAGCAATTGGCCGAAACAAGACGGCGTGGCCGCAAACCGAAGGAAATCGCCAAGGCAACGCTCGACTGGGGCATGCCGGTGCTGGAATCCGGATTGACGCTGATTGAGGATGGCCAGTGCTACTATCGTGGCCAGAGCGCGGTGGAGCTATCTCGCACTGCATCGCTTGAAGACATCGCGGCCCTGCTCTGGCAGGCGCCTGCGGAGACGGCCTTCCCGCGCCGCGCCCCGATGACCATCAAGGCCTATATTGAGCTGGCCGCACAGGTCGCCGCTGCGCCGGCAACAGAAACCCTGTTGCCCTTGTTCGCCGTGGCAGCGCGCAATGACCCGACCTCGGCATGGCGAACCGATCCGGCTTCACAAGCGCGCGGCGGCGGCGATCTGGTGCGCATCCTCACCGCCTCCGCTCTCAGGCAAGCGCCGCAATCGGCCCTGATCCACCAGCAGCTGGCCGCAGCCTGGGGCGTTGATGGACCCGGCGCCGATCTTATCCGCCAGGCCCTTGTCCTTTGCGCCGATCATGAACTCAACGCTTCCAGCTTCACCGCGCGCTGCGTGGCGTCCACTGGCGCATCACTGAAGCCGGTCATTGTCGGCGCGCTCGCAGCCTTGAGCGGCGTCAAGCATGGAGCGACGACGACAAGCGTCGAAACAGTCTGGAACAGCATCGACCCAGTCAAAAGCCTCCGCGACAGGGTGCGGACCGGCGACACGCTGCCGGGCTTTGGCCATCCGCTTTATCCGGACGGCGATATCCGCGCCAAGGCGCTTCTGGCGACGATAGCACCGGATTTTGCCGAGGCCGCCCAACTGGTTGAGGCGGCAAGGCAACTGACAGGAGCAGAGCCATCACTCGACTTCGCGCTTGTCGCCCTCAGACGCTATCTGGGATTGCCCGAGGGCTCCGCCTTCCTGCTGTTTGCAATCGGCCGCTCGGTCGGCTGGATCGCGCATGGGCTGGAGCAGCGAACCGCCAACCAGCTGATCCGGCCAAGGGCGCTTTACACCGGTCCACGCACCGCTCAAGCGCAAAATGCCAGGGGAAATGACAGGTAACTGACTTTGGCAACCAGATGGCCGCCCCGCCCGCCCCCGGGCATCAATACAGCGGTCTGCGTCAGGTCGTCAGGCGCTTCTTGATACGGCTCAACCCGACAGGCGTAACCCCGAGATAACGGGCGATCTCGTTCTGCGTCACGAGTTTCAGGATATCAGGTGTATTTTCCAGCAGCCTTTTGTATCGGTCCTGCGCCGAAAGACACAGCAGCTCGTACTCGCGAACTTCCTTTTTCATCGCAAAGCCCAGGAGGAAGTCGACAACGGCGGCCGAGATGTCGGGGTCAGTTCGAACTGCCTGATACAGGGTGTTGAACGGCAAGACTGTCAGGTCACATTGCTTCAGGCAAACAAGACTGAAGGTGCAGGACTTTCCCGCATGGCTCGCCATCAAACTGCCGATATAATCATCCGGCAGGATAAAGGATTTGATGTTCTCCTTGCCGTCCGCAGACAGATAATAGGCCTTCAACAATCCTGTTTTTACGAAGTACAGCGAAGAGTCCTGATCCCCCTGCCGGAACAAATGCTGCCCTGGCTGCTTCGAAAGCGAGGTGCCGTTCTGTGCAATAAACTCGCCTAATTTCATGACTTTTGACTTGGGTTAATTCCAGAACCGAAACGCCTGCCTAGTTTGCACGAAATTTGAACATGAACCAGCCATAGCAGGAATTCTTCATGGGCATTGTCGACAAACACATCGTCATAACCGGCGGCGCATCGGGCCTCGGGCTTGAGCTTTTGAAACAACTCCAGGATGAAAATGTAATCTCGATTATCGCCCGCATGTCCACCGGCCTCGAAAATCTGCGCCGCTCATTCGACCGCGTCCAAATCTATGAGGCGGACCTAGCAGATCTGAAATCTGTCGAAAGAGCTGCTGATCTTCTGGTCCGAAGCGAGAAGAAAATCGATATCCTGATCAACAATGCAGCTGTTCAGTACACGCCGCACTTTCTCGACGAAAATTTCCGCTATGAAACCATCAAGCGGGAGATCGATATCAATTTCACCTCCGTTTGCAGTCTCATCCATCTTCTACTGCCCAACCTCCTGCAGCCAAATCCATCAATGATTGTTAACATCAACTCCGGTCTGGGCTTGGTGCCAAAGACCAGTTCAGCCGTTTACTGCGCCACCAAAGGCGCCCTCAACATTTTGTCCCAATCGCTGGCGTACCAGTTTGAAGACACCAATATCGAGGTCAAACAGGTATTCCTGCCATTGATTGATACAGCCATGACGAAAGGCAGAGGCAAGGCGAAAATATCCGTCGAGCAAGCTGCCGCCCAAATCATCCGTGGGATGCAATCTTCCGGGCCGAACATCGATATCGGCAAAGTGAAGTTACTGCGGCTGATACAGCGCCTCTCTCCTCGGCTTGCACAGAACATCATGAAGGCGGGATAAACTCATGAAACCTCTGATCAAAGTAATGCTGTTCCTGGGAGCAGCTTTCGCCCTTACCTTCATTCTGGGCCGCATCCTCGGCATTCTGACGGTGGAGAACGTCAACCACTGGCTCGAACTGGCCGGACGTGTCGATCCGTTCTGGCTGGCCGGAACCGTTGTTCTGCTGCTGTTTCTGGATTTGTTTGTCGCTGTTCCAACACTGACAATTACAATATTGGGTGGATTTTTCCTTGGCTTTCCAGCCGGAGCCGCCGCCGCATTCACGGGCATGTCGCTGGCCGCATTTTCCGGTTATGGCATCAGCCGCATCTGGGGCGCACGGGCTGTTTCATTTTTGGTGCGCGACAAGGAAGAGCGGCAGGAGATGGCGCAAGCCTTCAAACGCAATGGTCCCACCATGATTGTGCTCTCCCGTGCGGCCCCCATAGTTCCAGAAGTGACCGCTTGCATGGCTGGAGCCACCAACATGCCATTCGCTCATTACGTGGGCTATTTTAGCCTGAGCACGCTTCCCTATGTGTTGATCGCATCCTACGCGGGCTCGATCAGTTTGCCCGACAGTCCTCAACCGGCAATCTACGCAGCCTTGGCGCTCTACGCGGTGTTGTGGACAGGGTGGTATTTTTTCCGCCGAAATTCGCGGCAACCTGTCGGGAATTGAGCCTGAGCTGTCAAAATCACCGCCGGCTGGATGTCCATCCAGCTTCGATAGACATACCTGTTCTAGCTAGCCGCCTCACCGGCACACACCGCAGGCAGCCCGCCGATGACCAGATCCGCAACGATGTCCGCATAGGCGTCACGGTCTACCGGACCGCCCGGCTTGTACCAGAGATAGAACCAGTTGAGCATGCCGAACACCGACATCGTCACTGGCGCCAGCAGTTCGGGCCGGCTGACAAACCGCTCGGGCTCGATTTCGCGCACGCTTTCCGACATGCAGGCAACCAACCGCCGCTGCAGCGCGCGCAGATGGATCTGGTTGTCCTCCGGCAGTGATGACAGTGCATCGAGCTGCACCTTGTGTTCTGCGTCGGAGTCCCGGTAGGCAATCAGGATCGCGCGGACCAGCGCGCGGAGCCGTTCGGAGGCAGTGCCGGGCTGGGAGGCCGTGGTCTCCACCACCTCCACAAGCGCTGTCAGATGCGTGTCGAGAATATCGAACAGCAACGCATCTTTCGACGGATAGTAGTGATAAATCAGTGCCTTGGACACACCGCAGGCATCCGCCAGCTTGCCCATTGAGGCCCGGTCAAAGCCCTGCTTCGCGAAGAAAACGGCGGCGGTCTTCAGAATCGCCTCGCGTTTGGCTTCATGATCCTTGGCGATGGTCCGGGCCATGGGTTCAGGCCCGGTTCCGGTTGTCGACCACACGCTTGGCCTTGCCTTCGGAACGCACAACATTGCCGGGCTCGGCCACGTCGATGCGGGCAGTGACGCCGACGACACTCTTGATGTGATGCGCCAGCTCCTTGGCGGACGCGGCGCGCGCAGCTTCACTGGCAGCAGAAGCCGTGGATTCAACATGAACCGTCATGTCGTCCATGCGGCCATTGGTGCTCAGCTCGATCTGGAAATGCGGCGCAAGGCCCGCACATTTGAGGATCTGCTCCTCGATCTGGGTCGGAAACACATTGACCCCGCGCAGGATGATCATGTCATCCGAACGCCCGGTGATCTTCTCCATCCGCCGCATCGAGCGCGCGGTGCCCGGCAACAGCCGTGTCAGGTCACGCGTGCGATAACGCACCATCGGAAGCGCTTCCTTGCTCAGCGTCGTGAACACGAGTTCGCCGATCTCTCCATCAGGCAGAACCTCGCCGGTAACCGGATCGATCACCTCGGGGTAGAAATGGTCTTCCCAGATGTGCAGGCCATCCTTGGTCTCGACGCATTCATTGGCAACGCCCGGCCCCATGATCTCCGACAGCCCGTAGATATCGACAGCATGCATGTCGAAGGCCTGCTCGATCTCGCTGCGCATCGAATTGGTCCAGGGCTCGGCCCCGAAAATGCCGACCGCCAGCGAACTTTCGCGCGGATCGACGCCCTGACGCCGGAACTCGTCGAGGATCGAGAGCATATAGGACGGCGTCACCATGATGACGCGCGGTTTGAAGTCGGTGATCAGCGACACCTGCCGCTCGGTCATGCCGCCCGAGATCGGCACCACGGTGCAGCCCAGCCGCTCGGCGCCGTAATGCGCGCCGAGACCGCCGGTAAACAACCCGTAGCCATAAGATACATGCACGATGTCGCCGGCACGCCCGCCCGAGGCGCGGATCGAGCGCGCTACCAGATTGGACCACATGTCGATGTCACCGGCGGTGTAGCCAACGACGGTTGGCTTGCCGGTCGTGCCCGATGATCCGTGGACGCGGACAACCTTCTCGCGCGGCACGGCAAACATGCCGAAGGGGTAGTTGTCCCTCAGATCGATCTTGGTGGTGAATGGAAATTTGGAAAGGTCGGCCAGCGTCTTGAGATCGTCCGGATGCACGCCCTTTTCATCAAACGACGCCTTGTAGTGCGGCACGTTCTCATAGGCATGGGCCAGCGACCATTTCATGCGGCTGAGCTGCAGCGCGGATATTTCATCACGCGACGCAGTTTCAATCGGATCAAGGCTTGCCCGGTCGGGCGTCAAATCAAGCATCGGTTTTTCCTCAACTCCACGGGCGGCGGCGGCCTTCAGCCTCGCGCGCTCCTCCCAAACTGTGCGCCGCCCTTAAGCGGCCGGTTCTTCAAAATGCGTGCCCGAGACGGTCCGCGACAATCCGCGAAACTCGGCAATTGTGGTGCCATCTTCGCGTGTCACCGTCACGTCGTAGATACCTGACCTGCCGGCCAGCGCCACTTCCCGCGCCGTTGCCGTCAGCCGGTCGCCCTCACGCCCCGGCGCCAGGAAGGTCACCGAACAATGCTGGGCGACCGTCATGGTGTTGTGGCTGTTGCAGGCAAAGGCAAACGCGCTGTCGGCCAGCGTGAAGATCGCGCCGCCGTGGCACGAACCATGACCGTTGAGATGATCCTTGCGCACCACCATCGAAAGCGTCGCCAGACCCGGCCCCACGGCATCGATTGTCATGCCCATGCCCTTGGTGGTGTGGTCGTCCTTCAGCATAGCAGCGGATGACCGCTCGGCGCGTTCCTGATCGGAAATACCGCTCATTGGCTGCCTCCGAACTTCGGATCGCGCTTTTCAAGAAAGGCCCGCACGCCCTCGGCGTAATCTGCAGAGAACCCGGCCTCGCGTTGCGTCTTGGCTTCAAGATCAAGATGCACGTCGAGCTCGTGGCCGGCAGCGGCCTGGATCAGGCTCTTCATCTTGCCCAGTCCGAAGGTTGGTCCAAGGGCGAGACGTGAAGCCAGCGCCCTTGCCTCGGTCATCAGTTCGGCGTCGTCATAGGACTTCCAGATCATGCCCCAATGTTCCGCCCGCTCCGCACTGACCGGCTCCGCAGTCATGGCAATTGCCTTGGCCCGCGCCTCGCCGATCAGCCGCGGCAGCATCCACGAACCGCCGGCGTCGGGAATGAGGCCGACCCGGGCGAACGACTGGATGAACTTGGCGCTACGCGCCGCAAGCACGATGTCGCAGGCCAGCGCCAGGTTTGCACCTGCGCCTGCAGCCACGCCATTGACGGCGCAGACAATCGGCTTCTCCAGATTGCGGATGCTGCGGATAAGC
The DNA here is from genome assembly GCF_038900115.1 of Hoeflea sp. AS60. NCBI lineage: Bacteria > Pseudomonadati > Pseudomonadota > Alphaproteobacteria > Hyphomicrobiales > Rhizobiaceae > Hoeflea > Hoeflea sp. AS60. The sequence goes on along the minus strand of NZ_JBBMQP010000002.1, from coordinate 141,062 downwards.
GGGTTGTAGAAACGCGAAATCGTGTCGCCAAGATCCGGCGGGCCGTCCATCGCGTCCGGATTGCGCGCCGACAGATCCTGGCCTGCGCAAAACCCCCGCCCCGCGCCGGTCAGCAGCACCGCCCGGCACCGCGCATCGTCCCGTGCGGTGGCCATGCAATCGGCCATCACCGCGTGCATCTCGTCATTGAAAGAGTTCAGTCGATCCGGCCGGTTGAGCGTGATTTCCAGCACGCCGCCGTTCCAGGAATGTACTACCGGTTCACTCATCGCAAGGGTCCTCCTGAAAATAAGGGTTGCATAAGCCGACCGGTTGGTCAATTAATAAAACAGTGATATTCACCGCCAATCTTTTCAAAAAATCTCTCGAGGAGCCGCCATCGTGACGACCCATTCCGCCACCCTTCAATCAGGTCCGGAAGCAAAGGTGGTCGATGTCGTCATCCAGGATGGTCACGCCCTGGTGGCCATCGACAATCCCCCGGTCAATCCGCTCTCGGTCAGCGTACGCAAGGGCTTGATGGAGGCCGTGCGCCTTGTCAACGAAGCCAATTGCGCCACCGCCGCAATTGTCTGCGCCGGGCGGACCTTCGTCGCCGGTGGCGATATCTCCGAATTCGCCGGACCACCACCGTTGCCGCATTTGCCCGATGTGCTCGACGCGATCGAAGCCAGCCAGACCCCGTTCATCGCTCTCATGCATGGCACAGTGCTCGGCGGAGGGCTTGAGCTGGCGCTTGCCTGCGCCTGGCGGATTGCAGATGAAAAGACCAGGTTCGGCCTGCCCGAAGTCACGCTCGGCCTGATCCCGGGCGCTGGCGGCACCCAACGACTGCCCCGCGTCATCGGACTGGAGCGCGCCGCGCGCATGGCCGCCAACGGCAAGCCAGTCAATGCAAAGACATTCGAAGAGTTCGGTGGCCTCGATCTCGTCTTCAACGGCGATCAGATGGCAGCCCTGGCCGCGTTCCGCGACACCCTGCCCGCACGCCCCGAAAACACATCCGCTCGCGCCGTCGAGGACGCCGACCTCACCGCGCTCAAGGCCGAGATCACCAAATCCGCCAAGGGCGCTGATGCACCGATGATCGCGCTCGAAACCACAGCGCTGGCCGCCAAACTCTCATTCGCCGAAGGCAGCAAGATCGAACGCCAGACCCATCTGGACCTGCGCGCAAGTTCCCAGTCACGCGCCCTGCGTCGGCTGTTCTTTGCCAGCCGCTCGGTCACAAGGCCGGAGCGCCTGAAGGCTCTTGAGCCTGCAGCCATTTCCCATGTTGCCATCGTCGGCGGCGGTCTGATGGGCGCGGGCATCGCGGCGGCGAGCCTCGCCGCCGGTCATCGGGTCACGATTCTCGAACGCGATGTCGAAAGCGCGGAAGCCGGTCGCAGCCGGGTCGAGGAAATTATCGCCAAGGACCTGGCCTCGGGCCGCATTACCGAACAGAAGGCTGAAGCCCGTCGCGCGGCATTCGCCGCAGGTGCGGATTACGCGGCAGCGAGCGACGCCGACATCGCCATCGAGGCCGTGTTTGAAGACCCCGAAGTCAAGCGTGCGGTGTTCAAGCAACTCTCGGACGTGATGTCAGAGACCGCACTGATCGCCACCAACACATCCTATCTTGATCCGAACCTTATCAGCGAAGGCATGCCCGGACCGGGTCGTTTTCTCGGCCTGCATTTCTTCTCGCCCGCCAACATCATGAAGCTGGTCGAAGTCGTCGGCACCTCGGTCACCAGCGATCAGACCATGGCCACCGCCTTCGCCTTTGCCCGCGGCCTCGGCAAGATCCCGGTCGAAACCGGCGTCTGTGATGGTTTCATCGGAAACCGCATCCTCTCCGCCTACCGTCGCCAGGCAGATTACATGGTCGCCGACGGCGCTTCGCCCTACGATGTCGACAAAGCCATGCGCAGCCTCGGCATGCCGATGGGACCCTATGAGCTGCAGGACCGCACCGGGCTGCAGATCAGCTGGGCCAACCGCAAGCGCCAACTGGCAGCGGGCACCTGGCCCGGCCGATATGTCGATATCGCCGACAAGCTCTGCGAAATGGGCCGTCAGGGCCGCGGAAGCGCGGCGAAAAAAGGCTGGTACGATCATACCGACGGCACCGGCAAGCCTGACCCGGAGGTTCTTGCGATGGTTGCTTCCTGGCGGGCAGAACACGGCACAACCGAGCAGTCCTTCACCACCGACGAGATCGTCGTGCGCATCATGGCAGCCATCGTCAACGAAGCCAATCTGATCCTTGAGGAAGGCATCGCCACCAGCGACACCGCCGTCGATATCGTCTGGACCGAAGGATACGGCTTCCCCAAGCACCTCGGTGGCCCGATGTTCTGGGCTGAGGAAACCGGCATGGACCGGATGCGCGAGGCATTCGAGGCCATCGCCGCACAAAGTCCCGGCTCCTGGAAAGCAGCCGGCGTTTTCAAGGCATAATCGCCCCACGCGCGAAATCAAATGCAGGATAAAGGGCGGCCCGGCCGCCATCAGGGAGAGAGACATGGGTTTGATCAATGTGCACAGTTATCTCACCGGTCAGTGGACCGCTGCCGATGACGGCGCCCGTCCCATCGCCAGCGCCGTAACCGGCCAGCCGCTCGCCATCGCAGGCCAGGCCTCGCTCAATGCGCAAGCCATGATTGATTACGCCCGGCAGAAGGGTGGGCCGGCGCTGAGGGCCATGACCTTCCATGATCGCGCCCGAATGCTCAAAGCCTTGGCACTCGAACTCGGCAAGTTCAAGGACGAGCTCTACGCCCTGTCCTACACCACCGGCGCCACCAAGTCCGACGCCATGATCGACATCGACGGCGGCATCGGCACCATGATGGTCTACGCCTCAAAAGGCCGTCGCGAAATGCCCGATGGCCACATCTATGTCGACGGCGAACTCGAAATGCTCTCGCGCACCGGCACGTTCGTCGGCCAGCATGTCGCCACATCGCTGCAGGGCGTCGCAGTCCACATCAACGCCTTCAATTTCCCAGTCTGGGGCATGCTCGAGAAACTGGCGCCGACGCTGCTCGCAGGCATGCCCGCGATCGTCAAACCGGCAACATCCACCTGCCATGTCACCGAGCAATGCGTCCGCCGCATGATTGAATCCGGCCTCCTCCCCGACGGCGCGCTGCAACTGGTCTCCGGCGGTCTCGGCGATCTGCTCGACCGGCTCGATTACCAGGACGTCGTCGGCTTCACCGGCTCGGCCAAGACCGCACTGATGCTGCGTTCCAATCCGATCCTGCTTGAGAAAAGCGTCCGCTTCGTCGCCGAACAGGACAGCCTCAACGCCAGCGTGCTGGGGCCAGATGTGACCGAAGGCAGCCCCGAATTCGACATTCTGGTCAAGGAAGCCGTCCGCGAGATGACCGCGAAAGCCGGCCAGAAATGCACCGCCATCCGCCGCATCATCGTTCCTCAGGCCCTGCTCGGCCCTGTCGGCGACGCGATTGCTGAAAAGCTCTCGAAAACCCGCATCGGCGATCCTGCGCTCGAGACCACCCGCATGGGCGCACTCGCCTCCGCCGCGCAGAAATCCGACGTGCTGGACAAGGCAAGCCGCATTGCCGCCGAGGGCCGGGTTCTCACCGGCGATCCGGAATCCTTCGAAGTCGACGGCGCGGACAAGACGAAAGGCGCCTTCGTGCCGCCGATGCTGTTTGCCTGCGATGATCCGGACAAGGCCGACGCCGTGCACTCGGTCGAGGCCTTCGGCCCGGTGGCAACACTGATGCCCTACCGCGATCTCGCCCACGCGGGCCAGCTGATGAACCGCGGCAGGGGCAGCCTTGTCGCATCCGTCATCACCCATGATCCCGCCGTCGCCCGCTCGCTGCTGATGGATGCCGGCGCCTCGCATGGCCGCATCTATGTCAACAACCGCGACAGCGCCAAGGAAGCCACCGGCCACGGCTCGCCATTGCCGCACATGGTTCACGGCGGCCCCGGCCGCGCTGGTGGCGGCGAGGAACTCGGCGGCATCCGCGGCGTCATGCATTACATGCAGCGCACCGCCATCCAGGGCAGCCCCGACATCATCTCCGGCATCACAGGCACCTGGATCAAGGGCGCGGCCAAGCCGATATCAACCGCCCACCCCTTCACCCGCACCTTCGACGAGCTGCAGATTGGCGACACCATCGAAGCGGGTCCGCGCACGGTGACGCTCGAAGACATCGAGACTTTCGCCCATTTCACCGGCGACACCTTTTACGCCCACATGGACGAGGAAGCCGCCAAGGCCAACCCGTTCTTCCCAGGCCGCGTCGCCCACGGCTACCTGCTTCTGTCCTTCGCAGCCGGCCTGTTCGTCTCCCCCGACCCCGGCCCGGTGCTCGCCAACACCGGTCTGGACGGGCTGAAATTCATGAAACCGGTCTCGCCCGGCGACGCCATCTCGGTGCAGCTCACCGTCAAGCGCAAGACCCGCCGCACCGACGAATATGGCGAAGTCCGCTGGCATGTTGCAGTGCTGAACCAGGACGGCGACGAGGTAGCGGAGTATGAGCTGCACACGATGAACGAATACGGCTGATGGCAGACCGGGCGACAGTTTCAGCACCCCTTCACCTCGGACTTGATCCACGCACTCGCCGCGCCAACATCGCACTCGATTTTCGAGCCGATGCTGCTAGGTTGCCCCACTGAGACGGGGAGCGAATCTTGCTGCAAAAACCGACCGAACAGAGAACTCGCACGTCTGCGGGCATTATCATGATGTGCGTCGGCGTTGCTTGCCTTTGCGTCAACGACGCGCTGGCAAAGACACTGACAGCGAGCTATTCACCGCTTCAGATCCAGTTCCTGCGCAACCTGATCGCCCTGCCCTTCGCCATCCTGATCGCCTGGAAGATGGGTGGCGCCCCGGCGCTGCGCTCGCACCGGCCGCTTGCGCATATGTTGCGCGGCGGGCTCTGGATCGCTGCAACCTACCTGTTCTTCACCTCGATTACCTATATGGGCCTCGCTGAAGCCACGGCACTGATCTTTGTCGCACCGTTGTTCATCACCGCTCTCTCGGCGCTGATGTTTCGCGAGCATGTCGGCTGGCGGCGCTGGCTCGCCGTCGCTGTCGGCTTTCTCGGCGTCCTGATTGCCGTCCGTCCTGGCACCTCAGCTTTCGAGACAATCTCGCTGTTGCCGGTCGCCACTGCCTTCATCTACGCGCTTCTGATGCTGTCAGCGCGCTGGGTCGATACGCGCGAGAGCGTCTGGACCCTTCTGCTCTACATGACGGCCACCGGCGCATTGATCAGCCTGTTCCTTGTCCCCTTCGTCTGGACCCCGGTGAACGCGCAGGATCTATGGCTCTTTGCCGCCGTCGCCATCTTCGGCACCGCCGGCATGACCCTGATGACACAGGCCTTCCGCCTCGCGCCCGCCGTGGTCGTGGCGCCCTTGGACTACACCGCCATCATCTGGGCCACGGCTCTCGGCTGGCTGTTCTGGAACGAGATCCCGGACGCGCTGACATTTGTGGGCGCGGCGGTGATCATCGCAAGCGGAGTGTTTATTATCTGGCGAGAGCACCAGGCGGAGGTGTGAAGGGGCATTCCGGTAGCGAGGTGCCAGCGCTGCACAGCACAAACGTACCTCCCGTGCGGATTGCTGATCAGCGAGCAATCGTCGATTTAGCCTCTGCCCCATAGGTGGAGTGCCGCGTCAGCCGCTGCGACGCGCACTTTCCGGATCTTCCGATTGTGCCGACGGCACCAGGGCGCGGACAAGTTTGCGCATATCCAGCACGCCAACCGGCTTGCCGTCCTTCATCACCCGGTAGCTGAGAGCTGTGTCGCCTTCCGACCGCGCGATCACCGATTCGAGCGTGTCGTCATGATCGATCTCGCCTGCGCGTTCGCCATGTGCGTCGGGTGTCTTCAGCATGACCGAACGCACCCGCAGCACGCGGGCGCGGTTGATGTCGCTGACGAAATCCTCGATGTAGGGATCCGCCGGATGCAATAATATATGCTGCGGTTCGCCCTGCTGGACGACGAAACCATCCTTGAGGATCACCAGATGATCGGCCAGTTTCAGCGCCTCGTCGAGATCGTGGGTGATGAACACCACGGTCTTCTGCAATTCGGCCTGCAGCTCGTTCAGAAGGTTTTGCATATCGGTGCGGATCAGCGGGTCGAGGGCTGAAAACGCTTCGTCCATCAGCATGATGTCGGAATTGCTGGTCAGCGCACGGGCGATGCCCACCCGCTGCTGCATGCCGCCCGAGAGCTGATGTGGATACTGGTCGCCCTGCCCCTGCAGCCCGACACGGTCGAGCCATTTGCGCGCCTCGTCTGCGTATTTGCGTTCGTTCTGCCCTTCGATGGAGGGCGCGAGGCCGGCGTTTTGCAGCACCGTGCGATGCGGCAGCAGTGCGAACTTCTGGAACACCATCGACATTCTGCGCTGACGCAGATGCCGCAATTGCGCTTCGCCGAACTCGAGAATGTTTTCGCCTTCCACCCATACTTCGCCCGAAGTCGGCTCGATGAGCCGGTTGAGGTGACGGATAAGCGTCGATTTGCCCGAGCCGGACAATCCCATTATGACCGTCGATTTGCCGGTCTCGATATCGATATTGATATCGTTGAGGCCAAGAACGTGGTTGTGCGTTTCCTGAAGCTCGGTCTTGCCCATTCCATCCTTGACCTGTTGCAGGGCCACCTCGGGATTCTCTCCGAATATCTTGTAGAGATTGCGGATCGAGATCTTGGTCTTGGTATCGGTCATATCCGTCATCTCCTATCGCGTCTGGCTGACATTGATGCGGGCAAGCGCCGCCTTGGTGACGCGGTCGAGAATGATCGCGAGGAGAACGATGCCGAGACCCGAGAGCAGGCCAACACCAAGCTCCAGAGACCGGATGCCGCGCAGCACCAGCACGCCCAGCCCCGGGGCCGAGACCAGCGATGCGATCACCACCATGGCGAGGCTCATCATGATGGTCTGGTTGACGCCCGCCATGATGTTGGGAAGCGCCAGCGGGATTTCGACGTTGAACAGTTTTTGCGTCTTGGTCATGCCGAATGCGTCTGCCGCCTCAATCACATCAGCGTCGACCAGCCTGATGCCGAGATCGGTGAGCCGGACCACCGGCACGATGGCATAAAGGATGATGGCGATGCCGTAGAGCTTCGGCTCGGTGACCGAGAACAGGAAGATCAACGGGATCAGATAGACAAAGGGCGGCAGGGTCTGGAGCATGTCCAGAATGGGGATCATGATGCGCTGCACGCGGTCGCTGCGCGACATGGCAATGCCTATGGGCACGCCCAGCAGCACGCAGGTAAAGGCGCAGACAAAGATGATAGCCAGCGTCTGCATCGTGTAGGTGTAATAATCGACAAAGCCGAGGAAGCCGAAACAGAGCGCCACCAGCCCGACCAGCTTGAACGAGCGGGCGACCGCAAAGGCAATCAGCATCAACAGCGGAATCATGATGAACCAGGGCACCGCTTGCATGATCCACAGCGCTTCGTTGAGCGCCCAGCTCAATGGTTGGGTCAGCGGATCGACAACCACTTTCAGGCTGTTCTTGATCGACATGAAGCCTTGCTCGAGACCGCTGGTGAGTTCGCGCGACTGGGGAAAGGACGTGCAGGCTTCATGCATCGCATCCATCGATGGAAACGGGGTTTCCCATGCCGTCTTTTCAGCGCTGTTGCCCGATGATTGCGCGAGCAATTGCGCCATGGACATCATCCCGCCGCCGTCATCACCGCTGGCGCCACACCAGGTGCGCAGGCCCGTCCAATCGAAAAGAAAATCATAAGTCGCCATGCATCACTCACCCGGGGCAGAATATAGCGGCCGTTGCAGCCCCTAATTTACTTGTCTCAATCAATCACAGGGCCCAATCACAGGGCCGGGTCGCATGACCCTGGCCCTGTCTGTTGGCCCGCCTTGGTTGGCCGACCCGTTCTCACGGACGCCACCCGCAGGCGCTGGCTGGCAGCAGATGTGCCAGCCGGAACCGGTTCTAGTTCAGCAATGCCGAGAGCTTTTCCTTGGCGGGTGCGTTGATCCAGCCGCTCCACTCATCGGGATTGTTCTTGAGGAAATAGACCGCAGCTTCTTCATTCGATGCGTTCTTCTCTTCCTTCCAGGCCAGAAGCTGGCTCATGGTTTCCGTCTTGAACGTCACGTGGCCCATAAGAGCTGAAACGTCAGGGTGGGATTCCATGAAGTCCTTGGTCACGATCGTCAGCACCGAAGCCGAGGCGAACGAGGTCGGCTTCGGATTTGGCGCATCAGCATTCTGGATGGCTGCAAAGGCTTCCGCGTCAAACTCGCTCAGATCGACGCTGGTCATGTCGAACTTGCCCAGCGGCGTGGTTGGACCCCAGTAGTAGCCGAACCAGGGCTCCTTGGCCTGGTAGGCTGCTGCCATGGATGTTGCCAGTGTCTCGCCGGAGCCGTGGTTGAAGATCTCGAAACCCTTGCCTTCAAGGTCGTAGGCGCGGATCAGATTGTCATTGACGATGCGGCAGCCCCAGCCATCGGGGCAGTTGTTGAACATGCCGCCGACCAGTTCGGGATTTTCCATCACGCCCTGGATTGTCGCAAGTTCTGGATGGGCTTCGACCAGGTAGGTAGGCAACCACCAGCCTTCGACGCCGCCCGGGTCAAGCACGCTGCCAAGCTCGACGATCTTGCCGTCAGCCTTGAGCTTCTTGTAGGCGTCGCCTGCGGAATTTTCCCACAGCTCGGTGACAATGTCGGGCTCGTTGTTTTCAGACAGCGATGTCATCGCCGGCGTGGTATCGGATGGCACGATGGTCACGTCGCAGCCATAGCCCTGTTCCATCAGGAATTTCGACACAGCCGTCACGATGGCCGCTGAGTCCCAGTTCATCTGGGTAATCGTGACTTCACCGCAATTCTCCTGTGCCAGGGCTGCGGTCGGGGTCGCGAGTGCTGCGAGTGCAGCAGCGAAAAAAATGCTTTTCATATTGGACAACTTTCCAAGTCTCTTGTTTTGCGGGTGGCAAAGCCGTGTTTGCCGCGCCTGCAAAAGGCCCATGAATGCAGCTGTTGCTGCCGGGCACGGTCAGTCTGCCGTAGCAGTTCGATTTCCCGAGCTTGTTTCGCGGGAATGAATTGACAGGCATATTGATACTGAATCTGCCAAATTGTTCAGATTAAAGGATTATCACGTCGAGAAACGCCCGGGACTGACACAGGTTAGGGTCAACGTCAGCTGTGGTTGTGGCGGATTTGGCTCCCCCTCACTCATATCGGCCAGCCACTCGAAAGAAATTGCCGGCAGTTTTCCCAGAATCAGGTCGGTCACCGCCCTCTACACCAGCACACGGTATCAGCAGGTCTCCATTCATAATCTCACAAGACCACAACGGAGTGCATCGCAGCCCCGCCCCATGGCTCATGCCTTCCGCACAATTAAATGAACCTTCCTGTAGAGCTCGACGTTGATGCGCGACGTCAGAAACTTTCAGGGGAACGACGCGGGGACCATGGCCAAGCACGAGAACACCACAGCGCTTTACGCGGCGTTGATTGGCAATCTGGCGATTGCGATCACCAAGTTCATCGCAGCGTTCATAACCGGCGGCTCGGCGATGATGAGCGAAGGCGTTCACAGTCTGGTTGATTGCGGCAACGAGGTTCTGCTGCTCTACGGGCAGAAACGTGCGGCAAAGGCCCCCGACGCCGAACACCCGGTGGGCTATGGGCGCGAACTCTATTTCTGGTGCTTCGTGGTCGCCATGATGATCTTCGCGCTGGGTGCCGGAATTTCGATCTATGAAGGCGTCATCCACATCCTCGCCCCCGAGCCGATCACCCAGCCGATGGTCAACTTCATCGTGTTCGGCCTTGCCTTTGTGTTCGAGGGGATCTCTCTGTGGTTCGCATGGAAGGCGTTCCGCAAAGTCAAGGGGCGCCGCAGCATCTGGCAGGCAGTCCAGCGCAGCAAGGATCCCACATCCTTCACAGTCTTGCTTGAAGATTCAGCGGCAATGATCGGAGTGGCGATTGCTGCAGTGGGCACGGGTATTGCCGTGGTGACGGAAAATCCGGTCTGGGACGGTGCCTCTTCGATCGCCATCGGCGTCCTGCTTGCCGGTGTTGCCGTCGTGCTTGCGCGTGAAAGCAAGCATCTGCTGGTGGGCGAGGCCGCCAACCCCGAGGTTGTTGAGGCCCTTCGCTCTACAGTTGGCAAGCATCCCGAAGTCCGCCGTATCGTGGATCTGTTAACGGTCCAGCTCGGTGCCGACCAGGTTTTCGCGGCCTTTACCCTGGAATTCCCCGACGAGATGACCGTTCCGGATCTCGAGCGTCTGATCGGCACAATCGGCGCTGCGGTGCGCAAGACTCATCCCGAAGTGAGACGCATCTTTGTCCGCCCCGAACCGCGAACACAGGAAACTGCAAGCTAAAAGCGCTGTATTGCAAAATGCGTTGGATGTGGGATGGGCCCGCCTTCAAGTCGCTTGTGCAAACATGTGAGGCGTTTCGGGCCCCTCACCCATACCGCTCCGCAGTCAGCCCCTCAAACGAGATCTCCGGCGTCTTGCCCAGCACCACATCCGCCACCGCACGGCCCGATCCGCAGGCCATGGTCCAGCCAAGTGTGCCGTGGCCGGTGTTGAGGTAGAGATTGTCGTAGCGCGAGGCTCCGAGCACCGGGGTGCCGTCGGGCGTCATCGGCCTGAGCCCGGTCCAGCCTTCGGCCTTCGAGATATCGCCGCCCTTGGGAAACAAATCGCTGATCACGTGCTTGACTGTGTCGGTCGCATGCGGTCCCAGCCGATTGGAATAGCCGGCGATCTCGGCAGTGCCCGCTACGCGAATACGGTCGCCGAGCCGGGTGATCGCCACCTTGTGGGTTTCGTCCATGATGGTCGATTGCGGCGCAAAAGCGTCATCTGTCACCGGCAGCGTCACCGAATAGCCCTTCACCGGATAGACCGGCAGTTTCACCCCGATGGGATCGAGCACTCTCGGCCCGAAACTGCCCAAAGCGCAGACATAGGCGTCACCCTCGATCCGCCCGGCGATCTCGGTGTCGACACCGGCGATCTTGCCGTTTTCCACAGCGATCGACCGGATCGACTGGCCATACTGGAACTCAACGCCCATTTCGGCGCATTTTTCGGCCAGCGCGATTGTAAACATGCGGCAGTCGCCTGTCCGGTCAGCGGTCAATTGCAGGCCGCCAACAAACTTGTTGCGCACCTCGGCCAGCGCCGGCTCGGCCGCAATGCAGGCATCACGGCCCAGCACCTCGTAGGGTGAATCATACTCCGCAAGAATCTCCTGGTCGGCGCGCGAATCCTTCATCTGCTTGGCATTGCGGAACAGCTGCAGCGTGCCCTGCGCCCGTCCGTCATATTCGATGCCGGTTTCCGCGATCAGCTCGGGCATTAAATCGCGAGAATAGTTCGAGATCCGCACCATCCGGCCCTTGTTGACCCGGTAGCTCTCGTCGTTGCAATTCTGGAGCATCTGCAGGCCCCACATCCACATCCGCGGGCTGATCAGCGGCCAGATGAACAGCGGACGGCGCTTCATGAACAGCCATTTCAGCGCCTTCACCGGCACGCCCGGCGCTGCCCATGGCGAGGTCATGCCGTAGCTCAGCTCACCCGCATTGGCGTAACTGGTCTCCAGCCCCGGTCCGGTCTGCCGGTCGAGCACCACAACTTCCGCCCCGCCCTTGGCCAGATAATACGCAGTGGTCACCCCGATCACGCCGGCCCCCATAACGATAACTCTCATGGCTGGTGGTCCTTTTCGGCTGGTTTCACATGCTTATCAAACCAAGAGCCTAGCTGATCGCTGTGCAATGCACCACCGGGGCACGCGGCAGCGCGTGTGCCGGCGTGAGCTGTTGGAAATCCGCGATCACCTCAAAATGCGGGCAGCCACTCCCGGCACGACACGCGCCAGCACGCGAAGAAGCTTTGCCTTGCCGATCCAGATCTCCGGCTTTCTCGCCTTGAGTCCGGCAACAATTTCCCCGGCGGCCCGCTCGGGGCTGATCTTGCCGCGCCCTCGCCCTTGCGTCATTTCCGTATCGACCAGGGACATGATCGCTTCACTGACGAAGACCTGCCCGCCCTCCGCCATAGCCTGGTAGCGAAGCGATTGCGTCAGGCTGCGCAGCCCGGCCTTTGTCGCGCAATAGACCGGAGAGGCCTGCTTCGGAAAGATCGCAAGCCCTGTGGTGACGTTCACCACGAACCCCGAGCCCGATGCGCCCAGCTGCGGCAAAAGTCCGGCAATCAGCTCGGTCGGCGCGACCAGGTTTATCTCGATCTCGCGCGCGATCATTGCAGCGATTTGCGGGTGTTGCGGCGCGAAGAAGCGCATCTCGATCTGAATTCCGGCGTTGTTGATCAACCCGTCCAGCCGAGGCACCTCGTCTTTGACCTGCGCGACCAACTCGGCCCGCGCCTGCGGATCATCAAGATCACACGGCATCGCCACCACGGCATCGCCGAACTCGGCCCTCAGCCGCTCCAGCGCGTCCGCGTTGCTGGCAACGGCCAGAACGCGTGCACCTTCCGCAACCAGCCTGTCACACATCGCGCGGCCAATCCCCCGCGTTGCGCCCGTCAGGAGAATCACATTTCCAGCCAGAGATTGGTGTTTATGACGCATCTTCAAACTCCTGATAACCGTTCTCGAAACTCGGAATCATCTTCTCGACGCGGAAATATCCCTTTGCGATCACCGGCGTGTCGCGCAGCCTTTCGATGGCGAAATAGTAATCGTGCGGATTGTCGGCCTCGATCATGGCCACGTCGGATACTTCAGCGCAGAACGCTTCGGCGTCGAAAAAGCGGACGGCAATCCCGCTACCGCCAAAACTGTCGGCAAAGGCCTGATCTCCGATCTGTTTGCGGGTGGCGCGATCCAGCTGAAGCCAATCGCTGGAAGCCTGCAGCAACAAAAACACTGTCAGTTTCATTTTGAGATCCTCCTAACCGGCAGCGACAATGCGACAACTCCATACCGATCCGGCTGACCGCGGGGACCGCGCAGGGCAAGCGGTATCGGCCAATTGCGCCGTTGCGCTGCTGGTAGACAAGGCGACGGCTGCAAGCACGTCGAAAGGCCTGAGAAAGTTCATGTTTCCATCCTTCGTGTTGTGGACGACAACAAGAATGTGAGCTAATGCTCACTTTCGCAACTCGCATTGGACAGAAGCCAGCCATGACCCAGCATGCGCCACGAAAACAGGCACGTCAGACCCGCTCGATAGCGACGCAGACGGCGATCATCGAGGCCGCGGCTCACATTCTCGAACAGCACGGGGCTGCCGCTTTGACAACCAATGCGGCAGCGGAACGCGCCGGTGTGAGCATCGGCTCGCTCTATCAGTATTTCCCCAACAAGCAGTCGATCATCGCCTCGCTTCTCAGGCGCGAATGGGCGTCGATGCTCGACCAGATCCGGACCGTGTCACAATCAGATTTGCCACCGGACGAAAAGCTCCACCGCCTGATCGCTATTGCCATCGATCACCAGTTTGCCCGCCCCCGGCTGGCGCTCGAACTCGAATATGTCGAAAGTTCGCTGGAGCTCTCTGAAGAGATGCAGCATCTGGCGTCGTCAATCGCGGGCGAGGTGAGAAGCGTGGTCCGGAGTTTCGATCCGGATGCAAGCCCCGTCATCGCCGCTGACGTTGTTTCCATCTGCCGCGTTCTGACAAATGACGCCGCCATGCGCGGCGAAACGGACACTCAGGCCGTGACTCGCAGGGTGACCCGGGCTGTCCTGGGCTTTCTGACTTACCGCGAATGAGGGATAGTGGCAGAGCCCGACGCCAAGCCGAAACCAGATCGCTGCCGTTCCCCCCACCACAAGGACGCATCAATGTCATCTCAAGACCAGAAACTCTCGAGCCCCGCCGCCCTTCGTAACCGCGGCCCGATCGCTGATGTTTTGGCTGATATCCTGCCCGGCACGGGAAAAGTGCTCGAGATTGCCAGCGGCTCCGGCGAACATGTCATCCATTTTGCAAGCCTTTTTCCGAGCCTGGTCTGGCAGCCTTCCGATCCGTCAACAGATGCGCGTGCCTCGATTGAGGAATGGACGAAAGCGGAAGCCCTGAGCAACGTGCTGCCACCGCTCGATATTGACGCGTCGAGCGAGACCTGGCCGATCGCGCGGGCCGACGCGATGATCGCGATCAACATGGTCCACATCAGTCCCTGGCCGGCGACCCAAGGCCTGCTGAAAGGCGCGGGCGAACTGCTCGACACTGGCGGCGTACTGATGCTCTACGGCCCCTATCGCCGCCAAGGCCAGCCACTTGCGCCAAGCAACGTGGATTTCGATACAAGCCTCAGCGCCCGAAATCCCGCCTGGGGCATCCGCCTGTTGGAGGATGTGGCCCGCACCGCCGAACAGTCCGGACTGTCCTTGACCTCCGTAGTCGAGATGCCTGCCAACAATCTCTGTGTGGTGTTCACACGGCAATGAGCCTCTGGCCGCAATAGTCAGGTCCGGAACAACAACTGGACCGACGTCCAAACCATCCGCCATCCCGCCACCCCTTTCCGCCTCGTCCAAATCCGTCTATTGCCTCTCCCCATGCGCGCCCCCGATCCGATTTCCAGTGCCATCGAGACCCGCCTTGCCGCCGTGCAGGCGAGCGAGCGGCTGTCGGCCTGGTCGCTGATCGTGAGCTTCATGGGCGATGCCATCGGCCCGCGTGGCGGTGTGGTGTCAGCCGGTGCACTGCAGACCTTGATGCAGCGATTGGGCATTGGCGCCGGCGCGGTGCGCACCGCGATTTCGCGGCTTGCCGCCGATGGCTGGATCGAGCGCTCGCGCGACGGCCGCAACAGTTTCTATGCGCTGTCCGGCGATGTAGGGGACACGGTGCTGTCCGCCGAACGCCGAATCTACGCACAAACATCTCTGCTGCCGGCCGGCACGCCAAGATCACTGGTCATTGCACCTGAGCCACTCTCGGACGCCACCCTGCGCGACATTGAAACTGCGGGCGCGCTGCAACTCACGCCACAGGTGTTCCTCTGCTTTGCCTTGGCTGAAAAGCTTCCAGCAGGTTTGCGCCTGCCCGGCGCAACGCTCGCTGATGCGCCAACGCTCAAACCCGGTGCTGCCATGCTCGAAAAGATGGCCGAGGCGCGGCAGGTCTCGGAATTCGAGCGGCTGCGCGCGGCCTATCAGCCCATCAGGGCGGCGCTTGATCTGGGCCCCACTCCAACGCCGGAAGATGCCATCACGCTCAGATGCCTGATGATCCACGAATGGCGGCGCGTCGCACTCCGCGTGCTTGCCGTGCCCGCTGAACTCGTCCAGCCCGATGATCCCGAGCCTGAAACCCGCAGCCTGATCGCCGCAGTCTATGCCCGGCTGCTGCCAGCCTCAGAGACCTGGCTCGATGAGAACGTAATGACGGCCTCAGGCCCCCTTCCACCACCCGATGCGCGGCTGCGCCAGCGCTTTGGCTGCAGCCGGGCCTGAATTCAGGCCGCGCGCAAACGTGTTACAAGATATTCTTGACATTCTTCATGCCTGTAACATATAACAGACTCAACTGCGGAGGATCTCGATATGTACAGCCAAGGCCTTATCGGCGCGGACTCAAGCACCACGGAATCGGAAGAGTTTCTTTCAGAATTCCAGGCGCGGGTTGACCGCGAGGAAAAAATCGAACCCAACGACCCGATGCCCGAAGGCTATCGCCGCACGCTGGTGCGCCAGATCGGCCAGCACGCGCATTCGGAAATCGTCGGCATGCTGCCAGAAGGCAACTGGATCACCCGCGCGCCGAGCCTGCGCCGCAAGATCGCGCTTCTGGCAAAGGTGCAGGACGAAGGCGGCCACGGCCTCTATCTCTACTCGGCCGCTGAAACCCTGGGCGTCAGCCGCGAGCAGATGACCGAAGAGCTGCTCGCGGGCAAGGCCAAGTACTCTTCGATCTTCAATTACCCGACCCCCACCTGGGCCGACATCGGCGCTATCGGCTGGCTGGTCGACGGCGCGGCAATCATGAACCAGATCCCGCTCTGCCGCTGCTCCTACGGTCCCTATGCCCGCGCCATGATCCGCGTCTGCAAGGAAGAAAGCTTCCACCAGCGCCAGGGTTACGAGATCATGATGACGCTCGCAAAGGGCTCCGAGGAGCAGAAGCAGATGGCGCAGGACGCGCTCAATCGCTGGTGGTGGCCGTCGCTGATGATGTTCGGCCCGTCCGACACTGACAGCACCAATTCCGACCAGTCAATGAAATGGAAGATCAAGCGCTTCTCCAATGACGAGCTGCGCCAGAAATTCATCACCGCCACGGTGCCGCAGGCCGAGTATCTCGGCCTCACCATCCCCGATCCGGATCTCAAGTGGAACGAAGAGACCAAGCTCTATGAGCATGGCGAGATCGACTGGGCCGAGTTCAAGGCCGTCGTTTCCGGCAACGGCGCGATGAACCGCGACCGCCTGCGCGACCGCAACAAGGCCTGGGATGATGGCGCCTGGGTGCGCGAAGCAGCCCTCGCCCACGCACGTAAACGCGCCAACAGACAGAACCTTACTCAGGAGGCCGCAGAATGACCGACAAGCACGAACTGACGCCGCTCTGGGAAGTTTTCATCCGCCCGCGCAACGGCCTGCACCACCGCCATGTCGGCTCGCTGCATGCAGCCGATTCCGCACTTGCCCTGCAGTCGGCGCGCGACGTCTACACCCGCCGCGGTGAGGGCAATTCGATCTGGGTTGTCCGCTCGTCCGACATCGCCGCCTCCGATCCGTCCTTCGCGGAAGCCAATTTCGAGCCCTCCGACGACAAGATCTACCGCCACCCCACCTTCTACGACATCCCCGATGAAGTGGGGCACATGTGATGGCTGTTGCTGAAACACTCTCGCAAGACACCGCTGTTCCGGCCATCCTCGAACTTGCCGATGATTGTCTGATACTCGGCCACCGCCTGTCGGAATGGTGTGGCCATGCGCCGATCCTCGAAGAAGAGCTGGCGCTCGCCAATATGGGACTTGATCTGCTGGGCCAGGCCCGCGCGCTCTATGCCTATGCCGGCGAGCTCGAAGGCAAGGGCCGTGGCGAGGATGATTTCGCCTTCCTGCGCCGCGAACGCGAGTATCGCAACTGTCTGCTGGTCGAGCGCGAAAACCGCGATTTTGCCCACACCATGTTGCGCCAGCTCTATTTCGCAGCCTTCATGCAGCCCCACTGGCACACCATCGCCGCCACTTCGGGCGACGAGACGCTGCGCGGCATTGCCGCCAAGGCCGAAAAGGAAATGGCCTATCATCTGCGCCATGCAGGCGAATGGGTCATCCGCATGGGCGACGGCACCGACGAAAGTGCTGCTCGCATGGCCGATGCCGTGACTGAGCTGCACCGCTACACCGGCGAAATGTTCATGGCCTCGCCCGCCCGCGCGGACGCTGTCGCGGCTGGCATCCTTCCGGATCCGGATTCTTTGCGCGTCGAGTGGGACGAGACCATCGCCACTGTCTTCCGCCCGGCAAATCTCACCGTGCCCGACGTGCGCATGCCCCAGAAGGGCGGCCGCGACGGTATCCACGGCGAAGGCATGGGCCATCTGCTGGCTGAACTCCAGTTCATGCAGCGCGCCTACCCCGGCCAGACCTGGTAACCGCTTTGAACCCGTCGCCAACCATCACCGGGCGCAAGAGCAGCGATAGCCCCGTCACGAATGTGACTGACTTCGAGCTCGCCCGCGCGCTTGATGTGGCAAGCAGCGTGCCCGATCCCGAAGTACCTTGCGTCACAGTCGCCGATCTCGGCATCCTGCGCTCGGTCACCCGCAATGCGGATGGCGCCATCCTCGTCCGGCTGACGCCGACTTATTCGGGTTGCCCCGCCGTCATCGCCATCGAGATGGCAGTGCAGTCGGCGCTGCTCAGCGCAGGCATAGACGCGAAAATCGAGCGCGTCATAACGCCCGCATGGACCACCGACTGGATCAGCGCGGAAGGTCGTGAGAAACTGCGCGCCTATGGCATCGCCCCGCCGGTGGGCGCGTCCGGTGGCCGTCGCGCCTTCTTCTCCGAAGACGTCATCGCCTGCCCGCGCTGTGGCTCGTCCAACACCTCCAAGGTGTCCGAATTCGGCTCCACCGCCTGCAAGGCGCACTACCGCTGCGACGCGTGCTCCGAACCGTTTGACTATTTCAAGTGCATCTGAGGAACTGACCCATGGCCGCTCCGCGCTTTCATGAACTCGAAATTGCCGCCGTCCGCAAGGAAACGCCGGACGCCGTGGCCATCACCTTTGCCATTCCCGATGAGCTTGGCGAGGCCTTTGCCTTTCTGCCGGGCCAGTATCTGACGCTGCGCGCCGACATCGGCGGCGAGGACATGCGCCGGTCCTATTCGATCTGCTCGCCACTGCTGGAAACCGGCCGCCGCACCGTCGGCGTCAAGCGCATCGCCGATGGCCGTTTCTCGGGTTTCGCCCAGACACTCAAGGTCGGCGACCGTATCCAGGTCATGCCGCCGCAGGGCCGCTTTACCGCTCAGATCGGCGGCGACCATGAATATCTGCTTCTGGCCGCAGGCTCCGGCGTCACCCCCTGCCTGTCGATCGCAAAGTCCGTGCTGGCCGGCGAGCCGGACTCCTCGGTCACCATGCTCTATGCCAACCGCAATTCTTCTAGCGTCATGTTCCTTGATGATCTCAATGATCTGAAAGACCGCTACACCGGTCGCTTCACGCTGCTCCATGTCATGGATGAGGAAGTTCAGGACGTGGAGATCATGAACGGCAGGCTCGACGCCGCCAAGCTCGAGACGCTCGCAAGCCACGGCCTGATCGATCCGAAGGCCGCCGACGCGATCTATATCTGCGGCCCCGAGCCGATGATCCGCTCCGCTTCCGCCGCCATGGCCGCCCTCGGTGTTTCGGAGGACAAGATCAAGTTCGAACTGTTCACCCCTGCCCCGGGCTCTGCGCCCGCAGCGTCACCAAAACCGGCCCCAAATCCTGCGAAGGTCAACGGCGCCAAACACGGCTCATCCGTACAGATCATCCTCGACGGCGCCCGCCGCACCATCGAAGTCGATGCAGGCACCGACACCGTGCTCACCGCCGCGATGAAGGCAGGCCTCGACCTGCCCTATTCCTGCGCCGGCGGCATGTGCTGCACCTGCCGCTGCAAGATCGTCGAGGGCTCCGCCACCATGGATGAAAACTTCTCGCTCGAACCCTGGGAAATCGAAGCCGGCTTTACGCTGAGCTGCCAGGCGCGGCCGGATACCGAAAAGCTGGTGCTGGATTTCGACGCGCAGTGAGCGTTCTGAAGTTATCCGGTAGGAACAACCTATCAATGGGCTCCCTGCCCCGGCACTTTCGGCCCAAAGCCGCAATTCAGCAGCTCCTCACCCAAGAAACCTTTTGCAGCGTTTTGAAAGGATAGGCGGCACATATAATAATGATTTTAACGAGGATCACATATAAAACCGTATTTATTCGTCACACGTCTCTTTATCAAAATACATTCAAAATCTTTCACAAATAATATATTTGTATTATACATATATATAATTATTTTTATATGTTTAAATACACAATTTTTTAGATATTCAATCTGAATAATTTTGTAGCATTAAATATTGATGATCGAATATGTTTTTACCAAAATCACGAGATATCACAGACAGAACTGTAGAAGAGATAAAATTGGCGCAAATTTCCGCCATATTTCTTGCTTCCTATAAAAGGAGTCCGTCAATATGGGCCAACGTGCATTGGTATGATTAAACCTCATTGCTGATGCTTTTGGATAACTTGACTTGATCGCATTGCCGACCGCCTCAGCGAGTGACCGATGCCAGCTTCAAGCCACGACAAGGGCCCATGAACTGGCGCTGAGTTCAATGCAAGATGGCGATGAGCAGGAATGGAAATGGCAGATATGGAGATTCCAGATTACGACACGGTTACAGATCATGCCGCTGCTCAAGAAGCCAAACGTCTCGTTGGCTTATACCCTGGAAATCGCTTAAAAAAATTCTCGATTTGCGGGAACTCATATTGGCTTAAAAGGTCAGATCGCCCAGCAATATATCCGGTAGGAAAGTTGTTGCATGGGATTGCAAGCCCAATACTTTATCCGCCTATTATAAAGAGCTCTCCACTCAGGAGCGCAGTCAAGCGAACAGAAGATGAATTTGCCAAATCCAAGGCACTGAATGCCGTCGGCATACCTAGCCCTCCGATTACGCTTGTAACACCCACAGTCTTTATTGCACCTGATCTCGGTCAGACTCTCTATGACAAGATTAGCGAATTTCTATTATCGCATGATCATCAGTCTATAGATGCGCTATTGAGACGGGCCACGGCCTCCTTAGGTCGACTCCATGCCGCTGGGCTAATCCATGGGCGTCCGAATTTGCGGGACATGTTTGAGCATCAAAGCGGCGATATCGGCTTTTTTGACTTTGAAGAGGTGCCGGAGCGGTCCATGCCTTTTGCTGACGCGGCAGCGCGCGACTTCTGGCTTTTTGCATTTCAATTGGCGCAATACTCCTCGAGCCGAGAATCTGCCATTGAAGCTTTGCTTGTTTGGGTAGCTCTTGCACCACGAGAGGCTACCAAGCGTGTGGCAGTCTATTACCATGATCTCAAAACCATCATGTATCTCGCCAGATTTGTTTCCAAAATCAAATCGGGGCGCGACCTTCGTCAATTTATTGGGGCATACGACCTCATATCCCAAGCGATAGAAGCGAATCCAAAACAATGGCATTACACTAAAGAAGACGCAGAAATTGAGAAATATAGTAGAAATAAACCAAACATCGTTCACAGAGTATGGTATTATTTTTGCTCGTTTCCAATCTTTTCAATAAGCTTAATTCGCCTCACCACACTGGTATTCGAATAGAAAATTCAAAAAATTGGCCGTGAAATATGCGGTATTTAAAATCGTATTTGAAAGCATCAATACTTATTTCCGCTATCCCTGAACTTTGGTTGCATTCAGGACTTCCAAATGTGCGCAATCGTACATGCGTCCTGTAGTTTTACAAACTTCGCTGAACCACTTTGACTCTGGGAGCAAGTGCAGAAAATCATGCTTTGCGGAGCTTGTTGGGCAACCCGGCAAATCTGCGCTTCCCGCACTTCACCGACGTTATGTGTCCGCCCCTCACAGCCCCCCAGCGGCCCCATACTCTGCGTGAACGATCATCACGTTACAATGAACACCGCCGCCAATCTTGAACATGGTGATCTCGTCGGCCGATTTCCGTTCGGCGCTGCAATGCAACAGATTGTAAAAGTCGCCCTGTTTGTTCCTGCCGGCTGGTCACACCTGAACCCATGGCGATCACCACCGCGCAGATATGGCCAACGGTGGTTTCAACCTCTCAGCCGATCGCCTCGACGATCTTGCGCAGTTCGGCGTTTTTTGCACCCAGCATCAGCACGTTCTTGAGCGCTGTCTTGGGGTCAGCGGTTCTGAACACGACGCCGTTTTCCCGGAAGTCGCGGTTGATCACCTGCTGGAGCGTCTTGCCGTCTTCCTCGTTTTTCATCGCCACCGCGAAATACATCCGCGAGTAGCGCGGATTTATGCGATTGAAGAAGTGCTCATCCGCGGTGATTTCGGCCGAAAAATTGGCGATGTAGAAACCCCAGGTGACATCCTTGTAGTCGGCAAAGTTTGCCTTCGACGCCGTCACATGGACATAGCCAAGATGCGGCAACGTAGCCAAGGTCTTGTGAAAGATGATCTCGGGAAACCTGATGCCCTTGTGGAACCTGCTCAGCCGCTGGTGCGTCTTCCTGCCTGCGTTTTCAAGCCGCAGACCGGTTCGCGCCGCCACCTCCTCGTCGGTCAGGTAGCGCCGTTCTTCTGCGACCCAGTCCTCGGCGTCGCGCGCGATCCGCCCGGTTCTCAGGAAGTTGGTGTGGACCGCCTTTGCCGGAACAAGTGCCTGCCCTTTTGCCTTGGCCGCGTAGTATCTGAACATCGACATTTCGAAAACGAGCCCTGGTTTCTAAACAGAATCTATGAGCCTAAAATGTTAACGAAATATTGCAGCCACTGCTTGGCTGGGCGCAGTGACAACGCGCCACCACCCATCACATCCCCGTAAACGCCCAGATCGCCAGACAGCTCGCAATACCCACAACCACATTCATCACCAGCCCGACTTTCAGAAAATCGGCAAAGCGGTAGTTGCCGGCGGCGTACACCAGTGTGTTGGTCTGGTAGCCTATGGGGGTGGCGAAACTGGCCGAGGCGCCCAACATGATGGCGTAGATCAGAGGCTTCGGATCGATCCCGAGCGAGGTGGCGAGACCGATCGCCATCGGCGTCAGGATGACGGCCACCGCGTTGTTGGAAATCAGCTCGGTCAGCAGCGATGTGAGCCCGTAGATGGCCAACAGCAGCACCAGCGGCGAGACTGTCTTGAGATACGGCGTCACCGCATCCACAAGGTCCTGCACCACGCCGGTGTTGTCCAGGCCCCGGCCAATGGCGAGCATCGCGAAGATCAGCACCAGGATGGACCCGTCGATGGCTTTGAGCGCATCATCCGCCTCGACACAGCGCGTCAGCAGGATGATGCCGACACCGAGCAGTGAAAGGGTGACGATCGGCGCCACATTGAAGATCGAGAGCGCAATCACTGCTGCCATCGTCAGCATGGCCAGTCCCGCCCGGTGCCGTTTGTAGGGCCTGAGTTTTGGCTCGCTGACGGCGACGAAACTCTCCGATTGAAGAATACCCGCCAGATCGCCGGGGCTGCCTTCGAGCAGGATGCGGTCGCCCGCCCTCAGCCGCACTTCAGAGAGTTCCGGCCCGGGGTTGTGCCTTTGCCGTGAAATGCCAAGCACCCGCACTCCCGCCTTGAACCAGCCGAGATCGCTCAGCTGCCGCCCGCTGCTGCCCGCATCACCGGCATAGACAGCCTCCACCTTGTCGGTCTTCTTCTCATCCGCGGCCGCAAGCAGGGTCTTGAAGTAGCCAAGCTTGTAGTTCGGATGGTCACGAAGTGTCAGCAACTCCGACTGGTTGGCGCTGAAAATCACCAGGTCATTGGTGTTGAGTTCAAGCTCCGGGTCGGGCTTCAGCCGCTCGGTCCCGCGCAGGATGCCCAGCACGCGTGTTTTTGACAGGGCGCTGAAATCCGACAGCGGCCTGCCGGTTGACGGCGTTTCCGCGTCAGTGCCGGCAGCGGCGAGGATCTTCACTTCCGACATGAACTCCGTGGCGCTGTCATCAAGCGCTTCGCCCGCGATGACATGCGAGGGCAGAAGCCGTGGCCCCAGCAGCAGCAATGTCAACGCGCCCACCGCAAGCGCAACCAGGCCGAACGGCAGGATCTCGAGCATCCGCATCGGCTCCATACCCTCGCGTTGCGCCACACCGTCAATCAGCAGGTTCGTCGATGTTCCAACCAGGGTCAGCGTGCCGCCAAGGATCGCCATATAGGACAGCGGGATCAGCACCTTGCTCGAGGCGATGTTCAGCGCCCGGGCCATTTTCGAGATGATCGGGATCAGCACTATCACCAGCGGCGTATTGTTCATCAGGCCGGACGCCAGCGCGGCACCGAGCAAGAGCAGCACCAGCGCGATCGGTCCGCGCCGTTCGGACAAACCGACCAGATACGAGGAAGCCGCATCAAGCACGCCTGTGCTGACCAGCGCCGAAGAGAGGATGAACATCGCTGCAATGGTGATCGGCGCCGGGTTGGAAAACACCGCCAGCACTTCCTCGGTCGACACATATCCCAGCAAGAGGAATGCGGCAGCCCCTGCAGTCGCCACCGCGGCTGGCGGCAGTTTCTCGAACAAAAAGCCGAGAAACACCAGTCCGACGATGAGTGCCGACAAGACGGAAGGTGTGTCTTGAGAAAATTCAGCGAAAAAATTCTGAAACATGAACCCGCCAGCAATCGAGTGTGGGAAACTTATGGCTCAACGCGCTGGCGACGATCAAGTTGCGTGGCGGGCGAAATTATTCAACCCAAACAACGCGCTGTCAGAGGTTGTCAACCGCACCATACACAGCATGCGCGATCATCACATCGAGGTGCGCCCCGCCGCCGTTCTTGAACACGGTGATCTCGTCATCGGACTGTCGCCCGGCCTTGCCCTGCACCAGGTCATGCATGTCGCCCTGGATATCATCGCGGCTGATCACGCCGGAAGCCATCGGGATCATCACCTCGCCGATATGGCCGATAGTGGTGGCGTAGCTGTCGACAAAAAACCGCCCGCGCGTGAGCACCGCGTCGTCGGCCTCGCGCATGGTCGGCGTATAGGCGCCAACCAGATCGACATGGGCGCCTTTCTTGAGTGCGCCACCCTTTATCAGGGGCTCGAGCGACATTGTGGCCGAAGAGATCAGATCGGCACGCGAAACGGCGTCATCGAGATCGGCCACCGCCTTCGCGGTGATCCCGTCCGCGCCAAGCGCTTTCGCCAGTTCCTCGGCCCGCGCAATGTTGCGGTTCCAGATCATCACTGTATCAAGCGACGGCCGCACCGAGCGATGCGCATCAATCAGTGGCCGCGCCATCGATCCCGCCCCAACCATCAGCATTGTCTTCACATCGGGACGCGACAGGCACGATGAGCCGAGCGCCGAATCCCCCCCAGTCTTCCACGCGGTCAGATCAACGCCTTCCAGCACCGCCACCACGTGGCCGCCGGCCTCGTCAAACAGCAGCACCTGCCCCTGCACCGATGGCCGTGGAGGCTGTTGCGAAGGGTTCTCGGGATAGATCGTCACCGCCTTGACGCCGGACGCAAGGCCAGCGATCCAGGCGGTGCGCACCAGCATCTTGCGGCCGGAATTCTCCACCAGCGAGTCGCGCAGTTCGGCAGGCGCCAGCATGTGCCCGGCGCGCAAGGCTTCCACGGCAAATGGCCAGGAACAGACCGAACGGATGTCGTTTCCGGTAACAATACGCATGCTCATTCCTTCTCGGGGGACATTCTAGGGCCTGTACCCGTATCTAGACTGCCAGCGCTGCTGCTCGCAAGGACCGAGCAAGGAGCCCCGGCGGACCGGTGCGCGATACACCGGTCGGGCCTAGTTCATCTGACGCGACAACCTATTTCTTGGTCTGCATCATCGCCTTGCGGGCTTCCTCAAGCGTTTCCTGCATATTCTGCTGCAGCACCTTGAACGCTTCTGTTCCCGATTGTTGCGCCAGTCCGGCAATCTCGCTGGTATTCTTGATCGCCATTTCGAACGAGCGCTTGGCGAACTCCGTTTGAGCCGCCATCATCTTCTGCGGATCAGAGCCGCCCTTCACATTCTCGGCCATGGCCGAAATCTCGTTGAGTGCTTCCTGCACCATCTCGCGCTGGCGCGCCATGATGGTCGTTGCGCCCGAGCCGGCCGTTTTCGCTGCGGTATCAAGCGCCTCGAGGTTTTTTTTGTGCCGTGCAACCAGCGCCTCGAGGTCGGGCGAAGGAAGCTTCATGTCCTTGCCGAAATTCATGAACATGGAAACCAGATCGTCGGTGGCTTTTTTGTCGGTCATGGAGTTTCTCCCTGTTGTGGCGAGGCTCTTGTCGCCGCTGGTGATCGGACCCTTTACGAAGGTGCAGGCGCTTCAGCTCACGTCAATAGTGATACGTGCCCCGTGGCACAAATGTGACGGCAGAGGCAGCCCCCGCCAATCACACATCATCGCCGGTCCACACTATCAGACTTCATCCCGCCTGGCCCGTTTGACGGGAAATTATTCCACACCACCCCTTGAAGGTTATGCTGCAACGCAACATATATTGTGCATCACACAATTTACTGTGCGGCGATGGCCGAGCTCCCGGACATGACGTCCGGGTGGCGACATTGCCCAACCAAGGAGGATGAAGATCATGACCAAGACCAACACTTCAGCAACGTCCAAGGCAACCGAAACCAAGGCCCAGGACGCGGGCACGATCATCACCGAGGCCGTGGAAAATCTGCGTGAAAACATTGCCAACCCGGAAGCTGCGCGCGAATTCGTGGCCGAGCAGGCAGCAAATGCTCAGGCCCATGCAGAGCAGGTTCATCAGAGCGCTTCCGCAATGAACGCCGAGGCGGAAAAGGCAACAGTCTCGTTGATGGGCAGCTACGCCAGCTTCACCCGGACGCTGATCGACATGACCACCGCCAATGTCAGCCACGCCTTTGCGACGGTCGAAAAGGCCGCTGCCGCCAGGTCGCTGCCCGACGTGATGCAGATCCAGGCCGACTACGTTCGCGACAGTGCCAAAGCCAATTATGATCGCATCCGCGAGGCTGCCGACGCAGCCCGCGAAACGGTTACCCAGGCAAACGCATCAGTGCAGCAGACTGCTGCCAAGGCATGGTCCACCAGCAACAAGGCCGCATGAGGCGACTGTTTGATGGACGAATAGAAAGCGCCCGGGACGCGATGATCGTGTCCCGGGCGTTTTTGTTTGCGCCTGCAAAATTGCACTAAACCAAATATTATCAACAATTTGTCGAAATATCCGGACTCAGATTGCCACCAACTTGAATCAGTTTCTTATATGAGCGATGCCGAAATTGGCGGAACTTCGCCGACAGGAAACGGCGGGGCGGGAAAGTTCCGTCTCTCCAGCTTGCGCGCGGCAAGCCTCAGGCCATCGGCGACGTTGATGCGCCCGATCGACTGATCAGTTGCAAACTGCATCTTGGCGCCAAATCTGCGCGCCAGTCCCTTCATCGCATGGTTCTGCGAACCGGTTTCAACGATGATTGTCGACACGTCATTCTCGGATGCAGCCCTGAGCAGCGCCTTCAGCAGGATCGTGCCGAGCCCCTTCTGCCGCCAGTCGGATGCGACAGAGAATGCTGATTCGCCCTGACCGGGTTCAATGCGTCCGCCGGTATGCAGCTCCGCCACGGCCACCAGATGGTCACCGGAATAGGCGCCGATGACGATGGCTTCGTTGAGTGACCGGGCTATATATTTGTCGAGCCAGTAGTCAGAAACCAGCCCGTTGAAACGATCCCGGAAATCCTCGAAATGAAGCTCGTGAATGTGGTCGCGGAAAGCGTTCAGGTCCGCGGGACCGAGATATCTGAGTTTGATATCATCGCCGAGGCTGAATTCCGGATCGCGTGGCTTGAAGAGAAACTTCAAAAACATGGTCGACTTCCAAAGGTCATTCCTCCCGAAATCTCCTGATGTTCATTTAATGCTGCAACGCAACAAAATCAAGTCACCATTTGCGACTAAAGTTATACGCTGTGTTCACGCAGCGCTGCGTTTCGCCCAAAAACCGTTCCTGTTACCAGCGATTCAGGACAGCAAGGACACCGACCGCGACAGGCTTTCGGCCAGGTCTCGCGCATAGGTCGAAAACGCCATGATCTCGAAGGCGTCATCGCCGAGCCTTGTCAGTTGCACCGGCATATGGCCAAACAGGGTCGGCGCACTTGAGCCTGTCTTGAATACCTTGGCATGCATGTCGATCCCGGACTGGGTGGCGATGATATCCACGGCCTGCGGTCCGGAGATCGAGAAGCGGACCCGCGCGTCAGTGAGATCACACAGGCTCAACTCGCTCGCCACACCCAATCGCGCCACCAGATCTTCAAGCGCCTCGCCAGTCTTGCCAACGCAGAGCGCCTGCCCCGGCTGCACAGGCCGGATCAAACCGTCACCGCTCCGGGCGGCTTTGCGCACCGCACCATCCTTGCCCGCCAGTCCCGAAACCAGGCACACCGGCGCGTCGGGCAATTGCGCCAGCACCGCCTTGCCATCGGCACTCACCGTCAACCCGTCAAGCAGATCCATCACAAGCGGCTCACCAGGCGCAACCGATTCGTACTCCCGAACCGGCTTGGCCGATGCGGCTCCGCCTGTTTGCAGGAACACCGGCTCGCCGACGATCACTTTTGTTTCGATCCCGCGCAACGCATCCCACACCATGAGCGTCTCGCCATGCCGCGCACGACCACGCTTGAGCATGGCCAGCGCAATGGTCGATTTGAGATGCGGCGACCAGCACGCCGATGTCACATGACCCTGATCATTGGCCATGGTCGGCGCGGTGTCGGGTTCCAGCAGATGCCCGCCGGAAAGAATGCGATGCGCCGGATTGACTGGCCTGAGGCCCACCAGCTGCTCGCGATCATCGCGCTGCAGCCCCTCGCGGCCGAGCATCACCCGGCCGATGAAATCATCCTTCTTGCTACTCACCATCTTGCCAAGCCCAAGATCGCCCGGCGTAGTCCGACCATCGATCTCGGCGTGGGTGATGAACCCCTTCTCGATCCGCATCACATTGAGCGCTTCGAGCCCGTAAGGCACAATCCCAAACGGCGCTCCCGCGTTCATAATGGCATCCGCCACCGCCTCACCGTGCCGCGCCGGCACCGCCAGCTCAAACGCCAGCTCACCCGAAAACGAAATCCGGAACAGCCGCGCCTTGAGCCCCGAATGCAGCGTAACCTCTCGCGCAGCCAGAAACGGCATCGCTTCTTCGCCGAGATCATAAGCAACGATGCGCGCCAGCACATCGCGTGAACGTGGCCCGGCGACAGTGATCTGCGCCCACTGATCCGTCACCGACGCAAGCCGTACGTCCAACTCCGGCCACAGCGCCTGGGCACAGAGTTCCATATGCGCCATCACCTCGCCCGCTGCCGCAGTCGTGGTGGTGATGAGATAGTGGTTTTCGCCAAACCGGCTGACGGTGCCGTCATCCATCAGCAAGCCGTCTTCGCGCAGCATCAGCCCGTAGCGCGCCTTGCCGACAGCCAGCGTCGACATCTTGCCGGTGTAGATCAGATCGAGAAACTTGGCAGCATCCTTGCCCGAGAGATCGATCTTCCCGAGCGTCGAAGCATCCGAGATGCCCACGCCTGCGCGGACTGCCAATGTCTCGCGATCACAGGCCTCCTTCCATGTCGTCTCGCCACCCTGCGGGAAATGCGACGCCCGCATCCACGCGCCAGCCTCAATGAACACCGCGCCGTGCTTCTCGGCCCAGCCATGCAGCGGCGACCGCCGTACCGGCCGGTAATGATGCCCGCGATGTTCACCCGCCAACGCGCCAATGCTGACCGGCGTGTAAAACGGCCGGAATGTCGTCGTCCCTACCTGATCGGGCGTCACCCCCCGGTTTTCCGCCAGAATGCCGATGGCGTTGACATTCGACAGCTTGCCCTGATCCGTCGCCATGCCGGTGGTGGTGTAGCGCTTGGCAAGCTCCACATGGCCATAGCCTTCGCGCACCGCGAGCCCAAGATCGGACACCGTCACATCATTCTGGAAATCAACAAACGCCTTCCCCTTGGCTTCCGCGACATGCCACAGCGTGGCAAACCCGGTCGAGCCGCCACAGGCTTCCCGCACTTTCGGCAGATCCGTCTTGCCTGACTTCAAGGCAAGCTCGCTGGCCGCCCGCGCTCCGGCTTCTGCGCCGCTCTTCAGGCACCCTGCCAGATCGAGCACGCCCGCAGCACTGCCCGCCACCATCAGCCCGTCGCGCTCCCTGGGCGGCAGGAACATGCCCGCGCCCGCCTCCCACACCGGCCGGTCGCCGCGATGACAGGTGAGATGAACCACCGGGTTCCAACCGCCCGACATCGCCAGCGCGCTGACCTTGATGCTTTCGCGCCTGCCCGATGCAAGATCAACCACTTCGACGCCCGACACCGCCTTGCCGCCGAGCGCATCCGCCACCACATGCCGCTTGAGCACCCGCGCGCCCTCGGACGCCGCCAGTTCCGCCGCAGGCACATCGCTGCGCGCATCCACCAGCGTCACCGCGAGGCCGCGTGCCAGCAGATCCCGTGCCGTCTCGTGTCCGGAAGCACCGGTCGAAAACACCGCCACATGATCGCCCGGCCTGATCGCCTCGGCATTGACCAGCCCGCGCATCGAAGACGCCGTCATCACGCCGGGGCGGTCATTGCCGCCAAACACCAAAGGCCGCTCTTCCGCACCCGCCGCCAGCACGGCGCGTTTCGCCGCGATCCGCCAGACCCGCTGCGCCGGTCCGGAAGCCTCGCCATCGCGCCGCTCGACTGCGCCAAACACAGAGCTGTCATAGGCACCAAACACGGTCGTGCTGGAGAGCAGCCGCACATTCGGATTGCCCGCCAGTTCCGCAATCACGGAGGCCACGAAGCCCGGCCCGTCGCTGTCGCCGATCTCCACCCGGTCGCGGATCAGCCGCCCGCCAAAACCGGCATTCTCATCACACAGGATCACACGTGCACCCGCCCGCGCGGCACTCAGCGCGGCCATCAGCCCGGCAGGCCCGGAGCCGATCACCAGCACATCGCAATGCGCCCAGCGCTTTTCATAGTCTTGCGGATCCGGCGCATGGCTCGCCCGCCCCAGCCCCGCCGCCTTGCGGATCACCGGCTCATAGAGCTTTTCCCACATCGCGGCGGGCCACATGAAGGTCTTGTAGTAAAACCCCGCGCCCAGAAACGGAGAAAGCGCCGAATTGACAGCACCGACATCAAATCCCAGCGACGGCCAGCGGTTCTGGCTTTCCGCCACCAGCCCCTCACGCAACGCCACCATCGATGCTCGCAAGTTCGGCTCGCGCGTCGCCCCGTCGCCAATCGTCACCAGCGCATTGGGCTCCGATGCGCCGCCGCTCAAAAGCCCGCGCGGCCGGTGATATTTGAACGACCGCCCCATCAGGCTCACGCCATTCGCCAGCAACGCCGAGGCCAGTGTGTCGCCAGCAAAGCCTTCCATGGCGCGTCCGTCAAAGCTAAACCGCACCGTCCTGCTGCGGTCGATCAGCCCGCCATCCTTGAACCGGGAGAAGCTCATGCCTTCGCCCTCCCCTTGCCTGCTTTCGCCGGTTTCTCAGCCTTCGCCGGCTTGCCGGCCCTAGCTTTGGTGAAGTCCGCCGCGTCCGTCACCCCATGCACATCATGTGTAAAGGTATCGCGCTCCACCACCAGCCAGCGCCGACAACCACCCGAATGCTGCCAGTGTTCCTTCATCACGCCGCGCACATTGTCGCGGATGTGCACATACTCATCCCATGCCGCAAACTCAGCTGCAGGCGCGGGCCGCACCGGGCTCGCATCGCCGCGAATGGTGAATTCCTCTTTCGGGCGCACGCCGCAATGAGGACAGGTGATCAGACTGGCCATCTCGTCCCTCCTCTAGTGCAGGTTTGCCTGGGCACCATGCCCGGTTTCGTCGATCTGGCGTCCATGCGTGAACCGGTCCAGCCGGAACGCCTTCGCCAGCTCATGCGTCTCGCCGGTCGCCAGCAGGTGCGCAAAGCACCATCCCGAGGCCGGCGTCGCCTTGAAGCCGCCATAGCACCAGCCGCAATTGAGATACAGATCCTCCACCGGCGTCTTGTCGATGATCGGCGAGCCATCCATCGACATGTCCATCACCCCGCCCCAGGCGCGCAGCACCTTGACGCGGGAGACCGACGGCACCATCGCGCAGGCCGCCTCCATCACGCTTTCCACCGTCGCAAGATTGCCGCGCTGGGCGTAGGAATTGTAAAGATCGAGACTGCCGCCAAACACCAGCCCGCCCTTGTCCGACTGCGACATGTAAAACAGCGCCGCCCCAAACGTCACCACCTGGTCGATAAAGGGTTTCAGCCCTTCCGAAACAAACGCCTGCAGCACCTGGCTTTCCACCGGCAGCCGCATCCCCGCCATTTGAGCCACCCGGCCCGAGTTCCCCGCAGCCGCCAGCCCCAGTTTGTTGCAACCGATAAACCCGCGCGAAGTCTCAACGCCAACCACGCGCCCGCCCTCGCGGCGAATGCCGGTCACCTCGCAATTCTGGATGAGATCGACGCCGCGGCTGTCCGCACCCCGCGCATAGCCCCAGGCAACGCCGTCATGCCGCGCGGTCCCGCCGCGCCGCTGCATCAGCCCGCCATGGACGGGAAACCGCGGATTGTCGAAATCGAGATAAGGCACCAGCTCGCGCACTTCCTCGCGACCCAGCAGCTCCGCATCCTCGCCCGCCAGCCGCATAGCATTGCCGCGCCGCGCATAGGCATCGCGCTGCCCGTCGGAGTGAAACAGGTTGATCACCCCACGCTGCGACATCATCGCATTGAAATTCAGCTCCTGCTCAAGCCCTTCCCAGAGCCTGAGCGAATGCGAATAAAACGGCTCATTGCCCTCAAGCAGATAATTGGCCCGCACAATCGTGGTGTTGCGCCCGACATTGCCCGAGCCGAGATACCCCTTCTCAAGCACCGCCACATTGGTGATGCCGTGGTTCTTCGCCAGATAATAGGCAGCAGCCAACCCATGCCCGCCACCGCCGACAATGATCACATCATAATGGCTCTTCGGCTCCGGCTCCCGCCACGCCGGCGTCCAGCCCTTGTTGCCAGACAACGCCTGTTTGAAAATGGAAAATGCAGAATATTTCATGACGCTGCCCGTGCTCGAAATTCAGCCGCATAGGAGAGCGCGAGTGGGCATGGTGTCAAGCAGGGGACGCGACGGAGACGGGGATTGTTTGCGGCACGCAGTCAGGCAGCCTTGAAACAATTGGTGCGATGCCAATCAAGATAATAGGGGTGCGGCCGCAATCTTCGGTCCTCGGGGACCAGCGCTTTCATGTCAGGCCTAAGAAGGTGTGAGACATCGTGATTGAGCTGGCGGGATTTCAAAATTGTGAAATCATCACTCATCGACAGCAGGCCGCGGTCAAACATCCAATGCACGGTGCCTGACAAAGCAATTCCGTTTTGCACGGAATCTGGTCCGTTCTTTTCGACTGGCATGATGTGCGCGGCTTCAACTTCCGGCCTACCTTTGCCATTAATCAGTCGCAAACCGGTGAATGCACAGCGCCGATCATAAGCAATCCGGACATGCTGCCGGAATTTCACATCGCGGAAACGCCGGTTGACAAGTTGCTCGACGAGAGGACGTTCCAGCGGCGCTTGCGGGTTGTCATCAAATTCATAGCCAAGCGCAACCTCGTCATAGCGTTCTGGCCACGGACTCTGTTCACTCATTCCTGCATTCAGAATGGCATCGCACTCTTCATCACTGATCACACGAACCGCCTGAACCGCACGGCCTCCGCTAACCTTCCCATCTGCAAGGATCAGTTTTCGCTCGAAGCCACCATTTTCCTGGTAACCGACCAGTCGATCAAAATCGATATACTGATCAAGATCCGCATAATGGTGATCAGGCCGCAACGGATCTTGGCGGATGCCCGTGACGATCGCGGTCGCCCAATAGAAGCGCCCTGCTTGGCCGCCGAGTGGACCGTAGTAGACAATCGGCTGACCAATGACCTGCTCAACTCTGGAAAGATACTGTTTGGGAAAATGGTAATAGAGTGACGGCAGGTCGTCATAGGCACTGTCAGCCTTGTGGTAAAAAATTGCCGCGACCATAAAATCGATCCCAAAACTCAGTCGATGGTGCCCGGTACTTTTGACAAAGGATTGGAAAATAACAAGCTTTCATATCATGCCTCCCGCCTAAATCATTTGGCCGCCGCCCCTAATCTCCCCCCTTGCGGGGGAGATGTCACGAAGTGACAGAGGGGGGTAAACCGCGCCACACGCCGGACTATCAAACCAAGCCGAAACATGCCCCCCCTCTGTCGGCGACGCCGACATCTCCCCCGCAAGGGGGGAGATTGGGGTCCGGTGCAAATCGCCGAAGATGGCACATAGGCCGCAGCGGTCACCGTGCCCAACCCTCCCCCTTGTGGGGGTCCATCGGACGGGGCGAGGCACGTGACTCGCGCCCACGGACCGAAGGTCCGGGGCGGGGTCTTTGGGATCTGGCCGCACAATTTGGGGTTTACGGATAAATTACAAGGCCCCTCCCAACCCCCTACCCACAGTTGGGAGGGGCTAACCAGTTGCAATCTCCGGATCTGATCAGCCAATCCCGTGCACAAACTCCCACCCCCACCTCAACAATCCCAACCCCTTACCCAAAATCCCCATCCCATTTCATCCCCACTCCCCGGCCCTGTGCCAAACTGTTCCCGCCTTCCGCCAGAACGGATGTTGCGGGCTTACGGATCCCGCGGCGGCGGCAGGTGGTGAGCTTTCGTGCGGGCGGTACCGTAGCGCCAGCGCGAAAGGGATGAGAAATCGGACATCCCGGCCACAGCATGTCCAGGCGACGGGAATTCGCCGAAAGACACTGCGACAGGAGCACCTCTCCCGCTGGCGCGAAACCGCGCCGGATGAGGACAAGGGCGCTCCCCAGGCCGGTTGCCGGAGTTTTCGCGGGCCCGCCCGCGACCGGCAGGCCCGGAGGCTGGAAGGTCTTTGACCCGAGTGGCCACCGGGAAGGACGGGTTCGGCGGCGGGATGCCGAACGATAACGACCGTCCGCTGCGTGTGTTCGTGCACTGATCCTGGATCCCGCTGGCGCCCGGAAGGCGCCGGCGCCGCTCAACGGCGGGGCGCGCTGCCACGCGCCAAAAGCCAACCCATATTATTCCACCACGGGCGTGTGCCCGTGCGCGCCCCGCAGTCCGGCCCGCTGTCAGCAGCATCCGGAAGAACTGAAATGCCTCAAACCGACGGCGAGGTTTTCGCGCGCCGGGTTTTCGTGTGGAGGTTGACAAAAAAGTGTTTGTTGCAGCGACCGACGTCAGGCGTGGATGCTGGCACCGAGACGGAGCACCAGCTTCCGGTCAAAATGCTGATCCCGCTCGAACATCCAGCTCAAGGCTTCAGACACGCTCCAGCCCCGTTTGTAGGGCCTGACCGATGTCAGCGCATCAAAGACATCGCAAACGGTCGAAATCCGCACCAGCAGGCCGATCTCGTCTCCGGCTTTGCCCGATGGATAGCCGCTGCCGTCAATCAATTCATGATGATGCAGGCAAATCTCGAGAACCTCGGCCGGAATGCCCGGGTATCTTGTCAGGATTTGGTGGCCGCGCCGCGGATGGCTCTGGATCAGCTTGCGTTCCGGCACCGTCAGCGGGCCCTGCTTCTGCAGGATGTCCTTCGAGATCGTCAGCTTGCCCACATCATGCAGCATGCCCGCAAGCACCAGCATCTCGATAGTATCCATGTCCAGATCCAGCGCATCGCCCAGCTTGCCCATCAGGATGCCGACCGACAGCGAATGCTGAAACGAGGTCTCGTCCTTTTGCTTGAGCCGCGAGACCTGAACATACAATGACGAGGTTTCCGGATCGGCCCGGGCGATTTCCTCAATCACCGGTCCGATATGCGCCATGTTGAAGCCGCGGCCGGTCACCATGCTGATCAGTTCCGTCTTGAGAACCTTGACCGAGCGCGCAACCATGACTGACGCAGCCGCCAGCGCTTCGGCCTTGGTAAGCAAACTGCCAGCCTGCCGCATTGCCGCTGCCGCGACCTCGGTCGATGGCTCGCCGTCGGCATCAATCGCCGTGTTGATCAGAACGAACTCGGCCGGACTGTCCATGATCTCGCTGAGATCGCGTTCCGATCTGACGAAGAAACGACGCTTGCTGAAAACCACCGCGGCACACTCGACCGCTTCGACAAACATGCCTCTTTTTATGTCAGTCTTGGGAATGCGTGTGAGCATCTAAGCGCCTGAAACCGCGGGTGATATGTAACCAATGCTGAATTCAACAGGATGCAGTTTCAGAAGGGTAAATATTATCATATGGTTTTTAGGCAGTCAGGCCAACTTGCTGGCCGATTGCAGATGGCAAGGTCGCGCACGAAAAAAGGCGGACCGCATGGCCCGCCTTCAATTCAGCTTGAGATTGAGATTTCAGCCTCAGAAAAACGCCTGAATGCCGGTTTGCGCCCGCCCCAGGATCAGCGCATGCACATCATGGGTTCCCTCATAGGTATTGACCGTTTCCAGGTTCTGCGCGTGGCGCATGACGTGATATTCGGCCTGGATGCCATTGCCGCCGTGCATGTCGCGCGACATCCGGGCGATATCGAGTGCCTTGCCGCAATTGTTGCGCTTCATGATCGAGATCATTTCCGGCGCAAAGCGGCCCTCATCCATCAGCCGGCCAACGCGAAGCGAGCCCTGCAGGCCAAGCGCGATTTCGGTCTGCATGTCGGCGAGCTTCTTCTGGAACAGCTGCGTGCCGGCCAGCGGCTTGCCGAACTGGTGCCGGTCAAGACCATATTGCCGCGCACGGTGCCAGCAATCCTCTGCCGCACCCATCACGCCCCAGGAAATGCCGTAGCGCGCCCGGTTGAGACAGCCGAACGGACCCTTGAGACCCGAAACGTTCGGCAGCAGTGCGTCTTCCGATACTTCCACATTGTCCATGACGATTTCGCCGGTGATCGAGGCGCGCAAGCTCAGCTTGCCACCGATCTTCGGCGCCGTCAGGCCCTTCATGCCTTTTTCCAGCACGAAGCCGCGGATCTCGTTGCCATGGGCTTCAGACTTGGCCCAGACCACGAAGACATCGGCGATCGGCGCATTCGAGATCCACATTTTTGCGCCATTGAGCACATAGCCGCCGTCAACTTTCTTGGCGCGGGTCTTCATGCCGCCGGGATCAGAACCGGCATCGGGCTCGGTCAGGCCGAAGCAGCCAACCCACTCGCCGCTTGCGAGCTTGGGCAGATATTTCTTCCGCTGCTCTTCGCTGCCGTACGCCTGGATCGGGTACATCACCAGCGATGACTGCACGCTCATCATCGAGCGGTAGCCGGAATCGACCCGCTCGACTTCGCGCGCCACAAGACCGTAGGAAACGTAACCCGCCTCCGCACCGCCATACTGTTCGGGAACAGTGACACCGAGCAGACCCGCAGCACCCATTTCGGAGAATATGTCGCGGTCAGTGGTCTCGTTGAGATAAGCCTCGGTCACCCGTGGCATCAGCTTGTCGGCGGCAAAGGCTGCCGCAGCATCCGCGATCATCCGCTCTTCTTCGGTCAACTGATCATTGATCAGAAACGGATCGTCCCATTGAAACGACGATTTTGCAGATTTGATCGAAACGGCGGGGGATACGGACATTTGAAAACTCCCAATTGATCCAGTCAGGGCGCATCGACCCCTGATCAAGGGGCACATTACAGCCTCTGCCCTTTCTTTAACATGGATTTCCCGAGATACTATAAGCTTAAAATAAATATCTCGCGATTATCGGGCTTTAAACCGCACTTTCAAACCGCCGGCGGCGGCTCTATCATTTCCCAGAGCGCAATCAGCTCCCGCCCGGCAGCCCCTGACAGCGGCGCCACCAGCCGCGCCAGCGACACCGTGCGCCCACCATTCAACCAGGATGTCGTTTCGAAATAGTCGGGAATCCCGCTCTCAAGCGTCTCGTGGAATGAACTTATCACGCGCTTCACACTGAGGGGCGGAACAGATTCCATAACCGGCCTGCCCTTCACCGGCGTCTTGAACGGCCAGAATTCAGCAGACGCAACCTCAAGCCAGATCAGACCGGTCTTCAACTCCTCGACACCGATACGCGCCAGCAAGGGATAATCAGCGCTCAAGGCAAGCACATCGAATGCCGCGGAATCGGGCAAACCGCCGACAGCCTTTTCAAGCCACAGCGCATGAAAGTCGTAAATACGCTTGGGCGCATTGGCGGGCAGCTGGAAACCGGTCGCAGAAATATCGCTTGTCATACAGAAAGTGCACTCTTTTCAACTCGTTTACTGGATTCAGCTTAGCTTTGATCTCGACAGCGTCTCCACTTCAGCGTTTACTGTTGGCGCCGAACTCTTCACCTTGGACGCCAATTTATGAAGCCTACACTGGCAGACCAGTTTGAAGTTGCCGCCGGACTGGCCTCTGGAATAGCCCGTTATGCGGCAAGTCTTGACATGGAATCCGCACCTATTGCCAGGGCGTGCGGACTGGATCCCGATCGTTTCGACATCATCGGCGAACGGGTAAGCCTTGACCGTGTCTGCCGCTACATGGAAGCGCTGGCGCTTATCTCCGGCGATGACCAGTTTGGGCTCAAATCAGCAGCGGCATTTGTAAAGGGTGCCTCGGGACCATTCGGCTACGCCATGCTGAACGCGGCCACCTTGCGTGATTGCCTCGTGTTCATGGGACGCAATCTTCAGAAGATTACAGAGACCAGTATTTGCACTTTGGAAGTCGGCCCGCGTTTGGCGCATTTTGAATGGAGCTACTCGCCATTAATTTTGCACCGCGACCAATATGTAGACATGAGTGTAGCCCAGACATTCAATCATTTTCGTAGCTTTCTGGGAGACGACGTCAGTCAGCTAAGGGTTGAGCTGGAGCGAGATCAGCCGAAAAACCCTAATCTTCACAGGCAGTTACTCACGCGCAATATAAGCTTCAAAGAGCCGGTCAACACGGTGGTCATTCCGGTGCAACTGCTGGATCGAGCCAATCCGCAGGCAGACACACGGCTGTTCGCCATGATGTCGCAACAGATCGAAGCGGTCGAGTTACGCCGCACTGATATCAGTGACCCGGTATCCGCAATCCGGCTTCATGTTGCGGAAAACCTCGAGAACGACACACCGACGCTTGCGAGTGAAGCTGAACGGCTTGGTATCAGTTCACGCACATTGCAGCGGCGGCTCACTCAAGCAGGAACAAGTATGCAGTCCATCCTTGATGAAGGACGCAAGGAAATGGCAACTCGGCTGCTGCTGGAGACAAATTTCACCCTCTCCACAATCGGTTACAAGCTCGGCTTTTCGGCGCCAGCTGCATTCACACGGTCCGCTATTCGTTGGTTCGGCATGCCCCCCAGAGAATACAGGCAGACCCAAAAGAACGAACGATCCTGAAGCTGGCAAAATTCGCCTTTACCAAGGCGAACACCGTATTGTTTACAACTTGCCATAAATATTACTTTTGGCGCGCGAGGTGAATGCCTTTCGTGGCGATGCCGCTCATAAGCACCATCAATTCTGAAATTGCTGCACCGCACACCGCCCTCAGGCTCAATTCCTTGGGGCAACGCCCTGCCGGGTAGCGGGCGCAGCCTGATCAGACATCCTGACAAAAGGAATTTGATTGTGGATCTCGGCAAAGACAGCGGACTGTTGCCCCTGACAGGAACAGAGTTGGAATGCCTTCGCCAGTGTGCGAAAGGCATCACCGATGCACAAATCGGTGTCGAACTGGAACTGACGGAATTTGAAGTCGCTTCAGTGCTCAATGTGGTAGTGTTGAAATTGCGGGTCCCGAACCGGCTTGCCGGGCTGGCAAAGGCGGGCAGGCTCGGCCTACTCCAAAAAACCGACACCTGATCAGGAACGGGGAACTGCAGCCCATCTGCCTCGGGGGCGGGGTGAGGATGTGCGGCGCGGTTTTTCCTGAGCGTCAGCCGGAACCATGCGGGGTTCCGGCTGACGCCAACTTCTCCTCGGACCACAGCCTAAAAAGCATCAAAGCCAGTCATCGTAATCCGACACCAGCAGGTGACGCGGCTTCTCGTCTTCGATTATCGTCGAAAACCGACCGATCGGTTCCCGAAAGACATTATCTGTCAGATCATCATTCACCGTCGAGACTTCGCCAATCAGAACGTCGCCGCCTTCTCCCCAGAACGCATGCCAGACGCCCGGCATCAGCGTAACACTCTCGCCGGGATCGAGCTTGAGCAGGCCACCGGCGGAAAATGTTCGCACCACACCATCGGTCGAAACGGAAACATCGGCTGCAGGATCGATTGATCCATCCTCGCCGGAGGCGAACAGTTCCAGCACCAGCTTGCCGCCGCCGCGATTGATGATGTCTTCGGCCTTGATGGTGTGCCTGTGCATCGGCGACAACTGGTCCTTGCGCGAGATCATGATCTTCTCGGCGTAGAGCATGCCCCTGCCCTCGGCCAGATCGGCCGCTGATCCGTTGCGGACAGTAAACAGAAACAGCCCAAGATCATCGAACTTTCCTTGTCCGTAATCGGTGATGTCCCAGCCGAGCCTGTTGTCGCGAATGGCCCCTGCGTCTGACGCAGTGCGCGCACGCATTTCCGCCGGGCTCCAATAGGCGAATGGCGGCATGACGTAACCGAAAGAGCGAATGAAGCGTTCGCTCTCTTCCAGGATTTCGTTGATCTGACTGCGCTCCATGACACCTCGCTGCGGCCTGAGCCGGTTTTTCTTACCAAAAGAATCCAGATTTAGAACCTGGCCGGGGGCGTTGCAATTGCACCCGAGATACTTTCGGTTTATGCGGAACACTCACAAAAGTTGCAATCGTAACCATCAAGGAAATGACAAACCATGATGACTGTGCCTCAAACACCATCCGAAGTTGAGCCGGACGATGCCTCGCTGGCACTCGAGGGTTTCCTGCCCTATCGGCTGGCCCGAGCGTCGGAAATCATCAGCCGCCAGTTTGCGACGCTCTACCGCGAGCGGCATGGCATGACCCGACCGGAATGGCGGACACTGGCGACCATCGGCCAGTTCAACCGGATCACCGCCACCGAGATCGGGGCCCACTCCTCTATGCACAAGACCAAGGTCAGCCGAGCCATCCGTGCACTCGAGGAGCGAAAATGGATCACGCGTCAGGTTGACGAAACCGACCGCCGCATAGAGCACATCGAGTTGACGCGCGACGGCAGCGCCAATTATCGGGATCTGGTCACACTTGCCCGAAGCTACGAGGCCAAGCTGATGGAAATGCTCGGCCAGACAGGTGCCGAGCAGCTCATGGCCGGGATCTCCGCCATTGAAAAGAGGTTCGCCGCGCCCTGATCGGCTCTATCCGCCCCACGGACCGTGGTGCTCGCCTTCCCCATCAAGCCGCTCAAATCCATGCGCGCCGAAGAAATCGCGTTGCGCCTGGATAAGGTTGGCCGTCCCGCGCTCGCGGCGATAGGTGTCGAAATATCCAAGCGCGCTGGCCAGCGCAGGCACTGGCAAACCGTTTAACGCAGCCTCGGCAACAATCCGCCGCAGAGACATATCGGTATCCTGGATCATCTGGGAGAATGCGGGCGTGAGCGCCAGGTTAGGCACGTCGGGATCCTGGGTGAAGGCAGTGGCGATTTCATCGAGAAACCGGGATCTGATGATGCATCCCGCACGCCAGATCCGGGCAATCGTGGCCATCGGCAGGTTCCAGCCAAACTCCTCCGAGGCTGCCGCCATAACAGCGAAACCCTGCGCATAGGCCACAACCTTGCCGGCAAGCAACGCCTTCTCCAGATCATCGACCACAAGCTGAACCTCACGCGGGTCCTGCTGTTGAGGCAGGCCAAAGCGTTCCTGTGCCTTTGCTCTCTGGTCGCGCATCGCTGACAGGCTGCGCGCCGCCACCGCCGCCTCGATGGCGGTTGCCGGAACCCCCATCATCTGGCTTTCGATAACCGACCAGCGGCCAGTTCCTTTCTGGCCCGCAGCATCGACGATGATATCGACAATCGGGCGTCCGGTGCTCGCATCCTGAACCCTTAGCACATCCGCTGTGATGTCGATCAGGTAGGAATCCAGAGGCCCTGTCGACCAGTTTGAAAACACCGCCGCTATCGCCGCGGCATCCATTGAGAGATGGTCACGCATGACGCCGTAGACCTCGGCAATCATCTGCATGTCAGCATATTCAATGCCGTTGTGGATGGTCTTGACGAAGTGTCCGGCGCCATTTTCACCAAGCCAGGCTGCACAGGGCTCGTCCATGTATTTGGCCGAAATCGCGGTGAGCACCGGCTCGACCCGCCGCCAGGCCTCTTCGGCACCGCCGACCATGATCGAAGGCCCGCGGCGCGCGCCTTCCTCCCCGCCTGATACGCCCATACCGATGAAGGTCAGACCTGAACCTTCAAGGTGAGTGAACCGGCGCATGGTGTCGCGAAAATTGGCGTTACCCGCATCAATGATGATGTCGTTTGCGGCCAGCAGAGGTTTCAGCGCCGCAATCTGCTGATCTACCGGCTCTCCAGCCTTGACCATGATGATAACCGGGCGCGGCGGGCGGATGGCGGCGACAAAGTCTTCAAGCGTCGCGCAGGCTGTTACCCGGTCGGACAAATTGCCAGCGCCGGCAGCAAACTCCTCAGTGCGGGAGGCCGTCCTGTTGTAAACGGCGACGTGATAACCGTTATCGGCAATATTGAGGGCCAGATTTGCGCCCATGACGCCCAATCCGATGACACCTATTTCCGCTTTGGCCATCCCGGCCTCCCTTTACTATCGGCAGTTCGCTTTAAATCCGAATTGATTCAAAGAAATGACTGCGTACCAACTCACAGGCTCCACAGCAATCTGGCCACGTCAGGCGTGAGGCTGCAATGCGGTCTAGCCGGAACAAACCTTGGCCCAAGCCACGCCACGCGGCAAGCGCCAGAGCCTGCTATCTTGTTCAATTGCCACAGTTTTGGAGCGCTGAAGGATCGGCTGCTCTGCGTTTACGCCGGATCAATCCGGTTTGGGCTTGTCGTCATCATCATCAAGCACCCGCCAGGCAGCACCTTCAAGATCGTCATACTGACCGCTCTTCATCGACCACAGGAATGCGCCAAGCCCAAGGGCACCGAGAAAGAGCGCGATCGGGATCAGGAAAATCAGGTTGTTCATGCCGATGCCTGCAGGCCGGCGCTGGCCACAGTCGCGGTCGAAACCTGATCGGGTGCGGACCGGGCGAAATTCTCAACCTTGGTCTTGCGTCGCAATCTGAGCGAATTCAACACCACCAGAACCGAGGAGGACGACATGGCAAGCGCTGCGATCAGAGGCGTGGCATGCCCCAGAACCGCGGCCGGAACCGCCACGCAGTTGTAGATCACGGCGAGCGCAAAATTCTGCCGGATGAGGCTGCCCGCCTTACGAGAGACGGCGATCGCCAAGGGCACTGCCTCAAGCGAATCATGCAGGAACACGAAATCCGCAGCCATTCGTCCAACGTCGGCGGCACTGGCAGGCGCCATCGACACATAGGCTGCCGACAGGGCCGGAGCATC
Organism: Hoeflea sp. AS60; assembly: GCF_038900115.1. NCBI lineage: Bacteria > Pseudomonadati > Pseudomonadota > Alphaproteobacteria > Hyphomicrobiales > Rhizobiaceae > Hoeflea > Hoeflea sp. AS60. Next base: position 98,259 of record NZ_JBBMQP010000002.1, on the reverse strand, counting down.
GTTGAGACCATCTCCCACCATCAGCGGCCTGCCACCGGCTGCCGCCAGCGCCTGAACCCGATCGACCTTGCCACGAGGGCGGACACCGGCGACGTAGTCCGTCATGCCGAGTTCTGATGCCAGCGCCTTCACCGGCGCTTCGCGGTCGCCGGACAGGATTTCGGCATCAACGCCAAGCGATGCCAATCGCGCCACGGCCTGCTGGGCTCCACGGCGAAGCTGATCGGAGAACAGGAACACATCCAGGAACTGGCCGTTCCTGGAAAGGATCACCTGGCTTGCATCAGCCGCGCGCTCGGGCCCGTCAGTGTGACCATCAAGCGCGAATGTGCTGCGGCCGAGACGGTAGACTGCGCCATCGAGCGACTTGGCTTCCACCCCGTCGCCGGGAATTTCGACGATCTCGAACTCCGGCAGGTCCTTGCCTGTCTGGTCCAGCAGGGCTAGCGCCCGGCTCAAGGGATGACGGGATGCCCGCGCGATCCGCGCCGCGATGGCCAGATGATCTGCAGCCACCGCGGCAGCATTGATCAATTGCGGCTTGCCCTGGGTCAGCGTCCCGGTCTTGTCGAACACCACGTGGTCGGTCTGGGCCATGCGCTCCATCGCCGACCCGTCCTTGACCATGATGCCGTTCTCGAACAGCCGGCCAGCAGCAATCACCTGAACCACGGGCACCGCGAGCCCCAGCGCGCAGGGGCAGGTGATGATCAGCACCGAGACGGCTGTCAGCATCGCCATGCGCCAGTCGCCGGACACCACCATCCAGCCGATGAATGTGCCAATCGCCAGCAGATGCACCACGGGCGCATAGATGGCCGAGGCCCGGTCGGCTATGCGCCGGTAGCCAGCGCGGCCGCTTTCGGCCGCCTCCATCATTGACACCATCTCGGCCAGGAACGAGTTCCTGGCACTGCGCGTGGCCTCCAGCACCAGCGGCCCAGTGAGGTTGAGCGTGCCCGCCGGTGTCAGCGATCCGGCTTCGACCAGTTGCGGCGCGCTCTCGCCATTGACGACGGCAAAATCCATGTCCGAACGGCCCGAAACGATGCGACCGTCCACCGGGATCCGGTCGCCGGCAGAAATCGCCAGCCGCATACCCGGTTCGATCTCGTCGAGAGCAAGATACTCACGGCTGCCGTCATCGCGGATCACCATGGCGCCACGCGGCGACAAGCGCACCAGATTGCGAACCGCCGAACGGGCCTTCTCGCGCATCATGTGGTCAAGCACGCGACCGGCGAGAAGGAAGAACAGCAGTGTCACCGAGGCGTCGAAATAGGCATGCTCGCCATGGGTGATCGTTTCATAGAGCGAAATCCCGTAGGCCAGGATCACGCCGAGAGAAATCGGCACGTCCATGTTGGCGCGACCATGCCTGAGCGCGCCCCAGGCCGAGACAAAGAACACCCGGCCGGAATAGATCAGCGCAGGTGCTGCAATCAGCGCCGAGACCCAGTGAAACAGATCCCGGGTCGCCGCTTCCGCGCCTGACCAGACCGAGACCGAAAGCAACATCACATTCATCGAGGCAAAGCCCGCCACTGCGAGTGCCTTCAGAAGCTCGCGCATGGCAGGATCCGCGGCCTCGTCGGCGCCGCCGGGCAAATGCGCCGGATAGCCAAGCGACTTGAATTTTTCGCCGAGCGCCGTCAACACGGCTTCAGGGTGCCCCGCGCCTGCCCCGCCGGCATCCTTGCCATCAAACACCACCGACACGCGCCGTGTGGAAAGATTGACCCGCGCGTGATCGACACCTTTGGTCTTGGGCAGCTCCTTCTCAAGAAGAGCTATGCAGGCGCCGCAATGGACGCCGGGTACAATCAGGTCAACCTGGCGCAACCCATCGCCCAGCGCACGGCTCGACAGCCACATTTCTTCGGCTGACGGCCCATCGGTTTTCAGCGCCTCGAGTTCCGCAGCGCTTTCTGTACCCGCCGCGCAACAGCTCACTGTCCCATGCTCCCGTCCGCCTTGACGTGAAACCGCCGGCCCTTCTTGTAAAGCGTCTGGCCGTCCCGGGTCGCAGTTACGGTGGCGATCCATTCGCCTTCCGCAAGTTCGCCTGCACCCCGGTAAATCCCGTCAGGATCGCGGGTCAGAACCATGTGACGGTCATGGTGTTCGCCCACCGGACGCCGTAACTCGGCAATGATCGAATCCGCAATTGCCAGATTGCCCGCAGAATCGATGAAATCGATCTCAAGCCCGTCGACACTGGGGATCAGTTTCATCCGGTAGCCCAGAGCGTCGATGGTCCGAGCTTCAGCCGCCTTGGCGTTGAATTCCTGACTGGCCACATAGGTGTTGGGCACAACCAGGCCGCTCCAGGTGGTGATCGCGAAACGCGCCATCACCAGATTGACCGTGATGATGACCCCGAAGAACGCCAGCATCGTGAAAAGCATGTGTCTGCCGGTAAATTCCTTGGGCTGGAATATCGCTCGCATCATTTGCATCATTTTGTCTCCGGCGCATGGAAATGCGCACTGTAGCTGTCCCGCTCAGAGCTGGATTTGTCTTCAGCAATGATGCGGAAAATCTCGGTCTTTGAACCAACATACTCCTTCGGCTGGTTCACAACCACCCTGAGTTCGCGCAGGCGGTCGGGTTCGACCGGGATTGCGAAGGAGACACCAGCAGGCTGATCGATCCCCGGGATCTTCATGGTGGCGCCCGGCAGACCTTCGATCGACAGGAAGATGATGCGCGGTTCGGGGATCATGTTGAGGATCTTGACCGAATAGCCATTTCGGATATCGCCGTTTGATTCCAGCACATATTGCGGATTGCGGTCATGCAGAACGTTGACCTCAAGACGGTCACGCGACACCAGCGCCACCAGCAGGCCGATGCCGACCAACGACCAGACGCCCATGTAGAGCAGCGAACGCGGGCGGAAGACGATGCGCCAGTTGAAATGCTTGACCTTATCGACAAAACCGTTGTTTCCGGTGCGAACCCGGGTTGGATCAAGCGCACCGGTTTGAGGGTCCGTGGCAAGCGCCATGTTGTCGGCATAATCAGACAGCGTGGCGTAGGAGATAAGGCCGCGTGGCCGGTCGAGCTTGTCCATGATGTTGTCGCAGGCATCGATGCACAATGCGCAAGTGATGCACTCGAGCTGCTGGCCGTCCCGGATGTCGATGCCCATCGGACAGACCGCGACACAGGCATTGCAATCCACGCAATCCCCCTGGATCACCCCTTGCGCGGCAGCCTTCTTGGCGTGGCGTCCACGTGGTTCGCCGCGCCAGTCATTGTAGGTCACCACAAGCGAATTTTCATCCAGCATTGCAGCCTGGATGCGCGGCCACGGGCACATGTAGATGCACACCTGCTCGCGCATCAGCCCGCCGAAGGTGTAAGTTGTCGCCGTCAGGATCGCCACCGTGATATAGGCGACAGGCGCGGCGTGGCCCGTGAGAAATTCCATCAAAAGGGTCGGCGCGTCGGCAAAATAGAAAATCCAGGCGCCGCCGGTGGCAACCCCGATCAGGATCCAGATTGCATGCTTGAGCACGCGCTTGGCCAGTTTCGACACGCTCCAGGGCGCGCCTTCAAGCTTCATGCGCTGATTGCGGTCGCCCTCGATCGCCCGCTCGACAACCAGAAACAGATCCACCCAGACCGTCTGCGGACAGGTGTAGCCGCACCAGGCGCGCCCAACCGCCGAGGTGATCAGGAAAAGACCGAATCCGGCCATCACCAACAGGCCAGCGACGAAGAAGAACTCCTGCGGCCAGATTTCGATGAAAAACATGTAGAAACGGCGGTTTGCAACGTCGAGCAGCACGGCCTGATCCGGCGCAAACGGCCCGCGATCCCATCTCAGCCAGGGCGTGATGTAGTAGATCCCGAGTGTGACCAGCATGATCAGCCACTTGAACCGGCGGTAGGTTCCTTCGGCCCGCTTGGGAAAAATCTTCTTGCGGGCTTCATAGAGCGGCTTGCGCTTCCAGGCAGCATTGACCGACTCGGCCTCAAGTCGTTCGATCTGGTCAAGTTCGTCCGAGACGTCGGGAGGAGTCTGCGTGTTCATATCGGGCACCATTGGTTTGGACCGCACAATGCATGCGCGGCCTCCCCTATGCCTTGATCAAGATCAATCCGTCACAGCCAGCTTCCGGCCCGCACCCGCGCACTCCTGTTTCCATCGGGCGTGGCGACATCGACAACGCTCCCCTCGTCCCAAGCATCACGACCGATCATTGCAATTGCGACATTGGTGCCAAAATCGGGAGACCATGCCGCCGAGGTAATCTGCCCCACCGGTTCGTCTCCGGCACTGACAATCCACGGTTCCGAGCATGGTGGCACCGCCTTGCCTTCGATCTCCAGATAGCGGATCTGCTTGAGCGGCCCTTCCTTGGCGACCCGCAACAAGGCATCGCGGCCGACACAGCCGATGGCTGACCTCGTGTCGCAAAACCGGCCCAGGCCGCACTCGTGTGGCGTATTGGCGCGGGTCATGTCATTGCCGTAGGACAGCATGCCAGCTTCTATCCGTTCGATCAGATTGGGGCACCCGGCCCGTACATCAAGATCCCTGCCCGCTTCAAAAAGCGCGTCCCACAAGGGCTCACCGTGCTGACCGCCCTCAACATAGATCTCGAAGCCGCCCTGCTTTGAATAGCCCGATCGCGCCACCACAAGATCAACTCCGTTGAAGGCCAGCCGCTTGTAGCGGAAGAAGCGGATCGAACGCACCTCTTCGCCAAAAACCCGTGCAGCCAGATCATCGGCGCGCGGCCCCTGGATCGCCAGTGGTGATACATCCGGCTCGACCACGTCCACCGCGAGCCTGAAGCCAACGGCGAGGCCCTTGATCCACAGCAACAGGTCGCTGTCGGCGATCGACACCCAGTATCGGTCCTCATCGAGTTTGACCGTAACCGGGTCATTCAGCATGCCGCCGGTCTCGTCCACCATCGGCGTATAAAGGCACTGTCCGACGACCATGTCCGACAAGTCGCGCGGCGTCAGCATCTGCACCAGTTCGGCCGCCTGGGGTCCGAATATCTCGATCTGCCTTTCGCATGCCACATCCCAGACCTGCACGGCGGTCTTGAGATGGCGATAATCCTCGACCACGGACCGGAAAACCGTCGGCAGCAGCATGTGATTGTAGATCGTATAGGCGGACACACCTTCGGCGGTCACGCGATCGGTAAAGGGGGTGCGCCGGGTGCGGCGGGAAATGGACAGGAAAGGCGGCATTGTAGGTCTCCCGAGCAAAAGGCACGCGTAGCGCCCTGCAAGGCGAGACTATTTGCGACGCTTGTGAACACGCGCGCCAAATCGCGTCATTCGTGAACTATTTTTTGGCGCGTTTCCAACCAGGCTCGCACGCTAGGACCTCGCCTGCGACGGGGAGCCGAAACCGGCTGTTCGGCAAGATCACCGAAGCTCAATATCGCCGGAGGAGCAAGGTCCGCACCCCCGTCAATGTTCGGGCGCGGCTTTCCAAGCAACCTGGATACTTCCCAACTGGTTCTGAACTCGAACAGTTCGACATGGATCGAGCCTTCGCCACCATGAAACCGCCAGCAATCACAAACCGGATCGATCAACGGCTCCGGTCCGCAGATGTAAAGGTCACCCTGCTTCCAGCCGGGAGCACACAGGCTCGGCAAGGTGTTTTTCTGGAACAACCCGGCCAGTTCTCCGTCGAAGAAATGCACGCGCAATTGCGGCAAAGTCTCCGCCGCCTTGACCAGACGCTCGACATCGAAGGCCCAGGTCAGAGACCTGTAACAATAGACAAGATCGATTGCCGCCCCGTTGTCGGGAACCATCGCATCAATGGCTGCCAGAAATGGCGTCAATCCGATGCCACCAGCCACCCAAACCTGCGCGGCGGTTCTGTCGGGCGCGAATTGCGGGGTGAATTCACCATTCACCTCATGAATGCGAAACCTGTCGCCCGGCTTGAGGTGCGACACGAGATCCGCAGTGTAATCGCCCCGGTTGCCGATAACGAAGCGCATTTCGGCTTTTCCCGGCGCCGAGCAAATCGTGAAAGGGTGGGTTTCCCACCTGCCGGCGCCCTCGACAGATACCGAGGCGAACTGACCTGGAAGCCAGCTGATCTCGTCCCTCGCTGCAATCGGCCTGAGGCGGATATCAAGCCCCTGTTTGATCCGGATGATCTCCGAAACAACGTAGGTCCGGGCGGGGCGAACATGGCGCACCACTGTCCGGATCAGGGATAAGGTTCCAAGAAGCGACAAGGCCAGCAGAACCCACCAAACCGTATCGCCTGTCGCAATTGGCATTCTGGCGAAAAACGTGTGGTAGACCGCGATCAGGTAGACCGGCCCCATCAGGAAGTGCCCGAACTTCCACAGATGGTAAGGTACCAGCTTGAGCGGCGAGATCACCGCAAGCATGACAAGAAGGACCGCTGCATATTCGGCGCTGACTGTTGCGGACGAGGCGAGCCCCGGAACGATGCCGTCTCCAGACGGTGTGGCGAGGATCCAGTGCCCAACCATCGGAGCCATGGCAGCATAACCGAGCCAGCGGTGCAGTCTGTACGAGCGTCCCGGACCATCAAGGAACCAGTCCACCGCCCGGAACCGCGCCGCCAGCACCATCGCAAACGTCATCGCCGTCAAGCTGGATGCACCAAGCGTTGCCGGGACCTGATTTTCCGGCGGTACATGCCCCAGAACAAGCAGGTAGTGAAACGTCAGAAACGCGAGAAAATGGATGGCCGGGATGAGTCTTCTGAAACGCAATTTTTTCATTTTGACAAAGGTATTGTTGAAATTGGCAGCCAATAAATACATGGCGCCAAATGCACCAGCGTCGGGAAAACCTGCAGGCGAAAGCCTAAAAATTACAACGTGAATTAGAATTCAAACCGATTAACATCTGTTTAAACCCACCTTGGGCGCCTTCAACCAAGAGTGGGCGGCCAGACGTCAAACAGACGGACGGATTTGCCGGCTCATGTCTTGCGCCGCGGCAATTTGAGCGTGGCACGCATTTGTGTCGGCGAAATCCGCCCGGGCGTTCAGGCGACCAGACCGGTGCGCTCGGCAAACCACCATACCGCGACACAGGCGATTGCCAGCGACATTGGCATGGTCACGCGGGCACGGTACCAGCTCTTGTCGGAAAACCAGGCTCCGAACAGCGCGTAGCATCCTGCCACCACCGCAAGCTGCCCCGCCTCGACGCCGACATTGAAGGCAATCAGCCCGCTGGCAAAATGCGCTGGCGACAGACCGATTTCCGTCAATACTCCCGCAAAGCCGAGACCGTGCAGCAGGCCGAACCCGAACACCACGAAGGGACGCCACGGGCTGAGCTTGTTCGTCGCCAGGTTTTCAACCGCAATGAAGACGATTGAGGCTGCAATCAGCGGCTCGACAATGCTCGCAGGCACCGAAATGATGCCCAGCATGGCAAGCGCCAGCGTCACGGAATGAGCCAGCGTGAAGGATGTGATCTGGATAAGCAGCGGCTTGAGCCGCGGCGACAGCAGAAACAGACCGACCACGAAAAGGATATGATCTAGCCCCTTGGGGACGATGTGGGTAAACCCGATGCCGATGTAGTCGAAAAACACCTGACTGGCGCTCACGGTAAGGCCGCCAACAACCGGAATGGGTTCGCTGGGGCTGCCATCACCAAGATAGGCGGAATAGCTGTATTCTCCTTGTGCATCGGGGACACGAATGACGCTCGGGCCGAACGCCTGATCGAACGAAAACACCACATCCTTTGCCCCTGCGGGCAATTGGCCCGTCAGTGACAAACGGCTCAGCCGCGCAAAATCGGTGTCGCCGACCGGATCGAGATCGAGATTGACCACCTCGAGCGGAAGATTTGTTCCATCGGCCGCAATGTTGACGCCCTCCAGAAACCTCGCCTTGAACCGCTCGAACTCGGCCGCGAGTTCTGCCTCGCCCAGCAGCCGCAACTGGTCGTACCGCTCAGCATTTGGGCTGTCATCGGTGTCGCCATGCCCTGCGCCGATTTCGGCCAGCGCCGCTTCGAGGATCAACGACATATCAAGCTGCACCGTGCCGTCGCCAGCAAACACCAGATCGACGATCGCCGGCCTGATTTCATGCGCGCGCAAGCTTTGGCAAGCTCCTGCCACGAGGATGAACGCAAAAATCACCCGCGCAAGCACTTGATTAAAAGACCGGGAGAACATCTTCATCTGCAGAACCACATTGGAGACAACACCATGGAACAACCGGCACGCCGCAGATCGGCCCGCACACCTGTATGGGCACTAATTGGAGCGATGCTGGCCATTAGTCCAGTCTCGGCGCATGAATTCTGGATTGAACCCGATGATTATTCAGTCAGTCCGGAAACCGAAATCAAGGCCGACATCCGCATCGGGCAGGACTTCAAGGGCAATGCCTTCCCCTATATCCCCTCCCGGTTTGTTGCTTTCAAAAGCTATGACCGGCTCGGCGAGGCCGATGTAACCGGCGTGACCGGCGATCTTCCCGCCCTTTCGATGACACCGCGTGCGGAAGGACTGACCATCTTCACCTACGTCTCCATGGCAGAGAGGATCCGGTTTCAGGAGTGGGAGAAATTCGCCTATTATCTTGATCTCGAAGGCCTGACTGCGATCCCCGCCCGCCATGATGCCCGCGGATTGTCGCGCGATGACGTCCGCGAACTCTACACGCGTTGCGCCAAGACGCTTGTCTCCGTCGGCGACGCATCGGGTGACCAGGACCGCGCCACAGGCATGCGGCTTGAGCTGGTCGCAGCCCAGAACCCGTCGACGCTCTCGGCCGGTGCCGAAATGGGGTTTACACTCCTCTGGGAAGGCAAGCCGCTGGCTGACACGCAAGTGGCATTGTTTGAAAAAGGGCAAGACGGAGCCGCCGCCGCACGAACCATCACCCGCACCGACGACAGCGGCCAGGCCAGCTTCACCATCCCCGCCTCTGGCACCTATCTCGCCGCAGCCGTCGAGATGATCGAGGCACCAGCGGATCGCAATGCAGATTGGGAAAGCTACTGGGCATCACTGACGTTTGCGGTGGAGTGAGGACGGGATTGCGGCAGTTTTCTGCGCTGAATGATTTCAGGCGAACAGCTGTTGCGTTAGGCAAAGGTGGGCGGGGAGCGGACCTTTACTGCACCGGAACCATCGCTGCCAATGCGATCGTGGCCAACATTGGCTCAGCCACTCATCAACTTCTTGATGCCGCCGATGAACGTTCCGTCATCCTGGCTCTTCCGCTCTTCCAACAGCCTTACCGCATCCTCTCCGGCGCGGAAACGCAAACGGTCTCCGTCCTCATGCGCGGCTTCCCAAATGACCTCCGCCACCGTTTCAGGTGCGGAAGGATTTGATGCCAGCTTGCCGAACAGGCGGCCCATCGCCTCGGCGGTCGGTGCATAGTCCGAAAGGCCTTCATCCATCGCGAAATCGAAAGACCTGCCGCCGAAGTTCGTTTTGATCATTCCGGGTTCAACAATGCGCACCCGAATGCCAAGCGGTTCAAGTTCGTAGTGCAGGGCCTCTGACAGACCTTCGACCGCGAACTTGGTGCCGTGGTACAAGGTGCCAAGGGGAAAGGTGATCTGGCCGCCGATGGAAGAGATATTGATGACCGTGCCCGAACGATTTTGGCGCATATGGGGCAGAACGGCCTTGGTCACTTCCAGGAGACCGACAACATTGGTGTCAAACTGTCGCCGAATACGCTCCATCGTGAACGCCTCAAGCGCACCGTAAGCGCCATAGCCCGCGTTGTTTAGCAGCACGTCGATCTTGCCGAACTTCTCAATGCCCGCCGCCACTGCCGCAGGGATGGAGGCGGCATCGGTGACATCCAGTCGCGTCACCAGCACATTGTCCAGATCGGCAAGTGCGCTGTCTTCGGACGGAGCACGCATCGTGGCGATGACGTTCCAACCTTTTGCCTGAAAGTGCCGCGCCGTTGCTTCGCCGATGCCCGATGAGGCTCCTGTGATCAGTATGGTTTTCATGTAAGCCGCCTCAAGCGTTCAGATCGAGCATCTGTTCGATGCCGAAATTGGTGAAGATATTGCGGGTGACGTCGTGGAGCACTTCGTTGTAACGCACGATCTCAGGGCCGACGCCGACATAGTCGACCACCGTGCGGAAGGGCTTTTCCCCAAGCGGCCTATCCAGAAGAGCGACGACCGCCTCCGCAATGCGCTCCGGCCGCTGATCGGGCGTTGCGTCGAGCATCTGGGCCAGTCCGTTGCTGGACATCGCGGGCACAGCGGCGAAGTCGCCGTATTCGGCCTCGCGTGCAGCATCGTTCGGTGTCACCATGCCATCAAAGAAGGCTGTTGGCATTGCCCCAGGTTCGATGATGCAGGATTCGATCCCGAACCCTGAAAGCTCGGTACGGTAGCATTCGACGATAGCTTCCAGCGCCCATTTCGATGCCGAATAGGTGCCGTAGAACGGGGTCGCAATCCGCCCGATCAAACTGGAGGTGTAGAGCACGGTGCCGCGCCCCTGCGCCCGCAGATGCGGCAACGCTGCCCGCATGACCCGTTGAACGCCCATGACATTCACGTCGAAAACCCGTGTCATGTCCTCTGGCGACATCAGCTCCTGGATGCCATAGGAGCCAATGCCCGCATTGTTGAACAAGATGTCGAGCCCGCCGAGTTGAGAGATGGCATCAGAGACACCGCGCCCGGTGCTGGCCGTGTCGGTCACGTCCATCTCGACAATCTTTGCGCCCGCCGCTTCGAGTTCGGCGACAGTCGTGGCATTCTTCCCGCTGCGACTGCGGACACTTCCGGCGACGACGTAGCCCCTTGCCAAGAGAGCCAGCGCCGTGGGTTTGCCGAAGCCACCTGCGATACCGGTAATGAGAACATTTTTCATCTCTGTGATACCTCCGTGTTGATATGGACACGATATTCGAGGCACCCGTGGTAATCTTTATGATTTGTCCTATTTTCTTGCATGATCCTCCATTTTTGGGGTTTTTCTGTAAATTCGTTCGCCTTACCATGCTATGGCTCGCGCCCGAGCAAGGGAGACCGTCATGACACACGTAGCACTGCTGAACCGCGTGTCGTCGCTACTGGATCAATCGGGATTGCGTCAGGGGGCGCTATTTCATGAGGACAGCGGCATACATCTGCTGCGCCACGAGGCGCCCACAGGCCAAAACGCAACCGTCTATCGCCCATTGCTCTGCCTTATCCTTCAAGGTGCCAAGGAAGTGGCGACTAGTGCAAAAACAATAACCGTGCGCGCCGGCCAGTCGCTGATCGTCAGCCACGCCTTGCCGGTTCTCTCACGGATTACCCAAGCAACACCCGATTTGCCCTATGTCGCGCTCGTCTTCCCGCTTGATCTCGACCTGATCCGCTCCTTGGCGCCGGCTGTATTGTCTTCGTCGGACACCCGGCCTTCGGAACCGTTTTCAATTCACCTGTGCGACACCGATGAAGAGATCGAAGACGCTTTGCGGCGCTATTTCAGCCAATGCGATACCGACGCGTCGCGACGTCTGTTGGCCCCGATCACCGCCCGGGAAATCCACGCCCGCCTCCTGATGGGGCCGCACGGCGAGACGCTTCATAAACTGCTGTGGCATGAGAGCACGGCCAGTCGCATTTTTCAGGCCACGCGGGACATCCAAACCCATCTCGCCAGGACCATAGTCGTCAAGGAACTGGCCCGGGATGTCGGCATGAGCAGTTCGGCCTTTTTCGAGCAATTCAAGGCTGTGACCGGAACGTCTCCGCTGCAATATCAAAAGGATTTGCGCCTGCTCAGGGCGCGAGATGCGCTTCAGACCTCCAGCGCGAAAGTGTCGGAGATCGCATTCGGTGTTGGATACGAAAGCTCGGCACAATTTTCGAGGGAGTATTCCCGAAAATTTGGACGATCGCCGCGACAAGATCGTGAACTCGTGGCGCTTGAGTGAACCAGTTGTCGGTCCTGCTCTGATCAGTTTGCCGTCGAAGGCATGTCATCCGATTGTCAGCATACTTCGACCGCGTTCTCGGTAGATATGGGCTCTAACTGAGCCTGGGCTGCCTAAAAACGTAGGTCCGCAAAGGGCCGCAACTGACGACGCGAGCATCGAAACCCAAGGTCTTGAACCTGCTTGCTACCGCCATTCAGCAGAACTGGAACGCATGATTCCTGTCGCTTCGATCGTACAGGCTTGCAGCAGCCTCATAGTTCACTTCGGAGCTTGGTGGGAATTGGTAGATCTGATCGGGTGTGTTCTTGGTTTGATACTTTATGGGTATTGGCACGATTTCTGCTTATCCGTTTGGACAGAGAGCGCGCCGGCAATCTCAGAACTTAATGAGTACTTCTGGCAAATTGACCAAATTAAGCAAATCATAGAAAGCTTAAATAACGTTAGCTTTTGGACGTTGTTTGCAACCGATCCGGTGGGAGCCTCGAATGGGGTGTCCAGAAAATCTCTACGATATGCTTATGCCATCTCCGGCGGATGAGAATAACCGTGGCGTTCACGAAATATTTCAAACAATAGTACTGGAACGTCTCTTCAAAAAATCATTGACTGTATGCGCGATTACGATCGAAGCTGGAAACAAGCCAGGCGCCCGAGTTCTTTGCGAGACATACAAATCCAACCAATTGCATGAAAAGAATTGGGTTGAATTCACATCAGTGGACGCTGCGGTTGTCGAGGCCGGCCGATTGGCACACAACAAGATGCGCAATGGATATTACTATAGGTTAGCTTCCGTAGATGCGAGCTTTCGAGACTACCCAAGCATTGTAATCACCTGAAGCCGTTTGGTCGCAGCTTTGGGCCTTGAAGCTGATGAAATCAGGTTTCCGCGCAACCCATATCCCGTTCACCTAGCAGTCGCTGAACCAGCAATCCCGCCCCGGCAATTTGTTGCCGACTTCCACGCTGAGCGCCAAAAAAAACCCGCCGGACTTGCATCCGGCGGGGTTTGTTTCGCGATTGATCAGGTCCCGAACTACAGGACCAGTTCAGACCTTACTGACCGCCACCCAGCGTATGGACATAGACGGCAAGCTGCTTGATCGTCGGCTCTCCCAGACGCGGCAACCAGGCGGGCATGACGCCGTGCTTGGGATTGCGGATCTGTGAGGCGATCTCGGCTTCGGTTGACACCTTCAGCCAGATCCCGTCGGACAGACGCGGCGCACCGAAATCCTGAATACCCTCGGCATTCTCGCCGTGACAGGCAGCACAGTTCTCCGCAAACACCACCTTGCCCGGCTCGACAAGCGCCTCATCGGACGGAGTGCTGCTCAGGCTGATCACATAGGCCGCAACCTCGTTGATCTGCTGGGGCTCGAGGATGTCGCCAAAGGCCGGCATCATCGAGGTGCGGGTATCTTGGTCCGCATCATAACGGATGCCGTGCGCGATGGTCAGGTAGATGTCGCTCACCGTTCCACCCCAAAGCCAATCGTCGTCATTGAGGTTGGGATAGCCCATGGATCCGGCAGCCCCTGATCCATGGCATTGCGCGCAGTTTACCTTGAAGGCCGAAGAGCCGCCGGCGATGGCAAACTGAAGCAGCTCCTGATTGCCCTCGATCTCTTCGATCGGTGTCGAGGCGATCTTGTCGAGCAGAGTGCCCTGTGCCGCCTTTGCATCCGCCAGGTCTGCCACCACATCCGCGCGGCTCGAGTAGCCGAGCAGACCCGGGGTCGCGCCATTGATCAGCGGTATGGCCGGATAGGCGATCGCGTAACCGATGGCCCAGATGATGCAGAGATAGAAGGTCCACAGCCACCAGCGCGGCAGCGGATTGTTCAATTCCCGGATGCCATCCCACTCATGACCAGTGGTCTCGACGCCGGATACGTCATCAACGTGTTTTTCGGACATGTCTCAGTCCTCCTTCAACGGGATTTGCGCTGCATCGGAGGCGGCTTTCTTGCCGCCCGGCCTCAGCGTGAAGAGGATCACGCCAGCAAACACGACAAACATGAAGACAAGTCCCCAGCTGTCGGCAAAGTGGCGCATTGCAGTGTAGGTTTCCATCTCGCGTTCCCCTTACCGGTAGCCAGCGGCTTCGTCGTAGGTCGAGAAATCGACCAACGTGCCAAGCATCTGCAAATAGGAGATGAGTGCGTCCATCTCGGTGACCACTGTCGGATTGCCGTCGAAGTCACCCAGCTTGAGCTTGGGGTAACGCGCCTCAAGATCCGAGGTATCTGCCTCGGGATCGGCTTGCGCCGCCAGATCGGCTTCCGCGTTTGCAATCATCTCTTCGGTGTAAGGCACACCAACGATCGCACTTGCCTCCAGATCAGCCGTGACATTGGCCACCTTGAGTGGCGTGGTGCCCAGGAACGAGTAGCTCGGCATCACCGATTCAGGCACCACCGAGCGGGGCTCGGTCAGGTGTCCGACATGCCATTCGTTCGAGTAGCGATTGCCGACGCGGGCGAGGTCTGGCCCCGTCCGCTTCGATCCCCACTGGAACGGATGATCGTACATCGATTCCGCTGCAAGGCTGTAGTGACCATAGCGTTCGACCTCGTCCCTGAAGGGGCGGATCATCTGGCTGTGGCAGACATAGCAGCCTTCGCGGATGTAGATGTTGCGGCCCGCCAGTTCCAGCGGCGAGTAGGGGCGCATTCCGTCGACTTTCTCGATGGTGTTTTCAAGATAGAAGAGCGGCGCGACCTCGACAATGCCGCCGATGCTGACCACCACCAGGGAAAGGACCATCAGCAGCGTTGCGTTGCGTTCGATTATTCCGTGTTTTTCAAGCAATGACATGGTCTTGCCTCCTATTCTGCAGGCTGCATGGCGGGCCGAGAACCCGGAATCGGGACCTCGTTGCGCTCATGGCCGCGGATGGTCATGTATACGTTCCAGGCCATGACGAGGCCGCCCGCGAGATACATCATGCCGCCGACGGCGCGCAGGACGTAATAGGGCTTCATGGCTGCCACAGATTCGGCGAAGGAGTAGACCAGGAAGCCCTGATCATTGTACTCGCGCCACATCAGGCCCTGCTGGATGCCGGCAACCCACATGACAGCGGCGTAGACGACGATGCCGAGAGTGGCGAGCCAGAAGTGCCAGTTGACCAGGCGCAGCGAGTAAAGCCGCTGACGGCCCCACAGCTTGGGCGTCAGGAAGTAGATGGCGCCAAAGGAGATCATGCCGACCCAGCCCAGCGCACCGGAATGCACGTGACCAATGGTCCAGTCGGTGTAGTGGGAAAGCGAGTTGACCGCCTTGATCGACATCATCGGACCCTCAAAAGTCGACATGCCGTAGAAGGCCACCGCCATCACCATCATCCGGATGATCGGATCGGTGCGGATCTTATCCCATGCGCCAGACAGCGTCATCAGGCCGTTGATCATGCCGCCCCATGAGGGCATCCACAGCATGATCGAGAACACCATGCCCAGCGTCTGTGCCCAGTCGGGCAGAGCCGTGTAATGCAGATGGTGCGGACCGGCCCAGATGTAGAGGAAGATCAGCGCCCAGAAGTGGATGATCGACAACCGGTAGGAATAGACCGGCCGGTTGGCCTGCTTCGGAATGAAGTAGTACATCATTCCGAGGAAGCCGGCGGTGAGGAAGAAGCCAACCGCGTTGTGGCCGTACCACCACTGTGTCAGCGCGTCCTGAACGCCTGCAAACAGCGAGTAGCTCTTGATCCCCAGGAACGACACCGGCATGGCCAGGTTGTTGACGATGTGGAGCATGGCGATGGTGACGATGAAGGCCAGGTAGAACCAGTTGGCCACATAGATGTGGGGTTCCTTGCGCTTGAACAGCGTTCCCATGAAGACGACCAGGTAGGCTACCCAGACGGCTGTCAGCCAGAGATCGACATACCATTCAGGCTCTGCATATTCACGGCCCTGGGTGATGCCCAGAAGATAGCCGGTTGCAGCCATAACGATGAACAGCTGGTAGCCCCAGAACACGAACCATGCGAGATCGCCGCCGAACAGGCGAGCGCGGCAGGTGCGCTGAACCACGTAGAACGAGGTCATGATCAGCGCGTTGCCGCCAAAGGCAAAAACCACTGCGGAGGTATGCAGCGGCCGCATACGGCCAAAATTGAAGTAGGGCTCAATGTTGAGATCGGGATAGGCCAGTTGCAGCGCCACAAAGACACCGACCAGAAAGCCGACGACCCCCCAGAAGACGGTAGCAATTGTGCCGTAACGTATGACCTCGTCAAAATAGCCCGACTTGTCGTCGGTTGATTGGCCGGTTGCAGGTGAGAATGTGATTCGCCGCAGCAACAGCACGGTGCTCACCAGAAGGACGAAGAACAGGACCCACATATGGGCCTGGAACAGATCGTCCTTGGCGAAAGCCACGCCGAGCAATGCCAGAAAGGCAAAGATGCCTACAGCGATTGTTTCGAAAGCGTATTTCATGGTTGGTATCCATCCCCCAGGGGTATCATAACGAAGCCGCAAGACCCGCCGCGCCTGCCCCCTTTAGACAAGCCGCGGACTTTTGCCGGACCGTTGCACAAGTCGCAGAGACGCGATGGGTCCGCATTGATCCAAGTCAAGGACGCGCGCCGATCCCGAACTTAACTTCCAGATAAAGACGGATACCGGAACGCACACCAAGACCGCTCTTTGACTGGGGTGAACACTTCATGACAGACAACGCCACGATCAAGCTGGCGCATGGCGAGGATCCGATTGCCGCCCTGCGCAAGGCGCACAAGGACCAGCTTCTGCTCTGCGATCGGCTGGAAGAAATCGCGGATTCACTGCCCGACGGCATCAACCGTCAGAAATGCATCTATGCGGCCCGCGCCCTTGGTCCGATGATCAGAGGCGTGCATCGGTTCGAGGAAGATGTGGTGTTCCCGATGATTGCGGGACGGCCCGGCGTCGATCATAAGATCGAGACAACACTCAACCGTCTGCGCTTCGAGCATTGTGAAGACGAGTGTTTCGCCGAAGAACTGACCGATGCTCTCCATGCGCTCGGCAGTGGAAGTGCGGACGTCAACATAGAAGCGATCGGCTACATGCTGCGAGGTTTTTTCGAGGCCATGCGGCGCCACATCGCTTTTGAACGCGAGATGCTGTTGCCGTTGGGAGGTTTTCCGGACCCCGGCGCTGCAGACAACAGGCCCCCCTGACGCTCGCGCAGGTGAAGGCCGCATCTCTGACGCGTTTGTTTCGAAGCCAATTCCAGTGAGTTATGCCCGCACGTCGAGAACGCTGAACCGGCTTCTGTACTCGACCGCCGTTAGGCCGGTGATCGACCGGAACACCCGGCCAAACGCCGAAATATCCTGATAGCCCACCGCCCAGCCTACGGCGCTGACCGGATCCCGGGTTCTTTCGAGCAATCCACGGGCCTTCTCAACGCGCAACGCCTGCACATAGGCATTCGGGCTTGAGCCGGTCGCTGCCTTGAACCGGCGCAGGAATGTCCTTCCCGACAGCCGTGCCCGCTCAGCCAGCGAATCGGCACTCAGATCATTGCGCACCTGACCTTCCATCCACAGCTGAAGCGCCAGGATGGTCTCGTCACCATGGTTCAGGTTTGGCCGGAAACTGCGATAGTTCCGCTGCTCCCGTTTCCCGGGATCGACCAGCAGATCCCGCCCGGTGCTGGTCAGCACATCGATGCCCTGCCAGCGTTCGACAAAGAACAGCCCAAGATCGACCCAGGCCATCATGCCTCCCGCCGTGACAATATCATTGTCGTCAATCAGCAGGTGTTCGGGCTGCAGATCCGCATCCGGGAATGTCGCACGAACCTCGTCCTCCAGCGCCCAGTGGGTTGTCACCGGGCGTGACGCCAGCAATCCTGCATGACCAAGCCAGAACAGTCCGGCACAGACCGACGCGGTGAGTGTCCCTGCCCCGTGACGTTCGCGGATCCAGGCATGAAGCTCATGGTCGGTTGCTCCGCGCGCGCCACTTCGGTTGGGTGGAAGGATCATCGCGTCAAGGGGCAAAGACAACGGCGGCAATGCGCCCGGTCTGATCGTGTGAACGTCAATCACCACACCATTCTGCCGCCTGCTGATGATGTTGGCCGTGTCAAGAAGGTCAGCAAGCCCCAGCACCGCTGCTTCCTGAACCCCTTCGTAGGCAACAATGGCCAGCGACCGGTCGGGGGTTACCATTGTGGCGCATTTCGCATAATCTTTGTCATATTCGCCAATTTATCGATCCAGCCGCGAGCTGTAAACAATGGTAACCAATTCAAGGAGAGCCAAGATGACTGACACAGCCCTTATCGTCGTCGACATTCAGAATGACTATTTTGAAGGCGGCCGCTGGACACTCGACAAGATGGACCAGGCCAGCGACAACGCGGCACGGGTTCTGGCGCATGCGCGAAAGACCGGCGCCATGATCGCTCACATCCATCATGAAATCCCGTCCGATGAAGCGCCGTTTTTCCAGCCGGGAACCAAGGGAGCCGAGATCCACCCCAAAGTCGCGCCGCAGCCGGGCGAAGAGGTGATTCTCAAGCACGAGCCGAACAGCTTCCTCAACACCCGTCTGCAGGACACCCTGTCTTCACGCGGGATTACGAAGGTGGTCATCGTCGGTGCCATGAGCCAGATGTGCGTGGACGCGACCACACGCGCAGCCTCGGATCTGGGCTACAAGGTCACCGTCGTTCATGACGCCTGCGCGGCGCGGGATACGGAGTTTGACGGCGTCGCAGTGCCTGCAGCCCAGGTGCACGCCTCATTCATGAGCGCCCTGGACGGCACCTATGCCTCGGTTGTCGACTGCGAGAGCTATCTCACCTCTGCCTGACACCAGCGTCTGATTCGATTCATCGACAGTCCGGCCAAGCACTTTTTTGAGTTTTCGTGTCTTTGTTCATGTCAGGCGGCATCCGACCTGTGGACAACGGGGACAATGGGAACAAAATGGGTGCTTGGCCGAATCGTGTCCGTTTCACGCGGACTCTGCCACCCACCCCGGTTATGTCAGACACTTGCCCGCACCCTGTCGAGGATAGAAGACATTATGAATGACGCCGCCCGCAAGATTGAGTCGATCCCGGCCCGAGCCGAGAAAAGCCCGCTGTTTCGTGAGGCCCCGTCAAACATCGAGGCCGAGCAGGCGCTGCTGGGCGCGATCCTGGTCAACAATGACGCCTTCTACCGGGTGTCGGACTTCCTCAAGCCCGAACATTTTCAGGAGCCGTTGCACCGCAAGATCTACGAGGTCGGCGGCGACATCGTCCGCATGGGCAAGACCGCAAACCCGGTAACCATCAAGACCTTCCTGCCGTCCGACGCCAAGGTCGGCGAAATGACGGTGGCGCAGTATCTCGCCCGTCTTGCCACCGAAGCCGTCACCATCATCAACGCCGAGGATTACGGTCGCGCGATCTATGATCTGGCATTGCGCCGCTCGCTGATCTCGATTGGCGAGGACATGGTCAACATCGCCTTTGACGCGCCGCTCGACATGCCGCCCGGCACCCAGATCGAGGACGCCGAGCGCCGCCTGTTCGAACTCGCCGAAACCGGCCGCTACGACGGCGGCTTTCAGTCGTTCAATGATGCCGTTTCGCTGGCCATCGACATGGCGGGCGCTGCCTATCAGAGAGACGGCGGACTGTCCGGCATTTCCACCGGCATCTCGTCACTCGATGCCCGCATGGGCGGCCTGCAGCACTCCGACTTGATCGTGCTCGCGGGACGTCCGGGTATGGGCAAGACGTCTCTCGCCACCAACATCGCCTTCAACATCGCCCAGGCCTATGAGGGCGAAGTGCAGGCGGACGGCTCGATGAAGGCCAAGAACGGCGGCGTCGTTGGCTTCTACTCGCTCGAAATGTCGTCTGAACAGCTCGCCACACGTATCATTTCCGAGCAGACCGAGATCTCCTCGTCCAAGATCCGCCGCGGCGAGATCTCCGAGGCCGATTTCGAGAAACTCGTCGGCTGCTCGCAGATGATGCAGAAGATCCCGCTCTACATCGACCAGACGGGTGGTATCTCCATCGCGCAGCTGTCGGCGCGCGCCCGCCGTCTCAAACGCCAGCGCGGGCTTGATGTGCTGGTGATCGACTACATCCAGCTGATGACAGGCTCGGGCAAGTCGAGCGACAACCGCGTGCAGGAAATCACCCAGATCACCACCGGCCTGAAGGCGCTCGGCAAGGAACTCAATGTTCCCATCATCGCCCTCTCCCAGCTGTCGCGTCAGGTGGAAAGCCGCGAGGACAAGCGCCCGCAGCTCTCCGACTTGCGTGAATCAGGTTCGATCGAGCAGGACGCCGACGTCGTGCTGTTCGTGTTCCGCGAGGAATACTACGTCAAGAACGGCGAACCACGCCGGGCCCAGGACGAAATTGCCGCCGATATCAAGACGCCGGAATATCTTGCCTGGGAAGAAAAGATGCTCAAGGTCAAGGGCACGGCAGACGTCATCATCGCCAAGCAGAGGCATGGTCCTACCGGCACAGTGCAGCTGGGCTTCCAGGCGGAATTCACCCGGTTTGCCGATCTGGCCGACAATTCCTACAACCAGTTTGTCCACGACGAATAGTGCGCACTTGTTTGAGTATAGCTTAATATTTAGGCAGCGCAGCAGTAACAATGCCGCCAAAAGGCAGTAAGACAGCCGTCAGCCGCTCGAATAGCAGCGGTTTTGAAGATGGCATACGAATTGCTGAGGTTTCTTTGTGTAATTTACAAGGAGCCTCCCATGCAACGCAGAACTTTCCTGGGCCTCGCGCTCGCCGTCACAATATCCTATGCGCTGCCGGGCGCGAACGTCGCCAGCGCCAACGCGCTCGACACAATCGCAAGCAGCGGCACCTTGCGCGTTGCTGTCCCGCAGGACTTCCCGCCCTTCGGTTCGGTCGGTTCCGACATGGCTCCGCAAGGCTATGACATCGACATGGCGAACCTGATCGCCGAAAAGCTTGGCGTGAAAACCGAAATCGTTCCGGTCACGAGCGCTAACCGCATCCCTTACCTGCAGACCAACAAGGTCGATCTGGTCATTTCCAGTCTCGGCAAGAATGCAGAGCGTGATGCGGTCATCGACTTCTCCACACCCTATGCCCCATTCTACAATGGCGTTTTCGCCCCGGCCGATGTTGCGATCTCGAGCGCAGCTGACCTCGCGGGCAAGGTCGTCGGTGTTACAAGGGGATCAATCGAGGATCTTGAACTGACGAAGGTTGCGCCTTCCGAGGCCACCATCAAGCGCTATGAGGACAACAACGGAACGATTTCGGCATTCCTGTCCGGTCAGGTTGATGCGGTGGCCACGGGCAATGTGGTGGCTGCCGCCATCATCGAGAGAAACCCGCCCAAGCGTCCTGAGCCCAAATTCCTGATCAAGAACTCACCCTGCTATGTCGGCATGAATGAAAACGAGCCCGCACTGATGGAAAAGGTCAATGCGATCATTGCCGAAGCAAAGGCTGATGGTTCGCTCAATGCCATCTCGGAAAAGTGGCTTGGCATCAAACTGCCGGAAGATCTCTGATCACCGGACGAAATCCGCCGGCCTCGTCCGGCGGCGCCCACCCCGACCATCAGAGGCGTCTGACAGGTGAACTACACCTTCAATTTTGACTGGATCGCCCAGTATTATCCCGTGATTCTGAAGGGGATCGCCATCACTCTGGAGCTGACACTTGTCGGTGCGGTGATCGGCGTCGGCCTTGGGATATTCTGTGCCTGGGCGCGCACGCTCGGCCCAAGCTGGCTCCGGCCACCGGTCGCGGTCTATGTCGAATTGATACGCAACACACCTTTCATGGTGCAATTGTTCTTCATCTTCTTCGGCCTTCCAGCCCTCGGCATAAGGCTTGGAGAACTGCCTGCTGCAAACCTTGCCATGATCATCAATCTTGGAGCCTACAGCTGCGAGATCATTCGGGCCGGTATCGAGGCCACCCCGAAAGGCCAGTTTGAAGCGGGCCATGCACTTGCCCTGCGGCCATTGCAGATCTTCTGGAAGATCATTCTGCTGCCGGCGCTGCAGCGGATCTGGCCGGCCTTGTCGTCGCAGATCGTCATCGTCATGCTCGGGTCCGCTGTGGTTTCGCAAATTGCAGCCGAAGACATCACCTTTGCCGCCAACTTCATTCAATCACGCACATTCCGCGCCTTCGAAGCCTATTTCGTCACAACGCTGATCTATCTGCTGCTGTCCATCCTTGTGCGCAAAGGGCTCGACCGGTTGGGTTTTCTGCTTTTTCCATCGTCTCGGGTCGGGAGCCGCTGATGACCGATTTTTCGACCTGGGATATCGTTCGCAACCTGTTGCTGGCATCCCGCTGGACACTCGTCTTATCTCTCGTCGCCTTCATCGGCGGTGGCATCGTGGCGCTTGTCATCCTGTTTCTGCGCATTTCAAAAAACCGCTTCGCAAAACTCTTTGCCCGCTATTACGTCGAATTGTTCCAGGGAACGCCGTTGTTGATGCAGCTTTTCCTGGCCTTCTTCGGCTTCGGGCTGTTCGGCATAGACGTTCCGGCCTGGCTGGCCGCGGGCCTGGCGCTGACGCTCTGGACGGCAGCCTTTCTCGCCGAGATTTGGAGAGGTTGTGTCGAATCGATCCCGAAGGGTCAATGGGAGGGATCCCGGAGCCTGGCGCTGACCTATGTTCAGCAGATGCGGTTCATCATTCTGCCACAGGCATTCAGGGTCGCAATTCCGCCGACCGCGGGGTTCTCCGTGCAGGTGGTCAAGGGCACCGCCCTGACGTCGATTATCGGCTTCGTCGAACTGACCAAGGCCGGCACCATCGTCACAAATGCCACCTTCCAGCCATTCACGGTCTACGGATTGGTGGCACTTTTCTACTTCGTCATCTGCTTTCCCCTGTCCAAATTTTCAAAGCACCTCGAGCGCAAGGCAGCAACGGCCTATTCCAATGCGCGTTAGGGCAGAAACGCAGGCCCGCTCGGTCAGTCACGCCATCTGTCGCCAACAGAGTGGAAGACCTCAGAACCGGACAGCCGCTTGCATTCGCCTTTGTCAGCTGTTTCCATTCGATTTGAACGTCGATAAGGAAAACCAATGCCCCGGTCAGAACCCATAGATACGATAGCTGTTTCAGCCTCCGCAGCCACGACGCGCCTGACCATTGACCTTGGCGCGCTGGCTCAGAACTGGCGCATCATGCGTGATCTGTCGGGCAGCGCCCGCTGCGGTGCGGCGGTCAAGGCAGATGCTTACGGCACCGGTGCCGATCACGCAGCCGCCAGACTGGCACGCGAGGGCTGCCAAGATTTCTTCGTCGCAGATGCCAACGAGGGTGCGCGCTTGCGTCCGTTGCTGCCGGACGCCCGCATCTACGTGCTCAACGGCGTCTTCGAAGGCTCGTTCGCCCAGACGCTGGCGCATGATCTGGTCCCCATCATCAATTCACCACAGCAAGCCGCGTTCTGGTGCGGCAGCGCCGGCGACCGTGCCTATGCGCTGCACATAGACACCGGCATGAACAGGATGGGACTTTCGCCGGAGCAGGCTGTCCAGCATAGCGAATCCAGCATGCCCTCTCCCTGTCTGGTGATGAGCCACTTCGCCTGTGCCGACGACCCCGCGCATCCGCTCAACGCCCGTCAGATGGAGATGTTCGCGAGCATACGCGATCATTTTCCCGGCATTGAGGCCAGCCTGGCAAATTCGGCCGGCATCCATTTTGGCTCTCCTGCCCGTTACGATCTCACCCGTCCGGGCATTGCGCTCTATGGCGGAGAACCCGTGTCGGGAGCGGTCACGCCCATGCGCCCGGTCGTCACCGCCGAAACGCAGGTGCTTGTCATAAGGCAAGGCAAGGCGGGCGAGACGGTCAGCTATGGCGCTTCGCACATCTTTACCCGCGACAGCCGAATCGCCGTCTGCGGCGTAGGCTACGCCGACGGCTTTCTCCGCAACGGATCTGGCTCCGGCGTACCCCTGCGCTCCGCGGTGCCGCAGGGCGCTTGTGGCGCAGTTGATGGCGTTCGCGTTCCGGTGGTCGGCAAGATCACCATGGACCTGGCCATGTTCGATGTCACCGATCTGCCCGAAGCTGCCGTCAAGGCTGGCGACTGGATTGAGCTTCTGGGGCCCACAATCACGCTGGAAGAGGCAGCAACCGCCTCGGGCACGATCAGCTACGAAGTGCTTACAAGCCTCGGAAGCCGCCATGCCCGCAGCTACCGTGCCTGAACCAGGCCATCTGTTCTTTCATGCGAAACAATCCACTGCTTTTCAGAATATCCCGACGCAAACGAGAACAAACAGTGGACAAACCGCCATCTTCCTGACAAACCGGCTAAAACAGAAAGGTAACTGACCCTTGGCCAAGACCCGCGTTCAATTCGTCTGTCAATCCTGCGGCACCCTGCACACGCGCTGGGCGGGAAAGTGCGATGGCTGCGGCGAATGGAACACCATTGTCGAGGACGATCCGACCGGTGGCATCGGTGGCGGACCGGGGGCGGCTGCGCGGAAGGGCCGGCCTGTAGCGCTCGCCAGCCTGTCGGGCGAGATCGAGGAAGCCCCGCGCATCGCAACTCTGGTCAGCGAACTCGACCGCGTCACCGGTGGCGGCTTCGTGCGCGGGTCTGCAGTCCTGGTCGGCGGCGATCCGGGCATCGGCAAGTCCACGCTTCTGATGCAGGCAGCCGCGGCGCTGGCAAGGCAGGGCAACAGGGTGATTTATGTCTCGGGTGAAGAGGCTGTCGCCCAGGTGCGGCTGAGAGCGCAACGGCTGGGCGCCGCCGACTCAGGTGTGTTGCTGGCGGCCGAAACCAATGTCGAGGACATCCTCGCCACGCTCGCCGAGGGCAAGCGACCTGATTTCGTCATCATTGATTCGATCCAGACCCTGTGGAGCGATCTTGCTGGGTCGGCGCCGGGCACTGTTACGCAGGTGCGCACCGGCGTGCACGCCATGGTGCGCTACGCAAAGCAGACGGGTGCGGCCATGGTTCTGGTGGGTCACGTCACCAAGGATGGGCAGATCGCCGGTCCCCGTGTGGTTGAACACATGGTCGATGCAGTGCTTTATTTCGAAGGCGACCGCGGTCATCACTACCGCATCCTGCGCACGGTGAAGAACCGCTTTGGCGCGACCGACGAAATCGGCGTGTTCGAAATGTCCGACAAGGGATTGCGCGAGGTCGCCAATCCATCAGAACTTTTTTTGGGCGAACGCAATGCGAAAGCCCCGGGTGCGGCGGTGTTCGCGGGCATTGAAGGCACCAGGCCGGTGCTGGTCGAAGTCCAGGCGCTGGTTGCCCCATCGAGCCTCGGCACGCCGCGCCGCGCGGTGATCGGCTGGGATTCGGCACGATTGTCGATGATCCTCGCGGTGCTGGAAGCCCATTGCGGAGTGCGTCTTGGCAGCCATGATGTCTACCTCAATATCGCCGGTGGCTACCGCATCGCAGAACCGGCGGCAGATCTGGCTGTGGCTGCGGCTCTGGTTTCCTCTCTCGCCGGGCTTGCCCTTCCGGCCGATTGCGTCTATTTCGGCGAAGTCAGCCTGTCGGGTGCAATCCGGCCGGTGGCGCAAACGGGTTTGCGGCTGAAGGAGGCCGAAAAGCTGGGCTTCGCCAACGCGGTATTGCCATCGGGTTCCGCCGACCTGCCATCCAAATCGGGGGCGGGTCTGGCCCAGATGGAATCACTGGCGGATCTGGTTGCGCGTATCGCCGGGTCGAAAGGTGCTCTTCTGACCGGGAGTGACGATGACGAAAACTGAATTCAGCCTATCCGGCTGCCTCAAAAGGCAAAGGTAGGCAGAGCCTGAACGGAACGCGATTTCATGCCTATTACCCTTCTTGACGGCATCCTGCTTGGTATCACGCTGTTTTCAGCGGTGCTTGCCATGGTTCGTGGGTTCTCGCGCGAGGTTCTGGCCGTCGCTTCCTGGATCGCCGCAGCAGCTGCAGCCTATTTCATCTATCCTATGCTGACACCGCTGGCGCTGAAATATACATCCTCCGACAAGATCGCCATGATCGGTTCCGCGGCGCTGGTCTTCCTGATTGCGCTGATCCTGGTTTCCTACATCACCATGCGCATTGCAGATTTCATCATCGACAGCCGCATCGGCGCGCTCGACCGGACCCTCGGGTTTGTTTTCGGCGCAGCGCGCGGTGTGCTACTGGTTGTCGTGGCCATGCTGTTCTTCAACTGGCTGGTACAGGCGCCGAAGCAGCCTGAATGGGTTGTGACCGCAAAATCAAAGCCGATGCTCGATTCGCTGGGCGCGAAGCTGGTCAACATGTTGCCCGACAATGTCGATGCCACGATCATTGATCGCATGCGCGGCGGCGGCTCCGAGGAACCGGGAGCGGATGCGGCACCTGCCACAAGCGGATGACACATACCTGTCGGGATCAACTCGGCAGGTCTACATAAAGGTTCGACGCCGATGACAGACAGTGGCTTGAAACCGGTCGACAACGAAGCCGACTGCTTCCATGACGAGTGTGGTGTGTTCGGAATTTTCGGCAAGCCCGAAGCCGCAGCCGTTGTGACACTCGGACTGCACGCGCTCCAGCATCGCGGCCAGGAAGCAGCAGGCATAGTCTCGTTCGACGGATCACAGTTTTCCGTTGAGCGCCATGTCGGCCTGATTGGCGACACCTTCACCAAGCGCTCGGTCATGGACCGCCTGCCCGGCGACCGCGCCATTGGCCACACCCGCTATTCGACCACCGGTGGCGAAGGCCTTCGCAACGTTCAGCCCTTCTTTGCCGAATTTGCCGGCGGCGGCTTTGCCATTGCCCACAATGGCAACATCACCAATGCGCTCACCGTGCAGCGCGAATTGCAGAAGCGCGGCTCGATCTTCTCTTCGACATCAGACACCGAAACCATCCTGCATCTGATCGCTGTCAGCGAGAAGACCCGGATCGTACCGAAGTTCATCGATGCGCTGTCGAAGATCGAGGGCGCCTACTCACTGGTCGGCCTGTCCGAGAAGAAGATGATCGGCGCCCGTGATCCGCTCGGCATCAGGCCGCTGTGCATCGGCGATCTCGACGGGGCCTATATCCTGGCATCGGAAACCTGTGCACTCGATATCATCGGCGCGCGCTTCGTTCGCGAAGTCCAGCCCGGCGAAGTGGTGGTCATCACCGGCAAGGGCATCGAGAGCCATTTCCCGTTCGAAAAACAATCGCCGCGGCTCTGCATCTTCGAATATGTCTATTTCGCCCGCCCGGACTCGACCATCGAGGGCCGGAATGTCTATGAGGCGCGCAAGCGGATCGGCGAGGAACTGGCCAAGGAATGCCCGGTCGATGCCGATGTCATCATTCCGGTTCCAGATTCCGGCACGCCGGCAGCCATCGGGTTTGCCCAGCAGGCCAACATGCCGTTCGAGCTCGGCATCATCCGTAATCATTATGTCGGACGCACGTTCATTGCGCCCTCCTCCTCGATCAGGCACATGGGCGTCAAGCTTAAGCTCAACCCCAACAAGAACATGATTGAAGGCAAGCGCGTCGTGCTGGTTGACGATTCCATCGTCCGCGGCACCACCAGCCAGAAGATCGTCCAGCTGGTGCGTGAAGCCGGCGCCCGCGAAGTGCATATGCGCATTGCCTCGCCGCCGACCATGTCGTCATGCTTCTATGGCGTTGACACCCCCGAGAAATCCCAGCTTCTCGCCTCGCGCATGTCGGTGGATGCGATGGCGGATTTCATCCGCGTCGACAGCCTGGGCTTCGTCTCCATTGATGGCCTCTACCGCGCGGTGCGTGAACCTGGCCGCAATGCCGAGTGCCCGCAGTTCTGCGATGCCTGCTTTACCGGCGAGTACCCGACAACGCTCACCGATCAGGGCGATCTGGGCAATGTGCGCAGCCTGTCGCTGCTGGCAAACAACGGATAGTTTTCTCCATGACTTCTCTTCAAGGACGCATCGCGCTCGTCACCGGCGCTTCCCGGGGCATTGGCTACTGGACCGCGTTGGCGCTTGCCAAAGAGGGCGCGCACGTGATTGCCGTGGCCCGTACCACCGGCGGCCTTGAAGAACTCGACGACGCCATTCAGGCGGCAGGCGGCAGCGCCACGCTGGTGCCGATGGATCTGACCGACATGCCTGCCATCGACCGTCTTGGTGGCGCCATCAACGATCGCTGGGGCAAGCTCGACATTCTCATCGCCAATGCAGGCGTGCTGGGCACCATTTCGCCGGTCGGCCATTTCGAGGCCAAGGTGTTTGACAAGGTAATGGCCGTCAACGTCACCGCGACATGGCGCGTGATCCGCTCGGTTGAGCCGTTGCTGATCAAATCTGACGCCGGCCGGGCTCTGGTCCTGTCGTCCGGTGTTGCCCACTCAGCGCGCGCCTTCTGGGGGGCTTATGCAGCCTCCAAGGCAGCCGTCGAAACACTGACACGGGTCTGGGCCGCCGAAACCGAAAAGACCGCCCTCAGGGTCAACGCGATTGATCCGGGCGCCACACGTACGGCGATGCGGGCACAGGCAGTGCCGGGGGAAAATCCCGATACCCTGCCCCACCCTTCAGAAGTCGCTGCAAAGCTGATCCCGCTCTGCGCGCCCGAATGCACCGAAACCGGCAAGCTGTTCCGGGTCGCTGAAAACCGCTTCTTCGACTATCAGCCACCTGTATAACCTCTCCCGCCGCCCCGGCGCCAATCATGACTGTTCCCTTAGCAGCGGATCAGCTCTAGGCTTGTGGACGGGAGCTGCGCCCGGTTCATCAGAGAACCATCTTCCTGGACCGGCGGGCCTGGAGGATGTTGTGTATGGCGGGTTTGGCGACAACGCTGATAATCATTTTGCTGGGCGTGGGTTTACTGGCAGCAGTTAAAGTCGCGCGCCAACGCAACGCCGGACTGGCGCAGGGCATCACCCTGATCAAACTCCGGACGCTCTTCCGTCTTCGCCTGCCCACTCGGGAAACCCTCTCCGCCAAACCCGGCAGGCCTCTTGTCCATGTCTATTCGCGCCAATCCGGTCTTGATGCAGCCGTGCTTTGGTCCGTCCTCGACCGGAATTGCCTGCATGTGCTGCATGACGACGATCAACGCTCGCTGATCCTGTTTGGAATGCGCCTGTTCGCCCGCACTGCCCATGCCGGAGACACCGCCGCAATCGAGGCCGTACTTGCTGCTCGAGGCTCGGTCACACTGCCGTTCCCGCCCGATGTGGAACCCGCCATCGAAACCCTGGCCACTTACAAGGTCGTGGCAGCACTTGCGCGAAAACACGGCGCGGCAGTTCACGCCATGCACGTTCGCGGATCGAGCTTCTCGGTCTGGTCGGCTCATCCCAGATCGAGGGCACCGCGTCATCTGCTGCCGCACTTTACGCTGGCGCAATCGGGTGTTCTCGAATTTGACGACGTCAGCCCGGCCGACAATGGAGCGACGGCTCCCCGCGATGAAGACCGGGTTCACGATCTGCTGGCGCTGGCGCGGTTTGAAAGCAACGATCTCGAGCGCGGCCTGTTTCTGGCCTTTCGCGATGCCGCCGACCACTACGGCAAGGTGGGGCCCGTGCTCGAAGATGCCTTGGGCGGCAGGCTCAGCTACAAGCAACTTCTTATTGGCGCACGCGTTCTGGGCGCCCGGTTCGCGAAGATGAGCCAGCCTGGCGAAGCCGTGGGCGTCATGCTGCCCAACGCCAACGCCGCCATAGTGACGTTTCTGGCGCTCCAGTCCGCCGGGCGGGTCGCGGCCATGCTCAATTACACCGCCGGTCCCGCAGCCATCGTCTCAGCCCTTTCGACTGCAAAGATCCGCACCGTGCTGGTGAGCCGCGCCTTTGTCGAAAAGGCCAGCCTTCAAGCACCGGTCGCTGCCATAGAAAAAGCCGGCGTCAAGATTGTCTGGCTTGAAGACCTGCGTGAGAGCATTTCACGCGCCGAGAAAGCCACCGCGTTCCTCGGCTGGCGCAGGCCGCTCAGGCCAGTCAAGGCGAGTGATCCGGCCGTCATCCTGTTTACGTCCGGCTCGGAGGGAACACCAAAGGGCGTGGTGCTCTCGCATGCCAATCTGCACGCCAATGTTGCCCAGGCCGAAGCCCGCATCGACATTTCGGTAGGCGACAAGCTGTTCAACGTTCTTCCGGTGTTCCACTGCTTCGGGCTCACCGGCGGCGCCATCCTGCCGCTGCTCTATGGCGTCAGACTGTTTCTGTATCCCTCGCCCCTGCACTACCGGCTCATTCCGGCAGTGGCACGCGAAGTCAAACCCTCGATCATGTTCGGCACCGACACTTTCCTCGCCGGCTATGCCCGCACCGCCAAGGATACCGATTTCAAAAGCCTGAGGCTGATCGTGGCAGGCGCGGAAGCAGTCCGCGCCGAGACCAGACGGATCTATCGCGAACGGTTCGGCGCCACCATCATCGAGGGTTTCGGAATGACCGAGACTGCGCCCGTCGCCGCCGTCAATTCGGGCAGTCATTTCAAGGATGGAACGGTCGGCAGATTGCTGCCTGCAATGTCGCTGAGGCTCGAGCCGGTGGAAGGCATCAATGATGCAGGCCGGCTGTTTGTGTCCGGCCCCAATGTCATGCTCGGCTACATGCTGGCCTCTGATCCCGGTGTGCTTCAGACCATGACCGATGGCTGGCATGATTCCGGCGACATCGTGGACGTCGACGAGGACGGCTATATCTCCATCCGCGGCAGGGTGAAGCGCTTTGCCAAGATTGCCGGCGAGATGGTTTCGCTCGGGGCTATCGAACTGATGGCCCAGCAGCTCTGGCCGGAAGCCTTCCATGCCGCTGTCGCAGTCGCAGACAGGCGAAAGGGCGAGCGCATTGTCCTGGTGACCACCAAGATGCCTGCGCTGCGTGAGGAATTGCGGGACTATTCCCGCAGCTTCGGCGCAACCGACCTTATGGTCCCCGGCGAAATCGTCAACGTTCCCGAAATTCCGCTCCTCGGCTCAGGCAAGACCGATTACGTGACGACCCAGAAGATCGCAGACGAATGGATCAAGTCGCACCGCACCGACAGCACCGTCTGATAGTCTTGACCTTGCCAAACAAGCGAAGATCGCTAACCGGCGATGGGGGCCAGACCCTTCAGATCACTTGCCCGCATCATCATCCGAGCCAGATGCCGCTTTTCCAGACTCGGTTTTGCCATTCGCCTGACGTGACTTAGGACCATATTTTCGCGCCCATGCCCGGGCGCCGAATGGCAGAGACGCGAGATAGGCGATCGCGGTCAGCGTCAGCGTTTCCCATGTGAAACTCATCAGCAGCGACACGTAAACCACAGCAACCAGGATGAAGGGCATGACCAGATCACGCCGTACACCGCCGCTGATCCCCTTGCCGGAGAACACCGGCACCCTGCTGACCAGCAGGAACCCGATAAACACGGTGTATGCGGAAGCGGCAAGCCCGGTGGCACGGTCAATCGGAAACCCGAGAAAACCCAGGTAGACCGGCAACAGCACCAAAAGAGCACCTGCCGGCGCAGGCACTCCGACAAAGTAATAGCTTTCCCACGCCGATTTGGTCGTGCTCTCGGAGATGACATTGAAACGGGCAAGTCTTAGCGCGGCAGCGATCGTAAACACAATTGCAGCGATCCAGCCGAACGACCGGGCCTGATCGAGAATGAACACATACAGGACCAGCGCAGGAGCGACACCGAAATTGACGATATCAGCAAGGGAATCCATCTGGGCGCCGAACTTCGACTGAGCCTTCAGCAGCCGCGCCACGCGCCCGTCAATACCGTCAAGAAAGGCCGCGATCAGCACCATGGCGACGGCCATTTCGAAGCGATTCTCGAACGCCAGACGAATACCGGTCAGGCCTGCACAGATCGCCAGAACCGTGATCAGGTTGGGGATAAGCATCCGGAACGGGATTTCGCGCAGACGCGGACCACGCCCCTCCTCGTACTCCGATTCATCCAGACCATGCGGGTCATAGGGTGGAAACGGCGTTGGCATGCATGTCTCCCTTGTCGCCGGAGCCAACGGTCAGTCGCGGCGGCTGACCACAGGTCCCTTGTTCGATCCAAATTCTGCGAGCATGGTTTCACCCGCAATAGCGGTCTGCCCGATGCTGACCAGAGGCCGCGCCGATGCGGGCAGGAACACATCGAGCCGCGATCCGAACCGGATCAGACCAAACCGCTCGCCCGCATCAAGATGCTCGTTCTGCTCAGCCCAGCAGAGAATCCGCCGCGCAACCAGACCTGCGATCTGCACCACGCCAATCTCGCCGTGACCGGTCTGAAGCACAAGACCGCTGCGTTCGTTTTCCGTGCTGGCCTTGTCGAGTTCGGCGTTGAGAAACGAGCCCTGCGAGTAGATCTTGCGAACCACCCGCCCCTTAACCGGCGCACGGTTCACGTGGCAGTTGAACACGTTCATGAACACCGAGATACGCAGCATCTCTTCGGTTCCCAGACCGAGCTCGGACGGCGGCATCATCCGCACGACCGAAGACACACGGCCATCGGCTGGGCTGATCACCAGATCTTCGTCAAGCGGCGTCACCCGTTCCGGGTCGCGGAAGAAGTAGGCGCACCAGGCGGTCAACACCATGCCGATCCAGAACAGCGGATCGGCGATCCAGCCAAGCAGCAAAGATACGCCAAAGAAAATGGCGACAAATTTGTAGCCGTCCCGGTGAACCGGAACCAGCGCGTTGCGAACGCTGTCGATGATACTCATGACGTCTTCCCTGATTTGACCATTGGGCCGTGACTACAGCAAATTGCCTCAAAGGGGAAACCACTTTACGGCGTCAACTGCGCAAGGATTGCTCAGGCGTCGCCAACCTCCGGCGTACGCCGCCGCGTGACGATGCCCATCTCGTCATCCTCACGCATGCGCTTGAGCTGCTCTTCGGCCTCTGTGGCCTCGCGCTGGCGATCCCACATCGACGCATAGAGCCCCTTCTGCGCAAGCAGATCGGCATGATCCCCGCGTTCAGCAATAGTGCCGTCCTTGAGCACGATGATCTCGTCCGCACTGACGACGGTCGACAGACGGTGAGCAATCACAAGCGTCGTGCGGCCCTTTGAAACGAAATCAAGCGCGGTCTGGATTTCCTGTTCGGTCGCTGTATCGAGCGCCGACGTCGCTTCGTCCAGGATCAGGATCGGCGGCGCCTTGAGGATAGTGCGGGCAATCGCCACGCGCTGCTTCTCGCCACCGGACAGTTTAAGCCCGCGTTCGCCGACCATCGCCTTGAAGCCGTTAGGCAACGTGCGGATGAAGCCGCCGATCTGCGCCAGATCAGCGGCCTGATCAACTTCCGCTTCGCTGGCATCTATCCGGCCATAGCGGATGTTGTAGGCAATGGTGTCATTAAACAGAACCGTGTCCTGCGGCACCATGCCGATGGCGGCGCGCAGGCTCTTTTGCGTGACGTCACGCACGTTCTGGCCGTCAATGGTGATGCTGCCGGACTGGATGTCATAGAACCGGTACAACAGCCGCGACAATGTCGATTTGCCGGCACCCGAAGGCCCGACAATGGCGACGGTTTTTCCTGCCGGCACCTCGAACGAGATGCCCTTGAGGATCGGCCGCGCCGGATCATAGCTGAAATTGACATTGTCAAACCGGATGGAACCCTGATCGATCACCAGCGGCTTCGCGTCGGGTGCGTCACGCACTTCGGGCTCGACATCGAGAAGCTCGAACATCTGCTCGATGTCGGTAAGGCCCTGGCGAATTTCACGGTACACGAAGCCGATGAAATTCAGCGGCACGGAGAGCTGCATCAGCATCGCGTTGATAAAGACGAAATCGCCGATAGTCTGCTCGCCTGCCTGCACCGCCAGCGCAGACATGACCATCATCACCGTCATGCCGACGCCGAAAATGACACCCTGCCCCATGTTGAGCCAACCGAGCGAGGTCCAGACCTGCGTCGCCGATTTCTCGTAAGACGCCATCGACACATCGAACCGGCGCGCCTCCATCTCCTCGTTGCCGAAGTATTTGACCGTTTCATAATTGAGAAGTGAATCGACCGATTTTGTGTTTGCATCGGTGTCAGACGAGTTCATCGACCGCCTGATCGCAATGCGCCAGTCCGACGCCCGCACAGTAAACCAGATGTAGAACCAGACGGTAACGCCGGTAACGAGCACATAGCTCCAGCCATAGGCCACACCGAAAATGACAGCCGTGAGCGCGAACTCGATCAGCGTCGGCGCGGTATTGAGGATGGTGAAACGGACAATCGTCTCGATGCCCTTGGTCCCGCGTTCGATGACGCGCGACAGACCACCAGTGCGCCGCTCCAGATGGAACCGCAGCGACAGTTCATGCATGTGCACGAACGTCTTGTATGCCAGTTGCCGCACCGCATGCTGCCCGACGCGGGCAAACAGCGCATCTCGCAGCTGGTTGAACCCCCATTGCACGATCCGGACCACATTGTAGGCGATCACCAGCATCACCGGTGTGGCGATCAGCGCAGGCATCCAGGCCGCAACTGTCGGGTCGCCATTCAGCGCATCGGTGGCCCACTTGAAGAAATACGGCACCGAGATCAGCACGAGCTTGGACAGGAGCAGGAACAGCGTCGCCCACAGCACCCGCATCTTGAGGTCGGGCCGTTCAGCGGGCCACATGTAGGGCCACAGGTTTTTCAGGGTGCCGAAGGGGTTCCCCTTGTCAGCCGATACCGTTTTCGATGCCAATTCAGATGTCCTTGGTTCCGGTCAGTGTCGCTTGGGCGTCCACCTGCCGATTTTGGTCTGCATATTCACCATTGCCCGCTCGCGAACAACTGGCGTCGCCGCAACAATGATCAAGAGTCTGGCCGATAACACCTGCAAGTTGGCGCAGGGCATCGGCGTTGACGGTGTATCTGGAACTTTGCCGCTCACTGCGGAAATTCACCAGGTCTGCTTCGACGAGGACCTTGAGGTGTTGCGATACCGTCGACTGTGCCAATCCGATCCGTCCGACCAGATCCTTGACGCAACAACTGTCAGCCGCCCCAAGATCCCTGAGCAACCGCAACCGCACAGGATGCGCCAGCGCCGCAAGCTTGCGAGCGACCGCTTCGTCCTTCTGGTCGTTGTTCAGGGCAGATCCATTCATCGTTCATCGGCGATATACGATGAATGGATACTGGTCAACCGCTCTAGGGGTTTTTCCCCTTGCCCAGAAGCTGCTGGTGCATTTCCTCGGCATTCTCCAATGGCTTCTCGGGAACGGAGAACACCTGCCCCGGCTTGATGCGGTCCGGATTGAGGATCTGAGACCGATTCGCCACGTAGATAGTGGTGTAACGAACGCCCTCGCCATAGGTGCGCCGCGAGATCTGCCACAGGGTATCGCCGCGGCGGATGATCACGGCACCGGGCGTGGAGGCGAGCGGAGCCTGAAGGATGGTCTTGGGCTCGCCCGGTTCTCCCGAGCTGCCCACGATCCCCGGGCCGACATCAGCAGCGGCTGCGGCCATATCCGCCGGTTCCGCCAGCGCCGTCTCGGCCTGGGTAATGACTTCACTCATTTTCGCCAGATCACCAGCAACCAAGGCGTCATTTCCGGTGTTCGGCTGAGCTGCAGTGGTTGCCTCGCCGCCCTCAGCCTTTGGCATCAGCGCCGCAAGCGCTGCCTCGGCCTGGATCCGCATTGACCGGGCGATTGCCATGGCTTCATTGCTGCTTCCCGCCGGCAGATCAGCCATCGCCGCAGACTTGAGCTTCTCGACTGCCAGCGCAAGCGCGTCGGAAACCGTAGCGGCCTCCGGAGCCTCGGTTCCAGAAAGTACTTTCTTGAGCTCCGACAACGCTTCGAACGCATCTTCACGCACCTTCGAAAGGCTGGCGATATCAGGCAGGATCAATTCGCCGGCAGCGACAACGTCAGAGGTCTGCATACCAGCCGAAGTGTCCGTGTCCGGCGTGGCAGGCTGGGCTGGAGCTACCGCTGCCATTGCTTCGCCTTCGGGTCGGTTGAACGGCACTGTCGCCCTCAGCAACACGTTCTCACCGGCAGCATCCATGAGGTCGGCGCTGATGATGTGATCTCCGACTGAGAGTTTGCTGGTGGCCTCGACAATAAAGCGTCCGGTTTCATCGGCCGTGTCAGAACCAATGACAACGCCATCGGCAGCAACCTGAACCCGGGAGCCAGGCGTGGCGGAGCCGGCGATGAAAATTTTGTCTCCTTCAATCTCAACCGCATCGACACGCACACTGGCGTCAGCGGGAATTTCAACCTTGCTCGCTTCTGCGGCAGCTTCAGGTGAAGCCATTGCAACCTCGGCAGCGGGCTCGGCTTCCGAAGAGGAAGCAGCAGCAGGATCTGTCGCTTCGTTCTGATCAGCGACCTGCGGCGCAGATGTCGTCAGCAGCGACGAGGCCTCTGGAAGCGCAGGTGTTTGAGAAACGGTTGGTGTATCGCCAGCGGAAGCCACAGCGGAAGCCATTTCGGTTTTGCCTGCAGTTCGTGCCACATTCTCAGCCGAAGGGTCGGCGCCTGCAGCCTCCGGCTGACCAGCAGCAGCATCCGTTGTCTTCATGTCAGATGATGGAGCGGTCGCGGATGCGACTTCGACTGGGCCCGCGGTCGCGGCAGCTGTCGGCTGCGCGATGATCCTGCTTGCCTTTCCGGGTTTGCTGACCATGGCCAGCAATTCGCCATCTGCTTTTTCGGGAATCGAAACCGTGGCAACCTCTTCCGATTGCCGCACGGTTCCGTCCTCGCCCACGACCCGCAAGGTCAGTTGGTAATCACCCGCCGACAAGGGCGTATCGAGAATAACCGCGAAGTCGCCGCTCGCGCCGACGTCAGTCGAGGCAATCACGGTCTCTCCGTTCATGATATCAAGCGTGGTGCCGGGTTCAGCCTTGCCCGCAATCACAGTGGACCCGTCCGGTTCAACCCTGAGCAAATCAAAGCTTGGCGTTGCCCAGCTGTCAGCAACATCTGCCGGATCGGATGCGGCCCTGTCAGACGATTCGGCTTTCGCCGCGTCGGCAGGCAAACCCTGTCCCTCGCCCTGCACTGCCGCAGCTGTGTCCGGTGCTTCCGCAGTGGCATCGATCATGTTGCTGTTTGGAGCCGGTTCAGAAGCCGATTCCGGATTTGTTTTGAACATGTTAGGTTCTAAAAAGAATGCGCCGACAACAATCGCGGCCACCACTCCGAGGAACGCCCAAAAACCGGCATTGCTTTTATTCATTGTATGCTCCGTGGATACGGCAAAAAATGCATCTATTGCGCAAAAACCTATATGGTTTGGGTATATGGCACAAGAAAAAGCAATTGGCATCGCATGGCTGACCTTGACCGTATGATGGAGCACATGCTCATTGGCAAAATGAGCACACAACAAACGCGAATTGGATCCATCTGCGTCTATTGCGGATCCCAGCCGGGCCATGAGCCCGCATACCGTGAAGCGGCCGAGATACTGGGCCGAAGCATGGCCGAGAACGGCATTGATCTGGTCTATGGCGGCGGCACAAAGGGCCTCATGGGCGCGGTCGCAGACGCGGTCATGTCGAACGGCGGAAAGGCTGTCGGAATCATCCCAGAGTTCCTGATGGACAAGGAAGCCTCGCGGCAGGAACTCGGCCAGTTGACCGAACTGCACGTCACCAAGGACATGCACGAACGCAAGCACATGATGTTCGAGCGATCGGACGCGTTTGTCACCCTGCCGGGCGGCATCGGAACGCTTGAGGAAATCATCGAGATCATGACCTGGGCCCAGCTTGGCAGGCACACCAAGCCGATGGTCTTTGCCAATATCAACGGCTTCTGGGACCCACTCAATGCCCTGATCGGGCACATGAGCAGTCAGGGCTTCATCCATACAGCCCATCTTGTCCAGCCCCTGGTGATCGACCGCGCGGAAGACATCGTTCCTGCAATCCTGGCCCAATCGAAGAACCTGGGATCTGACGGCGATGCGGCTGTACTCGAAAAAATGTAGGCCTTGCTGAAACCTGACCCTGCCCGGTCTCGGGGCAGTGCAAAGCCAACCAATCTGATGCGGGGTTGCTTGCCAAGCAGGACCGGGCCTCAGGAACAGATCTGCCCAATCGTGAGCAAGGTGTAACTGTAAGACTGACCGTCAGTCGGTTATAGCCGCTGGCGCTGAAGCGGCTGCAACCTGTCGTGCCTTTCGGCTGCGCAAGAGCGATGAGGTATAGATCGCCAGCGCAATCCAGATCAGCACAAAGGCCGCCAGCTTGTAGGCACCGAACGGCTCCTTGAAGATGAACACGGCGATGAAAAAGATCATCGTCGGCGCGATATACTGCATGATCCCGATCGTCGAGAGCCGGAGCAGTTTGGCGCCATTGGCGTAAATCATCAGTGGCACCGCGGTGACCAGACCACAGCCAATCAACAGCAGCATGTCGGTCATGCCGGTATCGCCGAAATGGCCGGTACCGTTGAATTCGGTATAGGCGATATAGCCAAGCGCCGGCGCAGTCAGGACCAGGACTTCAAGAAAGAAGCCCTGATTGGGACCGACGGGCAGCGACTTCTTGAAGAACGCATAAAACCCCCAGGACAACGCAAGACCGACCGAGACCCAGGGCAAGCCGCCCGATTCCCATGCCAGAAGCGCGACCGCGACCGCCGCAAGCGCAATCGCTGTTTTCTGGCGTCCATCGAGACTTTCCCTCAGCAGCACCGCGCCAAGGAAAATCGAGAACAGCGGATTGATATAGTAGCCCAGCGCCGTCTCGATGGCCCTGCCCGCAGCCACCGACCAGACATAGATGCACCAGTTGACAGTAATCAGCGCGGCCGTGATCAGCGCCATGCCCATGGTCCGCGGCGACTTGAACGCGGCGCGGATATCCTGTGTCCGCCCAAGCCAGATCAGCACCACGGCCGCAATCGGCACAGACCAGATCACCCGGTGCGCGACGACTTCCAGCGCAGGAATATGGCCGACAGCCTTCATGTAAAGCGGCAGAAAGCCCCACAGCAGATAGGCGGTCAGCGCAAAGGCAAAGCCGCGCGGCGTGTCTTCATCATAGGCTGCCGGAGCTTTTTCAGTCGCCATCGGGTGTCCCGTTCTCTTCTCGCTTTGGGGGACGACGCTTATGCCAAGCCGCATGAATGGGCAAATTCATTCCGCTGAACAATGACAACCGGCTTTGATCGCCGAGATTGATACTGCTTTTTCACCATGTCCCGGAACGCGGCAATGGCGAGACCTCGTTTCAGCCAGGACCTGAGCACGGCATAGACCGGCTGGCCGTTCTTCCACGTTGCCGCGATTTTCAATTCCGTGATTGCCTCGGGCTGCGCGGCCAGGTCATCGATTGCTCTTGCAGCACCCGCCAGGAGCCGGGCAGCGGCTATCCGCGCCGATATATTGCCACGGCCTCTGCAACCAGCGAGGCGTTGCCGGTTGCAAGGCTTCCGTCCGACATGACGCGACCGTCCTCGAGCCCGATCCGGGTCGACCAGCTGCGCTCGCGGGCCAGGTGCACAAAATCCCAGACAGTGGCGTCGAAACCGTGCAGCAGGATCGACCGCGTCACGCCGGCGCGCGCCAGCACCGCGATGATGCCCTCGGCGATGTCGATTGCGGCACGTGGCTGTTGCTCCTCGATCTCGATGAGAATGCGCAGAACCTTGTCGTGATCGGCAAGTGCGACGAAGCGCTCGGCATCGGCCACGGTCGCAAGTCCGGCTTCGATGCCCACGCCGATCGACCTCAATATGGCCATAACCTCCGGTGCGTCGTCTTCCGACAGGTTGACCGAGGCATAGTCGGGCAGCACCGACCAGCTGGAGATGCAATCGCGGGTGCGCTGCACATCGTTCTCGATCCAGGCACCGGTGGAGACGCCGATGAGCGTTCCCGGGCAAGCCGCGCGCACGACCCCAATCGTTGAATCTACCGCGCCCAGACTTTCGGCAAGATCGGCGTCGCGCGGGTGGATATGCAGCTCGGCCGCACCCGCCATTAGGCAGGCAACGGCATCCGCTGCCATGGCTTCTGGCGTCAGCGGTAACTTTGGATGAAAATCAGGCGCTCTTGCACCATTGAGACATGCCTGCACGATCATCAATCACATTCCTCTATCGCCCGGCCCGTTACTCAGCAGCCACCCTGCCCGCCAGGTCCCGGTTCTTCATCAGCTTGAAGACGATCGAATCCATCAGCGCCTGGAAAGAGGCATCTATGATGTTGTCGGACAC
This sequence comes from Hoeflea sp. AS60, assembly GCF_038900115.1. Lineage (NCBI taxonomy): Bacteria > Pseudomonadati > Pseudomonadota > Alphaproteobacteria > Hyphomicrobiales > Rhizobiaceae > Hoeflea > Hoeflea sp. AS60. The sequence goes on along the minus strand of NZ_JBBMQP010000002.1, from coordinate 58,198 downwards.
ACCGACTGTCCACCAGCGCCCGCCGTCGCTGTCAGCGGATTCAATCAGAACGCGCGTGATCGCCTCGGTGCCACCATTGAGGATGCGCACCTTGTAGTCCACCAGTTCGAGATCGGCGATCTCCGACTGGTAGACGCCCAAATCCTTGCGAAGGGCGATGTCGAGCGCGTTGACCGGGCCGTGACCTTCCGCCACCGACATCATTTCGACGCCGTCGACCACCAGCTTGACCACGGCTTCCGAGACCGTCGTGATCTGCCCCATAGCGTTGAATCGACGTTCGACCATGACCCGGAAACTGGTCACGGAAAAGAATTCAGGCACGCGGCCAAGCGTCCGGTGCGCCAGCAGCTCGAAGCTCGCATCCGCGCCCTCGTACGCGTAGCCAGTGGCCTCGCGCTCCTTGACGATGCCGATCAGCTTGTCGAGCTTCGGATCATCCTTGCCGACTTCGACGCCGCGCCGTTTCAGCGCATTGATGAAATTGGATTTCCCGCCCTGATCCGAGACCATGACCTTGCGGAAATTGCCGACAGTTTCCGGCGGCACATGCTCATAGGTGCGCGGGTCCTTGAGCAATGCCGAGGCGTGAATGCCGGCCTTGGTGGCAAACGCAGATGCGCCGACGTAAGGCGATTGCGTTGCCGGCGAACGGTTGAGCAACTCATCAAAGCCGTGGCTGAGCGGGGTCAGTTCCTCGAGCTTTTCCGGTGCAATCCCGGTTTCAAACCGGTCGGAAAACGCCGGTTTCAACATCAGGGTCGGAATCAGCGTCACCAGATTGGCATTGCCGCAGCGCTCGCCGATGCCGTTGAGCGTGCCCTGGATCTGCCGCACGCCGGCTTCCACGGCGGCAAGCGAATTTGCCACCGCCTGGCCGGTGTCATTGTGCGCATGGATGCCGAGATGATCACCCGGAATGCCCTCAGCGATCAGCGACGCAATGATCTCGCGGATTTCCGAAGGCTGGGTGCCGCCATTGGTGTCACACAACACGATCCAGCGCGCGCCGGCCTGATAAGCTGCCTTGGCGCAGGCCACGGCATAGTCCGGATTGGCCTTGTAGCCGTCAAAGAAGTGCTCGCAATCAACCAGCGCCTCCTTGCCGGCTGCCGACACGGCTTGCACGGAGCCCGAAATCGAGTCCAGGTTCTCCTCGTTGGTGCAACCGAGCGCCACCTTCACATGGTAGTCCCAGGCCTTGGCAACCAAGCAAACCGCATCGCTTTCGGCCTGAATGAGACCGGCAAGGCCGGGATCATTGGACGCCGACACACCCGCGCGCTTGGTCATGCCGAAGGCCACGAATTTGGCCTTCTCTGTGCGGTTCCTGGCAAAAAATGCCGTATCGGTTGGATTGGCCCCCGGATAACCGCCCTCGACATAATCGATGCCGAAATCATCCAGCATCTTGGCGATGGCGATCTTGTCCTCGACGGAAAAATCGATGCCCGGCGTCTGCTGGCCGTCTCTCAGCGTGGTGTCGAACAGGTAGATGCGTTGCTTGCCCATCACGGAATCCGTCATGTGTCTGCCTTGCCAGCAAACCTGTCAGTAGCGCGGATCAGCTGGTCGAGAATACCTGGTTCTGAGAAGGCATGGCCTGCGCCTTCGATCAGGTGGAAGCCGGCACGCGGCCAGGCCTTGTGCAGTTGCCAGGCAATCCGCGCCGGGCACGGCATGTCATAGCGCCCGTGCACGATCACGCCGTCGATCGCTTCAAGCTTGTGAGCGTCACGTAGCAGTTGACCTTCCTCAAGCCAGCCCTTGTGCACAAAGAAATGGTTCTCGATCCGGGCAAACGCCAGCGCGAACTGATCCTCGTGGAACTTGTCGCTGGTCGACGGCTCGGGCAGCAACGTGATCGTCTCGCCTTCCCAGCCGCTCCAGGCTTTCGCCGCAGCAATCTGCTGCTCCCGGTCATCACCCACAAGCCGCTTGCGGTAGGCCGCCATCAGGTCGCCACGCTCGGCTTCCGGGATCGGCGCCAGAAAGCGCTCCCACTTGTCGGGAAACATCTCCGAGACGCCAAACTGATAGTACCAGTCGAGTTCCGCCTGCGTCAGCGTGTAGATGCCCCGCAGCACCAGTTCGCTCACATGCGCCGGATGGGTCTCGGCATAGGCCAGCGCCAGCGTCGAGCCCCAGGAGCCGCCGAAGACCAGCCATTTTTCAAAGCCTGCCATCTGCCGCAGCCGCTCGATATCAGTGACCAGATCCCATGTGGTGTTGTTCTCAAGCGATGCAAACGGCGTCGAGCGTCCGCATCCGCGCTGGTCAAACAGGATCACGTCATAAAGTGCAGGATCAAACAGCCGCCGGTGTACCGGACCGCAGCCGCCGCCCGGGCCACCATGCAGAAACACTGCCGGCTTGGCCCCCTTGGTGCCGACCCGCTCCCAGTAGACCTGATGACCGTCGCCGGTATCGAGAAAGCCGGTCTCGAAGGGTTCGATCTCGGGGTAAAGTGTACGCAAATTACTCATCAAATTATCTCCAATTGATCCAGACGACGACGGCGACTGTGACCACGGCCACCAGTACGCCCTTGCCGATCAGGCCGTAAAGCAGCCATTCGGCATCTCGGTTCCCGGCCGGTGCGCGGTCACTGTTTCCGCTCCGGCCAGGTTTCCGTGTCATGGTCGGGGTGCTGGTAATTCACCAGCGTTTTCAGAAACGCCACCGCGTCGGCGTCTTCCATAGTGTGGCGCTCAGGCAGCGCCGGAATACCGTCGCACCAGATCCGCTTGCCCTCGATGCCATAGGCAATGGTCGGCGCCACAGCATCCGGATCGTCAAACGTCAGCACCGACAGTGCCAGCCCATCCGGAGCATCATAGGCAAGCGGCGTTCCACATTGGCTGCAAAAGCCTCGTCGCGCCGCGTTCGAGCTTTGAAACCAGGATGGTTCGCCACGGGTCCATTCGAAACCGGCCTCGCCCACAGATACCAGGGCCAGAGTATGGCTGGCCGATGCCTTCTGGCACATCCGGCAATAGCAGACCGACGAGTTGCCTGGCGCTCCGCTCAGTCGGAACCGCACGGCGCCACACTGGCAGCCACCGGAATGAGTATCAGTGCTCATGTGGTCTCCTCCATCGGCCAGACGCCGGTGTCATGGTCGGGGTGCTGATGATTGGAGGACGCAATGCTGGCGATACCGCCCGGCAGATCATCCCGGTCGACACTCTTTGCCGGCAGACCGTCCAGCGCCGCGCGAAACGGAACCCGTGTCTCTATGCCATCATTGGCCACCGGCGGAAACGCCGCCGGATCATCGAGACTGCCAAGCGTGACCGCCATGCCGTCCGATTGCAGCGTGTCGAAAAACAGCGGCGTGCCGCAGTCCCGACAAAACCCGCGCCGCACCGGATCGGAAGACTGAAACCAGCCCGGCTTGCCGCGGGTGATGCTCAGCATCTTGCCCGGCGCGAACCCGAGCGCCATGAAGTAATTCCCCGCAGCCTTCTGGCACATGCGGCAATGGCACAGATGCGGATATTCGAGTTCGCCCTCGATCCGGTAGCGAACCGCCCCGCACTGGCAGCCGCCGGTGTGGATGCCCTTCTCAAAGGACGTCATTGGTCACCCCCTCCGACGAGGCGCAAAATATGCGTGCAGACATTGTCGATGTCGTTGAGCACATCGTGGTTCCAGAAACGTACGACATGCCATCCCTGCTGCTCGAGATAGGCTGAGCGCACCTCATCATGGGCTTGGTTTTCGGCGTGCTGGCTACCATCGACTTCGACAACAAGCTTGTGCTCGGGACAGGCAAAATCGACAATATATCGGCCAATCGGCACTTGCCGCCGGAAACCCAGACCCATCAGACGATGAGCTCTGAGTTCATTCCACAACTTGAGTTCCGCCTCGGTCGTTGCGCTGCGCTTGCGGCGGGCGTTTGTGCGAAGGTGCGGCGGCACTTTGCTGTGCGGCAAGTTACCCCCCTCTGTCACTGCGTGACATCTCCCCCGCAAGGGGGGAGATTGACGTGCCGAAAGATCAGGCCCCACCAACAAAACTGCATCTGCAACCGAAACACAACCTGAAAGAGAACCTCTCGCCAACACTGAAATTAATCTGGAACTCAGGCGGAGCCGCACGGCCCCAAATCTCCCCCCTTGCGGGGGAGATGTCACCGCAGGTGACAGAGGGGGGTAAAGCCCGCTACTCACCGCTTGACCTCCCAGGTCGTCACCCGCTCGCCAGTCTCGGGATCCTTACCGTCCTTGAGCTGGATACCCTGCTCAAGCAACTCGTTACGGATTTTGTCGGCTTCGGCCCAGTTCTTAGTGGCAAGGAGTTCGAGACGTTTCTGAATACGCGGACCTATAGTTGAATCTGCCATCTCGAAAACTATTTTGGCAGTTTCGCCGTCTGACTGCCTCTGCAGCTCTACAAATCCGAGGTGATAGAGTGTGCTTCGAAGCCAATCGCGCGCCTTTTCATCCCCACCTGAAGCTGCCTTGCTCAGCTGATCCAAATAAGCCTTAAGCGCAGAAAAATTGAGGTCTTCAGACAATATCTCAACTGCATGCTCATCCATCCCAGACATGAGCGATGCACCTTCAGATGCGTCAGCCCACTTCCAAAGCGCAGCCTCCGCCTCCTCCAGCCGCTTCACTGAAAAATCGATCGGCTCGCGGTAATGCGTCATCAGCATGGCCAGCCGCAGCACTTCGCCCGGCCATTTGCGACCGCCGAATTTGTCGGTGTCGAGCAGCTCGGCGATGGTGACGAAGTTGCCGTCGGACTTGGACATCTTTTTGCCCTCGACCTGCAGGAAGCCGTTGTGCATCCACAGGTTGGCCATCCGGTCATTGCCGTGGGCGCAGCAGGACTGGGCGATCTCGTTCTCGTGGTGTGGGAAGATCAGATCCAACCCGCCGCCATGGATGTCGAAGGTCTCACCCAGATGATGCTCGCTCATCACCGAGCATTCGATGTGCCAGCCGGGGCGGCCATGGATGCTGACAGTCTCGCCGCCCTCGGTGAAGCTGCCGTCCCAGCCGGGTTCGTCGCTCGCCGACTCTTTCCACAGCACGAAATCCGCCGGGTTGCGCTTGTGGTCTTCCACCGCGATGCGGGCGCCTGCCTGCTGGTCCTCGAGCTTGCGGTTCGACAGCTTGCCGTAGGCCGGCATAGAGCCAACCGCAAACAGCACCTCGCGTCCTTCCCTGCCCGACGTTACATAGGCGTTGCCCTTGTCGATCAGCGTCTGGATCATCCTGACCATGCCGTCGATATGGGCGGTAGCGCGCGGCTCGAATGTCGGCTCGAGGCAGCCGAGTGCGGCCGCATCCTTGTGGAACCGCTCGGCGGTCTTTTCGGTCACCTTGGCGATCGCCTCGTTCAGCGGCAGGTCGGGATAATCGCGAAGCGCCCGGGCATTGATCTTGTCGTCGACGTCGGTGATGTTGCGCACATAGGTGACGTGGTCTTCGCCATAAACATGGCGCAACAGCCGGAACAGCACGTCAAACACGATCACCGGGCGGGCATTGCCGATATGGGCGAAATCATAGACCGTCGGGCCGCAGACATACATCCGCACATTGTCCGGATCGATCGGCGTAAACTCTTCCTTGACCCGCGTCAGCGTGTTCCAGAATTTGAGTTCGGTCATGTCCACTCCCCGATGCCAGCACCCTGGCCCGGATCGTTTGTCCTGTATGGTGAGAAGACGAAAACGGCCGAGCCAGCGAAGCGCTAGCGAATAATGATGCCGCAAATGCAGGTGGCGCGTGCGCCGTGTGCCGTTTTCATACCGTGCTTATCCCCGATTGCGTGAGCCCGGTCAAGATGCCCGTCAGCGGCTTTCAGCCGGCGAAAAACCGCACCAGCAGCGACACAGACAACGCAGCCATTACCAAAGCGATCAGCCCGTCCAGAACCCGCCAGGCAGAGGGTTTCAAAAACAGCGGCTCCAGAACCCGCGCGCCATAGCCAAGCCCAAAGAACCAGAGGAACGAGGCCGACATGGCGCCGATTGCAAAGGCCAGCCGCGCGGTGCCCTGATAACGCCCGCTCAACCCGCCGACCAGCAGCACGGTATCGAGATAGACATGCGGATTGAGGAAGGTGAAGGCGAGACAGGTGAGCACGGCAGCCTTCAGCGATCCCGGACCGGTCTTGGCCGCTTCCAGCCCGGCAGGCTTGATCGCCCGTTTGAGCGCCAGCAATGCATAGCAGGCAAGAAACACCGCACCGCCCAGCGTCACCACGCCAATCAGGATCTGCGAGCCCGATATGATCGCGCCGAGACCCGCGACGCCAAGGCCTATCAGCACAGCGTCCGACAGCGCGCAGATCAGGCACAGGATGAACACATGCTGCCTGAGCAGACCCTGCCTCAGAATGAAGGCGTTCTGTGCGCCGATGGCGATGATCAACGAGCCGCCGAGCAGAAGCCCGGAAATCGCGGAAGCGAACAAGGAATGCATGGATCAGAACAACTTCATCTGGTCGGAATGGGCATCGGCGGCTTTGGATTTCGCCGTGCGCTTCGCGGGCTTTGCCGGGGGCTCGATTGGGTCGGCATCTGTTGCAGGTTCCTGCACTTCGGGTCCGGAGTTGGCAACCTTGTTGACGAGGTCAGAGACACGGATCGCCTCGAAATAGTCGTCCGGCGCAGGCAGCATCAGGTCACTCACATGGCGCGGCTCCTGATTGAGGCAATCGAGCCAGCGGGTGAAGTCCTCAGGCGCGATCACCACCGGCATCCGGTCATGGATCGGCGCGATCTCGCGATTGGGCCCGACCGTCAGGATCGCCGTGGTGTCAATCTCCGCGCCGTCGGCGCTCATATAGGTTTCCATCAGCCCGCCAAAGGCGACGATGCCGCCTTGCTTAGGCTTGATCCAGTAAGGAATGGATTTTTCTTTCGAGCCCTTCCCCGGTCGATGCCATTCGTAAAACCCCGATGCCACTATCAGAACACGGCGATGCCGCATGGCGGCGCGGAATGAGGCCTTTTCGGCCGCCGTTTCAGACCGCGCATTGATCAGGAGCGGAAACTCGGCCGGGTCCTTGACCCAGCCGGGCAGAAATCCCCAGCGCGCCAGAAGCGCCCGCCGGTCGGTGCGGTTGTCGCCCTCGTCACGGCGGCGGTCTCCGGCAATGATCAGGATCGGCTGAGTCGGCGCAATATTGTAGCGCGGCGGGAAACCCTCGATCTCTTCGAGACCGAACAGCTCCTGCACCTGTTCCGGGGTTGCGGTTAATGAAAATCGTCCACACATTGCCAATCCATGACTGACGAGAGGGACAGGGTCAAGCAATGGCAACGCAGGCAGATCAATCCGCACCCGGACCGGCACTCGCCGTCTCCGTCGCACTGGAGCGGAATGGGAAATATCTTCTGGTTCTGCGCGCCAACCCGCCGGCCCAGCACATGTATGCGTTTCCAGGCGGTCGGGTTGATCCGGAGGAAAAGCTTGAGCTCGCTGCGCTGCGCGAGCTTGAGGAGGAAACCGGACTCAAGGCCAGAAATCCCCGCGCTTTCGCGACCTTTGATCTCGGCTCGGATGATCCCGGAGGGAACGCCTCGCACTTTTTTCTGACTGTCTTTCGCGCCGATGATCCCGGCGGTGATGCCATCGCCATGGATGACGCCAAGGCTGTTGGCTGGTTCACGCCCGCAGAGATACGCGAACTGCCGGTCCCGCAAAGCATGATTGATTGCATGTGCATGCTGGAGAGTGATTATCAGACGGAACAACAGGACTAGCCGCGCCTCGAGATCGAGGCGCGGCGTGGTTTTTTTTAAACGAAGCTCACGAAGTCTTCCTTGGCGCGGCGAACCTTCTTCAGGTCAACCAGCCAGTCGCCTTCGGCGCGATAGCCCAACGGCACCAGCGTCACCGAGCGCAAACCGCGCGCTTTCAGACCGAGAATGTCGTCGACCTTTTCCGGCTCAAAGCCTTCCATCGGGGTCGAATCGACACCTTCAAAGGCAGCGGCAGTCAGAGCCATGCCCAAAGCGATGTAGGCCTGACGGGCGGCGTGCTCGTAGTTCACGTCCGCATCGCGAGGAACATAGCCGGTCAGGAGCTTCTGCCGGTAGGCTTCCCACCCCTCGTTGGTGCCGCCACGCTCTTCGTTTACCTGATCGAACATGGTGTTGATCCGGTCTTCAGTGTAATTGTCCCAGGCCGCGAAAACCAGCAGGTGCGATCCGTCGGTGATCTGCGCCTGATCCCATGCCACTGCGCGGATCTTGGCTCTCACTTCGGGGTCGGTCACGACGATGATCTCGAAAGGCTGCAGGCCGCTGGATGTGGGGGCAAGCCGCGCTGCTTCCAGGATCTTTTCAACCTTGTCGTCGGAGACCTTTTTCTCCGGGTTCATTTTCTTGGTGGCATAACGCCAGTTCAGCTTTTCAAGCAACATTTTGAGGGCCTTTCAGGCTATGATTGGTCGCGCGAACGCTGCGCCGGGCAATGTTGGGAGCCATTGCGCGGCGCTGGTTCACGATGTACCCGGCCGAGATACGGACCGTGCGCAAAGCTGCAAGTAGGCACCTTTTGTATACCGCCTGGAAAGCCGCGATTCTCACGCAACTGTGAGCGCTGGACGACGCCGATGAGGCGTTGACCTTTTGAGGCGACTCATACTGAGAACAGGCTCAACCCCTGAGGCGGCATGCTGTGGTCGAAAACCACACACGATTCCGACCGCCCGCCATCTGGTACAAGGACATTTCGCATGGCTCACACTCTCAAGATCCTCGATGGTGGAATGAGCCGCGAACTGACAAGGCTTGGTGCGCGGCTGGTTCAACCCGAGTGGTCGGCCCTGGCACTGATGGAAAGCCCCGAGATCGTGCGCCAGGTTCACTCGGAATTCATTGACGCCGGTGCCGACGCGATCACAACCAACAGCTATGCTCTGGTGCCATTCCACATTGGTGAGAAACGCTTTGACGAGCAGGGCCCGGCGCTGATTGCCCTTTCCGGAAAGCTCGCGCGTGAAGCCGCCGACGCGCGCACCGATCGCAAGGTTCTGGTCTGCGGCTCCCTGCCCCCGATTTTCGGCTCCTACGAGCCTGAGAATTTTGATCCCTTGCGCGCACAGCACTATTTGTCGGTTCTGATCGACAACCTGTTGCCCAACATTGATGTCTGGCTTGGTGAAACACTGAGCCTGATCGCGGAAGCAGAAGCAGTACGCTCCGCAGTTGAAGCCACCGGCAAACCGGTCTGGATCTCGTTTACGCTCAATGACAAGGGGGGCTCAGCCGCATCAGAGCCGGCTTTGCGGTCCGGTGAAACCGTTGCCGCGGCAGCCGCTTGGGCGGCGCAATCCGGGATCGAGGCACTACTTTTCAACTGCTCGAAGCCTGAGGTCATGGAAGCCGCAATCAAAACCGCAGCTTCCGTTTTCCGCCAGATGGATGCCAAAACCGAGGTCGGTGTCTATGCCAATGCATTCGAGCAGGAAACGGCTGAAGAAAAGGCAAATGAAGGCTTGAGCGGCATGCGCGCCGAGCTCAATGGCGACGGATATCTGCGCTTTGCCCGCGACTGGGTTTCAGCCGGGGCCACATTGGTCGGCGGCTGCTGTGGAATTGGCGCCGAGCAGATTCAAAAACTCGCGACCGAATTGAAGAAACAGGTTTGATCTCAATCCAGTGTCTTGGCATTTTCAACGCCCGGCATCGTCGCAGAGCCAACCGCCTGAACGACAGATTCGCTGAACTCCACCCTGCAAGTACCATGCACGTGAACAAACATCTGTGTTTGCCACAGCCACTTCTTGGGTCAAACAGGACCAGGTAAATAGTAACTGCACCCGCGCACGGGATTTCATCGGCCATTGTCTTGGTGTAAGGGAGCCATCATGATGCGCCGCTTGCTCCTTGTCCTCACCCTGCTGACGCCCGCCTTGCTGACCATCGGCCAGCAGCATGCAGGTGCACAGGAAGCTGGCGAAGCGGCTGAAACCTCGCCCAGCCTGCCGCCGCCGCCCTATGAAGCAAGGTTGTTGCGGCTGGCCGAAATCCTCGGATCCATCCAGTATCTGCGGACGCTTTGCGGTTCCGAAGACGAAACCGGTTGGCGTGAGAGCATGCAGGCGCTGCTCGACAGCGAGACTGTTGACGAGCCGAACCGCCGCGAGCAGCTTACTGCAGGCTACAATCGGGGGTTCCGCGCGTTTGCCGCAGTTTACACAACTTGCACCGGGGCAGCCCTCGTTGCAGAACAGCGATACCGTCACGAAGGTGCCACACTCATCGCAGAAATTGTTGCACGCTACGGAAATTGACATTTTGTTAACCGATATCATCTCTGCACCGTGCCGAAACGATTCAAGCCGTGCTAGGGTGTTAACGAGATAGTAAGTAAGAGTTGGTCCGCATGACACATCCCACACCCCATACGCCCGATGAACTCGATGACCTGATCATCCAGGAGAAGCTTCAGGTTGCGCTGGAATTGCAGCATGATGCCTGGGCCGAGAGCGCGGCCGACGGCATTGAACCTGAGATCATCGCCGATGCAGCTATGATCACCGCGATTCGCGAAACGGTCCGCGCCCTGGGCGAGGATCAGGCAGAAGCTCTGGTGGATTCGCTCAGGGAACGTATCCTGGCGGGCGAATTCTCCCCCCAACGCATTCTTCAATAGGGTTACCGGCGGGGAGCCACGTGATCGACCAAGTGATCCAAAAGGGCAAACGCGGATTCGGAACGAACTTGATGCGTTTGGGATCAACCGTTCTGGCCGCGGCGTTGATGTTGACCCTCACCTCGCCGGCAAATGCCCTGAGCGAGCTGAAGCCAGCCCAACCGGCGGACGCGGAACAAGTCCAAGTAGCCCCGCCTCCACTAGACGAACCCACAATCGGACCCGATGGCGGACTGCCTCAACCAGATCCGATCATCCGCGAGACTCCTCAGTCCCAATCGGAAGATAGCAACCCTGATGCAGCGGTCGTCGAGGACCAAGCACCAGCCGACATCATCACCGATCTCAGCCAGTTGCCCGAACCTGCGCGCCGAATGCGTGAATTGATCCTGGAGGCAGCCGCCACCGGTGATCCGGAAAAACTGCGCGCTCTGCTCGGAACAGGTCCCAACGCGACCCAATTGGCGTTCAGCCAGATCGATGCAGATGCCGTCGAATACCTGCGCACCATTTCCGGCGATGGCGAGGGACAGGAAATCCTGGCTATCCTGATTGACCTGCTCAACACCGGCTTTGTCCGCATCGACGCAGGCGGACCGAACGAGACCTTTGTCTGGCCCTACTTCGTGGCCCTGCCGCTCGACAGCCTGACTGCGCCGCAAAAGGTGGAATTGCTGCGGCTGGTGACAGCCGGTGACGTCGAGGACATGAAGGCCTACGGCGCATACAATTTCTACCGCGTTGGCATCTCGCCCGATGGCGAGTGGCGCTTTTTCATGGCCGGCGACTAGAGACCAGAGCCCGCTCACCCTTGCCGGTGGCCACGCGACCGCCTACCTATCCACCTGTATTCATGCCGACCGATCCGGAGTGCCGCACCGTGCCAGCCCTAATTCTTCCCGACCGGAATATCATACGCGTGGATGGTGCCGATGCAGGGCATTTCCTGCAGAACCTGATCACTGCGAACGTCGAGGCGATAAGGCAGGGCGAAGCGCGGCCCGCAGCACTGCTCACCCCCCAGGGCAAGATCCTGTTCGATTTTCTGATCTCCAAGCATGGTGAGACCGGTTATGACTGCGACATAAGAGCTGATCAGACCGCTGATTTCATCCGCAGGCTGACGCTCTACAAGCTTCGCGCTGCCGTCAAATTTGAACAGCTTGCTGACGTACCCGTCATTGCCGGCTGGGCTGGAGACGCCCCGCACGGCGCTCTTCGCGACATGCGCTTTCCCCAAGAGGCTCATGTCTGGCGACTGCACGGCAGCGGAGCAGTCCTGGACGCCAAGCGCCCGGCTTGGGATGCGGTCCGCATAGCTCACGGCGTCGCGGAATCAGGCACGGATTTCGCCCTTTCCGATGTATTTCCGCATGACGTCCTGATGGACAAGAATGCCGGCATCGATTTTAAGAAGGGCTGTTATGTCGGCCAGGAGGTTGTCTCCCGCATGCAGCATCGCGGCACCGCCCGGCGCAGGGTGGCAACACTGACGGCGGAAGCAGACTTGCCCGCAGCCCTGACCGAATCGGAGACCAGCATTCTGGCGGGCGACAAGCCTGTCGGCACCCTTGGCTCTGTGGTAGGAAAATCTGCGCTTGCCATCGTGCGGACCGATCGGGTCGGTGATGCTATGGCGCAAGACAGTCCGCTGACACTTAACGGGATTGCGGTCACATTGACCTTGCCAGACTGGACCGGTTTGTCCTTTAAGAGCGACGAAGCAACCACTCCGGACCCCTGATCAATGCCCCCTGTTGAAAAAGCTCCCCGCGCCTGGCAGCGCATGCTCTCCGGCCGGCGGCTGGACCTGCTCGATCCCTCACCGCTGGATGTCGAGATCTCGGATATTGCCCAGGGACTGGCGCGGGTGGCGCGCTGGAACGGTCAGACCCGCGGCGATCATGCCTTCTCCGTGGCGCAGCATTCGCTGATGGTCGAGCAGATTGTCGGAAGGATTTCCGTTGCTTCGCCTGAGACCTTGCAGCTTGCGCTTCTGCATGATGCGCCGGAATATGTCATCGGCGACATGATTTCGCCGTTCAAATCCGTCGTCGGCGGCGGTTACAAGACCGTTGAAGCCAGACTGGAGGCTGCCATTCATATCCGCTTTTCTCTTCCGCCAGTCTTGCCAAAGAACATCAAGGCGCTGATCAAGCGGGCGGACCGGATTGCGGCCTATTTCGAGGCGACGGAACTCGCAGGTTTTGACGACAAGGAGGCGCGTGCCTTCTTCGGACCGCCACGCGACATCAGCAGGGACATGCTCGACGTGTTGCCCCGTCCCGCCGCAGAAGTCGAGAAGATGTTCGTTCAGCGCTTTGAGGCCATCGAAACCATGCGCCGCGCCGGGAAAGGTTGACGGGTGTCCTATATCGTTATCTGCCGCCTCAACCAGATCGCCGAAACCGCCGTGCTGCATGGCGCACGCGAGATGGTCAGCCTCTTGGCGGGGAACCAGAATTTCCACCGTCCCGGGGTGATCGACCAGAACCGGCACCTCACGCTCGGGGTCAATGACATAGCCGAAGCCCGACCGGGCCTCACCGCTCCCGGTGAGGTTCATGTCGACCGGCTGATCCGCTTTGCAAAGGGGTGGGATCAACGTGCGCCGCTGGTCGTTCATTGTTGGCTCGGGATTTCCCGGTCCCCGGCCGCCGCCGCAATCACAGCCCTGACGCTTGAGCCGGATCAGGACGAGATGGCGCTGGCCGAACGATTGCGTTCAGCTTCGCCGTTCGTGACACCCAATGCGAGACTGATCGAAATCGGTGATTCCATGCTCGGCCGTGGCGGAAGGTTGATCCGCGCCATCAAGGCCATTGGCCGCGGCGCAGATGCCTTCGAGGGTGGCCGTATCTGCTTTGCAATCCGGCCTGGCGACGACGTACCCGCAGCCACGCCGGATCGGCCCAGGGGCGCTGGCTGATCACGCCACGGAGCAAACAGCATGCAACCTGACGACATTGCTCCTCTGCGCATCGGCCTGAACGCCGCGATCGTTGCTGTCACCAACCGCACGCCGAGCATTCTGGCTGTGCCTGCCTCTCCCGGCGAAGGACCAGCCGACGGCCTTCCCTTCGGACCCTTCGATCCCACGCGGCACCGCACATTCGAGGCCAGTCTTCGCTCAAGCGTCGAAAGCCAGACCGCGCTCAATCTGGGCTATGTCGAGCAGCTCTACACTTTTGGCGACCGCGGCCGCCAGATGCACAGCGATGAAGCCAGGGACCAAGGCGGACCGCATCTGGTCTCCGTCGGTTATCTGGCCCTGACCCGCGCCGACGCTGAAAACCCCGAAGCATTGCACGCCACCGGTGCCCGCTGGCGCGACTGGTACGAGCTGTTTCCCTGGGAAGACTGGCGCGAAGGCCGCCCCGGAATGCTTGATGCTGCGATCCTGCCACGGTTGCTGCCATGGGCCGAAGAACCGGCTGAGCGCCCACAGACCCCAAGCCGCAAGGCGCGCATCAGGCTCGCGTTCGGACTGGGCGATTTCCCCTGGGACGAGGAGCGGGTGCTCGACCGCTATGAACTGCTTTACGAAGCAGGACTGCTCACAGAAGCCGTCGCTGATCAAAGAGTGAAATCCACCGGGCTTTCCACCCAGCTGGGTCGCGCCATGCGCTTTGACCATCGCCGGATTGCTGCCACTGCAGTTCAAAGATTGAGAGGAAAGATCAAGTACCGCCCGGTGATCTTCGAGTTGATGCCACCAGAATTCACGCTGACCGAATTGCAGACCACGGTGGAGGCAATTTCAGGCCGCCACCTGCACAAGCAGAACTTCCGCCGTCTGGTCGAGGGCGCCGAACTGGTTGAGCCTACAGGCGCGGCCAGCTCCGCCACCGGCGGACGACCTGCAGCACTCTACAGATTTCGCGCCAAGATCCTCGAGGAACGCCCGGCGCCCGGGTTGCGGCTGGGAAGCCGGGGTTAGTGTGCCGGCTGCACTGGTCGCGGTAACGCCGCCATGCAGGATCTGCACGGCGGCACCAAGACCCATCTATCGGCAATCTTCCGGATGATGACGTCAGCCTGCCTCGGCCATGGCAATGGCGTCGGCTCCGGCAGGAATGCGCATCGGCGACGCCGAATCGGTAACCGCGCGCCACACCGCTTGCGCCACATCCAAGGGCTCGGTGCCAGCAGACGGTCCCATAGACGCGAAAACAGTCTCCGAAAAGCCGGCGTAGGCGTCGGGAATGCCGCCCTGCATCCGCGGCCGGGCGTTTTCCGCAAAGCGCGTTGGCGACCGCCCCGGCTCCACCAGAGCCATACGCACATTGAACTGGCCGAGTTCCAACGCCAGCGATTGGGTGAAGGCCGTAACCGCTGCCTTGCTGGCGGTGTAGACTGACAAAAGGGGCAGAGGCATCAATGTCACGCTTGAGGTGACGTTGACGACGACGCCCGCCTGCCGTTGCCTGAACTGCGGCAGCACCGCCTGCGTCAGCGCCATCGTGCCGAACGTGTTGGTCTCGAAGATTTCACGGACGATGGCCATTGTGGTGGCTTCAAATACGCCGAGCAAACCGATGCCGGCATTGTTGACCAGCGCGTCGATCGGCCCGGCGGCATCGACGGCCTGCCGGATGCTTTCCGCATCGGTGACATCGAGTGAAAACACCTTGAGATATTCGGACCGGGGAAGCAGAGCCTCGTCGGGCTTGCGCATTGTGGCGATCACCTTCCAGTTTCGATCAAGGAAATAGCGGGCGGTCTCAAGCCCGAATCCAGACGAGCATCCGGTGATAAGAACGGTTTTCATGGCGACTCCTTTGGTTTGCGATGAAAGGAAAATAGATCATCGAATTCGGACGTGCTATAATTACAAGTCCATCTTTCATTCGCAGGAGTCCGGAAATGGTTGATCCTCTCGCCGAAGTTGTCACGCTGCTGCGGCCTGGCGCCCCTTATTCCAAGGTTGTCAGTGGTGCCGGTCAATGGAGCGTCCGCCGATCCGAATACGGACGGCCCTTCTTCTGCGTCATTCTCGACGGATCCTGCCGCCTTTCGGTGGATGGCCAAGAGCCGATCTTGCTCAAAGGGGGTGACTTCGCGCTGATACCTTCGGCCCACGACTTCACCATGTCATCGCTCGAGGTGGCGGCAACCGGAGACGCCATTTCCCCGGTCGCTTCGCTGCTCAACGGCGAGATCAGGCATGGCCTTCAAAATTGCCCGCCGGACATTCGATTTTTGGTGGGTTATTGCGTCTTCGGGTCACCGGATGCGGCGCTGCTGGTGTCACTGCTGCCGCAACTCATCCACATTCGAGACGACAGCAGGCTGGCGACCCTTGTGCAGCTTGTCAGCGACGAATCCCGCGCCCGGCGACCGGCGCGCGATGTCATCCTGGAACGGCTGCTGGAGGTTCTTCTCATCGAAGCGCTGCGGTCCTCGGCAAGGACGGCAGCGTCGCCGGGACTGCTGCGCGGGCTCGCCGACGAGCGCCTGACGCTGGCGATACGCGCCATCCACGAAAGCCCGGGCCGCCGATGGACTGTCGCGGACCTGTCCAAACAGGCGGGCCTGTCGCGCTCGTCATTTTTCGACCGCTTCCAGCGCCTGATCGGCTTGGCTCCAATGGAGTATCTGCTCGCCTGGCGCATGGCGATGGCCAAGGATATGCTACGGCGACGTGAAGCGGGCGTCGCAGCAGTCGCAGAGCGCGTCGGCTACGGTTCCGCAAGCGCTTTCAGCGTTGCCTTCACCCGTCACGTTGGCCTGCCGCCGGCACACTATGCCCAGAAGCAACTGGAGCTCCAATAAACCTTCATCCTGACGGAAGACGACAGAGCCGCAAACTCAAGCCAGCCCTTCCATCCATTTGCGCAATTTGTACGCCGTCGTTGTTTCGTCGATTTCAACATCCTCGAAGCGGACCGGATCGCCATCGGCAATGGCGCGCTTGAGCTTGACGTTGTGCGCCAGCCCCAGCGGCAGGTAGCCCGCAGCGACGGATGCTTTCGCCGGACGCAAACCGCCGGTCACGGTGTAACCGCCCTCCCCGTCGAGAATTTCGCCAGCAGCAAGATCGCGCTTGGCAATCGCGGCCACATCTCCGTTGAAGCACCGCGCAACGCCGGTCGGCTCGCCGCGCAACCCGACCGAGGCGACAGAAACCGGCAGCTCAAGCCCGATCAGGTGCCAGCGCTTGTACAGCGAGGAGTAACGCCCGCTGTCATCGGTTCGGACCAGGTATTCCTGAAAGCAGTTGCGCAGGTAGTCGGTTTCGCCTTCGAACACCACCCAGACACCCTGCCTGATATCGTAGGGAACCGGCTTGCCTTCGCGCGTCAGCGCTGAGGCGACCTCGACCATGCCCTTCTGCTCCAGACACCCGCCTTCCGATACCGGCCGCATGATGTTGGCCAGATCCTCGGCCCCACCGACCGGAAACTGCAGTCCGTTCGTTGGAACCAGCAGGCCAGTCGCGTTGGCAATCGCCGAGGATTCGATCGCCGGCTTGGAGCCATCCAGAAACGAGTTGAACATTTTTGGATTGAGCCGGCCGCGTTCGGCGGCGTCTCTGGTGACACCCCAATGGTCCCAAACCGTTTCCGGCGTCGACTTGCGGAACTCTGGCAGCCATTTGTGGCCGCGTCCGGCAGCGGTCACGTTGAAACCACAGGTCCGCGCCCAGTCGACAAGATCACAAGTCAGCGCCGGCTGATCGCCATAGGCCATCGAGTAGATCACCCCGGCTTCCTCGGCCTTGCGGGCGAGCGCATAGCCGCAAAACGCATCCGCCTCGACTGTGACGTTGATCACGTGCTTGCCGTTCTCGAATGCTCCAAGAATATGATCGATTGCCGCCACCGGCGCGCCAGTGCATTCGATGATGATATCGATGGCCGGATGGGCAACAAGCGCTCGCCAGTCGTCACCCACATGGGTGGTGTTTCCCTGCGCCGCCTGATCGAGCGACGTGGCAGAAAACCGCTCCGGCTCCCAGCCGACAAGCTCCATGTTCGACCTAGCGCTAGCAGGGGAAAGATCCGCCACCCCGATCAGATGGATGCCCGCGAGCTTGCGCACCTGCGACAGAAACATCGTCCCGAACTTACCCGCGCCGATCATGCCGATGCGGATCGGATTGCTGTCCTCGGCGCGTTTGTTCATCATCGAAAAAAGGTTCATGTGGCGTCATCCTCCCATTGCCAGTCTGAAACAATTAGGCCTCCCGAACCCAAGTTCATGCCTGTTGTATAGCAATATTGGGATGGCAGCGAGTGCACCGCGGGGGCGTTCACCCGCTGCAACATCCACAGGATAGTTGCCGGATCAGCGTTCCCCGTTTCAGAAAACCTCCCCCGCGGTTTGCATCCGCACCTCGTACCGGCTAGTCTTGTGTCGCAATCGGAGCGTCTTGCGCCGCTCCACGACCAAAACACCCCATACATGACCGTCATTCTGACATAACAATAATAATATCGGCAACTAGAATGCCGGTCGAACAAAAGACGGATATAGACAATGTACAAGAAAATAATGGTTCCTGTTGATCTTGCACACGTCGATAAAATGGACGTTGCATTGAACACAGCCGCAAATCTGTCAAGACTCTATTCTGCACCAATAACCTATGTCGGAGTAACATCGAGTGCACCCGGACCGCTGGGGCACAATCCGGCTGAATACGGGAAAAAACTCGGGGGGTTTGCAGCCGCCCAGGCCGAAATCCACGGAATCGAGACCGATGCCAAGGCCGTTATCAGCCACGATCCGGCCGTCGAACTTGACGACGCTCTGGTCAAAGCGGTGCATGAAACCGACAGCGATCTCGTCGTGATGGCGTCGCATATTCCCAATGTCGTCGACCATGTCTGGCCGTCCAATGGCGGCCGATTGGCAACCCATACCGACGCATCGGTCTTTCTCGTCCGAGGCTAGAGCCTCCATCTGGACGAACGCACTTCAGACACGCGGCAAATGTGCCACAAACAAAAACACAAGCGGGAGACACCCCATGAGTGACATCAGCGACCCCGGCATTCCGGCGCCGGAAGGCCCAGCCACTTTGATCGAGACCGAATACGAAGTCGGTCAGGACAACATTTCCATGTCAGTAGGCCCGTTCGGCCTCGACATCCACAATCCGGTTTTTGCGATTTCCGGATTGAGCATCGTTGCCTTCGTCTTCGTGACTCTGGCCTTTCAGGAGAGTGCCGGTGTGGCGTTCAATGAGCTGCGCGACTGGCTGACCGGCACCTTCGACTGGTTTTTCTTAACGGCCGCCAACATCTTCGTGCTGTTGTGCCTGTTCCTGATAGTCTCGCCTTACGGCAAGGTCCGGATCGGCGGCAAGGACGCGACGCCCGACTATACCTACACTGGCTGGTTTGCGATGCTGTTTGCCGCCGGCATGGGCATCGGGCTGATGTTTTACGGCGTTTCAGAGCCTATTTCGCACTTCTCCTCCTCCTTCGCCGACGCCGCCGGCACGCCGGAGAGCTGGGCGCCATTGGGCGGGGCAGCAGGCGATGCTGCCGCGTCACGCGATCTTGGCATGGCGGCGACGATCTTCCACTGGGGCCTGCACCCTTGGGCGATCTATGCCATCGTGGCGCTGTCACTGGCACTGTTTTCCTACAACAAGGGTCTGCCGCTCACCATGCGCTCGGTCTTCTACCCGATCTTTGGCGAGCGCATCTGGGGCTGGACTGGGCACGTCATCGACATCCTGGCGGTTTTCGCCACGCTGTTTGGGCTTGCCACTTCGCTGGGCTTCGGCGCAGAACAGGCCAATGCCGGCCTCAATCATCTGTTTGGCATTCCAGTGAGCGACGTCTCAAAGGTCTTGCTGATCGTCGCCATTACAGGCGTCGCGCTGCTGTCGGTGATCGCCGGCCTCGATGCGGGCGTCAAGCGGCTTTCCGAAATCAACATGGCGCTGGCAGCTTTGCTGCTTGTCTTCGTGCTGATCGTCGGGCCGACCATGGCAATCTTCACCGGCTTCTTCCACAATCTCTATGAATATGCGCGTTACCTGCCAGAACTTTCCAACCCCTTCGGACGTGACGATGACAATTTCCGC
Organism: Hoeflea sp. AS60; assembly: GCF_038900115.1. Taxonomy (NCBI): domain Bacteria; kingdom Pseudomonadati; phylum Pseudomonadota; class Alphaproteobacteria; order Hyphomicrobiales; family Rhizobiaceae; genus Hoeflea; species Hoeflea sp. AS60. The sequence continues at coordinate 38,524 of NZ_JBBMQP010000002.1, read as the reverse complement.
CAGGGCTGGACGGCGTTCTATTGGGCCTGGTGGATTTCCTGGTCGCCATTTGTCGGCATGTTTATCGCCCGGGTCAGCAGAGGCCGGTCAGTGCGCGAGTTCCTCACTTGCGTCTTGCTCATCCCGTCGGTCGTCTCGGTGTTCTGGATGACCGTTTTTGGCGGCACAGCCATCGACCAGCTGGTCAATGACGGCTATCAGCTCGTTGCCGAAGCCCCGCTGGAACTCAAGCTGTTTGCCATGCTTGAAGGCTTGCCGCTGCAGCAGATCACCTCGTTCATCGCCATCGTGCTGGTAATCGTGTTCTTCGTCACGTCGTCGGACTCAGGCTCGCTGGTGATCGACACCATTACCGCCGGTGGCAAGATCGACGCGCCGGTGCCACAGCGCATCTTCTGGGCAAGCTTCGAAGGGCTGGTCGCTATCGCGCTGCTGCTCGGCGGCGGATTGGGGGCGTTGCAGGCGATGGCTGTCTCAACGGGCTTCCCGTTCACCATCATCCTTCTGCTCGCCTGCTACTGCATCGTCAAGGGACTGCACAGCGAACCGCGCTAAAACGATAGGGGCCGCCAGGTATAGGGCGGCCCTTTCCATTTCCATGGCGATAGGATCAAGGCTTCGGGCGACGCCGTGATGGTGGTACCGGCTGCCAGAGTTTTCCAATACCCCGGCAGCAGATTCCGTTATGAGATTAGGGTGGTTGCCTTATCTGTGCCGGGCTCAATTTGCGAAACCCAGAGGTGCCCGTAGGAGCAAAACGCCTATGGCTAAATGGATGTATTCTCGCTAAGCATTGCGGTCTGTCGCCGCGGAGAAGATGCTCAATGGTCACTAAAGCGATTGCCGGTTCCGCGCGGGCTGCCGGTATTTTCCTCGCCGCGACCCTGCTGATCTATTCCGCTATCGTCGGCTCACTGGTCTATCAGGGTGCAAAGGACGCCGGAGCCCGGGCAGAGGCTTCTGCAACAGCCGCTTCGCTGGCAGTCAAGATCAACACCGAATGGATCGTGGAAGTCGCCGCCCAGGCGCTCCGGCGAATGGACGCCGCGCTTGGAAGGGATGTCCGGCCCAATGACCTTTCCACCCTGACAGGCGTTCGCGATGCGCTTGAAGGACTGCCAGCCAGCGCCAAGGCATATATTGTGGCAGCCGACGGCCAGACCCTTTACACGACGGATCCCAAATTTGCGGACCGCGACATTCGCGACCGGGAGTATTTCTCGGCTCCCGCGGCAGGAAAGCTCTTCTTTACATCCTCACTTCTCATCAGTCGCCTGGATAACAACCAGATATTCGCCTTCAGCCGTCGGCTTGAGAGAGATGGCGCCTTCATCGGCGTGGCAATTATTTCATTCGACGTAACCGTGCTGAAAGATCTGCTTGAGTCTCTGGACCTTGGACCCGCGTCAACCATCAGCATCATACGCTCAGACGGAATGCTGGTTGCTCGTTACCCACTGGCAGACGGAGCTCTCGATCTCAGCAACTACGTCCTTTTCACCGATCTTCTTCCCAATGCCGAATCTGGTGTCTACTATGCCGAGTCACCGCTGGACCATGTTCAAAGAGTTGTCAGCTACCAAACAGTGCCAGACACCGAGCTGATTGCTTTGGCTTCGGTGGCAAGCTCAGAAACGATAGGACGGTTCTGGCGTGATGTCGGGCTGTTTCTTTCAATCGTTATCCCGACTGTTCTGGCCCTTGCAGTATGCGCGATCTGGGTCATCAGGCTGCTTCAACGAGATGGGCGGCGTCATGACGAGCTTGAAGCGGCCCTTGCTACCAATACGATGCTGTTTCGCGAGATCCATCATCGGGTAAAGAACAACATGCAGTCGATGCAATCGCTGGTGAGAATGCAAAATCTTCCAGAGGCGGTGAAAACCGACATTCAAATGCGATTTGCAGCAATGTCGAATGTTCATCAGCACATGTACAACTACGATGCCTATGCTGCGATCGATGCCCCCGTTTTCATAGCCTCAATCACGGATGAGCTTTTTCAGGCCTATGGCTCCACTGCCAAATTGATCCTCGATATCGATCCATTGTCGCTCAACCACGATCGCGCAACGCCGCTGGCGATGCTCATCAATGAAGTTGTCACCAACGCGCTTAAATATGCTGGCCCGGACAATCCCGACGCGACAATCTCGATCAGCCTCAAGCACGTAGCGGACGACGTGGCGAAACTTGTCATTTCGGACAACGGGCCCGGGTTTGATGTTGAAAACAGCAAGGCCGGCATGGGCACCAAGATCATAAAGGGAATGGTCATGCAGCTGGGCGGGTCACATACCTACACATCGGATAATGGCACCGTGTTTTCCACGGAAATCCATATCGCCTAGGAACTGACGATCCCAAAGCCTGCCCAAATGACCATGGTTTCCAAACGGGGCTAGAAGGCTTTGTGCGCGCCCAGAGTTCTAGGACGAAGCTCCCTCACCCGATCGCCATATCCAGCCCGATATCCAGCGTAGGCGCCGCCATGGTAATCTTTGACGTCGAGATGTAATCGACGCCGGTCTCGGCAATCGCCTTGATGGTGTCGAGATTGACGTTGCCGGAGGCTTCAAGGACGATCCGTCCCTGGTTCATCTCGACCGCCTTTCTCAGCATCTCCGGACCCATATTGTCGAGCAGGCAGACATCTGCGCCTTCCTTGAGAACGGTTTCGAACTGCTCGAGGGTATCAACTTCGATCTCGATCTTGACCAGATGTCCGGCAAACGCCTTGGCGGCCTTCAGCGCCTCGGCAATGCCGCCAGCCACCGCGATATGGTTGTCCTTGATAAGGATCGCGTCATCCAGCCCATAGCGATGCGACGAGCCGCCGCCGCAGCGCACGGCATATTTCTCCACCGACCGGAGCCCCGGAATGGTTTTGCGGGTACAGGTAACCTTGGCCGAAGTGTGGGCAATCGCATCCGCAAAGCGCGCCGTGTAGGTGGCGATGCCCGAAAGATGCATGAGATAGTTCAGGGCCACCCGTTCGACGGACAAGAGCCCGCGCGCAGGACCCGAGATGCGGGCAATCATCGTCCCCGGCTCAACCCGCGCACCATCAGCCAACAGGGCCTGGAACTTGATCGCCGGATTGATCAGCCGGAACGCAGCCTCGGCCAGCGGCAGGCCAGCGATGATCCCCAGCTCGCGGCTGTTCATCTCGGCTGTCGCCTGCCGGTCCGGGCCGATAGTGGCATTGGTGGTGATGTCACCCGCGCGGCCTAAATCCTCGAGAAGTGCAGCGCGCACCTGCTCCTCGACCATCAGCTGCGGCAGTTCGGGAAGGAATGCAGTCGTCATGGATCAGCCCTCCAGCAGATCGGGGATGATGGCGTGAGCCTGCTCAAGCGTGACCAGCGTGCGTCGTTTCCACTCGGCATGCTCCTCCGGAAAATCAGTGCGGAAATGCCCGCCCCGGCTTTCGGTGCGGTTGAGCGCACAGACCGCGATCAGTTTCGCCGTGGTGATCACATTGTCAAACCTGACCGAGTGGCTTTCCCGCGCCAGATGCAGGATCGTGTTAAGCGCTTCGCGCATGCCCTCGCCATCGCGCAACACGCCCAGATTGGCGCTCATGGTCTGGCGCAGCGCCACCATGTTCGGGTGATCGTTTTCCGTGAGATATTCGGTCGTGGTCACCGAGCCGTCCTGCCAGTTCTCGGGCGCATCCGGCTTGATTTCCGCCTTCAGCGCCTCGGCGATGCGGGCTGAAAACACCACCGCTTCCAACAGCGAATTCGAGGCCAAGCGGTTGGCGCCGTGTGCGCCGGTGGAGGTGCACTCGCCGCAGGCCCAAAAACCCGGCAAGGACGAGCGGCCATTGATGTCGGTCCAGATGCCACCCATGAAATAATGGGCTGCCGGAATAACCGGGATCATCTCGGTAACCGGGTCTATGCCGGCTTCGGTGCAGTATCCAAAGACGGTTGGAAACTCAGCGGCAAAATCGTGCACCGCCGTGCGGCAATCGAGAAACGCCCCCCGTCCTGCCTTCACTTCCGCAAAGATGCCGCGCGCCACCACATCGCGCGGGGCCAGTTCGGCGTCCTTGTGCAGCGGCAGCATGAAGCGTTCACCGGCCGCATTGTGCAGCGTCGCGCCATGGCCGCGCAGCGCTTCGGTGGCCAGCGGCGCAGGATCCTTGCCGACATTGATTGCAGTCGGGTGAAACTGCACGAATTCCATGTCGGCCATCCGCGCGCCTGCGCGCGCCGCCATGCCGATACCACCGCCGCGCGCCTCGGTCGGATTGGTAGTGACCTCGTAGAGATGGCCGATGCCGCCAGTCGCCATCACCACGTTGGAGCCGGTGACGCGGTGCAATTCCTCGCCGCTGCCAGCCTTGTCGCGGGCTATGACGCCGGTCACCCGGCCGTCCTCGACAATCAGATCCTCGACCACATAGCCTTCCAGCACCCGGATCGATGGCGTCTTGCGCACCGAGGCCACCAGCGCCTCCATGATGGCGCGCCCGGCCATGTCGCCCTTGACCCGGACGATACGGCTTTCCGAATGCGCCGCTTCACGGCTGACCGCCAGATGGCCTTCAAGGTCCCGGTCAAACGGCACGCCATAGCCGAGCAGATCGTGGATCCGGTCAGACGCTTCCGACGCCATCATGTGGATGATTTCTTCATCGACGATACCGTCACCGGCAACGATGGTGTCGTTGACGTGGCTTTCGATCGTATCGCCGGGCCCGACGGCTGCGGCAATGCCCGCCTGCGCCCAGGCTGAGGACGCACCCCGCCCGATAGGCGCCGCGGCCAGCACGGTCACCGCCTTGGGCGCCAGCTTGAGCGCGCAGAACAGACCCGCGAGCCCGCCACCAATGATGACGACCTCATCGGATCGCTTGGTGGCTTGCGGCTGATGAATGGCAATTGCGGTGGACGCCATGGCATGCTCCCTGCTGGACGAGAGCGGCCCTCGGGCCGCCGGGCCAGAACGTCAGTTTTTCAGATTGATCATCCGCTCGACTGCAAGTCGTGCACGACCGGCAATCGCCGGATCGACCAGCACTTCCTCGGTCATGTACAGCAGGCTGTCGAGGATCTTGGGCAGGGTGATGCGCTTCATATGCGGACATAGATTGCACGGCTTGATGAACTCTACGCCCTCGACCTCGCTTTGAATGTTGGACGCCATCGAGCATTCGGTCACCAGCAGCACCCGCGGTGGACGCGTGTCCTTGACATAGTTGATCATGCCTGCGGTCGATCCGGAATAATCGCAGACCGCGATCACGTCCGGATGGCACTCGGGATGGCCGATGATTTCGATGGTCGGATCGGCTTCCTTGTAGGCCAGCAGTTCGGCCGCGGTGAAGCGCTCATGCACCTCGCAGTGGCCCTTCCAGGTCAGGATCTTCTTCTTGGTCTGCTTGGCGACATTCATCGCCAGATATTCGTCCGGGATGCACAGCACGGTGTCGGAGTCGAAGCTTTCGCACACGGCAACAGCATTTGACGAGGTGCAGCAGATGTCGGTTTCAGCCTTCACATCGGCCGAAGTGTTCACGTAGGTCACCACCGGCACGCCGGGATAACGTTCTTTGAGCAGCCGCACATCGGCGCCGGTGATGGAATCAGATAGCGAGCAGCCGGCTTTCCCGTCGGGGATCAGCACGGTCTTGTCCATGTTGAGCAGCTTCGAGGTCTCGGCCATGAAATGCACGCCGCACTGAATGATGATCTCGCCATCAACAAGCGACGCCTCGCGCGCCAGCTGCAGCGAATCGCCGACGATGTCGGCAACGCAGTGAAAAATGTCCGGGGTCTGGTAGTTGTGCGCCAGGATCGCAGCGCCGCGTTCCTTCTTGATCCGGTTGATGGCGTGCACATAAGGCGCGTAGACGGGCCACTCTATTTCCGGGATATGCTGGCGCACGCGATCGTAGAGATGGGCGGTTTCCCGCGCTACTGCCGGGGTGTATTTCAACTCCGGGCGCTCCATCACGCCAAATCGCTCTGCAGCACTTTGTGCCTGTATGGCGGCCTGTGCGCCGGTGCTTGTGTCCAATCGGGTCATGGCAAACCCTCCCGTCATCATCTATTATGCTCAAATTGAGCATAATTAGGTTTCAAAAGAACCCGGCAATGCCGGGGAACCCTTCACATAGGACTTTGCTTTTGTGATTGCAAGCGGGCCCAATATCGCCAAGGGCTCTCGTCACTCGAACAATTTGCTCTTTTCCGCGTCCTCCGCAGGCGCCGCGTCCGGGGTCAATGCAAGCGCTGTTTCAAGTGCGTATTCCGCCTGTGCGGCATATTTCAGCGCCGGATTGATGCCAAGGCTGAATGCCTTGGGCACGCCACCGAGCATGTGCTCGATCCTGACGGACCCGTTGCTTTGCTCATCGGAGACAAATTTGATCGCCAGATGTTCGACTTCGCCTTCCACGCCGATCACGTCCCCGATCGGTTTGGAAAACAGCCCAACCTTGTTATCGGCGGCCACCTTGGCCCATTCCGGGCCCTTGCGCAGATGGGCAATGAAATTGCGCGCCTGATCGACACTCATCATCATCGCATGGCCACCGCCCTCGGCACCGTTCTGAGCCGGGACCATGATTGATGCCAACAACAAGAGGCCGCGATCCTTGTCCGGCACAGCCGAGCAATAGGTGAAGCCGGTGCGGTCAGTGGAAAGGTCAGTCACCTGCGCCGGGTCGCCGATGATGGCTCCAAACGGCGTAATGACAAATTTGCTTTCCGGATCGAATGCGGCACGGTCCGGGTCGAAATCGCCGGCATAGGTACAGACCGTCAGCCCAGCCAACAGGAGGCCCGCGGCAAATCCCTTCAGAATTCCCTGCTTCATGGCTGCTACCTCCCGCTGACAGTTTGTCTGCCTTCACCATTCCTGCAAGGGCATCAGCTGTCAACAAGCGGGCACAAACCCTCTGGCGATGATGATCAGCCGCCTCCCATCAATCAATTTCTGTGATCATTATGTTCAAGCAAAAGTACTTGTTCCCGGCACGGCAATGACTAAAGTCGCCGAACTGTTCAGGAGCCCTTCCATGTCCGAAACCCGTCCGTCTGCAGCCGTCCCGCCTCTGCCCTGGCTGATCATCGTTGCCGGTTCGCTGATTGCGCTTATGTCCTTCGGTCCGCGCTCGGCGATGGGCTTCTTTCAGCTGCCGATGCTAGCCGACACCGGCTGGGACCGCACCACGTTCGGTCTCGCCATGGCGATCCAGAACCTGTTCTGGGGGCTGGGACAACCGTTCTTTGGCGCCATTGCCGACAAGTATGGAACCTGGAAGGTGCTGGCGCTTTCCGCGTTTGTCTATTCCGCCGGTCTGTTCATCATGTCGGTCGCACCAACCCCCGGCTGGCTCTACATCGGCGGCGGCGTACTCGTCGGTCTCGGCGTTGCGTCAGCGTCCTTCGGCATCGTGCTGGCAGCCTTTGCCCGAAATGTCGCGCCCGAGCGGCGTTCGATGGCTTTTGGCATCGGCACGGCTGCGGGCTCTGCCGGCATGTTCGTCTTCGCACCACTCAGCCAGGGCCTGATCGACGCTTACGGCTGGCAGGAAGCTCTGCTCTGGATGGCGGCGATGATGTTCATCATTCCGTTCCTGGCCATTCCCCTGCGCGGCAATTCCAACTCGGGTTCGCAATCGGCCTTGCAGTACAAGCAGTCCATCGGCGAAGCCCTGCGCGAGGCGCTGGGTCACAAGAGCTACCTTCTGCTGGTCTCGGGCTTCTTCGTCTGCGGCTTCCAGGTGGCCTTCATCACCGCCCATTTTCCGGCCTATCTGCGTGACATCGGCATAGACAGCTCGTTTGCAGTGCTGTCGCTGGCGCTGATCGGCTTTTTCAACATCATCGGCTCCCTGGCCTCGGGCTATATCGGCCAACGCTATTCGAAGCCAATGGCACTCGTCTGGATCTACATCGGCCGCTCGATTGCGGTGACCGCCTTTCTGCTGCTGCCGCAGACAGGAACATCAGTGGTGATCTTCGCCATCGTCATGGGCCTGTTGTGGCTGTCGACTGTGCCGCCAACCAACGCGCTGGTGGCGATCATGTTCGGCACCCGCCATCTGGGCATGCTGGGCGGCGTGGTGTTCTTCTCCCACCAGGTCGGTTCTTTCCTCGGCGTCTGGCTAGGCGGCTACCTCTACGACATCTTCGGCACCTACAACCCGGTCTGGTGGCTGGGCGTGGCGCTCGGTCTGTTTGCGGCAATTGTGCATTGGCCGATCAAGGAGCAGGCCGTGGACCGGCCCGCGCTGATTCCCGCGGAGTAGGCAGTCAATTTCAGTGCCGATCGAACGAAAGATCTTGCCAAAACAGCCGGGCCGCTGATGCTCCCTGCATTCAATGGGATTCGCAAAGGACCTTGTGAGGCTTTGTTGTGATGCATTTACGTAACCGCTCGATTTAAGCCAATTGAGCGCAGCATGCATCAGCGCTCGAAATAGATTTCGGCGGCCTGATCCAGAAGATCTGTGTCCGAGTGGGTATTTCCATTCACGCTGAAGGCGATGACAACGTCGGAATCCGGATAATAGCGGACATCTGCCTCGAAGCCGTCGTCACCGCCGGCATGCCCATACCAGTCGCCCCATTCATCCCCATCAATGCCTATGCCGAGGCCATAGCCTTCCTCCGGGCCTGAACCCGAGAGCATCTCACGCACCAGGTCGGGCCCGATCAGTTTGCCGTCTCGCAGGAGCGCCCGCATGAAGCGCGAAACATCGCCGACCGTACCCACCAAAGGGCCGTCGCCGGTTGCTCTGGCCCAGGCTTCCCGGCTTACGTCGGTGCGCCGCCCGCTGCCCGCATACCCACGCGCAAGATCAAGCTCGTCGTGCGCCGCACCGACACTAGTCGAAGTCATACCGGCCTTTGCCAGAACACTGTCCCGCAACGCCGTCTCCATGTTCGAACGAGACCGCTTGAGAATGTGCCCCAGTAGGACGTAATTGGTATTCGAGTATTCAAAGACTTGCCCCGGGCTTCCAAGCGGCGGCCAGTCATAGGCGAATGCGAGAACCTCTGCTTCGGTCCAGCGCCGGTCAGGCTGCCGCGCACTGGCTTGTGCAAAATCTTCGCTCAAATAGTCCGGAAACCCCGAAGTGTGATTGAGCAACTGCCGAAGACTGACATCCCTTACATTTGCGAGGGACGCGATCTGCGGAATGTCGCTGACCAGCGGCCATATGCTGGCATCGAGATCAAGTTTGCCCGTTTCGACATCCGCGAGGATCGCAGTGGCAACCACCATCTTTCCAAGCGAAGCAATGTAGAAGCGTGTCTCCGCCGTCACCGCTTGGCCGGATCTGACATCGGCAACACCGCTGGAAACCTCGACTTCTTCATCGGGTCCCGAAACATGAAGCGTTCCACCGGCAATCCGGTTTTCAGCCAGAAAAGCCTCAAGAATGGCCTTGTAATCGGCATCATCAGCCACGGCGTCCCCCGGCAGGATACTCATCACGGCGAACAAAACCGCACCAAAAAACATAAGAACCAAGGCTTCCAAGATACATACCCAGCAGTCGGCAAATGAAAAACGGCCACACAGGACAGTCCGGCAAAATCTTTCGCATACCATCGATAAAGGCTGCAAGCCTTCGCCGGCCATTGATGACGATCCTGGGAGTGCCTTTTCTGCAAATGTCATAAGCCTGTTACGCAAAATGGTGCATTGGCACTCATACGGTTCAGTCCAACACGATGGAGAAAGCCATGAACGAGATGTTCAAGCCAGAAGACGAAGTTATCAACCTCACCGAGATCCGCGAAGCCGAGGAAGACGTCGGCCGCAACCCCTCGGGCAATCCGACCATGGGCGACATCATCAACCGCCGCTTTTCACGTCGCGGGTTCCTGGGTGGCACGCTGGCCGTCACCGCCATTGCCACGACCGTCAGCCCGCTGGCGCTGATGATTGCCGATGAAGCTCGCGCCGAAGGCATGAGCGCCTTCTCCTTCAAGGAAATCGAGGCCGGTGTAGACGAGACCCATCATGTCGCCGAAGGCTATGACGCCGACGTGCTTTTGCGTTGGGGCGACAAGGTTTTCGCCGATTCTCCGGATTTTGATCCGATGAACCAGACCGCAGAAAGCCAGTCCAAACAGTTCGGCTACAACAATGACTATGTCGGCTTCGTGCCGCTGGATGAGGCCGGTGATCATGGTCTGCTGGTCGTCAATCACGAATACACCAACGCAGAACTGATGTTGCCGAACTGGGCCTCGATCGGCAAGGACAGTGAAGGCAAAGACAAGGTTATGATGGGCGAGTTCACAAAGGACGTCGTCGACATCGAAATGGCTGCCCATGGCGGCACCGTGATTGAAATCCGCAAGCAAAACGGCAAGTGGAGCCCCGTGCTTGAGGGAAAGATGAACCGCCGCCTGCATGTGGGCACCGAAATGATGCTCACCGGCCCGGCCGCCGGCCACGACCGCCTCAAGACCAATGCAGACGCCTCGGGCACCAGGGTGTTTGGCACGCTGAACAACTGCGCCGGCGGCGTCACCCCATGGGGCACATGGCTGATGGCGGAGGAGAATTTCCACGGCTACTTCATGGGCGACCTGCCTGAAGGCCATCCCGAGGCAGCCAATTACAAGCGCTATGGCGCACCGGCTGGCTGGTACAATTGGGGCGCTCATCACGACCGTTTCGACGTCTCCAAGGAACCCAATGAGCCGAACCGGTTTGGCTGGGTTGTTGAGGTCGATCCGATGGACCCGACGTCGACGCCGAAAAAGCGCACCGCGCTTGGCCGGGTCAAGCATGAGGGTGCCGAGAGCGTGGTCAACAAGGACGACCGCGTGGTGCTCTACTGCGGCGACGACGAGCGTTTCGACTATGTCTACAAGTTCGTCACGGCAGCCAAGTACAACCCCGATGACCGCGCAGCCAACATGAACCTGCTCGATGACGGCACGCTCTACGTCGCGCGCTTCAACGAAGACGGCACAGTCGACTGGATGCCGCTGGTTCATGGCGACGGCCCTCTGACTGCTGACAACGGTTTTGCCAGCCAGGCCGATGTGGTCATTGAAGCCCGCCGCGCCGGCGACCTTCTGGGCGCTACCAAGATGGACCGCCCCGAAGACGTTCAGCCCAATGCAATGACCGGCAAGGTCTATTGCATGCTGACCAACAACACGCGCCGCAAGGCCGGCGACGAGAATGCCGCCAACCCCCGCGCCGACAATGCCTTCGGCCACATTATCGAGATCAGCGAGACCGATGGCGATTTCGCTTCCACCAGGTCAACCTGGGAAATCCTGCTTAAATGCGGTGATCCCTCGGTCGCCGAAGTCGGCGCCAGCTTCTCCTCCGCCACGACAAAGGACGGCTGGTTCGGCATGCCTGACAACTGTGCCATTGACGCCGATGGCAGGCTCTGGGTCTCGACTGACGGCAACTCGGCCAAGAAGACCGGACGCGCCGACGGCCTCTGGGCTGTTGACACGGATGGTGACGCCCGCGCCACTTCGAAACTGTTCTTCCGGGTTCCTGTCGGAGCAGAGATGTGCGGTCCACTGTTCGACCCCAAGGGCGAAACCGTTTTCCTCGCGGTGCAGCACCCGGGCGATGAAGGCCTTGCCACCTATGAGCAGCCCGCCACCCGCTGGCCCGATTTCAAGGACGATATGCCGGTCCGTCCGGCGGTTGTCGCCGTCACCAGACAGGGCGGCGGCAAGATAGCCATGGCCTGACCGGCGCAAATACGTCGCCAAATTGCGAAGGGCGCCTCATGGGCGCCCTTCGTCGTTCAAATGCCGAACGTTTGCCGCCGGTTCACAGTCCAAGCTCCGAAAGCCCGGGATGATCGTCGGGCCGCCTGCCCTGCGGCCAATGATACTTGCGATCAGCTTCGGCAATCTCGATATCATTGATGCTGGCATGACGCGCGCTCATGTAACCTGCGTCATCGAATTCCCAGTTCTCGTTTCCATAGGAACGATACCAGGTGCCCCCTGCATCGTGCCATTCATAGGCAAAGCGCACCGCGATGCGATTGCCGCTGAACGCCCAGAGTTCCTTGATCAGCCGATACTCGAGCTCCTTCTCCCATTTGCGGGTCAGGAACGCCTCGATCTCGCTGCGCCCATTGATGAAGTCTGACCGGTTTCGCCATCTGCTGTCAGGCGTATAGGCGAGTGCAACCTTTGCCGGGTCGCGACCGTTCCAGCCATCCTCGGCTGCCCTTATCTTCTGGACAGCCGTTTGCTCGGTGAAAGGTGGAAAGGGAGGCCGCGACATTACCAGGATTTATAGCCAAGAAATTTGCCGGACATTTCGATCTTGACGCGGTCACCTTTCGGATTGCTGACGCGTGTGATCTGCATGTCGAAATCGATGGCCGACATGATCCCGTCGCCAAACTCTTCCTGGATCAATGCCTTCATCGTCGGGCCATAGACGCCGACAATTTCATAAAGCCGGTAGATGCAGGGATCTGTCGGAACCGCCTGTTCCCAGAGCTTGGTCGGGTACTCCTGCAGCACCAGTGCAGCCTCCTGCGGCAGGCCCATGACGGAGACAAAAGCCTCGGCCTTCTCCTTAGGCATCGCGTTCATGCCCATGGCCGCGGAATGGGTCCAGACCGGCGACATGCCGATCTGTGAGGCGATGTCCTCCCATTTCATGCCAGCGGTGCGCTTGGCTGACAGTATCATTTCAGTCACGTCTTCCTTGGTCATCATTTTGGCCATGATGAAGTCTCCTGGTCTGGTGTTAAATGGCGAGTTTGTTGTGCGAGCGCTCGGGCACTGTCTTGTCGATATGGACAGTCACAGGCCGGTTCTCGTCAGCATCGGTAGGCCCGGCCAGTTCCTTGGAATGCTTGCCCAGGAACTGAACCAGATGATTGCGGATCGCGTAGTAATTGGGGTTTTCAACGATCTCTATCCGGTTGCGCGGGCGTGGGATCGTGATGTCGACGGATTCCGCCACCCGGGCGAAGGGACCATTGGTCATCAGCAGGATGCGGTCCGCCAGCAGGATTGCCTCGTCGATGTCATGGGTGATCATGAACACGGTCTGGTTGGTGCCGGCCCAGACCTTCAGCAGCTCATCCTGGATCGTGCCGCGGGTCAGCGCATCGAGCGCCCCGAAGGGCTCATCCAGCAATAGCAGTTTCGGGCTGATCGAGAACGCCCGTGCGATTGACACGCGTTGGCGCATGCCGCCCGAGAGCTGGCTCGGCTTGCGGTCAAACACATCCGCGTTGAGGCCAACCATTTCCAGATGCTTTTTCGAATGCGCCAGCACCTGGTCCTTTGACCAGTCGGGATAGCGGGCTGCGACGGCAAAGGTCACATTCTTGAGTGCACTCAGCCACGGCAACAGCGAATAGTTCTGGAACACCACACCGCGATCAAGGCTCGGTCCGGAAACCTCCTTGCCATCCATGATGACAACGCCTTCCGATGCATCCGCCAGTCCGGCAAGAATGTTCATGATGGTCGACTTGCCGCAGCCCGAGTGGCCGAGAATGACGACAAACTCACCCAGTTCGATGCCGAAGCTCGCCTTCTCGAAAACGGTGGTCTGGCCACCCGCACCATCGGGATATTTTTGGGTCAAGCGTTCAACGCTTAAAAAAGGAGTGGTCACGAGATGAAGCTCCTATTCCGTGTAGACGACAAAGCGCTGCAATACGCCGAACATGGCGTCGAGCGCCATGCCGACGACGCCAATCATCAGGATGGAAAAAATGACCGAGGTGAGATCGAGATTGTTCCACTCGTTCCAGACGTAGTAGCCAATGCCTGTGCCGCCGACCAACATTTCAGCCGCCACGATAACCAGCCAGGCAATGCCGATGGAGATACGCATACCGGTCACGATTGTGGGTGCTGCGGCAGGCAGGATCACCATGAAGGCGGTGCGCAATGCCCCGAGTTCATGGGTTCGCGCCACATTCACCCAATCCTTGCGCACCCCCGCGACACCGAACGCCGTGTTGATAAGCATCGGCCAGATCGAGCAGATGAAAATCACGAAGATCGCACTCTGCTCGCTGTCCTGAATGATGAACAGCGCAAGTGGCATCCAGGCCAGCGGCGATATGGGCCTGAGCACCTGAATGAAAGGGTTCAGCGCCTTGTAGGCCACAGGCGACATGCCGATCAGAAACCCGAGCGGAATCGCAACAAGGGCTGCCAGAAAGTAACCTGACAGCACGCGGTAGATCGAGTACCCGATCTGGATGCCGATCCCCTTGTCGTTCGGTCCCGCATCATAAAACGGATCGCTCAGCTGTTCCCATGCCTTCTCAAACACCTGGCTTGGCGGAGGGACGCCGGCCTTTTGAGAGGCGCCTCCCGTCAAACGCTCATACTCGGTGAGCTCCCCAACCGGCTTCTGCCCCGGAATGGCGGCCTCCCATATCAGGAGGCCGACAATCAGCAGAACAAGCGAGAGGATCGCGGCACGTTTGTTTACAGACAAGCCGTTCATGCCTTAGCCTTTTTTGATCGCGAAGCTTGAGACGTAGTCTTCGGGCTTTTCGGGATCGAAGGTCTTTCCCATGATGACGTGCGACTTGTAGTTCTCAGCCGGCGCGTCGTAGCCGAGATCCTTCATGATTTTTCGAGCGTCAGCTGCAAGATACACCTGCTCGGCGACCGACTTATAGTCGACATCACCCTCGATATAGCCCCAACGCTTCATCTGGGTGAGGATCCACACACCCATTGACTGCCAGGGGAAAGGATCGAAATCGATGCGATCAGGCACCATTTTCACTTCGCCCAGACCATCCGCATAGGTTCCGGTCAGCACCTGCTCGATAACTTCAACCGGCTGGTTGAGATAGTTGGTTGGCGCAATCGCAGCAGAGATTTCCTTGCGGTTCTCGGGATTGGACGCGTATTGCGTCGCGTCGATGATCGCCTTGAGTAGAGCGCCATAGGTGTTGGGCAATTCTGTTGCGAAGGACAGCGGCGCTGCGAACGCGCAGCACGGATGGCCTTCCCAGATCTCCTTGGTGAGGATGTGGATGAAGCCGATGTTTTCCCAGACAGCGCGCTGGTTGAACGGGTCTGGCGAGAGATAGCCATCGAGGTTCCCTGCACGAAGGTTTGCGACCATTTCCGGTGGCGGAACGACGCGGATCTGGATGTCGACATCCGGGTCCAGACCATACTCGGCCACGTAGTAGCGGAGCAGGAAGTTGTGCATCGAATACTCGAACGGCACACCGAAGGTGAAGCCTTTCCACTGCTTTGGATCGCGCTTGTCCTTGTGCTCGTTCGACAGGACGATGGCCTGGCCGTTGATGTTTTCAACCGCCGGCATGATGTAGGGTTCGGCCACCGAACCGGCGCCCAGTGTCATCGCCAAAGGCATCGGCGTCAGCATGTGGCTGGCGTCATATTCGCCGGCAAGAGACTTGTCGCGCGCCACGGCCCAGCCGGCGGTCTTGATGACCTGTGCATTGAGGCCATACCGTTCATAAAATCCAAGCGGCTGCGCCATGATGATCGGCGTTGCGCAGGTAATCGGCACGAAGCCGATGTTCAGGTCTGTCTTTTCAGGTTTGCCCAAAGTGTCGAGCAATGCGGCTTTCGCCTTGTCGATCGGGAAAATCGACGCGAGCGCAGCAGCCGCCGTCCCTCCCCCGACCATTCCCATGAAAGAGCGGCGGCTGATGTCCGAATGCCCGAATACCGAACGCACGATTGCACTTTCAATCGCGCGCTCCATCATCTCGTCGCTCGATTGCAAAGTGCTTTCTTCGCGGATGCCGGAAGTGGCTGAGCAATCTGAGCAGCCACACTTGGCACCATGCCGTAGATCGGCTTTGCTTGAGAAGGGATCGTTTAGACTTTTGACTGTCATCGGTTTCTCCTGCGCTAATTCCTGAAGTCAGGTTACCGGCTGAAACACGAAAATCTGCAAAATTGTGAAAAGCCCCAGAATCCCACAATGCATTGTTTTTAATAATATATTAAATCAAGCTATTGATCAGAATATTACGATTTATCGTAATTTACGAAATATCGTTGATTTTTTATGCTGCACTGCGCACTAATCAGGAATGGAAAACTCCAACCCAACCCTGCTTGGCCATGTGCATTCGAGCATTCTTCCGTGCATCGCATTGGACACGCACAGCGGTGTCATTGTCACGGCCAACAGCTCGGCCTGCCAATTGCTTGACGATGACGAATTGCCTGGCAAGGATTTTGCGATCCTGCTTGCAGGCGGCCTGCCGGAACTGATCGTTTTCACTGAAAAGGTCGATTACTATAAGACCGCATGGACCCGAGACCTCACGCTCGTCAGCTCCATCGGACGGCAGATCGACACGGAAATACACGGTGTCATCATCAACCGTGATGCCTCAACATATCTGGTGATGCAGATCATCGATATGGACGCTTACGATACGCGGTCCCAGAACGTGTCAACCCACAATCTCCATGCCAAGGGTCTGATGGAATGGAACCGCGCGCGCGATTTCTTCCGGGAGATGGAAAATGAGAACCGGCTGATCCTGGATGCGGCAGGTGAAGGGATCTACGGCATCAATCTTGAGGGCAAGACCACGTTTGTGAACAATGCAGCACAGGAGATGCTCGGCTGGACACAAGAGGACCTGCTCGGCGAAGACATCCACGCCATGATACATCACCACCATCTGGATGGCAGGAAATACCCCTCGCGCGAGTGTCCGATCTATCATTCGTTCCGCAATGAGCAGGTCAACCGGGTGGAAGACGAAGTGTTCTGGCACAAGAACAGTCGCCCGATTCAGGTCGAATACACCTCGACACCAATCTATGACCAGCAGGTCCTGGCCGGTGCTGTTGTCATTTTCCGCGATGTCTCCGAGCGACGTGAAAACGAGCGCAAGCTGCGCGCGGCGATGGATCAGATCGAGGCCCTGCGCGAGCGGCTGGAGCAGGAAAACGAATATCTGCAGGAAGAAATTCGCAACGTTCGCTCCCATTACGACCTTGCCGGCTCTTCACCTGCAATCTTGCGTACTCTGGCCCAGATCGAACTGGTCTCGAAAACCCAGAGCAATGTCCTGATCAGCGGCGAAGGCGGAACCGGCAAATCGCTCATCGCATCGGCCATTCACAAGTCAAGTTCTCGCGCCAAACGCCCGATCATTCGCATCAACTGCGCTGGCATCCCGCCCTCATCCTTCGAAAGCGAATTGTACGGCCATGTGCGCGGCGCATTTCAAGGAGCGGTCCATGACCGCACCGGCAAGCTGGAAATCGCCAATGGCGGAACCTTGTACCTCGACGAGGTCTCCGAAATCCCGATCGAGCTTCAGGGCAAGATCCTCAAGACCCTGCAGGAACAGTCCCTCGAGCGGCTGGGTGACAACCGCATCAGCAAGATCAATGTTCGCGTGATCGCATCGTCAAGCAAGGATCTGACAGCCTGCATCAAGAACGGCACGTTGCGTCAGGACCTGTATTTTCATCTCAACGTGTTTCCCATCGAATGCCAGCCTCTGCGCGAGCGTCTGTCGGACATACCCGAGCTGACGCAGCACTTTCTGACGCTCGCCTGTGAGCGCCTGAACTTGCAAAAGCCGACGATCACCAAGGCCAATATCCGACAATTGCAGGACTACCACTGGCCCGGCAATGTCCGCGAACTACAGAATGTCGTCGAGCGTGGGGCGATCCTGTCCCGGGGAGAAAAGCTGATCCTCGACTTGCAGAAGAGCTCAGGCAGATCGAACGCTGCAAAGCACGCAGACATCCTGACAGAGCAGCAGATGAACGATCTTCAGGCCAGCAACATCATCGCCTGCCTGAAACGAACCGGTGGCCGTGTATCCGGTGAAGACGGCGCCGCGCAGCTACTCGGTATCAAGCCCACAACGTTGTATTCAAGGATCAAGAAGCTTGGCATCGTCGTGGACGATATGGATTGAGGTACAGCACCACCGGCTAGACAACCTCTCGGCGGCTATTCCGCGCCACCCGCTCCACAGGTTCAACGCATCAATTTGGCAATCGGAAAAATAGCGCATGTCTCGGTGCCGTGTGCCAGCAACTTGCCGGAACTGTCACGCAGATAGGCTTCCGAGGTGGCAATGGTCTTGCCCCGGTGCAGGATGCGGCCCTCGCACGCCAGTTCGCCCATGTCAGGCAGGATCGGCCGCGTCAGGTTGAGCTTGAACTCCACTGTTGTGTACCCCTCACCCGGCGCAATCGTCGTCATCACCGCGCAGGCAAGCGCCGAATCCATGATCGTAGCAGCCCACCCCCCGTGAATGGTGCCAAGCGGATTGAGATGGTCCACGCTGGGCGTGCCGGTAAAAACGATCAGGCCCTCTTCAACCTTGGTAAGCCAGAAATTGAGCGTCCTGGCCATGCTGGCGCCCGGCAGTCGGCCTTCGAGAATGCCCTGCATCACCGACAGGCCGCCTTCCTCGGCAACGACTTCGAGCGGAATAACGCCGGAAAACTGGCCGTTGCCGCGGATATTTGCGTTGTCAGTCATGAGATCGGTTCCTGGACAGAGGGATGGATAGGTTCCGGCTGCGGCATTGCCCGCAAAGCGGCTGCGCAAAAACTCTCACGGCTGATCGGTGGCTCCACGCCGCGCGGTTCAAACACGTGGCGGCCGAGAAAATAGCCGGTCAGCCTGAATGCCTGGTCGAGCATCTGGGAATCCGTACAGGCTTGTGTCCGATCGGGCAGGAATGCCGGCAAGGCTAGCAGTCGGTCCGCCCAGGGCGCGCCAGCATCCGCTGAAACGGCCCGGCCTGACTTCGGAGACACATAGATGAGATCGGTCCGCACGCCCGTCGAAGCGCAAGCGCTCAAGTCGAGGCCAAAGCCGAGATCCTCAAGCACCGCAAGCTCGAAGCGCACATAAAGAGCACCCGCTTCTTCAGGCGTATCAAGACTGTCGAGAATGATCGCAAAGGCATCATGCAGCCGTGGGTGGGAATCGCGCTCGGGCAGAAGGCGCAACAGCGCTGCCATAGCCTGCACACCATGCACACCGATGGCGCTTTCCATCAAACGTCCGGCACGCGCATTCAGAAGCTCGACTTGATATTGACCCAGATGTTCGTCAAGCCGGGCGCGCCAGACCAGATCCACCGAATTGCCCGGTTGCAACACTGGCTGCAAGCGCTTGGAGCGCCCTCCCCGCACAATGCCCAGATGTCGGCCATGCGCTTTCGTCATTACCTCGGCGATAACCGAGGTCTCACCATGCTTTCGCAGGCCCAGTATGATTCCCTCGTCTCGCCATTCCATCGCGTGACTTTGCCCGCTCAGTGCGGAAATTCAAGTCCCATCTCGCGGTAGCGCTCGGGATCATTGCCCCAGTTCTCGCGAACCTTGACGAAAAGAAACAGATGAACCTTCTGCTCCAGGATCTCGGCGATTTCCTTGCGCGACGCCTGGCCGATGGCCTTGATGGTCTCGCCCTTGTGTCCCAGCACGATTTTCTTCTGACTGTCGCGCTCGACATAGATCACCTGCTCGATGCGCACCGAGCCATCCTTCTTCTCTTCCCAGTTTTCCGTTTCCACATGCGACGCGTAGGGCAGTTCCTGATGCAGCCGCAGGAACAGCTTCTCGCGGGTGATTTCAGCCGCCAGCTGCCGCATCGGCAGATCCGAGATCTGGTCTTCGGGATAATACCATGGACCTTCGGGCAGCGTTTTCGCCAGATACTCCATCAGGTCCTTGCAGCCGGAACCGTTCAGCGCCGAGATCATGAAGGTCTCGTCAAACTTGGCCTTCTCGTGAATGGCTGCGGTCAGTGCCAGCAGCGTATCGCGCTTGATCTGGTCGATCTTGTTGATCACCAGGATCTTGTGCCCGTGCCGATCGGCCAGAGACTCGAGCAGCGCTTCAGCGTCGCCCCTGATCCCGCGCTCGGCGTCAATCAGCACCAGAACCAGATCACCATCCTTGGCGCCACCCCAGGCGGTTGTCACCATTGCCCGGTCGAGCCTGCGACGTGGCGTAAAAATCCCAGGCGTATCGATAAATACGATCTGTGTCCGGTCATGAATGGCAATGCCGCGCACGATCGCCCGTGTCGTCTGCACCTTGTGCGAGACGATCGAGACCTTGGCACCGACAAGCTGGTTCATCAGCGTCGATTTTCCGGCATTGGGAGCACCGATCAAGGCAACAAAGCCGGATCGGGTCGGGGCCTGAGGTTCGGTCGGGGTAGCATCTGTTTCAGGTGTGTCAGTCATCATCTTTTCCTGCGTTTGCCTGCCAGACGCCTTCGCGTTCGAGGAGTGCCGTCGCTGCTGCCTGTTCGGCCGCACGCTTGGAGCGGCTTTCACCGCTCGCAGGCTTGGCACCTTCGATCTCGACAACCACCTTGAACACCGGTTCATGGTCGGGGCCTGATCTGTCGGTCACACGATACACGGGTGTAACCCCATGGCGGGCATGGGCCCATTCCTGCAATTCTGTCTTGGCGTCCCGCCTTGCGGCATCTTCAGCAAACGCCCGCGGCTTCCAGTGCTTGTGGATAAAGGCCCGCGCAGCCTCCAGCCCGGCATCGAGATAGATCGCCGCAATGATTGATTCTACCACATCCGCACGGACATTGAGCATGCGTTTGTCGGCCACCTGCTTGACATCCGCGCCTGTGCGGATGAACTCGTGCAATCCCAGATTGTCGGCCACTTCACCGCAGGTCTGCGCGCTCACAAGCTGATTGAGACGGACCGAGAGTTCGCCCTCGCTGGCCTCGCGGAAATGATCAAACAACAGTTCCGCAACACACAGGCCAAGCACCCGGTCGCCCAGGAACTCCAGACGCTCGTAATTGCCGCCCGCCGGATTTCGGATACTTGAGTGGGTCAGCGCCCGTTCGAGCCTTTCGGCATCGGCAAATGTGTGGCCGATGCGCTCTTCAACACTGGCGACGATTTCCGCTACCTTTTTCGACGCCCGCTTCATCGCTGCGCTGATTTGAAGAACCGACCCAACCTGAGGTCAGTCGGCCACTTCCAGATTTCCAGCGGTGACGCATCTTCGGCAATAGAGAAAAAGATGATCGTTGCCCGGCCGATGAAGTTTTCGAGCGGCACATAGCCAACCTCAAACCGGCTGTCCTGCGAGTTGTCGCGATTGTCGCCCATCATGAAATAATGGCCTTCAGGCACCACGAATTCCCGGGTGTTGTCGCCGGGCGAATTGGGGCTGAGATCGAGCGTGGTGTACGTCACCCCGTTGGGGAGCGTTTCCTTGTAGACAGGAACATCGGTTCCCTGGCTGTAGCGGCCTTCCGGCTTGTAGGCACCGACGAGTTCGCGCTCGACCGCTTCACCATTGATATAGAGCACGCCGTCAGTGACCTGAATCCGGTCGCCTGGAAGCCCGATCACGCGCTTGATGTAATCGATCTTGGTGTTGCTGGGAAGGCGGAACACAGCAACATCACCGCGCTCGGGATCGCTGCCCCAGATCCGGCCGGAAAACAGGTCAGGCGAAAACGGCAGCGAATATTTTGTGTATCCGTAGGAGTACTTCGAAACGAACAGATAATCGCCAACCAGCAAGGTTTCCATCATCGACCCGGAAGGAATGCTGAACGGCTGGAAAAACAGGGTACGGATGATCACGGCAAGCAGCAGCGCCTGGGCAAGCACCTTGACGTTTTCCCAAAGTCCGCCGGACTGGTCTTTTTTAGTATCTGACACGCGTTGGAATCCTCAGGTAGAGCGCGGAAGCGCTTTCTCTAGCCCTTTGCATCGTTCGCGGCAACACCGCTCACCAATGTCCTGCAATCTGCTCCGCAGATCCCGAACAAAAATCCTTTTCCAGACCCGATGGAACCACCAAGGTCAGCATCAAGACCGCGGCAGCGCTTCGATGACCACGAAGGCCTGCGCGAGAGGGTAATCGTCAGTTATTGTCAAATGAATGGCACAGACCATGTCGGCAGGCGTCATGCTGTCGAGACGCTCGGCGGCCCCGCCGCTCAGCTGCATTGTCGGCTTGCCGCCTGGCAGGTTGACAACGCCCATATCGCGCCAGAACACGCCCTTGGAGAGCCCGGTGCCAAGTGCCTTTGAACAGGCTTCTTTGGCCGCGAACCGCTTGGCATAGGAGGCCGCACGCTGCGCCCGGCGATCCGATCTGGCCCGTTCCACATCGGTAAAACACCTCTGGGTGAAGCGCTCGCCATGGCGTTCAAGGGTTTTCTCTATCCGCCTGATGTCGATCAGATCGCTGCCTATGCCGATGATCACGCGTTCTTTACCCTGTCTGCTTTTCGCTCTGCCCGTGCGGCTGCCAGTTCTTGGATCCGGACCTTGGCCCGCGCCGCAAGCCGCGATTTGCGCCGTGCCTGAAATGCCCGCACACCCCAATAGGTAAGAATATAAAATGAGATACCGGTGACAAGCCCTGGCGGTATGGCGCCGATCAGCATGGGCTTGAGCACCGGATCCCACAATTGACTGACATCGAGATGCCTCAGCAAGGCCTCCAGATTGACGTGCTTCTGATGCGCACCGGTTTCAATCCCGATCAGCATGTTGCCGATCTTTATCGTCAAAGCCCAGATGAAGGGAAACGACAGAGGATTGCCAAACGCTGTTCCGAGCGCCGCGGCAACCATGTTGCCCGCCAGCACATAGGAGAGCGCAAAGGCGAGGATGAAGTGAAACCCGAGCAGCGGTGTCCAGGATGCGAAAACACCGGCCGCCACCCCTGCAGCAATCGCGTGCGGCGTCGCCGTCAACCGCAGTACCCGCTTGATGAGATACTGGAACGACCGGACAAAAGATCTCCTTGGCCAGAGCGCGGTGCGCACCCGGTCAAAAAATCCCTCTGGTCTTCGGCGGCGAAACAGCATGTGGTGTCCGTATATCGCTCTTTTTGTGTCAGCTCTAAGTCAGTCCGACAAGAAATTTCCCAGAGCGCCCGTTATCCCTATTTTACGGGAACCAGGGTGCCCGCCAACTGCGAAGAACTGGTAAAGGTCCGGCTCAAATATACACTCCTGACAAAGGCACAGCTGCCCATTTGGCAAGCCCTCAAGCCGCCACCTGTGCTCACTGATAAATCCGTTCGACTGTAGATACCGATCCGAGCGCCTTCAACTGGGTAATCAACTGGATCAAGTGCTTGAGGTCCCATACCTGCAGATCAATCAACATCTCGGTGAAATCGGCAGCAACCCGAACCATTGAAAGGTTCTGGATATTGGTCTCGCTGGTTGCGATCGCCTGCGAAACTTCAGCCAGTGTTCCAGGCGCGTTGATAGCGGTGACAAGAATCCGGGCCGGAAAACGGTTCTTGTTGTTCTCATCAATATCCCAGCGGATATCGATCCATCGGTTCGGCTCGTCATCGAATTTGGTCAGCTCAGGCGACTGGATCGGATAAATGGTGATGCCCGCGCCAGTCTCCAGAATACCCACAATCCGGTCACCCGGAACTGCGCCCCCCGGACCGAATTTGACCACCGAATTGTCATCCATGCCGCGGATAGGCATCGCGTCCATGTCCGGATCCGGCCCTATTTTCCGCGAAGCCTTGGATGCTTTCTGGGTTTTGGCGAGACCGGGAAGCTTGAAGATCAGTCCCGCCGCACTGCGAAGATTGAACCATCCTTCATCCGCAGGTTTGCGCGGCGAGACCCGTGTCTCCTGGTGATTGGGATAAACCGCACGGAACACATCGTCGGAGGCCAGTTCACCGCGACCGACCGCTGTCAGCACGTCCTCGACATCCTTGTGACCCAGACGATGCAACACCGGCTTGAGCCCATCCTTGGACAGCGGCTTTCCCGCTCGCGTGAACGTCCGCTCCAGAATACGCATGCCGAGGCCGGAATATTGCTTGCGCACCGCAGCCTTGGTCGCCCGGCGAATGGCAGCACGCGCCTTTCCGGTCACCACTATCTCTTCCCATGCCGGCGGCGGAACCTGAACGCCAGACCGCAGGATCTCGACTTCGTCGCCATTGGCAAGCCTGGTGACAAGCGGCATGATCCGGCCATTGATCTTGGCCCCGACGCAGGTATCGCCAATATCGGTGTGCACCGCATAGGCAAAATCGATCGGCGTCGCCCCGCGCGGCAAGGCGATCAGCTGACCTTTCGGCGTAAAACAGAATACCTGATCCTGAAACAGCTCCAGCTTGGTGTGTTCCAGAAAATCCTCGGGGTTGTCGCCGACCGAAAGCGCTTCGATTGTCTGCCTCAGCCAGGAATAGGCCCGGGAATCCTTGGACAGCAGAACAGCTTCCTCGCTCGAGGCGGAATCCTTGTACAGCGCATGCGCAGCAACACCGCGCTCGGCAATGGCTTGCATCATGCCGGTTCGGATCTGCAACTCGACCCGCTGCCGCGAAGGCCCGACAATGGTCGTATGAATCGAACGATAATCATTCTGCTTCGGCGTCGAAATATAGTCCTTGAACCTCCCGGGCACCACCGACCAGCGCATGTGCACGATACCAAGTGCCCGGTAGCAGTCAGCCTCGGTGTCAACGATAATGCGAAAACCGAAAACGTCAGACAGCTGCTCAAATGACAGCGACTTGGACTGCATCTTGCGAAACACCGAATAGGCCTTTTTCTGCCGGCCCTTCACCAGCGCCTTCAAACCCTCCTGCTTGAAAAGCGCAGACAATTCATCTTCGATGGTGTGGATCAGATCGCGATTGCGCTCCGAAAGCTCTGCCAGCTTGCCGGTGACGGTGTCATAGGCTTCCTGATTGATGTTCTTGAAGGCGAGCTCCTCGAGCTCCTCGCGCATTTCCTGCATCCCCATGCGCCCGGCCAGCGGGGCATAGATATCCATGGTTTCCTCGGCGATGCGGGCGCGCTTTTCCGGCGGCACGTATTCGAGTGTGCGCATATTGTGCAAACGGTCAGCGAGCTTGACCAGGAGCACCCTCACATCATCGGATATTGCCAGCAGCAATTTCCGCAGGTTTTCGGCCTGCTTGGCGCGCTTGGTCACAAGATCGAGTTTCTTGATCTTGGTCAGGCCTTCGACAAGCCGACCAATGTCCTCGCCGAACAGCTCGTCGATCTCCGCCCGCGTTGCCGAAGTGTCCTCGATGGTGTCATGCAGCAGCGCCACGGCAATGGTCGATTCATCAAGCCGCATCTCGGTCAGGATCGCAGCCACTTCCAGGGGATGCGAGATGTACGGATCGCCGCTGGCGCGCGTCTGCTTGCCATGTTTCTGCATGGCATAAACGTAAGCCTTGTTCAGCAGGGCCTCATTGGCATCCGGCTTGTATTTTTGCACGCGCTCCACGAGCTCGTACTGACGCATCATCGGAATGGCACTCCAAAACAAGAAAATGCGCCGAATCGAACGACCGGCGCATTGTGTAGCATCAGTTGTCTATCGGCCTCTGGGACGGGTGCTGCCAATTCGTTGCAAATCAGCAGGCAACCGACCAGACAATCAATAGTCGTCGCTTTTTTCCGGCGGCACAAGTCCTTCGATGCCGGCAAGAAGATCTTCTTCCGACATTGAGCCAAACGAAACATTTTCCGGCTGATCATCTTCGACCACTGTCTCTTCAGCAGTCTCGCCGGTCTGCAGATAACGCTCCGGATCGGGCTCCGGCTCATCCACTTCAACGTGCTTCTGCAACGAATGAATGAGGTCTTCCTTCAGATCGCCAGGCGAAAGGGTCTCGTCCGCGATTTCGCGCAGCGCGACGACCGGGTTCTTGTCGTTGTCACGAGGGATCGTGATTTGGCCGCCCTGAGAAATCTGGCGGGCGCGATGGCTGGCAAGCAATACCAGTTCAAAACGATTATCAACTTTGTCGATGCAATCTTCGACTGTGACGCGGGCCATTGCGTGTCCTTTACAAACTGCTATGGGGGAATTTGTCCATGCGATAAACACATTGTGTGGCTAATTCAAGTCCTTTGCTCCAGATGCGGCTATTTCCGTAAAGTCCTTCTGCAAAATAGCCCCTTATTTTAACAAAGAGCTTTCTGTAAATGCCCGCTTCGGAGCACCTTACGTAAGGGACCCGTGCGTCAGCATCATCGATTGTTTAGCAGCTATGCATAAGTATCAAGGCCCGACCCCTTGAAAAATGGGACCAACCGCAGCATTTGGTTCACCCTCACGATTTACTGAGTCGTGGAATAGTAGGGCGATGGTAGTTTTATGGCTTTTAAAAAGTTCGAGATCGATCTAAATTTGCCATATGGAGGCCAAATTTGCCTGCGACAGCGACAAAAGGCTTATTTGAAAGGAATACTATAAGTGTTTGATCCAAGAGAGAAAATTGCGCTCTTCATTGACGGGGCGAATCTGTACGCCGCCTCAAAAAGCCTGAATTTCGACATCGACTACCGGAAGTTGTTGAAGGCATTTCAGTCTCGCGGCTATTTGTTGCGCGCCTACTATTACACCGCCTTGATTGAAGATCAGGAATATTCCTCGATCCGTCCCTTGATCGATTGGCTCGATTACAACGGATACAAGGTTGTTACTAAGCCAGCAAAAGAATTCACCGATTCCATGGGCCGCCGCAAAATAAAGGGCAACATGGACATCGAATTGGCAATTGACGCCATGGAACAATCCGATGTGGTCGATCACCTCGTGATTTTCTCCGGAGATGGCGATTTCACTTCGCTGGTTGAGGCGCTTCAACGCAAGGGCCGCAAGGTGACCGTTGTCTCGTCTCTCCTGTCTCAGCCGCCGATGATCGCTGATGATCTGCGCCGCCAGGCTGATTACTTTATCGATCTGACAAGTCTGAAAGCAGAAATTGGCCGTGACCCATCCGAGCGTCCGCAACGCGCTTTTGCGACTGCGGAAGAAGATGAAGACGAATTTGATGATTGATTGGTGAAAAAGCTGGCTGCCAACTGAACGTTTCAGCGATGACAGAGCCTGACCATGAGTGCAGCCTATGCCCGCGGCTGCGAAGTCTTGTAGTAGATAACCGCAGATTGTTTCCAGATTGGCACAACGGACCGGTGGCAACCTGGTATCCACCCGAAGGATCAGGCTCGGTAGAGCTGCTGATTGTTGGGCTTGCGCCTGGTTTGCGTGGCGCAAATCGTACCGGGGTTCCCTTTACCGGCGACCATTCCGGGGAACTGTTGTACGAAACGCTTGGCAAACATGGCTTCGCCAAGACCAATTCTGAAACCCTGTCCGCTGACAGACCTCATTTGAGAGCCACCGCGGTCACCAATGCTGTTCGTTGTGTTCCGCCGGGGAACAAACCGATCGCATCGGAAATCAACACATGCCGGACGTTTCTCACCGCAACGATCGGGCAACTGCAAGAACTCAAGACCATAGTAACGCTGGGCAAGGTTGCCCACGACAGCACTATTCGCGCGCTCGGCGGCAATCCCTCGCACCACCCATTTGGTCACGCGAATGAAACCAGACTTGGCGGATTGAGCGTGTTTTCGAGCTATCATTGCTCACGCTACAACACAAACACCGGTCGCCTGACACCTGAAATGTTCAATGCCGTGTTTGAAAAAGTCGCGCTATCGCTGCTTGCCGAAAAGGATTGAGTGCAGCGGCCATCAGCAGCCGGCTCAGGCTTGAAGCTAAAGATGATCGGCTCTAGCCTCGGTCCCGCAACAGCCGTGATTTCTGCCGGTTCCAGTCACGTTCCTTTTGGGTCTCGCGCTTGTCGTGCAGTTTCTTGCCCTTTGCCAGAGCCAATTGCAGCTTGGCGATGCCCTTGTCGTTGAAATAGATCTTCAACGGCACCAGTGTCATGCCGTCACGTTGGACGGCTTGCCCCAGCCGCGCAATTTCGCGCAACTTCACCAGAATCTTGCGCCGCCGCCGGGGCTCATGATTGAACTGGTTGGCCTGCAGATATTCAGGCACATACGAATTGATCAGCCACATTTCCCCGCCCTCTTCATTGGCGTAGGAATCGGCGATGTTGGCCTTGCCTTCCCGAAGCGATTTCACTTCGGTCCCGGCCAGAACCAGACCTGTTTCGAATGTTTCGACAATTTCATAGTTGAAGCGGGCCTTGCGGTTTTCAGCCACGACCTTGCCATACTGCGACTTGTCTTCCTTTTTCGGAGCCATGATCAGTTGGCCACGCCCGCCTGAGCAAGCGCCGCGTCAAGCAAGGCCGCTGTCCCGTGTTCAACCGTAAGCAGCGGCGAACGGACCACATTCTTGACCAGGCCCATCTTGCCCAGACAGTACTTGACACCGGAAACACCTGGCTCTGCAAAAATAGCCTTGTGCAACGGCATCAACCGGTCGAGCATCGTCAGCGCGGTGGCGTAATCTCCGCGCAATGTCGCTTCCTGAAATTCCGCGCACTGCTTGGGCGCCACGTTCGCGGTTACCGATATGCAGCCCACGCCGCCATGCGCGTTGAAACCCAGCGCCGTCGGGTCCTCACCTGACAGCTGCACAAAGTCCGCACCGCAGGCCATACGCTGTTCCGGTACCCGGGCGAGATTGCCGGTCGCATCCTTGACACCAACGATATTGGGAAAATCACGATTGAGCGCAGCCATCGTCTCCACCGACATATCGATCACCGAGCGCGGCGGAATGTTGTAGATGATGATCGGTATCGTGATTGCTTCAGCCACGGCTTTGAAATGCGCATATAGGCCCTTCTGGGTCGGCTTGTTGTAATAGGGGGTGACCACAAGCACGGCATCGGCCCCGGCCTTTTCGGCGTGCACCGCAAGTTCGATCGATTCAGCTGTGTTGTTTGATCCGGCTCCGGCCACGACCGGAACCCTGCCTGCAGCGACTTCGATGCACAGCTCAACCACCCGCTTGTGCTCGGCATGGGTCAGCGTTGGAGACTCACCCGTGGTGCCGACCGGAACAAGCCCGTGGCTACCGTTTTTGATCATCCGCTCGACATGGCTGGCAAAGCCATCCTCGTCCACCGCGCCATTTTCGGTAAAGGGGGTGATGAGGGCCGGAAGGGAACCCTTGAACATGCTGATCTCCAAAAACTGTACTCGCCGCCCAGTGAGCGCATTCAATAACCTGTACCGGAGGCGATACAGGAAATTACCGCGCCGGAAAAGCCTTGCTCCGCACCTCGAAGCGCTTTTGAGCTGATTGGAGCCCGTCAGCGGCCAATTTGTGGTGCTGGCCGTATATTCCCCGCAATTGGGTTTGATTATTTGCTTGAGGCAAGGCGCATTCGCTCTGCTTAACTCTCGCTTCACGGGCTTTTGCTAAAGCTTTTTGCGGGATTGAAAATGCAGGACCCACGGTGAGGGCGCGACGGTTCGGCAGCAGGCAGACAAGGACATCATTTCGAACAGAAGGCCATAATGCAAAAGACCGCACTCGCAACACTGTTCGCGCTTTCCACAGTGCTGGCCGGCGTCACTTCGGCTGCTCCGCTGCCCTCCGGTTCGATCCCCCTGCCCGCGCCCCGGCCCTCCACCGTCAGCCCCGAGCCGGATCCCAAACCCGAACAGTCTTCCAAACTGACCAAAGGCTCCAGATCGGCCAGCCTTGCGCTCAAGTCAGGCCTGGAAGCGCTTGGCGACAGGGACGCCGGCCTCGCCCGCTCGATCCGTGATTCCATGCCCCGGAAAACGCTCGATCGCCACATACTGACCTGGGCGATTGCCCTGTCAGGACAAGACGGCGTGCCATCGGCTGAGATAGCCGATGCGACCACCGAATTGAAAGGCTGGCCGGGCCTCAACGCGCTGCCGCGGCTCTATGAAAATGCCCTTTTCCGCGAAAAGCCGTCAGCACAGCAGGTGTTGGCCACCTTCGCCGACAAGCAACCCGAAACCACCAGAGGCGCCATCACGCTTGTCAGGGCCTTGATGGAGAGCGGCGACACCAAGCGTGCGCGCACCATTGCCTCAAACTTCTGGCGCACGGTCAACATGGATAACCGTGATGCCGGCTTATTTCTGCGCGAATTCGACAGCCTGCTGACCAAGGCCGACCATTTCCGCCGCATGGAAATGCTGCTTTACCGTGATCACTTCAAGGACGCCAAAGCACTTTCCAAAAAGGCCGAAGCGCAATCGCTTTACCTCGCCTGGGCAGCCGTGATCCGCAATCCTGCAAAGGCCACAGCGGCGATCAAGGCCGTCGACAAGTCCTGGCATGACACGCCAGCCTACCTGTACCTGCGTATTCGCCAATTGCGCGAACTTGAGCGCGACAAGGAAGCTGCTGCCCTTCTTGCCAGGATGCCACGCGACCGCGAGGTCCTGGTTGATCCGGATGAATGGTGGGTGGAAGCCAGGGTGGTCAGTCGCGGCCTTTATGAAGATGGTGACGCAAAGACTGCCTACAAGCTCGCCGCAGCCCATCTCGCGCAGAGCCCGGAAGAGGTAGCCGAAGCCGAATTTCACGCAGGCTGGTACGCACTGAGGGGGCTCAAGGACGCCAAGACCGCCGTGAAGCATTTTTCCGCTATCCTTGCCGTCGCAAGTGGACAGATTTCAACCGCGCGCGCTCACTACTGGCTGGGCCGTGCGGCTGAAGCCGGAGCCGGCGGGAAAGCTTCCGAGCACTACGCACGAGCAGCAAAGTATCCATCCACATTCTACGGCCAGCTCGCCAGCGCCAAACTCGGCCGCAATTCCCTTGAAATCACCTATCCGTCGCCGACCGCCAAGGACCGGACAACCTTCGCTGGCCGGGAGGCGGTGCAGGCCATTGGCAAGCTCGAGGATGCGGGTGTGGAGTGGCGTGCCAATCTGCTCTACCGCGCCCTTGCGGCCGAACTCGACAATCCCGGTGAACTCGCCATCCTTGCGTCCATGGCGGAGAAACGCGGCGAACATCAGATTTCCTTGCAAGTCGGCAAGATCGCCTGGAACCGCGGGCTCGATGTCGCAGCCCTTGCCTATCCGCTGGGCGCGGTGCCCACGGCCGCCAACATCAATGGCTCAGGCAAGGCGCTTGCCTATTCGATCGCGCGCCAGGAAAGCGCTTTCAACAAGGCGGCGATTTCGCCGGCCAATGCCCGCGGGCTGTTACAGATCCTGCCCGGAACGGCAAAAGGAGTCGCAGCTCGCCACGGCCTCCCCTACTCGAAAGAACGCCTGACAACCGATGCCAGCTACAACGCCACCCTGGGCGCGCATTTTCTCGGCGAACAGATTTCCGACTTCGGCGGATCCTACATCCTCACCTTCATTGCCTACAATGCAGGCCCTAGCCGTGTATCACAGTGGATCAAGCGCTTCGGCGATCCGCGCGGGCGACCGCTTGACGAGGTCATTGACTGGGTTGAAATGATCCCTTTCACCGAGACGCGCCATTACGTGCAACGTGTCATGGAGAACTATCAGATCTACAAGGCTCGCCTTGGCCAATCCGGCAACATCGAGAGCGACCTAAGGTTTGGCCGCAGATAAGCCCTGTCGCATTGCCCATCAAAAAGGCTATAGGCTTGATCCTGAAGTAAAACCGACAAAAGCAGGATCTGACGATGGCGAACGGCAAATCTGGGACAAACGAAAAATCTGGCACAGCCGGTTCTGTGAGCACCGACACATACGAAAGCGTGTTCTTTTCCGCCACTGATGGTCTTCGTCTGCATGCTGCCGACTACGGTCGCGACAATCCCGCCACCCGAGAGCGCCTGCCCGTCGTATGTCTGCCCGGACTGACCCGCACCACCCGAGATTTTGATGATCTGGCGCGCCAGCTGTCGAGCGATCCAAAAACACCGCGGCGCGTGGTCAGTTTTGATTACCGTGGTCGCGGCCGTTCCGGCTGGGACAAGGACCCTTCCCGCTATACGATTATCGTCGAAGCCGACGACGTGCTGGCCGGCATGGCGGCACTCGGCCTTGAACATGCGATCTTCATAGGAACCTCGCGCGGTGGATTGATCATGCATGTACTTGCAGCAACGCGGCCCGGCGTAATGGCCGCGGGCGTGCTCAATGACATCGGTCCGGTGATCGAAGGTGCCGGACTGGTCCAGATCAAGGCTTATCTGTCCCGCACTCCGACACCTAAGAACTGGACGGACGCGGCACAGATCCTTGCCGTTGCCCATGCAAAAAGCTTCCCCGCCCTCAGTGAAGCCGATTGGATGGATTTCGCCCATGCAATCTATGTGGAAAAAGACGGAAAGCTTCAGGCTGACTTCGACCCTTCGTTGCTTGATGGCCTCAAGGGCGTAGATCTGGGCACGCCGCTGCCGACATTGTGGCCGCAGTTCGAGGGGCTGGGCGGCATGCCGTTATTGGCACTGCGTGGGGAGCATTCAACGTTGCTGTCAGCTCATACGCTGATCGAGATGAAGAACCGTGTGCCGTCACTTGAGACCATCACAATTCCCGGTCACGGCCACGCGCCGATCCTGCATCTGTCTGGAATTCCCGACATCCTGACCCGGTTTTTCGCCGCGGTCGACAAACAACGACAGCACTGACGCCGCACCGGCTTGCTGCCGCATGACGCGGCAGCAGCAAATCGATGCTACTTCTTGGCGCCACGCTTGGGTTTGCTGCCAGCCGAAGTCGCCACCTCTCCCTTGGCAACACGCTTGGCGAAGTCGGTGGAACCGCCCTTTGCCAAAATCTTGGCCTGGCTCACCCATTCCTCTCGCTCGATCCGGCCGGCAAAGGACAATTGCTCAGCGAACTGCGCCTGCTCTTTCTTAGTCCAGGCGGCGATCTGCGCGAAGCTGTTAATCCCGGCAGCATTCAATTTGGCTTCAATCTGCGGCCCCACCCCTTTGATTTGCTTAAGATTATCAGGAGTTGCGGATGCAGCAGGCTTGGTCTTTGTTGCTTTCGTCTTCGCGGCGGCGGCTTTCGCCGTGACCGGTTTCTCCACCATCACCTTTGCAGCATCGCTAGCCGTCGCCTTGGGCTTGGGCTTGGGCTTGGAAGCAGCGGCTTTCGGCGCGCTGGACTTGCTCACGGCAGATTTGGCAGCCTTTGGCTTGGCCGTCTTAGGTGTGGTTGCCTTTTTGGCTGAAGCCGCCGTTGCTGGAGCTGCAGCAGCCGGAGTTGTATTTTCTTCTGTCGGTTCCGGCTTCGGAACCAAGGCCGATGCCGGTTGGGGTGAAGTCTCAGGCTCATAATGCGGACTTTGCGCCGCAAGCTCGCCGGCAGTTACCGCATGCGCGGCACCCTCATGAGTGACAGCACCTGCAGCGCCCGGATGCGGCTGCGCGCTTCCCGACCTGCCCTTGAGAATGCATCCAACCAGGCATCCCAAACCAAACGCTACGGCTATCAAAAACACGGCCTGTAAAACAAACATGGTCATCACTCCGCCTCCAAATCAGCTGAACTTGCTTTCAACTCCGAACGCGACCGCAGGTCTTCCATCCCACCAGCCCGCCAACGAGAAAAGCCAGCAACAACCAAAACCAAAGATGTGTGAACATGTACCACATTATTCCCTCCAGGGGCCTGGGGCCCGTTAATTAAGGATGTGAAACTCAATCCGGCGGTACTCCGCCTTGCCCTCGTCCGTTTCTTTGTTCATGAGCGGACGGCTTTCACCATGTCCGGTGGCTACCAGTCCGTCCGCAGCAGCGATGCAGCTGTCATGCAGTCAATCAGCGCCGTGGCCTGGCGCCATCCCGATATCCGCCGTACCCAGCAAGACACCGCCTCGCAGCTTGCCGGAAAGCATGTCCTGTATCGCCCGGAAGGCGTCCGCGTCGCGCGCCTCCCCGGACACATCGAGTGTCTTGTCCGTGATGGTGACCGTGCCTTCGCTCATTTTCTCAAGAGCAGACAACCCCAGTTCGACAGCCGTCAGCCAGTCCACGCCAGCAGGAACCCCCGTTGCAAACCGCATCCGGTCAACGGCAGCGAGGTCTCCCCCCGCCAAACCGGCTCGCGTCATGATGGCTTTGCGAACGGCAAAGTCCGGCGCATACCCATTCAGGACAAGCCCGCCCGGTCCCTTGGAGGCTGACCAGCTATAGTCGCCGATCGCTGCCGCTGGCACAATCTCCACTTCACTCACTACACCTGCGGAAGCCGGAACGGACGAAAGCACTGACAACGCAGCCTCATGGTCATCTGGATTAAGGGCCTTACCGGTGATCCGCATGGTACCGTCAGTAATGGTCATTGACCCGATGGAAAAGCGGGTGAACGCAGACAATCCAAAGCCAGCAAGAGAAACCAGTTCCGCGGGCGCACCTCTCGCCAGTTTCATCTGGTCTGAGAGCGCGATACCTGGAAGCAATCCGGTCAGCGTCGAGACAATGTCAGCGCGCGCAGCTTCATTGGGTACAAAGCCCCCAAGCGTGATGCCGTTCTCGGTTTTCTCTGCCGACAACCGGTAAGGCTTTTCCTCCGGCAACAGAACAGACGCATCCTTAACATCGCGAACACCATGGACATTGCGGGCGATGGAGAGCGCTTTGCTCCGGCTGTCTTCATCTGGCGCCAGGCCTGTCAGGGTGAGATCGCGACCGTTGATCAGCACCTGCACCCAGGCATGGTCTCGCTGCAAAGCGGAAATTGTCCGTGAACGGAGATCTGCTTCAATCGCGCCAGCCTTGAACCATATCGCGAGAGCCGAAAGACATACCACGGCGGCCAGGCCAGGCCATGTCCAGAGTTTAACGTTTCGCATCGGTTCTCCGCCGCAACTTTGCAGACCGGAAGCGTATCACCCCTGCTCAAAAGAGGCCAAGCCTAAAGCGAAATGCACATCGGACGACGATTCTCAGCCAAAGATCATCCAAGAGTGGAATCTTGGCACAAAAAAACCCGGCAGCCAAAGCTGCCGGGCTCTATCAGATCAAACCGAGGTTTGATTAGAACGAACGACGTACCCACATGAAGCCGCTTGCAGTGTTGGTCTTCACGCCAGCATAAGAGCGCGAAGTGCCCCAGTTGCCTTCAAGACGAACGTTGAAGTTCGTGACAGGAGTCCAGGACAGTGCGCCTTCGATGAGGTGACCGTTCTTGAGTGTGCCGCCCTTGGCAGCCGAGAAGCCGTCAAAGTACTGGTAACCGAGGGTCGCGTTGAGGGTCTCGGTGAGGTCTTGGGTGTAGCCAAGACCAGCAGACCAGTTAGCAACTTCACCGATGGCACCGAAGGTAACGCCGTATGAGTTAGCGATCTTGTTCGAGTAGAAACCGCCGACGCGGAGCGAACCACCGGTAGCAGCGATTGCAAGTTCAACACCAGCCTTGACGCCGGTTGCCTTGGCAGATTCGTCGTAACCGACGTGAGCGAATGCACCGCCCCAGCCCTGGGTTACGCCGAGAACACCGACGACGTCAGGAGTCCAGTTGAGCGAAGGGTTGGCATCATGCTCGAGAACCAGAGCCGCGTAGAACGAGTCGGCATCGTAACGATAACCGATCTGCTGACGCTGCTGGTAGGAATAAGAACCGCCGTTATCGGTCTGGATGAGGCCCCAGTTGCCAACGCCGCCGCCCCAGAGAGCTGCGAATGCAGATTCAGTGTAACCCATGAACAGGCCGCCGAGACGGATGATCGCCTGGTCGGTAACAACAGCTGAGTCGGTGCCGAAAGTGTTGCCCGAGTTGGACTGAAGACGGATGAAGCCCTGCAGCATGCCCATTTCAGTTTCCGAACGTGCATCAAAGTTGATGCGAGCGCGGGTGTTCTGGGTGTAACCGGCGGTGCCCTTGGTTGCAGTCACGCGGAAGCGGACAAAACCAGAAATCTGAAGGCAAGTTTCGGTGCCAGGGATGTAGAAGTAGCCGGTGCCGAAAGCGTCGCAAACGCGGACGTATTCAACGGGCTCAGGCTCAGCTGCAACGATTGCGTCTGCAGCGCGAGCGCCGGATACAGCGACGAGAGCCGCTGCGGAGCCGATGAGAAGACTCTTGATGTTCATTTCTGACCTCCAGTCAAAAGTTAATGGTCTGGGTTGTCGCTGAAGGACAGTATTCTCTGTCCCATCCCCACAATGGAAGAAGACAAGCGGGTAACCGCCGTGGCTTCGTTAGTGAACATACTCACCGGAGCGGCCCGCGCAACGCTGATCACTCCGCCTCACGGCTTCTCGCCCTGCCTTCACCACATCCTGTTGCACAAATGACACGAAATCTGCGCGCCCGGCCTGGTTTGTTTACCCTTCGTTAGGAACTCAGGGCCGCAAGACGCTTCACAAGGCAGCATCCGCCGGTGGTTTCGCGGCAATTTTCGGCGGATCAGGTGAGAATCGGAGTGGTATGAGCCAATTTGGGAAGCCCTTTGCCGACTCGCTATGATCAGGGGCAATGCTTTTACAAGCACTGCGGCAAGTGGATCTTGCTCGGCACATTGGGCCAACACCTCGCTGAACTGCAATCTGTATATATAGAGAGACGGAGAGTTCAGGTGACCGGATCAGGCTCTCTGCCCAGCCATGATCAATCAATACCCAACGGATTGAACACATCTCAATACGAATTTCTCGGGCGTGCCCACCGCCGATCATTACCGCCACATGAAAAGGCCCCGATTGATCGCAATTTCGGCTGCAATCCGACCCTGCTCACCAATCCATGGCGACGCGCACGCCACCCACTTCGAATTGCCACGAATCAACATTCGGCAGACACGGGTCGCTCCCCGAACAATCGAGAGCCAAAGAACGCCCCGGTCTTACCCGACCGATGCATCGCTTCATGGGTGCAGCCTCCTGCCTGGAGAACTCCGCTGGATAAGCTGACCCCGCCTGCTGATAACCGCAAATTTCCGGCTCTGTTATACAGAGTGGACAAGCCTCGGGCACACGAATTGGCCATCGGCCGGCCGCAGCCCAATGCAATTGATGATTTCGTTCCCGAATTCCGGTTGATTACCCGATCACGCTAAGGTAACAGACGGTCGACGGAGAGGTGGCCGAGTGGTCGAAGGCGCTCCCCTGCTAAGGGAGTATACCCGGAAGGGTATCGAGGGTTCGAATCCCTTCCTCTCCGCCATTATTTTCTACAGCACGTTGATTTTATACGATCTTTGGAGAGTCAGATTTCTGGCCCCATGCGTGGCCCCACATCGCGGTAGCTCTTAAGCGTGAGTTCCGGCGAGCTAGGTCGAGATATAATTCGACAGCATGTGACCAATCGCGACGACTCGCTGTTTTTTTGGTTCCAGCACATGACGTTGCTAGTTCTTACCCTCAAGCTGGGGGTGGCTGGTTATTCAACATCGGAATTTGCCCGAATTCAAACACTCTGATCTCTTTTTTGCCGCGCATTTTCGTGTTTCTGCGAAATTCGACTGCGCACCGGCCGATCAGGCGCCTATTTACAGATGAGAATGCTCCTCGAGCGCCAGTGGCGCCGGAAAGGAGCTAGTCGAATGCTCCGAACAAGCCGGCCAAATCCATCCGACTGCCTGGAAAAAGCCAAACACAGGAAACTTGACGGACAATGGCAATTCGGGACCTTTTCTCAAGGTCAGGCAGGTTGCTACTCGACACAGTGTCAGCATCGCAACAATCTGGCCGTGGCCCGAGGAAAGGGCCGATCTCCCGCAGCCAGGCAAACTGGGCAGCGGCTCCACGCACTGGATGTTCGATGATCTTCTCAAATTCGAAACGGGGTTGAGGGGTTAAAAATGAAGTGGTCCGCTTGGTGGCGTCGCTTCAAGGCTTCTCACGTCTACTGCGTAGACGACATCATCAACATTCTAGGTGTTACCCGAAACACGGTGAGTAATCATGTGAGGCATGACTTGCGTCGGGGCGACACCGAAATTCCCAAGCTCTTTGTTGGATCCGAACTCGTTCGTTTCCACAAGGATAGGGTAGCGTCTTCCAAGCGCTCTTGACCGCTCCCGCCCACCATGAACGTGCCGCTCGCTATGACTCCAAGAGTGCCACCACGCGGTCAAGTGCGCTTGAGAACCCGCTGAGCGAAATGGAGAAGATCATCTCCTGACCGCCGTCGGCAGTGGCGGTCACTTGGAGCTGCTTTCCCGACCTGAAGGAGGCAAGGGTGCCAGCGTCGAAAGTGACGTCGACAACGCAGCCCACGGGCAAGCAGGTGCGGAAGGTTTGGGTCGCGCCGATGGGGCCATCGTCGAGTTGGTAGGTAACGCCGCGCTCCAGCGCAAGACCGAAGGGCAGAACGAGGGATCCGCTCGCACCCTCGCTGGCAGTCGTGAGTTCGATTGCCAGCGCCCTTTGCCCGGTTTGTTGGGCGACTTGCTGTTGCGAAAGTGAGCAACGCTTGGTTTTTGCACCGTCAGACGAAGACACAACCGCACATTTGACTGTCCAGTCGCCATGGGCCTCGGTCAGCGATGACGCATTGCCCGGCAGGCTCACCTCCTGAGCGAAGGCCATGCCAGCAAGGTTTACCAGAGCAAATGCCGCAAGGACGGGTCGTGCACTTAACATAGGGAGACTCTCACTGTGGAAGGAAGATCGACCGCCGCCTGGTTTCATGAGCGTCGCGCGGATAGACAGGTGGGGTCTATCCCTTGGCGGCAGGCCGATTGTCAGAATTTGACGCTGAGGTTTGCCTTGAGGCTTTGATCACTGACTCCAGATCCGAACTGACCGCTATAGGTGAAGCCAAGCGTTGCGTCGGGCGTCAGGTTCATCGAAGCGCCCAGATCGAGAATGACAACGTTTCGTGCAACCTTAACGCCTTGCACGGTGAAGCGGTTGCCGCCAGC